>NZ_CP020738.1:1200000-2400000 GCF_002097715.1 Burkholderia ubonensis subsp. mesacidophila
TTTTCTTTGAGAAGAATGGGGGAGATATGGTTATCGAGACCGAAGCAGTCCGCGCCGGTAAGGAAACGACGCGCCGCAACGAGAACCTGTTGAGCGTGATCGAAGACCGGGTGGACGCATTCCGCTGGCGCGAGCGCGTGGTGTTTCATGAGGGCGACGCAGCGTATACGTTCGCCGAGGTATTCGAGGGCAGCAACACCGTCGCGGCCAATCTGGTCGATGCCGGCGTCCGCGGTGGTGACCGTCTGTTGATGGCCCTGCCTGATTCCTGGGAATTCGTCGTGACGTTCCTGGGCGCCCTTCGCATCGGCGCGGTGCCGATACCGATGAATCCCGAGATCCATGCGGACGAACGGGCGCAGTTGGTCGCGCGTTCGAGCGCCAGGCTCGTCGTGTCGTCCGTCGCGATGCCGGGACAGGCGTGCGTCGATCCGACGGCGCTGCTCGCACCGCGTTCCCGCGGCGCCGCGGCCACCGGGATCGCCCATCGCACGCACGACGAAATCGCCTATGGCGTGTTTTCATCCGGCACGACGGGACTGCCGAAGATCATCTTTCATAGCCACGGCGATCCGGTCGTCTTCACGTCGGCATTCGCGTCGCACCTGGGCATCGGGCCAGGCGACACGAGCGTGTCCGCGGCGCGGATGTGCTTTGCCGCGGGACTCGGAAATTCGTTCTTCTTTCCGCTGCTCAGGGGGAGCGCGGCCGTGCTGAGCCGTCCGCGCCTGACGCCGGAGCGGGCTGCTTCGCTGATCGGCAAGCATGCCGCGACGATGCTGTACGGACCGCCCAGCTTCTATGGCCACATACTGGCGGACGGGTTCGGCGACCGGCTTTGCGCGCTGAGACTGGCGGCCTGCGGCGGCGCGGTCCTCCCGCTCGTGCTCGAGCAGCGCTTGCGGGCCTATCTCGACGACCGGCTGGTGAACATCTTCGGCAGTTCGGAGATCGGGCACGCCATGGTCGTCAACGGTCCGGGATACCAGCAGGAAGGCGCGTCGGGCCGCGTGCTGCCGCCCTACGACGCGCGTGTCGTGGACGACGCCGGCAGCGTGGCGCCGCCGGGCGTGGAAGGGAAGCTGCAGGTTTCCGGAACCACGATCACGCTCGGCGTCGAGCGCGCCGACGCGTCGCCGGTTCGTTTCGGCGCGACCGAGTGGTACGGAACCGGCGACGCGGCCACGATCGACGCCGAGGGGTTCGTGCGCATTTCGGGGCGGCTGGACGACCTCGAAATCGTCGGTGCGCAGAACGTGCATCCCGCCGAGATCGAATCCGTTCTCCTCGGGCTGGACGAGATTCGCAATGCCGTCGTGTATTCCAGCGTGCAACCCGACGGTCAGCCGCTTCTCAAGGCGTTGATCGTTCCCGCGGATCGGCGCGCCGACGAGGGCGACCTGCTCGGCCTCGTCCAGGCGCATGTCGGGAAACACCTCTCCTGGTACAAGGTGCCGCAGATCGTGGAATTGACCGACGAGATTCCATTGACGGCGTTCGGCAAGATCGATCGCAAAGCCATCAGGAAGCGAGCGCATCAAGCATCGCTGAAAACGGCATAGGCGCGCCGTGGCGTGGCGCCGGACGCCCGATCAAAACCGGTGTTTCCGTTTCCCGTACTGGAGTATCAATGCACGCAGAGGACACGCTCATCGATCTGCTGGCGTCCTGTTATGGCGCACGTGATTCGCTCACCTGCGCCGAATCGGATGCCGGCCTTTTCATCCAGGCCCCGGTCGCCTTTGTCGATCCGCAGACGGCCGCATTTCGCTCGGACGCCGCGGTGCTCAACGACCTTGCGATCAGCCATCGGCTGTCGGTGCTGGTCGGCCGTCGCGAGCATCGGATCGGCGACGACCATTCGCTCGCGATCAAGTCGATGGAGCGCCTGACGGAGACCATCGATGCAGTCGACGGATATCAGGTTTCGCTGCACGTCGAATTGACGCGCGAGCCCAACGAAAGAGTCGCGACCCTCAGGTCGACGCTGGTCGCCCGATCGGGGACCGAGGCGCGCAGCGTCGTGACGCTGTTCAACGTGCTGCCGCCGTCCCTCGTGTCTTTCGTCCGCCGGACCAGGAAATTCCTGGACTATGCGAACGTCCGGATCGACCGGGCGGTGCCGCAGCTCTCGGCGCTCGCCGACGGGCATTTCCGGTATTTCCCGTCGGAAGGCGACAGGCTTTCGGACGGTGCGCGCGTCGATCACGTGCCCGCGCTGACGATGATCGACATTGCATTGTCCGTCGGCACGGCGCGGAACCCCGGGGCGCTCGATGCGGATATCTCGGCGCAATTCCTCAGCTATGCCGATCCACGACAGCCGTTCGACATTGTGCCCGGTGACGCGCACGGCGTCGTGGCGTTCATGCAAAACGACCAGCGGGTCGCGGAAATCCGTTGCCGCGAGCGCGTGGGCGCGTAACGAACGTGCATGCCGGAACCGCGCGCGTCGCGCTTCTTTTTTCAATCACGGAGATCAAGACATGAGTGTTGCTGCCCCATCGTACGATGCCGATTTCTATTCGGACGAGTTCATTCGGAACCCGTGGCCGCATTACGAACGGATGCGTGCGCTGGGGCCCGTCGTGTGGATGCCTCGCCACGAAAACTATGCGTTGACGCGCTACGACGCGCTCGAAGCCGCGTTGCGCGATCACGAGACGTTCATCAGCGGCAAGGGGATCGCCGCCGATGCGAAGGGCAACGAACTGACGCTCGGGATCAGGAACGGCGCCGCTTCCGATGGCGAACGCCATGCGCTGATCCGTTCGCTCACGGCCGAACCGCTGCTGCCGCGCGCGCTCGAGGAGGTGCGCGGCAAGATCGAGGCGGCCGCGAGCGAACTGGTCGACGAATTCGCCGGCCAGGGCGAATTCGACCTGATGGAAAAATTCGCGTCGTACATGCCGCTGTCGATCGTCACGAAGCTGGTCGGGTTTCCCGACTTCGGCCGGGAAAACATGCTGCGCTGGGCGAGCGCGGCGTTCGATCTCGTCGGCGTGCAGAATGCGCGCGGCCGGGCGGCGATCGACGTGTTCGCCGAAATGCGGCAGTTCCTGATGAACGAGATCAGCCCGGAGGACCTGATCCCGGGAAGCTGGTCGCGGCGCGTCTTCGACCTCGTCGAGCAGGGCAAGCTGCCGCCCGAGGACACGCTGGTCGCGATTCGCAATTACGTGACGCCCAGCCTGGAAACGACGATCTCGGCGATTGGCCAGCTCGTCTACCGGCTGGGCACGAACCCCGATCAATGGGTGCTGCTCAAGCGCAAGCCGGAGCTGGTGCGCGGCGCGGTCAACGAGGCGATGCGCATCGGCACGCCGGCGCGCTCCCTCGCGCGTCACACGTCGCGCGCCGTCGATGTCGAGGGCATCACGATTCCGGAGAATGCGCGCGTGATGATGGTATTTGCCTGCGCGAATCATGACGAACGCGTGTTTCCCGATCCCGGCAAGTTCGACATCACCCGTCCTCCGCGACGCCACCTGAGCTTCGGCCGCGGCATTCACATGTGCATCGGCATGCATCTCGCCGAACTGGAAATGAGCGTGCTGCTGGGCGCGATCCTCGCTCGCGTGCGCGAGATTCGCGTCGGCGAGCCCACGGTGATCCTGAACAACACGCTCTATTCGTTTGCGACGCTGCCCACGCAGTTCATTGCGTGACGAGGTGCGCCGGCGTTCGCCCGTCCGCGCGACGGGCCGTGCCCTCAGTGGCTCGACGATGCGGCTTGCGCCACGGCCTTCGCCAGATCGGCGAACAGCCTGTCGCGGTCCGCGCGGCTCGCCGGCGACGCCGTCAGGAACACGGCGACAATCATGCGCCGCCCGTCGGGCCACGTCATGACGCCGATGTCGTTGAAGGCCGCGGTCACGCCGTTGACCGTCGGCGACGTGCCGCACTTGTCCGCGAGCGTGACGCCTGCCGGCAAGCCCGTGCGCAACCGGCGCGGGTTCGTCTGCTCGCGCAGCAGCGTCATCAGGTACTGCGTCGACGTCGCGGACAGCAGCGCGCCGGTCGACAGCTTGCGCAGGAAATCCGCGGCCGCGACCGGCGTGCTGCGATTGCGGGAATCGGACAGATAGGCCTGCAGGCCGCCCTGCAGCCGTTGCTTTCGCTGCTGCGCGGTTTCGCCCGCGGGCGGCGCAGACGCGGCGCCGAGATTGCGAAACAGTTCGGAGACCTGGCTCTCGCCCATGTCGACGCGCATCCCGTCGATCCCGTGGGCACGCAGGAACGCGGTGACGACGCCCGGGCCGCCGACCACCTTGAGGAGCGCATCGGCGGCCGTGTTGTCGCTCTTGCTGACGGCCGCGTGCAGCAACGCGTCGACCGAGAACGACATGCGATCGCCCTGGAAGGTGTCGCGAATGTCACTCTCGCCGGGACGCAGCTGATCGCGGGTGATCGTGACGCGCTGGTTCAGCGCCAGTTGGCCCCTTTCGACACGGTCGAGGACCGCCGCGGCGAGGGGCGCCTTGAAGACGCTCATCATCGGAAAGGACCGGTCGCCATTCACGTGCCACTCGGCCGAGCCATGCATGTCGAACACGGCGATGCCGAGCGTACCGGGCTCGGCGGCGCGCGCGAAGCGGTCGAGGGTCGCTTGCAGCCGGTCGTGCGGCGACGCGACGGCTGCCGCATTTTCCCGCGCCGCGTGAGCCGGCGAAGTGGCCGCGCAGAGGATGCATAGCGCGATGCGGGTGATGCTCGACCTGAATGGATGCTTCATCGACGTCGTTCCTGGTGGGGCCCGCGCCGCGCGCGGGCGGACAGGCGCCGCGCGGGACGGGCGACTGCCTGAAATCGGCCACGGTATGGTAATGCATCCGGCGTCCCGGGGCGAGGCGGGGGGCGGGCATGGGGAAGGTGGGAGCCCGTGGGCGGCGTCGGCGCCCACGGGCGGGTGGCGCGCGGCATCCGCCCGCGCGCCGACCGTCATTCCTGGGTCGCGCGTTCGGCCGCCGGTTCCGGCTCCGCGTCGTCCTCGCGCCGCTTGAACCAGGCGGTGAGCCGGTTCGACAACGTGTCGAGGTAGAGGTAGATGACGGGGGTGGTGAACAGCGTGAGCAGCTGACTGACGATCAGGCCGCCGACCATCGAATAGCCGAGCGGCCGCCGCAGCTCCGAGCCCATCCCGGACGCGAAGATCAGCGGCAGCGCACCGAACAGCGCGGTCATCGTGGTCATCATGATCGGCCGGAAGCGCAGCAGGCATGCGTTGCGGATCGCCTCGAACGACGTCATGTTCTGCTCGCGCGTCGCGGCGATCGCGAAGTCGACCATCATGATCCCGTTCTTCTTCACGATGCCGATCAGCAGAATCACGCCGATCAGCGCGATCAGGTTGAAGTCGTACTTGAACAGCCACAGCGTCGCGATCGCGCCGACCCCCGCCGACGGCAGCGTCGACAGGATCGTCCACGGATGGATGAAGCTGCCGTACAGCGCGCCGAGCACCAGATACGCGACGATCAGCGCCGACACGATCAGGATCGGCATCGTCGCGAGCGTGCTCTGGAACGCCTGCGCGGTGCCCTGGAACGAACTGAGGATGGCGGGCGGCAGGTTGATGGCGGCCTGCGCGGCATCGACGGCGGCGGTCGCCTCGCCGAGCGACACGCCGGGCGCGAGGTTGAAGCTGATCGTCACCGACGGGAAGTGCGACTGGTGGTTGACCGACAGCGGCTGCACCGCGTCGGTGGTCCAGCGCGCGACCGACGACAGCGGCACCGGTTCCCCCGACGGCGATTTCAGGTAGAGCTTGTCGAGCGTCGACGGATCGCGCTGCAGCGACGGCAGCGTCTCCATCACGACCTTGTAGGTTGCGAGCTGCGTGAAATACTGCCCGACCTGGCGCGAGCCGAACGCGTCGTAGAGCGTGCCGTCGATCGCCTGGGGCGTGAGTCCGTAACGCGCGGCCTGATCGCGGTCGATCTTGATGCTCAGCGCGGAGCCGTTGACCTGCTGGTCGCTCGCCACGTCGCGCAGTTGCGGCAGCTCGGACAGCCGCGCGAGCACGCGCGGCGCCCACGAGGTCAACAGGCCGACGTCGGCGCTCTGCAGCGTGAGCTGATACTGCGTGCGCGCGAGGCGCGCACCGATGATCACGTCCTGCGCGGCTTGCAGGTACATGCGCACGCCGGGCACCTTCGCGAACTGCGGGCGCAGGCGGCGAATCACCTCGTCGGCGGTCGCGTCGCGCTGGTCGCGTGGTTTCAGCGTGATGAACCAGCGGCCGTTGTTCACGGTCGTGCCCGCATAGGCGCTGCCGCCGACCGCCATCTGGCAGTGCTCGACGGCGGGATCGGCGCGGATGATCTCGGCGAGCGCCGCGGAGTGGCGCGCCATGTCCTCGACGGAAATCGTTTGCGACGCCTCCGAGATGCCGGTGAGCACGCCCGTGTCCTGCTGCGGGAAGAAGCCTTTCGGAATGCCGATGTACAGGATCACCGACGCCGCGACCGATGCGAAGAACACGAGCAGCGTGACGAAGCGATGCCGGAGCGCCAGATCGAGCGCGCGCTCGTAGGCGGCCGCGACCCGCGCGAACGCGCGCTCGAACAGCCCGGGCCGGCGTTCGGGACGGCCGGCGGCGTGTCGCTGCGTGCGCAGCATGTAGGCGGCCATCATCGGCGTCAGCGTCAGCGAGACGAACGCGGACATGAGGATCGTCAGCGACAGCGTGACGGCGAACTCGCGGAACATGCGGCCGATGATGCCGCTCATCAGCAGCAGCGGCAGCAGCACCGCGACGAGCGAGATGCTGATCGACGCAATCGTGAAGCTGGTTTCGCCGAGGCCCTTCAGCGCGGCCTGCAGCGGCCGTTCGCCCCGCTCGACGTGGCGCGTGATGTTCTCGACCATCACGATGGCGTCGTCGACCACGAACCCGACCGCGATCGTCATCGCCATCAGCGAGATGTTGTCGAGACTGTAGCCGCAGGCCCACATCAGCGCGCATGCGCCGAACAGCGAGACGGGCACCGTGATGGCCGGGATGATCGTCGTGCGCGCGCTGCCGAGGAACGCATAGATCACGACGACGACAAGCACCACGTTCAGCAGCAGCGTCAGTTCGATGTCGAGCAGCGATGCGCGGATCGTCTGGGTCCGGTCGGCCAGCACGGCGAGCTTCAGCGACGGCGGCAGCGACGCCTGGAGCTCGGGAAGCCTGGCCTTGATCCGGTCGACGGTCGTGACGGTATTGGCGCCGGGTTTCTTGTAGATGCCGACCGAAATGGCGCGCTTGCCGTCGATCCACGCCGCGAGCGTGCTGTCCTCGGGCCCGAGCACCGCGCGGCCGATGTCGCGGATACGGATCGGCGCGGCGTCGCGGTACGCGACGATCGCGTCGTTCCACTGCGCCGGGGTGGTGAGCTGACCATCCGTGTAGATCGTGTACGAACGCGACGTGCCGTTGAACACGCCCTTGGGATTTACGCCCGACAGGCCGGTGAGCGCGTGGCGGACTTCCTCCGACGACAGCCGGCGCGCGGCGAGCTTGACCGGATCGAGCTGGATGCGGATCGACGGTTTCTGCTGGCCGCCGATCGATACGCTGCCGACGCCGTCGATCTGGCTCAGGCTCTTCGTGAGCCGCGTCTCGACGTAGTCGTCGATCGTCGTCAGCGGCAGCGTGTCGGAGGTGGCGCCGAGCAGCAGGATCGGCGAGTCGGCCGGATTGACCTTCTGGAACGTCGGCGGCGACGGCAGGTTCGACGGAAGCTGCGCGGCCGCCGCGTCGATCGCGGACTGCACGTCGTTGCCCGCGGCATCGATGCTGCGGTCGAGGCTGAACTGCAGCACGATCGACGTCGAGCTCAGCGTGCTCTGCGACGTCATCTGCGTGACGTACGGAATCTTCGAGAACTGCGTTTCGAGCGGCTGCGCGAGCGTCGACGCGACCGACACCGGATCGGCGCCGGGCAGCACGGCCGACACCTGGATGGTCGGGAACTCGACCTGCGGCAGCGGCGCGACGGGCAGCTGAAAATACGCGGCCACGCCCGCGAACAGGATGCCCGCCGTCATCAGGCAGGTGGCGATGGGGTACCGGATGAACACCGCGAACAGGTTCTTGCTCATGTCAGCGCGCACCCGTCGTGACCATGCTGCCGGAATCCCGCTCGTGCGGCACGTCGTCGGTCGTGTCCGCCCGCAACTCGACGGACGGCGCCGGCCGCATCGTCGCGGCGACGCGCGCGCCGCCCTGCAGCCGGTATTGACCCTGCACGACGACACGCTCGCCGACCTTCAGGCCGCTCGCGATGGCCGCGTATCCGAGCACGCGATGCGCGACCTTGACAGGCCGCAGCGCAACCTTGTCGCCGGCGCCGAGCACGTACACGAAGCTGCCTTCGGGGCCGATCTGGACCACATCGTCCGGCACGGCCGTCACGCCGCGCAGCACGTCGACGACGGTGCGAATCATGACCGACTGCCCCGGCCACAGCGCGCCGTCGGCGTTGTCGAATACCGCCTTCATCCGGATCACGCCGCTGTTCGGATCGACCCGGTTCCCGATCGTGTCCAGACGCCCGTGCGAGAGCACCGTCGTGCCGTCGGTGCTGAGCGCGACGGCTTCGACCGGGCCGCGCCGCAGCGCCGCATGGATCGCCGGCAGCGCGTCCTGCGATGCCGAATACATCGCGGTGATCGGCGCCGTCGTCACGAGCGTGAGCAGGGCCGTGTCGTTGGCCTTGACGATATTGCCCTGATCGACGAGCCGGAAGCCGACGCGTCCCGTGATCGGCGCGCGCACCGTCGTGTAGTCGACGGACACGCGCGCGTTCTGCAGCGCGGCCTGGTCGCCGCGGATCTGCGCGCGCAATTCGTCGAAGCGGGCTTTTTGCGCGTCCAGCGCCTGCGTCGACGTCGCGTTCACCTCCGCGAGCTTTTGCTGGCGCTCGAGCTCGATGCGCGCATTCGCGAGCGTCGCCTGGTCCTGAGCGAGCCGCGCGGCCGCCTGATCGGCCTGTGCCTGGAACGCCCGTCGATCGATTTCGACCAGCACGTCGCCTTCGCGAACCTGCTGCCCTTCCTTGAAATGCACCTTGGTGATCTGCCCATCGACCTGGCTGCGCACGGTCACGTCGTAGAGCGGCGCGACGGCGCCCACGCCCGTCAGGTAAACCGGCATGTTCATTGTGCCGACCGTGGTCGCGGTGACGGGAATCGCCGCGTCGGCCGGCTTCGCGGCCTGCGCGTTCGCAGGGGTGGAGGGCTTGACGAACCACGCGAGCAGCGTGACCGAAACGAGAAATGTCGATGCGTACGCAATGAACTTACGGCGCGTGGCGAAAGGCATGGGCATGCGAATGGGCGTGCAAATGAATGTAGCCCGCGACGCGACGCCGGGAGGCGCCGCTTCGACGGGCGGAAGCGGATGGAAGGTCGGGTGGCCGTGTCACGGGTCACGCGATGTCACTGGGTCCAGCGGTCGGTGGTCGCGAAGAAGTCCGGAATCGGATGGTGGGTATGCTCGGCAAGCGCGCGCTCGTAGATGTGCATGGCGACCGCGAGGTCCAGCACGCCGAGCCCGAACGGCGAGAAGATCGTCGGTTTGCCGGGGTCGACGCGCAGCT
Organism: Burkholderia ubonensis subsp. mesacidophila; assembly: GCF_002097715.1. Lineage (NCBI taxonomy): Bacteria > Pseudomonadati > Pseudomonadota > Betaproteobacteria > Burkholderiales > Burkholderiaceae > Burkholderia > Burkholderia ubonensis. Next base: position 1,209,591 of record NZ_CP020738.1, read on the forward strand.
CGCCCAAGAGGCTCTGACCGATCGTGCCGGAGACGAAGTCGCGATGGCCGTAGCGCTGTTCGGCGAGGTGCGGCGACGTATTCGCCTTCATGCAATGGTCGACGTCGTCGAACACGTTGTTCGCCGTGAGCAGCGTTTCGGGCGGCAGATCGCGCAACGATACGTTCAGGACGAGCTGTGACGGCGTAAAGCGCCGTTCGACCGGAATCCACGGTGCGCCGGCCGTCGTCGCGAGCACGACGAGGTCGGCATCGAGCGCCTCGTCGCGGGTGCCGACGCGGACCGGGTAGGCGCCGCGCGCGGAGAGGTTGCGCGCGAACGTCGCAGCATGGTCGGGCGACAGGTCGTGCACGCACACGTCGTCGAACTGCCAGCCGGCGGCCTTGAAGTAATCGACGATCGTGCTCGCGATCAGACCGCCGCCGATCACGCCGAGCCGGCGCGCCCGCCGCTCGCGCGGCCCGAGTTGGCCGGCCGCGAGCACGGCCGACGCCGCGGTGCGGGCCGAACTGATTTGCGAGGCTTCCAGGCAGGCGAACGGATAGCCGGTCTCGTAATCGTTGAGCACGATGACCGCGGACGCGCGCTGCAGGTTCGATTCGATGTTGCGCGGATAGCTGCCGATCCACTTGATGCCCGAGACGCTGGTCGCGCGATCGGCGTCGCGGATTGCGGCGGGCAGCGCGATGATCCGGGCTTCCGGCTTGTCGTCGAAGCGCAGGAAGTAGCTGTCCGGATTGTTCGTGCCGCCGAGCTGATGCAGCCGGTAGCATTGCGCGACGATGTCGATGATGTCGGATTTCGACTTCGAGAGCAGGGCGGCGATATAGCCGCCGCCGATGACGCTGAAGCCACGCTGCGGGTTAGGCATTTTCCAGGTTCTCCATGTTCTGATTCAGGCATTCGCGCCAGGTGTCGCCGTAGGTGTGGTCGCACCACGCATCGTTGTAGACGGTATCGACGTAGGCGCCGCCGAGATCCGGCGCGATGGCGACGATCGTCGCGTCCCGCGGCAACTCGGCCGCCAGCCGCCTGACGGCGGCGAGCACGGTGCCGGTCGATGCGCCGCAGAGGCCGCCGTAGCGGTGCGCGAGATCCCGGCACGCGGCAACCGTCTCCGGCTCGGGAATCTGCACGAGCCGGTCGAGCCGGCTGCCGTCGAAGAAATGCGGCATCACGCTGGCGCCGAGGCCCGGAAGGTGGCGACGGCCGCCGGGCGATCCGAACGTGACGGAGCCGACGGAATCGACGGCGATCAGCCGAGTGTCGGGCGAGTGGCGGCGGAAGAAATCGACGCAACCCATCAGCGTGCCGGTCGTGCCGGCGCCGATGAACAGATAGTCGACGCGATCGAACTCCTCGTGGATCGAGCGTGCCGTCATCTCGGCGTGCACGGCGGGATTGGCCGCATTCTGATACTGATTGAGCCAGATCAGCTCCGGATCGCGCTCGAGCGCGTCGCGGATATAGGCGAGACGATTGCCGAGAAAGCCGCCATGCTCGTCGCGCCGGTCGATCACGATCACCTCGGCGCCGAACGCGCGCATGGTTCCGATGGCCTGCTGGCTCGTGTTCGCGTCGACGACGCAGGTGAAGCGATAACCGCGCGCAGCGGCGATCATGCTTAACGACAAGCCAAGGTTTCCCGAACTCGACTCGATCATCTTGCGTGAGGTGCGCAGGCGGCCATGCTGCTCGGCGTCGCGAATCAGCGCCTGCGCCGTTTTGATCTTGATCGAACCGCCCGGATTAAGTCCTTCAATCTTCAAATAAACATCCCTGCCCGCCGAAAAATCATCGAGCAGCAAGAATATTCTGTCGTTGACTATCTGTTCGATTGACCTGAATTTCATGTCGTACCCGCGAATCGTAGTTAACCGAGAACGGCGAAAACAATTAACCGTTCACGTGAAGGCGATATTGCTTTCACGTTGGGCGAATCGATGCCGATTAAGAGGCAGGTTTATATGTTTCTGAGGGTTTGCAGTGAATAATTGCAGGTAAGTTTTACTTCTTCCGGAATGATGTGGCGGGTTGATTTTGCCGGATACAGGCGGCCGGTCAGTCCCCGGTTAATAACTTCTTCCGGCGTGACCAATTGATCTTCACGGCGTGATTCGAGCGCGACGTCGGAATACGACAGCAGCAGGCATGGCACGCGTGCAAAGCCGTGGGCCAGCGCAAAAGCATGCCGGTGATGTCCGTCCATGACGATCAGCGATGTACGTTCGACGAGAATCGGCTCCTGCCAGACGCCGTCGGCGAGTATGCGGTCGCCCACTTCCCGCAGACGGGAAGCAAGTATCTCTTCGGTCGGCCGAAGGATGTCCGGCGGCAGCAGGACCACGCTGCGGCACGCCGCGCCTGCACGTCGATGAACCTCGGAATTCATGTCGCGCCTTTCTACTGTAGCTATTGCTTCCAACGCGATCGCGACGGCCCGATCCAGGGTCTCGCAGTCCTCGCAGCTCGGTGACATGCCGGCTGTCCCGCGTTCTCTCATACGTCGGGATGCCGGCGAATATGTACTGTGTACTGATCCGGGCCCACATACTGGGAAACGGCGGCCGAATCACCCTGCGTGTCTCACTGTCTCGTTGCCTCGGTCACGCGGGCCGACACATTCAACAGCACCTGTTCGAATCTGTCAATGAAATGAACGTACAAATTCATTGTGCCGTGCAATATGGCTCTTTTATTACATGGCTTCCTGTCTTGTTTGGCGTGTTTCCGCAATCGTTTTAGCATGACTTTTCATCGAGAATCGCGTCGGCGCCGAGGAGGGGGCAGGTCCGGCGTTGCTGCTTTTCTTATGAATTGCAACGATAAGCACTTGTGTATCCGGAATAAGTCGTGTACAAAATCAACTGTTTTAAAAAAGGCACCACCGTCCAGCCGTGCGCGTGGGCCTGAAAAGATCAAAATCGACGTTCCGAGGATGCGCGCGAACCATGCGTTTCGCGTGCTTGTGTCGAAAATAACTAAATGATGGATGTCCATGAGAGAGCATAGACGCGGCATTCCCTTCATTCGCTCGTGCCATGAATTCCTGCGCGCTTCGGACCTGCCGATCGCGGCAATGAACGGCATGCGCCGCGCCATCGCGCCCACCCATCGCGTGCTGGATGCGAGCGGCGCCGGAGCGGCCGGTCTGCTCGCGCTGCGTTACGGCGCGGAGCGGGTCGTGGTGCTGGCCGGGGACGATACGCCGTCGGTCCGGCCGGGCGCGGCGCAAGGCGGCCTCGATGGCCGGCTGACGTTCGCCGACGCCGAACGGGCCGCCTCGCTCGCCACGCAGGGAGAGCGTTTCGACGTCGTGCTCGGCCCGATGGCGGCGGGCGGCTTCCGGCTCGATCTGCATTACGGCCCGCGGCTCGACGACATCGCCCGCCGCTACGGAACGGCGCGCGCCACGGTCCTGCCGAGCGGGGTTCGCTACAGCGCGCAGCTCGTCGAGTGGAGCGAAGCGGCGCGGCTCGATGCGGATGTCGCATTGCGCACGCGCGATCTCGGATCGCGTTACGCGGTCGATTTCGAACCGGTGCTCGAGCAACTGGCCGGCACGGCCGACGCATTCGGCCAGGTGCGCGGCGACCGGCTGCGCGCGCTGAGCGAGCCGCTGCCGTTTCTGACCTGTCATCCCGGCCAGCACGCCGAGGCGCCCGCGATTCCCGCGCATGTCTCGCTGACCGCTTCGCAGCGCGGCCGTGTCGATGGCGTCGTGTGGATCCAGGAGCTGGTCCACGACGGCATCGTGATCGGACGTGCGCGAGGATGCAGCTGGCTCGCGAGTCGCGTCGAGCTCGACGAGGGCGGCACGATCGACGTGCCGGTCGCCGACCTCGCGCACGCCGTGCCGTTCGAGGACGGCGAGGCCGCACCCTGGCTTGCGCCGTCCGCGCGTGTCGCGGCCGACGCCGCGCCGCTGGTGTTCTGGCTCACCGGCATTTCGGGCGCCGGCAAGACGACCATCGCGACGCGCTTCAAGCAGCATGCCGACACGCGCGGCTGGCCTGTCACCGTGCTCGACGGCGATGCATTGCGTGGCGGCCTCAACGCGGATCTCGGCTTTTCCGACGCCGATCGCGCGGAGAACGTGCGGCGCATCGCCGAGGTCGCGGCATTGATGGCCGAAACGGGGCGCATCGTCGTCGTGTCGTGCATCTCGCCGAAACAGGCATTCCGCGACCTGGCGCGCGCCATCATCGGCGCCGAACGCTTCGTCGAAGTGTTCGTCGATGCGCCGGCCGCGGTCGCCGAGGCGCGCGATCCGAAGGGACTCTATCGCCGTGCGCGCGCCGGACTGATCACGTCTTTCACGGGGATCGATTCGGGCTACGAACCGCCGCGCGATCCGCAGATTCACGTCGATACGACTGCACTGGACGTCGAGGGCGCGGTACGGATGCTGTGCCGCCACTACGACGACCTCCACCGGCCAGCCGCGCGCGCCGACGACGCCGAAGTCGTCGCCTGACGCGCGTTCGCCCCGAACGACATCGACAGCTCATAGCGAGACACACGATGGACATGCACGACGTGGTCGGCGAGCATCGCATGCCGCCGACGCGAGAGGATCGATTTGGCCGGCGTTTCGCAAACGAGGCCGCCGCCGGGATTGCCGCCGCCGAGTCGGTCACGGCGCGCTTCGCCGAGGTCGTCGCGCGCCGCCGCGACGCGCTTGCGGTCGAACAGGGCGGCGAGCGCTGGACGTACGGCATGCTCGCCGCGCGCGCCGGCCGCATCGCCGATGCGATGCGCCGCGCGGGCTGCGCCGACGAGGAGCCCGTCGCGCTGCTTTATCCGCACGGTGCGTCGATGATCGCGGCGATCTTCGGCGTGCTGGGCGCCGGCAAGTTCTACGTGCCGCTGATCGCCGATCATCCGCTGCCGCACTTGCAGGCCGTCGTGCGCGAATGCGGGTGCCGGATCGTGCTTGCCGCGCCGGAGTTCGCGGACCTGGCCGCCGGGCTCGGCGTCGCGGTGCGCGTGATCGACGACGCGTCGCTGCCGGCCGCGGCGATCGCGCTGCGCGCGCGCCGCGCCGACGCGATCACCTATCTGCTCTTCACGTCGGGGACGACGGGCGTGCCGAAGGGCGTGATGCAATGCGACCGCAACGTGCTGCATCACGCGGCCTGCTATGCGTCGTCGATCGGCCTCGAGGCCGGGGACCGGATGACGCTGCTTCCGTACTACGCGTTCGATGCGTCGGTGATGGACATCTTCGCGACGCTGCTGACGGGCGCGAGCCTGCATCTGTGGGACGTGCGCCGGCGCGGCGTCGAAGGGATCGGCGACTGGCTCGACCGTGAACGCATCACCATCTGGCATTCGACGCCGAGCGTCTTGCGCGCGGCGTTTCCGACCTTCGCGCGGCCGGCCGCGTTGCGCTGGGTCGTGCTGGGCGGCGAGGCGGCCGTCGGCGGCGACGTCGCGCTCGTCGCGCGCCACGGCGGCCCGCGCTGCGGGCTGATCAACGGCCTCGGGCCGACCGAATGCACGACGGCGCTGCAGTACGTCGCGGACCCCGTCGCCGATGTGACGGCCGCGCGTCTGCCGGTCGGCAGGCCGGTGCCGGGCATCGAGGCCGCGCTGCTCGACGCGCAGGGGCAGCCTGGCGCGGAGGAGGGCGAACTCGCGATCGCCAGCCCGTTCGTCGCGCTCGGTTACTGGAACCGCCCCGAGCTGACGGCCGAGCGCTTCGGCGAAGCACGCGGCGACACCGGCGTGCGCAGCTATCGCACGGGCGACGTGCTGCGGCTGAACGCGAACGGCTGCTATGAGCATCTGTCGCGCGTCGACGACCAGATCAAGATCCGCGGCATGCGTGTCGAACTCGGCGAGATCCAGGCCGCGCTCGTCGCGCACGACGACGTGCTGCAGGCCGTCGTGCTGCCGCACACCGATGCGCATACCGGGCAGACGACGATCGCCGCCTACGTCGTGCCGCGCGATCCGTCCTGCGTTGCCGCGCTGCGCGAGTACGTGGCCGCGCGCCTGCCCGCCTACATGATTCCGGGCGCGATCGTGCCGCTCGAAGCGATGCCGCTGCTGCCGAACGGCAAACTCGACCGCCGTGCGCTGCCGGACCCGCGCGCGCAGGCGAGCGCCACGCCGCGCAAGGCGCCGCGCACGCCGCTGCAGCGGCTGCTCGCCACCTGCTGGTCGGACGTGCTGCGCCGCGACGCCGTCGGGATCGACGAGAACTTTTTTGAGCTCGGAGGCGACTCGCTGCTCGGCACGCAACTGCTCGCTCGCATCCGGCGCGATCTCGAGATCGAGGCGCAACTCGGCGACCTGTTCCGTCATCCGACGGTCGAGGCGCTCGCCGCGCACCTGCTGGACGCCCGATGAACGGCTCGCTCGACACGCAACGCGACGCCGTCGGTCCGGCGCAACGATCCTGGTTCGCGACGCTGCGCGGCCCGTTCGCGTACCGCACGTTCGCGTCGATCTGGGTCGCGAGCCTGGTCGGCAACATCGGCGGATCGATCCAGACCGTCGCGGCCTCCTGGCAGATGGCGTCGATGGCGCCGTCGCCCGCGATGGTCTCGCTCGTGCAGACCGCGTCGACGCTGCCGATCGCATTGTTCGCCCTGATGTCGGGCGTGGCCTCGGATGCCTGGGACCGCCGCACCGTGATGCTCGTGTCGCAGTCCGCGATGCTCGTCGTCGCGCTCGGTCTCGCGGCGCTCGCCACAACCGGCGCGATGACGCCCGCGCGCCTGCTGGCGTGCATGTTCGTCGCCGGTTGCGCCGGCGCGATGTTCCAGCCCGCGTGGCAATCCGCCGTCACCGAGCAGGTGCCCGCTCGCGAGCTTTCGGCGGCGATCGCGCTCGACAGCTTCTCGCTGAATTTCGCGCGGACCGCGGGCCCGTCGCTCGGCGGTCTGGTCGTCGCATGGCTGTCGCCGCAGGCGGCGTTCATCGTCAGCGCGTGCGCGTGCACGGGTCTGGTCTGTGTGCTGTCGCGCGCGATTCGCGGCGGAGGACGCGGCGCGCAGCGGCGTGCGCGCGAACCGCTCGCCGCGATGCTGATGCAGGGAGCGCGCTATTGCTTCGGCACGTCCGGCATCCGCGGGACGCTGATTCGCTGCGCGTCGTTCGGCTTTTTCGGCAGCCCGGTCTGGGCGCTGCTGCCGCTCTTCGCGCGGACGCAGTTCGGCGGCGACGCGTCGACCTATGGCGTCCTGCTCGCGTCGTTCGGCGCGGGCGCGGCATCGGGCGCGCTCGGCGCCGTGGCGCTGCGCGCACGGTTCGGGCGCGACGCACTGATCCGCGTCTGCACGCTGACGTTCGCCGCGGGCATGCTGCTGACCGCGTGGAGTCCGTTCAAGGCGGTGGCCATGCTGGGCCTGGCCGTCGCGGGCGGCAGCTGGGTCGCGACGGTGTCCACCTACAACCTGACGATCCAGACGGCGTCGCCGGCATGGGTGGCAGGCCGGTCCCTGGCGCTGTTCCACTCCTGCATCATCGGCGGACTCTCGCTCGGCAGCTATCTCTGGGGCGTCGGCGCGACGAGCACGTCGATCAACCTCGCGTTCACGGTATCGGGCGCGTTGATGGCGGCGTCGGCGTGCCTCGCGAAATGGCTGCCGCTGCCGACGCACGAACCGGCCGAACCGGATTCCGGGCCGCAACAAACATGAGTCATCGACTGACAATGAAACACGTATCTGGAGGGGCGGCGCCTGACGCGGTGCGCCCGACGACGCAGGGGCGCGAATGGTGTGCCGTTCCGGCACGGCGGGCGGCGGCGGCGCTGCTCTGCGCATCGCTGGCCGCCTGCTCGGTGGGCCCCGACTACCGGCGGCCGGACGTATCGACGCCGCAGGCGTGGCGGATCGATCAAGCGTATTCGTACTGGCATCCCGCCGAGCCCGCGCATGCGTCGCTCGACGACACATGGTGGCGCGCGTTCGGCATCGCGGAACTCGACGCGCTCGAGCAGCGCGCACTCGAGCACAACCAGACGCTGCGCGAGGCGGTCGCGCACTACGACCAGGCGAAGGCGACGTTCGAGGCCGCGTGGTCGACGCAGCTGCCCGAGGTCGGCGTCGGCTTCGACGCGGCGCGCCGCAGGATCTCGGCGAATCGCCCGCTCACCGACTACGGCTCGCCGAACGCGTCGACGGTCCAGAACGATTTTCGCGCCGGCGTGTCGGCGTCCTGGGAGATCGACCTGTTTGGCCGCATCCGGCGTGCCGTCGAGGCGGCGAAAGCGGGCGCGCAGCAATCGGCCGACGATCTTGCCAATGCGCGCCTGGCGCTGACGGCGCAGGTCGCGTCCGCTTACTTCGAACTGCGGACGATCGACGACGAGCGCGGCGTCCTCGAGCGTTCGATCGAATGGCAGCAGAAGGGGCTCGATTTCGTCAATGCCCAGGAGCGGTTCGGCCAGGTGTCGCACCTGAGCGTGCTCCAGCAGCGCGCACAGCTCGACGCGACGCGCGTCCAGTTGCGGCTGCTGCTGGCGCGGCGCGCACAGTTCGAGCACGCGATCGCGACGCTGATCGGCGAACCGGCGCCGCAATTTGCGCTCGCGCCGAACCGCGATCCGTACACGCTGCCGATGCTGCCGATCGGCCTGCCCAGCGAACTGCTGCTGCGGCGGCCCGACGTCGCCTCGGCCGAGCGCGAGATGGCCGCGGCGAACGCGCGGATCGGCCTTGCGCGCGCCGCGTATTTCCCGAGCCTGACGCTGTCGCCGACGCTCGGCTGGGACAGCACGCGCTTCGCGTCGTTGTTCTCGGTGCCGAGCCTCGTCTGGTCGGTGGGCGGCGCGATCGGCGAGACGCTGTTCGACGGCGGCAAGCGTGCCGCGGGCGTCGCCTATGCGCAGGCGGGCTACTCGGCTGCCAAGGCGCGCTACCGCCAGACGGTCCTGACGGCATTCCAGGAAATGCAGGATGCCGTCGACAGTCTCGCCGTGCTCGACGCGGCGCGGGGGGATGCGCAGACGGCCGTCGCCGATTCGCGGCGCCTGCTGGCGCTTGCGACGTATCGATACGAATACGGGTCCGTCGATTACCTCGACGTGATCTCGGCCCAGCAGCAACTGCTCGCGAGCGAGCGCGAGGACGCGCGCATTCGCGGGCAGCAGGCCCGAACGGTGGTGTTCATGGCGAAGGCGCTCGGCGGCGGATGGCGCGACGCGGCGTCGGCGTCCGCGCAACAGGAGCCGGCGCAGCAGGCGTCGATGCGTTGAGCGGCATCGGGATGCGCCGCACGCGGCGGCGAATCGGGACGAGTGGTTGAGCGAGTAACAGGGGAACGACGATGGAGATGAAGACGATCGCAATAATCGGCGCGGGCTTCTGCGGCACGATGATGGCCGTGCATCTGCTGCGCCGGCCGCTCGGCGTGCCGCTGCAGGTCGTGCTGGTCAACCGGTCCGGGTCGATGGCGCGCGGCGTCGCGTACGGCACCCGCAGCACGGCGCACGTGCTCAACGTGCCGGCCGGCCGCATGGGCGCGCTGCCCGACGAGGAAGGCGGCTTTCACGAATTCGCGCGGCGACGCGATCCGGGCTTCGCGCCGGGCAGCTTCGTGCCGCGCAGCCTGTACGGCGACTATCTCGACCACCTGCTGGTGGACGCGATGCGCAGTGCGCCTGACGGATGCAGCCTGCGAAGCGTGGTCGGCAACGTCGTGCGGATCGCACCGAAATCCGGCGGCGACGGCGCGAGTCTCAGGATGAGCGACGGCACGGTGATCGACGCCGATCGCGTCGTGCTGTGCGTCGGCAACTACGCGCCCGCCGATCCGCCGATTCGCGAGGAGCAGCGCGCGTTCTACATGAGCCCGCGCTACGTGCGCGATCCGTGGCTGCCGGGCATCCTGTCGCGCGTCGCATCCGACCGGCCGGCGCTCGTCATCGGCACCGGCCTGACGATGCTGGACATCGTGCTCGAACTGCGTGATCGCGGCCATCGCGCGCCGATCCTCGCGGTCTCGCGGCGCGGGCTGCTGCCGCAAGTGCATCGCGTGCAGGACGTCCGGCCGTCGCATGACGATGCGTTGGTGGACGACATGCTCGCGCAGCCGACCGCGCGTCATTACCTGCGTGTCGTGGCGCGCAGTGCGAAGCGCGCCGTCGACGCGGGCCGGGACTGGCGCGACGAGATCGGCAGCCTGCGGGCGCGAACGCCGCAGTTGTGGCATGCGATGGCGCTCGACGAACGGCGGCGCTTCCTGCGGCGGTTGCGCACGTATTGGGATGTGCATCGGCATCGTTGCGCGCCGGAGCTCGGCGCGCGCCTGCAGTCGGAACTGGCGAGCGGCTCGCTGCGCGTGCTGGCGGGGCGCGTGACCGGCTACCGCGAGTGCGACGGTTACGTCGACGTCACGCTGAACCCGCGCGGACAGGACGAGCCGCTGCGCGTCGAGGTCGGCACGGTCATCAACTGCACCGGGCCGGCGGCGAATGTCGACGAGATCGACGAGCCGCTGCTGAGCGGGCTGTACGCCGACGGGCTGCTCGTGCCCGATGCGCTCGGCCTCGGGTTCGAAATGGACGACGAATATCGGCTCATCGGTCGCGACGGCGAGACGTCGCGCTGGCTTTACTACGTCGGGCCGTTTCTCAAGGGGCGCGACTGGGAGGCGACCGCGGTGCCGGAGTTGCGCGGCCATGTGGCGAAGCTCGTCGACGTGCTGCACCGGAGCGACGTGTATCCGGAGGTGCTGCGCGTCTGACGCAGGTTCGACGAGATGGCTTCACGAGCCCGGCGAATGTCCCGGTCGTGTTCGTAGAAAAATAAATTGCGTTGATTGTCGTATTTGAAATTCATTCAAATCGGGACTTGATAAAAGCGAAATGACCGATCGGGTATCGGACGGATGCTGTCGTTCGAGCCGCGCGCGCCGAAGCGTGTGCGGTTCCACGCGGCGGGATGCGTGCGCGCGTCGCGCGGGCGGGATGCATTTGCCGGAGCTGAGTGGAATTCGTCCAAGCCGTTGACCGGATTCATTTTTCTGTCTTTTTTCGAATCAACCAGTCGCATTTGGAAAATATCTTGAGCACATTGACGATCGAGAAGGCCGAAGACGAGCGGAATGAATTCGTGCAGGCGCTGTGCGCGGCGCTTTCCAATGAGCTGCCTGTCGGTCGGCTGGAAATGGACCAGCCGCTCGACATGCATTTCGATTCGGCGCCGGCGTTGCAGGCACTTGCGAAGGCAATCCGGCAATCGAGCGGCGTCGCGATGACGCCGCTCGACATACTGAAGCTCGAGTCCGTACGGGCGCTTGCCGAGTTCGTCATCGCACGACGCGCGCAGGGCGCGCATCCGCCGCGCGACGAGGGCGAACGCGACGCGGACGCGGCCCGGCCGGCCCAGGCCGGCGACGGCAGCCCGGTGTCGTTCGCGCAGGAGGATCTGTGGCTCGTCGACGAGATCGAGCCGGGCTCGGCCGCGTACAACCTGTCGAGCGCATTGCGTTTCGACCGTGGCTTGAACGCGGCGGCGATGCGCGACGCGATCGGCTGCGTCGTGGCGCGCCATCCGGCGCTGCGCACGACGTTTCGCCGCGACGCGCACGGCGTCGTCCAGTGCGTGGACGAGGAGGGCGGGTTCGACTGGTCCGAAGACGACATCGCCGCCGTTCAGGCGCCGCAGTCGAGCGACGAGACGCTGCACGCGCGCCTTGCGTCGTTTGCGCGGCTGCCGTTCGATCTCGCGCGCGGGCCGCTGCTGCGCGTCCGGCTGTATCGACTGGCGCCCGACGTTCACGTGCTGCAGTTCGTCGTCCATCACATCGTGTTCGACGGCATGTCGCGCATCCGGGTCGTGCGCGAGATCGAAGCCGCCTACGAAGCGCTCGCGCGGGGCGAGACGCCGGCGCTGCCGGAGCCGGGCGGCACGCCGGCCGCATTTGCCGCCTCGCAGCGCCAGCGTCTCGACGCAGCGCGTCTCGACCGCCTGCGCGCGCACTGGGCCTCGCAGCTCGACGGCATGCCCCAGGTGCTCGACGTGCCGACCGATTACACGCGGCCGCCGGTGCGCGGCACCGAAGGGGCGCAGCTGTTCCGCGTGGTTCCGGCCGAGCTGGCCGATGCGCTCGCGGCAACCGGCCGGCGCTCGGGCGCAACGTTGTTCGTCACGCTGCTGGCGGCATTCCAGGTGCTGCTGTGGCGCCATGCGCGGCAAAGCGAATTCGGCGTGGGCGTGCCGATGGCGACGCGCGACCTGCCCGAATACGAACGCACGGTCGGCTATTTCGTCAACACGGTCGTCATTCGCGCGCGGATCGATCCGGACGAGCGCTTCGCCGACCTGCTCCGCCGCGTGGCGGACGTCGTGCTCGATGCACACGAATACAAGGCGTTGCCGTTCGGGCAGGTCGTCGAGCTGATGAAACCGGAGCGCAGCCTGAGCCGGTCGCCGCTGTTCCAGGCGATGTTCGAGTTCCACAACGAGCGCCAGGACGGGAGGCCGGCACACGACGGCTTCGGCAAGACGGTGCTGCACGATACGGGGACCGCGAAGTACGACCTCAGCTTCGAGCTCTCGAACACGCACGACGGGCTCGTCTGCACGCTCGAATACATGACGTCGCTGTTCGATCGCGCGACGATCGCCGGCATGCTCGCGTCGTACGAGGCGTTGCTGCGCTCGATCGCGGCAGCGCCGGACGAGGCCGTGTCCCGGCTGTCGTGCGTGCCGCCGGGGCAGGACCGGCAGACCACGATCGAATGGAACGACACGGCGCGCGCCTATGCGACGGGCGAATGCATCCACGACCGGTTCGCGGCGCGCGCCCGCTCGTGTCCGGAAGCGACCGCGGTCCATGCGGGCGACGCGATGCTGTCGTACCGCGAGCTCGACGCGCGCACGGATGCGCTTGCAGCGCAGTTGCGCGGACGCATGAAGGTGCCCGGCGACCGCATTGCGATCTGCGTCGAGCGCTCGCCGGAGATGATCGTCGCGATTCTCGCGGTGTTGAAGGCGGGCGCCGCCTACGTGCCGATCGACCCGCGACTGCCGGCGCAACGCATCGACTTCATGCTCGACGACAGCGGGGCGACGCTGCTCGTGACGGATTCCGCGCTTGCCGAGACGACCTTCCGCGACGTGGCGGTCGATGTGCTGCGGCTCGACGCGGCCACGGGCGACGCGCCGCCTGCGCCCGGCCATCACGGGTCCGTCACGCCCGATTTGCCGGCCTACGTGATGTATACGTCCGGCTCGACCGGCACGCCGAAGGGTGTCGTCGTCACGCACGCGAATGTCGTCAACCTGCTGGATGCGCTCGAGGAGCGCTATCCGGTGGCGAGCGGCGACCGGTATCTGCTCAAGACGAATTACGCGTTCGACGTGTCGGTGCCGGAACTCTTCGGATGGTTCGTGGGCCGCGGCTCGGTCGTCGTGTTGCCCGCGGGGGCCGAGGGCTCGCCGGATCTGATCGCCGAGGCTGTCGCGCGCGGCCGCGTCACGCACATCAATTTCACGCCGTCGATGCTGCGCCCGTTCGTTGCGGAAGTCGGCGCCGACCCGGCGTTCCGGCACGCGCATGCGCTCAAGTACGTGTTCGTGGCCGGCGAGGACCTGCCGCGGCAGCTTGCGAACGACGCGGTCGCCGCGCTGATGCCCGCCGCGGTCGAAAATCTGTACGGTCCGACGGAAGCGACCGTCTTCACGACCGCCTATCCGTGCCGCGCCGGCGCGGACCGCGCCCGCACGCCGATCGGCCGGCCGCTCGCCAACGTGCGGACCTACGTGCTCGACGAGCACATGCGGCCCGCGCCGGTCGGCGTGCCGGGCGATCTGTACATCGCAGGCCTCGGCGTCGCGTCGGGTTACCTGAACCTGCCGGCGCTCACGCGCGAACGCTTCGTCGACGACCCGTTCGGCACGGGCGGCCGGCTTTACCGGACGGGCGACCTCGCGCGCTGGCGTACGGACGGCGAGATCGAATTCCTCGGGCGGGAGGACCATCAGGTCAAGATCCGCGGCTTGCGCATCGAGCTCGACGAGATCGAGAACGCGCTGACCGCGCAGCCCGGGGTGCTCGAAGCCGCCGTCACGGTCCGGACGGCAGCCGGCGCGCAGCCGAGGATCGTCGCGTGCGTGGCGCTCGGCGACGCGTGCGCGGCCGAACCGGACGGGCAGGCGGCGCTCGCGCGCACGCTGAACCAGGCGCTGAAGGAGCGGCTGCCCGAGTACATGGCGCCGGGCGCGTACGTGTTCGTCGACCGGTTGCCGAAGGGCATCACCGGCAAGCTCGACCGGAAGGCGCTGGCGTCGCTGCAAGGCGAGGTGCGCGTCGGGCTCGGCGGCAACGTGGCGCCGCGCAACGCGTGTGAAGCGGCACTCTGCGCGATCTGGCGGGAGGTCCTCGGTGCGCCGGAGCTCGGCGTGACCGACAACTTCTTCGTGTCCGGCGGCGATTCGATCCTGTCGATCCAGATCGCGGCGCGCGCACGCGAGCAGGGCATGAGGCTGTCGGCGCGCGATGTGTTCCTGCACCAGACGATCGAAGCGCTCGCCGCCAGGATCGGCGATGGACACGTTCCGCCCGCCGATGCCGCGAACGCGCCGCACGAGCGCTTCGCGCTCGCGCGACTGGGCCCGGACGAGCTGGCCGGGTGGGCCGAGCGCTTTCCGGCGCTGGAGGATCTCTACCCGGCGACCGGCATTCAGCTCGGGATGGTGTTTCACAGCCTGTTGCCGGGCCACGCCGACGCGTACACGAACCAGTCGTTCGTCACGTTCGACGGCAACTTCGATCCGGACCGCTTCAAGGCGGCCTGGCAGCACGTGATCGACCGGCATCCGGTCCTGCGCACGGGCTTCGCCGACTTCGACCGGGCCGTGCCGCTCCAGTTCGTGCTCGCGCGCGCCGCGCTCGCGTGGCGCGATGTCGATCACGCGGCACTGGCCCCCGACCAGCAGCGCGACGCGTTCGACGCGCTGCGCGTCGCCGACAAGTCGACGCCGTTCGATTTCGCGCGTCCGCCGCTGATGCGCTTCGCGCTCGTGCGGCTGGGCGCCGGACGCTGCCGTTTCCTGTGGACCTATCACCACAGCATTCTCGACGGCTGGAGCATCACGCTGGTCTGGCAGGAGGTGTTCGCCGCCTACGGCCGGCTGCTCGCGGGGCGCGCGCCCGAGCTGCCCGCCGCGACGCCGTTCAGCGACGTGATCCGCTGGCGTCAGCGGCAGCCGGCCGAGGCGGCGAAACGCTATTGGCGCGAGACGCTCGCCGATGCGGGGCCGGCCCCGGCGCTGCGCATCGAGCAGCAGGGCCTGCCGCGCGCGGACGGCGAAGCGAAGGTGCGGCGCGTGCTCGACGAGCAGGCCTCGCAGCGGCTCGAGGCGCTGGCGAGAACGAGCCGCGTCACGCTGGCCGCGGCGATCCAGGCGGCCTGGGCGCTGCTGCTGCATCGGTACGGCGGCGCGCACGACGTCGTGTTCGGCATCACGCTCACGGGCCGCACGATGGACCTGTCCGGCGTCGAGCGCACGGTCGGGCCGTTGCTCAACACGGTTCCGGCGCGCATCGGGATCGATCCCGGCATGCGCGTCGATGCGTGGCTGCGCGTCGTGCACGACCGGCAGGTCGAACGGGAGGCCCACGCGCACCTCGACCTGATCGACATCCAGCGCGAAAGCGGGTTGCGCGGCGATCAGGCGCTCTTCGACAGCGTGTTGATCGTCGACAACTACCCGGACATCGATTTCACCGCGGTCGACGGCCTGGGGGTGTCGGAGCGCGGCTATACAGGCGAGACGCACTACGGACTCACGGTCACGGTCGTGCCGGGCGCGCGTTTGCGCGTCGATCTCGAATACGACGCATTGCGATTTCATAGAGAGGACATCAACGTCATGGCGGATAAGTTCCAATCCATGCTCGCCGCTTTGCCGGCGGTTGCGGACCAACCGGTAATGGAGGCGCTTCGTCAGGTGGACGCCGCGCCCGGCGCGTCCGGCGCCGGCGTCAGCCGGACGCTGCGGCAGGGGGATCTGCGGCTGGGCAGGGATCTCGTGCCGCAACTGGTCGAGAATCATGCGCACGCGACGCCGGATGCGCTCGCACTCGTCTACAACGATGCGCGCTACACATACGCCGAACTGAATCGCGCGGCGAACCGCCTCGCGAATCATCTGCTCGACGCGTATCCGCGGCTCGGCACCGACAGCCTGATCGGCGTGCGCATTCCGCGCGGCGACAAGCTGATCATCACGATCCTCGCGATCTGGAAGGCGGGCGCCGCCTATATTCCGATCGATCCCGTGCTGCCGGACCAGCGCGTGCGCGACATGCTCGAACCGGCGAGCGCGAGCCTGCTGATCACCGACACCGTCGACGCGGCCGGGCACGCCGCGACGATCGGCATCGAGGCGCTGGCGTACGACGCCGTCGCCGCCTTGCCGTCGCTCGCCGACGAGAATCCGGACGTCCATCTGTCGGGCAACGATCTCAGCTACGTCCTGTACACGTCGGGCTCGACCGGCAAGCCGAAGGGCGCGATGGTCGAGCATATCGGGATGCTGAACAACATCGCGAACAAGGCGCTCGACCTGAAGCTCTCGGCCGGCAGCCGCGTGGCGCAGAACGCGTCGATGAGCTTCGACGTGTCGGTGTGGCAGATGTTCATCGCGCTGACGAAGGGCGGCACGACGGTCGTCTACGACGACCGCGCCGTCAACGACATCGCCGGCCTCATCGCCCGCCTCGGCACGGACGGCATCACGGTGCTCGAGGTCGTGCCGACCTACCTGCTCGTGATCGTCGAGACCATCGAGGAGCGTTTCCCGGGCGGCCTCGCGCTGCCGCTCGAATGCCTGCTCGTGACGGGCGAGACCATCGACGCGGCGTTGCTGCAGCGCTGGTTCCGGCTGTTCCCGGCCACCACGGTCGTGAATGCGTACGGTCCGACCGAGGCGTCCGACGACATTACGCACCACCTGATCACCGCGTCGGACCGGCTCGAGAATCCGGTGCCGATCGGCCGGGCGCTCGCGAACTTCGACATCTACATCGTCGACGACGAACTGCGGCCGGTGCCGTTCGGCACGAAGGGCGAGATCGTCGTGACGGGGGTCGGCGTCGGCCGCGGCTACGTCGGGATGGCCGGCGCGACCGCGAAGGCGTTCGTCGAGAGTCCGTTCCCCGACAAATACAAGAAGCGCCTGTATCGGACCGGCGACATCGGCGTGATGCAGCCGGACGGCCTCGTGTTCTATCACGGCCGCAAGGACAAGCAGGTGAAGATCCGCGGGATGCGCATCGAGCTCGAGGAAGTCGAGCTGACGCTGCGCGATCTGCCGGCCGTGCGCCAGGCCGCCGTGTTCGACGTCCGTCCGGCGGGACGCGAAGCGTATCTGTGCGCGTTCGTCGTGCCGCGCGCCGACGAGGACCGCGACGCGATCGTCCGCGAATTGAAGGACAGGCTGCCGCCCTACATGGTGCCGTCGGTGTTCCGCTTCGAGACGCAGCTGCCGCAGCTTGCGAGCGGCAAGATCGATCGTCCGACGCTGCTCGCGCGGCTTGCCGACGATGCGCCGCGCGCGCCCGCCGTCGCGCCCCGCACCGAACTCGAGCACCGGCTCGTCGATCTGTGGCGCGAAGTGCTGGGCGATCCGGCGATCGGCATTCGCGACGACTTCTTCGAGGTGGGCGGCGATTCCTTCAAGGCGATCCGGATCGCCGCGAAGTTCGGCGCGCCGCTCGAGGTGACGCACATCTACGACTACCCGACGATCGAGGCGCTCGCGCCCCGTCTGGAAGCGGAATGCTCGACCGAACGCCGCGTGCTCACGCGCATTTGCGGCGACGCGGCCGATGCGGACGCGGTGTTCGTCTGCATCGCGAATTCGGGCGGCGGCCCGGTGAGTTTCATCGAAACCGGCCGCGAGCTCGCGGCGCGCAACGGTCGTCTCGCGGCCTACGCGGTGAACCTGCCGCGCAACGAGATCGACGACGACGCGATGATGGTCGGCGAAGTGGAGCGCCTGACGGCGGAAGTATGCGATTCGCTCGCGCAGGAGACGGCGCTGCCGATCGTCGTGTTCGCGCAGTGCAACGGCTCGGCGCTCGCGATCAGCATCGCGCGCGAGCTGACGCGGCGCGGCGCCGACCTGCGCGCCCTGTGCATCGGCGGCGCGCTGCTGCGGACCGAGCACACGCGCAAGGACACGCGTTCCGACGAGACGATCGTCGATTTCCTGAGGTCGCTCGGCGCGACGCTGCCGACGCGCCCGGACGAATTCGAGTTCTTCATGCAGGATTTCCGCTACGACTGCAGCATGGCCGACGCGTACTACAACCATCTGCTGGCGGAAATCGACGGCGGGCGCGTGGCCCGGATCGGCGCGCCGATCTTCAATCTGGTCGGCACGCTCGATGCGATCGTGCCGAACTACCGGGCACGTCACCGGGACTGGACGCACCTGTCGGACGACGTGCAGCTCGTCGAGTATCCGGGCGTCGGCCACTATCTGCTGCGCGATTGCCCCGACCTCGTCGCGGACACGCTCTGCAGCGTGTGGAAGGACGTGCGCAACGAGGGGGGCCGGGATGTCCGCTGATCGCGTCAGGATCGCCTTCGTGCATATTCCGCGCACGGCCGGCACCACGTTCGGCGTCGCACTGGACGCGCTGTACGAGGGCCGCCGGATCGAGAAGTTCTACGGCGACGGCGACGGCGGCGTCGCCAATCACCGGATCGACGCGTTCCGCGCGCTCGATGCGGGCGAGAAGGACGACGTCGACCTGCTGCGCGGCCACTTCGTGTACGGCTTCGACGCCGGGCTGCGCGACGTGCGTCATGTGACGCTGCTGCGCGATCCGGTGCGCCGGCTGATCTCGTTCTACTTCTATGCATTGAAGGAGCGCGGCAACTACCTGCACGCGTATCTGAAGCAGCGGCGCATGGGGCTCGAGCAGTTTCTCGCGAGCGACGTGTGCCTCGATCTCGACAACTATCAGGTCCGCGCGATCTCGGGCGCGCAGTTCGCATCGGTGCGGGAGCCCGTCGAGCAGCGGCATTGCGACGATGCCAAGCGGCATCTCGAACGCGAATTCGCCGCCTTCGGGCTGACCGAGCAGTTCGGCCGGTCGATCGAGCTGTTCAACCGGACGTTCGGCTGGACGCTGCCTGCCGACGGGCACCGCAACGCCGGCGGCTACGCGGCGGACCTGGCGCTGTCGGACGCGTGCCTGCAGCGCGTGCGCGAGAAGAACCGCTTCGACATCGAGTTGTACGCATTCGCCGCGAGCTTGTTCGAATCGAGAGCGAGCGGGCTTCAACCGGCTCATTGAGCTCATACACACAGGAGAGCATAGGCATGACCAAGCTGGACATCCATCCGTTGAGCGGCACGATCGGCGCTGAAGTGCGGGGTTGCGACATCGCGAAGATCGATCCGGCCGAGTTCGCCGACGACATCCGGCAGGCGGTGCTGCGCTACAAGGCGCTGCTGTTTACGGGCCAGTCGGACCTGTCGATGGACGCGCAGATCGCGTTCGCGCGCGCGTTCGGCGCGATCGAAACCGAGTTTCCGTCATTCGCCGCGAAGCCGGACGGGCGGCCCGAGGTGACGGTGTTCGACGGCCAGTACGCGAACGGCCGCGCATCGATCTGGCACACCGACCTCACGGTGTCGCAGACGCCGACCGCATTCGGCTTGCTGTGCGTGAAGGAGTCGCCGTCCCACGGCGGCGACACGATGTGGTCGGACACGGAGGCGGCCTACGACGCGCTGTCGCCCGGCATGCAGCGCTTCCTTGAAGGGCAGCGTGCGGTCCACGACATGTTCACGAAGGAATACGCGGAACGCCCGGGCGGCTTCAAGACGGCGGGGCGCAGCGATCTCGATCTGTCGCGCGTGTCCCGCGCCGAGCATCCGGTCGTGCGCGTCCATCCGGAGACGGGGCGCAAGTGCCTGTTCGTCAATCCGTTCCTCACGTCGCATATCGTCGGCTTCAGCTCGGCCGAGAGCGCGCACGTCCTGAACTTCCTCTACGCGCACATGCAGCGGCCCGAGTTCATCGTCCGCTGGCACTGGTCGTCGGGCGATGTCGCGTTCTGGGACAACCGCTGCACGATGCATGTCGCCGTCGACGATTACGGCCAGGGACGCCGGCTGGCGCATCGCGTGTGCGTCAGGGGCGACGTGCCGGCCGGCGTCGGCGAGACGAGCGACGCACGCGAGGCGAACGCCGAGTGCGTGTGAGCCAACCGCGGCGGGCCGCCTCGCGAGAGGATCGGCGCCGCCGCGACCATCAACATTCATCGATATTCTGACGAGTCAACGATGCCGAATCAGACAGGTGTGGGAGCAGTGGATTTCGCCGGTTCGATATTTCTCGAATCGAGCAGCGTGCGGGCGAACGTCAATCGTCTCAACTGGCGCGCCGAGGTGCTGATCAGGCGCAATATCGAATCGTTCCGGGGCAAGCGCGTGCTCGATCTCGCGAGCCACGACGGGCGCTTCATGCATGCGGCGCTCGCGAACGGCGCGAAGAAGGTCATCGGCGTCGAGGCGCGCGAGGAGCACGTCGCGCAGGCGCGTCACAACCTCGGGCGCGTCGGCTACGCGCCCGATTCGTACGAAGTGCTATGCGGCGATCTCGTCGAGCATCTCAAGAGCATGGCGCCGGGCTCGATCGACACGATTCTCTGCTTCGGCGTGTTCAGCCATCTGATCGAGCAGGTCGAGATCATCCGCGAAATTCGCCGGATCGCGCCGAGCACGTTCATTCTCGACACCTGGGTCGCGATGGAGCAGTGGAATCTCGGCGAGCGTATCCGCAACCATCGCGTGAACCTGTTCGTCAAGGACACGCAGCAGGGCGGCGACGCCGGCACGTCGCTCCTCGCGCGGCTCAAGCGCCTGTGGACCGCGGTCGTGCCGGGGCCGGGCAGCAAGGTCGGCAATCTCGTGTTCCTGTACGAGGACCCGCAAGCGCCGGGCGCGACGGTGCGGCCGAGCGGGCTGATGGCGTGGACGAACCGTTCCGTCGTCGAAATGCTGTTCGAGCATTACGGGCTCGACTATGAGCGGGTCGACTGGCGTGCACAGCGCGTCACCGACTGGACCGATCTCGGCGACTACCGGCGCGGCGCCCGGGAGACCTGGATCGCACGCCCCGCCCGCGGGCAAGCCGGTCGCTGACGACGGCGCGTGGCGAACACGCGCGATTACTTTGCCAGGAGAGGGCGATGCAGACATTCAGGGAAAAAGTCAGGGCCAGGTGGCCGCACTACGACGACCGGCGCAACGTGTTCCTGCCGGGCGCGACGCAGGACGAGATGCGGCGCGTCGCGCTCGAGACGCAGCTCGACTGCAAGCTTCAAAGCCGTGCGCACCTCGGTGCTTTCGCGGAGTATCTGCCGAAGCTGTACTTCGAGGGCAATGTCGAGGACTGCGACTTCGCGGCGCTGCCGAAACGTTATGTGATCAAGCCGCGTTGCCAGACCGGCGTGCTGATGCTGATGGACGACGGCGTCGACCTGAAAAGTGGACGGCGGGTCGGTCACGACGAAATCCGCGCATTCTTCGCGCGCCAGTGGTGCTATCGCGGGCTGAACAACGACGTGCTCGTCGAGGAGATGGTCGAGAACCGCGACGGCTCGCCGTGCGTGTCGCAGTTCAAGTGCCTGACCTTCCACGGCCGCGTCGAATACATCCACTACGTGACGGTCGGCTACGACCTCGGCTGCGTCGCCTACGACTACGATCGCGACTGGAAGCGGGTCGCGCTCTACCACAGCGCGCAGCCGATCGAGCGGGAGATCCCGCGCCCCGGGCATTTCCCGTTCGTGATCGCGCTTGCCGAGCAGCTCGCCGACTACTACCGGAGCTGGACCGGCATCGAGCACGTCCGGGTCGATCTGTTCGACTCGGACAAGGGGCCTGTGTTCGGCGAATACGCAGGCGGCACGAACGGCGGCGAGGGATTCACGGAGGACGCGCAGCGGCTGCTCGGCTCGCTGTGGTGAGCGCGCCGGATGCCCTTCGCATGACTGGAGAGACTCGATGACGACTACGCGGCCAGCGACACCCGACAGGCCGGTGCGCATGATGCGCGTGCTGCGGTCGCGGCATGGCGACTCGACGCGGATGGTCCGGCCCGCGGATTTCGATGCCGAGCCCGTCGCGCAAGTGGCGGCGCTCGGCGAGATTCGCGACCGGGACCGCTACGTTCCGCTTTGCGTCGACTGGCGGGATGCGCGCCTGATCTACAGCCGCTGGGATGACGAGCGCGCGATGACCGACGTGCCGTTTCTGTACCAGCATCAGCGACGCGGCGCGCGCTGGCTGATCGACGTGCCGTTCGAAGCGCTCGATGCGGCCGATCGCGCGGCGCACATGACGCCGACCTTCATTTTCTCGATCGGCCGCTGCGGCTCGACGCTCCTGTCGCGCCTGCTCGCCGCGGCCGGCGAGCAGGCGATCTCGGAGCCCGACGTGCTGACGAGCGTCGCACATTTCGACGACGACGCCGAGCGCGGAGCCGCCGAGGGGATGCGCGAGCGGATCGTGCAGCACTGCGTGGCGGCGTTCGAGCCGGCCTGTGGCCCGGCGCCGATCATCAAGCTGCGCGCGCGCTGCAATCGCGCGATCGACGTGTTCCTGAACGCGCTGCCGCATGCGCGCTACGTGTTCATGTGCCGCGACCGCGACGACTGGGTCCGCTCGACGTCGCGCGCGTTCGGCGACAGCGGCGACGCGCTCGCCGACCTGCTGAAGGTCTCGGTGGAGGCGTTCGATCGCATGCACCGCGCCGGGGTCGATCCGGAACTCGTCTGGTACGAGGACCTGCTCGCGGATCCGGTCGGCGCGTTGCGGCGGATCCTGCCGCGGCGCGCCGATCTCGACGCGTATCGCGGCGCGATCGAGACGGCGCTCGGGCAGGACGCGCAGGAGGGCTCGGGGCTGTCGCGCACGTCGCTCTCGACGCGAACGGGCGATGCCGGCGCGCTCGCGGCATTCGACGCGCGCTGGCGCGCGATTCGCCCCGAGCCGCTGCTGAGCCGATACGGCCTCGAGCGGCTGCGTTGACGCCACTTTTTTTACAGGAATTCCGATGAATCTCGATACTCAGATACAAGCGGGCCGCAGGCGCGTGCTGACGATGCTGCACGGCGCGCAGGGCGGACATTTCGGCGGCGCGATGAGCGTGCTCGACACGCTCATCGTGCTCCATCACCGGATACTCGACCGCGATCCGGCGCGCCGCGCCGACGGGCGGGGCGACCGGCTGATCCTCTCGAAAGGCCATGCGTCGGTCGCGCTGTACGCGGCGCTCGCGTCGGTCGGCGTGCTGGCCGATGCGGAGCTCGAGACCTACGGCAAGAGCGGCGGCCGGCTTCCGTGCCATACCGACATGACGCTGCTCGACGCCGTCGATTTCTCGACGGGGTCGCTCGGCCAGGGCCTGTCGGTCGGGCTCGGGATGGCGTTCGCGCTGCGCGGCACCGGCGCGCGCGTCTGGGTCGTGCTCGGCGACGGCGAATGCCAGGAAGGGCAGGTGTGGGAGGCGGCGCAATTCGCGTCGCGCTACGGCGTCGACAATCTGCATGCGGTGGTCGATCTGAACGGCTACCAGGAGATGGGCTGGCACGGCATCGACGGCGTCGTGCCCGATCCGCTGCCCGATGCGGCGCGCAAATGGGAGGCGTTCGGCTGGCATGTCAGCGAGGCGCCGGGGCACGATGCCCCCCGGCTCGAGACGGCGATGCGCGGCATGCTCGGGCGGCGCGGGCAGCCGAGCGTGCTGCTCGCCCGAACCGTGAAGGGGCGCGGCATTCCGGCGTTCGAATTCGATCCGGGCCTGTCGCATTGCACGTCGCTGACCGACGACGAATTCCGGCACGCCGTGGCGGCGACCGAGGAGGGCGCATGAGACCGGCCGGACATTGCGCACAGGCGCTCGTCGAACACGCGGCACGCGACCGCCGGATCTGGGTGCTGGACGGCGATCTCGCCGACTCCTACGGCGTCGACGGTTTCGCGCAAGCCCACCCGGACCGCTTCCTCATGGCCGGCATCGCCGAACAGTCGATGGTGTCGACGGCGGCCGGGATGGCCGCGTGCGGCTTGCGGCCATGGGTGTTCTCGTTCGCGGCGTTCCTGTGCTTTCGCGCCTACGACCAGATTCGCGTCGGACTGGCGCAGACGGGCGTGCCGGTGACGCTGGTCGGTTCGCACGGCGGCGGCTGCGGCGGCCCGAACGGCAAGAGCCACCAGGCGCTCAACGACATCGCGGTGATGGCGTCGCTGCCGAATCTCGACATCTGGACGCCGGGGTCCGACAGCGACACGCGCTTCGTCGTGGACGCCGTGATGGCGGGGAACCGGCCGGCCTACATCCGCTATCCGCGCGAGCCGTGGGGCGAGCTGCCGGGCGAGCCGGCCGAATGCCGCTGGATCGGCGCGCGCGGCCGATTCGCGCTCGTCAGCTGCGGGCTGTTCACGCACGTCGCGCTGGATGCCGCGCGGCGCCTGCGCGAGCGCGACATCGACGCGGGCGTGATCCATCTCGCGCGGCTCGCCCCATTCCCGGTCGACGCGCTCAACGCGCTGCTCGACGGCGTCGACGGCCTCTGGGTGGTCGACGATCACGCGCGGTTCGGCGGCCTCGCCGATCTGCTCCGCTCGAACGGCTATGCGGTGCGCGAACCGACGTTCTCGTGGCCGGCGAACTGGAGCGGCGACTTCGGTCCGACCGACGAGCTGCTGCGGCGCTACGGGCTGACCGGGCACGACATCGCCACCCGGATCGCGAGCGAGCTGAACCGGAGCCCGGCGACGAGGCCGGCGCGATGACGGTCGATCTGCTCGTGACGGGCACGGGCTCGCTCGCCGAGGCCGTGTCGTTCGATCTCGCGGCGTTGCCGGCGCTCGGGCAGCCGATGGACATCGTGATCGCGGGCCGCAACGCGGCGCGTCTCGCGTGGCTGACACAGGCCGCGAACGCGCGGGCGTTCGCGCTCGGCACGCATCACCGCTTTGCGTGCCAGGCCATCGAATGGGATGCGGCGGACGATCTCGCGCGCCTGCTCGCCGACACGCAGCCGCGCGTGGTGCTGCATGCCGCGTCGCTGCAGTCGATGTGGGAGATTGCGGCGGCCCGCGACGCGTGGGCGGCCGAGATTCGCACGAGCGGCTATGGCGCGACATTGCCGCTGCAGCTCGCGCTGGCGCTGCGCGTCGCGCGCGCGATCGGCGCGCATTCGCCCGCGAGCCGGCTCGTCAACGCCTGCTATCCGGATGCGTCGAACGAGATCCTGGCGCGGCTCGGTCACGACGTCGTCTGCGGCATCGGCAACGTCGCGACGCTCGCGGCGGTCTACGGCTCGACACTGCGCATCGATGCGACCGCGCGGCTGCGCATGCTCGCGCATCACCGGCAGGTCAGCGCGGCCATCATGGGCGAGAGCCGCCGGCATCCGCCGCGCGTCTGGATCGACGCGACGCCGGCGCTCGGGCCGCACGCGCTGCCCGACGTGCGTCTGCCGGCCGGCGCGGAGCTGAACCAGGTCACCGGGGCGACGGGGGCGCAATTGCTCGCCGCGCTGCTCGGGCGCATCGAGCGGCACGTCGGGCATGCGCCCGGTCCGAACGGCCTGCCGGGCGGCTATCCGGTCGTGATCACCGGCGGGCGGATCGCGCTCGACCTGCCGGCGGGCGTGACGGCCGACGACGCCGTCGCGCTCAATCGCGAATGGGGGGCGGACGAGGGCGTCTCGCTGGATGCGCAGGGCGTCGTGCGGATCGGCGCCGGTGCAAGCGGTTCGCGCCTTCCCCACACATACCGGATCGACGAAATCGAGGAAGTCGCGCATGGGATGATGCGCACGAAGGCCGACCTGCAGCGCCGGGCGGCCTGATCGCCGACCCGCCGCCCGCCGCGTCGCCGGCGGGCGCGGGTTGGCGCGCCACACAATTCTGCAACAGGAAAACACGATGAATTTGAGCAACCGTAGTAACGGCGTGGATCTGCTGCGAGGGATCGCGATCCTGCTCGTGCTGATTCTGCATTTTCACCTGACCTACCGGCTGCACTTGCTGCCGTTCGACCTGCCATGGCTGTCCGATGCGATCAAGGCGGTTTCGCGCAACGGCAATTACGGCGTGACGATGTTCTTCACCGTGTCGGGTTTCCTGATCACGTCGACGTCGCTGCGCCGCTTCGGTTCGCCGGGCGGCATCCGGCCCGGCACGTTCTACCGTTTCCGCGCATCACGCATTCTGCCGTGCCTCGTTCTCGTGCTCGCGATCATCGTCGCGCTCGCGTCGCTGGACATGCGCTCGTTCGTGAACAAGCCCGACACCGCGACCATGTTCGTCGCCGTCATGTCGGTGCTGACGTTCTGGCACAACGTGCTGATGGCGAAGGTCGGCTACTTCAACTACAGCATGAACATCCTCTGGTCGCTGTCGGTCGAGGAGGTGTTCTACCTGACGTTCCCGATCGTCTTCCTGATCCTGCGGCGCCCGCGCTACATCGTGCCGCTGCTGATCGTGCCGATCGTCCTCGCGCCGTTCTACCGGAGCCTGCATACCGACGACGAAATCATCGCGCTTTACGGCTACCTGTCGTGCTTCGATGCGATCGCGCTGGGGTGCTGCGTGGCGTTGCTGCCGGCGCGTCGCATCTCGCGCGGCTTGAGTTTCGCGCTCCGGATCGCGGCCGGGCTCGCGATCGCGATCACCTATCTGTCGGGGCCGATCATGCAGCACGTGGTCTGGGGCGTATCGGTGGTCGCGTTCAGTACCGCCGTGCTGCTCTACTGCTTCAGGAACGGCGAGGCCGCCGACCGCGAGGCGTCGTCGCTCGTGCCGCGCGTCATCCGCTGGTTCGGGCAGCGCAGCTACGAGCTGTACCTGTTCCATATCGTCGTGCTCGGCATCCTGCGCGAATACGTGACGCGCGAGAACGTCGGGCTCCATGCGAAGCCGCTCTGGTTCCTGTTCTACATGTGCGCGTCGGCGCTCGTCGCGCAGATCGTGTTCCGATATTTCTCGGAGCCGCTTAACGACGCGTTCCGACGCGGGGGCCTGCGTCCGTCCGCCGGGTATCTGCGCAAGTGAGCGGCGTGGCCGCTTTCCATCGATTCACGAGTGAGGTCACATGCATCGCAATCAACTGAATTTCTCGGGCGGTCCCGGCGCGCTGCCCGACGTCGTGCTCGAGCAGGTCCGGCAGGCTGTCGTCGAGTTGCCGGAAACCGGCCTGTCGGTGCTGGGCATGAGCCATCGATCGCCGTGGTTCCTCCGCCTGGTCGAGGAAACCGAGGCCGACCTGCGCGACCTGCTGCGCATTCCCGACGATTACAGCGTCGTGTTCCTGCAGGGCGGCAGCAGTTTGCAGTTCTCGATGATCCCGATGAATTTCCTGGTGCCGGACGCCGCCGCGCCCGAGTATGTGACGAGCGGCTACTGGAGCCGGAAGGTGATCGAAGAGGCGTCGCGGGTGGTGGCGATGCGCACCGTCTGGGACGGCAGCGAGAGCGGCTACCGGACGCTGCCGGCGCTGGCCGAACTCGACTGGAACCCGCGTGCGTCGTACCGCCACTATGTGTCGAACGAGACGGTCGAGGGGCTGCAGTTTCCCGCGATCGCCCATTCGGGGGGCACGCCGTGGATCGCGGACATGTCGTCGGATTTCGTGTCGAAGCCGTTCGACGTCGACGCATACGGCATGGTGTACGCGCACGCGCAGAAGAACCTGGGCCCGGCCGGCGTCACGGTCGCGATCATCCGCAATGCGCTGCTCGAGCGCATTCCCGACACGCTGCCGCCGATGCTCGACTACCGGACGCACATTCGCTATCGGTCCAACTACAACACGCCGCCCGTGTTCGCGATCTACGTGATGGCGCGCGTGCTGCGCTGGATCCGCGACGATGTCGGCGGCATCGCCAGGATGGCCGAGATCAACGCGCGGAAGGCGGCCATGCTTTACGCGGTGCTGGACGATCTGCGCGAAGTCGTCGACGGTCATGCGCAGAAGGCGGTGCGTTCGACGATGAACGTCGCGTTCCGGTTCCGGGATGCGCGGCTCGATACGCAATTCATCAACCTGGCCGCCGACGCGGGCCTGTCGGGGCTGAACGGCCATCGTTCGATCGGCGGCCTGCGCGCGTCGCTCTACAACGCCGTGTCGGAGCAGGCGGTCGGCCGGCTGACCGCGTTCCTGAAGGATTTCGCGCTCCGCCATGCGTGAGCGGCCGCGCGCGCGTCATTCCCTGTGTCGTCGATATTCTCTGGAGGAGATTCACCATGCTTTCCATCATTGTGACCTGGCGAAACCGCAACGAACTGCGCGGCGCACTGCCGAGTCTCGTCGAGACGGCGCGCCGCCTCGACGGTGAAGTCATCATCGTCAATTTCGGCGGCGATCCGGACCTGCTGACCCGCCAGATCGAGGGCCTCGAGCACGCGGTACAGGTCGTCGAACTGCGCGACCAGCGCTATTTCCACAAGACGAAGGCGCAGAATCTCGGTGCGCATTTCGCGCAGCGCGACATCCTGTTCTTCTGCGATTGCGACATCATCGTCGAGCCCGACGTGATGGCGGCGCTCGTGAACAGGCTCGTTACGACGCCCGGCACGTTCGCGACGCTGAAGGGCGTGCGCGAGACCGAGCAGAACTCGCGCCAGGCGAAGAACGTCGTGCGCTTCGGCTATCGCCTGGACGTGAAGATCCGCAACGGCCGGGAACTGTCGATCGTCGACAACGAGGAGGATGCGAACGACGGCACGCGCCAGGCGCCCGGGCTGCTGCTGGTGCGGCGGCGCGATTTCCTGTCGGTGAACGGATATAACGGCCGCTTGCACGGCTGGGGCTGGGAGGACCAGGACATGATCTCGCGGCTCACGCTCGGCGCGGGACTCGTGCGCCACGTCGACGGCCACGCGCTGCACATCTCGCACGACGACCATGCGCGCATCTCGCAGTATCCGGTGGAGAATCGCTGGGAGAGTCGCGACAAGATGTTCCGTCAGGCGCTCGCCTACTACGACGAAGACGATTTCCGCGGCACGTTCAGCGAGGACGTCGAACAGTTCGCCGATGATCTCGTCTGCTCGTGAGCACGCCGCCGCTTCGTCCGGGCGGGCACGCAGGGGCCGCGCTCGCGGCGGGCCGTGCCGCCGGCGGCCCGGTCGCTCCGGGAAATCCACCGACAATCAGGACCTTCACGATGAGCACGACGTTCGAGCATTCCGCCTTTGCCCCGCCCACCGGCGACGGCAGCCGCATCAGCCACCTCGACTGGCTCGAAGCCGAGTCGATCCACATCCTGCGCGAGCTGGTCGCCGAGTGCAGCAAGCCGGCGCTGCTGTTCTCGGGCGGCAAGGATTCGGTCGTCGTGCTGCATCTCGCGCTGAAGGCGTTCGGCCTCGGCGCGAACCGCAACACGTCGCTGCCGTTTCCGCTCGTGCACATCGACACCGGCCACAACTATGACGAAGTGATCGACTTCCGCGACCGCCGCGCGAAGGAGATCGGCGCCGAGCTGGTCGTCGGCCACGTCGAGGACTCGATCAGGCGCGGCACCGTCGTGCTGCGCCGCGAGACCGATTCGCGCAACGCCGCGCAGGCCGTCACGCTGCTCGAGACGATCGAGCAGCACGGCTACACCGCGCTGATCGGCGGCGCGCGCCGCGACGAGGAGAAGGCCCGCGCGAAGGAGCGCATCTTCTCGTTCCGCGACGAGTTCGGCCAGTGGGACCCGAAGGCGCAGCGCCCGGAACTGTGGAGCCTGTACAACGCGCGCCTGCACAACGGCGAGCACCTGCGCGTGTTCCCGATCTCGAACTGGACCGAGCTCGACGTGTGGCAGTACATCGCCCGCGAGAACCTCGAGCTGCCGTCGATCTACTACGCGCACGAGCGCGAGATCGTGCGCCGCAACGGGCTGCTCGTGCCGGTCACGCCGCTCACGCCGATGCGCGAGGGCGAGACGAGCGAGGTCGCGCAGGTGCGCTTCCGCACGGTGGGCGACATCAGCTGCACGTGCCCGGTCGAGAGCGACGCGGACGACGTCGAGAAGATCATCGCCGAGACGGCGGTGACCGAGATCACCGAGCGCGGCGCGACCCGGATGGACGACCAGACCTCCGAAGCCGCGATGGAACAGCGCAAGAAGCAAGGTTATTTCTGAAGCACACGAGGACATTCACATCATGAGCATCATCGAGAACAACGAAGACCTCGGCGTGCTGCGCTTCATCACCGCGGGCAGCGTCGACGACGGCAAGAGCACGCTGATCGGCCGCCTGCTGTACGACAGCAAGGCCGTGCTGTCCGACCAGCTGTCCGCGCTGTCGCGCGCGAAGAACAAGCGCACGGTCGGCGACGAGCTCGACCTCGCGCTCTTGACCGACGGCCTCGAAGCCGAGCGCGAGCAGGGCATCACGATCGACGTCGCGTACCGTTATTTCGCGACGGCGAAGCGCAAGTTCATCATCGCCGATACGCCGGGCCACGAGCAGTACACGCGCAACATGGTGACGGGCGCGTCGACGGCGCACGCGGCGATCATCCTGATCGACGCGACGCGCGTGACGGTGGAGAACGGCGTCGCCGAGCTGCTGCCGCAGACCAAGCGCCACAGCGCGATCGTCAAGCTGCTCGCGCTGCAGCACGTGATCGTCGCGATCAACAAGATGGACCTCGTCGACTACAGCGAAGCGCGCTTCAACGAGATCCGCGACGCGTACGTCACGCTCGCGCAGCAGCTCGGCCTGACCGGCGTGCGCTTCGTGCCGGTGTCGGCGCTCAAGGGCGACAACATCGTCGGCGCGAGCGAGCGCATGCCGTGGTACGCGGGCGAGCCGCTGCTCGACGTGCTCGAGTCGCTGCCGGTCGAGACGCAGGCGCATGACGCGCTGCGCTTCCCGGTGCAGTGGGTTGCGCGCCAGGACGGCAGCTCGGCCGACGATTTCCGCGGCTACATGGGCCGCATCGAGTCGGGCGAGGTGAAGGTGGGCGACGAGATCGTCGTGCTGCCGTCGAACCGCCGCGCGACGGTCGCGGAGATCATCGCGCCGGTGCCGGGCGGCACCGCGGCCGTCGAACAGGCGTTCGCGGGCCAGGCGGTGACGATCCGCGTCGCGGAAGACGTCGACGTGTCGCGCGGCGACATGTTCGTGGCGACGGGCGAGGCGGTCGCGCCGGCGAAGAAGCTCGAGGCGGACCTGTGCTGGTTCGACGAGGCGCCGCTGTCGCCGCAGCGCAAGTACCTGCTGAAGCAGACCACGAGCACGGTGTTCGCGAAGATCGGCGCGGTCAGGCAGGTGCTCGACGTGCACACGCTGTCGCATGCGACCGACCGTCACGAGCTGAAGATGAACGACATCGGCCGCGTTGCGCTGACGCTGCAGAAGCCGATCGTGTGCGACACGTACGACGCGCATCCGGGCACGGGCGCGTTCGTGCTGATCGACGAGGCGACGCATCACACGGTCGCCGCGGGCATGATCCGGGCGTTTGCCGCGTGAGATTCGCGAGCCTGTCGCGCCGCGCGGCCGGGGTATGTCCCTTCAGCCCCGGCAATGAAAAACCGGAGCCGACACACGTCGGCCATTTGAGACCTCTTGCGACTCAAGTTTGTCGAATTATGTCTTGGACAGTCGCGCCCGGGCAACCTAGACTCGATTCGTGCTTCCCCGCGCCTGGAGAAGAGCGCGAGCCCCAACGGCAAGTCGCCCGCCGGCAAGATGCTCGACTTCTGGCGTGAAATGCGCGAGCAGGGCCTCGTCGCCTTGCTCACTTTCAACAGGAGTCGAACAAGTGATTATTGATCTTTCCGGCAAGACCGCCGTCGTCAGCGCATCGACTGGCGGTATCGGCCTGGCAATTGCGGCCGGCCTGGCAGCGGCCGGTGCGGATACTGTCCTCAACGGACGCTCCCAGGACGCCATCGACAGCGCGATCGCGAAAATTCGCGAGACGGTTCCCAACGCGAAGCTGCGCGGCGTTGCGGCCGATCTCGGCTCGAGCGCGGGCGTCGACGCATTCGTCAAGGCGGTGCCGAGCACGGATATTCTCGTGAACAACCTCGGCTTCTTCGGCCCGGGCGATCTGTTCAGCACGGAAGACGAGGAATGGGAGCGTTACTTCCAGACCAACGTCATGTCGGGCGTGCGGCTGACCCGTGCGTACCTGAAGGACATGATGGATCGCAAGTGGGGCCGTGTCGTCTTCCTGTCGTCCGAAGCGGGCCTGAACATTGCGCCCGACATGCTCGCATACAGTTTCTCGAAGACGGCGCAACTGGGCATCGCGCGCGGCATTGCAAAATTCGCGGCCGGCAGCGGCGTGACGGTCAATTCGGTGCTGCCGGGACCGACGCTGTCCGACGGCGTGCGCGCCATGCTCGCCGAAACCGCGAAGAACGAAGGCAAGACGATCGAACAGGCGGCGCACGACTTCGTCATGTCGACGCGCGGCTCGTCGATTATCCAGCGCGCGGCGTCCACCGAGGAAGTGGCCAACATGGTCGTCTATGCATGCTCGACGCAAGCGTCCGCGACGACGGGTGCGGCATTGCGCGTGGATGGCGGCATCGTCGACACCATCGCGTGAGGATGGGCGGCGGGCTGCCTGCGCGCATCGGGCCGCGCACTCACCATCCGAACTTCAGCTCGACGCCCAGGTACTCGCTGTTGTGGCCGCCCGCGGCCCGGATCGTGTTGCCCGCGGCGTAGTACACGCCTTCGACG
Organism: Burkholderia ubonensis subsp. mesacidophila; assembly: GCF_002097715.1. NCBI lineage: Bacteria > Pseudomonadati > Pseudomonadota > Betaproteobacteria > Burkholderiales > Burkholderiaceae > Burkholderia > Burkholderia ubonensis. The sequence goes on from NZ_CP020738.1 coordinate 1,242,287, forward strand.
GCCCCCGTCAGGTGGCTGTCGAACGTGTAGTCGGCGCGCACCTGCGCATACGCGCCGGTCCAGCGCGTGCCGCGCCCGGCCGTGCCCGCGACCGGGTTGGCGGGCTGCGTGTAGATCGCGTCGTCCGTCGTCGCGCGCCACTGGAACGCCAGCGCGCCGAGCAGCGTGAGCTTCGGCGTCGGCTTGACCGTGATCGACGGCTTCACGTGAATCAGGTTCGAATAGCCGGTGAAGCCGGCGAGCGTGAAATAGTAGCCGTTCGGAAACAGCGGATTGAACGTGCCGAGCGTGCCGTCGCCCGGATGCCGGTCGCCGGACGCGGCGTCGACCTGCAGCCCGATGCGGGGCGTCCACGCGGTTTTCGCGAACGTGTAGCCGACGCGCGAGCCCGCTGCCCACGCACGCACGCGCTCGGGGCCGACGCGGCCCGTCTGCCCCATCGCTTCCAGATCCCAGTCTAGGCCGTTGGCCGCCCCCGCGAAGCGCGCGTCGAACACGTCGCGGCGTTCGTTGCCGTGTGCGCTGAGGTAGCGCGCGTTGTCGCGCTCGTACAGCGAGTAGTACGCGGACAGCTCGTTCTTGCCGAGCACCTGGCGCTCGATCCGGATCGTATGGAAGCGCATGTGCGGGTTCGACGTGTCGTCGAACACCTTGTCGTCGCGATACTGGACCGGCTGGCTGACGAAGCCGATCACGCGCCACGGGCCGCTGACCCAGTCCGCCCAGACCGCGTCGAACGACTGGCGCACGTTCGGGCCGTCGCGCGACGACACGAAGCGCTGCAGGTCGAACAGGAAGTCCTGCCGCCCGACGCGGAACTTGAACGTACCGGCGTCGAACGGCTGCACGAACGACACGAACGCGAGCCTCAGATCGAGCGGGTTCTTGTCGGTGGGCGTCACGCTGTTCTTGCCGAAGGCGCGCGCGTCCTCGAACTCGGTGTACAGCTCGACGTGCCGGTTGAGATGCGCGTCGATGTTGAAGCGGAAACGCTGGATCAGGTACGAATCGCCCGCCGTATGCCCGACGCCGAAATTGCCTGCGTCGGACGACTCGAAACGCTCGCGCAGGCTCGCGCCCAGCGACACGTAGCTGTACGGGTCGGTCGGCGACAGCGGGATGTACTTGAGGCTGTCGAGCGGCTCGGTGCGCAACGCCGGATTCGCGAGCGCATACCAGCGTTCCTGCCAGCGGTTCGTCATGATCGCCGGGCGCTGCTTCGGCAGGTCGCCCGGCACGATCGGCGCGTCGCTTTCCTGCGCGGCGGCCGGCGTCGACCAGAGCGTCAGCGCCGCGAGCAGGGACGCACCGAGCAGCGCGGCGCAGACGCCGGCCGATGCGCGAGGCGGTCGAAACACGGCGTCGGCTGCGCGCATCACGGCTGCGTCGCCTGATGAATCTCGGCGACGTAGCCGCCGGGGAACTGCACGATCGCGGCGTCGCGCCCGTCGGCCGAATACGGCGGCACGAGCACGGTCACGCCTGCGGCCCGGGCCTGCTCGAGCGTCCGGGTCAGGCTCGCGACTTCGTAGCCGGTGGTATCGCGGCCGTAAGGATAGGGCAGCTGGCCGTCCGTCACGAGCACGACCATCTTGCCGAACGGCGATTCGATCCGCACCCGGCGATAGTGGTCGTCGGGCCGGCCGATCTCGACGCCGGGCGCCTGCGCGACGTCCGACACCACCTTGCCGTGCGAGAAGCGCACGAACCCGCGGATCAGCGCGTTCGCGACGTCGCGCGGCACGTAGACGCGGTTCTCCGGCACGCGCTCGAACGGCGCGTAGTTCGGCTTCGTCGTATGGATGTAGAGCTGCATGTTGACGCCGCCCGGCCACTGGATCACCGCGTCGCGCCCGATCGGGTCCGGGAACGGCTCGACCAGCACGCTCGCGCCGGCCGCGCGCGCGTCGCGGATCGCGCGATCCATGTCGGCGACGAGGTAGCCGGTGCGTTCCGCGCCGAACGGGTAGGGAACGGGCGTCTTGAAGCCGAACAGCGAGACCGTGCCGACCGGCGTCTGCAGCAGTTGCGAGGTGGTCGAGCTCGGCGTCGGCGTGACCGTCGCGACGACCTGCGGCGTGCTCTTGCCGCCGAAGGTCGCGAGGAAGCTCGCGACGAAGCGGTCGACGTCTTCGGGGGCGACGTACACGTGGGTCGTGTCGTACTGCGGCGCGACGGCGACGGTCGGTGCAGCGCGGGTCGGCTGCGCGGCGTGCGCCGCGCCGGTCGCGCCGATCGAAGCGGCCAGGCCGAGTGCCGCGGACAGGAGAAGCGCGTTGAGTTTCATGACGGGTTTCATTGCTTGGTTTGACATGACGGTTGGCGATACGGAATGGGCTTGCTATCGGGGGGCGGCGGCGGGGCGGGCGTCCGAGCCACGCTCGCGCAGGTCGTGAAGCGCGAGCAGCACGAATGCGCACGCGAGGCCGACGTGTTCGAGAAAGGCCGCGGTGGTCGCGAAGCGCGCGTCCGGCGGCGCGTGCCAGAACGCGTTCGCGACGCAGGCGGCGAACAGCGTGAAGCCCGCGAGCACGCCGGCGCCGAGCCAGCGCAGCACGCCGCCGAGGATCAGCAGCGGCGCGACCAGCTCGACCGCGATCACGAGCGCCGCGACCGGCGCGGCCGGCTCGACGCCGAAGTGCCGCATCTCCGCGACGGCCGCGCCGAAGTCGCCGGCCTTGTGCAGGCCGCCTTGCAGATATGCGGCGCACAGGCCGAGCAGGGCCAGCCAGCGGACGGCCCGGCTGCGCGCCAGCGGCCGCAGCAGCGCGGTCGCGTGTGCGTCGATCCGGCGGAGGGCGCCGTTCATCAAACGGCCCAGCACGCGCAGCCGAGTGCGCCCCAGAACGATTTCAGGTCGGAGGCCGGCACCTCGCTCGACCACGCGCGCGCGTGCGCGTGGCCGTGCACGCCGCACGCGCTCGCGCAGCCGCACAGTTGCGCGGCGGCGTGCTGCAGCGGCCGGCCGTCGGCGCCCGCCGCGCCCCAGCCCGCATAGCCGCCGAACGCGCGCACGGGCGACCAGTCGGGCATCGCGGGCGGCAGCGGCGCATCGCGATCGGCGAACGGGCCCGCCGCATAGACGACCTTGCCGCCGACCACGGTCAGCAGCGACGTCGTGTCGGCGATGTCGGCTTCGGCGCAGGCGAAGTAGTCGCGGTCCGGCACGATCAGGTCGGCCAGCTGGCCGACCTCGATCCGGCCTTTCCTGCCTTCCTCGTTCGAGAACCACGTGACGTTCTCGGTCCACATCCGCAGCGCCGTTTCGCGGTCGAGACAATTCGCCTGCGGATACAGGCGCAGGCCGCCGACCGTCCGCCCGGTGACGAGCCACGACAGCGACACCCACGGGTTGTAGCTCGCGACGCGCGTCGCGTCGGTGCCCGCGGACACCTTCAGCCCCTTCGACAGCATCCGCGCGACGGGCGGCGTCGCCTCGCCGGCCTTCGTGCCGTAGCGCTCGACGAAATACTCGCCCTGGTAGGCCATCCGGTGCTGCACCGCGACGCCGCCGCCGAGCGCGGCGATGCGATCCATCGAGCGCTCCGAGATCGTCTCCGCGTGATCGAAGAACCAGTTGAGCCCCGCGAGCGGCGTATCGCGGTTCACCTTCTCGAACACGTCGAGCGCGCGGCCGATCGTCTCGTCGTAGGTCGCGTGCATGCGCCACGGCCAGCGGTTCTGCGCGAGGATCCGCACGACGTCCTCGAGGTCGGACTCCATCTCCGGCGCCATGTCCGGGCGCGGCTGGCGGAAGTCCTCGAAATCCGCGGCGGAGAACACGAGCATCTCGCCCGCGCCGTTGTGCCGGAAATAGTCGTCGCCCTGCTTGTAGCGCGACGTCTTCGTCCAGTTCAGGAAATCGTCCTTCTCCTGCTTGGGCTTCTGCGTGAACAGGTTGTAGGCGAGGCGGACCGTCAGCTGCTTCGCGTCGGCGAGCTGGTGGATGACTTCGTAGTCCTCCGGATAGTTCTGGAAGCCGCCGCCCGCATCGATCGCGCCGGTCACGCCGAGGCGGTTCAGCTCGCGCATGAAGTGACGCGTCGAGTTGACCTGGTATTCGAGCGGCAGCTTCGGGCCTTTCGCGAGCGTCGCGTACAGGATCGCGGCGTTCGGCTTCGCGAGCAGCAGGCCGGTCGGGTTGCCGTTTGCGTCGCGCAGGATCTGGCCACCCGGCGGCTCCGGCGTGTCCTTCGTGTAGCCGACGACGCGCAGCGCGGCTGCGTTGAGCATCGCGCGGTCGTACAGGTGCAGGATGAAGACCGGCGTGTCGGGGGCGACCGCGTTCAGTTCGTCGAGGGTCGGCAGCCGCTTCTCGGCGAACTGGTGTTCGGTGAAGCCGCCGACGACGCGCACCCATTGCGGCGGCGGCGTGATCGCCACCTGCCGCTTGAGCATCTCCATCGCGGTCGCGAGCGAGCGCACGCCGTCCCAGCGCAGCTCCATGTTGAAGTTCAGCCCGCCGCGAATGATGTGCAGGTGGTTGTCGATGAGGCCGGGCAGCGCGCCTCGGCCGCCGAGATCGACGACTTCCGTGCGGCCCGCCGCGAGGGCCATCACTTCGTGGTCGTCGCCGACAGCCGAGAAGACGCCGTCGGTGATCGCGACCGCGCTCGCGGTCGGGCGCGACGGGTTCAAGGTCGTGAAGCGCCCGTTGCGGAGGATGAGATCGGGCGATTTCGCGCTTGACGTGTTCATGAACGGTTCTCCGTGGAATGGCTGGCAACCTGGGTGGGTGGGTTCGCGTCGCGGCCCGGCAGCGCGCCGAACATGTGCTGGTTGCACTTCGATTCGCGCCATGCAGTATGGAACGCGGTGCCCGACAGCACCTGCTTCGCGACCGGCACGATCTGCTCGCCGGCGAGGATGCCGAGCAGGCCGACCAGCGCGACGAGCGGCGGCGCGGGCGAGCGGACGTGCAGCAGGCTGTAGATCACGCCGACGAGCACGCCGGCGAGCAACGACAGGACATAGATTTTCATCAGCGGGTCCTTTGGCGGTAGGTCGATGGGATGGCCGCGTGCAGCGCGCTCGTGACGAGCGGGCGGGGCGCGGCCGAATGATTCGGGTGACTGACGATCGCATGCGGTAAGCGTCGCGACGAACGCATTGTAGGCAGGCAGGGCGCTGTTGCGACGCGAATCGATGTTGAATTAAGGAGATTTAAGGATATTTAAGCGGGACGTTGCTAGCATGGAAAAGACGCCGAAGCGATCGGCATCGCCGATGCCGCGCAAGCCGGCATCCCCGTGACGTTTTGAAGATTGAGAGGATGGAGCAAACATGAGCAACCCGAAACTCGAAGTTCTCACCCCGGACAACTGCCAGATGATCTTCATCGATCAGCAGCCGCAGATGGCGTTCGGCGTGCAATCGATCGACCGGCAAGTGCTGAAGAACAACGTGGTCGCGCTGGCGAAGGCCGCGAAGACGTTCGACATTCCGACGATCATCACGACCGTCGAGACCGAGAGCTTCTCGGGCTACACGTATCCGGAGCTGCTCGACGTGTTCCCGGATCATCCGCTGCTCGAGCGCACGTCGATGAACTCGTGGGACGACCAGAAGGTGCGCGACGCGCTCGCGAAGAACGGCCGCAAGAAAGTGGTCGTGTCGGGTCTGTGGACCGAGGTGTGCAACAACACGTTCGCGCTGTGCGCGATGCTGGAAGGCGGCTACGAAATCTACATGGTGGCCGACGCGTCGGGCGGCACGTCCAAGGAAGCGCACGACTACGCGATGCAGCGCATGATCCAGGCCGGCGTCGTGCCGGTGACCTGGCAGCAGGTGATGCTCGAGTGGCAGCGCGACTGGGCGCACCGCGGCACGTATGACGCGGTGATGGCGATCGCGAAGGAGCACTCGGGCGCCTACGGCATCGGCGTCGACTACGCGTACACGATGGTGCACAAGGCGAAGCAGCGCACGGCGAACGCCCACGAGATTCTCGCGGCGGTGCCCGCGAAGTGATGCTCGTGCGTCGGGCCGGCATGCGGGCCCGACGTGCAAAAGCGATGCAGGGGTAGCGAAGCTGCCGCGTCGGTGACGCGGCAGCTTTTTTTATCGCCGCGCGCGCGGCCGGCGAATCGGCCGCAGGCGGACCGGGATCAGTGCGCGGTCGCGTCGGGCGCGGCGCTTCGCGCGCCGGCCCACCCGATCATCACGACCAGCGGCGGCAGGAACAGGCACCACAGGCCGGCGGCCAGGTAGAGGCCCGCCGCCGCGCCGCAACCGGCGGCGAACGCGGCGACGCTGACCGCCATCCTCCGCAGCCGCGCGGCGTCGCCCGGCTTGCCCGGCTTGCCCGGCGCGCGCGAGCCGATGCGTTCGCCGAGCGAGATCATGATCTGCGTGACGGTGCCTGTCATCAGCGTGGTCGGCGGCGCGTCGGACAGGTGCAGGCGGTGCAGCGCGTTCTGCACGGCCATCGCGACGACGAGCGTCATGCCGGTCGCGAGCGCGGGCAGCGCATCGCTGTCGGGGAACGGCCCGACGCTCACCGCGAGCGCCGCGCCGCTTGTCAGCAGCACGGCCTGCGCGAGCAGCATCACGCGCACCGCGTTGACGCCGCGCGCGCTCAGCCGGTTCGCGCAGACGGTCGCCAGCACGATCGCGATGCAGAACACGGGCAGCGCCGCGAGCTTCGCGATCGCGCCCGACGTGCCGGACACGAGCGTGGCGCCGAGCGTGACGAAGTTGCCGGTCACGTGCGCGGTGAAGAGGCCTTGCAGCGCGAGAAAGCCGGCGGTGTCGACGAAGCCGCCGTTGAAGCCGAGCAGCACGGGCAGTTTGTTGTCGTTCATGTTCGTTCCTGGTCGTCGGCGGTTCATGTGCGCGGAACGACGTGCCGCGCGTGGTTGGCAAGGATGCCCGGGCGACGAGCGGGGCAAGGTGAGGACCTCGTCATCGGGCAAGCGCGCGGCCGGGCGGACACGCGGGCGTTCGTCGAGGATAGGCGAGCCGGCGGGCGCGGTCACATGAATCGTTCTGAATTTTCCGGAAGCCCGCGATGCGCGTGCGGCGCCGGAATTTTCATGACGATCAAGGTGTGCTTCGCCGTCCGGCAACCGCCGATGCCCGACGGCGCTCGCATCAGTCCCGTCCGTCCGAGAGCGACGCGACGAAGTCGATGAAGGCGGTCACGCGCTTCGAGCCGCGCTGGTTCGGCAGATAGAGCGCGGTGACGACCGAGCGCGCATGGTCGGGCGTGGCGTCGTAGTCGTCGAAGAGCCGCCGCAACCGGCCGGACCGGATGTCCGGATCGACGAGCCAGTCGGGCAGCAGCGCAATGCCGGCGCCGTCGAGCGCGGCGTCGTACAGCACCTCGATGTGGTTCGACCTGAGGCGCCCCGTCACGCGCACCTTCGCCGTGTCGTGCGCGCCGGCGAACGTCCAGACCTGCTGGTCGATGCCGAAATGGAAGCGCAGGCACGCGTGCTCGGCCAGATCGCCCGGCGTGGCCGGCGCGCCGTGTGCGTTCAGGTAGTCGTGGCTCGCGACGACGTAGCGGTGGAACGTGCCGACCCGCCGTGCGACGACGTCCGCGGTCGGCGCCGCTTCGCCCAGCCGGATCGCGACGTCGATCCGGTCGAGGACGAGGTCGACGCGTTCGTCGCTGAGCTGCATGTCCAGGTCGACCTTCGGGTAGCGCGCGAGGAACGCCGCGACGTGCGGCGCGATGCACCGGCTGCCGTAGGAAACCGGCACCGACACGCGCAGCGGGCCGGACGGTGCGTCACCGCGGTCGGCGACGAGCGCGTCGGCATCCGCGAGATCGTCGAGCAGCCGCTTTGCCCGCGCGTAATAGACGGCGCCCGCGTCGGACAGCGTCACCTGCCGGGTCGTCCGGTTCAGGAGCACGGTGCCGAGCGAGGCCTCGAGCGCGTCCACCGCGCGCACCACGGACGATGCTGCGAGATCCAGGCGCCGGCCTGCGCGCGAAAAGCCGCCGGTTTCCGCCACTTCCACGAACGCGCGCAGTGCGGAGAATTTATCCATTGTCGTCGCCCTTGTTTCGGTCGCCGTGCGGCGGTGCACGCCGTTTGCCTGCGTTCGGTTGCGGCATGCGCTCAGCGGCCGGCGCCGCGCCGCCACGCGCCGGGCGCATGGCCGACGACCTTCGCGAACACGCGGCTCAGATGGCTCTGGTCCGCGAATCCGCAGGCCGCGGCGATTTCCGCGAGCGTCATGCCGGTCGTCTCGATCAACTGCCGAGCCTGCGCGACGCGCTGTTCGAGCAGCCACTGGTGCGGCGTGCGGCCGGTGGTGCGCGAGAACGCGCGGATGAAATAGCCGCGCGACAGGTCGCACTCGTTCGCGACTTCCGCGAGCGACACGCCCAGGTTCGCCTTTTCCATCAGCAGCTCCTTCGCGCGCGCCGCCTTCGCGGGCGACAGCGTGCCCTTGCGGTGGAGGTCGCCCGTGGCTGCGTCGCCGTAGCGCCGCGCGAGGTGCGTGCCGATCGCGAGCCCGATCTGCTCGACGAACAGCGTGTTCAGCGCGCCCGGCATGTCGAGGCTGTCGGCGACCGCGTGCGCGAGATGGCCGAGCACCGGGTCGCACTGATCGGCCGCGCAGGTCAGGCCGGCGATCAGCGCGTCGCCGTATTCCGCGCCGAGCCGGTCGAGACAGGCCCGCGACACTTCCACGAGCACGAAGTCGAAATTGCCGTACAGATCCGCCCGGAAGTGCTCCGAGAAATCCCGGATATAGATCGAGTGGTGCTGAAACGCCCGCTCGACTCGCCGCGCACCCCGATACAACGCGCGACGATGTCCGTCCTGCAGTGAAACGCCGATCAGGAAGCCGCGGTCGCAGGCCGGCATCTCGATGCGCTCGAATTGATCGCCCGGCATGCATTTGCGATGGAACGTCATGCCGTCCGCGGCGCGCTCGATATCCTTGGACAGCAGGCCCGACACGCATCCGAGCGTGTCTTTCGACGGCGGCGCGGGGGGAGCGTTGAGGGCACGAGACATGGCGCAGGATCCTTGAAGGTCATTCGGAAGGCGAAAGAGTCGATGGGCAGTTTATACGGGACGCGTGACTGCCCCAAGCTTAATTGAACGAAATTGCGCTGGTCGCCGGGTGGGCGGGCGCCGATTCGTGCCGCTGAATCGTGCGATTCGTGCCATTCGCGCGCTTCGCGACCGTTCCGGCGCAGTTCCGCGATGGCACAGCGAATGCCCGGGCAGCGCATTTTCGTTCAAGACATTGCATTCGTGCGTGCTTACACTCGGGGCGCGCGATCGGCGTTGGGCGTCAGGTATGTGCAGAAGGGGAGGCGCAACGCGCCGATTCCCGGCCCGGTATCGCCACGTTCGCCGGGCCGTCATCAAAAGGTCGCAGGAGACAGCCATGGTCCGAATCGGGACGTTGTCGGTGGATTTCGAGCAGCGGGACCTGCGCCGGCATGGCGTGCCGCTGCGCATCGGCGCGCGCGCGTTCGACATTCTCGAGGTGCTGCATCGCGCGAACGGTTCCGTCGTGTCGAAGGACGACATCATGGACGCCGTCTGGCCCGGCGCGATCGTCGAGGAGAACCTGCTCCAGGTGCACGTCGCGGCGTTGCGCAAGCTGTTCGGCGACAGCCGGAACCTGATCAAGACCGTGCCGGGCAGGGGCTACCTGCTGGTCGCCGGTTCGCAGGCCGCGGGGCCGGAGGACGCATCGACGCCCGGCGACGGCCCGCCGTCGCCTTTCGCGGCGCCGATCGGGCGGCAGGCCGAAATCGCGCAGATCATCGACATGCTCGACCGGATGCCGGTCGTCACGCTGGTCGGCGCCGGCGGCATCGGCAAGACGAGCGTCGCCGCCCAGGTCGCGCACGACACGCGCAGCCGCTCCCGGCGCGCCGTGCATTGGGTCGAGCTCGCGTGCGCAGCGACGCGCGACGACGTGCTGCGCGCACTCGCGGCCGCCCTCGGCGCGGCGGCGGACGGCGTGCCCGGCATCGACGCCATCGCCGATGCGATCGCCGCGTCGCACTGCCTGCTGGTGCTCGACAACGCCGAGCATGTCGTCGACGTGGTCGCGGGCCTCGTCGAGACGCTCGCGGCGCGCTCCGATACGCTGCGCATGCTCGTGACCAGCCGCGAGCCGCTGCATGTCCCCGCCGAGTGCGTGTTGCGCGTCGCGCCGCTCTCGGTGCCCGACAGTGACGCGTGCGCCGACGAGATCGCCGGCTGCTCCGCCGTCCAGTTATTTCTCTGCCGCATCCGCGCGACGACGGCCGGTTGCGTGGTGGACGACGGCGGCATCCGGTTGGCCGCGGATATCTGCCGGCGCCTCGAGGGGCTGCCGCTGGCGATCGAGCTGGCGGCTGCGCGCGTCGCGACGCTCGGCATCGAAGGGGTCGCGTCGCGTCTCGACGATCGCTTGAACCTGCTGACCGGCGGCTTGCGTTTCGCGCTGCCGCGCCATCAGGCGCTGCGTGCGACGTTCGACTGGAGCCATGCGTTGGTGAATCCTGCCGCGAGGGCGCTGTTTCGCCGGCTCGGCTGCTTCGTCGGCCCGTTCACGTTCGATGCCGCGTGCGCCGTCGCGACGGCGCACGGCACGTCGCTCGGCGAGACGATCGGCGGGCTCGGCGAGCTCGTCGCGAAGTCGCTGTTGACCGTCGAGTTTCGGGGCGCTCACGCACAGTACCGGCTGACCGAATCGGCTCGCGCGTATGCGCTGGAGAAGCTGCGTGACGCGGGGGAATTCGAACGCGTCGCTGCGTGCCATGCGCGCTTCGAGCGCGAGCAAGCGGGCGCGCCGGCCCGCCTCACCCTTTAGCGTCGCCGGCCCTGCAACGCCGGATTGGCCGCATAGAGCGCGGCTAGCCAGTCGACGAAGACCTTCAGCTTTTGCGGCACGTGACGGTGCGGCGCATAGACGACGGAAATCGGCCGCGGCGGCGCGTTGAAGCCGGGCAGCACTTCCTGCAGCGTGCCCGCCGCCAGCCAGCGCTCGACCAGGTACACGGAAGTCTTGACGAGCCCGAGCCCCGCGAGCGCGCACACGACGCCCGCGTCCGCATCGTTGACGGCCACCGCGCCGCGCATCGGCACGGTGCGGAGTTCGCCGTCGACGACGTAGTCCCACACGCGCTGGCGCCCGGTGTCCGACGACACGTAATTCACCGCGAGATGCGCGCCGAGATCGGCGACGTCCTGCGGAATGCCGTGTTTCGCGAGATAGCCGGGCGACGCGCACGTGCACGTCGACATGCTGCCGATCCGTTTCGCGACCAGCCCGGAATCGTCGAGCGCGCCGATGCGCACGACGCAATCGACGCCGTCCGCGACCAGGTCGACCTGCCGGTCCGTGACACCCAGCTCGACCGCGATGTCCGGATAGTCGGCGACGAACGCCGGCAGCGCCGGGATCACGACGTGCTTGGCCATCGCGGGCGGCAGGTTGACCCTGAGCCGGCCGCGCGGTGAGCGGATCGCGCCGGACACGAGGCCTTCCATCTCGTCGATCTCGCGCAGCACGCAGACGCAGCGCTGATAGTACGCGTCGCCGTCCTCGGTCAGCGACAGGCTGCGCGTCGTGCGATTCAGCAGCTTGCCGCCGAGATGCTGCTCGAGCGTGCGCAACAGCGTGGACACGCGCGGCGTCGTCAGTCCGATCGACTCGGACGCGCGCGTCAGGCTGCCGGTCTCGACGATCCGGACGAACACCCGCATCGACAGGACTATATCCATGCTGGTTCTCCGCAATCAGGTCTCGATGCGCCGGCGCAGCGCATCGCCGGCCAGCGGCATCTCGCGCACGCGCATGCCGGTCGCATCGAACAGCGCGTTCGCCAGCGCGCCGGCCGTCGGCCCCATCGACGCTTCGGCCGCGCCGAGGAACGGCGTGCCGGGCCGGTCGATCAGGTGCACGTGCACGCCGATCGGCGCGCACGAGAAGCGCAGGATCGGGTAGCTGCTCCAGTCGAAGCTGCGGATCCGTTCGGTGTCGTAGCGCAGCGCCTCGTAGAGCGTCCAGCTCGCGGACTGCACGATGCCGCCCTCGATCTGGTTGCGGATGCCGTCGGGGTTGACGATCTGGCCGGCGTCGACCGCGGCCACCGCGCGCTCGAGCGTCACGTGCCCGGTCTCGGGCACGACCGACACCTCGACTGCGATCGCGACGTAGGCCATCAGGTTCTTGTACTTGCCGAACGCGAAACCGACGCCGCGGTTGCGCGCGCGCGGCGGGCGCGGCCAGCCGAACTGCTGCGCGGCGAGCCGGATCACGTCGCGCGCGCGCGGATCCTCCATGTGACGCAGCCTGAATTCGACCGGATCGATGTCGGCCGCCTGCGCGAGCTCGTCCATCACGCTCTCGATCGCAAGGACGTTCGTATGCGCGCCGAGCGAGCGCATCGCCGACGTCTGTAGCGGCATCGTCGGCGAGAAGTGGTTAACCACATGGAGGTTCGGCAGCGTGTAGAGCGGAATCGCGTTGCGGTCGCCGCCGCCTTCGGGCTGCGGCATCGGCACGGACGGCGCGCTCGCGAACGGTTTCTCGAGCATGCGCGCCGGCACGAGCCGCCCCGCGTTGACGATGCGCTCGTTGTGCGAGCTGCTCCACAATTCGTATTGCCAATCGACGATCCGGCCGAGCGCGTCGAGCGACGCGCGCACGCTCGTCACCATCGCCGGCGTGAAGTGGTCCCACGTGTGCTCCTGCTCGCGCATCCACTGCACGCGGATTGGCCGGTCCGGCAGCGCGACCGCGATCCGCGCGGCGTGCGCGGCGACGTCGTCGGCGCCGTTGTGGCCGTAGCATCCGGAGCCTTCGGCGTGCACGCAGCGCACCTTGTCCTTCGGCATCGACAGCATCTCGGCGAGCGCGTCACGCAGCGGATAGACACCCTGCGAATGGGTCCACACGGTCAGCGTGCCGTGACGGAGCAGCGCGACCGAACACGACGGCCCGATCGAGCCGTGCAGCAGGTAGCGCTTGATGAAATCGGCGCGCACCGTCTTCACCGCGGGCGCGGCCGGCGCGTGCCGGTCCGCGATCGTGATCGACTGCGTCGCGAGCGTCTTCAGGTCGCGATGCACGGTGGCCGGGTCGGGCAGCGGCCGGCCGGGCGTCCAGCGGCATGACGCCGCGAGCGCGCGCTGCGCGACGACCGCCTGCCATTCGCCGCGCGCAACGACGGCCAGCATGCTGCCGTCGCGGACGACGCGCACGACGCCCGGCATCGCGAGGATCGCGCGCTCATCGAACCCGGCGAGCGTCGCGTCGTACACCGGCGGCATCACGACGCGCGCGTGCAGCATCCCGTCCATCCGCAGGTCCTGCACGTAGCTGACGCCGCCCGTGACCTTCGACGGAATGTCGACGCGCGGCAGCGACGCGCCGATCGTGCGGAATGTCTTCGGGTCCTTCAGCGGCGATGTTGGCGTCGCCGGGCGGTGCAGGTCGACGAGGCGCACCGCGTCGCCGTAGGTCAGGGTCCGGCCGTCGGGCGCGCGGATCGTCGCGTCGTTCGCGACGAGCGCGCCGGCCGCGACGCCGAGGTGCTTCGCGGCCGCGTCGACGAGCAGGCCGCGCACCTGCGCGGCGGCGTTCAGCAGCGCGCTGCCGCTGTCGGCGATCGTATGGCTGCCGGCCGTCAGGCCTTCGTCCGGCGACGCGCCGGTGTCCGCGGTCAGGAACGTGATCAGCGACGCGCGCATGTTCAGTTCCTCGGCGGCGATCTGCAGCAGCGCGGTGCGCACGCCGGTGCCGAGCTCGACCTTGCCGGTGAACACGGTCACGTGGCCGTCGGGCGCAATGCGGATCCACGCGTCGAGCATCGGGTTGGTCTTCAGGCTGCCCGCGAGCGCCTGGGTCGCGCTCGACACATGCACGGCCGCGCCTTCATCGGCGATCACCATTTGCGCGAGCGCGTCGGCGCCCGGCACGAGGCTGAACGTGACGAACAGCGCGCCGGCCTGCATGAAGCGCCGGCGGCTTTCGTCGATGTCGTCGTGGTCGGCGCTCATCGGCTGGCCTTTCCTTCGTTGGTCGATGCCGGATCGGGAAGCCCGGCCACCTCGCGAATCGCCGCGAGAATCCGCATGTGCGTGCCGCAACGGCACAGGTTCGGCTCCATGTGATCGCGCAGTTGGCGCTCGGTCGGCTTCGGGTTGCATTCGAGCAAGGCCTGCGCGCGCATGATCATGCCGGCGATGCAATAGCCGCACTGCGCGGCCTGATGCTTGACGAACGCGCGCTGCAGAGGGCCGGGCTGCGCCGCGCTGCCGAGGCTTTCGAGCGTGCGCACCTTCTTGCCGCCGATCGCGCCGACCGGCAGCAGGCACGAGAACACGGGCTTGCCGTCGACGATCACGGTGCATGCGCCGCATTGGCCGAGCCCGCAGCCGAACTTCGCGCCGTGCAGCTGCAGGTCGTCGCGCAGCGCGTAGAGCAGCGGCGTCGACGGATCGAGGTCGAGCGTGTGCGCGACGCCATTCACGTTAAGGGAAATCATCGGGCGCTGTTCTCCTGTCTGAGCTTCGCGGTCATCGTGTCGACGCCGCTCCACGCCGGTTGCGTCGAGTACGCGCCGCGCAGGTAGGCGGCGAGGTCGGCGATCTGCCGGTCGTCGTAGAGGCCGGCAAAGGCGGGCATGTAGTTCGTCTCGTCCACGCCGTGCCAGTCGATGCCGCCGAGCATCATCTGGATCGCGTTGCGCGGCGTCGCCGCGTTGACCGCGGTGCTGGTCGCGAGCGACGGGCGCCCGCCGATCGCCTGCATCGGCGACGCGGGGCCGTGGCATTGCGCGCACGACGCCTGGAACAGCACCGAGCCGCGCTGTTCGGCGGGTGTCTTCGCCGGCGCCGCGACGGGGACCGGGTGCGCGGCGCTGCCTTTCTGCAGCGACAGGACGTACGTGGCGATCGCCTCGACATCCTCGATCGGCACCGTCGCGAGATCGCGCGTGACGGGCAGCATCGGACCCGCCGCGGCGCCATGCTCGGACGCGCGGCCGGTGCGCAGGTAGGTGACGAGCTGCGCCTTGGTCCACGGCTTTACCGCCGCATCGAGCATGTTGAGCGGCGGCGCGTCCCAGCCGTCCACGAGGCCGCCGTCGAATGCCCGGCCGGCCTGTTCGCCGCCGATCGCGTTGAGCGGCGAATGGCACGACGCGCAATGCCCGAGGCCGTCGACCAGCCGCTTGCCGCGGTTCCATTCGGCGCTCTGCGACAGGTCGGCCGGGCGCTCGCCGGCGCGCAGGAACAGCACGTTCCAGAACGCCACCAGTGGACGGAAGTTGAGCGGGAACATCAGCCGGTTGGCGGGCGGGGTCGCGTGCACGGGCTCGCGGCTCATCAGGTACGCGTACGCCGCGTCGATGTCGCGATCCGACATGCGCGTGAAATGGATGTACGGAAACGCCGGGTAGAGCGGATGGCCGTCGCGCGCGATCCCGCGCCGCAGCGCACGCGCGAACGCGTCCCGCGACCACGTGCCGATGCCGGTGTCCGAATCGGGCGTGATGTTGGTCGCGTAGATCGTGCCGAACGGCGTCGCGAGCGGCAGGCCGCCGGCGAACGGCCGTCCGTCCTTCGCGGTGTGGCAGACGACGCAGTCGCCGAGCGCGACGATCCGCGCGCCTTCGCGCTTCAACTGCGGAGCGAACGCGGCCGGCGGCGGGGGCGCGATCGGCGCGATCGCCGGCTCGTACAGGATGCTGCCGGCGATCGCCGCGCCGACGACGAGCGCGACGCCGGCCGCGCCGAGCCATAACCGCTTGCGTTTCATGCTGCCTCCTTGAGCGATCGCGTCCGGGGAGCCATGCTCATGCCGCCGCTCCCGCCGCTCCCGCCGCTCCCGCCGCATCGTGGCGCGCGTAGTCGACATAGCCCGCGTGGTCGCCGCCGTACCAGCCGGCCGAATGCGGCACGGCGAGCGGCGTGCCGGACGCGATGCGTTCGACGAGATCCGGATTGGCGATGTACGCGCGCGCGAACGCGACGAGATCCGCGTCGCCGGCCGCGATCAGCGCGTGCGCGGCGTCGGGCGCGATGCCGCCGTTGACGATCAGCGTGCCGCTGAACGTCGCGCGTGCGTTCGCGACGATGCGCGGCAGATCGGGCTCGCCGCTCCAGCCATTGGTGTCCGCGGCGTGCAGATAGGCGACGCCGGCTTCGTCGAGCAGGCGGCCGACGTATGCGTAGGTTGCGTCGGGATCGGCGTCGCGCACGTTGTTGTAGTGCGCGTACGGCGAGATGCGCACGCCGACGCGGTTCAGCGGCATGACGTCGCCGACTGCATCGACGATTTCCTCGAGAAAGCGCGCGCGGTTCGCGAGCGAGCCGCCGTAACGGTCGTCGCGGCGGTTCAGCGTCGACGACAGGAACTGGTGCGGCAGGTAGCCGTTGGCCGCGTGGATCTCGACGCCGTCGAAGCCGGCCGCCATTGCGTTGGCGGCGCCACGCCGGAATTCGCCGACGGTTTCCGCCACTTCGGCCGTCGTCATCGCGTGCGACGGCGTTGCATGGATCTTCGTGTAGTAGCCGTTGCTCAGCTGGGCCCACACCTGCAGCCGTTCGAGATCGTCGTTCACGCCGGACGGCGACAGCGGCGCCTGGCCGCCCAGCAGCGTCATCGAGCCGACGCGGCCGCCGTGCCAGAGCTGCGCGAAGATGCGGCCGCCGTGCGCATGGACGGCGGCCGTGATCGGCTTCCAGCCGGCGACCTGTTCGTCGGACACGAGGCCGGGCGTGAGTTCGAACGATGCGGAGGCCGGGCTGACGTTGGTGGCCTCGGAGACGATCAGGCCGGCCGATGCGCGCTGCGCATAGTACTGCGCCATCAGTGCGGTCGGCTGGCCGCGCAGCGGCGCGCGCGAGCGCGTCATCGGCCCCATCACGACGCGGTTGGGCAGCGCGAGACCGCGCAGATCGTAGTCGCTGAGCAAGGACGACATGGTGACATTCCTTTTACGAGATGCGATGCAGCACCGCGGCGCCGACCGGTGGGAAGCGGCCGCGGCGAACGAAGCGAAGTCTAGGAGGGCGGGGCGGCACAGTCCTTAAGCGCGAATGAATCAAGCTGAATGCCCGCGGGCCCGATGCCGCACCGGGGTTCAGGTCGACGCGTGCCGTCGCGCGTGCGGCTTCCCGATCGCGAGGTAGTGCGCGAGCGAGACCAGCGGAAACGCGGCGGCGACGGCGGCCACGAGCGGCCAGCCGCCGCGCTCGTACAGCGGGCTCGCGAGCGCCGAGCCGGCTGCGCCGCCGACGAAGATGCTCGTCATGTACAGCGCGTTCAGGCGGTTGCGGCTCGCGGCGTCCAGCGCATAGATCTCGCGCTGGCCGAGCACCATGTTCATCTGCACCGCGAAATCGAGCGCGATGCCGGTGACGACGAGGCCGTACAGGCCCGCGCCGTGGATCAGCGCGACTGCGTACGCGAGCGAACCCGCGACCAGCGCGATCAGCGTCGCGCGCACGGTGTGGCCGGCATCGGCAAGCCGGCCCGCGACCGGCGCGGATGTCGCGCCGATCGCGCCGACCAGCGCGAACAGGCCGATCGCCGACTGCGACAGTCCGTAGTGACGCGTCAGTTCGACGGGCACCGCGGTCCAGAACAGGCTGAACGACGCGAACATCAGCGCCTGGTAGAGCGCGCGATGACGCAGCACCGGCATCGTGCGGACGAGGTGCAGCAGCGAGCCGATCAACTCGAGGTACGTCGCGCGATGGTCGGGCTTGCGCGACGGAATCGTCAGCGCGAGCACGGCCGTGACGAGCGTCATCACCACTGCGGCGGCCGCGAACACGACGCGCCAGCCGAACGCGTCGGCCACCACGCTCGACAGCGGCCGCGCGAGCAGGATGCCGAGCAGCAGCCCGCTCATGATCGTGCCGACCACGCGGCCGCGGGCATGATCCGGTGCGAGATGCGCGGCGAGCGGGATCAGGATCTGCACGGCCACCGAGCTGAAGCCGACCAGCAGCGAGATCGCAAGGAACGCGCCCGGCGTGCGCGTGAGCGCCGCGGCGGCGAGACTCGCGATCGACACGACGGCCGTTGCGATCATCAGCCTGCGGTTCTCGAGCAGGTCGCCGAGCGGCACGATGAAGAACAGGCCGAGCGCATAGCCGATCTGCGTCAACGCGACGATGAGGCTCGCGGTGTCGCCGGACATGTGCAGCCCGGGCGCGATCAGCTCGGTGATCGGTTGTGCGTAGTACAGGTTCGCGACGATCGCGCCGCAGCTGAATGCGAACAGCGCGATGAGCCCGCGCGTGAGCTTCGCGGTATGCGGCCGTGCCGCGAGCGAGGGGGATTCCGTTGACGACATGTTCGACTCCTGAAACGAGGGGGATCTCGAGGCGAGCGCCGGGTCGACCGGAGCGACGCCCTCGAACGCATTGCCGCCAGCTTAGCGAGGGCCCGATTCGGCCGGAATGCGTGCGGCACGCAATCGAGCTTTGCGCACTGTGCAAAGCTCGCGGCATGGACCGCGGAGCTACGCGTGCGCGCTGCCGAGGCCGAAGCCGGCGGCGAGCCGCACGCCTGTGTCGGCAAGCGCGATCGCGGCGGCCCGGCGCGCCGCAGCCCACCCGGCGACGCGTTGCGCGACGTCGCCCGTGCCGGGCGGCAACGCCTGCGCCAGCGCTACCGCATCGGCCGCGGCCTTCGACGTGCCCGACGCCGTATGCGGCCGCAGCGTGCAGGCCGCGTCGCCGGCGAGCACGATGCGGCCGTCGGCGAACGCGGGGCTGAGCAGGTCGGAGATCGCCTGCACGAACGGCGCGCCGGTCGCGGCAACCAGTTGCGACAGGACGGCGGGCAGGCGCTCGTGCGCGAGCCGAGCGAGTTCGCCGGCCGATTCGGCCGACAGCCGGCCCGGCCCGACCGACGCATGGTGCGGCCGGCCGTCGGCATCCGTCAGATACCGCCGCAATCGGTCGTCGTCGGGTTCGTTGCGATACCAGATCCAGTTGAAGCGCCGCGTGCGCGGCGCGCGCGACCCGTCGAGCGCGGGCATCAGGAATGCCATGAACAGTTCGCCGGGCTGGCGATGGAGCGTCAGGTTCTCGACGAGCGCGTCGATCGCCCCCGGGGCGAACGCCGCTTCGTCGACCACGCCGCGCCACGCGATGTAACCGGCGTAGACGGGCGTGCAGTCGGGGAACAGCGCGGTGCGGATGCCGGAGCCGGTGCCTTCGGCGGCGACGAGCAGGTCCACGCGTTCGAGCGTCGAGCCGATCAGCACGTCGACGCCGCCCGCGTCATGGCTCACGCAGGTCACGGGCGAGCCGTAGCGGATCAGCCCGTCCGGCAACATCGCGCAAAGCGAGCGGTACACGACGTCCCATGACGAGAACGGCAGCCACTCGGCCGCGTCGCCGACGACCCGGCCGTCGCGATCGATCCAGCGCCGTCGGCGGGTCGGCACGCCCAGCATCGCGCGCGAGTAATGTCCATGCGGCCCATGCGCTTCGAGGAACGCCATCATCGGACGCAGCACCGCGACACCGCCGCCGTGACCGAGCCGCGCGTGGTCGGCGCGCTCGTAGACGCACACGTCGTGGCCGATGCAGTTCAGCGTGAGGGCGGCCGAGAGCCCGGCAATGGAACCACCGGCGATCGCGATCTTCATGGCGTGACGCAGGGTTGCGTGGGTTGGGTGACGCGTCCGGCATGGCCCGATCGCCATGCCGGACGCGCGATGCGTTACGCGTTCAGGAACGCGAGCAGCTCGGCGTTGATCCGGTCGGCGTTGACGACGCACATCCCGTGCGACCCGCCCGGGATCACCTTGAGCTGCGCCTGCTTCACGAGCTTCGCCGACAGGTGCGCCGAATGGTCGATCGGCACGATCTGGTCGTCGTCGCCGTGCAGGATCAGCGTCGGCACGTCGATCTTCTTCAGGTCCTCGGTGTAGTCGACCTCGGAGAATTCCCGGATGCACAGATACTGGCCGTGAATGCCGCCCATCATGCCCTGGGCCCAGAACGCGTCGATCGTGCCCTGGGACACCTTCGCATTCGGCCGGTTGAAGCCGAAGAACGGCACCGCGAGATCCTTGTAGAACTGCGAACGGTTTTCGGCGACGTTCTTGCGGATGCCGTCGAACACGTCGATCGGCAGGCCGCCCGGATAGGCGGCCGTCTTCGCCATGATCGGCGGCACCGCGCCGATCAGCACCGCCTTCGCGACGCGCTTCGTGCCGTGGCGGCCGATGTAGTGCGCGACTTCGCCGCCGCCCGTCGAATGGCCGACGAGCGTGGCTTCGCGCAGGTCGAGCGCGTCGAGCAGCGCCGCGAGGTCGTCCGCATAGGTGTTCATGTCGTTGCCTTGCGACGGCTGGCCCGAGCGGCCGTGGCCGCGGCGGTCGTGCGCGATCACGCGATAGCCGTGCTGCACCAGGAACAGCATCTGTGCGTCCCACGCGTCGGCGCACAGCGGCCAGCCGTGCGAGAAGACGACCGGGCGGCCCGTGCCCCAGTCCTTGTAGTAAATCTGCGTTCCGTCTTTCGTCGTGATCGCGTTCATGGCATGCGCTCCGTGGTGAGCAGAAGTGGCGGCGGCCTGTTTCGGGGCGCCGGCGGCGGATGCCGCCGTCGGCAGCGCGGCGGCTGCGACGGCGGTCGCGCCGGCGAACAACATATCGCGACGCCGGGTCGACGGAACGGCGTCGGTTTGCGTGGGACGCATTGAGGCTCCTTGAGCGTGCGGCGGAACGCCGCCGCGTGAAACGGATGATGAGGTTTGGCCGGTGCGTGGCAACCTCGCCCGGCAACCGGCGGGCGCGCATCGTCGCGATGTGTTGAGGATTGCGACGGATACGAACGCTGCGGCAGCCTACACCCCGGTCGGCCGGCGCGTACTGAATCGATCTGAATTTTCGTGAACGCGGGGCGGCCGGGCAGCGTGCGCCGGCCTGCGCCAGAACGCTTCAGATCCGCTAAAGGACTATTCAGCGCGTGTCCGCTATCGTCGATCCCTTGTCGGCTCCCACCATGCTTCCGGTCTCCGGACCTTGCGCCGGGCCTTGCGCCATTTCCCAGGACCTGCGGTCATGAACGAATTCAGCCGTTGGGCGCGGATGATCACGCTGCTCGACCCATCCGACGCCGCCGGCCGCGCGATGCCGGCGGCGAGCCACGACGCGAACGGCGCCGGCCGTCGCCACCGCAACGTCGCGCCGGTGCCGTCGAGCGGCAGCGCGCGCCGCCGCACCGCGATCGTCGCGGCCGAGCGGCAGACCGGCTCGTCCGTGCTGCTGTCGTGGAGCGACCCGACGCGGTTCCGCTACGACGAGCAGCGCTGGATCAGCGCGAAATCCCGGATCAGCAGCAGCTGCGCGCTGAGCGGCGCGGCGATCCGGATCGGCGACGCGGTCTACAAGCCGCAGTGGCGCGGTGCGAAGCGGCCGGCGAACGGCGCGGACATGATCCTTG
Source organism: Burkholderia ubonensis subsp. mesacidophila (assembly GCF_002097715.1). Taxonomy (NCBI): domain Bacteria; kingdom Pseudomonadati; phylum Pseudomonadota; class Betaproteobacteria; order Burkholderiales; family Burkholderiaceae; genus Burkholderia; species Burkholderia ubonensis. The sequence continues at coordinate 1,263,679 of NZ_CP020738.1, forward strand.
CGACGGAGCTCGACAGTTTCATCGCACGGTTGGCCCATCGCTGACGGCGCAGCCTTCTACCCGCAAGGACCACCACCATGACGTGACGCTGGTCGGCTTCTCGATGGGCTGCGGCGCCGTGGCGCGCTACGTCGCCCGCCACGGCGCGCGGCGCGTCGCGAAGGCGGCGCTGATCGGCACCGTCACGCCGCGGATCGCGCGGCGTTCCTCGAAGGCTTCTGGCCGCTGTTCACCGGCTCGAATCGCACCGGCTCGACGATCGCGCGCGCGGATCTCGACCGGTTCGCGCTGACGGCCGCCGCGACCGCGAGGCGCGTGCCGCACGCGACGCTGCGGGTGTACGAGGGCGCGCCGCATGCGCTGTACCTGACCCATGCCGAACGGCTGGCCGACGACTTGCTCGCATTCGTTCGGACGTAATCCGCTAATCCTTCCAGTTCGACCCGAGCACCCGGCCGCAGAAATTCATGCGGCGGTAGTTCGGGTCGTGACGCTCCAGCACGTCGGCGCCGACGCTGCCGAACGTCGTTGCCGCACGTTGTGCGATGCCCTCGGCGAGCGCTTCGAGGATCAATTCCTTGAAGCAGGCGCCGCGGGGCCATGCGTGCAGCACGGCATCGCGCTCGGCGCGGGTCACTTCGTCGAAGTGCGCGCCGAATAGGTCGGTTTCGACGCCCGCGCCGAGCAGCGCCGTCAGCGGCGCCATGTGCGGATGGATGCCGAACGCGGTATGCAGCGCGATCGCGCGCCAGGCTTCGGCCGTATCGGCCGCCGGCACGCCGTGCCCGGCGAGGAACGCTTGCGCGGCGTTCGCGCTGTCCACCTCGAACCGCTGGCGCGACTCCCGGTAGCGGCGGGTCAGGCCGATGTCGTGAAACAGCGCAGCCACGTACAGCAGGTCGGCGTCGAACGCCAGCGCGCGATGCCGGCCGATGAGCGACGCGAACAGGAAGACCCGCATCGCGTGCCGGTACAGGAGCGCCGGTTCCTGCGCGGTGGCCGCCGCGGCCGCGGCCCGCGCGATCGCGCTGTCGGGAATCGGGATGCCGGCGACGCTCTGGCCCATCGTCGGGGGCCTCATCGTGCGCACGGGGCGGTCGGTGCATCGTTCATCTGGGCGGGCATGGTCCGATGTCGGTGAAGGATTGCCGCCGGCGCGCGATGGCGCGCGCCGGTGCGCCGAAGCTGGCATGCAGTTTGCGCACCGGACCGCCGAAAGTCCTGAGCGGAACCTGAATTGTTATGAAGCGCCATGCGGCGACGGGTTTTCATTCGAATGCCGAATAGCGAATGCCGGGCGCTCGGACAATTCAACCGGATAAAAGCGCGGCCGGCACGAAATACCGAACTCAATGACGAGACGCATGGCCGCCATATGAATATTGTCTAAAAAATTGACCAAGCCCATCGCATGCCGCGGCGCGTCATTTCAAAAAATTCGATCGGTTGATTCTGAATATTTAAAGCTTCGGAAAGCGCAAAGGACGTAGCATGATCATCCTGATCGGCGGCACGTCGGGCCGGCCGCCGTTGACTCATCTCCTGAAAGACCGAATCGCCATGATCCGCATTGGACCACTTCAAGTCTTTCTCGATAAACGTGAAATTCGATCGAACGACCAGCCGGTGCGTATCGGCAGTCGCGCATTCGACATTCTCGAATTGCTGATCCGGGCGAATGGCGCGCTGGTATCGAAAGACGACATCATGCAGCGCGTCTGGCCGCGCACCGTGGTCGAGGAAAACAACCTGCAGGTGCATATCGCCGCGCTGCGCAAGGCGCTCGCCGACGACCGCGACCTGATCTTGACCGTGCCGGGGCGCGGCTATCGGCTCGCGGCCGGCCGCCACGACGACGCGCCCGCCCCGCGGGACGAGCCGCCACCGGCGTTGCGGCTCGCCGCCGCGGCGTCCGCGCTCATCGGCCGCGAGCGGACGATCACCGAAGTGATTCCCGCGCTCGATGCCGCGCGCATCGTGACGCTGGTCGGCGCGGGCGGCATCGGCAAGACCCGCGTCGCGGTCGAGGTGGCGATGCAGGTCGCGGCGCGCTTCGCCGACGGCGTCGCGTTCGTGCCGCTGGCGGCGGTGTCGGACCCGCGCTTCGTGCCCGATGCGGTCGCGGCCGCGCTCGGCATCGCGGAGCCGACCGGTTCGGCCACGCTCGACACCCTCGTCGCGCATCTGGCGGAGCGCCGGATGCTGCTCGTGTTGGACAACTGCGAGCACGTGATCGATGCCGTCGCGCACGTCGCCGGCGCGCTCGCGGACGCGCACCCGGATCTCCGCATCCTCGCGACCAGCCGCGAGGCGCTGCGCATCCGTGGCGAGTGGCTGCGTCCGGTGCCGCCGCTGAACGTGCCCGGCGACGACGACTGCGGCGACGCGATCCTGACGACGAGCGCGGTGCAGCTGTTCGTTGCCCGCGCGCGCGCGGCGGACCAGGGCTTTCCGCTGGATGCGCGCAGCCTGCTGCTGATCGCGGCGATCTGCCGGCGCCTCGACGGCCTGCCGCTTGCGATCGAGCTTGCCGCGGCTCGCGCGGCGCTGCTGGGCGTCGAAGTGCTGGCCACCCATCTCGACGACCATTTCCGGCTGCTGACGGGCGGCTTCCGCACCGCGCTGCCGCGCCACCAGACGCTGCAGGCGATGTACGACTGGAGCTACCGCCTGCTCGGCGAGCCCGAGCGCATGCTGCTGCGCTGGCTCGGCGTGTTCCGCGACAGCTTCTCGCTTGAGGCGGTCGAGGACGTCGTCGAAGGGAGGGGGCTGTCGGGGACGGACATCCTCGATGCGATCGCCGGCCTCGTGTCGAAATCGCTGCTGATCCGCGAGGACGCGCACGGCGCGCCGCGCTACCGGCTGCTTGCGACGACGCGCGCCTACGCGCTGCAGCAGCTCGAAAACAACGGCGAATGCAAGGCGGCGGCGCTCGCGCATGCGCGCTTTTTCCAGAAGCTGTTCACGCAGGCGCCGGCCGGGCGCTTCGACGCGCGGTCGGCCGCCTGGCTCGACGCCGTGCGGCACGAGCTCGGCAACCTGCGCGTCGCGCTCGACTGGGCGTTCTCGCCGGCCGGCGACAAGGCGGTCGGCATCGCGCTCGCGGCGGTGGCGGTGCCGTGCCTGTTCGACCTGTCGCTCGTCGACGAATGCTGCGAGCGCTCGCGCGTCGCGCTCGACGCGACGCGGGACCCGGAGATCGCGCCGGTGTCCGCCGAGCTGCGGATGCCGCTGCTCGCCGCGTTCGCGGCCGCGCTGGCATATACGTCGGGCCCGACGCAGGCGGTGCAGGCGACGTGGTCGGAGCTGCACGCGCTGGCTGTTGCGGCGGGGGACGCCGAATACGAGCTGCGCGCGCTGTGGGGCCGATGGAGCGCGAGCCTGCAGGCCGGCGACGCGCGTGACGCGTTGCGATGGGCGCGCGGCCTGCGTACGCGCGCGCACCTGCTCGACCAGGCGTCGGCGCAGATGCTCGCGTTGCACGCCGAGGCGGCCGCGTTCCACTACGGAGGCGAGCAGGAGGCCGCGCACCGCCGGCTCCAGCAGATGCTGAACGTGTGCGCGTACGGCGAACGGCGCTGGCATGCGGCCGGCCAGCATCCCGAGCACGGCATCGTCGCACTGGCGACGTTCGCCCGCGTGCAATGGGCGCTCGGTGCGCCGGACGAGGCGCTGCGCATCGCGACGCAGGCGTTTGACCTCGCGCGCGCTTACGCGCCCGAAACCGTGATCGGCAACGTGCTGGCCGAGGGGCTGATCCCCATCGCGCTGCTCACAGGCGCATTCGGCGTCGCCGAGCGCGGCATTGCCGCGCTGCGCGCGTGCGCGAGCCGCGCGGGGTTCAGGGTCTGGCTTGCCTGCTGCGATTGCTATGACGAATGCCTGAAGTCGGCGACCGGCGCGGGCGCGTCGTGGGCGCCGCGGTTCCGTGCCGCGCTCGACGCGCTGTCCGACACGGGCTATGGCGCGGTGCGGACGTTCCTGCTTGCGCAGTACGCGCGCTGCCTGGCTGCCGACGGCCGCGCCGGCGAAGCGAAGGCCGCGCTCGAAGCGGCATTGCAGCGCTGCGACGAAACGGGTGAACGCTGGCTCGTCGCGGAACTCGAGCGGCTCGGCGAGACCCTCGCCGGGACCGGGCGGCCGGCGGCCGTGCGCTGCCTGCCGACCTGACGCGCGGTTTCGTCAAAGGCTTGCGGTGAACCGCTCGATCAGGTCCGGGCGGTCGAACTGCTCGATCCACCAGCTGAGCGCGCGGCCGATCTCGTCGTCGCGCCACGCGAGGAAGCACTGCGTGACGTCGCGCATGCCGTTGACCTGGCGGGGGACCAGCCTGCCATCCGCGATCGCGCGCTCGGCGACGCACTCGGGGAGCGCGCCGACGCCGAGGCCCTCGCATTGTGCGGCGACCTTGGCGGCGAGGCTCGACACCGCGAGCACCTGCTGGCCGGGCTCGACGTCGATCGACCACGGCGTCAGCTCGCGCGACGTGTCGCTGATGACGATGCGCCGGTGCCGCGCGACGTCCGCCATCGTCAGCGGTTCCGGCTCGGCCGCGAGCGGATGGTGCGGCGCGATGGCGAACACGTGCCGCATCTCGCCGATCGGACGCGTGATGATGTTCGCGAGCGGCGGCGGCTCGCCCGGCGCACCGACGATCAGATCGGCGCGCCGGGTGATCAACGCATCCCAGGAGCCGCCGAGCACTTCGGTCGACAGGCGCAGGCGCGTGTCCATGCACAGCTTGTCGAACGCGTGCACGTAGGGCCACAGCGCCGCGAACGGCATGATCTCGTCGATGCAGATGCGCAGCTCGGCTTCCCATCCCGACTGGATCCGCCGCGCCTTCATCTCGAGCTGGCCGGCGGCGAACAGCAGCCGCCGGCCTTCGTCGACGACCACCCTGCCGGCTTGCGTGAGCTTCGCGCGGCGGCCGCTGCGATCGAACAGCACGACGCCAAGATCGCTTTCGAGCTTCTGGACGAGATAGGTGAGCGCCGACGGGACGCGGTGCAGCAACTCGGCCGCTTCGGAGAACGTGCCGGTCCGGTCGATTGCATCCAGGGCCTCGAGCGCTTCGAAGGAAAGCTTCATCAGGGGTTTCTCATGGAAAAGATGATGCGCGCCCGGCCGACGGGCGCGTCAGGCGCTCATGCTAGCGTCCGTTGCGGCCTGGTACACGTGATTTGGAAAATTTAAGGCATTGAGACGGCTACCGCCTGACCGGAGACGGTCGAGCGCCATACGATTGCATAGATGCCGTCGGCGACGGGTTGCCACGTGTACGCCGCTTCCGCCGGCGCGGGCACGCGGATGCCTGCGAGGGCATGGGACGTCATGGCCTTGACGCGTGCGCGGCGAACCTTGCGGGCCTCGCGCCGGCACGGCCGATGGTCGATGGGGGCGTTCATGATGACGGTTTCCTGCGAAGACGCTTCGTTGGGCAGGGCCGAACGCGTCAGCGGTGCGTTCGGGGGGGCGCGGCGCGTGGGGCGGGGCCACCGGGGCGAGCGCAATGGAATCCAGTGTGCCCGCTTTGCACGCGAGTGAACACGCCGCCGAAAGCGAAATCGTTTTGACTTGGAATCAAGAATCAGGATTGCCCGACATGCGCTAGCCGCCGGACGCCGTATAAGGCGTGCCGTCCTTGTGCAGGAACCGGCCGTCGCTGCTCGGGCTCATCATGTCGACGTCGGCGCAGGTGGTGACGTCGTCGGGTGAGCGCGACCCGACTTCGAGATAGACGGCCACCTCGCCCGACCTGTTGATCATGTGGTGGCCGTTGCCGGTGTTTTTCGGAAACGCGGCACAGTCGCCGGCGCGCAGCACCGTCTCGCCGCCGTCCTCGATCAGCGTCAGCTCGCCTGCGAGCACGTACACGAATTCGTCTTCGGCGGTATGCCAATGACGCTGGCTCGACCAGTTGCCGGGCGGCAGGCGCATCAGGTTCACGCCGAAGTCGGCGAGCCCGCCGGCATCGCCGAGCCGCTGGCGGATGCGCTCGGCGCAGGAGGCGTCGAACGGCGGCGGATAGCCGGAGCCTTTGCGTTCCGGTACGTTGGCGAGATCGATCTTCGGCATGGGCGGCTCCTCGATGTCACGCAGGCAACGCGCATTGCGTCGATTGTAGGCGCTTTCCGGCCCGCGCCCCCACGCGCCACGACCTTGCGCCCATGACCTCGGGCGTGACTTTCGATCCATAGGCGCGACGGCCGCCGCTCAACACAATGGGACATCGCCGAATCGATCGGCGGACAGGGCCGACGATCGCGTAGGCCAGCCCTGCGATTCTGCTTTCGCACTGCTACGCGAGTTGCATCACCCATCAAGCCTCTTTCAGGAGGGAATCACCATGCCGAACGCAGCCCCGAAGTTGCCGCCCGTCGCGCAAGCGTCGCAACAATTCAGCCTCAACGCGCCGAGGAACACGACGCCTTTGAATTCGCCCTGGCCGAAACCGCAGGGCGTCAAGAGCGCGTGGCCGCTCAAGGTCGCCGAAGGGAAGTTCTCCGCCGACATGTTCAAGACCCAGTAAGCGAACCCTGGCGATATCGAGGAACCGACATGCCACTCACACTGAATCAACTCAACGCGTTGCGCAATGCGTGCGCGAACAATCCCGGCGGCGCCATTGCCAGTTTCGATCTGGCGACGCTGCCCGGCTGGCCCATTCCAGCCAACCAATGCGCTTGCTGGCGTTGGGCGAGCTCCGGTTTCGGGGTGCCGGTCAATGACGATCCGGGGCAGATGTTCACCTCGATCGCGACCGGCGCCGCGCTCAACGCGGGCTCGGCGTGGGCGAACCATGCGCCGGCAGTCGCCTTCGCCGCCGCGCGGCACGCCGAGTATGTTCAATATGATGCGCACGGCTATGCGATCGTTGGCGCGCCACCCTGGGGCAACTGGTTTACCACCGTCGTGGACGTCGTGGCCAGATCCGCCTGCCAGCTCGGCAACATGACTCCCGGCGCAGGTGCGCAAGCCAATGGCGAGCGCTACTACGTCTGCGTGCACTACGACCCCGTGTCCAACGGCGTGAACAATGCGCCCAACTACACGCACTGGTGGCTGGCGATCCACCTGGGCCAGCTCCACGGCCAGGATCAATACTGCTGTATCGAAATGTTCCCCGGCTCGACGCATCTGACCTTCCGCATCAACAACGCCTATGCGTTGAACGACAACGTTCATGTCGAGGTCACCGACCTGTCGGCCAATCATCTGGCGGTGCTCGCCGCGGTCATCTGACAGGGATGGGGGATCGAAGCCATTTCAATACCGGTCCGAGCGGGCCGGTCAATCAGGAGGACAAATCATGTTGCAGCGTTCCATTCCGAAGGGTCTGTGTTTGATGCTGTCGTTGTTCGCGCTGACGGGGTACGCACAAGCCGAAGGGTGCAAATTTTCACCCGGCTACAGGGACGAAGGCGGGCTGAGCGGTTGGCCAGCCAGGTTGCGGAATTCGAGCGACGCAGCATTGCGTGACGCATTCCAAAAAGGGACGTGCATCCTGATCGCGGGCGAGCACGCTGGCGGATTCGTACCCGCAGGTGCGCCCAACAGCAGCCATATCACGGTGACACGAGGAGGGTGGACTTGCCATGTATTCAAGAAGCGCTCCGACCTTCCGCAAGGCGCCCGCAATCCGACGACCTGCTTCTGACGACGCCTGTTCCCGGGAGCGCTTGACGGAATGAGGGTGAAAGTTCGCTTGACCGTGCGATGAACGTTGCCTCGGATAAGGCGCGCGGGGTGAATGCCGCAAGCCTTATCCGGGTGATGGCGCGCCCGCGTTGCCCCCGGCCAGCGCGGCGAGATCGACGACACGTGGACGTTCTCGCCCTGAGCGAGCAGCGCGAAGCGGGCGAGCGAATGGGTGTTCTCGCCGCACACGAGCGCGGCGAGCTTGCCGATGCGGGTATCGACGACGCGCAGGCCGCTGCCGTCGCCGTTCGCCCGGGTCATTTTTTCCCAGTAGGTCGGCACGAGCTTCCGGTGACGGTTCAGCAGCCGGCCGTCGTCGCCGATCAGCAGGTTCGTGCCCCAGATGCAGGCCATGCTGCGCCGCCTCGGCGATCAGCGCGCAGGCCTTGTCGATGGTGCGGGGCGTGTCGAAGTAGCAGGGCGCCGCGCGGCACGCGGCGGCGCGAAAGGTCGGGAAAGTCTTCATGGGGCGCGAGCGGTGATGGGGTGCGCCGATGATGGGAACGTGCACGGGACGCGTCGATGGACAGAGGTCGGGAGATTCGCTGGAACAGCGGGCGGCGCCGCGCGGCCGACGGGCTTGACGCCCACCGGGAAACGCCGCATCTTCGACGGATCGGCTCGAGCAGGATCATTCCGTCGCCCGATCGCCGCGACGCGAGCCGCCACCTGGCGCGACGCCACAGCCGGTGCGACAACCCATCAAGGAGACACCCGATGAACCCATTTCAATTCCGCACCGTGCCGTCGCTGATCGTGGAGTTCGGCGCGGCCCGCCGGATGGGCGCGTTGCTGCGCGAGCGCTTTCCCGCGCTTGTGCGGCTGTGCGTCGTCACCGATGCGTTCCTGCATCGCAGCGGCGTGCTCGCGCCGGCGCTCGAGAGCCTCGCCGCGCACGGCTGGCAGGTGACCGTGATCGACGACGTGGTCGCCGATCCGCCCGAGCACGTGGTGCTGGAGGCGACCGGGCGAGCGGTCGCGGCGGACGCCGAGATCGTGCTGGGCCTCGGCGGCGGCTCGTCGATGGACGTCGCGAAGCTGATCGCGGCGCTCGTGCCCGGGCAGCAGCCGCTCGCGCAGATGTACGGCGTCGACAAGGTCACGAGCGCGCGGCTGCCGCTCGTGCAGATGCCGACGACGGCCGGCACCGGCTCCGAAGTGACGGCGGTGTCGATCGTGACGGTCGGCGAAGCGCGCAAGATGGGCGTCGTGTCGCCGCACCTGCTGGCCGATGTCGCGATCCTCGACGCCGAGCTGACGCTCGGCCTGCCGCGCGCGGCCACCGCGGCGACCGGCATCGACGCGATGGTCCACGCGATCGAGGCCTATACGTCCGCGCGCCTGAAGAATCCGATCTCCGACATGCTGGCGGAAAAGGCGCTGACGCTGCTCTCGCGCAACCTGCTGGCGGCCTGCGACGACGGTCGTGACCGCCACGCGCGCGAAGCGATGCTGGTGGGCGCGATGTTCGCCGGCCAGGCGTTCGCGAACGCGCCTGTGGCGGCTGTGCACGCGCTGGCGTATCCGGTCGGCGGGATCTTCCATGTGCCGCACGGCCTGTCGAACGCGCTCGTGCTGCCGCACGTGCTGCGCTTCAACGCACCGGCCGCCGCGCCGCTGTATGCGGAACTCGCGGCGATCGTCGCGCCGGCCGCTGCCGGCAGCGACGAAGCGAAAACCCGCGCGCTGATCGACGAGATAGACCGGCTGATCGCCGCGACCGGCATCCCGCGCACGCTGCGCGAGGTCGGCGTGACGGAGGGCGACCTGCCGCGGATGGCGGCCGACGCGATGCTGCAGACCCGCCTGCTCGTGAACAATCCGCGCGAGGTGACGGAAGCGGATGCGCTGGCGCTCTACCGGCAGGCGTGGTGACGCGGGCCGGCGCGGGCGGCGCTACTTGCCCGCCGCGCTGCCGTCCTGCAGGTCGCTGTCCTTGCAGGTCGGCTCGAATTCGCCGTCGAAATACTCGTACAGGTGCACCAGCAGCTTGCGGTTGCCGACCTTTCTGCCGAGGTAGTGCGTGCCTTCCATCGACGTGCAGGTCGAAAACACGAGCCGCAGGTTGTCGTCGAGCACCGCTTCCGGATGCGCGCCGTCGCGCACGAAGCGCGCGGGCCCGACGACGCCGAAGCCCGACGTGTCCGCCGGCAGCGAGCGCGGCATCGTCAGCGCGTAGGCGGCGACGGTGCGATCGTGCAGGTTGTCGAGGATCTGCCGCGACGGCTTTTTGGCCGGGCCCGTGACGGTCGCGCAGCAGAGCGCGACGCCCTTGCCGTCGTCGGGCAGGATCTGCAGCGATGTGCCGGCCGCGAGATGCGGGTTCGGCGAGTAGTAGACGCCGTCGGTCACGACGCCGACCTGCTGGGCGTGCGAGACGATGGAGCAGGCGAGCGCCGGCGCGATCAGGAGGGTGCGAAGAGAGAGGATGGGCATGATGGCCGCCATGGTACACGGCGCGGCGATTCACCGACCGTGTCGCCCGTCCGCCGCGCCGCGCTCAGCGCGCGTTCGCGACCGTCACCTTGCCCGGAATCAGCTTCAGCGTGCTGAACGCATCGGCGATGTTCTGCTGGTACGCGAGCGTCGCCTCCGTGATCGGCTGGACGCCGTAGCCGGCGCGCCTGAGCGCGACCTCGAGCGTCGGCGCATCGAGGCCGACGAGCGGCGACAGCTGCGCGGCGACCTCCGGCACGTGGTCGCGCGCCCAGCGATCGACCGCGTCCACTTCGTCGAGCAGCGCGCGCAGCACCTGCGGATGTGCGGCGGCGTACTTGCGCGCGGCGAGATAGTACTGCGTGTTGCGCACGAGCCCTTCGCCGTTCGCGATCGCGCGCGCGTTCAGTTGCCGTTCGGCGGCGGCGAGGTACGGATCCCAGATCACCCACGCATCGACGTTGCGCTGCACGAACGCCGCGCGCGCATCCGCGGGCGTCAGGTAGATCGGCTGGATGTCGGTGTACGCGAGGCCCGCGTGCTCGAGCGCCTTCACGAGCAGGTAGTGGACGTTCGAGCCTTTGTTGAGCGCGACCTTCTTGCCGCGCAATTGCGCGACCGAGCGGAGCGGCGAATCGGGCAGCACGACGATCGCTTCGCCGCGCGGCGCGGGCGGTTCGCTGCCGATGTAGACGAAGTCGACACCCGCGGCCTGCGCGAAGATCGGCGGCGTTTCGCCGACGGTGCCGACGTCGATCGCGCCGGCGTTCAGCCCTTCGAGCAACTGCGGCCCGGCGGGAAACTCGAGCCATTCGACCGCGACGCCCTGGCTCGCGAGCCGCTTTTCCAGCGTGCCGCGCGCCTTCAGCACGACGAAATTGCCGTATTTCTGGAAGCCGATCCGCAGCCGCGCGCCGTTGCCCTGCGCATGGGCGGGCGCGCCGCCGAGCGGCGCGAGGGCGAGCCCGGCCAGCCCGGCGGCGGCGCCGTGCAGCAGCCGGCGGCGGCGCGGATCGGCCGGAGTGGTGTCGATCGGGGTGTGACGTGTGCTCATCGGGCAGCCTCGGGGCAGGGAAGCGGAGACGCGGCGGGGTGACGGCGGGCACTTCGCGGTGCGCGCCGCGCCGGACGGACCCGTGACCTTACGTCGGCACCCGGGCCGCGCCAACCAATCTTTGCGCATATCGAAAGCAGCGAATCGGCGAACGCGCCGACGCGATCCGATGCAATCCAACACGATAAGCAATGGCGAATTAATTGGTAAGCGATCCGCGACGCGCACGCGAAGATGAAGCGCAGTTCATTGCGTTTTCTCTCACCGTGATCGCCATCATGAAGACTCCTTTCGTTCCGTCCGTCGCGCGTCGTCTCCGGATCGGCCTGCTCGCCGGCGCGCTGTTCGCGCTCGCGGCGCCGCACGCGTTCGCCGCACCGGCCGGGAAGACGCTCGTGTACTGCTCCGAAGGCAGCCCGGCCGGTTTCGATCCGGGCCAGCACACGACGAGCACCGACTTCGACGCGAGCACGTTCACGATCTACAACGCGCTCGTGCAATTCAAGCGCGGCACGCTCGATCCCGAGCCGGCGCTCGCGACGAGCTGGGACGTGTCGCCCGACCAGCGCGTGTACACGTTCCACCTGCGGCGCGGCGTGAAATTCCAGACCACCGCGTGGTTCAAGCCGACCCGGCCGTTCCAGGCCGACGACGTGGTGTTCACGTTCCGCCGAATGCTCGACCCGGGCGATCCGTTCCGCAAGGCGTATCCGACGAGTTTCCCGTACTTCAGCGATCTCGGCTTCGACCGCAACATCGAGCGTATCGACAAGGTCGACGACGACACGGTGCGCTTCGTGCTGAAGACGCCCGACGTGATCTTCGTGCGCAATCTCGCGATGGCCTTTGCGTCGATCCTGTCGGCCGAGTATGCATCGCAGCTCGCGGCGCATCATCGCGAGGCGGACATCAACCAGCTGCCGGTCGGCACCGGGCCGTTCCAGTTGCGCGCGTACCAGAAGGACGCGGTGATCCGCTACGACGCGAACCCCGACTACTGGAAACCGGACGACGTGAAGCTCGCGCACCTGGTGTTCGCGATCACGCCCGATCCCGCGACGCGGCTGCGCAAGCTCGCGGGCGGCGAATGCCAGGTGTCGGTGTTTCCGCGGCCCGCGGATCTCGACACGGTGAAGCGCGATCCGAAGCTCACGCTGTTCTCGGGGATGGGCTTCAACGTCGGCTTCGTCGCGTACAACACGCAGCATCCGCCGCTCGACCGCGTCGACGTGCGGCGCGCGCTCGACATGGCGATCGACAAGGCCGCGATCATCAAGACCGTGTTCGGCGGCGACGCGAAGATCGCGACCAACCCGATGCCGCCCGCGCAATGGTCGTACAACCCGCGGCTGAAGGATGCGCCGCGCGACCTCGCGGCGGCCAAGGCACTGCTGGCGCACGCGGGCTTTCCGAACGGGTTCGAGCTGACGCTGTGGGCGATGCCGGTGCAGCGCCCGTACAACCCGAACGCGCAGTTGATGGCGCAACTGATCCAGCAGGACTGGGCGAAGCTCGGCGTGCGCGCGAAGATCGTCAGCTACGAATGGGGCGAGTACAACCGGCGCTCGAAGCTCGAAGGGCAGCACGACGCGATCCTGTACGGCTGGTCGGGCGACAACGGCGACCCGGACAACTGGCTGGGCGCGCTGCTCGGCTGCGACGCCGTGCACGGCAGCAACCTGTCGAAGTGGTGCAACGCGGGGTTCGACCGGCTGGTCGAGCAGGCGCGCACGCACGCCGACGTCGCGCGGCGCACGGCGCTGTACGAGCAGGCGCAGGTCGTGTTCAAGGACCAGGTGCCGTTCACGCCGATCGCCCATTCGATCGTGTCGCTGCCGGTGTCGACGCGCGTGCACGGCCTCACGTTCTCCCCGCTGGGCGGACACCGGTTCGACGGCGTGTGGCTCGATTGACGCGGATGGGCGATCGCCGCCGAAAAAATCCCGTTCTTGCCGCAATGCGAACTCGCATGCCGGGTGAATGGAGCATGCGCCGAACAATGACATGGAACTCGCAAAAAATTGATCAGGATTTGTCGTTTTTACTGGCTTGCGCGGGCGTATCGGTAATAAACGGACTGCGATGCGCGAGCCGCAAAATGACACGCCAATTCATGCGTGAATGAGGGAGAACGGGCTCGATAAATGATCAGGAAGCCAATCGATCCGCGACAAATAATTGAAGCAGAAGAACAACCGGTTTAATTGTTGCGGGGTGCTATCCATAAATACACTCCGACGCCAAATAATTTGAATTCGTCCGGAAAATTGTCTATACCCTAGACGAATCAAGGTCGCCGGCAAGGTGCCTGCCGGCGGCGCAGCGATCGAGTCGACTCCGGGGATGTGCGCGGCCTGACGTGAAGGCCGCCGCATGCGTCGCGAATGGGCGAATGCCATGCGCAGCCACCGGAGCGGCGCAACGCCATGACGTTCAACGGTCGATCACCGACCCCCTTACATGGAGGTTGTCATGCTGCAATACGTCAAGTCCCTGGTGCGCGACGAACGCGGTGTCAGCTCGATGGAATATGCGGTGCTGGCCGGCATCGTCGTGGTCGCGCTCGCGGCGGTCGGCGCGATCCTCAGCAGCACGTCCGGCGGCCTGCCGAGCATCTTCTCGGCGCTGATCTCGAAGGTGACAGGCCTGATCTGATCCCTTGATCCCGCGCCGCCGACGCACATACGGATCCGCAGCGGTCGAACGTATCCCGCCCGGAGGCGCGCTGACGGACGGTGCCGTTCATGCTCCATCTCGTGCAGTTGGTGGCCACGGCCGTGCTGGCGTCGCTCGCGGTGCAGGATCTGCGCGCGCGGCGCCTGTCGAATCGCGCGGTGCTGGCGTTCGCGACGCTGTACTTCGTCGCGGCGGCGCTCGTGCGCGACGGGTTCGCGCCGGTGGGCGCCCACGTCGCGACCGGCGCGGCGATGCTGCTGCTGTTCGGCGGTTTCCGCCATGCGGGCTGGATCGGCGGCGGCGACGTCAAGCTGGCGGCCGCCGTGTTCCTGTGGGCCGGCCCGGCGCTGGCCGTGCCGGTCCTGACGATCGTCGGCGCGTGCGGTCTCGCGTGCGGCGTCGCGGCGCTCGCGGCCGTTGCGCGGCAGCGGCGCACCGCGCCCGCACACCCCGTCGCGGCGCGCGGCGTGCCATACGGCGTGCCGCTTGCGCTGGGCGGCGCGCTGTCGGTCTGGGCGTCGTTTCCACACATCGTCACGCTTACCTAACCGGGGGACGCACGCCGCCATGCCCAAACCCCTGAGACTGGCCGGGCTGATCATCGCCGCCGGCATCGGCGCGTTCATCCTGCGCGAGCTGTACGTCGCCGCGTCGACCACCAAGGCGCCGGCGGAGTCCGTGGAAGCGCGCGTGCGCGTCGCGGCCGCCGACCTGCCGGAAGGGCTGCTGCTGCGCGACAACGACCTCGCGTGGAAGCGCATCCCGCATGCGCAGGTGCCGCCGGGGGCGTTCGTCGAGTCGCAGCCGGGCGCGGACCTGAAGGGCGCGCTGCTGCGCAACCGCGTGAGCGCCGGCACGCCGATCCGCGCAGACAACGTGATCGCGGCCGGCGCGCCGGATTTTCTCGCGGCCGCGCTGAAGCCCGGCATGCGCGCAATCTCGGTGCCGGTCGACGACGTGTCGGGCAACGCGGGCCTGATCCAGCCGGGCGATTTCGTCGACGTGCTGCTGACCCAGCAGATCGGCGGCACGACGGCCGAGCCCGGCGCGTTCGAGGCGGAGACGGTTGTGCGGCGCGCGCGCGTGCTCGCGGTCGGCTCGGAATTCCAGCGCGCGAAGGGGCCCGCCAGCGGGGCGGACGCAACCGTCCACGCGCGCACGGTCACGCTCGAGGTCGCGCCGCGCACCGCACAGGTCGTGCTCGTTGCGACGCGCCTCGGCTCGCTGTCGCTCGCGCTGCGCAGCTTCGCGACGAGCGACCGGCGACAGCCGGCGGGCGGCGACGAGCAGGAGCCCGACACGCCGCCCGTGTGGGCCGGCGACGTGTCGCGCGCGTTCCGCGACGCGACGCGCGCGCCGGGCGCCGCGCCGGATGCCGGCGCGCGGCTGCCCCGGCAGAACAATACGGTGGTGATCTATCGCGGCTCGACGGTCGACGACGGGGCGCGCGGCGGCGGCATCGGCTTGGCCGGCGTGCCGCCGCTGCCGTCCGGGTTGCCGGGCTTGCCCGGCGGCGGCAACCTCGCCGCGCAGGCGCCACAGCCGCCGGCGGCGGCTCCGCAGTGACGGATCGGACCGGCCGCGCGGCGGCCGGCATTTGGGCATTTGACGAGAAAACGCATGGTGCGCATGGTTCGTTGGATCGCTCTCTGGTGCCTGGCTTGCGCATCCGTGTCGGGTGCGCCCGGCGCCGCGTTCGCGCAGCGCGCGAACGCGCCTGACGCGGGCGCGCCGCTGACGCTCGCGGCCGGCAAGGGCGACCTGCTGTCGCTGCCCGAGCCCGCGACCACGATGTTCGTCGCCGATCCGTCCATCGCCGACATCCAGGTGCCGTCGCCGCGCACCGTGTTCGTGTTCGGCAAGAAGGCCGGCACGACGACGCTGATCGCGCTCGGCGCGAACCACCGGCCGATCCTGCGCAAGACCGTGATCGTGCAGGCCGATACGCCGTCGCTGCAGCGCGTGCTCGACAGCCGCTTTCCGCAATGGCAGCTGAAGGTGTCCGGCGCGCCCGGCTCGCTGATGGTGTCGGGCAAGGTGCCGAGCGGGGCCGACGCCGACGCCGTGATGCAGTCGCTCACGCCGTACCTGCAGGACAAGGAAAAGCTCGTCAACCGGCTTACGCTGTCGCGTCCGATCCAGGTCAACCTGCGCGTGAGGGTGACCGAGGTGAGCCGCAACATTACGCAGCAACTCGGCATCAACTGGAGCGGGCTCGGCGGGTCCGGCAACTTCATCGGCGGGCTGTTCAACGGGCGCACGCTGTTCGACCCGACCACGAGCCTGTTCAACCTGTCGCCGACGGGTGCGTTCTCGGTGCTCGGCGGGTTCCGCGCGGGGCGCTGGTCGATCGACGTCGTGCTCGACGCGCTCGACCAGGAAGGGCTGATCACGATGCTCGCCGAGCCGAACCTGACCGCGATGTCGGGCGAGACCGCGAGCTTCCTCGCCGGCGGCGAGATTCCGATTCCGGTCGCGCAGGGCGGCACCACGAACGGTGCGATCACGGTCGAGTTCAAGCCGTTCGGCGTGTCGCTCGACTTCACGCCGACCGTGCTCGCCGAGAACCGGATCAGCCTGAAGGTGCGGCCCGAGGTCAGCGAGATCGATCCGACCAACAGCGTGACGACCGGCGGCGTCAAGGTGCCCGCGCTGACCGTGCGGCGCGTCGAGACGACGGTCGAGCTGTCGAGCGGGCAGAGCTTCGCGATCGGCGGGCTGCTGCAGAGCCAGTCGAGCGACGTCGTGTCGCAGATCCCGGGGCTCGGCCGGCTGCCGGTGATCGGCCGGCTGTTCTCGTCGAAGAACTTCCAGGACAACAAGACCGAAGTCGTCGTGATCGTCACGCCGTACATCGTGCAGCCGGCCGGGCCCGGCCAGCTCGAGCAGGCGATCGACACCGTCGCGCGGCCGAGCAGCGACCTGGAGTTCGCGGTGCAGCGCAACCTCGGGCTCGACCTGCTGTCGGGCGACACGCCGCGTCTCGTCGGCGCCGCGGGCTTCGTCTACTGACGCCGGGAGGGTGCCCATGCGAATTCGAACCCCCATCTCCGCGCTGATCCTGCTGATGCCGCTGGCGTTCGCGGGCTGCCTGTCGGCGCCGCCGCCGCTGAGCCTGCCCGATACGACCGCGATCGGCTTCGACGGCGCGCGCGCGGTGCCGCCCGACTGCATGAAGCTGATGCAGCCGTCGCATCTCGTCGATGCGGGATACGGGCGCCCGGGCGTGCCGTTCGGCTGCGCGACCTACCGGAACCTCGCGGCGATGCTCGCGCGGCCCGAGGACCTCGTCGCGCCGGTGCCATACGGCGGCGCCGACGCGGACGTGGCGGCCGGCGCGGTGCGCCGCTACGTCGAGGATCGCGTCAAGCAGCCGGTGCCGGGCAAGACGCTGACGACGACCGGGTCGCCCGGCCGCTGATCCCACCCACGCCTCTCTCACGCCGCCATGAAAGTGCTCGCCCGCCAGAACGCCAAGCACGCCGCCCCCGCCGGCGCGGCGGACCTCATCGCGGTCGTGTCCGACCCGGGCAGCGAGGACGTGATCCGCCGCGTCGCGCAGGACCTGTCGATCACGCGCGCGCACGTGCAGCCCGGCGGGTGCGACGACGCGATCCGCCTGCTGCAGCAGAACGAGCGCTCGCCGCGCCAGCTCGTCGTCGACGTGTCGGATTCGGTGCTGCCGGTGTCGGACCTGATGCGGCTCGCGGAAGTGTGCGACCCGTCGGTGCGGGTCGTCGCGGTCGGCACGCAGAACGACGTCGGGCTGTTCCGCAACCTGCTCGGCATCGGCGTGCAGGACTACATCGTCAAGCCGCTGACGGTCGAGCTGATGCGGCGCGCGCTGACGGCCACCGAGTCGGTC
Organism: Burkholderia ubonensis subsp. mesacidophila; assembly: GCF_002097715.1. Classification (NCBI taxonomy): domain Bacteria; kingdom Pseudomonadati; phylum Pseudomonadota; class Betaproteobacteria; order Burkholderiales; family Burkholderiaceae; genus Burkholderia; species Burkholderia ubonensis. Next base: position 1,281,411 of record NZ_CP020738.1, read on the forward strand.
GTGCAGGTGCGCACCGGCAAGACCGTGAGTTTCGTCGGCGCGCGCGGCGGCGTCGGCGCGACCACGATCGCGGTGAGCCTCGCGCGCTGCCTCGCGGGCGAGAAGCGCCGCCGCGTCGCGTACGTCGACCTGAACCTGCACGGCGGCGGCGCGAACTCGATGTTCGGGCTGTCCAGCAACAACGGCCTGATCGAGCTGCTGAACATGGAGCAGCGGCCGGACGACGCGCTGTTCGAGCGCATGTTCGTCACGAAGGGCGACCGGCTGCACGTGCTGTCGGCCGAGCTCGCCTACGGCGCGGACACGCCGCTGCGCGACGCGGCCATCACGGGCCTCGTCGACATGCTGAAGGACCGCTTCCACTACGTGCTGTTCGATGTCGGCAGCGGGGCCGGCAAGCTGTTCGAGGACGCGCTCGAAGCGTCCGATCTCGTGTACATCGTCGCCGACCGGTCGGTGCACGCGGCCTACGAATCCGCGCGGCTCGCGCGCTTCGCGCGGGAGCTGCCCGGCGAGCGGCTGCTGTCGATGGTGCTGAACAACCCGCTCGCGCCGGTGGCGGGGCGCGTCGAGCCGGTCGATTTCGAGGAGGCGTTCGGCCGCGTGAAGCTGCGCGAGCTGCCGCACGAGCCGCAGACGCTCGCCGTCGCGGAAAACCTCGGCGAGCCGATCGACGGCGCGAAGCGCCACGGCTTCCTGGACGAGATCCGGCAAATGGCGAATGGCATCACCGGCGAATCGATGGCCGTGGCCGAGCCGTGGTACGCACGGTTCGTCAAATGGAGGAGAGGAGCGTGATGAAATTCGGCACCCGCAACCGGCCGCCGGCGGACCCCGCGCCGGCCGAGCGCGCCGAGCACGTCAACGCGCCGCGCCCGCCCGCGCCCGCGCCGATGCCGACCCGCGCGGCGGCCGACCACCACGAGGCGCTGATCCGGTCCGGCAAGTTCGATGCGATCCGCACGGCGGTGTTCGCGTCGATGAACATGTCGGCGGCGCTGATGAAGACGCGCGACGAGGTGCGCGCGGGCATCGAGCAGGTGGCCGCGCACACGGTGGAGCGCGAGCAGCTGAAGATCACGGCCGGCGAGCAGGTGCTGATCGTCGACGCGATCCTGAACGACATGTTCGGCGTCGGGCCGATCGAGCCGCTGCTCGCCGACGAGACGGTGACCGACATCCTCGTCAACGGGCCCGACCAGGTCTATGTCGAGCGCGCGGGGCGGCTCGAGCTCACGACACTGAAGTTTCGCGACGACGCGCACGTGACGAGCGTCGCGCAGCGCATCGCGGCGGCGGTCGGGCGGCGCGTCGACGAGAGCAGCCCGATGGTCGACGCGCGCCTCGCCGACGGCAGCCGCGTGAACGTCGTGCTGCCGCCGGTCGCGATGCGCGGGCCGTCGATCTCGATCCGCAAGTTCGCGAAGCGCGACATCACGCTCGCGCGCATGGCGCAGCAGGGCAACATCTCGCCCGCGATGCTGCAGGCGCTGAAGATCGCGTGCACGTGCCGGCTGAACGTGGTGATCTCCGGCGGCACCGGCTCGGGCAAGACGACGATGCTCAACGCGCTGTCGCAGCATATCGAGGAGCACGAACGGATCGTGACGATCGAGGACGCGGCCGAGCTGCAGCTGCTCCAGCCGCACGTCGTCAGCCTCGAGACGCGGCCCGAGAACACCGAAGGGCTCGGCGGGATTTCGCAGCGCGACCTCGTGCGCAACGCGCTGCGGATGCGGCCCGACCGGATCATCCTCGGCGAGATTCGCGGGCCGGAGGCGTTCGACGTGCTGCAGGCGATGAACACGGGCCACGACGGCTCGATGACGACGATCCACGCGAACTCGCCGCGCGACGCGATCAGCCGGCTCGAAAGCATGGTGATGATGGCGAACGCGAACCTGCAGCTGCTGTCGATCCGGCGCCAGATCGCAAGCGCGGTCCACCTGTTCGTGCAGGTCGAGCGGATGCGCGACGGCGTGCGCCGCGTCACGCGGATCACCGAGATCGTCGGGATGGAAGGCGAGGTGGTCATCACGCAGGACCTGTTCGCGTTCCGCCAGGACGGCGACACGACGCGCGACGCGGTGAAGGGCGTGTTCGACGCGTCGTCGCTGCGGCCGGCGTTTGCGGCGCGCGCCGCGTACTACGGCGTCGAGGACGCGCTGGCCGAGGTGTTCCGGCAATGAGCGCCGCCGACCTGTTCGCGGCCTGTGCGTTCGTCGCGCTCCTCGGGATCGGGCTCGCGATCTCGGCGCTGCTCGAGCGCGCGCGCAACGGGCCGGCGCAGCGCATTCGCGCAAGGATGCGCCGCCTGTCGCCGGCGCATGCGGGCGGCGACGCCGGCGCGGCCGACGCGTCCGGCATCGCGCTGCTGAGCCTCGAGCGCCCGCAAGGCTGGGCGCGCGCGTGGCTGCAGCGCTACGTGTCGCGGGTGCGCGCGGTCGGCGGCGACGGCGGCGTGCGGATCGTCGTCGCCAGCACGCTCGCCGGCGCGCTCGCGGCGCTCGTCGCGGTGAAGCTGATCGCGCCGCCGGGGTTCGTGCGCCCGTTCGTCTACGCGGGCCTGCCGCTGATCGCGCTGCGCAGCAGCTATCTCGGGTTGATCCGGCGTTTCCGCTTGCGCTTCCTCGAAGCGTTTCCGGACGCGATCGACCTGATCGTGCGGGCGGTGCGCGCCGGCATTCCGGTCACGCAGGCGATCAGCACGGTCGGCGACAGCGCGGCCGAGCCGGTGCGCTCGACGTTCCGGACGATGGGCGACAGCCTGCGCGTCGGCGCGGACCTGAAGGACGTGCTGACGCACGCGGCGGACCGGCTGATGATCGCGGACTTCTCGTTCTTCACCGTCTACCTGCTGCTGCAGCGCGAAACCGGCGGCAGCCTGGGCGAAACGCTCGACGAGCTGTCGAGCATCATCCGCTCGCGCCGCGACATTCGCCTGAAAAGCCGCGCGCTGACCGCCGAAGGGCGGATCACGACGAACATCATTTCGGCGGTGCCGTTCGTGATGATCGGCGCGCTGTTCCTCGTGAACCGCCCGTACATCATGCTGCTGTTCACGACGCACGCCGGCCACACGATGCTGACGATCGCCGCCGCGCTGCTCGTGATCGGGCTGCTGGTGATCCGCAAGATCTCGAGACTGGAGACCGCGCGATGACGCTGTCGATGCTGGCCGCCCGTGGCCTCGAACTGCTGCTGTTGCTGGCCTGCGTCGCGTTCGTGCTGGCGCCGCCCGGCGACAGCACGCGCAAGCGGATCGCCGCGCGCGTGCGGCAGGCGGCCGGGCAGCGCGCGGCGGCGCCGGCGGCGATGTTCCTGCAGCCGGGCGACGTCCGCCAGGACGTGACGCGGCGGCTCGCGCAGCTCGGCGAGCGGCTGCCGGTGCTCGACCCGATGCAGCGCGTCAAGCTCGGCCTGCAGCTCACGCGCGCGGGCTTTCGCGAGCGCCGCGCGGTGTCGTCGATGATCGGGATCAAGCTCACCTGCGGCGTGCTGTTCGCGTGCGTCGCGATCGTGTTCAGCCCGTACATTCCGCGGCTCGGCGAGTACTTCGTGATCCGCGCGCTGACGATGGTCGGCGCGTTCGTGATCGGCGTGATCGTGCCCGAGTACGTGCTCGGCGCGATGATCCGGCGGCGGCGGCGGATCATCGCCGGGTGCCTGCCGGACGCGCTCGACCTGCTGGTGATCTGCACGATGGCCGGCAACAGCCTCGCGTCGGGCGTCCGGCGCGTCGCGCACGAGCTGGCGCGCATCTGCCCGCCGCTCGCCGACGAGCTGTCGGTCTGCGCGGACGAACTGACGCTGAGCGGCGACGTGGCCGCGACGCTCGCGAATTTCGCGACGCGCGTCGACCTGCCGTCCGCGCGCTCGCTCGCGACGACGCTCACGCAGTCGCAGCGGTTCGGCACGCCGATCACGCAGGCGCTGCGGACGCTGGCGCGCACCGAGCGCACCGAGCAGATCGTCGCGCTCGAGGAGCGGGCCGCGAAGCTCGCACCGAAGATCACGCTGCCGATGATGCTGTTCATCCTGCCGACGGTCTGCCTGATCGCGGCGGGTCCGGCGGCGATCCGCCTGCTCGAGGTGTTCAGATGACACGATCCGTCGCACGCGCATTCCTGTTCGCGGCCGTGCTGCCGGTGCTGGCCGGCGGCTGCGGCGCGCCGGGCGTCCAGTCGAGGCCGGTGCTGTCGCACAAGAGCGACGATCCGCAGGCCGAGATGCGCATCGGCGACAGCGCGCTGGCCGGCGGCAACGTCGAGCTCGCGGCGACGCTGTACGAGAAGGTGCTCGCCGCGCATCCCGATGCGCTCGCGGCGCGCGTCGGGCTCGGCGACGTCAACTACCGCACCGGCAACCTGGAGCGCGCGCGGATCTTCTACGCGCAAGCCGAGCGGCAGGCGCCGGCGGAACTCGGCCCGCAGCTCGGGCTCGCGCGCGTCGCGCTGCGGCAGCGCCGGCTCGACGAGGCCGGCGAGCGCTATCGCGCGCTGCTGGCCGCGCAGCCGAACCATCCGCTCGCGGCCGAAGGGCTCGGCACCGTGCTCGACCTGCAGGGCCGGCATGCGGACGCGCAGGCCGTGTATCGCGACGCGCTGCGCGCGCATCCCGATGCGCAGGGGCTGCGCGTCGATCTCGGGCTGTCGCTCGTGCTGGGCAACCGGCCGCGCGAAGGCGTGAACGTGCTGCTCGACGTCGCCGGGCTGCCCGACGCGCCGTGGCAGGCGCGCCAGAACCTCGCGTTCGCGTATGGCGTGCTCGGCAACACCGATTCGGCGAAGAAACTGCTGTCCGCCGACCTGCCGGCGTCGGCCGTGGCCGACAACCTGCGCTTCTACCAGGCAGTGCGCGCGCGGCTCGCGTCGCGCGGGGCGGCGGGGGGAGCAGGCGGCGCGCCGCCGGGCGTGGAGGCCGCAAAATGACACGCCGGGTGATGGGCGCGCGCCGCGCGCGCGGCGTCATCTCCCTCGAGTTCGTGCTGATGCTGCCGTTCCTGCTGATGGTGCTGCTCGGCATCATCGACATGAGCCTGATCCTGTGCGACAAGGCGGTCATCACGAACGCGAGCCGCGAGGCCGCGCGCGCGGGCGTCGTCGTGCGCGTGCCGATGCTGACCACGACGCAGGTCGCCAACGTCGCGCTCAACTACACGCAGAACAGCCTGATCACCGGCGGCGCCGCGACGACGCCGAGCGTGAGCGTCACCCAGGCGAACGGCACGACGTCGGGCAGCGCGCTGACGGTGACCGTGACCTACACGTACACGGGGCTCGTGCTGGGCTCCGCGTTCAGCGCGCTGACCGGCCCGGTCACGGTGTCGGCGACGGCCGTGATGCTCTATGAATGACGCGCGCCGGGGCGGCCTCGTGCCCACGCGGCAGCGCGGCTCCGTCGCGCTGTTCTTCCTGCTGTTCCTGATCCCGCTGCTGATGTTCGGCGCGCTGGCGATCGACGTCGCATGGGTGGCCGTGGTCCGCAACCAGTTGCAGAACGCCGCCGACGCGGCCGCGCTCGCGGGGGCGGATGCGTTGATGTCGCCGAGCGGCGGCACGCTGAACTGGTCGCAGGCGGCGACGGCGGCGAGCGGCGCGGTCGCGCAGAATTCCGCGGCCGGCAGCGCGCTGTCGACCGGCACGGTCGCCGCCGGCTACTGGAACCTGGGCCGCAGCCCCGCGACGATGCAGGCGAGCACCATCACGCCCGGCACCTACGACGCGCCGGCCGTGCAGGTCACCGTGTCGCGCGCGCCGGGCGTGAACGGCGGGATGATTCCGCTGCTGCTCGGCGGCCTGCTCGGCATTCCCGGCGCGTCCGGCAGCGCGACGGCCGTCGCGGTGCTGGCGGCGCCGGGCGGGGTGGCGGCGGGCGCGCTGTTCCCGGTCGCGATCGACCAGTGCGTGTACAACCAGTACTGGAACGCGGCGACCAACCAGCCGCTGATCAATCCGCTGACGGGCCTGCCGTACGAATTCATGATCACGAACGGCCAGACCTACGGCGCGCTGTGCATGGGCGGGCAGTGGACGTCGTTCCTGTCGACCGCGAACGACGTGACGACGATGGCGGGCCTGATGGCGAACGGCAATCCGGCGCAGATCAACATCGGCGACACCATCTGGCTCGCCACCGGCGTGAAGGCCACGCTCTACACGTCGGTGCCGGTCGGCACGACGGTGGTGCTGCCCGTCGTCACGCAGACGGCCAGCAGCAGCTACGTGCCGGTCGTCGCGTTCGCGGCGTTCCACATCGACGTGTCGCTCGGCGGCACCTACAAGTACATCCAGGGCCACTTCGTCGCGGGCGTCAAGATGACCGGCGTCGCGAGCGGCGTCGGGCCGTATTACGGCGTGTATTCGCCGCCGAGGCTCGGGTTGTAAACGCCGGCCCGCGCGCGGCGCAGCAGCAGGAGCAGCGCGCCCAGCGTCACGGCCGGCCCGACCTGCGGCGTGTAGAACACCGGGTTCAGGTATTCGTACAGCGGCAGTGCCCACATCAGCGCGATCATCACCTGCTCGCCGCGCAGCCAGCCGTCGCGCCAGCCGATCGCCAGCATGCACGCGAGCGCGACGCCAAGCCACGCGAGCTCGTAGTGCCACACGTACGGATTCGACGCGAGCGTCGCGACCATCAGCACCGCCGCGCGCAGGCGCGGGTCGCGCGAGCGCGCCCACACGGCGCACGCGGCCGCGATCGCGATCGCGGCGATGCAGGCCTGCGCGGCATACGCGGCCGTGACCGGCAGGCCCGCGAGACGGAACGCCGCGAACGGCGTCGGCGACGCGAACCAGAACACGATGCCGTGCTCGAGGATCAGCGAGCGCGCGAGCCCCGCGCTGGCCACGAACAGCCGCAGCGATTCGACGCCGCACACCAGCACGCTCAGCGCGGCGAACCCGGTCGTCGCGAGCGCGGCCCACGCGAACGTGCGCCACGCGCGCGCGGCGACCAGCACGAACGGAAACAGCAGCGCCATCTGCGGCTTGACCGACAGCAAGCCGATGCAGAGGCCCGCCCATGCGGGCCGGCGGTCGGCCCAGCAGACGGCCAGCGCCGCGCACGCCGCGGTCAGGAACGCGTTCTGCCCGAACATCGCGGTGACGAACACGCACGGGCTCGCGACCAGCGCGAACGAGCCGAAACGCTTGGCGCCAGGGATCGCGGCGAGCCCGGACACGCGCCACACGGCGACCCCGAGCAGCGCGACGCCGAACGCGACGAACAGCGGATAGCCGATCGCGAACGGCAGCAGCGACAGCGGCGCCACCATCATCAGGTAGGTGGGCGGGTAGAGCCACGCGAGAAAGCCCTCGTGGTGGAAATGCGGGAACATCCGGGCCGACATCCGCGAGAAGGTCGGGAAATCGTAGGCCTGCGACGGGGCGCCGTGCAGCATCACGTACGACGCCGACCAGAACACCGAGTAGTCCGCGCCCGGGCGCGACGCGACGGGGCCGTGATGCACGACCCACGCCCAGATCGACAGGAAGATCGCGTAGAGCGCGAGCGCGAACGCGCTGTACGCGACGACCCGCGCGGGCGTCAGCCACGCGCGCACGGGACGGTTCACCGCTCGCGCCGAGTGTCGGGGGATGTCCATGGGCGGCATGCCGGTTTATTGGGCCCTTACTTGGCCGAGAGCTTCCTGGCGGGGTGACCGGCCGTCGCCGGCGCGGCCGGCCGGCGGCGTGCGGCGGCCATCCGTGCGGCGGCTGCCCGCCTGACCGGAAACTGCAGCAGCTTCGACGCCGGATGCGCATGGCCGTGCCGCTCGGGCGGCGCGTCCGCGTGGCTGTCGGCGCCGTAGCGGCGCCGCACCAGATAGACGGGGCGCTGCTTCGACTCGTGATAGATGCGGCCGAGGTATTCGCCGATCACGCCGATGCCGATCAGCTGGATGCCGCCCATGAACAGCACGATCGAGATCAGCGACGCATAGCCGTGCACGGGGTTGCCGAACAGCAGCGTGCGCACGACGATGAACGCGCCGTACGCGAGCGCCAGCAGCGCGAACGCGAGGCCGACGTAGGTCCACACGCGCAGCGGCACGGTGCTGAAGCTCGTGATGCCTTCGAGCGCGAAGTTCCAGCGCCGCCACCCGGAGAATTTCGAGCGGCCGCCGCTGCGCGGCGCGCGCGTGTATTCGAGGATCGCGGTGCGGTAGCCGACCCACGCGAACAGGCCCTTCATGAAGCGCCGCCGTTCCGGCAGCGCGCGCAGCGCGTCGATCACCTGCCGGTCCATCAGGCGGAAATCACCGACGTTTTCGGGCATTTCGACTTCGGACAGCGCATTGTGCACGCGGTAGTAGAGCGCGGCGGCCGCGCGCTGCATGAACGGGTCGCACATCCGGTTGGTGCGCTTCGCGGCGACGACCTCGGCGCCGGCGCGCCAGTGCTCGATCATCGCGGGAATCAGCGCAGGCGGGTCCTGCAGGTCGGCGTCGAGCAGGATCGCCGCGGCGCCGGCCGCTTCGTCGAGGCCGGCGGTGAGCGCGGCTTCCTTGCCGAAGCGGCGGGTGAGGTCGACGATGCGCACGCGCGGGTCGCTTGCCGCGACGGCGATCAGCCGGTCGAGCGTGCGGTCGCGGCTGCCGTCGTTGACGCAGACGATCTCGAAGCGGACCGCTTCGATCGATTCGAGGATCGGCAGGGTGGCGGCGAAGAACGCGCCGATCGCTTCGTCTTCGTCATGAAACGGCACGACGAGCGAGACCAGCGGTTTTCTGGCGTGCGTGGACATGCGTTCCCCCGAAAGATCGGTCGGCGCTGCATTGCGTGGCAGGCGTTTCGCGCATTGTACGCAGGAAACGGCGATTCGTAGCACGGATGCGCGGGTTTGTGCGGAGGCCGTTTCGCCGGTGAAGCCCTGTTTTACGGGCGGTCGCGGCGCTAGCATGTCGTTTCGTTTCGGATCGACACGGGGGCTGCAATGCAGGTACAGGAACTGGCTGGCGCGCCGCTCGATTACTGGGTGGCCGTCGCGGAAGGGCTCGGCGCGCCGCATGTCGCCGACGGCGTGTGCCGGGTGAGTCGCGAGGACGGCGGCGCGCCGGCGCCGTTCGCGCCGTCGTCGTCATGGGCGGACGGCGGCCCGATCGTCGAGCGCCTGCCGTTCGCCGCGTTCGAGCGCGACGGCGGGCACGGCGCGTGGCGGGCGGCGCTGCACCGCGCGGTGCCGTCCGCGGGCGAGCGCTGCACGTTCAACCAGTCCGGCCCGACGCTGCTGGTCGCGGCGATGCGCACGCTGGTCGCGTCGACGTTCGGCGACGACGTGCCGGACCTCGACATGACGAAAGCGTAACGCGGGTTCCCGTCAGCAGCGGGAACAGGGCGCAAGAACGATCAAATGACGCCACTGTCGATGTCATATCGTTTGTCCGACACCTTCTTGAGATCGCCATGAATCCGGTTGGAAAAGCGCTGTGGTTTATCGAAAACGAACTGGGCGACGAACTGACGCTCGACAGAATTTCCGCCAATTGCGGCATGACCCGCTTCGGCTTTTCGCGCAACTTCTCGATGAGTACCGGTTGGCCGGTGATGCGCTACGTCCGGTCCAGGCGGTTGACGCGTGCGGCACGGACATTGGTGCAAGGCGCACCCGATATCCTTCACGTCGCACTCGATGCCGGATATGGCTCTCACGAGGCGTTTACCCGCGCCTTCCGCGACCTCTTCGGCGTGACGCCCGACGAAGTGCGGGCGCGGCACAGTCTTGCTGGCCTGTCTCTTGTGGAGCCGTTGCGCATGAAAGAACTGAAAATCGTCGACCTTGCACCGCCACGCTTCGAAGTCTCGGAAAAGCGGTTGATCGCGGGCATGAGCGGTCGATTCACTTTTGAAACCAACGAAGGGATTCCGGCGCTTTGGCAAACCTTCATCCCCTACATCGGCAACCTGCCCGATCAGGTCGGCGGCGTGACTTACGGCGTTTGCTGCAACCCGGAAGCGGATGGCAGCTTCGAATATGTCGCAGGCGTGGAGGTGACGCGTCGCGACCGGCTGCCCGCTTCATTTCGCTGCGTCGAAATTGAACCGCAACGTTATGCGGTCTTCGAACATCGCGGGCACATATCGACGGTTCATCAGACCTTCCACAGCATCTGGAACGGGTGGCTGCCGACGTCGGGGTTGAAGGCGGCTGAGGCGCCCGAGTTCGAGCGCTACAGCGAGGACTTCGATCCTGTTGCGGGTACCGGGGTGCTTGAAATCTGGTTGCCGATAGAAGATTCGACAGGTCGATCCCGCTGATCGAACATCTAGCGCCGTGGCGTCTCGTTCGGCTCGCGATCGACACGCATGCGCGGTTCAAAGCGCACTCGGGCGTTCTTGGGGCGCAGGGAGAACCAGCCTTGCGGGGTCACCGGCCCCAGGATCGTCAGGTCCCAGTGCTCGATCCAGTAAGCCAGCGATACGGCCAGGTCCATCATGGCCATTCCGGTGCCCGGGCAGGCCCGATCGCCGACGCCAAATGGAAAATATGCCCCCTGCGGCCAGGTCGGAGCTTCCAGGAATCGCTCGGGCCGGAACGCATCGGGCTCGGGAAACCAGCGTGCGTCGCGATGCGTGATCCAGCTGGAAACCATCACGATATCGCCGCGCGCGAGCGGCGTTCCCGACACGGTCATGGCGCGCGACAGCCGGCGCGGCACCAGCGCATAAGCCGGCGGGTACAGGCGCAGGGTTTCCTGAATCACGGCGCGCAGCAATGGAGCCCGACGCAGGTCCTGCAATTGATTCACGCCGGACCAGTCGATCGTGGCGAGCTCCTTGCGCAGCGCGGCCAGCACCTCGGGATGCTGGGCCAGCAGCAGTTGCGCCCAGGTCAGCGTTGCGCCGGTGGCCTGGTGCGAGGCCATCAGCAACGTGGCGAGGTCGTCGCGATGCATGACCACCGGGCGTTGCGATTCCCTGACGACCTGGTCGATCTGCGAACGCATCACGCGGAGGGCCCAACGCTTGCGTGGGCACATCTTGCTGGGAAACCAGTGGCCAAGGGGCAGCCCCGTGCTGGTTTCGAGCAATGCGACGCGCGACAGGATACGCACGGCCTTGGCAATGGTTTCCGCATTCGGACCAAGATCGATGTCGAACAAGGCATGGCCGGCCAGCGTGACGCTGTAGGCGGCCATTTCCAGATCGAGGTCAACCACCTGGCCCGGCGCGATACGCGCCGACCAGTGTCGGGCGATGCGCTGAATCTCCGGTACGGCAGGCGGCTGAATATGCGGGCGCACCGCCTGGCGCTGACGCCGTGCCGCTTCGCCTTCCTTCATCATGAAGCTGGACCCGTTCCACTGGCGCATGATGCACAGGCTGGGTTCCCAACGTTGCAAGTCCGCGCGATGGGAGACCATCAGGTCATGGATCGCCTCGGGATGAAACAGACACCAGAGCTGCTTCACTCCCATCCGCAGGCGCGCGAGATCGGGCGAGGTCCGATGCATGTCGGCCAGCCACTTCAACGGGTCGCGCTGAATGTCCAGCCAATGATTCAGGCCGGTGTCCGGAGCCTTCCAGTATTTGCGGCGCAAGGCCAGACGCTTGCGGACAGGGCAGGTTGTCAAGGTTGAGGTGTCGTTGCTCATTCGAGCGGTCTAGGGGTGGTGTTCTCGGATTCGTCGGCCGCTTCTACGGGGCGGTGGGACAGGCGTCAGCGATTCTATTACAACCGGCTCGAACAGCATGACCGCTCCAGGCGACCCGCGCACCGAGCTGCCGCCGCATATCCGGATCATTCGGGCCGCGCGACGACCCGCAGGAACGCGCGCACGGCGGGCGCCTTCTCGAAGCGCCGGCACGCGAGCGCGAGCTCGGACGTGATCGGCTTGCCCGCGAGCGGCCGGTAGACGACGCCCGGCAGCGATACGCAACGGGCGAGCGCGTCCGGAATCACGGCGACCCAGCCGTTCACCGACACGCAGGCCAGCACCGCGAGCAGCCCGCCCGGGCGCGCGGCGATCACGGGCGCGAAGCGCCCGCGACGCGCGACTTCCAGCGTGCCGAGCTCCTGTTCGGGCACCGCAAAGCGCGCGCCGGCCAGTGCGGCGGCCTTGATCGTCGCCATTTCGGCGAACGGCGAATCGGCCGGCACTGCCGCAACGAACACGTCGCGCTGCAGCGTCACGGTGCGGAGTTCGCCGGGCAGCGGCATAGGTGGCCGCACGTAGGCGACGTCGAGGCGGCCCGCGTCGATCTGCTTCGCGACGTCGTCCATCGGCACCTCGCGCAGGTTGAGCTCGATGCGCGGATGCGCGGCGCGAAACGCGCCGACCGTGCGCTGCAGCGTGCCCGAGTAGACCGCCGACGACACGTAGCCGACCTCGATTCGGCCCAGCTCGCCGCGCTCGGCCAGCGCCGCGAGCTCGCGGCCGCGCTGCAGGTGCTCGAGCGCCGCGCTCGCTTCGCCGAGATAGGCCTCGCCGGCGGCGCTCAGCGCGACCGCGCGCCGCGACCGGTGAAAGAGGCGCACGCCGAGCAGCCGTTCCGCCTCCTGGATCTGCCGCGTGAGCGCCGGCGGCGCCATGTCGAGCTCGTCGGCCGCGCGGGCGAAGTGGAGATGGCGCGCGACGGCGAGGAACGCGCGGACGTGACGGAATTCGAGCCGGTCCATGATTGCGAAAATCGTCAATAAAACTGTGTGGGAATATCAATGACGGGCAATACGGGCCAAGCCTAGCATACGGTTCGCCCATTCTGTTCCGGAGCCCCCGATGTCCCAGTCCTCCCCGGCGCCGGCCGCGCCGCGAGCCGCCGCCCGCCTGCCTGCCGCCGCGACGCTTGCCGTCGCGTCAGCGACCTGTTCGCTGATCGTGCTCGACACCAACGTCGTCGCGGTGTCGCTGCCGAGCATCGCGCGCAGCTTCCACGCGAGCTTCGCCGACATCGAGTGGGTCGTGAGCGCGTACATGACCGCGTTCGCCGCGTGCCTGCTGCCCGCCGGCGGGCTTGCGGACCGCTTCGGCCGCAAGCGGATGCTGGCCACCGGCCTCGCGATCTTCTTCGTCGCGTCGCTCGGCTGCGGGCTCGCGCCGTCGGCCGGCTGGCTGATCGCCGCGCGCGCGGTCAAGGGCGGCGGCGCGGCGCTCTTGCTGACGGCGGCGCTCGCGGTGATCGCGAACCGCTTCCCGGAAGGGCGCGAGCGCGCGCGCGCATGGGCAATCTGGGGGATGTGCATGGGCGTCGCGACCGCGATCGCGCCGCTCGTCGGCGGCGCGATCACGCAGTGGATCGGCTGGCGCTGGGTGTTCCTGCTCAACCTGCCGGCGTGCGCGCTGCTGGCCGCGAGCGCGCGCGTCGCGATCGACGAGTCGCGCGATCCGCACGCGAAGCGCGTCGACGCCGTCGGCAGCCTGCTGTTCGGCGCGGCGCTCGCGTGCGGGATCGCCGCGCTGATCGACGCGCCGTCGCACGGCTGGCTGTCGCCGGGCACGCTCGGCCGCTTCGCGCTCGGCGCCGCGCTGTTCGCGGGCTTCGTCGCCGCGGAGCGCTGGCAGGCGCGGCCGATGATCGACCTCGCGCTGTTCCGCGCGCCGCGCTTCGTCGGCGCGGTGCTCGCGATGTTCGGCTATGCGGCGTGCGCGCAGGTGATGATGACGTTCCTGCCGCTGTATCTGCAGAACGCGTTCGGCATGTCGGCGATCGAAGCTGGGCTCGGCATGCTGCCGTTCGCGTTCGCGATGATCGTCGGGCCGTCGTTCGGCGCGGCGCTGGCCGCGCGCGTGTCGTCCGGCGGCGTGCTGGCCGGCGGGCTCGCGCTGATCGGCGCGGGCAACCTGCTGACCGCGGCGCTCACCGCGAGCGGCGACTATCGGCTCGTCGCGCTCGGGATGTGGGTGACGGGGTGCGGCGCCGGCATCATGAACGGCGACACGCAGAAGGCGATCATGGCGTGCGTGCCGCCGCACCGCACCGGAATGGCGTCCGGCATCAGCACGACGACGCGCTTCTCCGCGATCGTGACGGCGGTCGGCGTGCTCGGCGCGGTGCTCGCCGCGCGCGCGCACGCGCAGCTCGACCGGCTGGTCGCGGCGACGCCCGGCTTGGCGCGCGTCGTCGATGCGCCGTTCATGTCGAGCCTGCTGGCCGGCGATCTGGCGCGCGCGCTCGACCGCGTGCCGCCGCAGGCCGCGAAGGCGCTGGCGGCGGCCGCGCCCGCGGCGTTCGCGAGCGGGTTTGCCGATGCGCTGGTGTTGAGCGGCGTGCTGGCGCTCGTCGGCGCGGTCGTCGTGATGAAGCTGCTTGCGCAACCGGTGCAGCAGGGGTGACGCGCGATGCGTTGCGCAAGCGTTGCCGCGCTGATCGCCGCGATCAATGCGCTTTCGGCGCGCCGCGATGTGCGCGAACGAGGGACGTCGGGCGTTGTTTCCCGCAACGCGGCGCGCGTCGCTGCGCGTGACGCAGCGCGGGCTCCTCGGTCGGCGCAGCCTGCATCGCCGCCGCACTGATTGCCGCGACGGCCGGCAGCGCCGCATCGGCGTCCAGCCAGTCGCGCGTCGCGTGCGCGATCAGCGCGCGCAGCCAGCGCACGCCGTCGACGCATGGCCCGGCTTCGTCCCACGTGATCCGGTAGACGATGTCCGGCGGCTCGGCCGGCAGCGCGACGACCGCGAGCGGCAGCAGCTTCGCGTAGTGCCGCGCGAGCCGGACCGTGGTCGTGAGGATCAGGTCCGAGCGGACGAGCGTATGTGCGGCGAGCTCGAAATGCGGCAGCGTGACCGCGATCCGGCGCTGCAGGCCGACGCGTTCGAGCTGCCGGTCGATCGCGCCGGACGCTTCGAGCCACGACGGCGTCGGGCAAAGCTGCGGCGCGTGCGCGTAGTCGGCGGCCGTCATCGTACCGCGCTTCGCGTGTCGGTGCGTGGCGCGCATCAGGCAGACGACGCGGTCGTCGAACAGGTCGTCCTGCCGGAACCGCGACGCGCGGGCGGGGCGGTTGTCGATCACGAGGTCGAGCTCGCCGTCGGCGAGCGCGCGTTCGGCGTCGAAGCCGTCGCCGAGCGGATGGAACACCAGCCTCGCGTGCGGCGCCTGCTCGCGGAACAGCGCGACGAGCTTCGGCACGAACAGCACGTTCAGGTAGTCGGGGCAGCCGATCCGGTAGGTGCGCACCGACGTGTGCGCGTCGAACCTCGGCTGCTGGTTGCGGATGAAGTCGATCACGCGCAGCGCGTTGCGCAGCGGCTCGACGAGCCGCGCGCCGAACTCGGTCGGCACCATCCCGTAACGGCTGCGCACCAGCAGCGGATCGCCGAGCAGCGTGCGCAGGCGCTTGAGCGCCGCGCTCGTCGCCGGCTGCGACAGGTTCAGGCGCACCGCCGCGCGCGAGACCGTGCGCTCGGTCAGCAGCACGAGCAGGAGCCGCATCAGCCGCGCGTCGAGCGCATCGAGCACGTCGGCTGCAGCGTCGTGCGGCCGGTTCGCGTCTAGGCCGTCCTGCATCGCGGGCGGCCGAAACATGAGGCAAAACGGCGCGCGAGGCCGGCGCGGCGTGTGGCTTCGGGGGGCACGCTGGGGTCTCCTTCCATGTGGGGCGCGAGCGCATGCGGCGCCTGCGCGCGGTTCGGGCCCGGATGCCGCGGATGTTATGTGCCGGATTCGTCCGCGAGTATGGGCGGCGGGCGCTGCAATGGGAAATTAAATATTCGGGTGGGAGGCATTCGGAAAACGAATGGCGTCGTTTGCCGCAATGAGGCGGGTGAGGGCGGGAACGTCGAGGGACGAAACGCCGGCCAGCGGCCGGCGCTTCGTCCCGATCACGCGCCGATGCGCGTTCGCAAAGGCGCGTTTTCCATCAGATCGGCAACTGCGGCACCGTCACCGACGTGCCGGCCGGATCGAGCGTCAGCTCGGTGCCGGGCGTCGGCCGCAGCGTCGCCTCGTTGTCGCTCGACATCACGACGAGCCCGAGCCGGTGGCCTGCTTCGAGCCGGTAGTCGCGCGGCATGAAGGTCAGGTGCAGGTCGTACGGCATGCCGGGCAGGACCGGCTCCGAGAACCAGCTCGACACGCGGTTGCGCGGATCGGTCCACGCGCGGGTGACGATCGTCGCGCTGCCGTCCGGCGCACGATCGACCAGCAGCGCGGTCACGTTCGCGACAGCCGAGAACGTCAGCCGCACGCGCGCGGTTGCGGTGCCCGAGATCCGCGTCGCGCTCGCGACCGGCGCCGTCTCGAAGCGGGAGCGATGCTCGCCGGTAGGCGCGTTCGCCAGGGTGAGTGCGGGGACACGCGCATCGTCGGTGAACTTCACGAGCGGACCGCCGGTCTGCATGCGCTGCAGCGTGCCGGTGCCCGCGCCGTCGCCGCCCGCGAAATACGCGACGTTCGCCGCGCCGCGCGCGGGCCAGCTCGCATCCTTCAGCAGCGTGCCGTCCGCCTGCTCGATCACCGCGCCCGGATCGCGCTCGACGCCGTTGTTGTAGCCGAGCAGGTAGCGCGTGAACCAGCGGTTCACCTGCGCGGTCCACGCGTCGGCCATCGCGGGCACGCGGGTCGGATCGGTGTGCTTCAAGCGGTGCAGCCACAACTGCGTCGGCACGCCCTGGCGCCGCATCGCGAGGTACCACGACGTCGACTGGTCGACCCTGACGTTGTCGTCGGTCAGCCCCTGCGCGACGAGCGCGGGCGCGACCGCGAGCGCCGGCGGAATGTCGCGCGCCGCCCAGAACGCGGAATAGTCGCCCGAGGTGCGATCCTCCTTCTTCAGCGCTTCGTCGACCAGGCGCGTGCAGCGCTCCGGATGCGGGTTCGTCAGCAGCGCCTTGATGTAGACGTCGACGTCCTCGCCCTGGTAGCCGTCGGGCGCGCGCACGAGCCCGCCCGAGCGGTAGTAGCCGTACATGTTCGACAGGCCGGCGACCGGCACGATCGCGTCGAGGCCGCGCGTGCGCAGGCTCGCGACCATCTTCGGCAGCGTGCCGTCGTACGACACGCCGTACATGCCGACGTGGCCCGTCGACCAGCTCGCGACGACGGGCTTGCCGCTCGCGTCCTTCGCGCTCGCGCCGCGGCCGAGCCAGTGAATCACCGACGCCATCGCCACCGATTCGTCGCGCGTCAGGATCGTCGGGCAGCCGTCCGAGCCGGCGGTGCCGAGCGAATCCGCATAGACGATCGTGAAGCCGCGCTGCACGAAATACCCCTCGATCCACGAACGCCCCGCGGCGGCCGCTTCGACCTGCTGCAGGATTCGCGTCTGCGGCGCGGCGGCCATGATGCGCGCGGAACCGGACGCGGCGGGATGCGGCGTGCCGTCGAGCTCGACGTCGACGTTGTGGTTCGGGCTGTCGGCGAGGTTGTTGTAGTAGGGGCTCGCGAGCACGATCACCGGCGTGCGTGCGCCCGACGCGGTTTCGGACGGCCGCACGACGCGCACGTGAATCCGGTCCTTCGTGCCGTCGCCGTCGGAATCGACCGGCGTCTCGACCCACGCCTCCTCGGTGATCGTGGTGCCCGACAGCGACGGCTGCACCTGGCCGTTCTGGATCACGGGCCGGTAGTTGCCGCCCGACAGGTCGGCATACGGCACGCCGGACGGCGAGAAGCGCGCGGCGAGCTGCTTCGCGTCG
Source organism: Burkholderia ubonensis subsp. mesacidophila (assembly GCF_002097715.1). NCBI lineage: Bacteria > Pseudomonadati > Pseudomonadota > Betaproteobacteria > Burkholderiales > Burkholderiaceae > Burkholderia > Burkholderia ubonensis. Next base: position 1,298,989 of record NZ_CP020738.1, read on the forward strand.
GCCGCGGGCGCGGCGGCCCCCTCCTGTCGGCCTTGAGCGAGCGCGGAAGCGCCCGGCACGCCAGCGCCGTCCTCGCCGCCGCACGCGGCGAGCGTCGCGGCGGCAACCAGCACGGCAAGCCACGCGCGCCGCGGTTCGGTTCGTTGAAATCGCATTGTTGTCCTCGTTCTTCTAGTTTTCGATGCTCATGTGGAAACGCGCGTCCCGGGCGGGACGGCGGGTGCAGCATGGGCCGGCGGACCTCGCCGGCCGCGGCGCGTGCGCGGCGTCGCCCGGACCAGGCCGGGCGCGTTCGCGCACGTGTTGCTTCGGCGCCGCCGGCGCGGCATGACCGGCCGGCGGCGCCGAAGCAACGTGACGCGGGCGTTGCGGGCGACGGCAGCGTGCGCCGGTTGCTCGCAACGTCCGCGCTCGCTTACTTCGCGGCGGCGGCGGCGACCGCGTTGCCGGCGTCGAGCAGCCCCGCGCCGCAGGTGCTCGTCGAGCAGTTCGAGCCGCTCGCGAACGGCCGCGCGCTCGACTGCAGCCGCTGCAGGACCTGCGCCGGCGTGAGCGCCGGGTTGACCGCGAGCATCAGCGCGACGGTGCCCGCGACGTGCGGCGTCGCCATGCTGGTGCCGTTGTAGCTCGCGTAGCTGTCCGCGCCCGGCGACGTCGTGCCGGCATTGAGCGTCGACAGGATGCCGACGCCGGGCGCCGCGATCTTCACGGCCGGGCCATAGTTGCTGAAGCTCGCGCGCACGCCGCTGCTGTTGACCGCGGCGACCGCGATCACGCCCTGGCAATTCGCCGGCTGGCTGTTCGCGACCGGGCCGCCGCTGTTGCCGGCCGCGACGACGACGTTCGCGCCGCGCGCCGTGATCGCGTTGATCGCGTTCTGGTACGTCGTGCTGCAGGTGCGGCTGTTGCCGCCGAGGCTCAGGTTTAGCACCTTCGCCGGCGTCGGGTTCGCCGGCGCGCCCGGCACCGGCAGGCCCGCGGCCCAGCGCATGCCGTCGGCGATGTCGCTCACCGTTCCGCCGCACTTGCCGAGCACGCGCACCGGCTGCACCTTGCCGACCCACGAGATGCCCGCGACGCCGTAGCCGTTGTTCGTCACCGCGCCGATCGTGCCCGCGACGTGCGTGCCGTGCCACGTGCTGTTGCGCGCGCCGCAGCCGTAGAACGGGCCGTTCGGATCGGCATCTTCCTGCGCGGTCACCCAGTCGCCCGGGTCCGACGCGTTGCTGTCGCGGCCGTTGCCGTCGTTCGCGGTCGCCGGATCGGAGATGAAGTCGTAGCCGGGCACCAGGTTCGCGGCGAGATCGGCATGCGGGCGATAGCCGGTATCGATGACGCCGACGACGATGTTCGGGGAGCCGGTCGTGCGGTCCCAGGCCTTCGGCAGGTTCGCGCCGCCGGCCGGGCTGAAGTAGCCCCACTGCTCGGCGTAGCGCGTGTCGTTCGGCACGAGGAGCGGAAACATCCGCGCGTCCGGCTCCGCGTATTCGATCGCCCCGTCCGCCGCGAAGTCGCGGGCGAGCCCTTCGGCCTCGGCGAGCGACACGTGACGCTGCAGCGACAGCACCGTCGCGCCGCCCGACATGTCGCGCTTGATGCGGATGCCGGCGGCCGGGTCGGCCGGGTTGCCGGGCGCCGAGGCGGCGGCCGCGCCGAACGCCCGGCCCGCGGCGCGTGTGCGGCGGGCCGCGAGCACGCGATCGATGACCGCCTGGACGTCCGCGTGCGCGGCGGTCGCGGACGATGCCGCGGATGCGGCCGACAGCGTCTTGGCGGCGCGCACCTTGACGATCAGCTGGTTGACCGCATCGGCCGGCCCGGGGACGGGCGCAGTCGCGGTTTCCGCGTGTGCGGCGGACGCGAGGCCGGCCAGCGCGGCACCGAGGACGGTCACTTTAAGCGAAGCAGTGCGAATCAATCTGGACATGCCGATACTCTCCCCGACAGGATTGAACGGAATGAATCGATGCTGCGGTGTCGTAGCTGCTTGCTTCGCTGCGCTGCCGGCAGGCACGAACGCGCCGATGAGAACGACAGGGCTCGACCGGACGACGTGTTGCCGATAAACCGGCTGCGGCCGATCGAATCGTCCGCGGCCGCTCGGGCCGGGCGCTGCGTCGTCCGCCGGATTTGCGTCATGGGAGCTGGGTGAAACGGCGATCTTTGTTCACGCTGCACCGCGCCGTTTCTTTCCGGAAGCTTGCGCAGAAATTAGCTGATTGAAATGCTTGCGTCAAACATTTTTAATTTAAATCAAAAAAAGTTTGATTATTTCGCAATCTGGAACAACGGCCGGCGGGCACGGCGGTTCCGATCGGCCATCGTTTAACGAATGGAAACAATCTGTTCACTTTACGGGGCATGATCTTCGGCGAATGGGCAGGCATACTTGCGGAAATGATTTGAAACGCCGCCGATCCGGCGCATCACCGCTTCCCATGACGAATCCTGTCCCATTCCGATCGCTGCGCTGGCTGCCGCTCGTGGCCGCCGCATGGCTGCTCGCCGCCTGCTCGACCACGTCCGACGTCGCGTCGACGTCGAATCCGAACGTGTTTACCGTGTCGGCGCACACGGTCGGCATGTCGACCAACTGGGCGACCGCGCACGAAAAGGCGGTCAACGAGGCGATGAACTTCTGCTCGCAGCGCGGGATGCGCGCCAGCATGAAACAGGAGTCGCTGAACGCCGGCCGCGGCGTGAGCGGCCGCTCCGAACTCGCGTTCGAGTGCCATCCGACCTTCGAGACCGCGGCGAACCCGCGCAGCTGAGCGATTCCGGTGACCCGCGGCGGCGGGGCGGCGCGTGACGCCGCGCCGCCGTCAGGCTTTGACGCCGCCTCGCCGGCGACGTCCCGCCGTCACGCGGCCGGCGCCTGCGCCTCGTACAGCTTCACGCACGCGGAGAAGTCGAGGCCGCCCAACCCCTGCTGGTTCATCGACTGATAGAGCTGCTGCGCGAGCGCGCCCATCCACACCGGCTGGCGCGCCTGCCGCGCGGCTTCGGTCGCGAGCCCGAGGTCCTTCAGCATCAGGTTCGCGGCGAAGCCGCCGCTGTAGCCGCGCGCGGCGGGCGCCGCGGGCAGCACGCCCGGATACGGGTTGCAGCTGTCCGAGCTCCAGCAGCGGCCGGTCGACGTGTTGATGATGCCGGCCAGCACCGCGGGCTCGATGCCGAGCGCCGCGCCGAGCGCCATCGCCTCCGACACGCCCATCATCGAGATGCCGAGCAGCAGGTTGTTGCAGATCTTCGCGATCTGGCCGGTGCCGGTGCCGCCGCAGTGCACGACGTTCTTCCCCATGTCGAGCAGCACCGGGCGGATCCGCTCGAACAGCGCGGTGTCCGCGCCGACCATGAAGGTCAGCGTGCCGGCCTGCGCGCCCGCGGTGCCGCCGGACACCGGCGCGTCCGCAAGCGGATGGTCCTGCCGCGCGGCCGCGTCGGCGATCGCGCGCACCGTGCCGGGGTCGATCGTGCTGCAGTCGATCAGCGTCGCGCCGGCGCGGGCGCCCGCGAGCACGCCGTCGTCGCCGAGATAGACCTTCTGTACGTGTGGAGCTGCCGGCAGCATCGTGATCACGAGCGTGGCGCGCGCCGCCGCGTCGCGCGGCGAGCCGGCGGCCGTCGCGCCCGCGCGCACCGCGGCGTCGACCGCGTTCGCGTCGAGGTCGAACACCGTCAGCGCGTGACCGGCCTTGAGCAGGTTGGCGGCCATGGGGCCGCCCATGTTGCCGAGCCCGATGAATGCGATTTCCATGTTCCGGCTCCTGGCGTCAGCGCAGCGCGATCGTGGTGTTGACGCCGCCCGACGTCGCGTCGTCGTCGAACCAGCGCGCGGTGACCGTCTTCGTCTGCGTATAGAACTGCACGACCTGCTTGCCGTACGGGCCGAGATCGCCGAGCTTCGAGCCGCGCGAACCGGTGAAGCTGAAGTAGGGCACCGGCACCGGGATCGGGATGTTGATGCCGACCTGGCCCACGTCGATTTCGCTCTGGAACTTGCGCGCGGCCGCGCCGCTCTGCGTGAAGAGACCTACGCCGTTGCCCATCGGGTTGCGGTTGACGAGCGCGATCGCGTCGTCGAGCGTGTCGGCTTCGAGCACGACCACCACCGGCCCGAAAATCTCTTCCTTGTAGATCGACATCTCGGTCGTCACGTCCGAGAAGATCGTCGGGCCGACGAAATTGCCCTGCTCGTAGCCCGGCACCTTCACGTCGCGGCCGTCGAGCAGCAGCGTCGCGCCGGCCTTCACGCCTTCGTCGATCAGCCCCGTGATGCGCGCGTGCGCGGCCTTCGACACGACCGGGCCGACGTCGGTGCCGGCCTCGTGCCCCGCGTTGACCTTCAGCTGCTTCGCCTTCTCGACGAGCTCCGGCAGCCAGTCGCGCGCCGCGCCCACCAGCACGACCACCGACGTCGCCATGCAGCGCTGGCCCGCCGCGCCGAAGCCCGCGCCGGCGAGCGCGTTCAGCGTCTGCTCGCGATGCGCGTCCGGCAGCACGACCGCGTGGTTCTTCGCGCCCATCATCGACTGCACGCGCTTGCCGTGCTCGCTGCCGAGGTTGTACACGTGCGTGCCGACGCGCGTCGAGCCGACGAACGAGATCGCCTTCACGTCCGGATGCGTGCACAGCCGGTCGACCGCGACCTTGCCGCCGTGCACCACGTTCAGCACGCCCGGCGGCACGCCGGCCTCGATCGCGAGCTCGACGAGCTGCATCGTCGACAGCGGATCCTGCTCCGACGGCTTCAGCACGAACGTGTTGCCGCACACGATCGCCATCGGGAACATCCACAGCGGGATCATCCCGGGGAAGTTGAACGGCGTGATGCCCGCGCACACGCCGATCGGCTGGCGCAGCGTGTAGGTGTCGACGCCGCCCGCGACGTTCTCCGCGAATTCGCCGAGCTGCAGCGTGCCGATCGAGCACGCGTGCTCGACCACTTCGAGGCCGCGGAAGATGTCGCCCTGCGCGTCGGGCAGCGTCTTGCCCTGTTCGGCGGTCAGCGTCTTCGCGATGCGTTCGAGGTTGCGCCGCACCAGGTCCTGGAACTTCAGCATGATGCGCATGCGCGCACCGATCGGCGTGGTCTTCCAGGTCTGGAACGCGCGCTGCGCGGACGCGATCGCGGCGTCGACCTCGTCGACGGTCGCATACGGCACGCGGCCGATCGTTTCCTGCGTCGCGGGGTTGACGATGTCGCCCCATTCGCGGGTCTGCGATTCGACGAACTGGCCGTCGATCAGCAGTTTGGCGGTGGGCAGCGCGACGGTGGCTTGAGGTACGGCGGCGTTCATGAACACTCTCCGAAAGTAGCGGTAAGGCGATGAAAGGAGGCGCCCGCGGCCGCCGCGCGTGCAGGGCGGCCGGCAGACAAACAGGATGTGGGGTGCGCGGTCAGTCGCGCGCGCTGCGCATCAGCCCCGTGCAGATCAGCGCGAACACGCCGAGCCCGACCAGGTAGGCGATCACGTAATGCGGCTGGCCGCCGCCCGTCTTCAGCAGCGACGTCGCGATCATCGGCGCGAAGCCGCCGCCGAGCACGCCGGCGAGCTGCACCGACAGCGAGATGCCGCTGTAGCGGATCTCCGCCGGGAACTGCTTCGCGAACAGCAGCGACTCCGGCGCGTACAGGATCGGGAACACGACGCCGAGGCCCAGCACGATCGCCCACCACGCGAGCGACGTCTGCCGCGTGCCGAGCATCATGAAGAACGGCGCGACGAACGCGCACATCAGCACGAGGCCGATCGCGAACATCCGGCGCTGGCCGATGCGGTCGCTCAGGTGGCCGCACAGCGGCATCGTCACGAGCGACAGCGCGGCGCCCGCCGTGATCGCCTCCAGCATGGCGGCCTTCGGCAGGTGCAGCTGCTGGGTCGCATACGCGAGCGCGAACGTGACGACCATGTAGAACCACGTGTTCTCGGCGGCGCGCGCGCCGACGATCGTCAGCACTTCGCGCGGATGCCGGCGGATCGCCTCGAGCACCGGCGACTTCACCGCCTTGCCCTGGTGCTTCATCTTCTCGAAGTCCGGCGATTCGGGCACCTTCGCGCGGATGAACGCGCCGAGACCGACCAGCGCGATGCTCGCGAGGAACGGGATGCGCCAGCCCCACGACAGCATGTCCGCCTCGGGCAGTGCGGCCACCGCCGTCATCGCGAGCGACGACAGGATCAGGCCGAGCCCGACGCCCGTCTGCGGCAGGCTGCCGAACAGCCCCTTGCGGCCCGCGGGCGCATGCTCGACCGCCATCAGCACCGCGCCGCCCCATTCGCCGCCGACCGCCATCCCCTGCAGGAAGCGCATCGCGATCAGGAGGGCGGCCGCCCAGTAGCCGATGCTGTCGTACGACGGGATCAGCCCGATGACCATGCTCGGCACGCCCATCAGCAGCAGCGTGACCATCAGCATCGACTTGCGGCCGATGCGGTCGCCGAAGTGGCCGAACACGATGCCGCCCATCGGCCGGCCGATGAAGCCGACCGCGAACGTGCCGAAGGCGGCCAGCGTGCCGACGACGGGATCGAGCGACGGGAAGAAGATGCGGTTGAAGACCAGCGCGGCGGCCGTGCCGTACAGGAAGAAGTCGTACCACTCGACTGTCGTGCCGGTCATGCTGGCCCAGCCGGCCAGCAGGTGGTCCTTCGCGGTTCGGGCGGGAGCGGGCGCGGCAAGCTCCGCGTGCTCGTCAAGGGTGGATCGGGTCTGCATGGCGTCTCCATCGTTATTTGCCCGCGGCTCGTGGTCCGCAGGTCACGGTCGAGTATAGTTATGCGCAGAATCCTGTAGTACCGACAAAGAAACCGGTTGGATGTGCAAATTTGCATATCGACGGCCGGCCCGGAGACCCTGCCACCCGAACCTCGCCTGCCGATGCGACACCACCCCGAGCCGGTATCCGGCAACCTGAACTGGGACGACCTGCGGTTTTTCCTGGAAGTGGCGCGCACGCAGCGCGCGAGCGGCGCCGCGAAGCGCCTCGGCGTCGACTACACGACCGTCGCCCGGCGCATCCGCGCGCTGGAGGAGGCGATGGGCACGCTGCTGTTCGACAAGTCGCGCTCCGGCGGCTTCGTGCTGACCGCCGAAGGGCAGCGGCTCGTCGCGTATGCGGACGCGATGGAGACGACCGTGCAGTCGGCCTGCGACCAGGTCGCCAATACCGGGCATGCGTTGTCCGGCCACGTGCGGATCGGCTCGACGGAAGGCTTCGGGTGCTTTTTTCTCGCGCCGCAGCTTGCGCAGTTTCGCGCCGCGCATCCGCACGTGACGGTCGACCTGCTGCCGGTGCCGCACTTCGTCAGCCTGACGAAGCGCGAGGCCGATCTTGCGATCACGCTCGAGCGGCCTGACCGGGGGCCTTATGTGTGCACGAAGCTGTGCGACTACCAGTTGCGGCTTTATGCGACGCGCGAGTATCTGGCGAGTCATGCGCCGATTGCGGACGTGAGCGATCTTGCCTCGCATACGTTCATCAGCTACGTCGACGATCTCGCGTTCAGCAGCGAGCTGCTGTATCTGGAACGCGCGGTGCCCGGCGCGACGGCCGGGCTGCGCACGACGAGCGTGATCGCGCAGTATTTCGCGGCGCTGCAGGGCGGGGGGCTGGCGATCCTGCCGTGCTTCATCGCCGCGCAGCAGCCGGCGCTCGTGCCGGTGTTGGCGGATGAGGTCGTCGTGACGCGGTGCTTCTGGCTGACTTGCCGAGAGGATTTGCGGAAGTTGCGGCGGGTGACTGCGCTGTGGGATTACCTGCGGGCGGCGGCTGATGCAAATCGGGGGCTGCTGGCGGGGGAGTCGGGGGAGATGCGCTTTGTTGGGGCGCCAGATTAGCTGTCGGGATTCGCTTGATCGGATCGGATGTGGATCTGCCAAAAGAAAGCGAAGCCATATTTGCGGCCGGGGATGGGCTGAAGCCGGCGATCCCGGTCGCCGTCATGGCACGCTCGTCGCCGACGAAACGGCATGACCCAGCGACACGTAGCCCTGGTGCAATAGCGACTCGATCGTCGCCCAATCGTTTTCGGTGACGCTGCCTGCCTCCGCTCGGGCATCGCGCAACAGCATCGCCTGCGCACGCAGCCGGCCAAACTCGGACGTCTCGCGCGGCGGCACCATGTATAGCGCGGCCGCCGCTGCCGCGCATGCATCTGACAATGCGCCGGGCGGATAACGGTCGCGCTGACGGTGCACGATCCACCATTCCAGCTCGAGCGTCGCCGCGGGAGCGACGGCGAAACTGCGATTCCCCGTGTTGCGGATCAGCGTGAAGTAAGTCTTCAGCGCCGGCAGCGCTTTCACGTAATCGCTGCGCGCGTTGCCTTCCTTGAACGTGAATGCTGCCGAGGCGCCGTAATAGGCGCCGGCATACGACCTCAGCCACGGAAAGTGATATTGCGTGCGCAGCGACTCGGCCAGCTGAAGAAAGAGCGCGATGGGTCGACGGTCATAGTAGGAACGCCATATCTGCGTCTCGAGCGTTCCGGTCGCGATCGGATCGAACCGGCTCAGGTCTCGATGCAGCGGCCAGAAAAGATCGGCGGCGACGTAACCTGCCAGAACGACAACGAACACGAGCGCCATGCGACGCCAGTGCGTCGACGTGGCGGCGAATGTTTCCCGGTGATGTCGCGCGCCGTGATGGATGCGTCCGGTCGGCTTCATCCCGAATCGTGCCGAAGTCGAACGTGTATGGGGTGGTTTACTTCATGAAGCGCCCGAAGACCTCGCCCAGTTCGGCATCTTCGACCACCGGCGCGATATCGAGCTCCATCAGGTCGCTCCACATGTACGCGAATTCGGTCAGCGTCTTCGCATCGTCGGTCTCGAGCAAATCGAACCCGCCGCTCAGATCCGCCCGCGTCCACCGGCCGAGCAGCTTGACGCCCGCTGGCGGAAGTCCGCCGGTCTTCTGGAATCGCTCGATGGCTTCCGCCCGGGATAGCGTGTCCGGGGCCCATGTGAACGTCAGCATGAATTTCATGGCTTACCTCCCGGCGGAGCGAATTGGCTGAATTCATTTTAGGCAACCGGATTCACCCACTGCCAGGGAGACAGGCATCCGTAAGGGTGATTTTCGTCGCTCGGGTTTCGGCGACATGTCATTCGATTCGCGCCGTCCGCCGTACCCAATCAGCCGATGAATCGATCACACGCGCGTCGTGCCGTGGAATGGCCGCTCGTTGGCCCGTACCCGCCAATGCGCCGGGGAAACTGCCTCCTTTTGGCTCGTGGATCTTTGGAGTGTTTTTCCATTCTGCTATACCCAATGCATGAGCTGTGCGCGGCCCACGCGCTACACGGCGAGTCGGCGCCCGTTGCGACGGGAGCGACCCCAGGGCAAAACATCGGTGGGAACCGCTTCTTCGGGGTGGAGACTGACATGGCAAATTACTTGTTCGTAGAATCGCGCGATCCATATGGTGGCGGGGATACCCGGTACGTCGATGAACTGGTCCGGGGCGTATGCCAGAGGGGCAACACGGTCACGCTGTTCCTGGTTCAGAACGGCGTGCTTTCCACTCGCCCGGGTGCGAAATTCAGTGAACGCTATGCGGATCTGACGCGCAGCGGCATCACGATCCTTGCCGATGAATTCTCCCTGCGCGAACGGGCGATCGAACGGCTGGCGGAAGGTGTCCAGAAGGCGGACATCGGCCAACTCGTGGATCTTCTGTTTGTGGCTGGGACCAAGGCCATTTGGCATTGAAGCCAGCAAGGAGAACGTAATGGCTACCGGTAAGAAATTGACCCTGGCGCTGATGGATCCCCCGTATGAGAAGGCAGCGAGCACCACGGCGCTGCGCATCGTCGATGCGGCGCTGCGTCGGGGGCACGACGTCACGGTGTTCGCCTATGAAGGCGCGGTCAACCTGACCATGAAGGCGCAAGCTCCGCATGCCAATCCGGTCAAGGGCACATCCGTGGAGGAGGAGGATCACCCCACGACCCGGGACTGGGTGGCAGCCCTGTTTCAACTCGCGGGCCAGCAGGGTGCCAAGCTCGATTGGATCAACTGCGGCCTGTGCGTGGACGAACGCGGCGCAGGCGACTGGATAGAAGGGCCCCGTCGAGGCAGTCCGAAGGATTTTCTCGAATCGGCGACGCAGAGCGACGCCGTGCTGGTCATCCCGACGAAATAGGAGCCGCGCCATGAAAGTCCTGAGCATTGTTGAGACAGCGTACCGGGCTACCCTGGAAGAACAGGATGACACCATCCTGTGGCTGAACCATGTGCTGAAAAACGCAGGCGCGGACATCAGCCTGCTGCTGTGCAGGAGCGCAGTGAATTACGCGGTTCGCGGGCAGGATGCCACCGGTCTTGTTTTCGGCGCGCGCCGGCAGGCCCACCCGCCGGCGCTCGACAAGGATCTTGAGAAGATGATCGGCGCCGGCGTTGCCGTGTATGCGATCAGCGAGGACATGCGCGACTGTGGACTGTCGCAGGACGATGTCGTCGGCGGCCTCACGCCGCTCGCGCGTGCCGAGATTCCCGCCTTGTTCGATCGCTTCGATCAGGTCTGGCACTGGTAATCGCGTAACGCATTCGGTGGACAGGGGCGAATCGTTGTGTTCGCTCGCAACTGTTGTGGGGGCATGAGCGGGGCACCTTACCTGCATCCGGGTGTGCCGCTCATGGACGGTCGGTTCTCCCGGCAGACACGTTGATCCGATCGCATCGGGATGTCGCGAAATGCCGGACGCAACGGTAGTTGCGTGGCGCGTTGCAGTGTCGTGCGGATTGCCGCGATGGCCGAGGTTGCCGGCAGCTGCACGTTGGCGCCGCAGTGGCGTGCTACGATCGACGCGATCCGACTTCCACCCGGTGCGCAATGACGACGCTGTATGAATTGCTTGGTGTGCGCGAGGACGCCTCCGACGAGGAAATCAAGCGCGGCTACCGAAAGGCCGCGATGAAAGCGCATCCCGACCGCAACGTCGGGGGTGAAGCGACTGCGCATGCGCGGTTTCAGGAGATCAAGGAGGCTTACGCGATTCTCTCGGACCCCGCGCAGCGCCGCGTCTATGACACCGTCTATGCGGAGGAGATGCTTCGTCACGCTCGGCTGCGCGAAGAAGAGGAGCGGTTGCAGGCGGAGCGCGATGCGGAATACGCGCGATTTGTGACGCTGGCGATGCGTTTTGCCGAGCAGGGGCACAACCGCGATGTCGTGTTCGGTGTGTTGCTCGGACGTGATTGTGAAGAGGCGCTTGCGGAACGCATTGCCGGCAGTGTGGTTGAGTTGCATGCGTCGCGGCAGGCGGGGGCGTTACGGGATGCGCAGAGTGACGAGTCGGTTCCACAACACGATGAGGGCGCGGCGCAGACTGTGTCGCCTCGAGACGCACCGGCGCCGGAGCACGCGCCGAAGGATGACGCCCGAAAGAGCGACGAACGCGCGGTGCATACGGATTTTTTTAGCGTGCTGTGGCACAGCATGTTCGGAATGCGCCAGTGAATCCCGCGCGATCGATGCCGGGTTCAGGAAGTTTTCCTTAATCACACGCTTCGCACGATGACGGCTGTCGGGTGCTGACCGGTCGTGCCTTGCCGCAAGTGTCTACAGCTTCCTCCCAATAGGCAATGGCAAGCTTCGTTCGCCACTGCCTCAATCAGGTTTTTCGGCGACGATTGCCGCAATCAGTGGCCTTGTGTATTTCTCAGCCGGGTCGATGTGGCGCTCACCAGGTCGGAAGAACTCCCCTGCATCGAAAGCGAGAAAGACGTCCCAGAACAGAGGTGGCCACGTATCGCGTTGAGCTACCGCGTCCGAGTACACTTTTTCGACCAAGATATTCACGATTGAGTCACAAAAGGCGAAGGATAGTTTCCCATCGTGATACCCACGGGCAAGCGCGAGAGCGAGCGCATCGAATCTCTCCGGTTTCACCTCTCCGAGCGGGCCTGTGCATTGCGCCATACACTCCTGCGAAATATGGAACTGGTCCGGGTCCTCTTCATAGCGGCTGAGCAACGAGACGACAAATGCGTGCGGATCGAAGTCGGGAAGTCGCTGTTCAAAGTTGCTCACGAAGGTAATAAATTGGCTGAGGTTGTCTTGAGTTTAGCAGTGAGGTGTGCACCGACGGTGTTGCCCCTGTAAATCAGGACACTCGGGCACCGTCAAGTTGAAGATGCAGTGGCCTGCCGGAATTCCCGAGGCGAGCGGTATTTCAATGCTTTATGTGTATAAGGCTGGACTAGATCAAACAGACAGCGTCAGACCGTCTGCCTCAGTTCGGCCACGAGGAGTCACTCGCTCGACCGAAAGGTACGGCCTGAATTCCACGCGTTTCGGTCATTCACGTAGTTGGACGCAGAGGACGCTTTCTAACAAGGCGCCCGATCGCATCCAACATCTGCTCGCCGGCTGATTTTTCTGCATCAATCGACCGCACCAGCCTATAGTCACTCAATCAAGTGTCTCGAGTTCAATCCAAAGTGGATCCTTGCTCAACGCGAGCTGATCTCGGATCGCTTTCATGCGGGACGTGTACTCACGTTTTGGATTGTAAATAAACCCGGACACGTCTTTGCTTTTCTCCACCAATCCCTTCGAGACAAGCATTGATAATATTTTATCGATCAGCTTCTTATCGAAGTTTTGGCCGAAACCGCCTTTATATAACGAATTCTCTTTCCGGCCACCGCCTCGTTGAAAGAAAATCTTATGGATAATTGCAAGAAATAACTTCTGCGCAGGCGGCAACCGGCTGCCCTTAATTCTCGACGCGTTTGAAATATTATCTGCAGCGTATAATTTGCAGCCTTGGACCCAGTTGGGTAGCGCTGACGCCGACGAAAGGCCGGTCGCTCGAACGATCTCTGTTTTGCTGATGGTTACCGAAGAACTGGCGTCCACGACGCAGTTATCGAATGATGCCAATTCGATAATGCAGTCGGAAAATGCGACGTTTGAGAATACCCTAAACCCGAGTGCTAAAAGGCATATCTCAGCACCTACAATATGAGTTCCAGAGAAATCCAGCGGGGCACCTCCCAATAGCAGCAGAGCCGCTGCGAGCTCACCTAGGAGTTGTGAATTCCGGGCGTCTCCTTGTCGGTGAACGAACGCGAGGACTTCCGATTCAAAGTCGTAGGTTTCGATCCATTGAGCGAGAAAATATAGCCCCAACGGCTCAAGCACTTGAATGTAAGATTCATCAAGTACTTCGTGATTTTTATTTAGAACGTCTTCCACGATGCATTCTGCAAACAGCAGCTGCACAATGTAGGGATCAACGAACTGCCTATCCGGAGATTCTGGTTCTATCCGTCCTAGCGTACAGAGACGCGAAAGCATTAATTGCCCGGACTCGTCAGGTGCGTATCCCGTGGCCAATTCATATGCATGGTCAACATCTTTGGGAGTAAGGCGTCCGAGATTTCGGCTACTTTTCCTAGTGAGTCGGGCGAGGTTACCGAGAACGGCACGGACGGTGGAAGCTTCTATCGAAGTATGCATCCTCGCTTCGCGGACGCAAACCGTATCGATAAATTGCCCCCAAAAACCAATTTCGCCTGCCTCTGAATTCAGTATTTCTTCAGCATCGTTTCGCTCAACCGTCGCAAGAATCTGAAACATTAGCGGCTTTTTCGGAAGCCACTTCGGTGCTTTGGCGTTCAATCCGAGCGCCTTCAGGTAAGCGTCTGCTTCCGACTCCCCGAACTCCTCTGGGCATCGAACTATGGAATGGGCATTATTGCGCAGAGTCAGTCCAAGCGCGTCCAAGAGTTCCGCATCGTCGTTGAAATAATGTGGCCGCCCAGTAATGATTGCTCCGCCCGCAGAAAGAGAGAGCAAGTCGCGCACGCCACTAAGTGCATGTTTTCGAATCGAAGCCCGTCGATCCTCGCTATTTCCAAAGGTCTGTGTGCCGACTTCGTCAAAGCCGTCAAGAAGCAGTAGTATTCCGCCGGCACGCAATAACTGCATTACGCGATCGACAGAACTTGAGAGGCCCAGCCGTTGGAAGTGCCCCGCAATTATTTCGACGCCAGAAAGCGCGCCCCAATGTTCTCGCAGATTGATTGCCAGTGGGTAGGCGGAAGCGCTTCGGAAATCTTGTGCAAGTATCCGAAACGACTCCCGCACGCAGCGGCTTTTCCCAGTTCCATACTCCCCCAACAGAACGAGGCGGTTCTTCCTAGAGAGTTTTTCACAAATGTCTTGAACAGTGAGAGGCTTCGATTCCCCCGCCATGGAATACGTCACTGGGATGTATTCGTTGGAGTCTGGCTGCCCAGTAATTGGATCGATGGCACTGCCAAAGGTACTATTCAAACGGGCCGACTCGTAGGCGGGAAAGTCAAACGCCTGTTGAGCAAACGTCTTCGCAGACATAACCTGAATTTTGTGGGGTTTGCCTACGTCGACCATGCCTGGCGTCGGTTCAGACGCGAGAATAATATAGCCACGGGCAACGACAGATTGCGCCGCTTGGCTGAGCTTCACCGGCGCGATCTTGGCCACGTCCGTTCGTATCTTATCGAGGCTATGTTCTTCGGTGATCTCTAAGAGCACAATCTCGTCGTCTCCAATCCTTGCGACGCCGTCAAAATTCACCCCGTCGATTCTGTCGGCTACTACCGGTCTTTGCCAAAGAATTTGGGCTAGGCTTCGAACATAGTGTTCAAGCGACCGCCAAGATTTATCCATCTTGAAAGAACCTTTTTTAGCTTTCTTGCTGCTTAGACCGTCATCGGCCGAGGAATTACGCGGATCAACACGTAGTTATTTATGAGTCTAACACCGTCGGGCGACCTGTTTGTCGTCCTTTTCGGCCCTTCGGCGGACCTATGCATAGTGCATCGCCTTTCCCATTTCGGCAGTTCAACAAAGTGCGTTGCCCCGCATGTGCGAAGGGCCGTTAGACAGTTGGAAGCGGACGTTGCGGCCTCAGACCTGAACTGACGATGAGTGAGAGATCAGGAGGTCCCGACTTACACACTTTATGCCCGCGAACGCATCGATTGCAGTGTTGACCGACGTCGCAAAGCCAACACATTGCTTGCAGCACCGTCGTTTCGAAATGTGCAACTATCGAACCGGTTGGGTTTAGGGAAATCACGCAAGCCCAAGCCCCCAAACCCAGCCCATCCCGTGCAACTCCCTATGCAGATGAATGCGCTGCCTGTCACGGATTGGTGCTTAAATGTACTGCGTCACGACGCCTGCCCGGTCTCCGCCCGGCTACGCCACCCACCGGCGTAAACCCGGATACGGAACCCCGCGCGACGTCACGATATAGCGAATCAGACGCGCTCGACGCGCTCGAAACCACAGGCCAGGTTTTCATCTTGGATACCGAACCGCAAAGCCCTCGCTACAGCCTCGGTCTCGCGGCCGAAGTGCTGGCGTCCGAGCAGAGCGTGCTGCGGCTGATCACGCGCAACACGCCGCTGCCCGAACTGCTGGCCGAAGTCTGCCGCCGCGCCGAGGCGCTGCTCGGCACCGGCTCGTCCTGCACGATCATGCTGCTCGACGACGACGGCGTGCACATCCGCGTCGGCGCCGCGCCGTCGCTGCCCGGCCATTACGGCGCGGCGATCGACGGCGCCGCGATCGGGCCCGTCGCGGGCTCGTGCGGCACCGCGATGTATGAACGCCGGATGGTCGCGGTCGAGGACATCGCAACGGATCCCCTGTGGGACGCCTACAAGTGCCTCGCGCTGCCGCTCGGCCTGCGCGCATGCTGGTCGGTGCCGTTCCAGGACGAGGCGGGCGCGGTGCTGGGCGCGTTCGCGGTCTACCATCGCGCGCCGCGCCGGCCGACCGACGAGGAAACGTCGCTGCTGCGCGACATCAGCAACAGCGTCGGGCTCGCGGTGCACCAGGACCGGATGGCCCGGCAGCTCGCGCGCAGCGAGGAACATCACCGGCTCGTCGTCAACAGCCTGAACGAGGGCATCCTCGTCGTGTCGCGCGACGGCACCGTGACCGCGAGCAACCCGAGCGCGCAACGGATGCTGCGATCACAGGGCGGCATCGTCGGCCGCCAGCTGTCGAGCCTGGTAACGAGCGCAACCCGCGAGGACGACACGCCGATCCCGCCGGACGACTGGCCGAGCCGGCGCGCGCTCGCCACCGGCGTGCCGCAGCTCGGCTATACGGTCGGCCTCGGTCTCGCCGACGGCGACATGATCTGGGTCAGCGGCAACGCGGTGCCGATCGCCAGGCCGGGCGACGCGCAAGCCGACTCGGTGCTGATCTCGTTCAACGACGTGGGCCCGGTGCGCGAAGCGCAGCGGAAGCTGCGCTACCTCGCGTCGCACGACGCGCTGACGGGCCTCTACAACCGCCGCTGGCTCGCGGACCGGATGCGCGCGCTGTTCGGCGCGCGCGGCGGCGCGGCCGAAGCCGCGCGCATCGCGATCCTGTTCATCGATCTCGACGGCTTCAAGAAGGTCAACGACACGGCGGGCCACGATGCGGGCGATGCGCTGCTGCGCAGCGTCGCGTCGCGGCTCGCGGACTGCGTCGGGGAACGGCACGCGCTCACGCGCGTCGGCGGCGACGAGTTCGTGATCCTGGTCGACGACTACGACGCGCCGGACGATCTCGCCGCGCTCGCGCGACAGGTGATCGACGCAATCGCACGGCCGTTCGAGGTCGCGAACAACGAGTACTACCTCGGCGTGTCGGTCGGCATCAGCCTCGCGCCGCGCGACGGCCAAGACGCGGCGACGCTGATGCGCAACGCCGATTCCGCGATGTACGACGCGAAGCAGCGCGGGCGCAACAACTTCACGTTCTTCACCGCGCATCTGAACCTGCGGCTGCAGCGCCGTTTCGCGATCGAGCAGTCGCTGCGCCGCGCGCTCGCGTCGAACGCGTTGCGGCTCGCGTACCAGCCCGTCGTCGACGGCCGCAGCGGGCGCACGGTCGGCGCGGAGGCGCTGCTGCGCTGGACCAGCGCGGAGCTCGGGCCGCTGTCGCCGGCGGAGTTCATCCCGGTCGCCGAGGACACGGGCCTGATCGTCGCGATCGGGCAGTGGGTGCTCGAAACCGCGTGCCGCCAGGCGGCCGAATGGCGCCGCACGATCGCGCCGGACCTGATGATGGCGGTCAACCTGTCGCCGCGGCAGTTCCACGAAGGGCTGGTCGAATCGGTCGACCGCTGCCTCGCGCAGGCGGGGCTCGACCCGTCCGCGCTGGAGCTGGAGATCACCGAAGGGCTGCTGATGTACGACACCGACACGGTGCTGCCGATGCTCCGGGCGCTCACGGACATGAACGTGCGGATCTCGGTCGACGACTTCGGCACCGGCTATTCGTCGCTGTCGTACCTGAAGCGCTTTCCGCTGCACAACCTGAAGGTCGACCGCTCGTTCGTGTCGGGCGTGCCGGAACACCGGGATGCGGTCGCGATCACGCAGGCCGTGGTCGCGATGGCGCACTCGCTCGGGATGAAGGTCACGGCCGAAGGCGTCGAGACCGAGGCGCAGTCGTCGTTCCTGCGGCAGATCGGCTGCGACAAGCAGCAGGGCTATCTGTTCAGCCGGCCGCTCGAACCGGCGGAATACGCGCGCCGGCTCGTCGCATCGTAAGCCGCACGCAGCGCAACGCGTCGCCGTCAGGCGGGCGGCGGCGCGCCGCCTTGCTCCGCCGGCGCAGCCACGTCGATCGCGACGCGGTTCTTGCCGTCGCGCTTCGCGCGGTACAGCGCGCGGTCCGCGGCCTCGAGCAGCGACGTGGCCGGCGTGTCGGCCGCCGGCACGACGCTCGCGCCGCCGATGCTGATCGTCACGTAGCGGCCGGTCGACGACTGCTCGTGCAGCAGCTTCAGCGCCTCGATCGAGAGGCGGATCTTCTCGGCGAGCAGGCGCAGGCTGCCCGGCGACGTGCCGGGCAGCACGACCGCGAACTCCTCGCCGCCGAAGCGCGCCGCGAGATCGCCCGCGCGGCCGAGACAGCGCTCGACGGTCGCCGCGATCTGCTTGAGCACGTCGTCGCCGGACACGTGGCCGTAGGTGTCGTTGTACAGCTTGAAGTTGTCGACGTCGATCATCAGCAGCGACAGCACCGCGTGCTCGCGCGCGGCGCGCCGCCATTCGGCGCTCAGGTGCTCGTCGAGATAGCGCCGGTTCGACAGGCCGGTCAGGCCGTCGGAGTGCGTGAGGCGGCGCAGTTCGAGGTTGGCCTGCAGGAGCTGCTGCTGCGACTGCCGCAGCGCGCGGTAGGCTTCGTCGCGCTGCAGCTGGTTGACGTAGGAGCGCGAGTGGTAGCGGATGCGCGCGACCAGCTCGATGCGGTCCGGCAGCTTCACGAGATAGTCGTTCGCGCCGGCGGTGAACGCCGCGCTCTTGATCTCCGGTTCGTCCTTCGTCGACAGCACGATGATCGGCACGTCGCGGGTCGCCGGATTCGCGCGGTACGCCTTCACGAGGCTCAGCCCGTCGGTGCCGGGCATCACGAGGTCCTGCAGGATCACGGTCGGCCGCGTCTGGACGGCCGCGATCATCGCGTCGTCCGAATGCGTGCAGTAGTGGAAGTCGATGTCGTCTTCGTCGGCGAGCGCGCGGCGCACGGCTTCGGCGACGATCGTCTGGTCGTCGACGAGCAGCACCATCACCGGCACGTCGGTGGCCGGCGGGGTCTGCAGCGCCTTGCGCGCGGCTTCGAGCGCGGCGTCCGCGGCGTCGGGGGCGGGCAGCCCGCCGTCGTCGCGCGGGCGTCGCGTGGTGTCACTGGTCATGGGGATACCTGTTTCTGCATTGGCTTGTCTTGTCGCGCGTGTCGATGGGGTTCAGGCCCGGACGAGCGCCGCCAGCTCGCCCGCGATGCGGTCGAGCGGCAGGATCGCGCGCGCCGCGCCGAGCGTCGCGGCCGCCTTCGGCATGCCGTACACCGCGCTGGTCGCTTCGTCCTGAGCGATCGTATGGTAGCCCTTCATGCGCATCGCCTTCAGGCCGATCGCGCCGTCGCGGCCCATGCCGGTCAGCAGCACGCCGATCACGTCGCCGGGCCAATGCTCGGTGACGCTGCCGAAGAATACGTCGACCGACGGCCGGTAGGGCGTGGCGATCGGCTCGCGCGTGTATTCGAGGGTGCCGTCGCGCGCGATGCGCAGGTGGTCGTTGGTCGCGGCGAGCAGCGCGACCGACGGCTGCGGCCGGTCGCCTTCGCACGCGATGCGCACCGTGAGCGGCGTCTGGCCGTCGAGCCACTGCGCCATGCCGTCCGCGAACGCCTGGTCGACGTGCTGCACGATCACGATCGGCGCGCCGAAATCGGCGGGCAGGCCGCCGAGGATCGTCGCGAGCGCGGTCGGGCCGCCGGCCGACGCGCCGATCGCGACGAGCGGCCCGCCGTCGCCGCGCGCCGCGCCGGCTGCGCGCGGGATGCGCGGCGGCTTGTCGAGCAGGCGGCCGATCTGGTCGATCTTCGCGAGCAGGAGCCGGGTGGTGTCGCCGTTCGCGCCTTCGCCGAGGCGCGGCGTGTCGACCGCGTCGAGCGCGCCGGCGCCCATCGCCTCGTACACGCGCCACGCGTTCGCGCCGATGCTGCTCGTCACGACCAGGATCGCGCACGGCCGGCCCGACGACATGATCCGCCGCGTGGCCTCGACGCCGTCGAACTTCGGCATGATCAGGTCCATCAGCACGACGTCCGGCGGCTGCGCGGCGCACCGCTCGACGGCCTGCGCGCCGTCGGTCGCGACCCACAGCACGCGGTGCTCGGGCCTGAGCGCGATCGCGCGACGCATCGCCTCGACGGCAAGCGGAAGGTCGTTGACGATGCCGATGTTCACGGGCGGGCTTCTCCTATCAGGTCACGTACTGCATCGAGCAGGGTTTCATCGTGGAAACTGCTTTTGGCGAGGTAGTAGTCGGCGCCGGCGTCGAGCCCGCGCCGGCGGTCTTCCTCGCGATCCTTGTACGACACGATCATCACCGGCAGGGCTTTCAGCGCGGCGTCGCGCCGGATCAGCGTGACGAGCTCGATGCCGTCCATCCGCGGCATGTCGATGTCGGTCACCACCAGGTCGAACGCCGCGCCGCGCAGCGCGTTCCAGCCGTCCATCCCGTCGACGGCGACCGTCACGTCGTAGCCGCGTTTTTCCAGCAGTTTCCGTTCGAGCTCGCGCACCGTCAACGAATCGTCGACCACCAGCACGCGCCGGCTGCGCGCGACGGCGGCGTGCTGCTCGCGCCGCACCTTGTCGAGCCGGCCGCCGCGCACGAGCTTGTCGACCGAGCGCAGCAGGTCCTCGACGTCGATGATCAGCACCGGCTCGCCATTGTCCATCAGCGCGGCAGCCGCGATGTCCTTGACCTTGCCGAGGCGTCGGTCAAGCGGCTGGATCACCAGCATGCATTCGCCGAGGAAGCGGTCGACGGCGACGCCGCAGGCGTCCCACTCGTCGCCGATCACCACCGTCGCGACGCTGTCGCGCGCCGGGTCCGGCGCGCGCGTGCCGAGCAGCTGGTGCGCGGTGACGAGCCTGATCGCCCGGCCGTCGAAGCGGAAGTGCTGCTGGCCTTCGAGCATGTCGATGTCATTGCGGGCAAGTTCGAGCGTGCGGCGCGCGTGCGCGAGCGGGATTGCGTAGGTCTCGCCGCCGACTTCGACGAGCAGGCTGCGGACGATCGACAGCGTCAGCGGCAACTGCAGCACGAAACGCGCGCCGCGCCCCGGCTCGGTGAAGATCCGCACGGCGCCGCGCACGGCCTTCACCATGTCGTGCACCGCGTCGAGCCCGACGCCGCGGCCGGACACGTCGGTGACGCGCTCGCGCATCGAGAAGCCGGGCGGCAGCAGGAAGTCGAGCAGCTCGTGATCGGACAGCCGTGCCGCGGTGTCCTCGTCGGCGAGCTGCCGCCGCACGACGGCGGCGCGCAACGCGTCGAGGTCGATGCCGGCGCCGTCGTCGCTGACGGAGATCAGCAACTGGCCCGCGCTGTGGCGCGCTTCGAGCGTCACGCTCGCTTCCGCCGGCTTGCCGCAGGCGACGCGCGCGTCCGGCGTTTCGACGCCGTGGTCGAGCGCGTTGCGCAGCAGGTGGCCGAGCGGCGCGTCGAGCAGGTCGAGGATGTCGCGGTCGACCTGCGTCGTCTCGCCGACGATCGAGAACCGCACGTGCTTGCCGAGCGAGCGCGCGAGGTCGCGGACGATGCGCGGATACGCATGCGCGGCGTCGCCGAACGGGCGCATCCGGCAGCGCAGCGCCTCGTCGTACAGCTGCTGCGCGAGATGGGTGCTGCGGCGGTCGAAACGGTCGAGTTCGTCGATGCGCGCGCCGAGCTGCAGCTGCAGCTGGCCGAGCCCCTGGCGCACGTCGTTCAGCGCCGCGAGCGCGGCCGGGTCGAGCCGCTCGGCGAGCGTGTCGACGAGCACGTCGAGTGCGCGCGCGATGTCGCGCTGCATCCGCTTGATGCGCAGGATCGATCCGGTGAACGGCTTGAGCCAGTGCGATTCCACCAGCGACTCGCCGGACAGGCTCAGCAGCCGGTCGAGCTGTTCGGCGCGCACGCGCAGCATGCGCTGCGGATCGTGGTGCGCGTCGGGGTGGGGCGGTGACGGCTGCTGCGCGGTTGCGTCGTGCGACGGATCGGCTGGGGCGTGCGGCGCTTGCCGGTCCGGCGCGGCGCGCGGCGTGCCGGAGCAATCGTCCGCTTCCGGCATTGCGTGCATCGGGCCCGCGCCGCGCGCATCGGGCGCGTCGTCCGGGTCTCGCCCGGCCAGCCGCGCGGCGAGCGCGTCGATGTCCGCGCGCGCGACCGCCGTGGCCGGATCGGCGTCGCCGATGCGCAGCAGCAGGTCCACGCCGTGCAGCAGATCGTCGATGTGCGCGGCCGTCAGCGTCAGCGCGCCCCGTTGCGCGGCGACGAAGCATTCCTCCATCGCGTGCGCGACCTTGACGCCGTCATGCAGGTCGATGATGCGCGCCGCGCCTTTCAGCGAATGCGCGGCGCGCATGCACGCTTCGAGCGCGGCGGCATCGGCCGGCGCATGCTCGAGCGTGAGCAGCCCGCTCGCGAGCGCCTGCGCCTGGGTCTGGGCTTCCTCGCGGAACAGGTCGAGCAGCGACAGGCGCGTCAGGTCGTCGTCGGTGCTCATCGCAGGCTCCGGGCAAGCGAGTCGAACACGCGGTCGGCATCGAGCAGGCCGAGCGTCGTGTCGCGCCACGCGAGCAGGCCGCGCGTGTGCGTCGCGGCGGCAGGGGCGAGCGTCGTCGGCGCAGGCATCAGCGCGGAGGCTGCGAAACGCAGCACGCCCTCGACCTCGTCGACGGGCAGCGCGACGGTGTCGCCGCGATGCTCGACGACCAGCAGCCGCGCATGCGCGTGGCGCGACGCATGGCGGCCGGCGGCGTCGCGCTCGAGGCCGAGCAGCGCGCCGAGCGATACGGCGATCGTCAGCGTGCCGCGCACGTTGACGAGCCCGAGCACCACGCCGTTGCGGCGATGCGGCAGCGGATGGATCGGCCGCGGCCCGTCGATCTGGCGCAGCGCGGGGACGGGCAGCCCGAGCCATTCGTCGGCGATCCGGAAGGCGAGCGCGGACTGCATCGCGTTGGCGTCGTCGGCGGGCGCATCCGGCGGCGCCGCTCCGGCCGTGCGCGCGGCCTCGGCGAAATCCGCGTCGGAGAGCGGCTGGTCGAGCAGCGTCGCGGCGGCCTGCGCGAACACCGGGCAGTTCAGGCAGCGCGCGTGGGCCGCAAGGCGCGGGCACGAACCGTCGCCGCGGGTGCCGATGCGGTTCCAGCAGTCGTCGATGCGCAGCGCCGGCGCGCGGTCGTCACGAGCGGCGTGAGCCATCGGCGCCTCCGCGATCGTCCGTCCGGTCCGCCGCCGGCGTGGCGCGCAGCGCGCTCGCGCGTTGCGCGCGCGCCATCAGCTGCCGCGCGCCTTCGGCGTCGCCGGCCGCGTCGCGCAGCGCGGCGAGGTGCGTCAGCGCCTCGTAGTGGGCCGGCTCCAGATACAGCGTCTTGCGATAGAAATCCTGCGCGTCGGCGTCGAGGCCGCGCGCATCGGCGATCAGCCCGAGCAGGTAGAACGCGTCCGCGTGCGGCCCGTGCACGATCGTGAACGCGTGCGCGGCGCGCTCGGCCTCGTCGAGCCGCCCGGTGTCGGCGAGCCGGCGTGCGTCGTCGAGCGTCGGCGTGGCGCCGGCGGGCGGCGCGGCCGGCGCGGCGCGAGGCGGCAAGTGTCCGTCGAGCAGGGTAGCCCGCGCGCCTGCGACCGGCGCGGATGCCGTGGGCGTCGGCATTTGCATGGCGGCGCGTCCGGCCGCCGCCCCGAACGGCGCCGTCGCCGGACGCGCCGGCTGCGCGCGTGCGGCGTTCGGCGGCACGCCACCCGATGCGGTTGCGCCGGCCGTCGTCGGGGCTGCCGCACCCGGCGGCGCGCGATGGAACGCGAACGCGAGCGGGATGCGCGCGGGCGTCAGCGGATGGCGCATCATCAGGCCGGTCTCGGCCGGCCCGACGAAGATCGCGCCGCCGTCCGCGAGCTGCTGGTCGAGCAGCCGGATCGACTGGTCCTGCGCGTCGCGGTTGAAGTAGATCAGCACGTTGCGGCAGAAGATGAAGTCATAGCGCGCATCGGCGTCGAGCGGCAGGTCGAACAGGCTCGCGCGCACGAACCGGACCGGCTCCCGCACGCGCGCGTCGAGCCGCCAGCCGCCGGCGGCCTCGCGGAAATGCCGGTCGCGGAATTCGAGCGGATGGCCGCGAAACGAATTGCGGCCGTAGAGGCCGTCCCGGGCCCGCTCGATCGCCCGGGCGCTGATGTCGATCGCGTCGATGCTGAAGCGCGACGGGCCTATGCCGGCGTCGAGCAGCGCCATCGCGATCGAGTAGGGCTCCTCGCCGGTCGAGCACGGCGCGCTCAGCACCCGCAGCGCGCGCGCCGGCTCGCGCACGAGCCGCGCGTCGGCAAGCCGCGCGAGCGCGGCGAACGCCTCGCGGTCGCGGAAGAACCACGTTTCCGGCACCACCAGCGTCTCGATCAGCACCTGCCGCTCGTCGGCCGACGCGTTCAGCAACTGCCAGTAAGCGTCGATCGCGCCGTCGCCGGCCCGCATGCGCGCATCGCCCAGCGCGACGCGCGCGCGTTCGGCGACGGCGCGCGCCAGCGCGTGGTTGCCGAGCGTGGCGGGGTCCATGCCGGTCTCGCGCGCGAGCCAAGCGTCGAAGCGGGGATCGTCGGCGTTCATCGCGGCGTCATCCGGAGATCGCCTGCGGCAGCGGCCGCGCGGGCGGGAACAGCAGCGCGCGGGCGTCGTCGTCGAGCATGCGCCGCACATCGACCCACTGCACGAAGCCGGACGCGTCGCCGGCGACCGGCCCGAGCCAGCGCGCATGCGGCGTCGCGATCCCGCTGTCGGCGAACCGCGCGGGGTCGATCCGGCACGTCTGCGTCGCGTGCTCGACGATCAGCCCGAGCAGGCGGTCGGCGTCGCCAGCCGCGTCGGGCCGCGCATCATGCGTGCGGTAGCGCACCACGACGAGCCGCGTCGAGCGCAGCCGGCGCGCCGCGCGCCCGAGCGCGAGCTGCGCGACGTCGATCACCGGCACCGGTTCGCCGTGGCGGTCGAGCGCGCCGGCGATCCACGGCGGCGCGCCGGGAATCGACTTCACCGGCGCGAGCGCCAGCACTTCGACGATCCGCGCCGCCTCCAGCGCATAGCGCTCGCCGTCGAGTTCGAACAGAAGGAAGAGCATCGTGTCGTGCGGCGCGTCAGCCGTCGATCTTGAAGCGCGAGACGCCGGTGCGCAGCTGGTTCGCGACCAGCGTCAGGTCGTCGATCGCCTGCGACGACTGGCGCAGCGATTCGGCCGTCTGCTGCGCGGCTTCCGACAGCTGCGACAGCGCCTGCGTGATCTGTTCCGCGCCGGTCGCCTGCGTCTGCATCCCTTCGTTGACCATCTGGAAGCGCGGCGCGAGCGTCTGCACCTCGTGGATGATCTGCGACAGCTGCCCGCCGACCTGCTGGATGTCGCCCATCCCGCGGCGCACTTCCTCGGAGAACTTGTCCATCCCCATCACGCCGGCCGACACGGCCGACTGGATCTCCTTCACCGTCTGCTCGATGTCGTAGGTCGCGACCGCCGTCTGGTCCGCGAGCCGGCGGATCTCGGTCGCGACGACCGCGAAGCCGCGGCCGTATTCGCCGGCTTTTTCCGCTTCGATCGCGGCGTTCAGCGACAGCAGGTTGGTCTGGTCCGCGACCTTCGTGATGGTCGCGACGACCTGGTTGATGTTGAGCGCCTTCTCGTTGAGGATCGCGAGCTTCGCGTTCACCGAGCCGGCCGCGTCCATCACGCTGCGCATCATGCCTTCCATGTGCGCGAGGCCGCTCTGGCTCGCGCTGGCGAGCGCCGCCGACTGCTCGGCGACCGACGACACCTCGTTCATCGTGTGCAGCAGGTCGCGCGACGTCGCGAGGATTTCGCGGGACGTCGCGCCGATCTCGGTCGTCGTCGCGGCGGTCTCGCTCGCGGTGGCCTGCTGCTCCTTCGAGGTCGCCGCGATCTCGGTCACCGACGTCGTCACCTGCAGCGACGATTGCTGCGCCTGCGCGACGAGGTTCGCGAGTTCGTCGCTCATCCGGTTGAAGCCGTCCTGCAGCGTGCCGAATTCGTCCTGGCGGCGCAGGTCGAGCCGCTGGGTCAGGTTGCCGGTGCGCATCGCGTCGTGCACTTCGACGAGCCGCGCCATCGGCCCCGAGATCGCGCGATACAGCGCATAGCCAAGCGCGAGCGCGACCAGCAGCACGACGCTCAGCGCGGTCGCGACGGTGGCCTCCGCGCCGGTGACCGACCCGCGGATCAGCCGCGCCGAGTCGTCGGCCTGGCCGTGGTTCTCGTCGACCAGCGCGTCCGCGGTGCGGATCACGCGGTCCCACGCCGCGGTCAGGCGCGCGAAGCCGGCCCGAGCGGCCGCGCGGTCGTCCGCCGCGGTGCGGGTCAGCTCGTTCATGAGCGGCAGGTACTGGTCGTATGCGGCCCGGAATACGCGGTAGCGCGCCTTGTCGTCGTCGCGGAACAGCGTGGCCTCGTACTGGGTCGACGCCTGGTCGAGATGCCGCAGCGCGTCCGGCATCCGGTCGAGATCGCGCTTCGCGGCGTCCGCGTCGGTGTCGACGAAGATCGCCCGCTGCAGGATCACGTAGCTTTCGTTGGCGGCGGCGCGCAGCGACGTCGACTGGAACAGGCCCGGCACCGAATCGCGCAGCAGACTGTCGGCCTCGTCGTCGATGGCTTTCAAACGGGTGTATGAAATCGCGGCCATGACCAGCATCAGCACGAAGATCGCGCCGAAGCTGAGCACGATGCGCGTGCCGAGCGTGAACCGTCCGCCGCGCAGCGGGGCGGGCAGCAGGGGGATGCCGGCACGGGGCGTCGCTGTGGCCATGTGTGTCTCCCGGAGGATTGGGGGGCTTGGGTGGTCCGGCGGCGCGGGATGCGGGAGCGAATCGATGCGATCCCGGATGCTCGCAATCGGCCGAATGGTTTCCGGTTTTGCGCGTTTGCCGACGCTCCGCATGCTGTCATGCGGGGCGCTTGATCGCAATCGAATTTTCTGCGCATTGCAGCGCGCTTTTTCATGCAATTAAAGATAGGTGATTGTTCGGACGATTGTCGTAATTCAATTGGAAAGGGATTGGCGGTTTTAGGCGGGTGTGTCGGCATGAAGCGACGCCCGGTTCGACGCCGGATGCCGGCCGCCGCCAGGCGTATCGCGCACGCGTGGTAGGCTTGCCCGGTCCGGTGTTCGGAGTGCGCGAGCGCAATGCGGCGCGAAATGCCGGCGTGCCCGGCAAGGCCGATCGCGACGAAAGCGGCATCCGCATCGGCAAATATTTGCCCGCGTGAATTCCGGTCGGCAAGCGATGCGATATCGCAATCGGTCGGCAATGGCGGCGGAATCGGCGGGGCATTCGATGAAACACGGCATCGACGTATCGCAACGTCGGCGCCGATGCAACGATGGAGCGACCACGCGCGATGACGTATGGAAAGAAACGCGACGAGCGGATGGAGACGTACGCGCGCAGCTACCTGGCCACGCTCGGCCTCGCATTGGCGGTGCTGGGTTGCTTCGGGCTGTCGCAGTACGACGCGATGAACGGTGACTGGGCCCCGTTCGCGGTCGCGTTCTTGGTCGCCTGTACGCTCGGCGGGCTCGCGATGATCCTGGTCGGCCTGTTCGGTTCCGATCGCACGGTGGACGGCTGGGCGGACGCCACGTCATCCCATGACGCCGCGCTGATCGTGGTGGTGATTGCCTTTCCGTTCTACCTCGTGCTGCGTCCGTTCTACAAGCGGCGCTAGCGCTTCGGCAGGCACCCGGGCGCCGCCCGGCCGACCGGCGCGGGCAGGTCCGCAACGGCGCGCAGGTCGGCTCTCAATGGCTGCGCGCGTAGCCCTGGATCAGCGCCCGCATCATCCCTTCGACCGTCGCTTCGCGCAGGTCGGCTTCCTGCTCGACATCCTCGACGAGCGCGGCATAGGCGGTGGCGAGTGTGACACGGTCGACTTCGTGGCGCTGTTCCATCAGCGTCACCATGCCGTCCTTCGCCAGGTGGGCGGAGAACGCGCGGCTGCCGATGGTCTCGAATACGTCAATCATGGCGGCTCTCCCGAGTGTTGCGGATGCTTTCCAGTGTAGTTGCTGCACGGGGGCTCCGCCATGCGGGCCGGGGCGATTCATCGGTTGAAACGACGTGAGTCGTGACGTTCGACATGTCGACTTTTTATCGACAAATTATCGTATTGCGCTCGGCATGCCGACCGGCTTCTTTGGTACGCTGACGACGCCGATGGCCGACCGCGGTCCCGCTGCCCGCAAGTTGCACACTGTTGATGTCCGCGTTCGTTTTCCGATATTGACGATCGACGAGAGGACCATGACTGCACGACTCACGCCCGACATCGCGTCGAAATTCGCCTCGCTCGCGCTCGCGCACCTGACGCGCGAATATCCGAACCGGCTCACGCATTCGCTTGCCGGCCCGCAGGACGTGCAGGCGCCGCGCGCGCTGCATCCGGTCTTCTACGGCAGCTACGACTGGCATTCGTGCGTGCACGGCTACTGGCTCGTGCTGCATCTGCTCGAACGCTACCCGACGCTGCCGGAGGCGGAGCGCATCGTCGCCGTCGTCGACGCGCATTTCACCGACGCGCACGTCGCGGGCGAGCACGCGTATCTCGCGCTGCCGCACAACGCAGGCTTCGAGCGGCCGTATGGCTGGGCGTGGCTGCTCGCGCTGGCCGCGCAGCTCGAGCGGCTCGCGCTGAAGGGCGCGCTGCCGCAGGCCGCGCGCTGGGCGAAGGCGTTCGCGCCGCTGACCGACGCGTTCGTCGCCCGCTTCGAGGTGTTCCTGCCGAAGGCGACCTATCCGGTGCGCGTCGGCACGCATTTCAACACAGCGTTCGCGCTGGCGCTGACCTTCGATTTCGCGCGCGACACGCAGCGCGACGGGCTCGCGGCGCTGATTGCCGACACCGCGCGGCGCTGGCACCTGGGCGACGCCGCGTGCCAGGCGTGGGAGCCGTCCGGCGACGAGTTCCTGTCGCCCGCGCTGATGGAGGCGGAGCTGATGCGGCGCGTGCTCGCGCCGGCCGAATTCAAGGCCTGGTTCGCGCGCTTCCTGCCCGATCTCGCGCGCGGCGAGCCGGCGACGCTGTTCGTGCCGGCGACGGTGAGCGACCGCAGCGACGGCAAGATTGCACATCTCGACGGCTTGAACCTGAGCCGCGCGTGGTGCCAGCGTGCGCTCGCGAAAGCGCTGCCGGAAGGCGATGCGCGCCGCGCGCGCTTGCTCGACGCGGCCGACCGGCACCTGGACAGCGCGCTCGCGCATGTCGCCGGCGACTACATGGGCGAGCACTGGCTCGCGACGTTCGCGACGCTCGCGCTGGACGCGTGACGCGCGAAACCCCGCTGCCGGCAAGGTCATGCGCGCGCGGCTATACTCGCCGCTCGGGCCGTTTCCCGCATCGGGTGAAGCGGCCATCCGCCAGTTCGCCGCATCGTCATGGACAAGCTCATTGACTACGTCGCCGCGATCCACGGGCTTGCCGGCCCCGTGTCGATCGTCTCGCACACCACGTCGCACGACCGCTGGACCGACGACGACGTCGAGGTCACGCGCGACGAAACCGAATACCGTTTCGACAACGGCGCGATCGTGCGCCGTTCGGTCGAGCAGGATCGCGCACCGTCCGACCTGCTGTGCGCCGAATGCTGGATCGACTACGACGTGATCCGCCATCCCGATACGCAGGCGATCAGCCCGTCGCGGCTGACGTTCGACAACGCATGCCGTGAGACCTTCTGGCTGCGTTATCACCTCGCGTGAGCCTGGACGGCTGCGCATCGCTTTGTGCTCGAACGCAATCAACTGCGACAGTGACCGCGGGGGGATGCGCTGCGTCACGCTTTTTGATTATTTCCTGATCTGGCGACGGGATGCACACCCCACCCGCTTGGAACGGAACAGGAAGCCGCGCACGTATGCGCACCAGATACCGCAACGCATACATTTTCCATTAGCGCCAAGTTTTGCACGATGCGCCCATGGACTGCGTATGCTGATTCTCAGGTCTCTGTGATCATTCACGAAGCAACCCATTTCCTGGATACTATGGCGTCGACCGACGAGAAGTATTTCATCACGCCGTTCCTCCCCATATGGGGGCAATCGCATCCGGATTTGGCGATCAACAATGCCGACAGCATTGCGGGGTATGTCGTAGATGGTGATTAAATTCCTGACAGCCGCCGCGCTCGCGTTGGGCTGCGCACATACAGCGCTCGCGTGCGAGGGACCGCAGAATCTTCCCGGTCAATACATCGACGTTCACTTCGACAGCGATTCAAGCGAGATTTCCAGGATCGAACTGGCGAGATTGTCAGCATGGTCGAGTGACATACGCAATCGCTTTCCGATTATCGACACCGTGTGGCTCGTCGGACTGGCTGAAGCTACCGAAAGAACCGCTCAACAGCTTGCGTACCGACGCGCGGAAAACGTTATGAATGCGCTCGATCAGTTTGCGATCTGGGGGAGCGAGAGTGCTTTTATCGGCCGAATCTACAAGCCGGACGAGTTTGATCAAACAGGGCGGCGAGTAGAGGTCAATGTAGGTCCGGGGTGCCCAAACCATTGCTGTCCAAACCTGCGCCCTACACCTGACGGGCATTGACGTTACATGCCACCCTCAACAAGGCCCGCACAATCGCGGGCGTGAGCGATGGACCGCCGGGAGGAGACGACCGGACGGCCATCCACCCCGCGCGATGCGCGCTGAAGCCGCGCGGGAAGGGTAACGCGGCGGTCCCGGCCTACGTCCGCGCAATGGCGCCGCCGCCCGGCGCCCGCAGCGACGCGTCCAGCTTGTCCAGCATCTGCCGCCAGCCGATCCCGACGCCCTTCGGCGCGAGTTCGGCCGGGACGCGCTCATGCGTCAGCACGACCTCGCACAGCCCGTCGCGATCGAACAGTTCGATCGTGACGAGCGTTTCCTGCCGGCTCATATACGACGAGACCCACGTGAACACCAGCTTCGACGGCCGGTCCAGCACGCGGTATTCGCCGGAGTGCACGTATTCGATCCGCGCGGAACGCATGAAGATGTGAAAGCGTCCGCCGACGCGCGGCTCCAGCATCGCGTCGCAATGCTTCATCGTGCCGGGCAGCATCCACGCGCACAGGCCGTCCGCGTCGAGCCATGCGTCGAACACCTCGTCGCGCGACGCATGCAGCAGCTTGCGGACCGTGATCGCATGGCCGCTCATGGCTGGGGCGGCTTCCGTTTCCGTTTGGCGGCGAGATGCCGGTCGAGCGCGTCGAGCCGCTCGCCCCAGAACTCGGCGTAATGGCCGAGCCAGTCCTGCGCTTCCTCGAGATTCGACGCGTCGAGCTGGCACGCGTGCTCGCGTCCGCGGATTTCGCGGCGGATCAGCCCCGCCTTCTCGAGCGTCTTGACGTGCTTGGAGATCGCGTTGAGGCTCACGTCGTAAGGCGCGGCCAGCTCGCCCACGGTCAGGCTGCCGTCGCGCAGCCGCTCGAGCATCGACCGCCGGGTCGGATCGGCAAGCGCGCTGAAGATGGCGTCCAGCCTGTCGGGTGAACGATCGTGTGGATTCATGGGGGTACTCATGGCGGAATTATATTCAACCAAAAGGTTGACAATCAACCTTTGGGTTGAATAATATCGGCTCGGTTCCAACAGGAGAATTCCGATGGTCAAGTTGCTGCAAATCGATTCGAGCCCGATGGGCAACGCGTCCCTGTCGCGTCGCCTGACGCAGGAGTATGCGCGCAACTGGCGGCGCGCGCATCCCGATGGGCAGGTCGTGGAGCGTGATCTGTGCCGCATTGCGATGCCGCCGATCGACGCGGCGTGGATCGCGGCGAACTTCACGCCGCCGGCGGCGCGGACCGAGCAGCAGAACGAGCTGCTCGCGCTGTCGACGTCGTTCACGACGGAGCTGCGCGACGCCGACGAATACGTGATCGGCATGCCGATGCACAACTGGGGGCCGTCCGCGAGCTTCAAGCTCTGGCTGGACCACATCGTCAGGCAGGGGGAGACCGTGGAATCGACGCCGTCCGGGCCGCGCGGGTTGCTCGGGGGACGGCGCGCGACCTTCATGATCGCGGCGGGATGGCTTTACGGGCCGGGCTCGGCACGGGCGCAGTGCAACTTCATCGAACCCTGGCTGCGAACGCTGTTCGGCTATCTGGGCGTCGAGAACATGCGTTTCGTGATGGCGGACGGTGCGGCGGACGTGTTCACCGGCAAGGTTGAAAGCGCGGCGTTTCTGTCGCCGCATCTCGACGCGGTGCGGGCGTTGTTCGCCTAGCCGTCCGGATCGGGACGCCGCGCCGCCCGCAACTGCGCGGGCGGCGCGATATCCGCCTGCATCACTGATAGAAGTTCAGCGTCACCATCGCCGAGCGTCCCGGGGCCCACGTTGCGTAGATCGGGTAGGCGCTCGCGTAGTACTTCTTGTCGAACAGGTTCTGCACGTTCAGCTGGACGTCCATCGTCTTGTTCACGCGCCACGTTGCGGCAGCGTCGAAGCGCGCGTAGCCGGGCGTCCACTTCCTGACGGTCGGCGACACCGACGCGTAGGTCTTGCTCATCACCGTCGCGCCCGCGCCAAGCGTCAGCTTCGGCATCACGTCGTAGCTCGTCCACAGCGTGAAGTTGTGCTTCGGCACCATCACCATCGGCAGGCCCGACGCGCCGGGGCTGCCGGGGCCCGCATCGGTCGTGACCGCGTTCATGTACGTGTAGCCGCCGAACAGATGCCACTTGGGCGTCAGGTTACCCGCGAAGCCGAGCTCGACGCCGCGCACGCGCTGCTTGCCGGCATTGATCGTGTGGCCGAGCCCGTCGCTCACGCGCGCGTTGGTCTTCTCGGTCTGGAACAGCGCGGACGTCAGCGACAGCTGCTCGTGGAGCACGTCCCACTTCGCGCCGATCTCGATGTTGCGCGAGCGCTCCGGCGACAGGTCGCGGTTGGCCGCGGTGATCTGGTCGGTGCCGCCGCCGAGGCCGCCGTTCGCGCCCGGCGGGTTCGACGACGTGCCGTACGACGCATACAGGCTCACGGTCTGCACCGGCTTGAACACGAGGCCGAACTGATAGCTGAACAGGTTCGACGTGTTCGACAGGCCGGCGACGCCGGCCTGCTGCGCGGTGGTGTCGTAGCGGTCGAAGCGCAGGCCGGCGTTGAACAGCCAGCGCTCGGACAGCTTCACGGTGTCGAACACGTACGCGGACGCGGTGGTCGTGCGCGTGTTCGTCGTCGCGCCAGGGAAGCCCTTGTCGCCGTTCAGCACGATGCCACCGTTCCACGGCATGTTCGGGTTCCAGCCGCCCGCGAGCGGCGTGCAGTTGCCGGCGACCGAGCACGGGCCGCCCGAGCGGATGTTGTTGCCGGCCGCGTCGGTGACGAGATAGCCCTCGTAGCGGTTCTGTTCCTGGCTGAACTCGACGCCGGCCGTCAGCGTGTGCTGCATGCCGAACAGGCTCGTGCGGCCGGTGATTTCGGTCTGGTTCGCGAAGCCGTTGGTCGCGTACTTGCCGCTCTTCGCCTGCAGGCCGAGCATGTTCGGATTCGACGCGAGGATCTGCGGATTGGTCGCGACGAAGTCGAGCGTCGAGCGCCCGAACATCGTCGTGTTCTTCAGCTTCCAGTTGTCGTCGATGCGATGCTCGACGCGGATTTCGCCGGTGTCGGTCTGCCCGTAGCGGTAGTCGCGCGTGTTCAGCCCGAAGAACTGGCCGCGATCGGTCGGCACCGGCGTGCCGCCCGAAGCGCGGAACGGCACGCTGAAGTCCGGCATGTCGTACGAGTTCATGTGGTAGTAGCTGATCGTGACCGTGGTCGGCGTGTTCAGCCCGAACACGATCGACGGCGCGACGCCCCAGCGCTTGTTGTACACGTTGTTGCGGCCGGCCTGGTTCGCGTCGTGGCCCATCACGTTCAGGCGCACCGCGGTCGTGTCGTTGAGCTTGCGGTTCGCGTCGATCGTCGCGCGCTTGTAGCCGTCGGTGCCGAAGCCGATGCTGCTGTTGATGAAATCGTCGTTCTTCGGCGTCTTCGTGACGATGTCGATGCTGCCGCCGACCGAGCCGCGGCCCGCGTAGACGGAATCCGGACCCTTGACCACGCTGATCTGCTCGACCGCGAAGGTTTCGCGGTTCTGCAGCCCCGAGTCGCGCATCCCGTCGACGAAGATCGAGTTGCGCGATTCGAAGCCGCGAATCACCGGGCGGTCGGCCGACGGGTTCGCGGCCGCGTCGCCGCCGAGGAACGTGATGCCGGGCACCGAGCGCAGCGCGTCGGCGAACGTCGTCACGTTCTTCTCCTTGATCAGCTGCTCGGGGATCACCGTGACCGAGCGCGGCGTGTCGCGCAGCGGCGCGGTGAACTTGTAGGACGGCGAGCGCTTCACCTGCATGTCCGACAGCGCGGACGACTGCACCGCGATCGTCGGCAGCGTGGCGGCGTCTGCGGGCGTCTGTTGCGCGCCGGAGGCGGCGGGCGCAGTTTGCGCGGTGGCGAGGAGGGGCGTCAGGAAAACGGAGCAATACAGCGCGGACACGAGGGCTCGCGGCCGCGTCTTGAACTGGGCAGGCATAGGAGAGGCAGCGGAAGTATCGGTGATCGGCGGCGTGCGGGCGGCGGACGCGGTCCGGGACGCGCCTGCACGTCAATCTGAATGCGTATGATTCGCATTTGCGTCAGCGATTGTAGGGATTGGCACTAAATATGTAAACACTTGATTGGTTTTTGTACTAAAACGAGCCAGATCGCGCCTCTGGAGCACGCGCCTTTGCACCGGGCGCAAGACCACTTTCCATCCGCGGTTTCGCCCGCTGCGGAGGGGACTCGATACACTGCCGTACCGGTTTGGTGAGGCCCCGATCACGTACGTGGCCCTGGATAGATGGAGACAGGATGGAAACGAACGGCGCAGCGGTAGTCACGTACCGCGGAAACGCGATCGAGAACACGCATGCGGCACACGTCGCGGTGGTGGACGCGCACGGCAGGCTGCTTTACCGGCTGGGCGACCCGTTCCGGATGACGCTCGCGCGCTCGGCGGCCAAGCCGGCGCAGGCGTTGTCGGTGCTCGAGACGGGGGGCCCCGACCGGTTCGGCTTCGACGAAGCGGACCTCGCGCTGATGTGCGCGTCGCACAGCAGCGAGGACCGGCATATCGAGCGAACCCGCGCGATGCTGGCCAAGGTGCAGGCGCAGGAATCCGACCTGCGGTGCGGCGGGCATGAGCCAATTTCCGACGTGGTGTTTCGTTCATGGATCAAGCGCGACTACAGCCCGACCGGGGTGTGCAGCAATTGCTCGGGGAAGCATGTCGGCATGCTGGCCGGCGCGCAGGCGATCGGGGCCGCGATCGCGGACTACCATCTTCCGGACCATCCGATGCAGGTGCGGGTGAAGCGCGTCGTCGCCGAAGCGTGCGGGCTGCGCGAGGATGAAGTCGAGTGGGCGATCGACGGCTGCAACCTGCCCACGCCGGCGTTTCCGCTCGATCGCCTTGCCCGCATCTACGCAGGCCTCGCGCATGGCGCGGACGCCGTGGAAGCCGGCAATGCGGAGCACGACGCGCGCATCGGCGCGCTCGCGCGGCTTCATCACGCGATGACGCGCCATCCCGAGATGGTCGCCGGCGACGGCCGGTATTGCACCGTGCTGATGCGGGCGTTCGACGGCAGCGTGGTCGGCAAGCTCGGCGCGGATGCGTGCTACGGGCTCGGCGTGCGCGCGTCCGACCAGACGCGGCGGCTCGGCGCCGACGGGGCGCTCGGCATCTCGGTCAAGATCGAGGACGGCAACATCGACGTGCTGTACATGCTCGTCAGCGAACTCCTGGAGCGGCTGCGGATCGGCA
Organism: Burkholderia ubonensis subsp. mesacidophila; assembly: GCF_002097715.1. Classification (NCBI taxonomy): domain Bacteria; kingdom Pseudomonadati; phylum Pseudomonadota; class Betaproteobacteria; order Burkholderiales; family Burkholderiaceae; genus Burkholderia; species Burkholderia ubonensis. The sequence goes on from NZ_CP020738.1 coordinate 1,334,388, forward strand.
CGGCGGCGCAGCGCGCGCAACTGGCGGCGTTCCATCGTCCGCCGATGCGGAACACGCAGGGTGTCGACATCGGTCGCGCGGCGTTCCCGTTCGAACTGCAAGCGGCCTGAGCGCCATCGCCCCGGCGACGGCGCTCAGCGCCGTCCGTCCCGGATCTTCCGCATCTCCGCGTCGGAAAGCTCGCCGATATGGGCGAGCCGTTCCGCCAGGAATTCCCGCAGCACCCGCAACTTCGCCGAGCTGCGCCGGTTCGCCAGATACGCCATGTAGATGAAGTCGCCGGTCAGCTTGTTCTGCAGCCGATAGCGGGGCAGGACGACCTCGAGCTGGCCGCTCGCCAGCAGATCCCGCACCAGCCAGATCTCGAACTCCGCGATGCCGAGCCCGGCACGGGTGGCGTCGAGCAGCAGTTCCGAGTGATCCGAGACCAGGTTCCCGGCCGGCAGGATGCTGTGCCGCGCGTCGCCGTCGACCAGCTCCCAGCGCGGGTCGCCTTCGGGGTGAACGTAGCGCAGGCAATTGTGGCGCGCCAGTTCGGGCGGCTCGACCGGGCGTCCGCAGCGATCGAGATAGTCGGGCGACGCGCACAGGATGCTGTCGTTGCGCGACAGCCGCTGCACGACCAGGTTGTCGAGGTAGTTCTCGCCCTCGTGGATGTCGAGGTCGAAGCCGCCGGCGACCAGGTCGTTGTGATTGTCGGTCAGCCGGACGTCGAGCTGGATCGTCGGGTAGCGCGCGAGAAACGGGGCGACCAGCGGCGCGAGATGGCGCCGGCCGAACGCGACCGGCGCCGTGAGCTTGAGCGGGCCGCTGGGCCGCGCATTCAGCTCGGCGACGACGCGCAGCGTGTCGTCGAGATCCGCGATCAGCGTGACGGCCCGTTCGTGGTAGATGCTGCCGGCCTCCGTCAGCGTCACGCTGTGCGTGGAGCGGTGCAGCAGCGGGACGCCGAGCGCCTCTTCGATCGCCGACACCTTGCGCGCGACGGTGGAGGTCGACACATGCATCTCTTTCGCGACCGCCGAAAAACTCCCTGTTTCGACCACCCGCACGAATGCGCGCATCGCGCCGAGATGATCGACGCCAGCCTCTCTCGGCCCCTTCTTCATGTCTGCCTCGCTGTTGCGTCTGACGCAAAACCGAATTCGATAATAACGAAATGAGTATTTTTTTGCAAAGACATAGAATGCGAACGCGTCGCGCAGGCGGCAGGCCGGCGAAGACCGGTTCGGCTTCGCGACGCATGAACCGAGGGCCTTTCGATGCCGGCGCCAGCCGGCGGAACTAGGGTCTGTTCACGCTAATAACGGGCTTGCGCTGGCCGCCAGAAGGGCCGAGCGCAAGGAATGGGACGCAGCGAATACTGGACGTATTCGCAAGGAGCATGACGCGGCGATCGGCCCTTCTGGCGGCCAGCCCCACGAAAGAATTTTTTGAAATCAGGGGAACGTGCCTTGCCGGCCGCATTGCGGCGTCGCGCGTTGCTTGTTTGGCTCGGCCAAACGGCGCTCCTTGCTCCTTGCACGCGCCCAAAGGAAGTCCCCTTGGGGGACGGCCGGCAAGGCACGTTCGCAAGCCCGTTATTAGCGTGAACAGACCCTAAACCAATCTGGAGAGACACGATGGCAGGCATCGACTTCCGCGTCGAAACCGATCTTTTAGGTAAACGAAATATTCCGGCGGACGCCTACTACGGCGTCCATACGCTCCGCGCGAAAGAGAACTTCGACATTTCCGGCCGCAGCATCGCGTCGTTCCCTTACCTGATCATCGCGCTGGCGGCCGTGAAGGAAGCGGCGGCCGACGCCAACTGCGAGCTCGGGCTGCTGCCGCAGGCGTACCGCGACGCGATCGCCGCGGCGTGCGTCGAGATCCGCGAAGGCCATCTGCACGACCAGTTCGTCGTCGACATCATCCAGGGCGGCGCGGGCACGTCGACCAACATGAATGCGAACGAGGTGATCTGCAACCGGGCGCTGGAAATCATGGGGCACGCGCGCGGCGAGTATGAGTATCTGCATCCGAACGAGCACGTCAATCTCGCGCAGAGCACGAACGACGTCTATCCGACCGCGCTGCGGATCGCGACGTGCTTCGCGATCGAGCATCTGCTCGAGGCGATGGTGCACCTGCGCGACGCGTTCGACGAAAGGGCCGAGGCATTCGCCGGTCTCCTGAAGCTCGGCCGCACGCAATTGCAGGACGCCGTGCCGATGACGCTCGGCCAGGAGTTCTCCACGTACGCGGTGATGCTGACGGAGGACATCGCGCGCCTGCAGGAGGCGAGTGCGCTGATTCGCGAGATCAATCTCGGCGCGACGGCGATCGGCACCGGAATCACCGCGCATCCGGACTATGCGGGCAAGGCGCTCGCGGCGCTGCGGCGCATCACCGGCGTCGACCTGAGCACCGCGCCGAACCTCATCGAGGCGACGCAGGATTGCGGCGCGTTCGTGCAGATTTCCGGCGTGCTCAAGCGGATCGCGGTCAAGCTGTCGAAGACCTGCAACGACCTGCGGCTGCTGTCGAGCGGGCCGCGCGCCGGGTTCGGCGAAATCAATCTGCCGCCGATGCAGGCCGGCTCGTCGATCATGCCCGGCAAGGTGAACCCGGTCATTCCGGAGGTCGTCAACCAGGTGGCGTTCGAAGTGTTCGGCAACGACCTGACGGTGACCTTCGCCGCCGAAGCCGGCCAGCTCCAGCTCAACGCATTCGAGCCGGTGATCGCGAGCGCGCTGTTCCGCAGCTTCGGCCACCTGACGGCAGCCTGCATGACGCTCGCCGACAAGTGCGTGAAGGGCATCACCGCGAACCCCGAGCGGCTGCGCGACACGATGGAGCGCTCGGTGGCGCTCGCAACCGCGCTCAATCCGTACCTCGGCTACAAGCGCGCGACGTCCGTGGCCGCCGAGGCGCACGCGAGCGGCAAGACGATCCGGGAAGTCGTGCTCGACCGCCAGCTGATGACCGAGGCGCAGCTCGACGAGGCACTGCGGCCCGACGCGCTGATCCAGCCGCGCGTCTACTGAACGCGGCGACGCCGGCGCCGCAGCCGCCAGCCCGGCGAATGCGCCCCATCCATTCAATTCCAACCACATCGGAGACACATCATGAAACACGCCAGCGAGCGCCCGGCCGACACGGCCGGCGGCGCCGCGTCCCGTCATGCCGACCGGGATGCGCTGTTCGCATCGCACGAAGCCGGCTATGCGAAGCAACTGAAGCCCAGACACGTGCAGATGATCGCGATGGGCGGCGCGATCGGGACCGGGCTGTTCCTCGGCGCCGGCGGCCGCCTGCAGCATGCGGGGCCCGCGCTGGCGGTCGTCTATCTCGTCTGCGGAATCTTTGCATTCCTGATCATGCGCGCGCTCGGCGAGCTCGTGATGCATCGCCCGACCAGCGGCAGCTTCGTGTCCTACGCGCGGGAATTCATGGGCGAGCGGGCGTCGTTCGTCGCGGGCTGGATGTACTACCTGAACTGGGCGACCACCGGCATCGTCGACATCACGGCGGTCGCGATCTACATGAAGTACTGGGCGGTGTTCTCGGACGTGCCGCAATGGGTGTTCGCGCTCGGCGCGCTCGCGATCGTGTCGACGGTGAACATGATCGGCGTGAAGATGTTCGGCGAGATGGAGTTCTGGTTCTCGATCGTCAAGGTCGGCGCGCTGGGCGTGTTCCTGCTGGTCGGGAGCCTGTTCCTGGCCAGCGGCCGGCCGGTAGACGGACACCTGCCGGGCCTCCATCTGATCGCCGACAGCGGCGGGATCTTTCCGCACGGGCTCCTGCCGGCGGTGCTGATCGTGCAGGGCGTCGTGTTCGCGTACGCGAGCATCGAGCTCGTCGGGGTCGCGGCGGGCGAGACCGCCGATGCGCGCACGGTGCTGCCGAAGGCGATCAACAGCGTGATGTGGCGCATCGCGCTGTTCTACGTGGGCTCGGTCGTGCTGCTGGTCACGCTGTTGCCGTGGACTGCCTACAGCGCGCACGAAAGCCCGTTCGTGACCTTCTTCGGCAAGCTCGGGGTGCCTTACGTCGGCACCGTGATGAACGTCGTGGTGCTTACGGCCGCGATGTCGAGCCTGAACTCCGGGCTCTATTCGATGGGGCGCGTGCTGCGCGCGATGGCGATGGGCGGGTCCGCGCCGCGGTTCGTATCCAGGATGAGCGCGCGCGGCGTGCCCTACGGCGGCATCCTGTTCACGGTCGCGATCAACGCGATCGGCGTGCCGCTGAACTACATCGTGCCGGCGCAGGCGTTCGAGATCGTGCTGAACATGGCGTCGCTCGGCATCATCGCGACGTGGGGCTTCATCGTGATGTGCCAGATCCTGTTCCGGCGCAAGGTCCGGCGCGGCGAACTGAGCAACGTCCCGTTCCGGATGCCCGGCGCGCCGTTCACGTCCTGGCTCACGCTGGCGTTCCTGCTCGCGGTGCTGGTCCTGATGGCGTTCGACTATCCGGGCGGCACCTGGACCGTCGCGATGATTCCGGTCGTCGCGCTCGCGCTGACGGTCGGCTGGCATCTGGCGAAGCGCGGTTCGGCGCGCGAGGCGGCGGCGCTGCATCGATCCGTCGTCGATCGGGCGAATCAGGCCTGATTTCGCAAGGAGAGGGGAGCGGGCAGTCTGCAGAGGACTGCCGACGCGTGGCTGGTCCAGCTCGCGTGCTCCCCCGCGTCGGCGTCGAGATCGCCGTGCGCGGCAGAGGATATTCTCGATTCGGTTAAATGATTAAAAAAACAATCTGGCGGCAGGCTTATTCCATGCCATGATTTGCTCATTGAATTAAATGGCGATCATTCGCAAACGTTTTACTGATCGTCATGAATATCTCGCCATGCAATCTCGCGACCGGTAATTAGCGTCGCGCGACAGGCAGGCGCAAAGCCTTGCTGGATGGCGATCTCCGCAGGTCTGGAGCAGGCGCAACCGTGCGTTAACGGCAAATAACCAGAGAACTTTAGGATTTTCGTCCGGAAACTGGTTATTTCAATTCTCGCGCAAATCGATTCGCGCACAGTCATCCGACGGTCATAACCCATCCTCGATAATCCGGCGCTCGGCCATTCATTCAACAGAACGCACAAGCGTTTGAAGCCGGATCGCTACGGGGAGCTGTACACATGACCATTCGTCATCGCATCACGTTGCTTGTCGTCCTGACCTTTCTCGCGTTGTCGGCGATCGGCGCCTATGCCGTCTACCAGACGCGCAAGAGCGCGTCCGAAGTCCGGCAGGTGACGCAGGGCATCGTGCCGAGCGCGCTCGCGTCCGCGGACGTCGTGTCCGACGTGAAGAACATCCAGATCGCGACGATGACGCTGATCTACGCGCCGGACGCCAACACCGCCGCGCAGGCGCGCGACGAGCTGAAGGCGAAGGAGGCCGCGCTGCGCGCGGCGCTCGACGTGCAGGCGAAGTCGGCCGCGAGTCATGCGCAGGAAGGCCTCGTCGCGCAGGCGAAGGACAGCGCGACCAACTATTTCGCGGCGATCGACGACACCGTGAAGATGAAGACCGACGGCAAGGCCGAGATGGCGCAGGCCTACCTGTTCGCGAACGTCGCGCAGTATCGCGACGAGCTCGAAGGCATCGTCGAGACGCTGCGCGTCGAGAAGAACCGCCAGAAGGACGACGCGATCAGCGCGCTGAACGGGATGCTGGCGACCACGGCCACCGCGATCGCGGGCGTGGCCGGCACGGTGATCGTGCTGCTGACCGCGCTCGGCTTCGTGCTGTATCGCCAGATCACGCGCCCGCTCAGCCGGATGCAGACGATGATGAGCGAGATCGCGACGAGCCAGGATTTCACGCGCCGCGTGCCGGTCGGCCGGATGGACGAGATCGGCCACTCGATCGTCGCGTTCAACGGGATGATCGAGAAGATCCAGGAGAACGCCGCGCAGCTCAAGCAGAAGACCGCCGACATCCAGGCGATGCTGCAGAACATGCAGCAGGGCATCCTGACCGTCGTCGACGGCGGCGTCGTGCATGCCGAATACTCGGCCTACCTCGAGACGATCTTCGAGTCGAAGGACATCGCGGGCCGCGACCTGATGGCGCTCGTGTTCGACGCTTCGAACCTCGGCTCGGACGCGCGCTCGCAGGTCGAGGCGGCCGTGCATGCGTGCCTCGGCGAGGACAGCATGAACTTCGAGTTCAACGAGCACCTGCTCGTCAACGAGGTCGCGAAGCGGATGCCGGACGGCCGCGAGAAGTGGCTCGACCTGAGCTGGTCGGCGATCACCGACGAGACCGACACGATCGTGCGCCTGATGCTGTGCGTGCGCGACGTGACCGAGCTGCGCGAGCTGACCGCGCAGGCCGGCGAGCAGCAGCGCCGCCTGGAGATGATCGGCGAGATCCTGTCGATCAGCCAGGACAAGTTCCACCAGTTCGTGAACAGCGCGAAGGGCTTTCTCAGCGAGAACGAACGGATGATTCGCCAGCACGAGCGCGCGGACCACTCGATCGTCGCGGCGCTGTTCCGCAACATGCATACGATCAAGGGCAACGCGCGCACGTACAGCCTGCAGCACCTGACCAACATCGTGCACGAGGCGGAGCAGGCCTACGACACGCTGCGCCGCGCGGACGCGGGCCCCGAGTGGAACCGCGATGCGCTGATGGACGATCTCGCGCGGGTGCGCGATGCGGTCGAGCACTACGCGACGATCAACGAAGTGACGCTCGGCCGCAGCGGCGAGCCGGCGCAGCGCGCGAGCGAGCACTACCTGATGGTCGAGCGCGCGCATATCAGCGAGAGCCTGCGCGTGCTCGACGGCGTCGATCCGGCGAACGCCGCCGACTGGCGCGCCGTGCGCGATGCGGTGCGCCGCATGCTGAGCCTGCTCGGCACCGAGAGCGTCGGCGACGCGCTCGGCGGCGTGCTGGAGTCGCTGCCGTCGCTGGCGACGGAACTCGGCAAGGCGTCGCCCGTCGTGCGGATCCACAGCAACGGCTATCGCCTGCGCAGCGAGATCGGCGGCACGCTGAAGAACGTGTTCATGCACCTGCTGCGCAACGCGGTCGACCACGGCATCGAGTCGTCCGACGAGCGTCGCGCTGCGGCCAAGCCGGCGGCCGGCACGATCGACATCGCGGTCGACGTCGATAGCGGGATGCTGCAGTTCACGCTGAGCGACGACGGCCGCGGCCTCGCGCTCGACCGGATTCGCGGCATCGCGCGCGAGCGCGGCTGGTTCGATGCGGACAGCGAGCGCACGCTCGGCGATGAAGCGGTGGCCGAGCTGATTTTCCGGCCGGGGTTCTCGACGGCGCGCGAAGTGACCGAGGTGTCGGGGCGCGGCGTCGGCATGGACGCGGTGCGCAGCTTCCTGAAGCGCGAGGGCGGCGATATCGCGCTGCGCTTCGCCGACGACCGGCGCGGGGCCGCCTATCGCGCGTTCCGCACGATCGTGTCGCTGCCGGCCGCGTTCGCGGTGGAGGGCGCCGGCGCGGGTGCCGGTGGTGCGATGGCGGACCACGCGCGCGCCGGTCTCGCGGACGCCAACGCGACGGAGTGATCGTGCAGGCATTGACGCATATCGGCGCCGGGCTGGCGGGCGCCATCGTCGCCGCGATCATCGCGGCGGTCGTGTTCCGTGTGCATCGCGCGCGGCTCGTCGCGCGGCTGGCCGCCGACGCGAACGCGTTGCGGAACGCGCTCGCGCAAGCCGAGGCGCGCGCCGACGAGGCTGCGCAAGCGCACGCGGCGCAGGCCGACGCATGGGCGCAGAAGGAAGCCGAACTGGCCGACGCGCTCGCGCGGCAGACGGCCGACGCGGACGCGCAGCGCGACGCGCGGCAGGCGGTGTCGGCGGAGCGGGACGCGCTGTCGCAACACGCGGTGAAGATCGCGCACGAGGCCGCGCGCCTGCGCGGGCTCGCCGGCACGTTCGAGCGCTGGCACGAGCAGATGATCTCGCTGACCGCGCAGAACCAGGACATGCGCGCGAAGAACCTGGAGCTGTCCGCGATCGTCGCGCACGTGTCGATCGTGTCGCTGAACGCGTCGATCGAGGCGGCGCGCGCCGGCACGGCCGGCCGCGGGTTCTCGATCGTCGCGAGCGAGGTGCGCGGGCTCGCCGCGCGCTCGCAGGAGCTGTCGAACAGCTATCGCGACAGCCTGAACCGCAACGACCTCGTGACCGCGGCGACGTTCCAGGACATCCAAGCGGGCGGCAAGATGATCACCGCCGCGCTCGCGAGCGTCGAGACGCTTGCGGGGCAACTGCATGCGCGGCTGGAAGGAGCGGCGGCGTGATCGGCGCGCAGGCGAAGACGAGCTTCGAGCGGATTTTCTTCGACGCGGCGCGCACGCGGCTCGCGTCCGGCGGCGGCGCGTGCGACATCGCGCCGGCGGCGGGCGAGCCGCCGCGCGAGCGCCGGGCGCGATCGAAGCCCGCCGCGCAGGTCGCGGTGCTGACGATTTCGGCGCTGCATTTCCGCCTGCTGCTCGCGCTGCGCTTCAGCGACGACGACGCGACGCGGCGCTATTACGCCGGCGGCACGGAGGCGGGCGGTGCGCAGCCGTCGCTGCAGGAGGCGTTCATGGAAGTCGCGAACCTCTGCTGCGGCGCGATGAACCAGGCGCTGACCGTCCATTTCCCGGATCTCGGCATGTCGACGCCTTATCTGCTGAGCGACGCGAGCATCGAGTATTTCACCGCGCTGGCGCCCGATCATGTCGTCGCGTTCGACGTGACGCTCGGCGACGGCGTGCGGATCCGCGCGACGCTGTGCATCTGCGCGAATGCGCCGGTCGATTTCCATGCGCCGGAGACGGCCGCGGTGGATACCGGCGGCGAGCTCGAACTGTTTTGACCGGATCGCTCCGGAACCCGAACCCAAGGAATCCGCGCCATGACCGAAGGCAAACCCGTCAGCAAGGTGCTCGTGCTCGACGACAGCCGCACGCACGCCGACGCGATCAAGCGCTTCTGCGACGACCACAACCTGATCGGCCTGACGGTGCGCCGCAACCGGCTGCTGAAGGTGCTGCGCTCGAACATCGATCTCGGCGCGATCCTGCTCGCCGAGGATTACGGCGGCTCGTCGGCCGAGAGCGCGATCGTCGCGACGCAGATCGACGCGCTGCGCCCCGAGCTGCCGATCATCCTGCGCCGCGACGCGCAGGCGTCGCGCGACGGCCTGCCGGACGCGCTCGCGCGCGTCGCGTGCGCGACCTACGTCGCCGACGACATGACGCCGCTGCGGCGCGTGATCGACGAATACATCTTCAGCCTCGACTACCCGAACGCGCTCGTGCGCGGCATCTCGGAGATCACCGAGGCGCGGCTAGACAGCGTGTTTCCCGGCATGACGATCAGCCGCGACACGCCGTGCATCGTGCGCGACCGGATCATCTTCGGCGAGGTGTTCAGCCTGATCGCGCTCGAAAGCGCGTGGTGCCGCGGCTACATGCTGCTGCAGACGAGCGAGCAGCCGTTGCTCGAGATGCTCGGCGGCGTGCGCGCCGATGGCCGCGCGCCGGATTTCCGCGACGTGAACGGCGTGCTCGGCGAGCTCACCAATCTCGTGTGGGGTGCGTTCAAGAACCGCTACCTCGGCGATGCGGAAGCGCTCGCGCGCCATCCGGTGCAGGTGCCGCTGATCGTCAATCACAAGCAGAAGTTCATCTCGTTCGGCGGCGATTGTCCGCAACTCTGCTTCAAGTACCGGATGACCGATCCGGCGTCGGGGCAGGAAGTCTGCATCGACCAGCGCTTCGTGTTCAGCCTGAGCTGGTCGCCGGAGGATTTCCGTGAGGTGGTGCAGGACGTCGGGCCGATGGTCGAGTCCGGCGAACTCGAATTGTTTTGAAGTGTTCAGACAAGTTCAGCAAGAAAAGGGGAATGACGCATGGCAAAGATTCTGGTGGTTGACGATTCGGGCACGGTGCGCGACGAAGTCGCGGGCTTCCTGCGCAATCACGGGCTGGACGTCGCGACGGCGGTCGACGGCAAGGACGGGCTCGCGAAGCTGAAGGCGACGCCCGGCGTCCGGCTCGTGATCAGCGACGTCAACATGCCGAACATGGACGGCCTGACGATGGTCGAGAAGATTCGCGGCGAGCTCGGCAACGCGGCGGTCAACGTCGTGATGCTGACGACCGAAAGCAGCCCGGCGATGAAGGAGCGCGGCAAGGCGGCCGGCGTGAAGGGCTGGATCGTGAAGCCGTTCAAGGGCGATGCGGTGGTCGAGGCGCTGAAGAAGCTGGCGGGGTAAGGGGCCGCTCGCGCGCAAGCTCTCCACTCGCCTGTCAACCATTGTGATCGCTCGCTCGTTGCTCTGGATACCACGGCGCGACCTGATCGAACGTGTCAGGCGGATGTGGCGCGGCCACGACTTTCATGTTCCTGACATCGCGAGGTTCGCGCCTCGTCGATCATCGGAGTACGAAAGATATGTTGAAAAGCCGCGCCATCACCCGTTTCGTCTCGGCGTCGATTGTCGTCGCGATGGCGGGTTGCTCAGCCGCAGCACAAAAGGCGCCCGCGCATCCGCGGGTTGCCGCGCAGACGGCGCCGTCGGGCACGCACCAGACGTGGCCGCCGAACGAGCAGGTCGCCCGGCTGCGCGCTGTTCCGGCGCAGTGGGCGCAATTGCGGACCGCATGCGAGAACAACCTGGATTATGTGCCGCGGCCGGTCGCCGATTTCGCGCCGCCGCCCCACTATGGCGATCCGAAAGGAGAGGCCCGGATCGCGGGTTCGCTCGCGGCGGACGGCAACGTGGCCTATCAGCAGGGGCTTTGCTACGTGCTGAGCGGCGATGTCCGATATGCGCGCGCCGGCGAACGGATTCTTGACGCCTGGGCGACGGGCGTGCGCCAGATTGCCCCGGGGCAGGGAACGGCCGACTTCAACTTCTCGTTTCCCCGATACACCCTTGCGGCTGCGATGCTGCATCGGGACAGCGCGTGGGACGATACGGCGTTCAGGACCTTTCTGCTTCGGCAGGTGCTGCCGCGTTCGGTGTCGGCCCGGCCCAACAACTTCGGCAACTGGGGCGTATTTCTTGAGGCGGGCAGCGCGCTGTACCTGAACGATCATGCGCTGATGCAGCGTGCGGCGAATCGATGGCGCGCACTGATGGCGTCGCAGGTCGCTCCGGACGGATCGCTGCCCGAGGAAACCTGCCGCAGCGACACGACCGATTGGTGCGGCGGCCCGGACAAGGGCATCCGGGGGATCGCCTACACCCACTACACGTTGCTGCCGACCACGCTCGCCGCGGAAATTTTCCGAGCTGCGGGCATCGACGTGTATGCCGAGGCAGGCGGCCGCACATTGGCCGAAGCGTATGCGCGTGCGGCCGCGTGGACTTTGCATCCCGAAACGTTCCCGTACTACGCGAGCAATGGCGGCCGTCTGCAGGGCGTGCGGACGGCTGCGTATTTCCAGGTGTTGCAGCACCGGGTACCGTGTCCGGATGGCGCCGAAGTGATCAGCCAGGGGCAGCTGTCGATGGATGGCTACGAACTACATCTGCTGTACGGGACGTGATGTCGCGGTGCGCGGGATCGGACGCGCATGCAGTGCCCGGTTGGACTATATTGGGGCATCGCCGGACGACGTCCAGCTTCCATTTGGCGGGCCATCATGGAATCCAACCACGCGACAGCCGAACCCATCCTGCAGCGCGAAGCCCGCGACGGCGTCGTCACGCTGCGCCTGAACCGCCCGCAGCAATTCAACGCATTGTCCGAAGCGATGCTCGCGAGCCTGCATGACGCATTCGGATCGCTCGCGGCCGATCCGCACGTGCGCTGCGTGATCCTCGCCGCCGCAGGCAAGGCGTTTTGCGCGGGCCACGACCTGCGCGAGATGCGCGGCAAGCCCGACCTCGACTATTACCGTGCGCTGTTCGCGCAGTGCAGCCGCGTGATGCTCGCGATGCGCGCATTGCCGGTGCCGGTGATCGCGCGCGTGCAAGGCATCGCGACGGCTGCGGGCTGCCAGCTCGTCGCCGCGTGCGATCTCGCGATCGCGGCCGATACCGCGCGCTTCGCGGTGTCCGGCATCAACGTCGGCCTGTTCTGCTCGACGCCCGCCGTCGCGCTGAGCCGCAGCGTCGCGGCGAAGCGCGCGTTCGACATGCTCGTCACCGGGCGTTTCGTCGACGCGGCGACGGCCGCCGCCTGGGGCCTCGTCAACGAAGCGGTGCCGGAAGACGCGCTCGACGCAGCCGTCGCGCGCAAGGTCGCGGAGATCGTTGCAAAGAGTCCGGCCGCCGTGCGCTACGGCAAGGCGATGTTCTACCGGCAGCGCGAGATGACGCTCGACGACGCCTACGCGTATGCGGGCGACGTGATGGCGCGCAACATGATGGAGGAGGATGCGGGCGAAGGCATCGACGCGTTCCTGGAGAAGCGGCCGCCGCGCTGGCGGACCTGACGCGCGGCGACGCCTCGCGCCGGATTTAGCGCCCGTAGCTGCCGGTGCGCAGCGGTTCGTCCTGCGTTGCCGACGTGCCGGACGTGCCCAGCGGCTCGACCACGACCGGCACGCGGGGCGTGACCGCGCACATCAGCTCGTAGCCGATCGTGCCGCTCGCCTCGGCGACGTCGTCGACCTTCACCTGGTCGCCCCACAGCTCGACGTGCGAACCGATGCCCGCGTTCGGGCACGGCGTGAGGTCGACGGTGAGCATGTCCATCGACACGCGGCCGACGACGCGCGTGCGCACGCCGTCCACCGCGATCGGCGTGCCGGTCGGCGCGTGGCGCGGATAGCCGTCCGCATAGCCGCACGCGACGACGCCGATGCGCATCGGCTGGTCGGCCGTGAAGCGGCGGCCGTAGCCGACGGTTTCCTGCGGCGCGAGCGTCTGCACGCCGATGATCCGGCTCGTCAGCGTCATCGACGCCATCAGCGGCGTGTCGGCGATGTGCCGCGCCGCGCCGGTCGGCGACGCGCCGTACAGGATCGTGCCGGGGCGCACCCAGTCGCGATGCGCACGCGGATGCCACAGCACCGCGGCCGAGTTCGACACCGAGCGCTCGCCCGGCATGCCGGCCGTCGCCGCGTCGAACTGCTCGAGCTGCCAGTCGATCTCGCCTTCGTCGGCGATCGCGAAGTGCGTCATCAGCGTGATCGCGCCGATCGACGGCGCGCCGGCCGCGCGCTCCCACGCGGCGCGGAACGCGGCGGGCCGGTAGCCGAGCCGGTTCATGCCGGAATTCATCTTCAGGTGGATGTCGATCGGCCGCTGCGGCTTCGCGGCGATCAGCAGGTCGAGCTGCGCGTCGCAGTGAACGGCGACCGTCAGCCGGTGGCGCTCGACCAGCTCGACGTCGGCCGGATCGAAAATTCCTTCGAGCAGCAACACCGGCTTGTCCCAGCCGAGCGCGCGCACGCGCACCGCTTCGTCGAGGTCGAGCAGCGCGATGCCGTCCGCCGCCGCGAGGCCCGGATAGATCCGCTCGATGCCGTGGCCGTATGCGTTGGCCTTGACGACCGCCCACACGCGCGATTGCGCGGCGGTGCGGCGAATGAACGCGAGGTTGTGGCGAACGGCGTCGGGACGGACGTGGGCGACGATGGGGCGGGGCATGGCGTGGGCTCGGATCGGTGGTCGGTCGGCACGCGGCGGCGCAATGCACGCCGCGCGGGTCGGCTGGCTCGGCGCGAATCGGCGCCGAGCCAGCAACGAGCGCTATGTTATTGGGGATTGACCAGTTTGAATTAATGTTTTTGGCGGAGATTTGGTGGATATTCCGGCGCGCGTGGCCGGCTGCCGCACGGCCGAGCGTCCCGTCTAGAAAACCGGTGCGCGGTCGCGGCGGCGCAATGCTAAGCTCTCGGCGATCTTGTCATTGAATAATGTAATCATAAACACGGAGGAGGCTTTGATGACGACGTCCCAGCTGTGCCTGTTCATCGTGGCGGTGCTGCCGTTCCCGCTGACGATTCTCGCGAAGGCGAAGAAGGGCTACGACAACCACGCGCCGCGCGAGTACCTCGCGAAGCTCGAAGGCTGGCGCGCCCGCGCGGCGGCCGCGCACCACAACGCATGGGAGGCGCTCGCGCTGTTCACGGCCGGCCTCGTCATCGCGTGGCAATCCGGCGCCAATGTGCATCGCGTCGACCAGCTCGCGATCGCGTTCGTCGTGATCCGCGTCGTCTACTCGCTGCTCTACCTGCTGAACTGGGCCGCGCTGCGCTCGCTCACCTGGTTTGCCGGCATGGCCTGCGTCGTCGGGCTGTTCTTCGCCGCACCATAACCGCACGCCGCCCGGTCGACCGGGCGGCCGTTCGCAACACGCGTTTCATCACGCCGCCGTGCCTTCGGGCACGGCGGCGTTTTCATTTGCGCCCCGGTTCCGACGCAGGGTTTTTCTCGATGCATTGACCTGTTGCGGATTTTTTTGTTGTCGTAGTATCGCCATTGACAACACATGTTGCACTAAGGTCTAATTCGACATCGCATGTTGCGGTGCGGCCTGCTGTCGTCGCTTCGCCCGGCCGGGGTGCCGGGCCCATCGCCAATCAATGCGGAGAAATGCCATGAGTCGCCGTTCCTTCCTGAAAACCGCCGTGGTCGTCGCCATGCTCGGCGCGAGCGTCGCGCATGCCGATACGAAAACGCTCGTGGTCGGCACCGACACGTCGTTCATGCCGTTCGAGTTCAAGCAGGGCGACAAGTACGTCGGCTTCGATCTCGACCTGTGGGCGGAGATCGCGAAGGACCAGGGCTGGAAGTACACGATCCAGCCGATGGATTTCGCGGGCCTGATCCCGGCGCTGCAGACGCAGAACATCGACGTCGCGCTGTCGGGGATGACGATCAAGGAGGAACGGAAGAAGGCGATCGACTTCTCCGCGCCGTACTACGACAGCGGCCTCGCCGCGATGGTGCAGACCGGCAACACGACGATCAAGTCGATCGACGACCTGAACGGCAAGGTGATCGCCGCGAAGACGGGCACCGCGACGATCGACTGGATCAAGGCGCACCTGAAGCCGAAGGAGATCCGCCAGTTCCCGAACATCGACCAGGCATACCTCGCGCTCGAGGCCGGCCGCGTCGACGCGGCGATGCACGACACGCCGAACGTGCTGTTCTTCGTGAACAACGAAGGCAAGGGCAAGGTGAAGGTCGCGGGCCAGCCGGTCAGCGGCGACAAGTACGGGATCGGCTTCCCGAAGGGCAGCCCGCTCGTCGCGAAGGTCAACGAGGAGCTCGTGAAGATCAAGGCCGACGGCCGCTACGCGCAGATCTACAAGAAGTGGTTCGGCGCCGAGCCGCCGAAGATGTGAGCGTGACGGTGCATCGTGGCGCGGCCGTCCGGCCGCGCCGGTCTTGAATCGAACGGGGAGCGGCAAGTGAATTTCGATTGGTCAGCGATCTGGACGGCGCTGCCGGACCTGATGGACGGGGTCCGGCTGACGGTGTTCATCGCGTTGTTCGGGTTATTGGGCGGCTTCGTCGTGGGCATGATCGCAGGCATGTTCCGCGCATACGGGCCGAAGGCAATGAACGTGCTCGCGCAGGTCTACATCGAGCTGATCCGCGGCACGCCGATCGTCGTGCAGGTGATGTTCCTGTATTTCGCGCTGCCGCTGCTCGCGCACATCCGCATCGACGGGCTGACGGCCGCGATCATCGCGATCACCGTGAATTCCGGCGCGTATCTCGCGGAAGTGGTGCGCGGCGCGCTGCTGTCGATTCCGAAGGGATTGACGGAAGCGGGGCTCGCGATGGGGCTGTCGATGCCGCGCGTGCTGCTGAAGGTGGTCGGGCCGCTCGCGTTCCGGCGGCTGATTCCGCCGCTCGGCAACCAGTGCATCGTGAGCCTGAAGGACACGTCGCTGTTCATCGTGATCGGCGTCGGCGAGCTGACGCGCAAGGGGCAGGAAATCATCGCGGGCAACTTCCAGGCGGTCGAGATCTGGACCGCGGTGGCGGCGATCTACCTGATTCTGACCGGCGTCATGACGATGACGCTTCGGCTGATCGAAAAGAGGATGCGCATACTATGAGCATGGTCGAATTCCAGAACGTGTCGAAGAGCTTCGGCCACGTGCCGGTGCTGAAGCATATCGACCTGAAGATCGACGCGGGCGAGGTCGTGGTCGTGATCGGCCCGTCGGGCTCGGGCAAGTCGACGATGCTGCGCTGTATCAACGCGCTCGAGAAAATCACGTCCGGCGAGCTGCTCGTCGACGGCCAGAGCGTGCGCGGCAACGCGACGACGATCCGCAACATCCGGCTCGAGGCCGGCATGGTGTTCCAGCAGTTCAACCTGTTTCCGCAGATGACCGCGCTCGAGAACGTGATGTTCGGGCCGATGCAGGTGCGCGGCGCATCGCGCGCCGACGCGCGCGACCAGGCGATGGCGCTGCTCGACAAGGTCGGCCTCGAATCGCGCGCGAATCATTACCCGTCCGAGCTGTCGGGCGGCCAGCAGCAGCGCGTCGCGATCGCACGCGCGCTCGCAATCCGGCCGAGGCTGATGCTGTTCGACGAGCCGACGTCCGCGCTCGATCCGGAGTTGCGCCACGAAGTGCTGAAAGTGATGCAGGATCTCGCGACGGAAGGGATGACGATGATCGTCGTCACGCACGAGATCGGCTTCGCGAAGCGGGTCGGCACGCGGCTGCTGTTCATGGATCAGGGCGGCATCGCCGAGGACGGCCACCCGGCCGACCTGATCGACCGGCCGCCGACGCCGCGCCTGAAGGAATTCCTGAAACACGTGTCCTGAGCACGACCCTAACGTTCGACATGCAGCTTTCCCTATCCCCCGTCATCGCCGGCGCGCCGTTCGACATCGGCGTGCGTCTCGGCGAACTCGCGCGGCCGGTGTTCGACGCGTACATGCAGCAGAGCGGTGCGTGGCAGGCGGTCAGCCGCTGGCGCGGCCATCCGTTCGTGCACGCGCTGCGGCAGGCGGCGCTCGCCGCGTATCCCGATCTCGTCGCGGAGCTCGACGGGATGGCGGCCGGCCTCGGCTGGCCGGCGGAAGACGTCTTTCTGTGGAATTGCCGCGGCGAGCTGATCCACAACGCGCCGGACGGCTGCACGACGCTCGCCGCGCGCGGCGCAAACGGCGCGCGCTGGATCGCGCACAACGAGGACGGCGACCCGTTCCTGCGCGAGCGCTGCCTGCTCGTCGACGTGCGGCCCGACGGCAAGCCGGGTTTCATCAGCTTCTATTACCCGGGCTCGTTGCCGGGCCATACGTTCGCGGCGAATCGCGCGGGCGTCGTGCAGGCGATCAACAATCTGCGCATCAAGACGCCGGCCGCCGGCGTGCCGCGGATGATCCTCGCGCGCGCGGTGCTCGACGCGACGTCGCTCGACGCGGCCGTCGACGTGCTGCGCAGGCCTGCGCGGGCGAGCGGCTTTCATCACACGCTCGGCGCGACCGACGACGCTCGGCTCCTGAGCATCGAGGCGAGCGTCGCGCGCTGCTCGGTCGTCGACGTCGCGCGGCTGTCGGGGCACGCGAACCACCTGGTGCATGCGGGCTGCGAAGCGGAAGCGCAGATCGTCACGCAGTCGTCGGCGGACCGCCAGCGGCGCGTCGACGCGCTGACGCCCGGCATCGATGCGATCGACGAAGCCGCGCTGCTGCGCGTGCTCGGCGATCGCGCGCCCGACGGCCTGCCGATCTACCGCGACGACCCGGCCGATCCCGACGACGAGAACACGCTTGCGACCGCGGTGTTCGCGATCGGCGCAGCGGGCATCGACATGACCGTCCATCAACACGGCACGCAGCGTTTCGCGACGCGCATCGTGCCGGACAGGCGCGCGACAGACGCGTCCTGAACCAAGAGGCAAGCCATGACAACCGTTTTCCATCGCGCGCCGCGCGTGACACTCCCGGTCGCCGTCGCCGGCGACGGCATCGAGATCATCGACTCGACCGGCAAGCGCTACATCGACGCATGCGGCGGCGCGGCCGTGTCGTGCCTCGGGCACAGCAACCAGCGCGTGATCGACGCGATCAAGCGCCAGGCGCAGCAACTGCCGTACGCGCACACGTCGTTCTTCACCACGGAAGTCGCCGAGGAACTGGCCGACCGGCTCGTCGACGCCGCGCCGGCGGGGCTCAACCATGTGTATTTCGTGTCGGGCGGCTCCGAGGCGATCGAGGCGGCGCTCAAGCTCGCGCGCCAGTACTTCGTCGAGAAGGGCGAGCCGCAGCGGCGTCACTTCATCGCGCGCCGGCAGAGCTATCACGGCAACACGCTCGGCGCGCTCGCGATCGGCGGCAACGCATGGCGGCGCGAGCCGTTCCTGCCGATCCTGATCGAAGCCCATCACGTGAGCCCGTGCTACGCGTATCGCGAGCAGCGCGCGGACGAAACCGAAGAGGCGTTCGCGCAGCGTCTCGCGGACGAACTCGAACAGACGATCCTCGAACTCGGCCCGGAAAGCGTTGCCGCATTCGTCGCGGAGACGGTGGTCGGCGCGACGGCGGGTGCGGTGCCGCCGGTGCGCACGTACCTGAAGAAGATTCGCGCGGTGTGCGACAAGTACGGCGTGCTGCTGATCCTCGACGAGATCATGTCGGGGATGGGGCGCACCGGCTACCTGTTCGCGTGCGAGGAAGACGGCGTCGCGCCGGACCTGCTGACGATCGCGAAGGGCCTCGGCGCGGGCTATCAGCCGATCGGCGCGACGCTCGTCAGCGACGAGATCTACCGGACGATCGTCGGCGGGTCGGGCTTCTTCCAGCACGGCCACACGTATATCGGCCATGCGACCGCCTGCGCGGCGGCGCTCGAAGTGCAGCGCGTGATCGCGGAAGAGCACCTGCTCGACAACGTGAAGGCGCGCGGCGAACAATTGCGCGCGTTGTTGCGCGAGCGTTATGCGCAGCATCCCTGTATCGGCGACGTGCGCGGGCGCGGGCTGTTCGTCGGCGTCGAATTCGTGCGCGACCGCGCGAGCAAGGCGGCGTTCGATCCGGCGCTGAAGCTGAACGCGGTGATCAAGCGCGAGGCGATGCAGCGCGGTTTGATGGTGTATCCGATGGGCGGTACGATCGACGGACGCCAGGGCGACCACGTGCTGCTCGCGCCGCCGTTCATCTGCACCGCGCAGCAGATCGACACGATCGTCGAGCGCCTGGCGGGCGCGATCGACGCGGCAATCGCGGCGGTCGGCGCATGACGGATTCAGCGAACGGACACCCGATGACTACGAGACTTCCCCCATTCGACCCCGCATCCGCGACGGATGCGCAGAAGGCGGTGCTGGCCGAGATTCTCAGCGGGCCGCGCGGCAACCTGAACGGCCCGTTCCTCGGCTGGATCGCGAGCCCCGAGCTCGCGCAGCATGCGCAGCGCCTCGGCGCGTTCTGCCGGTATCGCACCGGCTTGCCGCTGCGCCTGTCGGAGCTCGCGATCCTCGTCACCGCCGCGCGCTGGCGCTCGCAGGCGGAATGGCACATTCATCATCCGATCGCGCTCGAAGCCGGCGTGCCGGCCGCGACCGCCGAGGCGATCCGGGACGGCGTCGAGCCGGCGTTCGAGTCGGACGACGATGCGCTGGTCTACGCGTTCGCGAACGAACTGTACGATGCGCGGCGCGTCAGCGACGCGACGTTCGCCCGCGCGGAGGAGCGCTTCGGCCACGAGGTGGTCGTCAATCTCGTGGCGCTGCTCGGCTATTACGCGCTCGTCGCGATGACGCTCAACACGTTCGGCATGCGCGCGGAAGGCCAGACGGAACTGCCGTTTCCGGAGTAAGCGGCGCGATATCCGGCGCCGACCCCATGAGCGCGAAGCGTGGGGTCGGCATCAATGCAACCAAATGTATTCGTCGGATATGACGCGCCGGCGGTCGTTTATCATCGATCGTTCACTTCGATTGAACGACCGGTGAACGAAGTATGACGAATACCCGTAAGAAAGTGATGATCGCCGGGGGGCTGCTGGTGGCCGCGACAAGCGTGTCGTACCTGATGCTCCTGAGGGCGGACCACCGCGCGATTGAGGACGCCGGCTTCGGCGAAGCCGTACCAGCGCAAGTGACCGGATCCCGATCGGGCGACGATCACGCGGCGCAGGGCAGCATCGGGCAGCCGGCGTCCGCCGCCGCAACCGCGACGCATGCCGACGCGGCGCCGCAACAGCCGCCGCCTGTCGCCGTGAGCGCGGTGCCGCCGCCACCGTCGGCACCCGTGAGCCTGGTGCCGAAACAGTCAACTGAGCAACCGCCCGCACGCGTGAGCGCGACGCTCACACCCGGCTCGGCAGTCCCGAGCGTCAGCGAGAAACCGCAACCTCCGGTCGAGCCGAGCGAGCCGCCGTCCGCCGCTGTCGCGTCGGTCGATGCGCAGAAGCCGTCCGCTTCGACCGCGAATCCGGCGCAACACGCGTCGCGTCAGCACGACAGCCTGGAGCGTCACGCCGCGACGAATCCGGCCAAGACCGCCGAGACGGCCGAAACCGCCGCGCTGGTCAGGGAGTCGGCCAAGCTCGATCCTTCGTTGCCGCCGCCGCAACTTCCGGTCGGCGCGGGCGCAGGCGCGGATCGGCACGGCTCGTCCGCCGGTTCGAACGCCGTCGCCGCTGCGATGACCGAGCAACTCGTCAGGCAATCGAGCAGTTTCAAGTCGTCGTCCCCCCCAAAGGACAATGCGGTTGCTACCCAGTGATCCGGGCGACGCCTGTCGCTCGAATCGCATTCGTTGCGCACGCATCGAGTCGCACGTATCAGCGACGATGCAAATTCCCACGCCCGCCCGTCACTGAAACGTTACCGGCGCATGCGGCGCGCCGTGCCACGCGAGGCTGCCCCCGGCAATCGCGCGATTCCATCTCATTCGTGAAACGTTTTTCGGCGCTTTCCCCGCGATGACCGCCGCGCTGCAGCGTGAGGCGCCGTACCGATCATGCGGCCACGCATCTGGCACGGCCCTTGCGGCGACTGACATCTCACGCGCATGGCTGGCACTCGCATCCGGCAATCTCGTCGCCGGCCGCCATGCGCCGGGTGACGGGAGAACCGGGAGGCGCAATGAAGGGGAATGCAACGAGGATGCTGCCACGTCGCCGTTTTCTGGCGCGCAGCGCGGCGCTGGCGCTGGGCAGCCGATTGCCGGCATGGTCGAAGGTGCTGCTGGTGACGCCGGCCGCGTTGAGCGCCGGCGCGCGCGACGCGCACGCCGCGGGCGGCTTCGGCGACTGGAGCCAGCACGCGCGCGCGGCCGACGCGTCGTTCGGTGCGGGGCCGGATGATCCGACGCTGCAGGCGATCATTTCAGGGCTGGCCGCGCAGAACGTGAGCGTCGTGGAAACCGACACCGTGCTGTCCAACTGGATGAACGACGCCGACTTCAGTTCGGCGATGGCGGATGCCGCCCATTTCAACCAGATGGTTCACGCGGCCGGCCTGAAGGTGGTCTGGTATTACCCGTCGCTGGAGGTGATCAGCGTGGGCGGCGCGAACGGCCCGTCGATGTACAAGACGCACCCGGACTGGGTGCAGGTCGGCCTGAACGGTCAGCCGAACGTGTTCACCGGCAGTCTCGTGTTCTGGGTCGACCCCAACGACGAGAGTGCGTGGATGAGCCCCAACGGGCCGTGGCGCCAGGCGTACCTCGATCGCATCAAGCTGCTGGCGCAGACCGGCGCCGACGGGATCTGGCCCGACGTGCCGATCTACTTCAACGGCGTGGTGGACTGGAGCGACGCGTCGAGCTGGGGCAAGGCGGCGTTCAAGGCGGATACCGGCCTCGACCTGCCCGTCGCGGCGGACTGGAACGATCCGTATTTCCGGCGCTGGGTCGAATGGCGGCATCGCAACCTGAGCAAGTTCCAGCTCGACATCGCCGCCGCCGCGCGCTCGGTCAATCCCGCGATCCAGCTGTTCGTCGAGACGGTGACCTGCGATTACCACGATGCCACGCTGATCGGCCTGGACGGCGCGTACCTGCGCGCGGCCGACGGCATCACGCAGGTCTGGGAAATCGACGTCCTGAGCAACAGCGATGCGATGCGCTATGCGCAGGAGAACGACTGGATCTGCCTGATCTCGATGTGCAAGTACGCGCGCGCCGCGAGCGCCGGCAAGCCGGCGTGGTCGTTCAGTTACGGCAAGCAGGAGGACGATGCCGTACAGGTGATGGCGGAGGTGCTCGCGGCGGGCTGCAGTCCGTTCGAAGTGCAGGTGCCCGGCAAGACCGTCGGCGTCGGCGCCGCGATGCGCACGCGCATGTATGCGTTCGCGCAGGCGAACAGCGCGCGGCTGTTCGACGCGGCGCCGCTCGCGAACGTCGCGCTCTATCATTCCAGCGCGAGCCGCGATTACGTGAACCCCTCGATCGGCAACGGGCTGTATTGCACGACGGCCCAGCCGGGCAGCGCGTCGGACTGGTGGAGCACGACGGACACGGACAGCTGCTACCAGCAGCAATGGCTCGGCGAGTACCGGGGCATGGTCAAGGCGCTCGTGCACGCGCATGTGCCGTTTTCCGTCGTGACGAGCCCGGCTTTCGGCGCGGCCGATCTGACGGGGATCAACGCGTTGCTGCTGCCCGACCTGGAGGCCGTGTCGGACAACGAGGCGGCGCTGATCCGGCAGTTCGTCAACGGCGGCGGCACGATCGTCGTCACCGGCCCGAACCCGACCGGGCTCAACGAGTTCGGCGACGCGCGCGCGGACTTCGCGCTGGCCGACGTGCTCGGATTTCACAAGGGTGGGGCATTGCCGGCCAGTGCCCAGGCGGCGTTCGGCGCCGGCCGCATGGTCTATTTCTCGGATCTTCCCGGCAAGCAATACCTGCTGAACGGCTTGCAGGCCGATTCCGGCAGGATCGTCGGGGCGCTGGCCGGCGCTGCCGTGCCGGTCGTGACGACGGACGCCGATCGCCGGGTTCATGTGGAGGCGAACCAGCTCGGCAGCGAAATGCTGCTGCATTTCACGAACTTCATGTTCACCGCGTCGGGGACGTTTCAGGTGCAGGCGACGACCTTCAACGTGTCCGCGACGCCGCCGGCCGGCAAGCGCGTCACGGCCGTCAACGTCAGTTCGCCGGATAACGGCGACGCTTCGCTGCAGCCCGTGCCGTTCAGCGCGAACGGCAATGCGGTCACGTTCGCGTTGAGCCTCAGGCAGTATTCGCTCGTCGTGCTGAGTCTCCAGTAGCGGCCCGCGCCCGCGGCGGGCGGAACACAAAAAAAGGACCCCGCACGCCGACCAGGGCATGCGGGGCCAAGAGAGACAACCTGGGTAATGCGTGCGGTACGGGTATTACGCGGCGACCGCTTCCTCGACGGCCGGCGCCGCATCGACGGGGGCGACGTCCTGCCGGATCAGGTGGTCGAACGCGGCGAGCGATGCCTTCGCGCCTTCGCCGACCGCGATCACGATCTGCTTGAACGGCACCGTCGTCACGTCGCCGGCCGCGAACACGCCGGGCACCGACGTCGCGCCGCGCGCATCGACGACGATCTCGCCGTGCTTCGACAGCTCGATCGTGCCCTTCAGCCATTCGGTGTTCGGCACGAGGCCGATCTGCACGAACACGCCCTCGAGATCGATGCGCTTCACGTCGCCGCTGCGCAGGTCCTTGTAGACGAGGCCGTTCAGCTTGCTGCCGTCGCCGGTCAGCTCGGTCGTCTGCGCCTGTGTGACGACGGTCACGTTCGGCAGGCTGCGCAGCTTGCGCTGCAGCACTTCGTCCGCGCGCAGTTGCGCGCCGTATTCGATCAGCGTGACGGCCTTCACGATGCCCGCGAGGTCGATCGCGGCCTCGACGCCCGAGTTGCCGCCGCCGACCACCGCGACGCGCTTGCCCTTGAACAGCGGGCCGTCGCAGTGCGGGCAGTAGGCGACGCCGCGGTTGCGGTATTCGCGCTCGCCGGGCACGTTGATTTCGCGCCAGCGCGCACCGGTCGCGAGGACGATCGTCTTGGCCTTCAGCACCGCGCCGTTCGCGAGGCGGATCTGGTGCACGGCGCCGGGAATCAGCGCTTCCGCACGCTGCACGTCCATCACGTCGACGTCGTACTGCGTCACGTGCTGTTCGAGCGCGGTCGCGAACTTCGGCCCTTCGGTTTCCTGCACCGACACGAAGTTCTCGATCGCCATCGTGTCGAGCACCTGGCCGCCGAAGCGCTCGGCGACGACGCCGGTCGCGATGCCCTTGCGCGCCGAGTAGATTGCGCCCGCCGCGCCCGCCGGGCCGCCGCCGACGATCAGCGTGTCGAACACCGGCTTGTTCTCGAGCGCCTTCGCGGCGCGCGCGCTCGCGCCGGTGTCGAGCTTCGCGAGGATTTCCTTCACGCTGCTGCGGCCCTGGCCGAACGATTCGCCGTTCAGGAACATCGTCGGCACCGCCATGATCTGGCGCGCTTCGACTTCATTCTGGAACAGCGCGCCGTCGATCGCGACGTGACGGATGCGCGGGTTGATCAGCGACATCACGTTCAGCGCCTGCACGACTTCCGGGCAGTTCTGGCACGACAGCGAGAAATACGTCTCGAACGCGTAGTCGCCGTCGAGCCCGCGGATCTGCTCGATCACGTCGTCGTCGAGCTTGATCGGATGACCGCCCGTCTGCAGCAGCGCGAGCACGAGCGACGTGAATTCATGGCCCATCGGAATCCCGGCGAAGCGGATGCCAGCGGGCTTGCCCGGTTCGCCGATCGAGAACGACGGCTTGCGCTCGGCGTCGTCGCGGCGTTCGACCACGGTCACGCGCGTCGTCAGCGACGCAATCTCGTTGATCAGCGCGAGCAGTTCCTGCGACTTCGCGCCATCGTCGAGCGACGCGACGAGTTCGATCGGGCGCGTGATCTTTTCCAGGTACGCTTTGAGTTGGTTCTTGAGATTGGCGTCGAGCATGGCGTTTCGGATTCCGTATTGATCATTCTGCTCGGGCACGTCGTGCCGGAGGGGAGGGCGGGCCGCGCGATACGGCGGCCCGCCGTTGCACGCCTCGCACGAGGCGCGCGGGGCGTTTCGTCAGATCTTGCCGATCAGGTCGAGCGACGGCGTCAGCGTCTCGGCGCCCGGGGTCCACTTGGCCGGGCACACTTCACCCGGGTGCGCGGCGATGTATTGCGCGGCCTGCACCTTGCGCAGCAGTTCGCCTGCATCGCGGCCGATGCCGTTGTCGTGGATCTCGCACAGCTTGATCTCGCCTTCCGGGTTGATCACGAACGTGCCGCGCAGCGCCATCCCTTCTTCCTCGATCAGCACGTCGAAGTTGCGCGACAGCGTCAGCGTCGGGTCGCCGATCATCGGGTACTTGATCTTGGCGATCGTGTCCGACGTGTCGTGCCAGGCCTTGTGCGTGAAGTGCGTGTCGGTCGACACCGCGTAGATTTCGACACCCAGCTTCTGGAATTCCGCGTAGCGGTCGGCGAGGTCGCCCAGCTCGGTCGGGCAGACGAACGTGAAGTCGGCCGGGTAGAACACGACGACGGACCACTTGCCCTTGAAGTTCTCGTCGGAGACGGGCACGAAATCGCCGTTGTGGTATGCGGTGGCCTTGAACGGCTTGATTTGGGTGTTGATGATCGGCATCTGGGTTTCCTTGCTCGTTGCGGTGTTGAATTAGCGAGGTGCCAGTATCCGGGTTCACCCTGAGTTTGTGAAATTGCTTGTTTCAATCCTCGGGATCGTGAATTTCTATCTGCGTGGGCCGGTTCACGCAGGAGATGCGAAGGAAGCGGCGGTTTGTCGCATCGCTCAGCGCCTCGGCGCGTCGCCGTAGAACTGCTCGATCAGTTCCTCGAGCAGGTAGCGGTGGTGCGACGACAGCGTCTCGATCTTCGACGCCAGCTCGATCGTCTCGCGCGTCGGCGGATAGCGCTCGTCGCGCGGCAGCGGCGGCGGCGTCACGTGCGACGCGGCGCTCGGCGGCGGGCCGTAGCGCAGCCAGTGCAGGTCGACGCGCAGCCACGTCGCGAGCGTGCGGAGTTTGTCCGGCGTCGGGATCGTGCGCCCGCTCAGCCATTTGTGCACGGTCTGCGTCGACACCGGGTGCGCGCCATGGTGACGGAGATTGAAGTGCCGGGCCAGGTCCGTCGCGCCGGCGACTTTCTTCGGCCCGCGTCGCAATGCGAATTTCAGGCGTTCGCTGAACGCCGCTTTTTCTTCGGGGGTCGGCATGGCGCGATTGTGCATTTCGGCCGACACGCGCCGGGCAACCGGTCGGGTGAGATGTATCCCGCCGGCGTCGCCGCACACGATGACGCGCAAGCCAGCCGGCCCGTGCCGCATCGCCCGGGCCATCCGACGGATTTCAACCGGCGGGCGCATTTGAGACATTGAACGGGCGGGCAGTGCTGCCGCCTCGACCGAACGCGCGACCCGACGCGCGTCGTCCTGAAGCCCGTTCGACCTGAACGGATCGGCGCTTTGTGCGCAACGTCCGACATCTCACTGCGATATGAACCACGTTCTCGGACGCGTCGCCCGTGTTCTGCTGGCATGGACCCGCGACGCGATGCATTCCCGTTGGCCAGCCCGCGTGCCTGCGGGCTGGTTGCTCGGCGCGCTCGTCGTCGCGCTGCCCGCCGGCCCGGCGCGCTCGCACGATGCGCCGGCGCCGGTCGTCGCGACCGCCCCGGCCACCGCGGCCGCGACGCCGGCCGGACTCGTGCAGATGCCCGACGGCAGGCTGCTCGCGCCGGAATTCGCGCGCATCGTCACGCGGGGCGAACTCGTCGTCGCGGTGCTCGGCGTCGACCAGCCGCCGTTCTTCGAGTCGCGCAACGGGGAATTGACCGGCGTCGACATCGACCTCGCGAACGAAATCGCGAAAAAGCTCGGCGTGGCGGTGCATTTCAACCGCGAGGCCGCCACGTTCGACGGCGTCGTGCGCCTGCTCGCGACGGGGCGGGCCGACCTTGCCGTCAGCAAGCTGTCGCGCACGCTGCCGCGCGCGCAGGCCATCCGCTTCAGCACGCCGTACGTGAGCCTGAAGCGCGCGCTGCTGCTCAATCGCATCCGGTTCGCCGAACTCGCCCGAGGGCGCCCCGTGCCGGAGGTCGTGCGCGACTACGACGGCACGATCGGCATCGTGGCGGGCTCGGCCTACGCCGACTACGTGCAGACCGACTTTCCGAAAGCCCGGATCCGCACCTATTCGAGCTGGAGCGCGGTGCTGGATGCGCTGAACGCCGGCTCTGTGTCGGCGACCTATCGCGACGAGCTGGCCGTCAAGCGCGTGATGCGGGAGCAGCCGACGGCGCCGATTCGCCTGCGCGTGGCGACGCTCGCCGATCTCGACGATGCGCTCGCGATCGGCGTGCGCGTCTCCGACCCGACGCTGCTGGCTTTCGTCAATCAATTCCTGGCCGACCGCGGCAGGCAGCTCGACGTGAAGTCGCTGCTCAACGCGATGAATCGCTGACATGGACATCGACACAATGAAGATGACACCCCATTCCCCATGGCTGCACGCGTTCGCCGTCAATCCGTGGACCGTGTTCGGCAGTCTCGCGCTCGGCGTCGTGACCGGCCTGCTGCTGCCGGAAGCCGCGCCGAAATTCGAGTTCGTCGGGGACGTCTACGTCGGCCTGCTGAAGATGACGGCGCTGCCGTTCATGGTGGCGGCGGTGATTTTCAGCCTGCAGCGGCTGATGCGCGACGGCAGCGCGGCGGATCTCGTCGGGCGCGTGATGGTGATGTTCGTCGCCGTGTCGGTGTTCGTCGTCGTCGTCGGGGCGGTCGTGCTGCTCGCGATGCGGCCCGGCGAGCATCTGTCGAACGAGACGCTCAGGGCGTTCGGCGCGATGGTCGGCAGCGACGGCGCGGCGAGCGACACCGTGATGAGCCTGTACGGCGTCGATCCGTCGGAAAAGACCTCCGGCTTCGCCGACATGCTGATCGCGCTCGTGCCGGGCAACTTCTTCGCCGCGCTGGCGAACGGCGATACGCTGAAAGCGCTCGTCTTCTCGCTGTTCTTCGGGTTCGCGGCCGGGCGCGTCCCCGCGAGCGCGTCGACGGCGCTGGCCCAATCGCTGGAGACGGTCTACTTCACGTGCCAGAAGCTCATGCACTGGCTCGCCTATCCGACGCCGGTCGTGCTGTTCTGCATGGGCGCCGCGCAGATCGGCACGTCCGGCATCGGGCCGCTCGAAGCGATGATCCGCTTCGTCGCGGCGTTCTTCGCCGTGTCGGCCTTGCTGATCGCGGCGGCGGTCGTCGTGATCTGGAAGCGCTCGGGGCGCACGCTGGCCGCGACGCTCGCCGAGTTGCGCCTCCCGTTCGCGCTCGCGCTCGCGACCCGCAGCAGCATCGCCTGCATGCCGGGGATGATCCAGTGTCTCGTCGGCGGCTTCGGCTTTGCGCGCGCGCGCGTCGAGCTGCTCGTGCCGTTGACCGTGTCGCTGCTGCGCGTCGGCCCGATGGTCTATTACGCCAGTGCGACGCTGTTCATCGCGCAACTCTACGAGCGTCCGCTCGGCGTCGGCGAGCTCGGGCTGGTGCTGCTCGCGTCGGTGCTCGCCGGTTTCGCGTCGGCGGGCACGTCGGGCCTCGTGACCGTGTCGCTGGTCGGCATGACGTGCGCCCACCTGCATCTGCCGTTCGAGGCCGCGTTCGTGCTGTTCGCCGCGGTCGATCCGGTTTGCGAGATGCTGCGGACCTTGTTGCTGGTGATCGGCAATTCGGCCGTCGTGTCCGCCATCTGTTCGCGGCCGTCGCGAACCTAGGAGTCCATCATGGCGCTCATCGGCGTTCTCGGCGGCATGGGGCCGCTCGCGACGGTCGACTTCATGCACCGCGTGATGCAGCTGACGCGCGCGCGCTGCGATCAGGAGCATCTCGCGATGATCGTCGCGAACCTGACGCATACGCCCGATCGTTCGCGCGCGATCGTTGCCGGCGACGCCGACCCGTTGCCGGCGCTGCTCGACGGCATCGACCTGCTGAACCGGTGCGGCGCCGGCGTGATCGTGATCCCGTGCAATTCGGCGCACCACTGGTATGCGCAGATGGCCGAACACAGCGCGGCGCCGATCCTGCATATCGTCGACGCATCGGTGGCCGCGTTGCCTGAAGGCATCCGGCGGGTCGCGGTGCTCGCGACGGGCGGCGCGCTCGCGTCGGGGTTCTATCAGGCATCCTTGCGGGCGCGCGGCATCGAGCCGGTGATGCCGGCGGCGGCCGCCCAGCGCGACATCGCCGCATGCATCGAGGCCGTCAAGGCAACGAAGATCGAAGCCGCCGCGCGGCATCTGTCGCGGGCGCTGGCGACGCTCGAGCGGCGCAAGGTCGCCGTCGCGGTGATGGGCTGCACGGAGATTCCGATCGCGGCGCGCGCGTTGCGCAACGCCGGGGTCATGCTCATCGACAGCACGCAGGAACTGGCGCGCGCCACGGTCGCCTATGCGGTCGAACGCGGCTGGGGCAGGGCGATGTAAAGGACGAGGCAAAGGGCGATCGGCATCACGCCGCCGCCATTTGCCTCAACCATTGCGCGAGCCGCCTCGCGCCATCCGGCAAGTCCGTGTCCTCGCGGGTGCACAGGTAGTAATCGCGCCCGTCGTCGAGCACGTGATCGAACAGCCGCACCAGTTCGCCGCTCGCCAGCTCGCGCTCGACGAGCGGCGCGCGCAGCAGCGCGACGCCGAGCTCCGCGCGCGCCGCGCTCAGCGTGAGCTGCCCGTCCTCGAACATCGGGCCGACCGCGTGCGACACGTGCCGCACGCCCGCGCCCTGCAGCCAGTTGACCCACGCGCTGCGATCCTCGTCGTGCACGAGCGGCGCGTGCGCGAGATCGGCCGGGGTGCGGAACGGCCCGTGACGCTTCAGGAACGACGGGCTGCACATCGGCGTCATCGCGCCCGGCAGCAGCCGCTCGCAGCGATATCCGGGCCAGTCGCCGGTGCCGAAGCGGATCGACAGGTCCGACGCATCGCTTCGGTAGTTGCGGTGGTGCGCGTACAGTACCGTGACGTCGACGTCGGCGTTCTTCGCGAGGAACGCATGCAGGCGCGGGATGAACCAGCCGATGCCGAACAGCGGGATCAGGCTGATCGTGATCTGCCGCAGCGACGAGCGGTCGCGCACGAAGCGCGTCGCGCTGCGCAGCACCGAGAACGCGGCGCTGATCGACCGGTAGTAGTCGCGGCCTTCGTCGGTGAGCGCGAGCAGGCGCCCGTCGCGCACGGTCAGCGGCGTCTGGATGAACGCGTCGAGCAACTGCAGCTGGTGGCTGACCGCGGACGGCGTGATGTCGAGCTCGGCGGCCGCCGCGGTGACCGAGCCGAGGCGCGCGAATGCCTCGAACGCGCGGACGGCGCGCAGCGGCGGATCATGCGGCAATTGTTCGATATTTTTCATGTATCAAATTTTATAGAAAAGTCCGGGTAAGCGTCAATCTGAAAATATCTTGTATTTACATGGTGTTGGGCTATTGTGTCGGGAATGGCATAAGCATCCAACAATTGGGTATTTGGGGTGTGGAAGCCGACTATTTAATATTTTTCATGTTTCGTCCGATTCTTCCGGTTCCCCACATGAAAATCTCCTTCGTTCCCGCCGGCCTCGCGTGGTCCGCGTTTGCCCTGATCGCTTCCACGCCCGCCGCCGCGCAATCCGCGCCGCAGACGATCCTGATCGGCCTCGCGGCGCCGCTGACCGGCCCGTCCGCCCGGATCGGCAAGGACCTGCAGAACGGCGCGCAGCTCGCGATCGACGACGCGAACGCCCAACATCCGAGCGTCGGCGGCAAGCCGGTGGTCTACAAGCTCGTCGCGGCGGACGACCAGTCCGACCCGCGCACCGCCGTCGCGGTGGCGCAGCAGCTCGTCGACAAGCACGTGATCGGCGTGGTCGGCCACTGGAACACCGGCTGCAGCGTGCCCGCGTCGCGCGTCTATCGCGATGCCGGGATCGCGCAGATCGCACCCGCGTCGACCGGCCATCAATACACGCAGCAGGGCTACGCGACGGCGTTCCGCATCATGGGTCACGACGATGCGGGCGGCAACTTCACGGGCGCCTACGCGGTGAAGACGCTGAAGGCGAAGCGCATCGCGGTGATCGACGATCGCACGTCGTTCGGCGCGGGCCTGGCCGACCAGTTCATCAAGGGCGTCGAGGCGAGCGGCGGCGCGATCGTCGATCGCCAGTACGTGAACGACAAGACGACCGATTTCAGCGGCGTGCTGACCGCGATCAAGGGCAAGCGCGCGGATCTCGTGTTCTTCGGCGGCCTCGACGCGCAGGCCGCGCCGCTCGCGCGGCGCATGCGCCAGCTCGGCGTGAATGCACCGCTGCTCGGCGCGGGCGGGTTCGTGAGCCAGACCTTCCTGTCGCTCGCGGGCAAGGACGGCGAAGGCGTCACCGCGCTCGAACCGGGCCTGCCGCTCGCGCGGATGCCGGGCGGCAACGCGTTCGATGCGCAGTACCAGGCGCGCTACCATGCGCCGATCGAGCTGCACGCGCCGTTCGCGTACGACGCGGCCGCGACGCTGATCGCGGCGACGCAGAAGGCCGGTACGACGCAGCCGGCGAAGCTGGTCGCCGCGGTGCGCGCGATCGACCGGCCGGGCGTGACGGGCCGGATCGCGTTCGACGACGCGGGCAACCTGAAGCACCCCGCGTTCACGATCTACCAGGTGCGCGGCGGCAAGTGGACCGTCGTCGACGTGCTCGGCGGCGCGCGCGCCGCGTCCAAATGACTTCAAGCCGACAGGAGGCGACACCCATGACCGAACCGACCCAGGCTCCGGCCGCCGCGCCGGAGGACACGCGCCTCGGCATTCTCGCGCGGCGCCGCATCGAGGCGGAGATCATCAAGCCGATCTACGAGATCATGAAGCGCGAGTTCGGCGTCGAGCGCGCGCAGGCCGTGATCGCGGAAGCAGTGCGCGGCGCGGCCGTCGACGCGGGGCGCACGTTCGCCGCGCAGGAACCCGGCGGCACGAGCGTGAAATCGTTCATCGCGCTGCAGGTGCTGTGGGAGAAGGACGACGCGCTCGACGTCGAGGTGCGCCGCGAGGATGACGCGCATTACGACTACGACGTGCGCCGCTGCCGCTACGCGGAGATGTATCACGCGATGGGGCTGGGCGAGATCGGCCATCTGCTGAGCTGTGCGCGCGACAGCTACTTCATCCAGGGCTACGACCCGCGCATCGCGCTCACGCGCACCACCACGATCATGCAGGGCGGCGCGCGCTGCGACTTCCGCTATCGACTCACGGATGCGGCGCGCGGCGGCGAGCAGGGAGCGGGCGATGCGGCGTGACGACATCCTGCGCGCGCCGCGCGTGAACGGCGAGCGGCTGTGGGCGTCGCTCGAACGGATGGCGCAGATCGGCGCGACGCCGAAGGGCGGCGTGTGCCGGCTCGCGCTGACCGACCTCGACCGCGAATCGCGCGACCTGTTCGTGCAATGGGCGCGCGACGCGGGCTGCACGGTGCGGGTCGACCGGATGGGCAACGTGTTCGCGCGCCGCGCGGGCCGCAACCCGGACGCCGCGCCGGTGATGACCGGCTCGCATGCCGATTCGCAGCCGACCGGCGGCCGCTACGACGGCATCTACGGCGTGCTCGGCGGGCTCGAAGTGGTGCGCGCGCTGAACGATGCGGGCGTCGAGACCGAGCGGCCGATCGACGTCGTGATCTGGACCAACGAGGAAGGCTCGCGCTTCGCGCCGGCGATGGTCGCGGCCGGCGTGTTCGCGGGCGTCTATACGCTCGACTACGGGCTGTCGCGCACCGACGGCGCAGGCAAGACGATCGGCGAGGAACTCGCGCGGATCGGCTATGCGGGCGGCGAGCCGGTCGGCGATTACCCGGTGCACGCGGCGTACGAGCTGCACATTGAGCAGGGCGCGATTCTCGAACGCGCGGGCAAGACGATCGGTGTGGTGACGGCCGGGCAGGGGCAGCGCTGGTACGAGGTGACGCTGACCGGCGTCGACGCGCACGCGGGCACGACGCCGATGGAATTCCGCCGCGACGCGCTGGTCGGCGCCGCGCGGATGATCGCATTCGTCGACGCGCTGGGCCGCCGCCATGCGCCGCATGCGCGCGCGACGGTCGGGATGATCGACGCGCGGCCGAACTCGCGCAACACGGTGCCGGGCGGATGCTTCTTCACGGTCGAATTCCGGCATCCGGACGACGCGGTGCTCGACGAACTGGACGCGGCGCTGCGCGCCGAACTCGCGCGCGTGGCGGGCGAGGCCGGCCTCGGCGCGCAGATCGAGCAGATCTTCAAGTATCCGCCGGTGCCGTTCGCGCCGGCCTGCATCGGCGCGGTGCGCGACGCGGCCGACGCGCTCGGGCTGCCGCACATGGACATCGTGTCCGGCGCCGGCCATGACGCGTGCTACATCGCGCGCGTCGCGCCGACCGGGATGATCTTCGTGCCGTGCGTCGACGGGTTGAGCCACAACGAAGCGGAAGCGATCACGCCGGCGTGGGCGGCGGCCGGCGCCGACGTGCTGCTGCGCGCGGTGCTGCAAAGCGCGCAGGAAGCGGGCGATTGACGGCGCAGCGGCGGCCGATGGAAAGAACCGGGCGACCGCCTATCCGGTACGCGCGGCGCTGGCGACTTCGGCGCGGGGCGTGAAATCGGCGCATGCGCGATGTAGTATCGTGCTCCGACACGGCCAGCAGCACCCGGCGCCGGACCGCGCACGCCACGATACCGTCGGCGACGCCCGGCCCGGCGACGTTCGACGCTACCGGACACCACCCATGGACACTCCTGCAGAGCGGGCGCTCGCTCATATCCGACGATCCTGGCCGCCGGCGCGGCAAGGCCCGGAATTTCCCGTCACGCTCAATTTCCATCCGGACACGCCGGCCGGCGGCGTCGGCACCCTCGAGCGGATCGTCCGCGACGGCATCTACCGGTCCCAGTTCGAGACGGCGACGAGCAACGGCGGCCTGACCGCGTATCCCGGCGGCGATCGCTGGCTCTGGGAAAGCCGGATGTTCGGGCAGGCATACGATGACGCCGATCCCGCGCTGCGGCCGAAGTACGGCGCGCTGAACCATCTTCTCGATCCTGTCGGCGGGTCGCGCCGCTTCGGATCATGTCATTTGCGCCTGCGACGCGATGCGCATCGGCGAACGACCTTCTGCTATCCCGACAGCCATTACCGGCCCGCGCATTTCGCGATTCACGACTGCACGGCGCTGATCGCGCTCGCGGCCGAAAACCGCGACGGCCTCGATCCGCTGCTCGACAACTACATCGAGGCGCAGGTGCACGGCGCGGTCAGTCTGGACGACGATGTCGACGCGATCGTGCTCGATCCGAGCTATCGCGATACGCCGGTCGAGGCGGCGGCTTCGCGATCGGGCTGCCGGGTCGAGTGGCATGGCGGTTTCCGGCTGTCGCTGGATCGGCTTCCCGAGTGCGAGCAATTCCGTGGACAGGCGGCTGCCGATGCGATCGCGCGCATCGCCGTCGATCGCATCGTGACGCCGGCCGTGCTTGGCCGCGCGCGGGACGGCGTGCTCGACTATCAGACGGCCAAATGGGTGTGGCATTGCGTGGCGCGGTTCGGACCGGGTAGCGGGATCGCGGACTGAATGCGCTCATCGGGCGCGGGCCGCGCGACGCCGCGCTCGCCGTGGCGTCAACGACTCGAACACGGCGCTTCCGCCTTCGGCAGAGGCGTTTCGCGCTGCGGCTCGAAGTCGGCTTCGCGCGCCCCGGATGGCGTCAGCGACACGAAATGCATCGTCGCGCCGTGCGCCGGGAAACCGGCGATGCCCGTCGTGCCCCACGGAATCGGCGAACGCTGCGCGCCGCTCACCGAAATTTCCGCCGGCGCAAGCGCCAGCGTCAGCAGCCGCCCGTCGCGGGTCGGCACATACGCATGCGTGCCGGAGACCCCGATGCCGGATTCGCGCACCGACGCCGGCAGGCAGTCGAGCGTCGCCGTGCGGCGGCCGTCCGGGTCGATCAGCATCGCGACGCCGCGATGGTCCGCCGTCGTCGTGACGACGACGAAGCGGTCGATCGCGGGCACATAAGCAGCGGAGTACACGTAGTACTGGATCGCTTCGCTTAGTTCACCGAGCTTTTCCAGCTTCGCCGTCACCGGATCGAACATCGCGTATTCGAGCGTCGCGTCCGTGCTGCCTTCGATGAATTTCTGCCAGACGAGCAGCGCGTTGCGCGGCGAGCCTGCGATCACGGGCCACCACTCGCGGCTGTGCGGCGCGACCGGCACGTGGTTCAGCAATCGTCCGGCGGCATCGTAGGTCTTCAGGTAGACGCCGCCGCCGGTGCCCAGGTTGTCGACGCCGCCGCCGTCGACCCAGTCGGCGGAATAGAACACGACGAAGCGCTCGCCGACCGTGGCGACGTGCCCCGAGTGGCCGCCCGACTCGACGTCGTTCGGGTACGGCTTGACCGGCTTCAGGTTGCGGCGATAGACGCCGTACCGCTGGCTGACTTCCTGCGGCGCGTTCCAGCCGTCCTCGAACGTGACGAAGAGGTCGCCGCGATCGTTCTGCGCGACCGACACCGGCTCCTGCGCTTCGGGCCGGCTGATGAACGTGCGGACGTGCGTCATGTGCGCGCTGCCGGGCGACCACTCGCCGACATACACGTCATGCGGCCAGTTGCCGTTCGCCATCGCGCCGCGCGGCGGGAGGCCAGAACTGCTGAAGAAGATCCAGCGCCTGCCGTCGCCGGCGTCGGCCACGCCGATGCCGTGCATGAAGCGTCGCGGGTCGCCGGTGTCCTTGCGTTGGGCAGGCGCGCGCGGCGCGGCCTTGTGCTTGACGGGCGCGCCCGCGAGCGCGGCCGGCGGGGCCACGCTCGACGCAACGACGAGACAGCAGGCGGCGCAGACCGCGCTCGCGATGGCCCGCGCCGCTGGTCCGGCCATGATCCGCGCGCGCAGCGGCGTCATTCCACGGTGACCGACTTGGCGAGGTTGCGCGGCTTGTCGACATCTGCGCCGCGCGCGCAGCCGACGTGATACGCGAGCAACTGCAACGGCACGACGTGCATGACCGGCGACAGCACGTCGCCCGGCTCGCGCAGGCGAATCAGGCGCGTATCGTCGGCGTCGTCGAGCTCGAGATGGCTGCCCGCGAGCACGTAGAGCCGCCCGCCGCGCGCGCGCACTTCGGCCATGTTCGACTTCAGCTTCTGGAACAGGCCGTCGTCCGGCGCTATCGTGACGACCGGCATCGCGCTCGTCACGAGCGCGAGCGGGCCGTGCTTCAGCTCGCCCGCCGGGTAGCCCTCGGCATGGATGTACGACACCTCCTTGAGCTTCAGCGCGCCTTCCATCGCAATCGGGAAATGAATGCCGCGCCCGAGGAACAGCGCATTCTCCCGCTGCATGAAATCGGCGGCCCAGCCCATGATCTGCGTTTCCAGCGCCAGCGCATTGCCGACGCGCGCCGGCAGCCCGCGCAACTGCTGCAGGCACGCTGCCGCGCGCGCGTCGTCGAGCCGGCCGCGCAACTGCGCGAGCGTCACCGTCAGCAGGAACAGCGCGACCAGTTGCGTCGTGAAGGCCTTGGTCGAGGCGACGCCCAGCTCGATGCCGGCCTGCGTCAGGAAGCGCAGCGACGCGTTGCGCGCGATCGTGCTCGTCGCGACGTTGCAGATCGCCAGCGACAGGTCCTGGCCGAGGCCGCGCGCGTGCTCGATCGCGCCGATCGTGTCGGCGGTTTCGCCCGATTGAGAAATGCCGACGACGAGCGTGCGCGGGTCGGCCACCGATTCCCGGTAGCGGTACTCGCTGGCGATCTCGACCTGGGCCGGCAGGCCCGCGATGCTCTCGATCCAGTATTTCGCGGTGAGCCCCGCGTAATAGCTGGTGCCGCAGCCGAGCAGCAGCACGCTCCGCACGCGCGACAGCAACGCCCGAGCCTCCTCGCGCGAACCGAACAGGGCCGGCGAGATCGTGTCGATGCCGGCCAGCGTGTTGCCGATCGCCTGCGGTTGCTCGAAGATCTCCTTCTGCATGAAGTGCTGGAACGGGCCGAGGCCGGCGTCGTTGTCGCGCGCCTTGACCTGGCACAGCGGGCGTTTCGCGTCGCGTCCGAGCGCGTCGACGATCCGGATGCGCTCCGGCGTGAGCAACGCGACGTCGCCGTCCTCGAGATAGATGAAGCGGTCGGTCAGGTCGCCGAGCGCCGCGCAGTCGGACGCGAGGTAGTTCTGCTGCGCGCCGATGCCGATCACGAGCGGCGAGCCCGCGCGCGCGGCCACGAGACGCTGCGGCTCGCGCGCGCTCAGCACCGCGACCGCATACGCGCCGCGCAGGCGCTTGACCGCGCGAACGACGGCGTCGAACAGGTCGTCGCGATACTCGCCGTGAATCAGGTGGGCGATCACTTCCGTGTCGGTCTCGCCGCGAAAGACGTAGCCGCGCGTCCGCAGTTCGGCCCTGAGCGCCTCGTGGTTCTCGATGATGCCGTTGTGCACGACCGCGATCGAGTCGCCCGACATGATCGGGTGCGCGTTGGTCTCGGACGGCGCGCCGTGGGTGGCCCAGCGCGTATGGGCGATGCAGGTGCCCGCTTCGAGACCGAGCATCATCACGCGTTCCTGAAGATCCGTCACGCGCCGCAGCGTGCGCTCGCTGCGCAGGTGGCCGCCGTTCTGCAGCGCAATCCCGCACGAGTCGTAGCCGCGATACTCCAGCCGGCTCAGCGCCTTGACCAGTTGCGGCACCTGATTGTTCCGGCCGCTTGCTCCGACGATTCCGCACATAGATCACCTCGTCCAGAAGAAGTTATCGGAACGCCCGTGCGGCGCGGCACGAGGGGAACAGGCAAGCGCTGTCGCGGGCGCGATGGCCGCACGCGAGCCGCGCGCGGCGGACGTCGACCTCAGGTGCCGTGACGCCTGGTCGGACCGGCGCCGTCCCAGGCTGCCTCGTCCGGTTCCTCGTCGTCCCATGCGCGCGCTTGCGGCGCGGCATGGCGCTCATGGCTCTTCCATTCGATCGCGGAAATCGATCCGTTGGCGTCGTGCGACGCGACGAGAATGCGCGATCCCAGTGCTTCGCCGTGCCGCCGGGCGCGCGTCAGGGCGGTCGTCGCGACCGGCCGGGCCTTGAGGCTTGCCGAACGCCGCAGCATCTTCGACACGTGCCAGCGGTTGGTGAACGGATGCACGACGCGCGCCGCGATCAGCCAGGTGACGAGCCCGCCCGCCATCACCGCGATGCAGGTCACGTAGAAGATCAGTTGCTCGATCGGCATTTCGTGGTCGTCGAACGGCAGCAGGTAGCGGTACGTATAGATGCAGATCGACGCCCATACCGCACCGACCAGCGCCGGCCGCATGAAGCGGAACCACACGATGTGCCCGCAGCCGACGATGACGCCGCGGTCGGCGACCATCTGGCTCGGGGAGCGGAGGGAGAGGTCAATAATCGGCGCGTTCTTCATGCTGAATTCCTCGGTCGGGGCTGGTCCATACGGCGCGTTTGCCACGGGCTCGCAACACGGTGGCGGGGAGGGCGACAACGGTCGTGATCATGCTGATCAGCCAGAAGGCGACGGGATACCAGACGGTATCCAGGAAGTACATCAGCAGCTTTTCGTCGTAGCGGCGATCGATCATGCAGCCGACGATCAGCTGCAGCACGCAGGTCGCCACCAGCAGCATGCCGTGCCAGTGCGGCACGAGCGACACGTGCCAGTCCGGCGGCAGCGGATGGAAGAGGCCGACGACCGACAGCAGCAGGATGAACGACATCGAATACGCCCACGCGATGCCGATCAGGTACTCCGCGAACAGCGGCCACATCATCATTCGCGCCGGCTGCGCGATCGTGCCCGCGTACTTGAGCAGCACCTGGATGCCGCCCTTGGCCCAGCGCAGCCGCTGGCGGTAGAGCCCCTTGAGCGTCTCCGGCATCAGGATCCAGCTGAGCGCGTGCGGCTCGTACACGACGCGCCAGTCGCGGCACTGCAGCTTCCAGCTGATGTCGATGTCCTCGGTCAGCATGTCCGAGCTCCAGTAGCCGACATCGGCGAGCGCGGTCTTGCGGAACATCGTGATGACGCCGGACACCGTGAAGATGCGGCCGTACACCTGTTGCGTGCGCTTGATCAGCCCGACGATCGACGAAAATTCGCCGACCTGCATGCGGCCGAGCAGCGACGTACGCGTGCGGATGCGCGGGTTGCCGGTCACCGCGCCGACGCCGGGGTCGGAAATGAAATGCTCGAGCATCCAGCCGATCGCATCGTGCGCGAGCAGCGAATCGCCGTCGATGCAGAGCAGGTACTCCGCGTTCGACACGGCCGCCGCGGTCGTCAGGCCCACCGCCTTGCCCTCGTTGCGCGCGTGATGGATCACGATGAGCCGCGGGATCGCGGCGGCCAGCTCGTTGAGCATGTCGCCGGTGTGATCCTTGCTTCCGTCGTTGACCGCGATGATGTCGTAGTTCGGATAATCCATGCCGTTCAGGTGCGTGATCACGCTGCGCACGTTCGCCGCCTCGTTGAAGCAGGGCACGACGATCGACACCTTCGGCATGCCGCTCGCCGCGAGCGCGCGCTTCGACAGCACGCGGCCTTCTTCGAGCAGGAAGAAATGCACGACGCCCCCGATCATCCACAGATACGACATGAAGAACGGGTAGTAGAAGACGAAGTCCTGCAGGCGCCGGATGAGGTCGTGTGTCGTCATTGCGCGGCCTTCCCTTTGTGTTGCCCCTGCATCAGCGCGTTGATCGAGGTCGGATCGAGACGGGACTTGAGCGACATCGCAGTGCGTATCGCCGCGAGCTGCGGCTGGTCGCGCAGGAAGTTGTCCGGGTAGTAGCCGAAGTTCAACACCCCGCGGCTTCGCAGTCGCCCCATCTGCGCAAGCAGCGTGCTGCTGGGAATATCCTTGCGCGCGCGCCAGTCGTAGGACTGCAGTTCGAACACGGTCTTCGTCAGGCCGTGCGGTTTCGTCGCGACCGCGCCGGCGAGCTGGTCCAGCCAGCGCTCCGGGTCCGGCGCCTGCTCCATGTAGGGCATCGCCATCAGCGCGACGAAGTCGTACGCGTTGAGGAAATCGTCGTAGTTCTGCGCATACCAGGCTTCGGACGCGGGGTTCAGCACCGGCTGCGCGAAGATGTTGCGCGCGGTGAGCACGTCGCCCGCGTTCTGGTTCGCGAGCACGATCTGCTCGAGCTGCCGCGTCAGGTCCAGCAGGTAGCGCGTCTTCTGCCGGGTCCAGCGGTCCATCAGGTCGGGCTTCGCGCGAATCTGCCCGATGTCGCGCGGCAGCCCCCATTGGCCATACGTTTGCAACGCGTGCCGGCCCGCATCCTCGTAGTCGTCGAGCACCGCGTCGTCGCTGAACAGGATGCCGCTGAACGACGCATATTTGCTCAGGTCCTCGTAGATCTGCTCGATCATCAGCCGTGCATTCGGATCGAACGGGCTCAGGCGAAAACCGCGCGTGGCGTTCTCGCGCGCCGGCGCGCCGCCGTAGGCGGTGACCGTTTCGAGGTCGTGGAGCTTGCCCGGCGGCGGGCGGAACGCGAGCACCGGCATCCATGCGTAGACCTGGACGTTGGAGCGGGTATTGAGCTGCCAGGCGGTGCGCGAGAACAGGTCGGCGCGCATCGGCAGGTGCCGGTTCGGAAAATAGACGGACTCCGCGACACCCGTGCCCTTCGGATCGGCGTACGCCTGCAGGTAGACCGACTTCGGCTGCATATCGTAGATGCGCTGGACGAGCACGCCGAGGTTCTTTTCCTGCTGCGCCGGGTTGGGGTCGTACACCTGGTCGAGGTCGACCTGCACGACACGCTCGACGACACCGGACTCGCCGCGATTGGTCGCCGGCTCGCGCATCGAACGCTCGAACCCGCCGATGTCGACGTCATACATCATCAGGATCCGCCGCAACCGGTCGAGCGGCACGTCCGGCGTGTTCGGCCCGGCATCGAGGCTGAACTGGATATCCATGCCGAGCGACGTCGAGATTCGGCGCACCGGCTGGTTTTCCGCGCCATACGGCCAGACCATCGAGCGCGCGATGACGCCGGTGCGCTCATGAATCTGCCGGACGCACGTCTGCAGGTCGTCGTGTATCCGCGCTTCGAATTCCGCATCGGTTTCATAGCGCTTTTCGTTTCCCAGGTAGAGGTGCGACGTCGTCGCGGGCAACTCGTTGCCCTGCGGGTTGGCCACCGCGCCGTGGTGCAGGTTGTGCGTGTGACAGGCGAGTTCGACCAGTTCCGACGAACCGACCTGCTTGACCTCGTCCCACGACATGAAGAATTCGCGCGGCACCTGGATCCGGTCGCTGATGCGGATCGGCGCGTCGGCCGGGGCGTCGATCCACGCCGTGACGATGCCCATCACCGCCGGATAGCGGAACCGCTTCAGCAGCGGCAGCACTTTCGTGTAGTGGC
Source organism: Burkholderia ubonensis subsp. mesacidophila (assembly GCF_002097715.1). Taxonomy (NCBI): domain Bacteria; kingdom Pseudomonadati; phylum Pseudomonadota; class Betaproteobacteria; order Burkholderiales; family Burkholderiaceae; genus Burkholderia; species Burkholderia ubonensis. Next base: position 1,375,687 of record NZ_CP020738.1, read on the forward strand.
TGCGGAAGCCGTCGTCGAACGTGAGGAGCACGGAGCGGGGCGGCAACGGCTTGCCGCCGTGCCGGGACGCTTCGATCTGCCTGACGGTGACGGTGTGGTAGTTGTTGCTCTGCAGCCAGGAAAAAATCGCGGTCAGCGTGCCGGTATCGATCGCGTACGGATCGACCATCGTGGCGGTCGCGAACGTCGACAGCAGGTTGTCGCGCACGTCGTGCATGCAGATCACGCGGAAGGTCTTGCCGTCGGCGGGATCGGATGGCGGAAGCAGGTCGATCATCCGTGCCTGGGTCACGCCCGGAAACAGCGAACAAGCAGCAGCCGTGCCAAGGCAACCACACATGAAGGTCCGTCTGGATTGCATTCCGTGAGCTCCTGGTTCTAGAACGGCAGGTTGAGCGAGAGGAAGCCCGTTTCCGAGCGCTCCCGCTGGCCGTCGTAAGCGTGGCTGCTGACCTCGACGCCGTAGGTCAGCGTGATGTCGTGCTTGAAGGTCCACGCATGTTCGAGGCGGGCGGTCCACAGCGCGCTGGTGCCGAATCCTCGCTCGTTGTAGGCGCCGCCGGACGCGGAGATGCGCTGCCGCATCGACATGTCGCCCTTCTTCCAGACCAGCCACTGATGCATGACGGTCGCCGCGGCCGCATAGTCGCGTGCCGGACTGAAGTAGGGGGTGGCCTGCCGGGTGTTGCTGTCGGTGCCGACGTTCAGCGAAACGTTGACCAGCTGGTTCGCGGACGTGTACACGCGCTGCGTGCCGGTCGCCGCGATTTCCTGGTGGAAGTTCGAGTCGGAGTAGCGGCTTACGCCGTAGCTCAGCCTGACCTCGCGGCGATCGTTCTGGCGGTACGCCACCTCGACGTTCGCGGACTTGCCCCAGATGTGCGCGACATAGGCCTTCCACGGCAGCGCGTTGTCGTTGCTGTCGAGCCCGCCGGATACCGACCAGTAGTCGTCGAAGTTGTAGGTGACGGAACCGCGGCCGCCGGTGCGTCCGTCGGTGCCGAACGATCGCGTGGCTTCGGCCTGCAGGCTGAGCGGCCCGTGCCGGTAGTCGCCGCCGACCCCCGTGCGCGTGCGGCTGATCCTGCCGATGTCGGTTTGCGCATAGCCGAAGAACGTATGGGAAAACACGCGCCAGTTGTCGCCGAACGGTTGCGAATACAGATACGTATTCGACGTGAAGCTGTTGTCCGCCAGTGCGCTGTTGCCGTGCTCGTAGCTCACGTCCGTCGTCAGCACCGGGCTGCGGTACGCGTTGTAGTCGCGCTTGAACTGGCGGACCGCACCGCTGTCCGGAAACGTATTGCCGAAGGTCTGGTCGATCTTGCGCGCGGCTTCGTAGTCGTCCGCCGCGAGCGATGCGCGGCCGAGCCCGGCGAGATTCTCGATGCTGTCGGGGTGGTCGGTCAGCGTCGCGTGATACATCGCGGTCGCCTGGCGCGGGTGCGACTGGCTCGATATTGCGTCGGCATGGGCGGCGCTTATTTCGGAGTTGAACGGCACTTCCTTCTCGATCTTCTCCAGCTCCGCAATCCCTTCTTCGGTCCTGCCGGTGTTGATCAGAAGCTGCGCGCGCAGCCGGTAGTAGCGCAGGTAATCGTCGTTTGCCGGGTCCCACGGATGAACCTGCGCGGCCGGCGGCAACGACTTGGCCATCTCGTCGAGCACCGTGCTCGCATCCTTCGCCCGTCCCTGGTCGATATACGACCAGAACAGGCCCTCGCGCAGCTCGATCGGGCGCGTGCGGGCGCCATACTGGTAGCCGCGCGTCGCACGGTCGGTCGGCGACGCGCTCGCCTGCGTCAGCGCGCGTCGATAGGCGGCCTCGGCCTTGCCCGGCTCGCCGAGGTACAGATAGGCGTCGCCTGCGCCCGCCAGCGCATCGATCGAGACCTCCGCGTCGGGCGGGATCGTTTCGAACGACGCCACCGCCTTTTGCATGTCGCCGCGGGCCGCGTAGGCGACCGTGCGATCTCCGGCGAGCGCCGTTCGGACCGGCGAGTACTCGGGCGTGATCGGCATTTTCGCGTTGAGCTCGTCCGCCGCGCGCAGCGCGGTGTCGAGCCCGTCGAAGCGATCGGTGCTCGTCATCGAGCGCGCCTTGTCGCGTCCGCCCCGCACTTGCTGGCGGATCGAGAGTTCTTCCAGCTGGGCGAGATCGAAGGCGGAGAAGATGTCCGGCCGGGATTTCGCCTCGTCGATCGCCTTGACGGCGCCGCCGCTCGTGGCGAGACCGAACACTTCGTCGCGCACGGCTGCCGCGTCGGCCGGCTGCGCGCCCGACGCGCCCTGCGCCTGGGCGACGTTCTGCGGTTTGCTTGAATCGGCTTCGCCTTCGGCGGCGATGCAGGTACCGGATGCAACGAGCAGCAACATGAGCGGCGCCTGAAGAAGAATTCGCCGGTTGCGCGGAATGGCAGTGAGTCTGCGATTGTTGATGTTGGCCACGGGGTGTCCTCACTTCGAAACGGTTAGATCGGTCGTGCGCCGATCAATGCGCTCGATCTGCCGTCGAGTTTCCTGGTGATTCCGGTTCCCCGAGTACAACGTCAAGGGTGGTTTCGGATGGCCTCCCCGAGCAATGCCCGCGATTCACCGTTCTGCGGGTCGATGGCGAGCGCCCGGCTCGCGTTCTGTTGGACACAGTCCCATTCTTCGAGCACTGCGCACGTGCGCGCCTTCGCGAGCGCACGGGCGCCTTCCAGCTCCTGGTGCGTGACGCCTGCGGTGTGCGTGTGTCCGCCGCCGCCGTTGAACGCATGCGCGCGTGCCGCGAGCGTCGGGCGCGTCTTTGCATTGGCCACGTCATGAGTGCGTGGATGCGGGTGCTGCTGGCGATGCATGCCGGCATGCCTTTCATTGACGGCGCCGCCGGACGGTGTCGCATGTGCCGCGTGCGCGTTGGCCGCAGCGGCAACCGGCGGGGCAGGCGCGGGTGCGGGGGGCGTTGCCGTCGCCTGCGCGTCGACGCGCGGCGTGGCCTCCGGCTCGATTTCGATCGTCACCGGCGCCGTCATGCCGGTCGATGGCGTCGTTTTCGCCGTGTCGGCAGCGGAACCGGCCATCTGACCGGGTGTCGATGCAACGGCTTGCTTGTCAGGGATCCTGACCGATACGCCGACCACGCCGGATGCTTCGTGTGCCGTACTGGAGGGCTCGTCTACGACATCTCGCTTGACATAGGCGAAGATGCCGAAAATCACGGCAAACGCCACGAAGCTGAGCGCCGCATTCTTGCCTGGGCCCCAGCCCGGTTTCGGATGGCCGGTGGCGTGCATATGCTGTCGATTCGCACTGGTCATGCATCGCTCCTCGATTCCGTGCCGTTGCCGGTGGAAGGCTTACCACCGGAGTTGCGTATTCAGCACACCTGTTTCGACGATCGCGTATTTCGTTTCGCCCTGGTACGTGCCTTCGATCCGGTAGCTGGCATCGGGAACGCTGAACAGGCAGCGCGGCCCTGCCGCATTGAATTCGGCGAGGACGCGACCGTGGCGCCTCAGCCGCACTTGAACGTTGGCGAGCGGATTGCCGGATTGAGCGGAAGCAAACGACACGCCCAGGTTGTAGGGGCGCCCGTCGGGTGGAAGTGGCGCGGTGCCGTCAATCCGTGCGTCACCGCAGATGTATGAGATCACATAACGCTGCGTGCCCGGATCGGACCCGGCGGCCGTTTGGGCCGTTGCCGCTGCGCCCATGAAAAGCATCGAGGCGGCAGTGGCTGCAGCAGGAAAAGCATGCTTTCGAAACGAAGATAACATCGAAACCTCCGCTCGCAGTTGATAGCAAGCATACATTCCGGATCGAAAAACGCAATGGCTATTCGCCATTTCGCAACACGCTATTCAATTTCGTGGGTCGATTAATAAAATGCCGTGCATGATGCGGGAATGACGATGGTCGGGAACATAATATTTAAATGAGGATGGTGGGTGAGTTTGTGTAGACGGTAATGACCGGAAAAGGAAATTTTTTCGGTTCGTGGGCTTGCATGGTCGATTCAACTTGCAGAACATAATATCTAAAGAGGTTTGCGACGCGCTTCGATCCGATGCAACCTGCTGATAAAAGAAAATTTTGCCGCCTATCCGTATGCGGTATTGCATGACGCGGGATGTTCGAGGCGTGGTGCGTGATATTGGGGTTGTGGTTGAATTTGCGTCGGCGGTAACGACTGACAATTGAATATTTTCCGCCATGCGGCAGGGGATTATTTTATGTCGATGGGTGGAGTTGTATTTTTGGTTCTGTTTGTTTGATTGAATAAATGGTGGTGTTTCGCGGTGGAAACATTTTTGGTGATTGGGTGTTTCGTTTTTGATATCGAAATCGTATTTTTGTGATTTCAATGAAGATCTTGTGAAAGAAGTCGGTGCGGCCACGAGGGTGGCGTGTTTCAGGGAAAGGCATTTCGCGCCTGAGTCATATTCAACACTCGAAAGCACTTATCGGTGTTAACGACGACGGGACATTTACTCATTGCCATCGGATTACGACTGAATATTGGCCTGGACCCGCGACTTATCCTGCCCATTCGTGGGCGCGGCATCTCGGGACGATCCCGGGACGACGCCCGGAAACGCGCGGAGGACGTGCTATCACCAGACCAATTCGCTGGGCGGGATCGCATGCCTCATGCGCTGCAAGTCGAGCAGGGTGCAGTGCGTGATCGGGGCGGCGGGAAATTCGTCATCCTGATGGAAGGGCAACGAAGACGCCGGTGCGAGATGATGCCGGCCGATATTCCCCGGCGCAACCTTGTCCAAGACGCCCGCGGCGTCATGAAGCGGTGAAATGGGATGGCGCGGGATGGCGCGTCGCGCCCCGGGGCAGACGCTCGTCGGGCTGACGTCCAGGGACATCCTGTCTCGCCTGGCGATCACTCGCCGGCGGCGAGCCGTCCGCCGCCACCCGCCGCCCGTCTCGCGAACCGCATCGCCGGCGCCGGCTGGCCGGCGGTCGCCGTAACCGGCGCCGCGTCGCGCGGCCGGTTCATGATGTACGTCCACAGCTGCTCGGCCGCCAGCCCGCGCTTGCGCGCCGACCGGTACAGCCGGATCTCCAGCTCGGTGATCCAGTCCGCCGATCCCGCGCACACGAGACTGCCGTCGGCCAGCTCTTTCGCGACGCAGCTTTCCGGCAGCCAGCCGATCCCGTGTCCCGCCACCACCATCCCTTTCAGCGCCTCGGACATGTGCGTCTCGAAGCAGCGGTGCAGCGCGTACGGCTCGGCCGCGTTCAGCAGCAGCATCTCGACCACGTTGCCGAGGAACGCGCCCGACGAATACGCGAGCAGCGGCAGCGGCTCGCCGGGCCTGCCGGGCAGCTGGAACAGCGGCTTGCCGTGCGCATCGGGCGTGGAGACGGGGAGGATCCGTTCGACCCCGAGGTTCACGAACGGGAAATGGTTCGGATCGAGCACGATCGGCAACTGCGGATGGTGATAGCCGAGCAGCAGGTCGCATTCGCCCTCGACGAGCTGCTGCACGCCCTCCGGCACGTTCACCGCGTTGACGCGCGCGGTCACGTGGCCGACTTCGCCGTTGAGCTGCTTCAGCCATTCGGGGAACAGCGTGAACACGAGCGTATGCGCGACCGCGAACCGTACGACCTGGTCGCTCGCCGCGAACTGGTCGTAGCCGTTGACCAGATTGCGGGCCGCATACATGCTGCGCAGGATGTCCGCGGCCAGCCCGCGGAACATCTGTCCGGCCGGGGTGAGGGCGACCGGCGTGATGCTCCGGTCGACCAGCTTCGCATCCATCCAGGTCTCGAGCGAGGCGATCCGCCTGCTGAAGGCCGATTGCGTGAGATGCCGGTTACGCGCCGCCCGGGAAAAACTCTTGGTATCCGCAAGGCTCAGGAAATCTTCCAGCCACTTTGCTTCCATATCGATCGTCGTCTTTTGTAGTCGGGCGCGTGCTTGTGCCGAGGGGCGGCATTTCGCTGCACGAACTTTCTAGCGTACCGCGCCTCGTGCCGAGCATACCGATGTTTTTTTTCGATCGGTATCAGTCGAAATATGCATGAGCGTTGTCGCCATCAATACGGCCGCATAACGTGGTCATGCCGGAAACGGCTAACCGGCTGGTTCATCTCGCGTCTGAACTCGCCGGCTGGCCGCGGACGGTACTTCCCCCAGGGCCGGCCGCGCAGTGCGCGCGCCGGCCCGCCTCTTTCGCTGACGCGGTGCAGCAACCCGGCGCGCGGGGCACCGCGCTGGAGCGGTTGCGCGGGCTGGCCGGCCGCGAATGCTGCACTGCAGATTGCACATTCATGACACGCGGGAGAACCATGATCATGACGCGCGGCGCACCGATGCCGCGCATCGCGTCGCGCGCTGCACCGCCGTGGTGCGGCATGCCGCCGGAGCGTGCCGGCGCCGCGGCGAAATGAGGGAAGCGCGGGGGAATCGCAAGGCACGCTCCTTGCTCCGCAGTCGATACGCCGGTCCGGCATGCGCAATGCCGGGAAAAACGATGGAGAACAAATCGATGAAGCCATTCGATGAAATGCTGCAATCCGGCGACATGGTCAGGACGCCTTACGCGCGCCTGAAGCAGTGGCTCGACACGCAGAACCCCGCGAGCCTCGCCCAGAAAGCCCACGACGCGGAGGGCGTGTTCCGCAAGACGGGCATCACGTTCGCCGTGTACGGCGACGCGGAGGCCGCCGAGCGGCTGATCCCGTTCGACATCGTGCCGCGCATTATTTCCGGCAATGAGTGGAATCGGCTGTCGCTCGGCATCGAGCAGCGCGTGATGGCGCTCAATGCGTTCCTCGACGACATCTACCACCGCCAGGAAATCGTGCGCGCGGGGATCGTGCCGAAGCACCTGATCGCGCACAACGAAGCGTTCCTGCCGGAGATGATCGACTTCCGGCCGCCCGGCAACGTTTACACGCACATCATCGGCGTCGACATCGTGCGCACCGGCGAGAACCAGTTCTACGTGCTCGAGGACAACGCGCGCACGCCGTCCGGCGTGTCGTACATGCTGGAAAACCGCGAGACGATGATGCAGCTCTTCCCCGAGCTGTTCCAGCAGGTCAAGGTGCGGCCGGTGGAGACCTATCCGCAGATGCTGCGCCAGTCGCTCGCCGCGGTCTGCCCGCCGGGCGGCAACGCCGACAACCCGACCATCGCCGTGCTGACGCCCGGCATCCACAATTCCGCGTACTACGAACATTCGTTCCTCGCCGACCAGATGGGGGTGCACCTCGTCGAGGGCAGCGACCTGCAGGTGATCGACGACCGCGTCGCGATGCGCACGACCGAGGGCTTCCGGCCGATCGACGTGCTGTACCGCCGCGTCGACGACGCGTTCCTCGACCCGCTGACGTTCCGCCCCGATTCGGCGCTCGGCGTCGCGGGGATCATGGACGTGTACCGCGCGGGCAACATCACGATCGCGAACGCGCCGGGCACCGGCATCGCCGACGACAAGGCGATCTATTCGTACATGCCGGAAATCGTCGAGTTCTACACGGGCCGCAAGGCGCTGCTCGAGAACGTGCCGACCTGGCGCTGCGGCGAGGCGGACAGCCTGAAGTACGTGCTCGAGCATCTCGACGAACTGGTCGTGAAGGAAGTGCACGGCTCGGGCGGCTACGGGATGCTCGTCGGTCCGTGCGCGTCGAAGGCCGAGATCGAAGCGTTCGCCGCGAAGCTGCGCGCGCGCCCGGCGAACTACATCGCGCAACCCACGCTGGCGTTGTCCACGACGCCGATCCTGACCGAGGCGGGCCTCGCGCCGCGGCACGTCGACCTGCGGCCGTTCGTGCTGGTGTCGGATCGCATCCGCATCACGCCGGGCGGGCTCACGCGCGTCGCGCTGAAGGAGGGCTCGCTCGTCGTCAACTCGAGCCAGGGCGGCGGCACCAAGGACACCTGGGTGCTGGCCGACTGAGCGGAACACGGCGACAGCGCGCGCCGGCAACGGCCGCGCGCGAACGGAAACCAGACGGAGTGGACACAAGATGCTTCTTGGACGCACAGCGAGCGGTCTCTACTGGATGTACCGCTATATCGAGCGCGCGGAGAACACCGCGCGGATCGTCGACGCCGGGCTGCGGATGGCGCTCACGCGCACGTCCGACGCGCCGGCCGAATGGTCGTCGGTGCTCGTCAGCTCGGGCGCGGACGACGGCTACCGCGAGAAATACGACGCCTACGCGGCCGACACCGTGACCGACTACCTGCTGCGCGACCGCGACAACCCGTCGAGCGTGCTGTCGTGCATCGAGGCCGCGCGCTCGAACGCGCGGATGGTGCGCACGGCGCTCACGCGGGAGGCGTGGGAGAGCGTGAATGGCGCATGGCTGTCGCTGCGGCGCGTGCTCGCGCAGCCGGTGCCGGAGGGCGAGCTGCCGGCGGTGCTCGATCAGGTGAAGCGCGAGACCGCGCTGATCCTCGGCAGCTTCTACAGCACGATGCTGCGCAACGAGATCTTCGATTTCGCACAGATCGGCGCGTTCGTCGAGCGGGCCGACAACACCGCGCGGATCCTCGACGTGAAGTACCACCTGCTGCTGCCGTCGGTCTCGCACGTCGGCACGATCCTCGACAACTACCAGTGGGAAACGATCCTGCGCTGCGTGGCCGCGCACCGCTCGTACCGCTGGGTCTACGACGTGCAGTACAAGCCGATGAACATCGCCGACTACCTGATCCTCAACGGCCGGATGCCGCGCTCGCTGCGGTATTGCTACGGCCGCGTCGTGTCGAGCCTCAACCTGCTCGCGAAGGACTACGGCGTCACGCACCCGTGTCACGACACCGCCACGAAGATCCTGCAAATGTTGTCCGACACGAGCGTCGAACGGATCTTCAAGAGCGGCCTGCACGAATTCCTGACCGACTTCATCGGCCGCAACAACAGCCTGGGGCTCGAAATCGCCCAGGCGTACAACTTCGACTGAGACTTGCCATGCGACTCGCCATCCGACACATCTCGCGTTATCAGTTCGACGATCAGGTCACCCACGTGCTGCAACGGCTGCGGCTGCGTCCGCAATCGGGGCCGGGCCAGACGGTGCGTGCGTGGCAGGTCACGATCGACGGCGTCGAGCCGACGCTCACCTATGCCGACGGGCTCGGCAACCGCACCGACCTCGTGCGGCACGACCGCGGCGCGAAGGCGGAGATCGTGATCGTCGCGGCGGGCGTCGTCGAGACTCAGGATCGCGCGGGCATCCTCGGCCACATCGAAGGCTATGCGCCGCCGTGGATCTTCGAGCGCGAGACCGCGCTCACGAAAGCGGGCGACACGGTGCGCGCGCTTGCCGACGCGCTGCCGATCGAGCAGCGCAGCCTCGACGCGCTGCACTGGCTGATGACCGAAGTGCACGGCCGCATCGCGTACGCGCCGCATGCGCCGGACACGCCGGTCGACGCGGAAACCGCGCTGCAAAGCGGCGCGGGCACGAGCCGCGATCACGCGCACGCGTTCATCGCGGCCGCGCGGGTGCTGAAGATTCCGGCCCGCTACATCTCCGGCTACGTGCTGGCCGACAGCGCGATGCAGCGCATCGCGGACGCGAAGCTGGGCGGCGGCGCGCAGGAAGAGGAGGCCGTCGCGCTGCAAAGCGGCGAACGGATGCAGCAGGCGCTCGGCACGTCGCACGCGTCGCAGTCGCAGGGCATGCCGCGGCCGGCGCTCGGCGCGCAGCAGCAGGCGGCCGCGCCGATGCAGCAGCCCGCCGGCCACGCGTGGGCCGAGGCGTATGTCGACGGGCTCGGCTGGGTCGGCTTCGATCCGTTCATGAACCGCTGCCCGGACGAGCGCTACGTGCGCATCGCGATCGGCCTCGACTCCCACGACGCGCAGCCGGTGACCGGGGCCGGCGCGACGCCGCTCGGCATCGAGATCAGCGTCGTGCAGTCGCCGGAACTGGTCTGACGCGCGCGTCAGCCGACGAACCCGTCGCGCCGCTTCGCCGCGCCCGATCCGGCGCGGCGCGACGGCCCGATCCAACCTGAGCCGAGCCGCTTCGCCATGCCCATTCACGTCGCGCTGCATCACACCACCCGTTACCGCTACGACCGGCTCGTCAATCTCGGCCCGCAGGTCGTGCGGCTGCGTCCCGCGCCGCATTGCCGCACGCCGATCGTCGCGTATTCGATGACGGTCCGGCCCGCGCAGCACTTCCTCAACTGGCAGCAGGATCCGTTTGCGAACTACCTGGCCCGGCTCGTGTTCCCGGAGCGCACGCGCGCGTTCGAGATCACGGTCGATCTCGTCGCCGAGATGTCGGTCTACAACCCGTTCGACTTCTTCCTCGAGAGCAGCGCCGAGCAGTACCCGTTCCAGTACGACGACGCGCTGCGCACCGAGCTCGCGCCGTATCTCGCGTGCGATCCGCCGACGAGCGCGTCGTCCGCGTTCCGCGCGTATCTCGACGGAGTCGACCGCACGCCGGCCGGCACCGTGAACTTCCTGGTCGCGCTGAACCAGAAGCTGTCGCGCGACATCCGCTATCTGGTGCGGATGGAGCCGGGCGTGCAGACACCCGCGCAGACGCTCGAACGCGCGTCGGGCTCGTGCCGCGACAGCGGCTGGCTGCTCGTGCAGCTGTGCCGGCACCTGGGGATCGCGGCGCGCTTCGTGTCGGGCTACCTGATCCAGCTCACGCCGGACGTCAAGTCGCTCGACGGCCCGAGCGGCACGGCAGTCGACTTCACCGACCTGCACGCGTGGTGCGAAGTGTATTTGCCGGGCGCGGGCTGGATCGGCTTCGACCCGACGTCGGGCCTGCTCGCCGGCGAAGGGCACATTCCGCTCGCATGCACGCCGCAGCCGACCAGCGCCGCGCCGGTCGAGGGGCTGATCGACGAGTGCGAAGTCGCGTTCGAGCACGAGATGGCAGTCACGCGCGTGTACGAATCGCCGCGCGTGACGAAGCCGTATACCGACGCCCAATGGGGCGCGGTGCGCGCGCTCGGCGCGCAGGTCGACGCGGCGCTGACGGCCGGCGACGTGCGGCTCACGCAGGGCGGCGAGCCGACCTTCGTGTCGATCGACGACCGCGACGGCGCGGAATGGAACACCGACGCGCTCGGGCCGACCAAGCGCGGCTATGCGACGGAGCTCGTGCAGCGGCTGCGCGCCGAGTACGGCCACGGCGGCTTCCTGCATTTCGGGCAGGGCAAGTGGTATCCGGGCGAGCAGCTGCCGCGCTGGGCGCTGTCGATCTTCTGGCGCGCGGACGGGCAGCCGGCCTGGCGCGATCCGTCGCTGTTCGCGGACGAGCGCGTGCCGTCGGCTTATACGACCGACGACGCGAAGCGCTTCATCGACGCGCTGGCCGCGCGCCTGAACCTGACCGGCGAATTCATCCGTCCGGGTTACGAAGATGTCTGGTATTACCTGTGGCGCGAGCGCCGGCTGCCGGTCAACGTCGACCCGTTCGACGCGCGGCTCGACGACGAACTGGAGCGCGCGCGGCTGCGCAAGGTGTTCGAGCAGAAGCTCGACAGCGTGATCGGCTACGTGCTGCCGCTCAGGCGCGCGGATGAATCCCCGGGGCTCGAGGGCCCGTGCTGGCAGACCGGCCCGTGGTTCTTCCGCGACGAGCGGATGTACCTCGTGCCCGGCGATTCGCCGATGGGCTACCGGCTGCCGCTCGACTCGCTGCCGTGGGTCGGTCGCGCCGACTATCCGTACCTGGCCGAGCGCGACCCGTTCGCGCCGTGCGAGCCGCTGCCGGATGCCGACGCGTTCCGCGCGCGCCATGTCGGGCCGGGCGATGCGCCGCGCTATCTGGCCGGCGTGCATCGCGAGGCGTCCGCGCAGACCGTGATGCAGTGGCGCGAGAGTGGCACGACGGGCGGCGCCGCGGCCGGCGGGCGCCGTGCCGCCCCGGACGCGACGCGCCAGCCCGAGCGTTTCGAATCGGCCGCGTGGATCACGCGCACCGCGCTATGCGTCGAGGCGCGCAACGGCATCCTGTACGTGTTCATGCCGCCGCTCGCCGCACTCGACGATTATCTCGACCTGCTGGACGCGCTCGAGCTGACCGCCGGCGCGCTCGGCGTGAAGCTCGTGCTCGAAGGCTATCCGCCGCCGCGCGACGCGCGCCTGAAGCTGCTGCAGGTGACGCCGGACCCGGGCGTGATCGAGGTCAACATCCATCCGGCGCACAGTTTCGACGAGCTGGTCGGCCATACCGAGTTCCTGTACGACGCGGCGTGGCAGTCGAGGCTCAGCAGCGAGAAGTTCATGGTCGACGGCCGCCACGTCGGCACGGGCGGCGGCAACCACTTCGTGCTCGGCGGCGCGACGCCGGCCGACAGCCCGTTCCTGCGGCGTCCGGACCTGCTCGCGAGCCTGATCGCATACTGGCACAACCATCCGTCGCTGTCTTACCTGTTCTCGGGGCTCTTCATCGGCCCGACGAGCCAGGCGCCGCGCGTCGACGAAGCGCGCAACGACCAGGTCTACGAGCTCGACATCGCGTTCGCGGAAATCCAGCGCAACCAGCTGCTGCATGGGCACGACATGCCGCCGTGGCTCGTCGACCGCGTGCTGCGCAACCTGCTGATCGACGTGACCGGCAACACGCACCGCAGCGAGTTCTGCATCGACAAGCTGTATTCGCCCGATTCGCCGACGGGCCGCCTCGGCCTGCTCGAACTGCGCGCGTTCGAGATGCCGCCGCATGCGCGGATGAGCGTCGTGCAGCAGCTGCTGCTGCGCGCACTGGTTGCCCGCTTCTGGGCGGCGCCGTACACGACGCCGCTCACGCGCTGGGGCACCGCGCTGCACGACCGCTTCATGCTGCCGACGTTCCTGAGGATGGATTTCGACGACGTGCTGGCCGAGCTGCGCGACGCCGGCTTCGATTTCGATCCGGCGTGGTTCGCGCCGCACTTCGAGTTCCGCTTCCCGCTGTTCGGGCAGATCGCGGTGAACGGGATGCAGCTCACGCTGCGCGGTGCGCTGGAGCCGTGGCACGTGATGGGCGAGGAGGGCGCGAGCGGCGGCACGGTGCGCTACGTCGATTCGTCGCTCGAACGGCTCGAGGTGCGCGTCACCGGCCTGAACGACAACCGCCATGTCGTGACCGTCAACGGCCGCGCGCTGCCGCTGCAGCCGACCGGCACCGCCGGCGAATACGTCGCGGGCGTGCGCTACAAGGCGTGGGCGCCGCCGTCCGCGCTGCATCCGACGATCGGCGTGCATGCGCCGCTGACGTTCGACATCGTCGATACGTGGATGCAGCGCTCGCTCGGCGGCTGCCGGTATCACGTCGCGCATCCGGGCGGGCGCAACTACGCGACGTTCCCGGTCAACGCGTACGAAGCCGAGAGCCGGCGGCTCGCGCGTTTCGTCGCGATGGGGCATACGCCGGGCCGGATGGCGGTGGCGGCGGCCGTGCCGAGCCGCGAGTTCCCGTTCACGCTGGATTTGCGGCGGCCTTGAGCGCCGCATGGAGGAGACCTGATGACGATGCGCGGGCGGCCGGAGCCGCCGGGACGACAGCGCGCGCCGGCCGATGGCGGCCCCGCCGGAATGCTAGGATGCCGGCAGAGCGCGGTCGCGCACGCGCGCCGCGCACCGTGGCGGCGCGCGTGCGGGATCGACTGCTGACTCGCGCCTCCTGACCGAAGACGGACCGACACCGTGCCGCCCATTCACCCCGACGATCTCGCCGCCGCCGACCCGATGCACACGCTCTTCGATACCGGGTCGCAGCCCGACGCCGCCGAGCTGGCCGCCGCGCTTGCCGCGCCGGCGGCTGCCGGCCGCTACGACGAGCTGCGCGGCAGCGCGGCCGGCCTGCAGGCGCCCGCGCTCGCGCCGGCGTGGCGCGCGTTCTTCACGCACCTCGGCAGCGACGGCGTGGCCGATCTCGACCGCCGCGCGGACGCGCTGCAGCGGCGCATGCGCGAGAACGGGCTGTTCTACCAGCTGCACGAGCAGCGCGCCGGCGACGGCGCGACCGGCCCGTGGTCGCTCGACCTGCTGCCGCTGATCGTCACGTCGCAGGATTGGGCGGCGATCGAGCGCGGCGTGCTGCAGCGCGTGCGGCTGCTCAACACGATGATGGCCGACCTGTACGGGCCGCAGACGATCCTGCAGCGCGGGCTGCTGCCGCCCGCGCTCGTCACCGGGCATCCCGGCTACCTGCGCGCGATGCGCGGCGCGCGGGTGCCGGGCGACACGTGGCTGCACGTCGTCGCGTTCGATCTCGCGCGCGGGCCGGACGGCCAGTGGCGGATGATCGCGCATCACACGCAGGGCGCGGCCGGGCTCGGCTATCTGCTGGAAAACCGCCTGATCGTGTCGCGCCTGCTGCCGCGCACCTTCCGCGGGCTGCGCGTGCAGCGGCTCGCGGCGAGCTACCGCGCGCTGCTGCAGAGCATGCAGGCGCTGAGCCCGGCACGGAAGAACTCGCGGATCGTGCTGCTGACGCCGGGGCCGCACAGCGCGACGTATTTCGAGCATGCGTATCTCGCGCGCTACCTCGGCCTCACGCTGGTCGAGGGCGGCGACCTGACCGCGCGCGACAACCGCGTGTTCCTGAAGACGCTGCGCGGGCTCGAACCCGTGCACGGGATCCTGCGGCGCGTCGACGACGCGTGGCTCGATCCGCTGGAGCTGCGGCCCGATTCGCTGCTCGGCGTGCCGGGGCTGCTGCAGGCGGTGCGCGCGGGCAACGTGCTGCTCGCGAACGCGCCGGGCTCGGGCTTCCTCGAATCGCCGGGCATGCTCGGCTTCATGCCGCGTCTCGCGGAAAGCCTGCTGGGCGAAACGCTGACGCTGCCGGCCGTGCATTCGTGGTGGTGCGGCGAGCCGGCCGCGTGCGACGACGCGCTGCCGCAGCTCGCGCGCTGCATCGTCAAGCCGTCGTTCCCGCCGGACGTGCAGGCGGGCGGCGGCTTCGAGCCGGTGATCGGCGCGCGGCTCACGCACGCGCAGCTCGCCGAATGGCGCGCGCGGATCCTCGCGAATCCCGCGCACTACACGGTGCAGGCCGACCTGCCGCTGTCGCAGGCGCCGACGTGGCCGGGCCACCGCGAGCCGAGCGACGGCTACGGCAACGGCGGCGCGCGGATCGTGCCGAAGCCGCTGTTGCTGCGGGTGTTCGCGCTCGCGGACGGCGCGGCGCGCTGGCGCGTGCTGCCCGGCGGGCTGTCGCGGGTCGGCGCGCGCGACGCGCTGTTCAACGCGCCGATGCCGCACGGCGGCAGCACGGTCGATACGTGGGTGATGACGGAAGGCGTCGTCGATGCGACGACGCTGCTGCAGACCCATCTCAGCGCGGAGGACCTGAGCGCCGCGCAGCCGCGCGCGATCGCGAGCCGCGCGGCGGAGAACCTGTTCTGGCTCGGGCGCTACACCGAGCGCGCGACCAACCTGATGCGGCTCGCGCGCGCGGCGCTCGAACGGCTGCGCGGCGAGGACGACGCGGACAGTCCCGCGCATCTGGAGCTGATCGACACGCTGTGCCGCGACGCGGGCCTGATCGCGGCCGATGCGCCGAGCGCCGTCGACGCGCCGCGCGCGTTCCAGCATGCGCTCGCCGTATCGCTGACGCGCGGCGCGGACCGCGCGGCGGGCATCGCGTCGTGCCTGTTCGGGATGCGCGGCGCGGCGGCCGCGATCCGCGAGCGGCTGTCGAGCGAGCAATGGCGGCTGATCGACGACGCGACCCAGTTGTTCGCCGACAGCACCGGCAACGCGGAAGCGGAAGAGCAGCTCGGCAACGAAGCGCTGCAGCTGCTCGACCGGCTCGGCCTGCTGCTCGGCGCGATCACCGGCGCGCAGACCGACAACATGACGCGCGACGACGGCTGGCGGCTGCTGTCGATCGGCCGGCAGATCGACCGGCTGGACTTTCTGTGCAGCGTGTTGCGGTTCGCGTTCGACGAAGGCGCGGTGCACAAGCAGGACGGCTTCGAGCTGGTGCTGGAGCTGTTCGACAGCGCGATCACGTTCCGCTCACGCTTCCAGCGCGGCTTCGACGTCGCGCCGCTGCTGTCGCTCGTCGTGCTCGACACCGACAATCCGCGCTCGCTCGCGTGGGTCGTGCAGGCGATGCGGGGACGCCTGACGAAGGTCGAGCGCAGCGAGGGCTATGCGCTGTCCGAGCTGGCCGACGCGATCCCGGACGTGCCCGGCTGGTCGCTGCACGAGTTGTGCGAAACCGGCGACGATGGCCGCCACGACCGGCTGCTCGAGCGCCTCGACACAACCGCGAAGGCCGTGTGGGCGCTGTCGAACCGGATCGGCGAACGCTATTTCAGCCACGTGCGCGAGGCGGGCAGGACGCTATGGTGACGACGACCAAGTCCGCGGCGAAGGCGCCGCCCGCACCGGACGCGGCTACGCCTGCCGATCCCGTCGCCGGCCGGCTGCTGCGTGTCACGCACGACACCGAGTACCGCTATGCGGCGCGGGTCGAATCCGCGCAGCACCAGGCGCGCCTGACGCCGCTCGCGACGCCGCGCCAGCAGGTGCTGTCGTTCGCGCTCGACATCGAACCCGCGCCGGAAAGCGTCGGCGCCGAGACCGATGCGTTCGGCAACGCGCGCACGTCGTTCGCACTGAACCAGCCGCACGACGCGCTGTTCGTGCGCAGCCGCAGCGTCGTGCGGGTGACGCCGCCCGTCTGGTCGGCCGGCGCGCGCGGCGAGCCGCCGCCCGCGATCGCGCAGCCGGACCCGGCGCACGCGAGCGCGTGGGAGGCGGTGCGCGAGCGGTTCCGTTTTCGTGCGGGGCAGCCATACGACACGGCGAGCGAATTCGTGTTCGCATCGCCGCACGTCGCGTGCGACCCGGCGCTGGCCGCGTATGCGGCGGTCAGCTTCACGCCGGGCCGGCCGCTCGTGCAGGCGGCGTGGGACCTGATGCGGCGCATCCACGCGGAATTCACGTACGCGCCGAACAGCACCGACGTGACGACGACCGCACTCGATGCGCTCGCGCTGCGCCAGGGGGTGTGCCAGGATTTCGCGCACGTGATGATCGGCGCGCTGCGCTCGCTGGGGCTCGCGGCGCGCTACGTGAGCGGCTATCTGCTGACGCAACCGCCGCCCGGGCAGCCGCGGCTGATCGGCGCGGACGCGTCGCATGCGTGGGTCGAGGTGTACGACCCGGCGTGGCCGGAGGACGGCGGCTGGCTGCAGCTCGATCCGACCAACGATCGCGCACCGGGCGACGACTACGTGATGCTGTCGATCGGGCGCGACTACGCGGACGTGACGCCGCTGCGCGGCGTGATTCGCGGCGGCGGCGCGGATCAGGAGCTGAAGGTCGGGGTGACGGTCGAGCCGCTGGAGGCGTGACCGGGCCCACGCATCGATGATTCGTGCTGGGACCATCGTGTATGCCGCACGCCGCCAAGGACGTCGTTGGCGACAGACGATAAACGTCGCCAGTCTGCATAGCCATCCCGCTTTCAGATCTGATCCTTCAGACGACGCGCGCAATTGCATCGTGCGGCGGCGACATGGCCGGATACCGCTACGGCGTCCGGGGCGCGCTGCCCGATCGGGCGCGCCACGCGCATCGGCGCATCTCCATTTTCCTGAAACGCGTGAAACGATCGGCGCGGCTGTGGGCCGTACGGCAAGCCGGTTTTGCGTTTCGACGCCTGCCGATTGTTGCGGGCGAGCCGCCGCCGCTCGATTCGGCGATATGCGATGCCATTCCTGAAATGAGGAATTCATTGATATCTCTTTATTGGTGCGAATTTGAGGCGTTTGTCTATATTAAAAATTGACACGAATTGCATTGTCGATATATGGCGTGCGTGATGCGGTGGGATTTAATTGAGATGGTTCTTATATTTTTCACATATATTTCGTACTTGTATTATTTGTTTTATATGGGCGGAGTGACAAAATTGAGGCGGATATTGTGAATAGTTAATGAATTTTTAAAGTCGACGCGTTGTGAATCGAAGATACCGCCTGCGAGGCGCCCCACGATACGATGTTTGCCCCAGCCGGACTGGGGCAACGCGCGTCTTCGAGTCGCTGCTGTTTCGTGTCGGCTGGGCGGCACTTGCAGCAAGCATTCACTGCAAGGCAGCGCCGGCGCCCGTCGGTGCGATGCTTCAGCCGAAAGGGGCGGCATCCGACATAAGCGTCGAATTCGATATCGAGACACTGAAGGAGCGTGGTCTCGACCCGGCACTCGCGCATTACTTCGCTGAAAAACCGCGTTTCCTCGGCGGCGTGCATCGCGTCTCGCTCTCCGTCAACGGTCAGCCGCGCGGGACAGTCGATGTCCGCTTCGACGATCAGGGCAACGTGTGTTTTGATCACGCGTTGATCGCACGGGCGCACCTGCGCTTGCCGGATGAACTGACACCGCCCCGTCGCTGGAGCTTCCTCGCATTCTTGAGTGGACAGCCTGCTCCGCTTTCCGGGCCGGCGAAGATGGGTTCGTCCGATTCTCGCCCCGAAAACGCGGAATCGCACAGCGGCGAGCCGGAGAGAGCCACGCCTGACGACGCGAGACGAGTCGTTGCGTCGGAGCGATCGGCGCGTCCGTTCGCGGAGAGCTGTTACGACTATCGATCGTTTCAACCGCAGACGGAAATCAAGGCCGATTCGTCGAGAGACCAGGTCGAAATCGTCGTGCCTGCCGATGCGCTGACCCAGCCGCGTCCCGGCGATAGCGCGTCATCCGGCGGTACGGGCGCGATGCTGAACTACAACCTGGTGGCAGGCGGCAGCCGATCGGGCGGCAGCGGTACCACGACGTACCTGTCTGCGGATACCGAAGCCGGATTCAATCTGGGCGACTGGGTGGTGCGCAGCGCGCAGACATACTGGCGGCAGCAGGGCGAATCCGAATTTCAGATGCCCTATGTCTTCGCGCAGAAGACGGATGTCGACACGGGCTATCTGGTACAGGTCGGGCAGATTGCGATCCAAAACCCGGTCGTCAGCGGGATGCCGATCGAGGGCGTGCAGATCCTGCCCGACGATGCGCTCGCGTCTGTCGAGAGCGGCAGCGCGATTCAGGGCGTCGCCACGCAGCAGTCGCGCGTCGAGGTTCGGCAAGCAGGAATCCTCGTCTACACGACATTGGTGCCTGCGGGGCCGTTCATGCTCCGCAACGTTACGCTGGTCGATCGCTCGTCGCTGATCGAAGTCACGTTGATCGACCAGGCGAACAACAAGCGCAGTTTCACCGTATTGCCTTCGTCGCTCGTCGCGCCCCGCGGCGCGCCGCTCGGTCTGTCGCTGGCGGTCGGGCGCGTATATCAGTACCGCGGGCCGAATGAAATGGCGCGTCCTGTGGTCGTTTCCATCGCGAAGGGCTGGAATGTCGGCGAGCGCTCGAGCGTGGTCGCGGGAGCAGTCGTGTCTTCTCGCAACCAGACCGTTGGCGTCAACCATACGATGCCGCTGTTCGGAAACAGCGTGTCGGCGGGGAGCAACGCGCAGATCAGCAATTCGCCGCCGTTGGGAGAGCGCGGCGCCAGCGTTGGCTTGTCGTTGTCCGCTCAGCTTCCGCGCGACGTATCGCTGAATATCCAGGCCAATCGGCAGACCATCGGCTTTCGCACATTGTCCGATACGCTCTATGACGTGCCGGACAACGTCCGCCAGTCGGCGTATTGGGAGATCATGCGCAACTACCGGGTTCGCGACGTGACGTCCGGCTCGGCGACCTGGAACAGCGATAGCCTTGGGGCGCTTTCCGCATCGTTCAATCGCTTCTCGACGTATGCCGGTTTCTCCGGCCAGCACGTCGCTGCATCGTGGAACCGCCAATTCGGTCGAGCCAGCCTGTCGATCAATATCGATCGCTCGCTCGGCCGCGGCACCACCGGCGCGGACACGGCGATCTACGCATCGCTCAGCTTTCCGCTCGGCCCGGTACACATGAGCACCTATGTGACCCGGAACAGCGGCATGCTGCGCGGTGGCGTCAACGCGAGCCAGACAGTCAACGATGTCGTCAGCTACAACGTCGGCGCGGAGCGCGGACAAGACAGCGGCAGCGAGCGGGCATTCGCCACGCTGAGCTTGCGGCCGCGCTTCACGCAGGCTTCGGTGAGCGGCTCGGCGCAACGCAACAGCGGATCGTTGTCCGCGCAGCTTCAGGGCGGGATGGTCGCGACGCAGGAAGGCGTCACGCTGTCGCCATACAGTATCGGCGATACGTTCGGCGTGATCTCGACAGGCGATCTGTCGGGGGTGGGCATCAGCACGCCGGCGGGTGTCGTGTGGACGGATGCGCGCGGCAAGGCCGTGATCGGCAGCATTCCCCCCTATGCCGACGTAAGCACGGTTGTCCGTACCCAAACCTTGCCGCGCGACGTGGACATCAAGAACGGATACGCGGAGCTCAACGCGGGACGCGGATCCGTCAATTTCATCGACATCGCGGTGCGCAGGACGAAGCGCATGCTGCTCAACGTGCACATGAGCGACGGAAATCCGCTGCCTGTCGGCTCGTCGATTCGCGATTCCAAGGACAACTACGTCACGACCGCCGTGGGCGACGGCGTGGTCTATCTCGACCAGGAACCCGCCGGGCCGCTCGTCGCGCGCTTGCCGGGAAGCGGTCAGTGCAGCCTGCGGTTCCAGGCCCCGGAAGGGCAGGTTCTCGCTTCGCCTTTCGTCCAGGTCGACGCGACCTGCGACGCCGATCCGAATTCCATCTGAGGAGCGCGTGATGAACCGAATTCATGCATTGACCCTCGCCGCCACGCTCATCCTGGGGGGCGTGACGGTCGCCCGCGCGGAGCCTTGCGCGATGACCGTCAACGATCCGAACGTCGATTTCGGCCGGGTGTTCGGCGATCGGATCGGTGCGAAGCCCGGTACCGATCGCCGTCCCGTTGCGTCGATGAATCGTGTGATCGCCGTGCAGTGTCCGCGGGCTGGCGTCGTGGCAATCCGTTTCGACGGCATTCCGTCGCCGGATGGCCGCATCCGCCTTGGCAGCGTGGCCGATTACACGATCACGGTGACGCGCGTCGCACTCGACGGACGGGACGTGCGGGCCGGCATTGCGCCGAGCGGCAGTGCGGCGGCGGTCGCTTCGGTCCCGCTGGTTTTCCGGCAGGGCGAGACGCTCGTTCCGTACGACACGAATCTACCCGTATCAGGCAGGCGTCTCGACGTCTTTGTCCGCATCGATGCATTCCGGGCGACCGAAACGGCGCTGAGCGGGGAGGTGACCGTCACGTCCGAGCCGCGCTTCAGCCTGGTGTCCGCGCCGTGACGGCGTTCCATTCAATTCCGTATTTTTCCAACAATTTGGAGGACCTCATGTCCCATCTCGCACGCTTGTTGTCAGCACTGCTGCCCCTCTTTCTGACCGCCGGTACGGCCGCATCCGCGCACGCGGCAGGCATGGTTCCGGAAACGTCCGTCGTGCTGATCGACGAGGCGGTCGGGGAGGCCGCGATGAAAATCAGGAACACGGACGACAAGTCGGCGCTGCTCTACACGATCATCGAACACGTACCCGACGATCAGGAAAAGTTGTTCACCGTGACGCCCCCGGTCGCGCGGGTCGACCCCGGCCAGACGCAACTGGTTCGTTTCATCCTGACGAACAAGACACCGCTCAAGACGGAACGGCTCGCACGAGTCGTCTTCGACAGCATCGGCGAGCGAAAGGATCCGGATGCGAGCGTCGTGGCGATTCGTATTCGCCAGAACCTGCCCGTGGTCATTCACCCGAAGGGGCTGCCGGTCAATCGCGAGCCATGGAAATTGCTGAAATGGGAAGCCGTGGACGGCAAGTTGCGAGTCGTGAACGCGAGCCCGTACGTCGTGCGGCTTGGCGCGACCGTCCAGCTCCTTCCGGCCGGGAAGCAGGCGTATTTGCCGAATACCTACATGCTGCCGGGGCAGTCCACGTACGTGATGATGCCGAAGGATGACAAGCGCAACGCTGCGCAACGCAAGCAGGCCGGGAAGGGCGGCGATGCAACGGCCGAGACGAAGGCCGAGGTCGAGGAGATGCTCAAGCTCTCTCCGGGCGCCACATCGATTCGCATTCAGCCTGCGACCAGTTACGGCTATATGGCGGATATCTACGAGGCGAGGATCGAAAACGGAGTGGATGGTCAGGTCGTGGGCGCCGGCGCAGGACGGAGCGATTCGCCGTCCCGCTGACCGGCGGCGAACTGTAGAAAATTTGTAGGAAATTTGGAACTTATCCTATATAGATTTGGATGCCTAACTAATAGAATTTATCGCGTCTGATTTTGGAAATTTCATATCGGACTTTTTTAAGCAGTCTGTATACACAGGAGAGAAGTAATGAATCGAATCAAATTGAACCCCGCTATTGGTGCGATGGCGATCGGCATCGCAATGATGAGCGCTGCGCCGCATGCTTTCGCGCAGTCGTCCGCGGTGCTGAAGGTGACCGGAACGATCGTTCCTCCGGCTTGTACGCCGACGTTCGAGGGCGGCGATACGATCGATTTCGGCCAGGTATCGCCTCGCGCGGATTTCAGCAAGGTCGGCGAGAAGAGGACGTCGCTGCGAATCTCTTGCACGTCGCCGTCGTTCATCGCGTTCAAGGTCACCGATAACCGGAACGGCACGCAGGTCAACCGGAACGCGCTGGCGAACGGGACGAGCACGGTGATGAGCTGGCTGGTGCCCAATCTCGCGAACGAGGGCGGCGGCATCATGGGCTGGAACGATCAGCTGTTCGGCCTCGGCAAGACGACCAAGGGCACGAAAATCGGTGCATATTCGATGCAGCTCGGCGCGGCGAAGGTCACGGGTTCGACGAGCGGCGGTATTGGCTCGATGACGAACATGGCCGTCACGACGGGTGTGTCGCTGAGCGACTGGATGCCGGCCGTGGGCGGCATGGCCGATTCGACATATAAGGCCATCGTCGGCAAGCTCCCCCTCCTCAACGCGTCTCACGGTCTGTGGATCACGCGCAGCGGAACGACCGGGACGGTCGGCGGCCTGCTCGGTGGCGATACCGGTCTGTACATCGCGAAGAACTTCAAGTATTCGGCTGTGAACGCCTTCAACGTCGGTAATGCGCTGTCCGTCGTGCCGCTGGTCGGCGGCGGCGTTGCGCATGCGATCAACGGGACGAACTTCACGTTCCCGATCAAGGTGCGTGCGATGCTGAACTCGGCGAGCGCGCTGGGTACCGGCACGGCCGAGACTCTGGATGGCCAGGCGACGTTTGACCTCGTCTACATCTGAGCCTGAAGTCGCTCGCTGGCGAACGGGGAACCGGCTCGATGCCCGACACGCCTGTGTCGCGATCCCCGCTTTGCCGATCGAGCGATCGGCAGCAGTGATGTAATGTGCGCCGCCGTCGCTGTGAGGCTGTATCCATGGCGGCGGCGGTTGCCCTCGGCGATCGCGCCGCCATCCCAATGGGGGCGGTGCAAAGGAGTGCCGTCCGACCCGGTCGATGGGCGAATCCCGTGTCGCGATGCAAGGGCCGAGCAGACAAATCGGCTTGCCGGTCGGACGAAGAAGAACTTTTTGGACTCGATGGCGTCGCCGGCCGTGTCGCACGGCGCCCGACCAGCGCTCCGGCGCAAGCGCTGGCGTGCGCGGCCATGCGGCGTCGCGTGCGTGCCGCGCTACCCCGCGAACCGGTCCGTCGCGGCGATCAGCGCCTTCAGGATGCCCGGCTCGTTGTACGCATGGCCGGCATCGTCCACGATCTCGAGCGACGCGTCGGGCCACGCCTTCGACAGATCCCACGCGGTGCGGGCGGGCGTCGCAACGTCATAGCGCCCCTGCACGATCACGCCCGGAATGCCGGCCAGGCGATGCGCGTCGCGCAGCAGCTGGCCCTCGTCGACGAAACCGTGGTTCACGAAGTAGTGGTTTTCGATGCGCGCGAACGCGAGCGCGAAGTGTCCGTCCGCGAAGTGCTCGGCGAGCGCGGGGTCGGGCAGCAGCCGGATCGTGCGACCTTCCCACGTGCTCCACGCGCGCGCGGCGTCGAGCTTCGCGGCTTCGTCGTCGCCGGTCAGGCGGCGATGGTACGCGGCGATCAGGTCGCCGCGCTCGTCGGCCGGGATCGGCGCGAGGAATTCTTCCCACAGGTCCGGAAACAGCCACGACGCGCCTTCCTGGTAGTACCACAGCAGTTCCGCGCGGCGCATCGTGAAGATGCCGCGCACGATCAGCGCGCTCACGCGTTCCGGGTGGGTTTCCGCGTAGGCCAGCGCGAGCGCGCTGCCCCACGAGCCGCCGAACACGAGCCACTGCCGGGCGCCGACCATCTCGCGCAGCCGCTCGATGTCGGCGACGAGATCCCAGGTCGTGTTGTTGTCGAGGCTCGCGTACGGCGTCGACCGGCCGCAGCCGCGCTGGTCGAACAGCAGCACGTTGTAGCGCGCGGGATCGAAGAGCCGGCGATGGTCGGGACTGCAGCCGGCGCCGGGGCCGCCGTGCAGGAACACTGCCGGCTTGCCCTCCGGGTTGCCGCACAGCTCCCAGTAGACCTGGTGGCCGTCGCCGGTGTCGAGGTAGCCGTGGGCGTAGGGTTCGATGGGTGGATACACGGAATGTCCCCTGGAATGAAGGTCGCCCGGATGCCGTGGCGGCGAGGCCGGAAGCGAATCGCCATTATGCCCAATCCGTCAAGCCCGCGCCCGGCTGTTGCGCCGCATGAATTACGCCGTTGTGCGGCGTTGTTTCCGGCGGTATTTTTTTAGACAATTTTATTTCGATATTTTTCAGCGAAACTGCCGACGACGTATCGGCACGCCATTCAGAAACACCAATCAATAAACCGGCCATTCGCCATTCCGATGGAAACGAGTCCATGACACATCGTGTCAAGCAGCTTACCGGGTTGCGCGCCGTCGCGGTAACGATGGTCGTTGTCGGACATGCGGAACACGTCGCGCCCGGCGGCTATACGGGCTGGCTCGCGCCGCTGCGGCTGCTGGCCGACGGCCGGCTCGGCGTACTGATCTTCTTCGTTCTCAGCGGATTCCTGATCACCAACGTGCTGCTGGGCGAACTGAAGCGCACGGGAAGCATCGCGCTGGCGCCGTTCTATGTCCGGCGCGCGCTGCGGATCTGGCCGGCCTGCTACGCGTATCTCGCGGTCGTCGCGATTCTGGCGGTGGCGGGGTGGATCGACGTCAGCCCGCACCAGTGGGCGCTTGCCGCGCTGCATCTGTGGAACTATTCGGTCGGGCTCGGCCTGACCGCCGACACCGCGCTGCATCCCGACGGCGCGTGGTATCTCGGCCATTTCTGGTCGCTGGCGCTCGAGGAGCAGTTCTACTGGTTCTGGCCGCTGCTGCTGCTGTTCGCCGTGCGGCGCGATAACACGCGCTGGCTGGCGGCGCTGATCCTGATCGTGCCGCTCGTTCGCGCGGGCACCTATTTCGCCGCGCCGGCGCTGCGCGGCCAGCTGCGGATGATGTTCCATACGGGCATCGATCCGATCCTGATCGGCTGCTACGTGGCGCTCAACCGGCAGCGGCTGGAGGCGTGGATCGGATCATGGCGCGGCGAGTCGCGCATCGTCACCGCGATCGTCTGCATCGTGCTGTTCGCGATGCCGGTGATCGAATCGGAACTGCGGGGAGTCTGGAATATCACTTACGGCGTGACGATCGAAGCGGCGTTGATCGGCATTCTGATCGTCGTGCTTAATTTTCGACATGATTTATGGTGTTCGCGATTGTTGCAAACCAGGCCGCTCGTGTTTATCGGCACGATTTCATTCAGCCTGTATCTGTGGCAGCAACCGTTCGCCAATCCGAACCTGCCGATCCCGCATGGCTTTCCGCTCGGCATCCTGGAGGCGTTCGCGGCGGCCATAGCCAGCTACTTCCTCATCGAAAAGCCGTTCCTGCGGCTGAAAGACCGCTATTCGGCGCGCGGCGCGCAACGCGCGCGCGACGGCGGGCTGAGGATGCCGGCGGGGACCGATGCGATCGGGCCCAAAGTCGCGGAGTAGGCGGGCGGAGTCACGGCGGCGCGATCCCGTCGCCGCATCATTGCATCGCGGAGCGCGGATACCAGAAGTTCCGGAACATATCGATCCCGTACGACGTGCCGTCGTAGCGGACGATCGTGCGCGCGGTCCGCTTGCCCGTGTCCGAGTATGCGTTGTCCTTGCGCTGCGTTTTCGTGATGCGGGCGGTGAGAGACAGGTCCGCGAAGCCGTGGCTCGAGGTCTTCTCGACGGCGATCGTCAGGTGCGCGGATTCACTGCGCGCGTCGCCGATGCCGGGTCCGCACGCCGTGCCTTCGACACTGACCCAGCCGTAGAGGTTGGTGCCGAACACCGGGCGGATGCGGTTGCCTTCGCGTATCCACAGGGTCAGTTCGTGTTCGGCGTCGGCGTCGGGGCAGCTTGCACCGCGGGCACTGCTCGTGAAGACGATGCCGAACGCGCGAACGTCGGGCGACAGCCGGTACGGCGCGGTATCGATGCGATAGCTGTCCGGGCCGACTTCCGTGGCTGCATCTTCCTCGATGATCGAGCGCTCGGCCGCAACCACCTTGCCGCTCTCGACAAGCGCGACGACCTGCAGCTTGTTGCTGTCGTCCGGGTTCTTGCCCTTCGGCAGCGAATCGAACGCGGCGGCCGCGATCGTCGTGCCCGGCGCGTTCGGCATGACCTTGCAGGCCGAAGCGACGACGAGCCCGTTCGTTGCGCGTGCGGCGATGCGCGAGTCGGCGATGCCGGCCCAGCGGGCGATGGCGGCGATCGTGCCGTCGCTGCAAGGCTGATCGTCGGCGGCATGGGCGAGGGGAGCGGCGGCAAGCGCCAGCAACGGGGCAAAGCGAACGAGCGTCGTCATGGTCCTGGCTGAAAAAAGGCCCTTGCGGGCCTTAGTGCGACGAAGGGTGCGCGGACGTCAGCGCGTGAGCGCCGTGAACCCGTCCAGCAGCCGCTCGACGTCGGCCGCTTCGATCGCGCCCATCGTCGAGATGCGGAACAGTTCCTTCGACAGCCCGCCTTGCCCCGCGTAGATCACGAAGCCGCGCGTCTTCAGCCCGTCGTGCAGCTGTTCGTACGTCACGCCCTTTGGCAGACGGTACGCGCGCAGCACGACCGACGACGCGCCCTCGGGCAGCACGAGCGGCATCCCGCGCGCGGCGAGGCCCGCTTGCGCCTGGTCGGCGAGCGCCTTGTAGCGTGCATGGCGCGCGCGCCAGCCGCCGGCTTCGTCGAATTCGCGCAGCGCCTCGACGAGCGCGTAGTACGCGTGCACCGACGGCGTGAACGGCGTGTTGCGCTGGTCCTGCAGCTTCGCGAGGCGGCCGAGGTCGAGGTAGTACGTGCGGCTCGCGGCTTGCGCGAGCGCGCTGCGGCGCACGATCACGAACGCCGCGCCCGGCACGCCGTGCAGGCACTTGTTCGCGGTCGCGGCGACCGCATCGATGTCGCCGCCCGCAAAATCGATCGCCTCCGCGCCGAAGCTGCTGACGCCGTCGACGAGCAGCTTCACGCCGCGTGCGCGGCACACGTCGGCGATCGCGCCGAGGTCGTTCAGGCGGCCGGTCGTCGTTTCGTGATGGATCACGGCGACGTGCGAGAAGCCGCCCGCGTCGAGCCGCGCGGCGATCTGCGCGAGGTCGGGCGCCTGCATCCATTCGTGCTTCAGCACATCGTGCGCGATCCCGTACTGCGTCGCGATCTGCGCGATCCGCTCGCCGTACACGCCGTTCTCGATCACGAGCAGCTTGCCGCCCTGCGGGACGAGCGCCGCGATCATGCTTTCGACGGCGGCGGTGCCCGAGCCCGTCATCAGCACGGCGGCCCATTCGGCCGGATCGAGCTCGTACGCCGCGACGAGACGCGCGCGCGCCTCGTCCTGCAGGTCGAAGAACTCGCTTTCGCGATGGCACAGGTCGGGTTGCAGCAGGCTGCGGCGCACGCGTTCGGTCAGCGTTACCGGGCCGGGGTTCAGCAGCAGCATCAATGGGCTCCTTCAGCGTGGGCTTCGGTCTGTGCGGCGCCGATGTGCCGCATCAGGCGGGTCTTGACCTCGACCGGCGTGACGGTCGGGCGGGGCAGCCCGTCGGGCACGCCGGTGCGGATCGCGATGCGCACGAACTGCGCGCCGTCCGCGCGCGCGTCCAGCGCCGCGTCCAGCACGTCGAGCGTGTCGCCTTCGGACGCCGACGCGTAGCCGCACGCGGCGGCGACGCCGGCGAACGACACGTGCTGCGATACGGTGGCCTGGCCGCCCGTCGATTCGTGCGCGCCGTTGTCGAGCAGCACGTGCGTGAGGTTCGCGGGGCCGTAGGCGCCGAGCGTCGCGAACGCGCCCATGCGCATCAGCGCGGCGCCGTCGCCGTCGACCGCGACGACCTTCAGGTCGGGCCGCGCGAGCGCGAGGCCGAGCGCGAGCGGCGTCACGCAGCCCATCGAGCCGACCATGTACAGCTGGTTCGGGCGATCGTCGATTGCATACAGCTCGCGGCCGCAGAAGCCGGTCGACGCGAGCACGACGGTCGAATCGACCGGCGTGTGCGCGATCACGCGCTGCAGCGCGTCGTGGCGGGTCGGCAGCGTATCGGCCGATGCCGCCTGCGACGACGACTGGGCGGCGACGTGCGCGCGCGGCGTCGCCGCCGGGTTCGCCTTCAGCTCATACGGCGCGACGCTGCCTTTCTGCATCACGAGCGCGTACGGGCGGCCGGTCGCGTCCATGTGCGCGATCGCGCGGTCGAGCGCCGGGCCGACCGCGTCGGGATCGGTCGGGAAGGTCTCCCACGGGATCTCCATCGTGTCGAGCATCGCGGGCGTGATCGGCCCCATCAGCGCGTGCTGCGGCTCGTCGGGCACGCCCGGCTGGCCGCGCCACGTGACGATCAGCAGCTGCGGCAGGCGGAACGTCCACGTGAGCGACGTGAGCGGGCTCACCGCGTTGCCGAGCCCCGAGTTCTGCATCATCGCGATCCCGCGCTTGCCGCCGAGCGTGGCTCCTGCGATCAGCGCGACCGCGTCGCCTTCGTTCGCGGCCGACAGGTAGTGCAGCGTCGGGTCCTGCAGCACGTAGTTGATGAACGGCGTCAGGTACGAGCAGGGCACACCCGCGTACCAGTCGAAGCCGCGTTCGCGCGCGGCCTCGACGAACTGGGCCGCATCGATCATTGCGCGCCTCCGTTGCCCGCGCCCGGCTCGGACAGCGGCGTCTGGCCGTGCGCGAAATCGCCCGCGCGGCGGAAGTCTTCCAGGTCGTTGACGCCGCGCCAGTGGCCGTGCACGTACTGCACCTCGATCTTCTCGCCGGCGGCGATCAGCTCGTTGAGGAGCGAGGGGATGTCGAGCGTGTCGAAATCGTCGCGCGCCTGCAGGGTCGCGAGCATCGCCTTCAGGCGCTCGACGCCCGCGCCGCGCACGTTCAGCAGGCCGATCCAGCGGCCGTGCGGCGTGCCTTCGGCGACATCGCTCGACACGCGCTGCAGATAGGTCTTCTGGCCGAACAGGCCGCGGTCGTCGGCGGCCGAGCAGAGCGCGAAGTCGCGCACGCTCTGGTTCGACGGCTGCGTCAGCGACGAATCGACGACGACGCTGAACTCGGCCTCGCTCTCCGCGAGGTCGCGCAGGATGTAGCTGCGGAACAGCAGGTCGCCGTACGAGATCACGGTGTCGCCGGTCAGGCGCCCGGCCGCGCACGCGAGCGACGCGAGCTCGCCCGTCTGCGCATGACGCTCGTTGACGACGACCTTGATGCCCGACGTGTCGATCGCGTCGGCGCGGTAGCCGCCGACCACGGTGATGTCGTTCACGCCGTGCTTCTTGAAGCCGTCGACGAGCCAGCGCAGGAGCGGCTTGCCGGCGACCGGCAGCATGACCTTCGGCTTGTCTTCGGTGACGGCTTCCAGCCCCTTGCCGCGGCTCGCGGCGAGCACGATCGCGGCGTTCGACGCGCGCGACGACGACGACAGGTAAATGCGCTCGGCCGCCGAGTATTCGTCGGCGTCCTGCAGGCGGAAGATCTCGTTGACCGACGCGACGCGGTCCTCGACGTTGATCAGCGTTTCGTTCTCGTGGATCTCGCGCGCGACGGCCTGCATCGCGGACGCCGATGCGCGGATCAGATGGTTCGCCCAGATCACGGTGCTGATGCCGGCCTGGCGGAACACGTCGGTCGGCGTGCTGTAGTACTTGGTCGGCACGATCACGAGCGGCGCCTTGCCGCTCCATTCGCGCGCGAACTGCAGGATCTCGTCCGGGCGCGACAGCTTGCTGTGGATCAGGATCGCGTCCGCGCCGGCTTCCGCATACGCGTTCGCGCGGCGCAGCGCCTCGTCCATCCCCCAGCCGGCGATCAGCGCCTCGACGCGCGCGACGATCGAGAAGTCGGGGTCGCTCTGCGAATCCTTGCCGGCCTTGATCTTGCCGCAGAACTCGTCGATCTCGGCGAGCGGCTGGCGCTCGCCGTCGATGAAGCTGTTGGTCTTCGGGAACTGCTTGTCCTCGATGCACACGCCCGCGATGCCGCGCTGCTCGAGCTTCCTCACGAGGCGGCGCACGTTGTTGAAGTTGCCGTAGCCGGTGTCGCCGTCGAGCAGGATCGGCAGGTCGCTCGCGTCGGCCATGAACTCGAGCACGTCGACGACCTGGGTCCAGCTCGCCTCGTTGTTGTCGCGCACGCCGAACTGCGCGGAGATCGCGAGGCCGGACGCCCAGATCCCCTTGAAGCCGGCCTCGCGGACGATCCGCGCGGACAGGCCGTTGTGCGCTTCCATCAGGAATTCGAGGTCGCTGCTGACGAGCATGCGGCGCAGGCGGGCGCTGCGCGATTCGGTGAAATTGGGTTCGCGTGCGTTCATCGTGTAGCTCCGGCGGTAGTGCGTTGAATCAGGGGGAGGATGTCCTGCGTGGCGCGCGCGACATCGTTCGGGAAGTCGATCTCGATCCACGGCGCGCCCGTCACGTCGGCGACGTCGAACGAATGGCCGCCTTCGAGCAGCAGGTCGCGCACGGCTTCCTCGTGCGGCATGTTCGCGCGGCCGCTGTCGACGTAGCCCGCGACGATCGCCGCGAGGCGGCGCGCGGTGTGTTCGGTGAAGCGGAAGAAGCCGACCGATTCGCCGATCGTGTCGTAGTCGAGGTCGACGGCGAGCTGCTTGCGCAGCTCGACCGGCACGCCGTTCTTCAGGCACAGCTTGACGGGCTCGTCGCCCGCTTCGAAATCGCGGTCGATCAGCAGGCGGTCGACCGGCTGGTCGGGGTTGGCCACGAGCGCGTGCAGGATGTTTTCGTCGTACAGCACGTCGGCGTCCATCAGCAGCACGTCGCCGCCGCGCGTCATCGCGTCGGCGGCCGTATGCACGGTCAGCACGCTGCCGAGATCGTAGCGCTCGTTCAGCACGATTTCCGCGCGGCGGCCGAGGCGCTTCAGTTCTTCCTCGACCTTGCCGGACTGGAAGCCCAGCGCCAGCACGATCTCGTCGACGCCGGCGGCGTCGAGCACGCGCAAGTGGCGCTCGAGCAGCGAGGCGTCGTCGAAGCGCAGCAGACACTTCGGGAATTGCGCTTCGGGAGGTTGCTGCAGGCGCAAGCCGAGGCCTGCCGCAAGAATGATGGCTCGCATGTGTTCTCCAACCAAAAAATCGACTGAACGATCCTGGATCGATCAGTCGGCGAGGGGCTGCGGCGCACGGCGCCGCTGCCAGTTTCTTTCACTGAAATGCAGATAGAGCAGGCCGGGCAGGCCGAGCGCGAGTTCGCGCGCGCGCTTCGCGAGCGACAGCGCGAGCGCCGCGTCGGGCGGCAGGCCGACGAGCGGCGCGAGCAGCAGGTAGCCGCCTTCCTGCGCGCCGAGCGAGCCCGGGATCGCGAAGGCGGCGCCGCGGATCGCCTGGCCGACGCTTTCGAGCAGCAGCGCGTCGAGCCAGCTCACCGGATGCCCGAGGAAATGCAGCGCGAGCCACACTTCCGCGGTGCCGACGATCCAGCCGACGAAACTCAGCGCGAAGGTCGACGCCACCTTGCGGCGCTCGCCGTACAGCGTGCCGACCGCCGCGTCGATCGCGTCCGCGCGGGTCGCGAGCGACGACCAGTCGCGCGGGCCGAGCAGCTTCGATGCGACGCGCAGGCCGCGGCCGAACAGCCCGCGCCGCTGCGCGGCATAGAACAGCAGCGCGCAGCCGCCGAGCACGCCGGTCGCGATCAGCGCCGGCGTGCGCAGGTGCGCGACCGATTCGTGGGTCGCGACCATGCTGAACGCGGCGATGCCGACGAGCGCGAACGCCATCTGCGCGAGCGCCTGCATCGTCGTGCTGACGGTGATCGCCGCGGCGGCATCCGCCATCCGCGTGCCGCGCTGCGCGAGGTAGCGCACCATCAGCACGGGGCCGCCGATCTGCCCGGCGGGCAGCAGGCTGTTGACCGATTCGCCGACCCAGCGCGCGCGCAGCGCGTTGCCGAGCTCGGCGCCGGGCTCGCCCTTGCGGAACATCACCGCGATCGCCGCCGCATCGATCACGAGCGGCACGACGTGGAACGCCGCGACGAGCGCGAGCCCCCAGCCGGCCGCAAGGAACGTCGACGCGACCGCGCCGACGCCCTGCCACGCGAGCAGGGCGACGAACAGGGCCGTCCCGAGGGACAGCAGGATCATGCCGGCGCGTGTCATGACCCGGTCGTGCGTCGCGTCGCCAGCTGCTTGAACACTTGGCGGAACCCGAAGTACGCGATCGCGTCCTTCATGTTCGAGATGAAGCGCTTCCACGGCCGCATGCCGGGGTCGGTGACGTATTCGAACGTGAGCGACACGCGCATCTCGTTCTGGCCGAGCGGCGTGACGCGATGGCGCAGCTTGTCGCCGTCGAACAGCACGATGCCGCCGTCGGCGATCTGCACCGTGCCCGGCTCGTCGGGCACGTCCGGGTTGCGCGTATGCAGCTCGTAGTCGAGGCGGCACGAAGAGTCGTCGATCACGCCGATCAGCAGCGTGTAGCGGCGGCCGTCGTAGTACGACGTGTCGTAGTGCCAGCCGATGTGGTCGCCCGGCTTCGTGTAGTAATACAGCGCGTATGCGTGCGGATCGTCGTCCGGCGACAGCAGCAGCGTGTCGCCTGTGAGCTTCTCGAGGAAGCCGATCAGCGCCTTCGAGCGGTACAGCTCGGCAATGTACGGCGCCTTCGCGTCGATCGTGTGGCGGCTCACGCTGCCGCCTTGCTTGTGGCCGGGCAGGTAATTGCGGTTGAGGTCGGCCGTGAGCGTGCGCGCGGCGTCCGCGAGCTTCGCGTGCGCGTCGGGCGGCAGGAACGTGTCGAGATACAGGAACGACCCCTGGCGCGTGTAGTCGTCGCGCAGGCGGCCGACGTCGAGCCGGCCGACGCAGTCGGCCACGGTGCGGTCTGGCGTGGCCGCCGCTGCGCGCACGGGCGCGGGGCGTGCCGGGTTCAGCACGGAGTCGTCGCGTGTGCTGGGAGTCATTTGCTTGCCTGGATTTCGGTTGGGTTCTGCGGCAGGGCGCCGCGACGGACGATGCGCCACCAGTCGATCACGACCCAGGCGGCGAACAGCGGCGCGCCGATCGACGCCGCCAGCAGGAACGGTTCGACGCCATTGACGAGCGTCACGAGCGGCAGCAGGTAGAGAACGTCCTCGGTCTCGAAGCCGCCTGCGAACGCCTGCTTGGTGCCGGCCTTGCCGGCGAACGATTCGATCCGCATCCGCAGATAGAAGATCAGCGCGACCGCCGCGCCGGCCGCCGCGCCGAGCAGCACCGGCGACGCGGCCATCTGGCCGCCTTGGGCGACGATGCCGACGCCCATGCTGACGAACAGTGCGATCGTGACGAGCGCGTCCGCCGCGAGGTCGTAGAAATGCCCGATCTTGCTCGACTTGCCGCTGATGCGCGCGAGTTCGCCGTCGGTGTGGTCGACGAAGTTCGACAGCACGATCAGGAACGCGCCGATATTGCTCCAGCCGTAGCCGCCTTGGGCAAGGGCCCAGGCGCCGGCAAGGCCGATCAGCAGGCGGACAGTGGTGAGGTGATTCGGGGTAACGGGGGTGTCGACGAGCGGCCGGACGAGGGCGCGCGCGAGCCGCGCATCCCACGTGCGGGGTAGCGGTGGCTCGGAACGTTTGGCGGTTTTTCTTTGGTCCATCGGCGAAATATATACGGATTTGTAAGTTGTTGCTTTTTTCCGCTCAATCTCCTGACATTTTCCGGTGTTACCGGCCATATCGGAAGGGACCGTGCGCACGAAGCGTGCGCGACTGGCACACATATGGTGCATGCGGGGCCGTTCCGGTCCGTTCGCGCCGACGCGGCGCGTTACGTTCAAGTGTCGTCGTCGCCGCCCGCATGTGCAAGGCGCGCCGTCGACGAACCGGGAGCGGGGCGGCGGTGCATGCCGCCGCCGGTTTGACGCGGATCAAGCCGGCCGCGCGCGCATCGGGCGACAATCCGGCGCGGCCGTGGCGCGCGCGCCGCCTGTCACAGAACGGCCGTTCGATATCCGGCAATTTCCGAAAGGGTCTTTTGCATCCGGCGAACATTTCGCGCATGCGGCCTCTGCGATACTCCGGTCGTACCTGTGGTGCCGGCCGCCGACTGCGGCCCCAAGGGTTCCACGCCGCTCAGGAGACACCCCCCGCGGCGTCAACGACAGACCAAAACGCGTTCGTTCAAACTGCCATGTCTTCATCACGCATCCTCGCTCCCGCCCTGCGTTCGCTCGTCCGCACCGCCGACGAAGCCGCCGCCCTGATCCGTCCCGGCATGACCGTCGCCATGAGCGGCTTCACCGGCTCGGGCTACCCGAAGGCCGTGCCGGCCGCGCTCGCCGCGCACATCGAGGCGGCGCACGCGCGCGGCGAGGAATTCCGCATCAACGTGCTGACGGGCGCATCGACCGCGCCCGAGCTCGACGGCGCGCTCGCCCGCACCAACGGCATCTCGATGCGCCTGCCGTACCAGTCCGACCCGACGCTGCGCGACAAGATCAACGCCGGCGAAGTCGAATACCAGGACGTCCACCTGAGCCACGTCGCGCAATACGCGTGGTTCGGGCTGTACGGCGATCTCGACGTCGCGATCGTCGAGGTCGCGGGCATCCGCGAGGACGGGCTGCTGATTCCGTCCGCGTCGGTCGGCAACAACAAGACCTGGCTCGACCGCGCGAAGCACGTGATCCTCGAGGTCAACACGCGCCAGCCGCTCGGCCTCGACGGGATGCACGACATCTATTACGGCACCGCGTTGCCGCCGCACCGCAAGCCGATCCCGCTGACGAAGAGCGACGACCGCATCGGCGAGCCGTACCTGCGCTGCCCGGCCGAGAAGATCGTCGCGATCGTCGAGACCGACGCGGCGGACCGCAGCAACGCATTCTCCGCGCCGGACGAGACGTCGAAGCAGATCGCGGGGCAACTGATCGATTTCCTGCGCCACGAAGTGAAGCGCGGCCGGCTGCCGGAGAACCTGCTGCCGCTGCAGTCGGGCGTCGGCAACATCACGAACGCGGTGCTGGCGGAACTGAGCACGGCCGGGTTCTCGAACCTGACCGCGTACACCGAGGTGATCCAGGACGGCATGCTCGACCTGCTCGCGGACGGCACGCTGAGCTTCGCGTCGGCCACCGCGCTGTCGCTGAGCCCGGACGCGGTCAAGCGCTTCGCCGACGAGATCGCGACGTTCCGCGAGAAGATCCTGCTGCGCCCGCAGGAGATCAGCAACCATCCGGAGCTCGTGCGCCGCCTCGGCTGCATCGCGATGAACGGGATGATCGAGGCCGACATCTACGGCAACGTGAATTCGACGCACGTGATGGGCACGAAGATCCAGAACGGCATCGGCGGCTCGGGCGACTTCGCGCGCAACGGCTACCTGTCGTGCTTCATGTCGGCGAGCACCGCGAAGGGCGGCGCGATCTCGCGGATCGTGCCGATGGCGAGCCACGTCGACCACACCGAGCACGACGTCGCGGTGGTCGTCACCGAGCAGGGCCTCGCGGACCTGCGCGGGCTGTCGCCGAAGCAGCGCGCGCGCAAGATCATCTCGACCTGCGCGCACCCGGACTTCCGGCCGATGCTCGAGGACTACTTCGAGCGCGCGTGCCGCGAGAGCTTCGGCAAGCAGACGCCGCACCTGCTCGGCGAGGCGCTGTCATGGCACGAGCGGTTCGTGCGGACCGGGTCGATGAAGGGCTGACCTCGGCGGACCGGCGCGGGCGAGCTTCGCCGCGCCGTTTTTTGCGGGCCGCGGCCGCGTGCCGCGTCACGGCATGAGCGCAAGCACCCCGTGTGCGGCGAGGTACAGGCCCAGCCCGTAGGACAGATGCGTGACGAGGCTGCGGCGGCGCGCGACGCTCGGCTGCGGCGTGCGCGCCGCGGCGATGCCGAAGCCGAATGCCGGCTGCATCATGAAGAAGGGCGCGGCCACGCTCCCGATGCCCGCGGCGAGCGCGGGCAGCAGCGTCGGCGCGCTGATCCATTGCGTTCCCGCGATCGCGACCGGCAGCCCGGCGAACGCGATGCCGATCGCGTAGTGCGCGAGCCAGCCGAGCGGCCGTTCGTGCCGCACCGGCGACGCGGCGACGATCGACGCATGCCGGAACCGGCCGGCCGCCATGTGGCCGAGCCAGCGGCCGACCAGCGCGTAGTCGAGCGACGGAATGCCGAACGCGCGCCGCCGGAACAGCGCCCAGAGATCCATCATGAGTGTGCCGCCCGCGCCGATCAGCAGCAGGCGGAGCAGGATGTCGGCTGTCTGGTTCATCGTCCGCCTCCGATGTTCGCGGGCAGGCGGGGGGCGGACGCGTCGGCGTGACGCGGGGTTCGGATCGGTTTCATTGCAATTCCGGCTTGTTTCAATGGGTGCGAGCAGCTATCTTGCAGCTTCAAGTTCACTTGAGGTCAAGCATGGGCCGTCTGGATATTGCCGACGTTGCGCGTCATGCGGGCTTGCCCGCGTCGACGCTGCGCTATTACGAGGAAAAGGGGTTGATCGCGTCGAACGGGCGGCGCGGGTTGCGGCGGCAGTACGATCAGGCCGTGCTGCAGCGGCTTGCGCTGATCGCGCTCGGCCGCGAGGCCGGGTTCTCGCTCGACGAGATCGGCGCGATGTTCGGCGCGGGCGGCGAGCCCGACATCGACCGCGCGAAGCTCGACGCGAAAGCCGACGAGCTGGATCGCACGATCCGCCGGCTCAGCGCGGTGCGCGATGTGCTGCGGCACGCGGCGGCCTGTCCGGCGCCGAGCCATCTGGAATGCCAGAGTTTCCAGAAGCTGCTGCGCATCGTGGAGCACCGGGGCGGTACGCGGCGCGTGAAGCAGGCTGGTACGGCCGGCGCGTGAATCCAGCCTGAGGAGGCGCGATGAGCGTGCCGATCGCGTGGGTGTTGTTCGATATGGAGGGCGTGCTGACGCACTACGATCGCGCGGCGCGGGTTGCGCGCCTGTCGGCGCTCACGGGCCGGCCCCCGGAGGCCGTGCGCTACGCGATCTGGGAGTCCGGCCTCGAAGCGCGCGCGGACGCCGGCGAGATCACGCCGGATGCTTATCTGGATGAGCTCGGCGACCTGCTGAATTGCCGCGTCAGCCGCGATGCGTGGCTCGATGCACGTCGTGCGTCGATTACGCCGAACCCAGATACGCTCGCGCTGGCGGAGCAGGTTGGCGAGCGGTGCCTGATCGCGGTGCTCACGAACAACTGCCGGCTTGTTACCGATCATCTCGATTACCTGAATCCGCCAGTCGCGCGGCTGTTTGGTGCGCATGTGTACCCGTCAGCGTCGTTCGGCGCGGCCAAGCCGGCTAAGCGCGCGTATCTCGGCTGCGTTGGGTTGCTTGGCGCGCGGCCGGATGCGACGCTGTTCATCGACGATACCGATGCGAATGTCGCGGGGGCGGTCGATGCCGGCCTGCTCGGCTATCGCTTTGTCGATGCGGTGTCGCTCGGGGACGAACTGCGGCGGCATGGATTGATTTAGCTTCTTTGTTGATTTTCGTGGATGTCGCTTACCCTCTGCGGATATTCGAGTCCGCCCGAACTGAACGGTAGCTCCCAAGGTATAACAGCCGTTCGCGTCGCACGTTGGTTGACAGATGGTTCGCAATTGCGGAGGTTCTCGGGCCCATGATTTCGCATGGTTGAGAGTGGCCTTATCTCACATCATCAGCGTCGGAGTGGCTGCGCGCATTCTGTGCGCGAGAGGTGGGCATGTTTCTACTTAGGTTTTGTTGTCCCAGTTGGGGCAATTCGAAGCTCTCTGGCTATGGATGAGATCATTTCGACAATTTTCTGAAGGATCGGAAACTCGATACCTACTGCGCGTGCTTCTTGGAGAAACATTGCCATTACCTCTGAGTTTTTGAGGGCCTTATTTGGGTAATCATATCCATATTGAGCGGAACATTTGTCACGCAGCGATTCATAGTGCTCCCCCGCAACCCCTTGCAGGTACGTCTCAAGATTGTCCTCAAAAACGGCGCAACCTCGATTTATCCCCGTGGCAGGGAAATCGGTTGCAGCAGCCGCCCCCAGTTGCAGAAGAGTTCTGTTCGTAGTCGCCCCTTTATTCTTTGGCTTGTCGCCATCGAATATGAAGTAGGTTGGGATGCCGAACCCTTGAAAGGCGACGACTGCTCGGTCGATGTTGTTCTTGCCGCTGACCGGAACGACCACAATACCCAGTTCATCCCATTTCTGGTCCATGGCCGTTTGCATCGCCCATAGTGCGGCCACATCCGAATCTCCTTCAACGACCACGGCAACGTCAGCAAACAGCCCCTCGTTCACGATTGAGTTCAGCACAGGCGCGGCGCGTGCGGCGAACGTATCGGCAGTAAAATCCTCCGGCGGCCGACCGGTTACTTCTGCGAGACGCTGAGCAGCTTGATGCCGCGTGAAACTCGTGAAAGTTGTCACATGCGGTTCATTGGCGTCGGTCGACGCTGCTTTGCGGCACATGCGCACCTCATCGAAGTGTTCGACAGCGACAAAGTAGGGCGAATGCGTGACACACACTACCTGAATACCGGGAAGCGCTGCATCAGTGTCGCGTCGAGCTAGGTCGCGAAGAACCTTCGCCAAGTATCGGCTGCGGGCGGGATGCAGATATAACTCGGGTTCTTCAATCGCTAGTATTAGATCGGGAAGCCGCAGCGGTTCCTGTGGCGCGGCTGCGCCTGTGTCGTTGGCCGCGACGGGATCTGGCTGAGTCATGGAGAGCTGTTCTAGCAGGGCGAGGATCAGTGCGCGCTGCAGTCCGTGCCCGTTGTACCGAACCGGCACTTTAAAGTTGTCCTCGGAAACTGTCACGACTGCATCCGGTAACGGGATCGTTGGCGGCTTTAGTTCTGCAAAGTCAATCAGCAGTTCCGCGCCTGGTGCATAGCGCTTGAGCCGGTCGGTAACCAAAGTACCCAGCTCGGCCAGTTCGGGAAGGTTCTCCTTGCCATAGAGCTGACGTGCCTTCGCATCGAATTCTTGCTTGAATTCCTGGAAATCTTGGCGGCTACTAATACGGCGCGTAACGATGAGGTCGAGCAGTTGCATGATCGCGCCGCGTTTTTCCATTTCGGTAGCTGCGTCTCTGACGGCAGGCACGAGTACGAACTTCGTGAACTTGTCGAGCTTGCCGCCCCCGACATTGCGCGGTCCAAAAAACTGGGTCTCACACTCGATTGGCTCGGTGAGCTCGGGATGTGCGGCCTCATATTCTTCCATCACACGATCTACGTCATCCCCTTTAGTCGGAAGATCGGGAAAGCCCGGAACAGCACCGCTTTCGATCAGCGTTTTCATTCCCGCACGCTTTTCTTTGGCTCCTAGCCTTCTCAACTCGGCAAAGCTGGGGATTTGGGCTAGTGTTCCAAAGTAGCGCGCGCCACCTTGATTGATAACTTTGGTCACTATCAGCTTGCCGCCATGAACATAACTACCGAATTCGGCAGCCTCGTCTGGCCGAAGACCACCGTAGGTGATTCGTATCCGGATGCTCGTGTCGGTCTGCTCGTGGTTGTAGTAATCGAGGCAGGAGTATTGAGCGCCAACGTTATAGAATGACTCCAGTGCGTACAGTACTGTCGATTTCCCGACACCATTTCGGCCTAGGAAGGTGCTAATTTCCCCGAAAGATACGTCCCCGTTCCTGATGGATCGAAAGTTGTTAATTTGCACCTTCTCGATAAACATGGTTCCCTAGCCCCTTTGTCAAAGATTGGGCAATTGATTGTATTGGTTCGTCGTTGTGACTTATGATAATCGGCCCCAGTCTCTGTGAATATTCCAATTGGTCCGCCACGTTACAAAGTCGGCGGGATCAAAAACATCATTTAGGCAGAATATGGACTGAATTTGATCTGCCCGAAGAGATTCCGTGTGAGGTCCGCTTGGGCTTGTAAAGTCCCAAAAATGATATCTGTCTATCCTAATGGCATCATTTGTTCTGGGGCCGAAATCCATTGGTGCTGAATCGCGAGTTACTGTCGTGCCGCTCTTCTGTGAATGGAAAGTCACGCGAAGCTTGTTCTTGCTGTGGATGGCTGAAATGAAAATATCATGCTGTGCGTGCTTCATTGTCGTGGCTCATTTTGCAATCGATGGGTAATTATTTGATGTGAATTGGTGAATTTCAATATCGAACTGGGGTGATTTATGTGGTGTATGCGAATAATTAAATGCGATTCGATGGTGTCGTTGTTGGTTTTGTGGATTTGGATCCTTGGCCGCAATACCGTTTGCCGGTGTTCACCGATCCTCGCTGAGTTCTTGCTGCCTACAAACTTACTGTAGGAGGAAAGCCCCGTTTTACGAGTCGCATTTACCCTTACATAGAGGATTGGAGGCAGGCTGATGCCCGCCGTATCGGCCATTTATAACCACGCAGAATCACGGTTTCGCGGACGTTCGTTCAGGCTAATGACTAGCCGGATCGAGGCTTGGCCTGATTGTCTGGTACACAGGAGAAGTTGATGTTCGAATGTCCATCCGCGAGCGATGGTCGATCGTCTATAGGTGGCCGAACGCCGACGCTCTACCCCGCATTCCCCGGTAAGCCTCGACGAACCTTAATTTAGGAACCATCACGCCACCTCACCCAGCGTAATACACCTCACACTCCCTTTCCCGCCCGCGCACGACCCGCTTGCCGGCCAGCACACCATGCGCTTCGGTGAACACCGTGCGCTCATGCTCCCTTAGCACGTCGTCATAGAAGTACATTGCGACCCAGTCGGCCGTGGTGCGGCCAGGCTCATGCGCGCGCCCGGTATGCATGAACAGCGCTGTGAAATGCCAGCCGCCTTTCGTGAGATGCAGCACGGGAAGCGGCGGCCGGGCGTCCGGTACCACGCGCTTCGGCGCGATGGCCGGCAGCGCACCGGCGGCAGCCCTTGCGCGATAGATACGATCGACATACAGAAGCAGTTCGACCGGCGGCTCCGCGCCGAGGCTGGTGTCGCGCGTCGAGCCGTGCCACCGCCGCCGGCGGCTCAGCACCTCGTCGAGCGCCGCGCGAATGCCCGCCGCGCGGCGCGGGCCGACGCCCGCCACGGTTTCGAGCCGGCCGGTGCGGGCGGCCGCCTCGAGATCCTCGAGCGTGCCGATGTGCAGCGCGTCGTGAATGCGCATCGCGAGTTCGCGGCCGATGCCGGGCACGGCCTCGAACGGCGACGCCGACACCGTGTCGCCGCGCAGCCGCTCCAGCTGCCGCCAGCGGCCGGCGAGCAGCAGCTCGGCGATCGCCTGCGCAATGCCCGTGCCGATCCGCGGCAGCGCGTCGAGCGCATCGACCCCGCCGGCGTTGAAGAGAGTCCGGACATCCTGCCCGAGACCGTCGATCGTGTCCGCCGCCGCGCGGTATGCGCCGGCCCGGTACGCGTTCGCCCCCTGGTCGGCCAGGCGCTCGGCCGCCTCGCGCAGGCAACTGGCGATCTTCCGGTTTTCCTCGTCATTGCGGCTGTCGGTCGTCTGCATGGGCGATCAAGCGCGTTGGGTGCAAACGGAGGGGGCGCGTCGCGCCGTGTCCGGGACCATTCACGATTGTCCGGAACACAAAATGCGAAAAGTTGATGCGCGTCAATGGCAAACGTTGCACAGGCGCGCAGCCGGCGCGCGGACGTGATCCCCCGGTCCGGCCGCGCGGCGTTACGCTATGCGAAAGGATTCAACGCAGGAGGGCTGCGATGCAACGAACGCTTCTGATCTGCGGATTGCTGCTGGTCGCCGCGAGCCTTGGCTGGCGCTGGCTCGCGCGGCTTCCGCTCGGCCGCCTGCCGGGCGACTTCCACATCGTGCGCGACGGGTTCAGCCTCTACGTTCCGCTGGCGACGTGCGCGGTGCTGTCGGTCGCGCTGACGGTGCTGGTCTGGCTGCTGCGGCGATGAGCGCGGCGCGCGACGCGCGGCCCGCAGGCTGCGCGCGCCTGTTCCTGTGCGGCGACGTGATGACGGGGCGCGGGATCGACCAGATCCTGCCGCATCCGGGCGATCCGCGCCTGTTCGAGCCGGTATGCGGCTCCGCGCGCGACTACGTGCGGCTCGCCGAGCAGGCGAACGGCCGGCTGCCGTCCGCACGCGACGACGCGTATCCGTGGGGCGACGCGCTCGGCGTGCTGGATCGCGTGCAGCCGGACGCGCGGATCGTCAATCTCGAGACGGCCGTCACGGCCAGCGACGACCGCTGGCCCGGCAAGACGGTGCTGTACCGGATGCATCCGGACAATGTCGGCTGCCTGCTGCGCGCGCGTCTCGACTGCTGCGTGCTCGCGAACAACCACACGCTGGACTGGGGGCGCGCGGGCCTCGACGACACGCTCGCAACGCTCGTGCGCGCGGGGATCCGTCCGGTCGGCGCGGGGCGCGACGCGGCGGAGGCGGCCGCGCCGGCTGTCGTCGAATGCGCAGGCGGCGTGCGGGTGCGCATCGGCGCGTTCGCGTCGCCGAGCGCTGGCGTGCCCGACGCGTGGGCCGCGCGCAGCGGGCACGCGGGCGTCAACCTGCTGCCGGACCTGTCGCCCGAGCGCGCGGAGGCGATCGGGCGCGGCCTCGCTCAAGCCCGCCGCGCGGCCGGCGACGTGAACGTCGTGTCGCTGCATTGGGGTGGCAACTGGGGATACGCGGCGAGCGCCGACGAGCGCGGGTTCGCGCACCGGCTGATCGATACGGGTGGCGTCGACATCGTGTACGGCCATTCGTCGCATCACGTGCGCGGGATCGAACGCTATCGCGGCCGCTTGATCCTCTACGGCTGCGGCGATTTCCTGAACGACTACGAAGGCATCGCCGGCTACCGCGCGTTCCGGCCGGACCTCGCGCTGATGTACTTCCCGCTGGTCGACACGGCAAGCGGCGCGCTGTGCGACCTGTTCATGGCGCCGATGCAGATCCGGCAACTGAGCGTGCGTCGCGCGCCGGACGAGGGTGTCGCGTGGCTCGCCGACACGCTCGAACGGGAAAGCGCCGTGTTCGGCACGCACGTGTGCGCGGATGCGACCGGCATGCTGACGCTGCGGGACTGACGCCGGCCGGAGCGCGCTTCGGCGGCGCGGGCCGGCTCGCCGGCGCATGAAACAAACAGTAACTGATCATACGTACCGAAATGTGCGGGAGACGTAAGCTAGAAGCGTGGGCGCGCGCGGGATTGCGTCGCGCCGATTCTGCCGGAGCGTGACATGAAACCGATTTCTGCGATCAGGCCCGCTGCCGTTGCGCTGGCTGCGCTGACGCTCGGCGGCTGCTACTACTCGAGTCCGTACGGCTATGCGCCGTACTACACGCCGTACTATGCACCGGCGACGGTGTCGCAGGCGCCCGCCACGCCGGACAGTGCAACCACGCCGCCGGACGTGTTGGCCACGACCGTGCCCGACGCCACCGTGCCGGTCTACCCGGCGCCGGTCTATGCACCGTATCCGTACCCGTATTACTACCCCGGCTGGTACGACTGCTGCTGGCCGCCGCTCGCGATCGGCTTCGGATTCAGCGGCCGATTTGGCGGCGGCCACTTCCATCATCACCACATGGGCGGCGGGCACTGGGGCGGCGGGCACTGGGGTGGCGGCCACTGGAACACCGGTCATTTCGGCGGCGGGCATGGGCGCTGAGCCGCGGGCGATGGCGGCGCGACATCCGGTGACGCGATGCGCGCCCGTGCGGTGCGGGAGAACGCTATGAGAAACACGATCGTCCGATGCCTGTGCATCGTCCTTTTCGGTCTGCTGGGCGTGCCGGGCGCGGCCGACGCGCAGACCGCGGCGTACACGAACGCACCGGCCAAC
Organism: Burkholderia ubonensis subsp. mesacidophila; assembly: GCF_002097715.1. Lineage (NCBI taxonomy): Bacteria > Pseudomonadati > Pseudomonadota > Betaproteobacteria > Burkholderiales > Burkholderiaceae > Burkholderia > Burkholderia ubonensis. Next base: position 1,419,836 of record NZ_CP020738.1, read on the forward strand.
CTGCGGGCAGGGCCGGCGCAGGACTATCCGCTCGTCGCCCAGCTTCCGGAGGGCACGCTGGTGTCCGTGATCGGCTGCATCAGCGATTACACGTGGTGCGACGTCGCCGTGCCGGGCTTGCGCGGGTGGATCTACGCGGGGCTGCTCGACTATTCGTACCAGGGCGGCGAGGTGCCGCTGCTCGATTACGGGGCCGAACTCGGCTTCCCGATCGTGGCGTTCGCGATCGTGCCGTACTGGGACAATTTCTATCGCGACCGGCCGTTCTTCCACGACCGCGACCGCTTCATGCACCATCGCGCCGAGCCGCGCATCGGCCCGGGCGGCGTCGGGCCGGGACGCGGTCATCCGCAGCTGAACGAGCCGCCGGCTGTCGTGATGCCGGGCGTGGGCGGGCGGCCGGCCGAGCACGGCGGGCGTGACACGCGGCCGTCGGCCACGCGCGGCGGCTGGACCGGCGGCATCCGCACGCCGGCTCCGGCGCCCATGCCGGCGCCTGCGCCGATGCCCGTGCCGCAAGGCGGCGGGAACATGCGCGCGCCGGGCCCGGCGGCCACCATGCATGCACCGGCGCCAGCCGTCGTGATGCCGCAGCAAGGTCATCAGGGTGGTGGCGGCGGCGGTGAACACGGCAGCTTCGGCGGCCGGCAAGGCGGCGGAGGTGGCGGTGGGGGCGGCGCACACGGCGGAGATTTCCGGCACGAGTGACCGGATCGGCGCCGTCGCCTGACCGGAGTGCGACGCAAAAAGAGCCCGGAAGCCCCGGGCTGAAAGCGGGCGATGCGTGCCGTCGACGGCGGACGCCGGCGGGCGCGACATCGCTTCGCGTGGATCCGCGTATCAGAGCATCCGTGCGAGCACGCCGTCCTTCATGACGAAGCGGTGTGCAAGCGCCGCGCACGCATGCAGGCCGACCAGGATGGCGAGCGCGGTTGCCCATGCGCTGTGCAGCTCGCCGATCGACGCGCCGAGCGAATGCGGCGCGGCGATCGCCGGCAACGGAATCGCGTTGCCGAGCCCGACATGCCAGGTGCGGCCGTTCGCGTTCAGCCAGCCGAGCACCGGCACCACGATCAGCGACGCGTAAAGCAGCTTGTGCGTGACGTTCGCCACGAACGCCAAGGCCGCAGGCTGCTCGACCGGCGCAATGGCCCTGCGCGCGCCGGACCACAGCAGGCGCGGCACCGCGACCAGCAGGAGCAACACGCCCAGATTCACGTGCAGCAGCACGAGCCCGAGCGGCGGCGTGATGCCGTGGACATCCGGCATGGTCCAGCCGATGGCGAACTGAGCGGCGACCAGCAGCACCATGCTCCAGTGGAACAGGCGCGTGAGCCGGTCGTGACGGACGGTCTGGCACGGGGTATCGGACATGGCGACTCCTTCGGGCGATTCGGTGGGGCGGCCGGCGCGGCACGCCGAAAGGGGCGCGGGGCCGCCGCTGAAGGGATCATCGTCGCGCGAGCCTTATGACAGCCTTAAGGTGCGCGAATGCGAAGCGGGGAAATACGCGGGCAGGAAGAGGGAGAGCACAGACGCCGGGGGAAGCGATGTACGCAACGGCAGGCGGGACCGGTGTTTGCCGAACGTCCGTCGTCACGTCCCGCGATCGCATGCATGGGCAAGTACCGCATCGTCCGCACGCATTGCGCCCGCGGACGATGCGTGTCGCGCATCAATCGAGCAGCGCGAGGATTTCCTCGTAAAGCGGCCGCGGAATTCGCACGCCGTTCGCCGCGCTGCGCGCGCGGGCGTCGAAGCGCCGCTGCGACGGCAGCCGCGCGCCCTGCGCGACGATCGATTCGAGCATCCGTTCGCCGCGCGCGAGCCCCGCGTCGAGATCGTCGCCGAGGAACACCTTCGGATCGAACGCGATCACGAGCTCGCCATGACACGGCGTCGCGCCGACGCCCTCGTCGAACGCCATCGACTCCTGGCTCGTCAGGTCGCCGATCAGCGCGCCGCCGAGCAGCTCGACCATCGCTGCGAGCGCCGAGCCCTTGTGACCGCCGAACGTGCGCATCGCGCCCTGCAGCGCGGCTTTCGGGTCGGTGGTCGGCTGCCCGTCGGCGTCGATCGCCCAGTGCGGCGGAATCGGCTTGCCTTGCTTCGCGTGCAGCTCGATGTCGCCGCGCGCGATCGCGCTCGTCGCGAAATCGAACACGAACGGCAGGCCGCCCGGCCGCGGCCACGCGAACGCGATCGGATTGGTGCCGAACACGGGCTGGTTGCCGCCTTCCGGCGCGACCCAGCTATGGCTCGGATTCATCGCGATGCCGACGAGGCCTTCGGCCGCGATTGCCTCGACCTCGGGCCACAGCGCGGAGAAGTGATAGCAGTGGTTGATCGCCATCGCCGCGATGCCGTGCTGCTTCGCCATTTCAACCAGCACCGGCAGGCCCGTCTCGAAGCTCAGCAGCGAGAAGCCGCGATGCGCGTCGACGGCGACGATCGACGACGACAGCCGGCGCAGCGTCGGCACGGCCTGCGGATCGACCTTGCCCTTCTTCAGCGAGCGCACGCAGACGAGCAGCCGGTACACGCCGTGCGAATGGCACTCGTCGCGCTGGCCTTGCGTGATCACGTTCGCGATCGCGCGCGCATGCGCGTCGGACATCCCGTGGCGGGTCAGCACGCGCAGCGCGAGCGCGTGCACGTCGTCGAGCGACAGGACGACTTCGTTCGCGTCAGACATCGCGCGCCTCCTTCGGCAGCACCACGACGCCGTCGATGCGCTGCGCGACGTGCAGCGGATTGCCGTCGCGCAGCGCCGCCGGCAGCAGCGCGGCCGGCACGTCCTGATACGACACCGGCCGCAGGAAGCGTTCGATCGCGCGCGCGCCGACCGACGTCGTGCGCGTGTCGGACGTCGCCGGGAACGGGCCGCCGTGCACCATCGCATGCCCGACTTCGACGCCGGTGCCGAAGCCGTTGACGAGGATGCGGCCGGCCTTGCGCTCGAGCGTCGGCAGCAGCTTCGCGAACAGCGGTGCGTCGCCGTCGGCGAGATGCGCGGCGATCGTGAGCTGGCCATCGAGCGACTTCAGCACGCGGTGCAGCGTGTCGGCGTCCAGGCAGCGGACGATCAGCGACGCGGGGCCGAACACTTCGTCGCGCAGCTCGGGCCGCGCGATGAACGCATCCGCCGACGTCGCGAACAGCGCGGCGCGCGCCTGGTAGCGGTCGCCTTCGACGCCTTCGGCGAGCGTGTCGACCGCGTCGTGCGCGCGCAGCGCCGCAATGCCGTCGCAGTAGCTCGCGTGGATGTGCGGCGTCAGCATCGTCTGTGCCGCGGCCGCGCGCGCCGCGGCCGCCGCGGCTGCCTCGAACGCGCGCAGCGCGGGCCCGTCGACGCCGAGCACGAGACCCGGGTTCGTGCAGAACTGGCCGGCGCCGAGCGTCAGCGACGCGACGAACTGCTGCGCGATCGCGTCGTGCCGCGCGGCGAGCGCGTCGGGCAGCAGCAGCACCGGATTGATCGAGCTCATTTCCGCATAGACGGGGATCGGCTCGTCGCGCTTGGCCGCGATGTGCATCAGCGCGACGCCACCGCGACGCGAGCCGGTGAAGCCGACCGCCTTGATGCGCGGATCGGCGACGAGCGCCTGGCCGATCTCGCGCGACGCGTCGAACAGCAGCGAGAACACGCCGGCCGGCAAGCCGCATTCGCGCACCGCCTGCTGGATCGCGCGGCCGACGAGCTCCGACGTGCCCGGATGCGCGGAATGCGCCTTGACGATCACCGGGCAGCCGGCCGCGAGCGCCGACGCCGTGTCGCCGCCCGCCACCGAAAACGCGAGCGGGAAGTTCGACGCGCCGAACACGGCAACCGGCCCGATCGCGACGTTGCGCAGCCGCAGGTCGACGCGCGGCAGCGGCTTGCGATCGGGGCGGGCGGGATCGATGCGCGCGTCGAGGAAGGCGCCGTCGCGCACGACCGACGCGAACAGCGCGAGCTGGCCGACCGTGCGGCCGCGCTCGCCTTCGACGCGTGCGCGCGGCAGCCCGGATTCGGCGGCGCAGCGCTCGATCAGCGCGTCGCCGAGCGCCATGATGTTGCGGCCGATCGCGTCGAGAAACGCGGCGCGCGCTTCGAGGCTCGTCTCGCGATAGGTGTCGAACGCGTCGTCGGCGAGCGCGCAGGCCGTCTCCAGGTCGTGCAGGCTCGCGCCGCCGAACGCGGGTTCGAGCCGTTCGCCGGTTGCGGCGGCGATCGCGTGGAGGGTGCCGTTCTGCCCGTTGACGGCAGCGGAGCCGATCAAAAGCTGACCTGTGAGTTGCATGGTTCTCCTCGGAAAAAGTGCGGGCCGGGCGCACGGCCCGGCCGATGAAAAAAGGGAAGGGGGTATCAGCCTTCGTCGTCCTCGAGCTGCAGCTTCGCGGACGGCACGCCGGTATGCGCGCCCCAGTAATAGATGACGAGCGCGATCGCCGCGACGACGAGCGTGTCGTACGGATGCGCGAGCCGGCCCGTGCCGCCGAAGCCGCCGAAATACGACGCGACGATCATCGCCGCATAGAACGCGATCAGCCACGCGGACGAACGCACCTGCTCGGCGAGGCTCAGGTGCGCGGTCGGCACCCAGCGGCGGCACGCGAGGTAGATGACGAACATCACGATCTGCAGGCCGAGCAGCCAGGACACGGTGCTCCAGCCCGACCAGTAGACGATCAGCGCGGCGATCACGAACGACGCGGGGCCGGTGATGCCGAACGCGCTCGCGCGGAACGGCCGCGGCAGGTCGGGCGCGGTGCGGCGCAGTGCCGCGACCGACACGGGCGCGACCGCGTAGCTGAGCACCAGCGCGGCCGACACGATGTTGATCAGCGCTTCCCACGACGGGAACGGCAGCGTCCAGAAGATCGCGAGGCCGAAGGTCAGCCATAGGCCCGCGCGCGGAATGCCGGACGCCTCGTCGATGCGCGTGAACACCTTGAAGAAGGTGCCGGTCTTCGCCCAGCCGTAGACGACGCGCGGCGTCGCGTTCATGTAGATGTTGCCGCAGCCGCTCGGCGAGATCATCGCGTCGGCGACGACCATCACCGCGAGCCAGCCGACGCCGAGCGCGAGCGCGATGTCGCGGTACGGCAGCGAGAATGCCTTGCTGACGTCGTGCCAACCGGCGGCGAGCATGCCGGTCGGAATGCTGCCGATGAATGCGAGCTGCAGCAGCACGTAGATCAGCGTCGACAGCAGGATCGACAGGATCAGCGCGATCGGGATCGTGCGCTGCGGATTGCGCACCTCGCTCGCGACCGACACGATCGGCGTGAGCCCGAGGTACGCGAAGATGATGCCGCCCGCCGACACCGCCATCTCGATGCCCGGCATGCCGAACGGCGCGAAGCCGTGGAGCGTCAGGTTCGCGGGCTTGAAGAACGTGAACAGCACCGCGATCACCGCGAGCGGCACGATGAACTTGAAGAGGCTGATGATGTTGTTCGCCTTCGCGAACGTCTTCACGCTCGAATAGTTCAGGTAGAAGAAGAAACCGAGGAGCGCTGCCTGCACGAGCCAGCCGAGCGTCGTCGGGTCGCTCGACCCTTCGACCGTCAGGCCCGGAAACCACGCGGCCGCGTACTGGCGCGCGGCGACGACTTCGATCGCGATCAGGCTCGAAAAGGCGATCAGCGTGATGAAGCCCATCAGGTAGCCGAGCAGCGGGCCGTGCGAGAACACCGGGTAGCGGACCACGCCGCCCGCGCGCGGCAGCGCGGCGCCGAGCTCGCAGTAGACGATGCCGAGCAGCAGCACCGCGAAGCCGCCGAGCAGCCACGAGAAGATGCCGGCCGGGCCCGCGATCGTCGACACGTGACTCGCGGCGAACAGCCACCCCGACCCAAAAATGGCGCCGAGACCGATGAACGTGAGGTCGGTCAGCGACAGCTGTTTCTTGAACTTGCCGTGACCCGCGTCGGGGTGCGCGGAACGGGAAAGCGGCACGGACGGTTGTGCATTGCCTTGGCCTGGCATGGGCTTTGTCTCCTATGGGAATGTCGGCACAGGCGGAAATCGCGCCGCGCTCCGACGGAGCGGCGGCGCGCGCCTGCCGGCCGGCGGCGCCCGGTTCGATCGACCGGGGCGGGCCCGTGCGGGCCATGCCTGACCGGAGGCGGCGGCGCGGCGGGGAAAGCCGTTGCGCCGCCGCCGGGCAAGCCGGTCAGAGACCGACGTCGGGCAACGTCGGGCGCGTTTCGAGCGCCTTCGCGACGATCGCCTTCACTTCCGCGAGCGTGTCGCCCTGCAGCGCGAGACGCGGCGGGCGCGTGACCGCGCTGCCGCGGCCGACCAGCTCTTCGCACAGCTTGATGCACTGCACGAGGTCCGGGCGCGCGTCGAGGTGCAGCAGCGGCATGAACCAGCGATACAGCGCGAGCGCTTCGTCGAAACGCTTCTGCTTCGCGAGGCGGAACAGCGTCTCGCCTTCCTTCGGGAACGCGTTCGACATGCCCGACACCCAGCCTTCGGCGCCGACCGCGATGCTCTCGACCACCACGTCGTCGAGGCCCGCGAACAGCACGAAGCGGTCGCCGACCGCGTTGCGCAGGTCGATGAAGCGGCGCGTGTCGCCCGACGAATCCTTGAAGCAGACGATGTTCTCGCAGTCCTGCAGCGCGATCAGCACGTCCGGCGTCACGTCGTTCTTGTAGATCGGCGGGTTGTTGTAGACCATCACCGGCAGGTCGGTGCTCGTCGCGACCGCGCGGAAGTGCGCGGCGGTCTCGTGCGGCTTCGCCGAGTAGACGAGCGCGGGCATCACCATCACGCCGTCGACGCCGACGCGCTGCGCTTCGCGCACGGTGTTGCGCGCGAACTCGGTCGTGAACTCGGCGATGCCGGCGATCACCGGAATCTTGCCGCCGGCCGCGTCGCGCGCGGCCTCGATCACCTGGAGCTTTTCCGACGTCGACAGCGACGTGTTCTCGCCGACCGTGCCGCAGACCACGAGGCCCGACACGCCGTCGTTCACCAGGTTCTTCACCACGCGGTGCGTGGCGTCGATGTCGAGGGAAAAGTCCGGCTTGAACTGGGTGCTGACGGCCGGGAAAACCCCGGTCCACTGAATGGCGTTTCGGCTCACTGAAATCTCCTACGTTCGTATCGGTCGGCCGACAGGTGTCGGTGTGGTGACCAGTATCGCCGTGCAAACGCCCATCACGCTTGAGTCGTTTCCCGGAGCAACATGACGAAATCGGCACAGTCGCCGAACGGTGCCGGGAAGGCGCCGCGCACTGTGCCGATTTCGTCGTCGTCCTCATCGAAAATCCACAAGCGGGCGGACGCGCGACGGAGGAAGCTGTGCTCCTTTCCCCACTTTCGGACGACGCATGATGAAGCGCATCCAGATCATCGATTCGCACACCGGCGGCGAACCCACGCGGCTCGTCGTGTCCGGTTTTCCTGCGCTCGGCAACGGCTCGATGGCCGAGCGGCGCGACCTGCTCGCGCGCGAGCACGACCGTTTTCGCACCGCCTGCATCCTCGAGCCGCGCGGCAGCGACGTGCTGGTCGGCGCGCTGCTGTGCGAGCCGGTGTCGCCCGACGCCGCCGCCGGCGTGATCTTCTTCAACAACAGCGGCTATCTCGGCATGTGCGGGCACGGCACGATCGGCGTCGTGCGCACGCTGCATCACATGGGGCGCATCAACCCGGGCGTGCACCGGATCGAAACGCCGGTCGGCACCGTCGAGGCAACGCTGCACGACGACCTGTCGGTCAGCGTGCGCAACGTGCCCGCGTATCGGCATGCGAAGGACGTCGTCGTCGACGTGCCGGGCCATGGCCCCGTGAAGGGCGACATCGCGTGGGGCGGCAACTGGTTCTTCCTGATCAGCGACCACGGGCAGCGCGTGACCGGCGACAACGTCGCGGCGCTGACCACGTATGCGTCGGCCGTGCGTGAAGGGCTCGAACGCGCGGGCGTCGCCGGCGCGAACGGCGGCGAGATCGACCACATCGAGCTGTTCGCCGACGATCCCGAGCACGACAGCCGCAGCTTCGTGCTATGCCCGGGCCTCGCGTACGACCGTTCGCCGTGCGGCACCGGCACGAGCGCGAAGCTCGCGTGCCTCGCGGCGGACGGCAAGCTCGCGCCGGGCGTCGTGTGGCGGCAGGCGAGCGTGATCGGCAGCGTGTTCCACGCGAGCTACGTCGAAAGCGACGGCGGCATCGTGCCGACGATCCGCGGCACCGCGCACCTGAGCGCGGAAGCGACGCTGCTGATCGAGGACGACGATCCGTTCGGCTGGGGCATCGTGTCGTGAGCGACGTGAAGACCGATGTCGTCGTGATCGGCGCGGGCATCGTCGGCGCGGCATGCGCGCACGAGCTGGCGCAGCGCGGCCTGCGCGTGCTGGTGCTCGACGACGCCAGCGGCGGCGCGACGGACGCCGGCATGGGGCACCTCGTCGCGATGGACGACAACGCGGCGGAGCTCGCGCTGAGCCATTTCTCGATCGAGTTGTGGCGAGGGCTGAGCGGACAGATGCCGGAAGGCTGCGCGTATCGGAACTGCGGGACGCTGTGGCTCGCGGCCGATTCGAACGAGATGGACCTCGCGCGCGCGAAGCAGGCGACGCTCGCGGCGCACGGCGTGGCCGGCGAGCTGGTCGACAGCGGGGTGCTCGCCGCGCTCGAACCGATGCTGCGGCCCGGGCTCGGTGGCGCGCTGTGGATTCCCGGCGACGGCATTCTGTACGCGCCGGTGACGGCGAACTGGCTGCTCCAGCGCGTGCCGGGCATCGTGTTGCGCCGCGACAAGGTGGTCGCGGTCGACGGGCCGAGCGTGACGCTCGCGAACGGCGACGTGCTGCGCGCGGAACGCGTGGTCGTCGCGAACGGCGTCGCGGCGCGCACGCTGCTGCCCGAACTGCCGCTGCGGCCGAAAAAGGGCCATCTGCTGATCACCGATCGCTATCCGAGGCGCGTGTCGCACCAGCTCGTCGAGCTCGGCTATGCGGCGAGCGCGCATGCGAGCGACGGCACGTCGGTCGCGTTCAACGTGCAGCCGCGCCCGACCGGCCAGCTGCTGATCGGCTCGTCGCGCCAGTTCGACACCGAAGATCCGCGCGTCGAGCCGCCGGTGCTCGCGCGCATGCTGCGCCGTGCGGTCGGCTACCTGCCGGCGCTGGCCGACCTGAACGGCATTCGTTCATGGACGGGCTTCCGCGCGGCGAGCCCGGACGGCCTGCCGCTGCTCGGCGAGCACCCGGCGCAGCCGGGCGTGTGGCTCGCGGTCGGGCACGAAGGGCTCGGCGTCACGACCGCGCCGGGCAGCGCGCGGCTGCTAGCCGCGCTGATGTTCGGCGAGCGGCCGCCGATCGACGTCGAACCGTATTTGCCGGGGCGCTTCCTGTCGACGTCCCGCGTTGCAGGAGCACGCTCATGATCATTCATCTGGACGGCCGTGCGCTGACGGTGGCGGACGGCCTGACGGTTGCCGCCGCCGTCGCGTCGAGCGGCGACGATACGACGCGCATGTCGTGCACGGGCGCGCCGCGCGCGCCGTTTTGCGGGATGGGCATCTGCCAGGAGTGCAGGATGACGATCGACGGACGCCGCCGGCTCGCGTGCCAGACGCTGTGCAGCGACGGGATGCAGGTGGAGCGAATGCGATGAAACACGAGATTCTGAGCGTCGACGTCGCGATCGTCGGCGCGGGGCCGGCCGGGCTGTCCGCCGCGCAGGCGGCGGCGCAAAGCGGCGCATCGGTCGCGATCGTCGACGACAACCCACGGGCGGGCGGGCAGATCTGGCGGCAGGGGCCGGGCGTCGCTTCACCGCCGGCTGCGGCCGCGCGTCTCGACGTGTTGCGGCAACCGAACGTCCGGCATCTCGCGGCGACGCGCATCGTCGCCGAAGCGAGCCCGGGCACGCTGCTGCTCGAAGACGACGAGCGCGGGCTGCTGCTCGAATACCGCACGCTGATCCTGTGCTGCGGCGCGCGCGAGCTGCTGCTGCCGTTTCCCGGCTGGACGCTGCCGGGCGTCACCGGCGCGGGCGGCTTGCAGGCGCTGGTCAAGCACGGCCTCGACGTGCGCGGACAGCGCACCGTGATCGCCGGCAGCGGGCCGCTGCTGCTGGCGAGCGCCGCGACGGCGCGCGAGCGGGGCGCGCAGGTGCTGCACGTGCTCGAACAGGCCGCGCGGGCGGACGTGATCGGCTTCGGGATCGGGTTGTGGCGCTGGCCGTCGAAGCTCGCGCAGGCGGCGCGGCTGATGACGCCGGTCTACCGGCCGGATGCCTGGGTCGTCGAGGCTTTCGGCGACCAGCGGCTCGAAGGTGTGCGGATCAGGCAGGGCGGCCGCGAATTCGACGTCGAATGCGACCGGCTCGCGTGCGGATTCGGTCTCGTGCCGAACACGGCGCTGCCGAGCCATCTCGGCTGCCGGATCGAAAACGGCGCGGTGGCGGTCGATGCGCACCAGCGCACGAGCCGGGAAGGGCATTTCGCGGCAGGCGAGTGCACGGGCGTCGGCGGCAGCGAGCTGGCGATGGTCGAAGGCGAGATCGCCGGTTATGCGGCGACCGGGCAGACATCGGGGCTTGCCGAGTTGATTACACGCCGCGCTCGCTGGCAGGCGTTCGCGGATGCGGTGCGCGAACGGTTCGCAATCAGGGAGCCGGTCCTCAAGCTCGCGCGGCCCGATACGCTCATCTGCCGCTGCGAGGACGTCCGCTTCGACGCGCTCGTGAACGAAGCCGGCTGGACGGCCGCGAAGCTGCAGTCGCGCTGCGGGATGGGCGCTTGCCAGGGCCGCGTGTGCGGCGCGGCCGCGCAGACGCTGTTCGGCTGGACGCCGCCGGCGCCGCGTCCGCCGCTGGTGCCGGCGCGGGTGGGGACGCTGGTGATGGATGGGGGCGACGACGCCTGACGGGGCCGGTCGTGCGCTGCACGACCGCCGGCTTGAGTCGAAAAGAAGGCGCAGTCACCGAGTGCGATTCGCACTGGAGGGCGTCTCAGCGACAAACGATATATAAACTAATATAATGTTTGATCGTAAATTGTTGGCGCCTTCGATGAAATCCGACGCTTCATCCCCCTTTCCCGATCCCGAGCAGATGCGCGCCGCGGCCGAATCGGCCTGCGCGCTGCTGAAGGTCCTGTCGAATCCCGACCGGCTGTTGCTGTTGTGCGAGCTGTCGCAAGGCGAACGCTGCGTGAGCGATCTCGAAGTGCGGCTCGACATCCGTCAGCCGACGCTGTCGCAGCAACTGGGCGTGCTGCGGGACAACGCGCTGGTCCGCACACGCCGCGAAGGCAAGAACATCCATTACTCGCTCGACAGCCCCTCCGCGATCGCGGTGATGGCGGTGCTCTACGAGCAATTCTGCGGCCCGGCGCCGAAGGGGAAGCGCGATGCAGCTTGATGTGTCTCATTTCACGCCGTGGCTGTCGCTCGCGGGCGGCGTGCTGATCGGGCTGGCGGCCGCAGGGTTCGTCGCGTTCAACGGGCGCGTGGCAGGAATCAGCGGCATCGTCGGGGGTTTGCTCGCGCCCTGTGCGGACGGGCGCGACTGGCGGCTGGCGTTCGTCGCGGGGCTGATCGTCGCGCCGGTCGTGTTGCGCGCGGCCGGAATCGGCGCGACGCCGCAGGTCGACGCGAGCTGGCCCCTCGTCATCGCGGCCGGCCTGCTGGTCGGGATCGGCACGCGTTACGCGGGCGGATGCACGAGCGGCCACGGCGTGTGCGGGCTGTCGCGCGGGTCGCTGCGCTCGCTGGTCGCGACGGCGACGTTCATGGCTGTCGGATTCCTGACCGTGTTCGTGCAGCGGCACCTGTTGGGAGGCTGACATGGCGGCATGGTTCGCATTCCTTGCGGGGCTGGTCTTCGGCGGCGGGCTCGTCGTGTCGGGCATGGCCAATCCGCAGAAAGTCCTCGGATTTCTCGATCTCGCGGGAGGCTGGGATCCGTCGCTCGCCTTCGTGATGGCCGGTGCGACGGGCGTCGGCGGGCTCGCATTCGCATGGGCGAAGCGCCGCACGCGGTCGTGGCTCGGTCTGCCGATGCAGTTGCCGACCGCGCGGGCGATGACCGTGCGTCTGGTGGCGGGCAGCGCGGCGTTCGGCGCCGGCTGGGGGCTGGCGGGGTTCTGTCCGGGGCCCGCGCTCGTGTCGATCGGCTTCGGATCGCTCAAGGGGATCGGTTTTGTCGTCGCGATGCTGGCGGGGATGGCTGCGTTCGAGTGGATCGCGCGGCGCCGAGCCGCGCGGTGACGGGCTGGTCGCGAGGTCGGCTCTCAAATCGACAGGCGCCGAAGGTCGGTCGTCACGTCGCCGTCGTCGACCCGCGCCGCAAGCGCGCCCGCCACGCGTCGAGCACGCCGCGCCACCCGGCGCGCGGCTCCGGCGCGACCACCGCGGTACTGGCCGCCGCTGCGCCGGCAGGTGCGAGCGACACATGGCCAGCCGCTTCGATCGTCAGGCAGTCGCCGGCATCGAGCACCCGGCGCATGGTGTGCGGCCCGTCCGGCAGCCAGTCGAGGCCGCCGTGCCGGAGCGTGACGGCGAGCGCGCCGTCCAGCACGATGACCTGGCTGCCCTTGTCGAACCACGCGATGTGGCTTTGGCCGGCGTCCAGCCGGTAGTGTCGAGTCCGCATGGCGATTTCGTTCCCGGTTGCGCGCCGTCGCGTCGTGCGAGGCGATCGCATGTCGACAGGTTAGGGACGCCCGCCCGGGCGCGACAGATTCAGGGGATGGGAATCTGTTGCGGTGCAGGCATCAGTTCATACGGCTGTATCGGTCGGTTTTCCCGGGATCTGTATCTGGCAGCAGACCAGCCGCGCGGGCACGATGGCCCGCATGAATCCTTCCCGCGACGCCTCCCGCCAACATCTGCCGATCGCCGGCGAGCCGCTGTACGAGCGGCTCGCCGAGCACTACCGGCGCATCATTGCCGCCGGTACGCTGGCGCCCGGCGACCGGATGCCGTCGGTGCGCGTGGTGATGGAGCAGCATGGCGTCAGCCTGTCGACCGCGATCCAGACGTTCCGGCGGCTCGAGGATGCCGGCTGGTGCGAGGCGAAGCCGCGCTCCGGCTACTTCGTCCGCCGTCGCGCGTCGGCCGCGCTCGAGACGCTGCGCGAAAGCGACGCGCCGCCGCTGACGGTCGATCCGCCGTTCGCCGGCCTGCACGAGCGCGTATCGCGAGTAATCGACCGCGCGAACGCGATGCCCGATGCGCTGAATCTCGGCGGCGCATCGGCGTTGTCGGTGCTGTATCCGACGGCGCGCCTGCAGGCGCTCGCCATCCGGCTGCTGCGGCACAAACCGACGCTGCTCACCGATGCCGGCCCGGTCGGCGGTTCGCTGGAGTTCCGGCAGACGATGGCGAAGCGCGCGCTGTCGTATGGCGTGACGGTGTCGCCGGACGAAGTCATATCGACGAGCGGCGGCGTCGATGCGGTGAACCTCGCACTGCGCGCGGTCACCCGGCCGGGCGACACGATCGCGATCGAATCGCCGGCGTTCTTCGGGCTGATCCAGCTGCTCGAGAGCCTCGGCCTGCGCACGCTCGAAATCCCCGCCAGCCCGACGACCGGGCTGTCGATCGAGGCGCTCGACGTGGCGCTGTCCGCCTATCCGGACATCAAGGCGGTCGTCGTCGTGCCGAACCTGCAGAACCCGCTCGGCAGCGTGATGCCCGACGACCGCAAGGCCGCGCTCGTCGCGTTGTGCGCGCGGCACGGCGTGGCCGTGATCGAGGACGAGCCGTACCGTGAACTGGTCGAAGCGCCGCAGGCCGTCAAGCCCGTCAAGGCGTGGGATCGCGACGGCACCGTGATCTACTGCCCGTCGCTGAACAAGGTGCTCGCGCCTGGCATGCGGCTCGGCTGGATGAGCGCGGGGCGCTGGCATGCGCGCGTGAAGATGCTGAAGTTTGCGCAAAGTCGCCACAACGCCGCGCTGCTGCAGGCCATTGCGGCCGAATTCGTCGGTTCAGGCGCGTTCGACCGCCATCTGCATCGGTTCCGCGAGCAGTTGCGCGCGCAGCGCGATGCGACGATCGACGCGATCGCACGCCACTTTCCGGCCGGCACGCGGCTGAACCAGCCGCCGGGCGGCCTGATGCTGTGGGTCGCGTTGCCGGACGGCGTGCATTCGGAAGCGCTGTTCAATGCGGCGCTCGAACAAGGCGTGCGCATCGCGCCTGGCGCGATCTTTTCCAACACCGACCGCTTCGATGCATTCATCCGCATCGGCTGCGCGCGACCGTTCGACGCGCAACTCGAGGAGGCTTTCGAGACGCTCGGCCGCCTCGTGCGCGCCGCAGCCGCCGCATAAGCAGCTGTGCCGTCGCGCCGGCTCGATCGTCTGCCCGGCTCAGCGGCCGGCGGTGTGGGCGGCGAGGTGCTGGCGGATCAGCGACAGATAGCGGTCGCCGACCGAGAAATCGCGCACCGGCCGCGGCCACGCCATGTGGCGCAGCGTGGCCGGCGCACTGACGCCCAGGTATCGGCACAGGGCCGACGGATAGGGCTTGCGGGTGTGCCCGAGCTGCCGCGCCGCGCGCTCCACGCGCGCATCGCCGACTTGCGTACGGAGCCAGGCCAGCACTTGGCGATCGGTGTCGTTGACGATCCGGACCAGATGTTCCATCGCGCACCTCACTGTCTATAAATACAGTACTGTAAATATAACCAGTGTTTCGGGCGACTGCAAGCAGGGCCGGGGCCGTTGGCCATTCGGACAGGGTCAGTGCGCCAGGGCGGGCGCGGCGGCCTTGGCGTGGGCGTCGGCGGCGTAGCGCGCGTCGGTCAGCGTGCCGAGGAATGCGACGAGGTCGTCGATTTCCGCTTCGGTCAGCGCGGGCGGCGTGCCGGGGCGGCGGTTCATCGGCGTCGAGTTGACGTTGATGTTGCCGCGGTAGGCCGGCGGCACGTCGTCGAACGTCGCGGCGCCGTGATACCAGTGCCGCGGATCGGTCGAGCGGGTGTTGTAGAACGCCACCGCGTCGCGCAGCGACGTGAACACGCCGTTGTGCATGAAGGTCTGCTTCACCGCGACGTTGCGCAGGCCCGGCGTGCGCAGGTAGCCGCACCATTGGTCCGGCTCCGGCCAGCGCAGCCGGCGCGCGGTGTCGCACAGGCCGTTGTCGAAGTGGCGCGGGTCGCGATTGGCCGGCAGCGCGCGGTTGCGCGGCACCGCGATCGCGTCGTAGCCGAAATCCGTGAACAGCGAGCGCTCCGGCCGGCTCGACGTGTCGGACAGCGTGTGGCAGCTCATGCAGTTGCCCTTGTCCGGATTCTTGAACAGCGCGAGGCCGCGCATCTCCTGCGGGGCGAGCGGCGTGCGGCTGCGCAGGTACGCGTCGAAGCGGGACGCGAACGGCGCCATCTCGTCGCTCTGCAGATACGCTTGCACCGCTGCGCCGAGCGCGCGCACCATGCGTTCCGGATCGCGCCGCACGCCGTCGCCGAAGCGCGCGGCGAGCGCGGGCGCGAGTTCGGTTGCGTCGACCTTGCGCAGCAGCGCGGCCGGCGACCGGTTGTTCATCTCGTTCGGATCGAACAGCGGCCCGCGGATCTGTTCGGCGAGCGTGTCCGCGCGGCCGTCGCTGAACAGGCCGCCGAACGGCGACGGCGCGGGCGCGTCGTCGTCCTGGTAGAAGTGGCGGCGCGGCACGTAGCGCACGTAGAGCAGCGACGGCGCATTGCGCTGGCTGAAGCGCCCCGGGCGGCTGCCCTGCGGCACGCCCGGGCCCGCGAGGGCGGCTGCGGACAGCGTCGGCGCGAACGCGCGGCCGGGATCGTGGCAGCCGGCGCACGACATGCCGCGCGGCTCCGACAGGCGCGGATCGAAGAAGATGCGGCGGCCGAGCGCGACGAGCGTCGGGTCGGGCGCGAAGCGCGCGGTGGCCGCGTCGATCTTGGCCGTGACCTGCGGCGTGCCGTTGCCGATCGTGCCGACGACGCGAGCGGGCGGGGCGCCGGGCAGGAGCACGGTGTCGGACGGCGCGGTGCGGCCGGCCAGCGGCACCGCGGCGGCGAGCGTCGCGGCCGCGAGCAGGACCATGCGGGTCGTACGGGTTGTACGGGTTGTACGGCCGGCGCGCGGCGAGCCGGCTTCCCGTTGAACGTGCGGCGCGCGGCCGCTGCGTGCCGAACGCGTCGTCACGGCGCGACGAACCCGGTCTTGTCGCAGGCGAGCGTCGTGCCGGCCTGCGTGCACGACGCGAGCAGCTTGCCGGCGGCCGAGTACGCATGGAATACCCAGCCCGTCGCCGGCGCCGGGCGGCGCTCCATGATCAGGAAGCCGAAGCTGTTGTTGTGCGACAGCTTGTCGATGACGGCGCCGGGCGCGGGCGTCAGGCTGGCCGGGAACGGGTCCGGCAGCGCGACGTCGAGGTTGTCGCCGCCGTTGCCCGACACGATCGTCGCCGGGTGGCCGGACGCGAAATTGATCGCCTGGAAGTCGTGCACGTGCCCGTGCAGCGCGACGTGGACGCCGGGCGGGTAGTACGCCTGCGCGTTGAGGCTCGACATCACCGACTGCAGCGCAAGGTTGCCCGGCGCGGGCGTGCTGCCCGCGATCGGCGCGAACGCGAGGATCGGATGATGGTTCGTGAAGATCGTCGTCGACATGCCGGCCTTCGACGCGAGCGCGGCCACCGTCTGGAACTGCTTCTGGTAGATCTGGAATTGCGTGTCGGTCGTCTTCAGCGCGTTGCGCCCGACCTTCGCGGTGTCGAACACGATCACCTGCGTGCCGCTGCCGAGCGACACCGCATACGGTTCCGAATAGTTCGCGTTGCCGTCGTTGGTCGGGTCGTTGCACGAACGCGCATCGCTGTAGGGGCGCGGATCGAGGAAGCGGAACCAGCCCTGGCCGGCGCGCGCGCATTCCTCGTGGTTGCCGCGCACGACGACCCACGGGGCCTGCGCGAAGAGCGGCGCGGCCGGGCGGAACAGGTCGGCCTGCCACGTATCCCAGCCGTAGCCCCACGGGCTGTCCTTGCAGCCGGCGATGTCGGGCGGGCACGCGTTTTCGCGGTAGTGATAGTCGCCGACGTGCAGCACGAGATCCGGCGACAGCTTCGCGACGCTCGCGGCGATCGTGTCGAACGGCCAGACCGTCGAATCCTTGCACGCCTGCCACGCGTTGTCGGCTTTCTTCATCCGGCAGCCGGTGTCGGCGATGATCGCGATGCGCTGCGGCTGCGCTTTCGGCAGCGGCAATGCGCGGCCGGCGACATTCGCGCTTTGCGCGCCGGCCGGCAGCGTCATTTCGCAGACCGAGACCGGGAAGCTCGACGGCTTCGAATCCGCCGGGTCGCTCGCGGTCGGCCGCTGCGGCGCGGTGGCCGCGCCCGCGCGCAGCGTCATCCGCGACACCTTGCCGTCGACGACGAGCTGCGGGCACAGCGGGTCGCTGGCGGACGCCGGCGTGAAGTTCGTGACGACGCGCGCGATCGGCTGGTTCGCGTCGCCGATCTCGACCCACGCGGCCTGCACGTTGATCGCGGCGCTCGCCGGGTCGGCGGGCGTATCGATGTGATTCGAGCACGCCGACAGCGTCGCGAGGGCCGCGATCGCCGCCAGCGAGACGAGGCGCGCAGGCACAGCGTGCAGGGAGAGTCGTCGCATGGTGGTCACCGTTGAAAAGCCGTCAACATACGCAACACGAATGTAAGAAATATGAAAACGATTCGGCGGGCGTGGCGATTCGGCTCGCCGTCGACGCATTCTGCGCGATTCGGCGATCGATGTTTTTGCCCAGACCGGGGGCGACGGGCGGGGGCTGGCGTGGATGGCGTCCCGCACCGAGAGGGCGCGGGCGGCGGCCGGAAGGATCGAAGCACGGGCGGAACGCGCGTCGGCGAGCCCCCGATGCGTTGCGCCGATTGCGCGACAGTGTCGGCGCTAGTCCTCGAGCCGACTCAAGGCGACACATTGGCGCATTGCCTTTCGATGATGGCGGTTTCGGTCGATCCTCCGCGTGGCGTCCGCCGCGAAGCGCTAGCGCGCAGCCTGTGTGTCCTGAGTTGCCAACGAAGCAATCTTCGCGCCATTCCGGGCATGCGGGCCTTGCGCGAGCAGCGTCTCGACCAGGCTCTTGTAGGAGGTTCCGCTGCCTTCAGCCTGGTTCGTGTGGAAGTTGAAGTCGAGCGAGATCCAGTACTGCAGTTTCGACGCGTAGTCGTCGGGGTATTGCGCTTGCTCGATCGCCGGCAAGCCCTTGTAGTGCTTGAGCACTTCGGCAAAGAAGTCGTTCTGTTTCCCGGTTCTTTGATACTCGAGATTACCTTCCGCAATGACCCGAACGCGCCATTCCTGTTCCTGATCGTAGGCTTCCTGCCAGGCCGTTTGCCGTTCGTTGACGGTAAATGAACCGCTTTCATCATAGGCAATGGCATCCAACTGCTCGCGGGACATGCCCTTGAACGGGTTGGCGCCGATGCGATGGGTGAAATCCGTCGCTTGCCTGGCCAGCGCCAAAGCTTGCGGGTCGTCCGATTTCGGGCGCTCGGCATCGTGTTTGGCCCGGTTCGCGGCCCAGGTTTCGCCGGCAATTTGATCATCGATGGTTGCGGCCCTTGCGCCCAGTTCTTTTCGGCTGAGTGTGCTATTGCGTGTTTGAGCGCGCGATTCCGCATCGCTCAACTGCTGAGCGAGCCACGAGACGGTAACGGACCTGGTTTTAGCCGTGGCGCCGACCGGCGATTTGTCTTGACTTGAAGCAGGTTGAGTTTGGGTTTGCGTGTACAGGGCCGTGCTGCTGGTGTAGCTGGAGATCGAAATTGTCATATAGCCCTCGGTCATTGGAATACGCGCCCGACGGCTATCCGCAGCCCACGCCCATCCGTGGCGCTATCGCCGGTTGCCGCAACTTACAGTGCAGGAGTATGGATATTTGCGGCATTCCGGGATATGCAGCGGTTTCCAGCCAGACAGTCGGTCTTCCTGTTATTTGTGAATGGTATTTGCAAGAAAGATTAACGGCAGCTGACTGCCCCGGGTTTAGGCCGCTCGCAAAATCAATTTGCAGTTGTCATGGGGCCGGCCGGATTTTGCCCCGGTCTTGTTTTGGAAAGTCCGTCGCTCGACTTCAAGCCGGCTTGAGGCAGCACACTGTCGATTCGCCTTTCGAGGGCATCCACAGGAAATCGATCATGAACCACACCCATCCAGCCAACGGTGAACTGGCCGCACTCTGGAACGGCCCGTCCGGTCGCGCATGGGTCGACATGCAAGCGGCGCTCGACCGGATGTTCGAGCCGTTCGAGGAACTGCTCGTCGAAGCGGCCGTCGCCACGGGCGCACGGCAGGTGCTCGATGTCGGCTGCGGCACGGGCGCAGTCACGGTCGCGGTCGCGCGGCGGCTCGGCGCGCAGGCGCGCTGTACCGGCGTCGACGTATCGGCGCCGATGCTCGATGCGGCGCGGGCGCGCGCCGAACGTGCGGGCGTCAGCGCCGGGTTCGTCCGCGCGGATGCGCAGACGCATGTGTTTGCGCCCGCGAGCTTCGACCTGATCGTGTCGCGCCTGGGCGTGATGTTTTTCGACGATCCGGTCCGCGCGTTCGCAAACCTGCGGCACGCGGCCGCCGACGGCGCGCGGTTGTGCGCGATCGCCTGGCGCAGCGCGGCGGAGAATCCTTTCATGACGACCGCCGAGCGCGCCGCGGCGCCGCTGCTGCCGGGCCTGCCGCCGCGGATCCCCGGTGCGCCCGGGCAGTTCGCGTTCGGCGACGGGGAGCGGGTCGCGTCGATTCTCGACGCGAGCGGCTGGACCGGCATCGACATCCGGCCGATCGATGTGCAATGCGTGCTGCCGATGCACGCATTGGCCGACTATGTGTCGCGGCTGGGCCCCGTCGGCCTCGCGCTGCGTGAAGCGGACGACGCGACGCGCATGCGCGTGGTCGAAGCGGCCTGTGCGGCGTTCGAGCATTACGTGCGCGGCGACGAACTGCGTTTCGACGCAGCGTGCTGGATGATCGGCGCGCACAAGCACGGCGCGTAGACAAACGCGTGGGCGGCGCAGGGCGCGGCCGCGTCCGTCAAGCCGATCGCGCCGGGACGCGCATTACAATCGCGTCTTCGGCTTCGTCGCAAGGATAAAAGAACGATGAGTGCGGAGATGGAGGATGACGACCTCGGCCGGTTCGAAGCGCAGGGCGCCGCGCCGCTGCCGGCGGCCGGCTTCGAGGGCTGGCTGGACCATGACGGCGCGCGTATCTGGCATGCGTGCTACGGGGACGGCCCGCCGGTGATCCTGCTGCACGGCGGCCTCGGCCACGCCGGCAACTGGGGCTACCAGGTGCCGGCCATACTGGCGGCCGGCTATCGCGCGATCCTGATCGACAGCCGCGGCCACGGCCGCAGCACGCGCGACGACCGGCCTTATTCCTACGAGTGGATGGCATCGGACGTGCTCGCGGTGATGGATGCCCGCGGCCTCGACCGGGCCCGTATCGTCGGCTGGAGCGACGGCGCGTGCATCGCCCTCGTGCTGGCTTCCCGGGCCCCCACGCGCGTGGAGAGCGTGTTCTTCTTCGCATGCAACATGGATCCGGGCGGCGTGAAGGCGATGGAGCCGAGTACGGTGATCGACCGCTGTTTCGCCCGGCACCGGAACGATTACGCGGCGCTGTCGGCGACGCCGGACGGATTCGAGCCGTTCGTGGCCGCCGTCAGCGAGATGATGCGCACGCAGCCCGATTATTCGGCGAAGGAACTCGCCGCGATCGACGTACCCGTCGCCATCGTGCTCGGCGAGCATGACGAATTCATCCGGCCCGAGCATGCGGCTTATCTCGCCCGCACCATTCCGGGCGCGACGCTGACGATCCTGCCGGGCGTCAGCCATTTCGCGCCGCTGCAGCGCCCGGCCCGGTTCAATGCGGCGATGCTGGCGTTTCTCGGCCAGACGCGGGGCTAGCGCTCGCGCCGCGCGCGCAACATCAACCACGCGCATCCGGCCGCGACCATCGCCAGCCCGCCGAGAACCGCTTCGACGCCGAGCGCGAAGCCGCCGGGCATCTCGCCGAGGTTCGATTCGGGCGACTGCCCGGCGAACATCGCGCCCGCGCCGCCGATCAGCAGCGCCGCGCAGACGATCCAGTAGACCTTGCCGCGCCGTCCTGCTGCCCAGATTCGCCAAAACGCGAGCCCGAGCCCAGCGAGGTACAGCAGCGCGAACGTGCCGAGCGCGATGGTGTCGCCGACGAGATCGTGCGAAACGCCGCTCATCGCACACCCGCGAAAAGAAAGCCCGCCGTCATTCCGCCTTCGTCGCCTGTCCCGGCGCGCGGCATCGGCGGATGCGTGCGCTTGTCGGCCGCGAGCGACGGCGGGACGACCTGCGGCCTGGACGTCGTGCGGGGCAAGGGACGGGAGTCTGACATGGGTGGCATCCAGAAGAGGGGCGACTAGACGGAACGCAGCCCACCGCGCGCATTCGCGCGGCAAGCCCGGATGCGGCGGACTCGTGTGATGTTACCCCGTGAATGGGCTGCAACGTAGGGCAATGCAGGGATGAATCGGCGATCCTAAGAGATTCGCCGGATTGGCCCGCCCGGGCAGCCGAGGACGAAGCGCATCCGCTCGCGCGCGCCGCATCGGGGATTCCCTGAGTCGCTGGAAATTTATTTTTTTCCTAATGTGGATTGTGTAAGTTTACTTTCACTTTCATTTTCCTGACCGTCGCCCTCATGCCGACGCCGCCTTCGTCCGCCGTGTCCGATGCCGAACCGTCGATCGCCGCGCGCATCGCGTCGGCGATGCCGTCGCTGACGCCGATTCATCGCCGGATGGGCGAATACGTGCTGGCCAATCCGTTCCGCGCGGCGACGATGCGCATCGACGAGCTCGCGCAGGCCGTCGACGCGTCGATCGCGACCGCGAACCGCTTCGCGAAGGCGCTCGGCTTCGACGGCTATCCGGCGATGCGCGCGGCGCTCGTGCGCGGCTTCGAGGCGACGCTCGCGCCGGTCGAACGGCTGCGCTCCGCGCAGGAACAGGAAGCCGGCGTGCGCGACGCCGCGTGGATCGACGCGGTGTTCGACCAGGCGGTCGAGAACCTCGAGGGCACGCGCGCGCAACTGAACGCGGCCAACGTCGAGGCGGCGGTCGAGGCGATCGTCGCCGCGCGCCGCGTGCTGATCCTCGGCGCGGGATCGAGCGCGTTTCTCGCGGGGCTGATGGAGCACGGGCTGTCGGTGTGCCACGACAACGTGCAGTCGCTCGCGCTGCTCGGCGGTCCTTCGCATGCGGCGCGGCGCCTGTACGCCGCGGATGCGCGCGACCTCGTGATCGCGATCGCGTTTCCGCGCTACGTCGAGGACACGATCGAGCTGGCGCGCCGCGCGTCGGCGCGCGGCGCACGCGTGCTGGCGCTGACCGACGGCCCGCATTCACCGCTCGCGCCGCTCACGTCGCTGACGCTGTTCGTGACGGCGCAGCGCCGTTTCGCGGCGACGTCGGAAGCGGCCGTGCTCGCGATGATCGAGGCGCTGATCGACGCCGTCGCGCTGCGGACGCATCGCTCCGCGAAGGCCGCCGCGGAAATGACCGAATTCCTGTTGCCGTGGCTCACGCAGCCGCAGGCGGCGCTGCCGGCGACGGACCCTTCATCCACCGGTTCGAGGAAGCCATGACTTCACCCGCGATCGTCGCGATTCACGGCGGCGCAGGCACGATCCTGCGTGACGCGATGAGCACCGACACCGAATTGCAATACCGCGCCGAGCTGGCCGCGATCCTGCGCGCCGCGCAGGCCGTGCTCGCCGACGGCGGCAGCGCGCTCGACGCGGTCACCGTCGCGGTGCGGATGCTCGAGGACTGCCCGCTGTTCAACGCGGGGCGCGGCGCGGTGTACACGGCCGACGGCACGCACGAACTCGACGCCGCGATCATGGACGGCGCGACGCTCGCCGCCGGCGCGGTCTGCTGCGTGACGCGCGTGCGCAATCCGGTGCTCGCCGCGCGGCGCGTGATGGAGGCGAGCGAGCACGTGCTGTTCGCCGGTGCGGGCGCCGATGCATTCGCCGCCGCGCAGGGGCTGGAGCTCGTCGAGCCCGGCTACTTCGGCACCGAAGCGCGTCACGCGCAGTGGGTCAAGGCGCGCAACGCCGCCGGCATGCTGCTCGATCACGACGCCGCGACGTTCGCGTTCGGCGACGGCGCGCCGCTCGACCCGGACCGCAAGCACGGCACGGTCGGCGCGGTCGCGCGCGATTTGCACGGTCATGTCGCGGCGGCGACGTCGACGGGCGGGATCACCAACAAGCAGCCGGGGCGGGTCGGCGACTCGCCGATCATCGGTGCGGGCTGCTACGCGGACGATGCGACCTGCGCGGTGTCGTCGACCGGCACCGGCGAGATGTTCATCCGGCTGGCGACCGCGCACGACGTTGCCGCGCAGATCGCGTACCGCAGCGTGTCGGTCGCCGAGGCCGCGTACGACGTCGTGATGAACAAGCTGCCGCGCATCGCGGGCCGCGGCGGGATCATCGCGGTTGACGCGCACGGCAACGTCGCGATGCCGTTCAACACCGAAGGGATGTACCGCGGCTACGCGCGCGTCGGCGCCGCGCCCGTCGTCGGGATCTACCGCGACGACGCGGCCTGATTCCGGATCGCCCCAGATAAAAAGGAGACGCCCATGCAGGAGACGCACGCATGACTCCGAACCGAACTCCGCCCGCGCTCGCGTTGCCCGAGCAGCGCGTCGTCGCGGTCGACGACCTGTCGGTGACGTTCCGCCGCGAAGGCGTCACCTTCGATGCGGTGCGCGGCGTGTCCTTCCACGTCGATCGCGGCGAGACGCTCGCGATCGTCGGCGAATCCGGCTCGGGCAAGTCGGTCACGTCGCTCGCGCTGATGCGGCTCGTCGAGCACGGCGGCGGCACGATCGCGAGCGGCCGGATCGCGTTCCGGCGGCGCAACGGCGCGCTGCTCGACCTCGCGCAGGCGAGCGCCGCGACGATGCGCGGCGTGCGCGGCGCGGACATCGCGATGATCTTCCAGGAGCCGATGACGTCGCTCAATCCGGTGTTCACGGTCGGCGACCAGATCAGCGAGGCGATCGCGCTGCACCAGTCGAAGAGCGCGTCGGACGCGCGCGCTGAAACGATGCGGCTGCTCGATCTCGTACGGATTCCGGAGGCACGCCGCGTGTTCGCGCGCTATCCGCACCAGTTGTCGGGCGGGATGCGGCAGCGCGTGATGATTGCGATGGCGCTGTCGTGCCGGCCCGCGCTGCTGATCGCCGACGAGCCGACCACCGCGCTCGACGTGACGATCCAGGCGCAGATCCTGCAGCTGATCCGCGGCCTGCAGGACGAGATGAACATGGGTGTGGTGTTCATCACGCACGACATGGGCGTGGTCGCCGAAGTGGCCGATCGCGTGCTCGTGATGTATCGCGGCGAAAAGGTCGAGGAGGGCGAGTCGGAACGGATTTTCACGGCGCCGGCGCATCGCTACACGCGCGCGCTGCTCGCGGCGGTGCCGCGCCTCGGGTCGATGCAGGGCACCGACGCGCCGGAGAAATTCCCACTGCTGAAGGTCGAAGCGGCCGCGCCGGCGAACGGCATGGCGATGGCGCCGGCGGGCAAGGCCGGCGCCGAAGCGGCGGGAGGTGCGGGACAAGCGCCGGCGCCCGTGCCGGCCCAGCCGCGCGTCGATCCGCATGCGCCGCCGATCCTGCGCGTGCGCGACCTCGTCACGCGCTTTCCGGTCAGGAGCGGCCTGTTCGGCCGCGTGTCGCAATACGTGCATGCGGTCGAGCGAGTGAGCTTCGAGCTGCGCGCGGGCGAGACGCTCGCGCTCGTCGGCGAATCCGGCTGCGGCAAGTCGACGACCGGGCGCTCGCTGCTGCGCCTCGTCGAGTCGCAAAGCGGCTCGATCGAATTCGACGGCCGCGACATCAGCACGCTGAAGGGCCCGGACCTGCAGGCGTTGCGCCGCAATATCCAGTTCATCTTCCAGGACCCGTTCGCGTCGCTGAACCCGCGCCTCACGGTCGGCTTCTCGATCATGGAGCCGCTGCTCGTGCACGGCGTCGCGAGCGGCGCGGCGGCGCAGGCGCGGGTCGACTGGCTGCTCGACAAGGTCGGGCTGCCGGCGGAAGCCGCGCGCCGCTATCCGCACGAATTCTCCGGCGGCCAGCGCCAGCGGATCGCGATCGCGCGTGCGCTTGCACTGAACCCGAAGGTCGTGATCGCCGACGAGTCGGTGTCCGCGCTCGACGTCTCGGTGCAGGCGCAGATCGTCAACCTGATGCTCGACCTGCAGCGCGAGCTGGGCGTCGCGTACCTGTTCATCTCGCACGACATGGCGGTGGTCGAGCGCGTCAGTCATCGCGTCGCGGTGATGTATCTCGGCCAGATCGTCGAGATCGGCCCGCGCCGCGCGGTGTTCGAGGCGCCGCAGCATCCGTACACGAAGAAGCTGATGAGCGCGGTGCCGGTCGCCGATCCGGCGCGCCGGCACGCGCCGCGCCAGCTGCCGGCGGACGAGGTGCCGAGCCCGATCCGCGCGGTCGGCGACGAGCCGGCGGTCGCGCCGCTCGTCGCGGTCGGCCCCGATCACTACGTCGCGACGCATCGCGTCGGCGGCGCGTACTGACGCACGGGGGCGGCGATGGACCGCAGTTGCGCACGCGCGAGGCAGAGACGGTTGTTTCCCGAGCGGAGGCAGTCATTCCGCGATTCCCACCACGCGTTACCGAATCACGCACAGGAGCCAGGCCACATGAACAAATCGCTTTCGTTCCCGATGTTCCGCCCGCGCGCGCTGCTTGCCACGGGCGCGAGCGCGTTCGCGCTGGCGGTCGCGCTGCCCGCGTTCGCGCAGCAGACCGCGGTGATCGCGGTCGGCGAGACGTTCACGACGATGGACCCGTACGATTCGAACGACACGGTGTCGCAGGCGGCTGCGAAGTCGTTCTACGAGGGACTGTTCGGCTTCGACAAGGACATGAAGCTCGTCAACGTGCTCGCGACGAGCTACACGGCGTCGCCCGACGCGAAGGTCTACACGGTCAAGCTGCGCCAGGGCGTGAAGTTCCAGGACGGCACCGACTTCAACGCGGACGCGGTGAAGGTCGTGTTCGACCGCGTGACCGATCCGGCGAACAAGCTGAAGCGCTACAACCTGTTCCGCGTGATCGAGAAGACCGAGGTCGTCGATCCCTATACGGTGCGGTTCACGCTGCGCGAGCCGTTCTCGGCGTTCATCAACACGATCGCGCATCCGTCCGCGGTAATGATCTCGCCGACGGCGCTGAAGAAGTGGGGCCGCGAGATCGGGCTGCATCCGGTCGGCACCGGGCCGTTCGAGTTCGTCGAGTGGAAGCAGACCGACGACATGAAGGTGAAGAAATACGCCGGCTACTGGAAGAAGGGCTATCCGAAGATCGACATGATCGACTGGAAGCCCGTGATCGACAACAACACGCGCGCGGCGCTGATGAAGGCCGGCCAGGCGGATCTCGCGTTCCGGATTCCGTATGAGCAGGTCGCCGACCTGAGGACCAACCCGAAGCTCGACGTGGTCGAGCGGCCGTCGATCGTCGTGCGCTACATCTCGCTGAACACGCTGCAGAAGCCGTTCGACAACCCGAAGGTGCGCCACGCGCTCAACTACGCGATCAACAAGGATGCGCTCGCGAAGGTCGCCTTCTCGGGCTTCGCGATGCCGACGCCGGGCGTCGTGCCGCCGGGCGTCGAGTATGCGACGAAGACCGGCCCGTGGCCGTACGACCCCGCGAAGGCGCGCGCGCTGCTGAAGGAGGCCGGCTATCCGAACGGCTTCGAGTCGACGCTTTGGTCGGGCTACAACAACACGACGTCGCAGAAGGTGATCCAGTTCGTCCAGCAGCAGCTCGCGCAGGTCGGCGTGAAGGTGCAGGTGCAGGCGCTCGAATCGGGCGAGCGCGTCTCGAAGGTCGAGAGCGCGCAGGACCCGGCGAGCGCGCCGGTGCGGATGTTCTACATCGGCTGGTCGTCGTCGACCGGCGAGGCGAACTGGGCGCTGACGCCGCTGCTCGCGTCCGCGTCGAAGCCGCCGAAGCTGTTCAACACCGCGTACTACCAGAACGGGCTCGTCGACGACGGTCTGGAGAAGGCGCTGTCGACGACCGATCGCGCGAAGAAGGCCGAGTACTACGCGGGCGTGCAGAAGCAGATCTGGGCCGACGCGCCGTGGATCTTCCTCGTGCAGGAAAAGATCGTCTACGCGCGCAGCAAGCGGCTGCAGGGCATGTACGTGATGCCGGACGGCTCGTTCAATTTCGACGAGATCTCGCTGAAGTAAGCGCGTTGAATGCGCACATTCACGCGCGTCACGGCGCGCCGGTCCCGCGATCCACGCGCGCCGGCGCGCCGCCCTGGTTCGGTGCCATCATGCTGAATTTCATCGTCAAACGCCTGTTCGGCCTCATGCCCACGCTCGCGATCGTCGCGGTGCTGGTGTTCCTGTTCGTGCACCTGCTGCCGGGCGACCCGGCGCGGCTCGCGGCCGGCCCCGAGGCCGACGACGCGACCGTCGCGCTGGTGCGCGCCGATCTCGGCCTCGACAAGCCGATGCCGACGCAGTTCGCGAACTTCTTCGTGAAGATCGCGCACGGCGACTTCGGCAAGTCGACGCGCAGCAAGCGCGCCGTGTCCACCGAGATCGGCGAGCGCTTCATGCCCACGCTGCTGCTGACGCTCGTCAGCATGGGCTGGGCGACGCTGTTCGGGATGGCGATCGGCATCGCGTCGGCCGTGTGGCGCAACCAGTGGCCGGACCGTGTCGGCATGACGCTCGCGGTGTCGGGCATCTCGTTTCCCGCGTTCGCGCTCGGCATGCTGCTGATGGAGATCTTCTCGGTGAAGCTCGGCTGGCTGCCGGTCGTGCCGGACGGCACGTGGAAGAGCTACGTGCTGCCGTCGCTGACGCTCGGCGCGGCCGTCGCGGCGGTGATGGCGCGCTTCACGCGCGCGTCGTTCGTCGAGGTGCTGAACGAGGATTTCGTGCGCACCGCGCGCGCGAAGGGTGTGCACGAGCCGATGGTGGTGCTCAAGCACTGCCTGCGCAACGCGATGATCCCCGTCGTCACGATGATGGGGCTGCAGTTCGGCTTCCTGCTCGGCGGCTCGATCGTCGTCGAGGCGGTGTTCAACTGGCCGGGGCTCGGACGGCTGCTCGTCGATGCGGTGACGATGCGCGACTACCCGGTGATCCAGGCGATCGTGCTGCTGTTCTCGCTCGAGTTCATCCTGATCAACCTGACCGTCGACGTGCTGTACGCGGTCATCAACCCGACCATCCGGTTCAAGTGAGGCGCGCATGAACGCGACTGTCCAGCCCGCGGCGCCGGCCGCGTCCTCCACGATCCGCACGCCCTGGCGCGAATTCTGGCGCAAGTTCCGCAAGCAGACCGTCGCGCTCGTCGCGGGCGGCTTCGTGCTGCTGCTCGTCGTGCTGGCGTTCGTCGGCCCGCACATCGTGCCGTTCGACCCGGAAAACTATTTCGACTACGACGCGCTGAACGCCGGGCCGTCCGCCGCGCACTGGTTCGGCGTCGATTCGCTCGGCCGCGACATCTTCAGCCGGATCGTCGCCGGCACGCGCATCTCGCTCGAGGCCGGCTTCTTCTCGGTCGCGCTCGGCGCGGTGATCGGCACGTTCTTCGGGCTGCTCGCCGGCTACTACGAAGGCTGGTGGGACCGCATCACGATGCGCATCGCCGACGTGCTGTTCGCGTTCCCGGGCATCCTGCTCGCGATCGGCGTCGTCGCGATCCTCGGCAACGGGATGATCAACGTGATCTGCGCGGTCGCGATCTTCAGCATCCCGGCGTTCGCGCGGCTCGTGCGCGGCAACACGCTGGTGCTCAAGCACCTGACCTACGTCGAGGCCGCGCGCAGCATCGGCGCGTCGGACTGGACGATCCTCATGCGGCACATCCTGCCGGGCACCGTGTCGTCGGTCGTCGTGTACTTCACGATGCGCATCGGCACGTCGATCATCACCGCGGCGAGCCTGTCGTTCCTCGGGCTCGGCGCGCAGCCGCCGACGCCGGAGTGGGGCGCGATGCTGAACGAGGCGCGCGCCGACATGGTGACGGCGCCGCACGTCGCGATCTTTCCGAGCCTCGCGATCTTCCTGACCGTGCTCGCGTTCAACCTGCTCGGCGACGGGCTGCGCGACGCGCTCGATCCGAAGCTGGAGCGCCGCTGATGGCCGCGCCGACGATGTGGACCGCGACGCTGCCCGCGGGGCCGCGCGGCACGATCGCCGACGTGCCCGGCGTGACGGTCGGCCATTGCACGCTCGACGCCGGCGCGGTGCAGACCGGCGTTACCGTCGTGAAGCCGCATGCGGGCGACGCGTATCGCAGCAAGGTGCCGGCCGGCGCGGCGGTGATCAACGGTTTCGGCAAGAGCGTCGGGCTCGTGCAGGTCGACGAGCTCGGCGTGATCGATACGCCGATCGCGCTGACGAATACCTTCGGCGTCGGGGCGGTCGCGCACGCGCAGATCCGCGCGGCGATCGCCGAGAATCCGCGGATCGGCCGTGACTGGCCGACCGTCAACCCGCTCGTGTTCGAGTGCAACGACGGTTACCTGAACGACCTGCACGCGTTCGCGGTGAACGCGTCGCACTACGACGACGCGTGCCGCGCCGCGACGCGCGACGTCGTGCGCGGCGCGGTTGGCGCGGGACGCGGGATGTCGTGCTTCGATCTCAAGGGCGGGATCGGTTCGGCATCGCGGATCGCGGCGGCCGCCGGGCGTTCGTATACGGTCGGCGCGCTCGTGCTCGCGAACTTCGGCCGGCTGCCGATGCTGACGCTCGACGGCGTGCCGGTCGGACGGATCGTGACCGCGCGCACGGCGCCGGCCGAACCGCCCGAACAGGGCTCGATCATCATGCTGCTCGCGACCGATGCGCCGCTCGACGCGCGGCAGCTGGCGCGGCTCGCGCGCCGCGCGGCGGCGGGGCTGGCGCGCACGGGGTCGGTCTACGGCCACGGCAGCGGCGATATCGCGCTCGCGTTCTCGACCGCATACACGATGGCCCATGACGCCCAGTTCGTGACGCTGCCGGCGCTGCTTGCCGACGGCGTACTCGACCCGCTGTTCCAGGCCGCGGCCGAAAGCGTCGAACACGCGATCGTCGACGCGCTGCTGCAGGCGGTGACGGTCGCGGGACGCGACGGCCACGTGCGGCAGGCACTGCGCGACGCCATTCCCGAGCTCGACCGCCTGCTCCACGAAGGACCCGCCACCCACGCATGAAGATCCTGATCTCGACCGATATCGAAGGCGTCGCCGGCGTGTTTGCCGTCGAGCAGACGCGGCCCGGCAACCCGGAATACGAGCGCGCGCGCCGCTGGATGACCGCCGAGGCGAACGCGGCGATCGAGGGCGCGTTCGCGGGCGGCGCGCAGGCCGTCTGGGTCAACGATTCGCACGGCGGCTTCCGCAACCTCTTGCCCGACGAACTCGATGTGCGCTCGCGCGTCGTGCTCGGCAAGCCGCGGATGCTCGGCATGATGGCGGGGCTCGAGCAGCGGCCCGACCTCGTGTTCATGATCGGCTATCACGCGAAGTCGCAGACGCGCGGGGTGCTCGCGCATACGATCAACAGTTTTGCGTTCACGCAGGTCTGGCTGAACGGCGTCGAACTCGGCGAAGCGGGGCTGTACGGCGCGCTGGCGCAGGAATATGGCGCGCACGTCGCGCTGGCGTCCGGCGACGACGTGTTCGCCGAGGAGACGCGGCCGCTCTTTCCGGCCGCGCGCTTCGAGACGGTCAAGACGGCGGGCGGCGCGTCGAGCGGCGACACGCTGACGCCCGCGGCCGCATGCGCACGCATCGCGGCCGCGGCGCGCGAGACCGTCGCGGGTGCCGTGGCGGCAGGCCGGCGCACCGGTGCGCATCGGCCGGCGCCGACTGCGTGCACGCTGCGCGTGCAGAGCGCAGCGCTCGCTGACCTGTTCGGCATGTTGCCAGCGCTGGAACGGATGGATGCGGTGACGCTGCGCTTCGATGCGCCGTCGGTCGAGCATGCGGTGCGCACGCTGAACAGTTTGTCGGCGATGTCGTTCATGCTGCGCTGACCGTGCGGCTCGCCGGTGCGCGGGCAAAAAAAACGCGCGCCTGCCATATGGTCGGGCAGCCGCGCTCAAAGGCACTCGGTTGAACATCCGCGCCTATCCGCGTTTTCGCGGCAGCGCGTGCTGGACGAAATTATTGCCCGTGGTGATGCAATGGTATTCGCCAAATGCCGATAGCATAGGCTATGCCGCATAACGCGCAAGAGAAATCGCTGCAAACGTTTGCAATTCTCGCCAGAGCCCCGTTTGGCGGGGCTGCGCGGCCTTTCGTCTGACTTTCCGTTTTCGCGCAATTCGGCGTTTGCCGAATGATGCCGCGCTGCCGCCGACAAGACGAAACCGCCGCGTGCGGCGATGCGCAATGCATCGCCGCACGCGGCGGCAGGGCGAGCATGAGGCCGGCGGCCCGCGCCGGCGCTTCGCTCAGACGTCGAAGAACACCGTTTCCGCCGGACCCTGCATGCGAATGTCGAAGCGATAGATCGTCGGGCCGCCCGGCTGCGTTTCGCGCTTCGCGACGAGGGTCGCGCGGCGCTCAGCCGGCACCGCGTTCAGCACCGGATCGGCCGCGTTGGCCGCCGCTTCGTCGTCGAAGTACACGCGGGTGAATGCATGGGTGAGGATCCCGCGCATCATCACCGTCACGTTGACGTGCGGCGCTTCGTCGTTGTCGCCGGCGGCGGTCCGGCCCGGCTTGACCGTTTCGACGACGAAGCGATGCTGCGCGTCCGTGCCGGTGCCGACCCGCGCGAAGCCCGTGAAGCCGGTCTGCGCGACGTCGGCGCGCGACGCCGGATAGCGGCCCGCGCCGTCGACCTGCGTGAATTCGAGCACCGCGTCGCCGACGACGTTGCCGTCGCCGTCGAACACCTGGCCGACCAGCAGCACGTGCTCGCCCGCCGCGCGCGGCGCGGCGATCGTCGGCGTGAACAGGCTCTTCAGGTCGTAGTGGTACTGCTGCGGACACAGGCCATACGCGAAGTACGGGCCGACCGTCTGCGAAGGGGTTTGTTTCAGCGTCGTCATGGTTCAGCGCTCCATCGGGGTGGCGTCGCGGCCGCGCAGCACGATGTCGAATTCGTAGCCGAGCGCATAGCCTTCTTCGGTGATGTCCAGCGAGAAACGCGAGATCAGCCGGTCGCGCGCCGCTTCGGGCGTGCCCTGGAAGATCGGGTCGTGCGCGAGCAACGGATCGCCGGGGAAATACATCTGCGTGACGAGGCGAGAGCCGAAGTAGTCGCCGAACAGCGAGAAGTGGATGTGATTCGGACGCCACGCGTTCGGGTGGTTGCCCCACGGATACGCGCCCGGCTTGATCGTCAGGAAGCGGTAGCGGCCTTCGTCGTCGGTCAGGCAGCGGCCGGCGCCGAGGAAGTTCGGGTCGAGCGGCGCGTCGTGCTGGTCGACCTTGTGCACGTAGCGGCCGGCGGCGTTCGCCTGCCAGACCTCGACGAGCGTGTTGCGGACCGGCTTGCCGCCTTCGTCGAGCACGCGGCCCGTGACGACGATGCGCTCGCCGAGCGGCTCGCCGTTCTTCACCGCGTTCTTCGTCAGGTCGTGGTCGAGCGCGCCGAGGTCTTCGGCGCCGTACACGGGCGCGTACTGGTCGCGCAGTTTCTCTTTGAGCGGAATCAGCGGCCGGGTGGGGCCGCGCTTCACCGACGAGCGGTATTCGGGGTGGACGTACGCGGGATGCGACGGCCAGTCGCGCGGCGTGAGGATCGTGGGGGATTCCATCGGGCGTCTCCTGATAGGTTTTCGCAGAGGGGATGACACGACTTTAGCCAATCCGGAAAGTTATGCAAAATGACGTTTTTTCGCGGGACGCATAACCGATCGTTATGCAATGCGATCACGCGAGGATTCGGGATGCCGCAGGCATGATGTGCGCTTCGCCAATGAAGAAACCGCCGGACGGCGGCTGCCGCTCCGGCGGAAAAAGCGATCGGGCTCGCGTATCGTCGGTGACGAACGTTGCACGGCCCTCCAGCCAGCCCGTCGCTGTTTATTTTTCGTTTTTCTTGTTGTGGTCCTGCGTGGTCTCCGTCGCGCTGGAAATATCCGGCGCGTCAGGCGCGGCGCGGATCGAACACGATCCCGTCGAATTCGAGTGTCAGCCGGTCGCAGCGCAGCAGGCTCGCGGGCGTGACCGTCTCGCGGGCCCACGGAATGCGCCCGAAATACCACAGCCGCCAGAAGCCGAGCTTCGCGTCCGGGCGGCGCGCGAGCAGCGTCGAGAACGTCTCGACGTCGCCGACCTCGACGCCCGTCGCGTCGCCGAGCACCTCGCGCACGTAGCGCGAGCAGAACTGGCGCCGCGAGCGCAGGTTGAAACCGGTGTCGTACAGCGTGCCGATCCGTTTTTCGGCGGCGGCCTGCATGCGGCGCTGCTCGTCAGCGGTGGGCGGCGTCGCGAGCCGCGCCAGCGCGACGCGGCCGCCCTCGGAGCGTTGCACGAAGCGCGTGAGCGGCGTCAGCTTCGCCCACGGAAATGTGCTCTCCGCGACCACGGGTTCCGCAGCCGACGTGTCGACGACGATCCCGACATGGTTGGTCCACGTTCCCGTCGCGTCCGCCACTTCGCGGAACGGGCGCACCGGCACGCGGATGAACACGAGATCCCCGATGTGCGCGCTGGCGACGAGCGTGCGTACGGTCGCGAGCGGCGAGGCGCGATCGGTTTCGCGGGCGTCGCGCGGGGCGGCGCGATGCGGGTCGGTTGCGGCGGTTTCGGTTCGGGGAGTCATCGCATCTCCGTCGATCAGTGACAGGTCGGAGCGGATTATGCAGATAAGTATCGAAAATCGTGCAACAGTATGCGCCGGTAGCCTTGAATTTCACTTTGAGCATCATTTTTCGATACTAATCATGACCGAAACCGCGCAACTCATCGAAACGCTGAAGCGCCTGCTGAAAGCGCAGGGCATGACTTACCGCGACGTCGCCCGTTCGCTCGTGGTGTCCGAGACGAGCGTGAAGCGCCTGTTCGCGAGCGAGCGCTTCACGCTCGAGCGCGTCGTCCAGATCGGCGAGCTGCTCGGCTACACGCTCGCCGAGCTCGTGCAGGAGGCGTCGGCGTCCGCGCCGCGGCTGCACGTGCTGACCGAACAGCAGGAAGCGTTGCTCGTCTCGGACGAGAAGCTGCTGCTCGTCGCCGTCTGCGCGATCAATTACTGGACCGTGGACGACATCGTCGCGGCCTATCGCGTGACGAAGGCCGAATGCCTGAAGTACCTGCTGATGCTCGACCGGATGAACGTGGTCGCGCTGCTGCCGGGCGACCGGATCCGCGTGCGCGTCGCGCGCGACTTCGACTGGCTGCCGGGCGGCCCGATCCGCCGCTACTTCCACGCGCATGCGCTCGGCGATTTCCTCGACAGCCGCTTCGACGGCCCCGGCGAGACGATGACGTTCTCGCAGGGGATGCTGACCGAGGCGGCCGCCGCAGAGCTCGAACAGGAGCTGCGCCGGCTGCGCAGCAAGGCGGCCGCGCTGCATGCGGAATCGTCGTCCGCGCCGCTGGGGCAGAAGCACGGCACCGGGTTGCTGATCGCGAAGCGGATCTGGGAGCCGGCGGGTTTCGAGGCGCTGCGGCGGGCGGCGTGATGGGCGGCGGCAGGCGGCAGGCGGCAAGCGGCAAGCGGCAAGCGGCAAGCGGCAAGCGGCAAGCGGCAAGCGGCAAGCGGCAAGCGGCAAGCGGCAAGCGGCAAGCGGCAAGCGGCAAGCGGCAAGCGGCAAGCGGCAAGCGGCAAGCGGCAAGCGGCAAGCGGCAAGCGGCAAGCGGCAAGCGGCAAGCGGCAAGCGGCAAGCGGCAAGCGGCAAGCGGCAAGCGGCAAGCGGCAAGCGGCAAGCGGCAAGCGGCAAGCGGCAAGCGGCAAGCGGCAAGCGGCAAGCGGCAAGCGGCAAGCGGCAAGCGGCACGGCAAGCGGCAAGCGGCAAGCGGCAAGCGGCAAGCGGCCGGCAAGCGGCAAGCGGCCGCGCGAACGACGCGGGCAGGGCTTGGGAGTTCCCGAAAAGTTATGCAAAATGGCAATTCATCGCCATTCGCATAACCATCTGTTATGACTAACCGTATCGCCGACGGCCGCGTCAAGTTCCGGCACCTGCAGTGTTTCCTTGCGGTCGCGCAGTTGGGCGGCGTGCAGAAGGCGGCCGAGAGCCTGTCGATCACGCAGCCGGCCGTCTCGAAGACGATCGCCGAGCTGGAGTCGATCCTCGGCGTCAGGCTGTTCGAGCGCAGCCGGCAAGGCGCGCGCCCGACGCGTGAAGCGCAGCTGTTCATGCCGCATGCGAACGCGTGCGTGCTCGCGCTGCGCCAAGGCGTCGGGCTGCTGGCGCACGAGGGCGGCGGCGCGGCGGCGACGCTCGAGATCGGGATGCTGCCGACCGTCGCGGCGTCGCTCGCGCCGGCGCTGATGAAGGCGCTTGCCGTTCGCTGGCCGCGCGTCGTCGTGCGGCTCGCGACCGCCGCGAATGCCGACCTGCTCGAACGCCTGAAGGCGGGCGCGATCGAGTGCGCGATCGGGCGGCTGTCGGAGCCGGAGCGGATGGTCGGGCTCGCGTTCGAGCAACTGTACAGCGAGCCGCTCGTCGCGGTCGTGCGCGCCGGACATCCGCTGATGGCGAGCGCGGCGCCGGCCGCCGAGCTGGCGCGCTACCCGGTCGTGCTGCCGCCGTACGGCACGCTGATCCGGCAATCGGCCGAGCAACTGCTCGGCGCGTGCGGTGCGCCGCCGCTGGATGCGTTCATCGAAGTGCTGTCCGTATCGGTCGCGCGCGCGCTCGCGCTCGAGAACGACGCGGTCTGGTTCGTGCCGCAGTACGCGGCCGAATACGACTTGTCGACCGGTGCGCTCGCACGTCTGCCGCTGCCGTCGGCCGGCACCGACGAGCCGGTCGGGCTGATCCTTCGCACCGATGCCGAGCCGTCGCCCGTCGCGCGCACGCTGATCGACGCGGTGCGGGAGATCGCGCGGGCACGGTTCGGTGACGGGCGGCCGGGGGAGGCATCGCAACGCGGCCCGCGGCGCACGCGCGGCAAGTAATACGGCAAAGCCGCGCCGACGCGCTGCCCGACCCGGGCGCGGGAGACTGGCCGGTCGGCTGAGGTTCGCTTTCGTCGCGCTTGGCCTATTGTATCAATTTTGGTACGATGAGCGGCAAGACGATGGCGAGACAGCAATTGCAGGCGACGCTGGCCGTGCGGTTCTTCGGCACGGCCCGTGGAAACGAACCGGTCCGCGAATGGCTCAAGGGTCTCGAGCCGGCGGAGCGGAAGGTGATCGGAGAGGAGGTCAGGACGGTTCAACTCGGCTGGCCGCTTGGCATGCCGTTGGTCCGGAAGATGTCGAAGGATCTGTGGGAGATCCGGGTCTCGCTTCCGACGCGAATCGCGCGAGTCTTCTTCACCGTCGTCGACGATACGATGGTCCTGTTGCACGGGTTCATCAAGAAGTCGCCGACCACACCGCCAGACGATCTCGACGTCGCAAGGTCTCGACTGAAAGCCGTGAGCAACGGCATCTGAATTCCGCGTACGCGGCGCCGGTCGGCGCCATCAAGGACGACCGGGCAGCGGGCAACGCAAAGCAATGGAGTACGACATGACGACCACGAACAACCGCCACATCGGCAGTGACTTCGACGCTTTCCTCGAAGAGGAGGGCATCCTCGAGGAAGTCACCGCAACCGCGATCAAGCGGGTGATCGCGTGGCAGATCGAGCAGGAAATGAAGGCGCAGCACATCACGAAGACCGCGATGGCCGCGCGGATGAAAACCAGCCGCGCGGCGCTCAACCGCCTGCTCGACGAAACCGACACGAGCCTCACGCTGACGACGCTCGCGAGCGCTGCGGCGGCGCTCGGCAAGCGCTTGAGCTTCGAGCTGGTGCCGGCCTGAGTCAACGGCCGCGACCGGCCGCCCGCAGATAGAGCAATGCCGCGCCCGCCAGCAGCAGCGGCCAGACGAAATACCACCCAGTCGTCAGGAACAGCCCGGCGACTGCAACCAGCGAGATCCACGCGCAGCGATGCGCGATGCCGCCGCGCGGCAGCAGTTTCAGCGCCGCCGCGGCGCCCAGCCCATACACCATCACGAAGCAGCCGGACGTGACGAGCACCAGCGGCTTCGGCCCCACGCCGGCGAGCGTCGTTGCACCCAGCGAAAGCGCCGCGAGCGCGGCGATCACGCCGAGGCTGCGGCGCGGCACGCCGCCGAGCTGGCTGCCCTGCGCAAGCCAGGCCGGCAGCGTGTCGTCGCGCCCGAGCGCCGCGCCAAGCTTGGCCGCACCCGCGAGATACGCGTTCATCGTGCCGAGCGTCAACAGCAGCGTCCGGCGGCGGCCAGCACCTGGGCGTGACCGCCGATGCCGCGCGCGATCAGCTCCGCGAGCGGGGCGCCGGATGCACCCGCGGAGGGGCCGAGCAGCGTCACGCTCGCCACTGCCACCGACAGATACAGCAGCCCGACCACCACGACCGCGATGCCGGCCGAACGCGGCATGTCGTGCGCGGGGCGGCGGAATTCGGCCGCGAGTTGGGCGATCGCTTCCCAGCCGGCGAAGCTCCAGACCAGCAGCCCGGCCGCTTGCCCGATCGCGAGCCAGCCGTGCGGCGCGAACGGCTGGAGATTCGACGCGCGCGCGTGCGGGGCCGATGCGAGCACGGCGGCGAGCAGCAGCGTCACGAGCAGCGCGGACAGCACGAGTTGCATCCGCCCCGACACTGTGACGCCGAATGCGTTGGCCGCCGACACGATCGCGATCAGCACGGCGGCCGTGACGACGACCGTCGCATGGCCGCCGCCCGTCACGGCCGCGATGTACGCGGCGCCGAACATCGCCGCGGCCGGCGCGCCAGCGGGCACCGCAAAGTAGAAGCACCAGCCGACGATCGCCGCGGCCTTCGGGCCGAACGCGCGGCGCGCGTAGGTCGACACGCCGCCGGCATCCGGGAAGCGCGCGCCGAGCGCCGCGAACGTGGCCGCGAGCGGCGCGGACAGCACGATGAGCGCCACCCAGGCGAGCAGCGAGGCGGGCCCGGCGAAGTCGGCGGCGAGTGCGGGCAGCGCAATGACGCCGGTGCCGAGCACCGCGCCGATATACAGCGCGGCGCCCTGGAAAA
This sequence comes from Burkholderia ubonensis subsp. mesacidophila, assembly GCF_002097715.1. NCBI lineage: Bacteria > Pseudomonadati > Pseudomonadota > Betaproteobacteria > Burkholderiales > Burkholderiaceae > Burkholderia > Burkholderia ubonensis. Next base: position 1,458,018 of record NZ_CP020738.1, read on the forward strand.
TCGTCAGCGAGCCGGCGTGATGAGCGGGAGAGGACGCTGCGACGCGCGGGTCGGCCCGGGAACGCCTGAGGAGATGTCTCCAGAATCGTTGGGATCGGCGCGGGAAGCAGGCGCAGCAGAACGCCCGATGGTAGCGGCGCGTCCGGCCCCGTGCTTGCGGCCGTTCAGTCGTCAGCGGATGTCAGGAGCGGCGCGCGAGCCGCACGCGCGCGTCCTCGCGCGCGGCGGGCGACAGGTCGGGCGCGTAGTGGAATGCGCCGGCGACGAGCGACGCGACCGGCACGCCGTCGCGGAACAGCACGCGATTGCCGGCCAGCGCGGGCACCTTGTCGCCGGGCAGCAGCGTGCCGGCGAGGTTCAGCGGATCGGCGCCCGTCACGCAGACGAACTGGCCGCTGGCCGGTTGCCGCCGTAGCTCGCGCAGGATCGGGATCGCTTCGGGCAGCGCGAACTGTTCGCCCGCCAGCCCGGCGACGAAGCGGCCGCCGCGAATCTCGCCGCGCGCCTCCAGCCGCTGCAGCACGCGCGCCAGTTCGCGCCAGCCCGGCAGCCAGTCGGCTTCGCGTTCGAGCAGCCGCCAGAACACGACGCCGTAGCGGCGCAGCAGCGTCCACGCGATGTGTTCGAGCGCGTCGGGATCGGCTGCGGCGAGCGTGCGCGCCGGCTGACGCTGCGGCGTGTCGACGGGCGGCGCGGGACGCTGCACGAGCGCCCAGCGCCCGGCGTCGTCCATGCCGCCGATCAGCGCGCCGCCACGCCGGGTGCGCGGCGCATAGGTGGCGCTGCGCTTGACCGCCGGCTTCAGCAGCGCGCGCAGTCCCGCGAAGCTGTCCGCGTTCACGAGGCCCGCCGACACGAGTTCGCCGAGCGCCTGTTCGAGTTCGACGGGCAGCATGTGCAGGTCGCCGAGCAGTTCGTCGAAGAACATCGCGCCATGCGCGGCGAGCGCATCGCGCACCTGCGCCGCGCGCGCCGACAGCGCGGGTTGTGCGGCCGGATCGCGCAGCGCCTGCCACGCGGCGAGATCGCGGCGCGGCAGCAGCACGATCGGCGTCGTCTTCACGGGCGTGCCCGCGGCGCGCGCCGGCGCGCCGATGCGGGTCCACACCAGCTTGCCGGAACGGCACAGCTCGTCGATCCCGCCGGTCATGTAATCGGTCAGCCGCGCGGGCAGCAGTGCGTCTTCCCATGCGCTCGCGGCCGCTTCGTAGCCTTCGAGCTGCTCGACGACAGCGGCGAGCGCGTCGCGGCCGGCGCCGCGCGTATCCGGCGTCAGGTGTTGCCAGTGAAACAGGAACCGCATGAAATCGGCGCGCTCGACCGGCTCGATTTCGCGACGCAGGCGTTTCACCGTGTAGCGGTGGATGCGCGCAAGCAGGTGGCGTTCGCACCATTCGTCGCCGGCCGCAGCCGGCGTAAACCGGCCGCGCATCACGTAGCCTTCCTGCTCGAGCGCGGCGAGGGCGGTCGTGACCGCCGCGACGGGCAGGCCGAGCGGCCGCGCGATCGCGTCGAGCGCGAGCGGCCCGAAACCGGTCAGCCGTGCGCGGATCACGTCGACGAGCGCGGCGTCCGCGTCCCAGGGGGCGGCGCACGCGGCGGGCACCTTGAGCGCGGGCGTGCAGCGCGCGTCCGGATGCAGCGCGCGCAGGCACACGAGCCGCTCGACCGGCACCCACAGCGCCGCGCCGCCCGGCGTGACCAGCTTCGCCGCGCGGCGGCGCTCGGCCAGTTCCGCGAGCCACGCGGGCCAGCCGTCGTGCGCGCGCGCTTCGTCGTCGGCGACGCAGGCGAGCGTGAGCAGCGCCTCGTGCATTTCGTCCGCGTCGCGCACGAGCGGCCACGCTTCGTCGCGCACCGCGGCGATCGCGTCGGCGTCGAGCGCGCCGAGATCGTCCGCGGATTCGGGGTCGCTCCAGCGGCGCGCCTGCACCGCCTGCGTGCGGCGCTCCTCGAGCGGCGCGTCGTCGAGGAACGCGTACGGTTTCGCGTTGAGGATCTCGGCCGCGAGCGGCGACGGCGCGGGTAGGTCGCGCGCGACCAGCTCGATCGCGCCGCTTTCGATCCGGCGCAGCAGCGCAAGCCAGCCGTCGGTGTCCATCGCGTCGTGCAGGCAGTCGTCGAGCGTCTGGTCGACGAGCGGATGATGCGGAATCTCGCGCTCGCCGACGATGTTCTCGAGGCACGCGACCTGATCGGGGAACACGGTCGCCAGCAGGTCCTCGCTCTTCATCCGCTGCAGTTGCGGCGCGGTTCGCTTGCCGCCGGTGAAGCGCGGCAGCGCAAGCGCCGTCGTCGCATTCCAGCGCCAGCGCACGCCGAACAGCGGCGCGTCGAGCAGCGCCTGCACCAGCACGTGCTCGGCGCTTGCCGCGCGCAGGTAGCGCCACACCTCGTCGAGCGCGAAGCTGTGCGCGAGCGACAGCGACAGGATGATCGCGTCGTCGGTCGCGGCGGCCTGCAGCTCGAAATTGAACGTGCGGCAGAAGCGCTTGCGCAGCGCGAGCCCCCACGCGCGGTTGATGCGGCTGCCGAACGGTGAATGGATCACGAGCTGCGTGCCGCCCGATTCGTCGAAGAAGCGCTCCATCACGAGCGTGTCCTGCGTCGGCAGCGTGCCGAGCGCCGCGCGGCTGCGCGCCAGGTAATCGACGATCTGCCGCGCGGCGTCGGGTGAAAGCTGCAACGCGTCGACGAGCCAGCGCAGCGCGGGCGCGAGACGGCTTTCGGCGGCGCCCGCCTGCCGGTCGCCCTCGGCGAACAGCGCGTCGAGCCGCGCGCGCAGCCGGCCGACCGCGGTTGACAACTCGTCGCTGCGGCTTGGCGCCTCGCCGAGCCAGAACGGAATGTTCGGCGACTGGCCCTGCGCATCCTCGACGCGCACGCGGCCCGTCTCGACGCGGATGATCCGGTACGACTGGTTGCCGAGCTGGAACACGTCGCCGGCCAGGCTCTCGATCGCGAAATCCTCGTTGACGGTGCCGACCTGGATGCCCTGCGGCTCGAGAAGCACCGCGTAGTCGGCCATGTCGGGGATCGTGCCGCCGGACGTCGTCGCGGTCATCATCGCGTTGCGCCGCCCGCGCACCGTGCCGCCGACCACGTCGCGGTGCAGGTATGCCGCGCGCACGCCGCGCCGGCTGGTGAACCCTTCGGCCAGCATCGTCATTACGTCGTCGAAGCGCTCGCGCGACAGGCGCGCGTAGGGCGCGGCCTGCGTGAAGCTGCGGTACAGCGCGTCTTCGCGCCATTCGGCGCATGCGACCTCGGCGACGATCTGCTGCGCGAGCACGTCGAGCGGCGCCTCGGGAATCCGCAGCGTGTCGAGCTCGCCGCGCCGCACGCAGTCGAGCAGCGCCGCGCACTCGACGAGCTCGTCGCGCGACAGCGGAAAGAGGCGCCCCTTCGGCACGCCGCCGACGTGGTGCCCCGAACGGCCGACGCGCTGCAGGAACGGCGCGATGCCGCGCGGCGAGCCGACCTGGCAGACGAGATCGACGTCGCCGATGTCGATCCCCAGTTCCAGCGATGCGGTCGCGACGAGCAGCTTCAGCTCGCCGCGCTTCAGCCGCTGTTCGGCGTCGAAGCGATGCTCTTTCGCGAGGCTGCCGTGATGTGCGGCGATCGCGCCCTTGCCGAGCCGGTCCGCGAGATGGCGCGCCATGCGCTCGGCGGTGCGCCGCGTGTTGACGAACACGAGCGTCGTGCGGTGAGCGGCGGCGAGCCCGGCGATCCGGTCGTACACCTGTTCCCACACGTCGGTCGCCATCACCGGTTCGAGCGGCACGTTCGGCAGCTCCAGCGCGAGATCGCGCTCGCGCGTATGGCCCGTGTCGACGACCGTGCAGTCGCGCGGTGCGTCGGCGGGGCCGCCGACCAGGAAGCGCGCGACCGCGTCGATCGGCTTTTGCGTCGCCGACAGGCCGATGCGCGGCAGCGCGCGTTGCGCCAGCGCGTCGAGCCGTTCGAGCGACAGCGCGAGATGGCTGCCGCGCTTGCTGTTGGCGAGCGCATGGATCTCGTCGACGATCACCGACCGCACGCTCGACAGCATCTGGCGGCCCGACGTCGACGACAGCAGCACGTACAGCGATTCCGGCGTCGTCACGAGGATGTGCGGCGCGCGCTTGCGCAGCGCGGCGCGCTCGGCCTGCGTGGTGTCGCCGGTGCGCACCGCGGTGCGGATCGCCGGCACCGGCAGGCCGAGCCGCGCGAGCGATTCGGCGATGCCGGCGAGCGGCGCGTCGAGGTTCACGTGGATGTCGTTCGACAGCGCCTTCAGCGGCGACACGTAGACGACGAGCGTCGCGTCCGGCAGCGTGCCGTCGTGCGCGAGCGCGTCGCGCACGAGATCGTCGATCGCGCAGAGGAACGCGGTGAGCGTCTTGCCGGAACCGGTCGGCGCCGCGACGAGCGTCGAGCGGCCGGCCTTGATGTGCGGCCACGCGAGCGCCTGCGCGCCGGTCGGCGCGGCGAACGTGCGCTGGAACCAGGCGGCGACGGCGGGGTGGAACACGTCGAGCACGCTGGCGGCTGGGCGGGTGGCGGTGACGTCCATCGAGGCGGCGAAATAGGACTCAAGCAGGGCTCAAGCAGGGCTCGAGCAGCGGGCAAGCACGCCGATGCCGCACGGCGCGCGCGAACCGTCAGTGTGCCAGACGCGCCGCGTGCGCGCCGGAAGCCGCTACACGCGTTGCAGCCAGCCGAGCCAGTGCTGCAGCGCCGGCGCACGCGTCCATACCGACTGCGCGAGCCACAGCGCGCCGCCCCACGCGGCGGCCACGACGATCAGGTCGCAGTTCCCGCTGTTCCACAGGTTGAGCGAATGCCGCCGCCAGATCCACGGCACGCCGAGCGGGTTGGGCCAGTCGGCGAGCAGGTGCATCAGGCCGCCGCACGCGAAGCCGAACAGCGGCGCGGCCCACAGCGGGTGCGGATGATGGGTGAGCGCATGCCACGCCAGCGCGAGCAGCGCGGCCCAGCCGACGCCCCAGTGCGTGACGGTGCGGTGCGTGATCCACAGGCGGCGCTTGCGGCTCCACCAGGCGAGCTCGAGCCAGTCGGGCGCGGTGCCGCCGGCGACGCCGGCCGCGAAGGCGGCGGGGATGCCCAGGTGCAAGGGGCCGGTCGCGCCGGTCTGCGCGACGAGCACGGCTGCGACCAGGCCGGCCGCGAAGCCGGTCGCGTGATGTGCGTTGTGTGATGCCATACGGAAAGACGAAGAGAAACGAAGCGGCGCGAAAACGAGGGGCGCTATCTTCGCAGATTGGCGCGCGTCGTGGGCGGTTGTCCGACGAATTTCGCGCCGCGATGCAGCGGGCAATGCGGATGCCGGGCATTTCGTCGTGGCTGCCGTGTTTGACCCTTTTTGTCCCCCTATACTACGAAACCGGCGTATGGCCGCCGGCGCGCCAGCGGCCATAAGCGGATCAGGTGCTTTTTCCGGCATGAAGGAGAGCCACATGGGAGACATGCAATGACTACGCTGAATCGCTTCAAATCATCCGCCGTCGCGCTCGCGACGGTGGCCGGCATCGGCTTCCTGCCGAATGCGCCCGCCTATGCGAAGGGTCCGCAACCCGCGGTCCTGACGAGCTCGGCGGTCGCGGTCGCGGACAAGTACAGCGCGGATGCCGCGGAGCGGATCTTCAAGGAAGGCGGCAACGCGATCGACGCCGCGGTCGCGATCGCGTTCGCGCTCGCCGTCACGTATCCGGAGGCCGGCAACATCGGCGGCGGCGGCTTCATGACCATCTACAAGGACGGCAAGCCGTACTTCCTCGACTATCGCGAGCGCGCGCCGCTCGCGGCGACGAAGGACATGTATCTCGACAAGGACGGCAACGTCGTCAAGGGCATGAGCCTGTACGGCCCGCGCGCGGTCGGCGTGCCGGGCACGGTCGCAGGCATGTGGGAGGCGCAGAAGCGCTTCGGCAAGCTGAAGTGGCAGCAGGTGATCGCGCCGGCGATCCACTATGCGCGCGACGGCTTCATCGTCGACGAGCAGCTCGCGCAGCGCGGCGTCGACGCGTCGAAGGAATTCGGCGGCAAGACCAACTTCGACAAGTACTTCGCCGGGATGAAGGCGGGCGTGAACTTCAAGCAGCCGGATCTCGCCGACGTGCTGACGCGGATCTCGAAGGGCGGCGCGAAGGGCTTCTACGAGGGCAAGACGGCCGAGCTGATCGCCGCGTCGATGAAGACCGGCGACGGCAACGGGCTGATCACGGCCGAGGACCTCGCGCAATACCGCGCGACGTGGCGCCAGCCGGTCGAGGCGAGCTGGAACGGCTACCGCGTGATCACCGCGCCGCCGCCGAGCTCGGGCGGCATCGGGCTCGTGCAATTGCTGAAGATGAAGGCGGACCGCAAGCAGGATTTCGAGGGCGTCGCGCTCAACTCGCCGCAGTACATCCACCTGATCGCGGAGATCGAGAAGCGCGTGTTCGCCGATCGCGCGCAATACCTCGGCGACCCCGACTTCTACAAGGTGCCCGTCTCACGGCTGATCAGCGACGCCTACATCTCGAAGCGCGCGGCCGAAGTGAATCCGAAGGAGCCGTCCGACACGAAGAGCGTGCAGCCGGGCCTCGGCACGGAGATGCCCGAGAAGGCGGAAACGACGCACTTCTCGGTCGTCGACAAGTGGGGCAACGCGGTGTCGAACACGTACACGATCAACGGCTACTTCGGGTCGGGCGTGATCGCCGACGGCACGGGCATCGTGCTGAACGACGAGATGGACGACTTCTCCGCGAAGCCGGGCGTGGCGAACATGTTCGGCGTGGTCGGCAGCGATGCGAACGCGATCGAGCCGAAGAAGCGTCCGCTGTCGTCGATGTCGCCGACGATCCTGACCAGGGACGGCAAGGTGTCGCTCGTGATCGGCACGCCGGGCGGCTCGCGGATCTTCACGTCGATCTTCCAGGTGATCAACAACATCTATGACTTCAAGATGCCGTTGAAGGAAGCGGTCGGCGCGATGCGCTTCCATCACCAGCTGCTGCCGCCGAACACGATCTTCTGGGAGCCGTACCACCCGATCGAGGGCGACCTCGCGAAGCAGATCGAGGCGCGCGGCTATACGTTGAAGGGGCAGGATTTCAGCGGCGACATCCAGGTGATCAAGATCGACGGCAAGACGCCGGAGGCGGTCGCCGATCCGCGCGGGCGCGGGGTGACGCGGGTGATTCACTGACCGATCGCGTGCGCGTTCGCGCCAGCGGACGCGCACGCGTATCCGGTCGATGCCGCGGCGCGGTGCGCGCGGTTGCCGCGTGTGCCGCGCCGCACGCGTGCAGGCATCCGGCGCCGGGTGCGTCCGCGTCGTGCTTCACGCCTTTCCTCCCGGGCGGGCCGCGACCACGAGGCACGCGGCGCACGCGACGCCGCCACCCGCCGCGAGCATGACCGCCGACAGCCCGCTGCGGGCGAGGATCGACGCGCCGAGCATCGCGCCGATGCCGGACGCGCCGTTGAACACCGTCGTGTAGAGCGCCGATGCCGGTATCGCGGCCGCGCCGCCTGCGCGCAGCACCCACGTCTGGATGCCGACGAACAACGCGGAAATCGCTGCGCCCCAGGCGAGCAGGCACGCCACCGCCGCTGCAACGCCGGCGTGCGGAGCGAGCCAGCCCAACCCGATCAGCGCGGCACACATTGACAGCAGCGCCGCCACGATCACCCGCTTGAAATGGCGATCGATGGCCAGTCCCGTCAGCACGTTGCCCAGCAGGCCCGCGGCGCCGAACGCAAACAGCAGCAGCGCGACGGCGGAAGGCGCCACGCCCGGCATCTGCCGCAGATACGGCTCGATGAACGTGAACGCGCCGAAGTGGGCGGCGACCGTGAAGATGGCGACCGCATAGGCCATCCACAGCGCGCGATTACGCAGCACCCCGGCGAGCGCGGCGCCGCCGACCGTGCCTTCGGCCCGGATCGTCGGCAACGCGGCGGCCATCAGCAGCGCCGTCAGCAGGCTCAGCCCGCTCAGCGCACCGAACGCCACCCGCCAGTCCCAGTGCTGGCCGATCACATTGACGATCGGCACGCCGAGCACGCTCGCAATCGAGATGCCGCCGAACACGACGGCGGTCGCGAGGCCGAGCCGGTCGCGCGGCGCGATCTGCGTGGCGAGCGCGGCGACCATCGCCCAGAACACGCCATGCGCGAGCGCGCCGGCGATGCGCGCGAGCATCAGCGCCGGGAACGCGGGCGCGACGGCGGATATGCCGCTCGACGCCGCGAGCAGCAACATCAGGCCGATCAGCAGCGGCTTGCGCGGAAAGTGGTTCGGCAGCACGGCCGACAGCAGCGCGCTGCCCGCGCCGATCCACGCGTAGGCCGACACGATGAGGCCGACGGTTGCCGGACGCTCGTGCAGGTCGGCGGCGATCGACGACAGGAGGCCGATCGGCGCGAACTCCGTGACGACGATGCTGAAGGTGGCGACGGCGAGGACGGCGATCGCCAGCCAGCGGTGCAGCGGCGAGACCGCATCGCGCCGGGCCGGCGCAGTGCAGGTGGACATGATGGTGGGCTCCGTTGAGGTGGGACGGGTGGCTCGGGCGAAACGCGCTCAGGTGTTGCGGATGAATTGCGCGATCCGGATTGCGACGGCTTCCGGCGCGTCTTCGAGGCAGTAGTGGCCGACGCCCGCGAGACGCTCGACGGACGCCGCCGGGAACAGCGCGGTGAAGAGCGGCAGGAAATGCTCGGCCGCGAGCGTGCGGTCGGCTTCTCCCCAGATCGCGAGCGCGGGCTTGTCGCCGATCGCGCGGACGGTCGCCGCGTCCGGCATCTCGAACCGGTGCGCGCCGGTGGCGAAACCCTGCGCCCAGCCGATCGCGCCGACGCAATCGGCCGGGCTCGCGAACGGCGCGCCGTAGGCGGCGAGCCAGTCGTCGGTGATGATCGCGTGGTTCTCGAAACCGTTGAGCTTCAGCGTGCTCAGGATGTTGAAGCCGAGCTGCCCGAGCACGGATGCGAGGCTGCCGTCCGCCGCCGCGCCGGCGATCCAGCGGAACCACGGCGAAGCGCGGCCGTTCGCCGTCACGCGATCGGCGAGGTCGGGCTGGCCGAACGGCGTCGGCGCATTGGCCGACACAACGCGGCGGATGCGTTGCGGGTGGCGGGCGGCGAGCCCCATGCCGACCGGGCCGCCGAAATCATGCATGACGAGGGTCACGCGGTCGAGGTCGAGCGCGAGGACGAACCGCTCCAGGTTGTCGACGTGGTCCCGCAGCCAGTAGCTGCGGCCGGGCGGCGTTTCGCTTTTGCCGAACCCCATGTGATCCGGAACGACGACGCGGTGAGTGGGGCTCAGCACCGGGATCAGGTGGCGAAACAGATAGCCCCAGGTGGGCTCGCCGTGCAGGCACAGCACCGTCTCGCCGTCGCGCGGCCCTTCGTCCACGTAGTGCATCCGGAAACCGGATGCGTCGTCGAAATGCGGGGTGAACGGAAAAGTGCCGCCAAACGTGGCGTCGAACCGGATCATCGGGCGCTCCCTTCGAGAGTCGGGGTGACGGGCAATGTGGTTTCAAGTTGAAACCGATTGGCATCGTAGGCGAGGTGGTTTCAATTTGCAACCGTTAGAGTTGTCAGGTCGTGCGGGATCGTCGCGCTGCATGTAGCGCTGAAATTGCGGCGGTTACGTGTCACGCCACGTCATTCGAAAGCGATTGATTTCCGGCATGAAGGGTTTTATATTGCAACCGATTGCATGCACGGCAGGCAGGACGTATCGATGAACAGGCGAACCACTCACGAGGACTCTTTATGCGGCGTCGCGCGCCCGCTGGACGCGATCGGCGACTGGTGGTCGCTGCTGATCGTGCGCGACGCATTCGACGGCCTGAGCCGGTTCGGCGAATTCCAGAAGAACCTCGGTCTGGCGAAGAACATCCTGGCCGCCCGTCTGCGCAACCTGGTCGCGCACGGCATCCTGGATGCGGTGCCCGCGGCCGACGGCGGCGCGTACCAGGAATACGTGCTGACCGAGAAGGGGCGCGGCCTGTTTCCGCTGCTCGTGGCGCTCCGGCAGTGGGGAGAGGATTTCTTCTTCGCGCCGGACGAGGCTCACGTGCTGCTGGTCGACCGGAAGACCGGCCTGCCCGTCAGGAAGCTGGAGTTGCGCGCGCAGGACGGGCGCGTGCTCGGGCCGGAAGACACGGTCGTGGTGCCGCCCCCGACGGCGGACGCGCCGCAGCGGGACTGACGCCGCGCCCGTCACTCCACGTGGGCGCCGTCCGTCGCATTGCGCTGCAGGAAGCTTTTCAGCTTGAGCGTGTCGAGATAGCTGCCGAACCGCTTCTGCCGGATGTTCATTATGTCGCGCCGGCTTTGTGTCACGTTCAATGCAGTCTCGGTTCTCGTCGCTCAACTCACCGCAGTGCGACGCATTGAGTGGTGAGAATGTATTCGGAACGGGCAGAATTCAGCTTCTCGCGACTGCACAGCGATCGATGCCGCGTATATACGCAACTTCTCCAGGTACGACGAAGTACATCGAAAGAAGGCGAAGTTTGATATTGAGCACGCTTTTTTGAGTGCTGCATTGTCTGGTCATGCTGAATTCTTCCTTAGTCGCGTCGACGGATGTGATGCGGCGAGGAGACGAGCCGGCGGGCTTTTCGCTGTTGCTTATTGCGATTGGGGCGTTGCTTGGCCGAATTGCGATTGACGGGATTTAACAATTTTTTGTAATCGACTGTCTGATTGGTCGGCGGTGTAAGTGCTGCTTGGACTTATCGGATTTATGGATTCGTTTCCCGTGTAGAATGCGTGTCGGCAAATCTTATGGCAGGCATTTGACCGCTTGAAGATATTGGTTGCGGTCACCAGGATAAGCCAGGCCGAATGATAGAGGCTTGAATAGACCCGCGGTTCTCGACAACGCACATTGTCGTTCCATCGTCACTTTTCTCAAGGATCCACATGCTCGGAAGTACTCGATTTTTGATGGCTGCACTGGCCCTGTCGACCGCGATTGGCGCCCACGCCGCTGACTCCCGCGTGCAGGTACTTAGCGCAACCGTCAAGGACCAGAAGATAGCCGGTGCGTCGGTCATTCTCCAGAAAAACGGCGAGCAGTCGGTTACAGCCACGACGGACGCGCAAGGCCAGGTGTCGATTGATGCCGGTGTGCTGTCCGACGGAGCGTCGCTGATCATCATCAAGAAGGACGGTTATTCGAATCTCGTCGCCAAATGCCCGTGCACCGGCCTTACCTACGCGTTGAGCCCGGTGATGCGCAACCTGGACGGCCTGCGCGTGGTACTGACTTGGGGCGCTACGCCGCGAGACCTCGATTCGCACATCGCCTATCCGGGCAATCACGTTTACTTCAGAAGCAAGCGTGGCGCCGATGCGAACCTCGACGTCGACGACACCGATGGCTATGGCCCGGAGACCGTCACGCTCGAGCGCAAGCGCGACGGCGACACCTACGTGTATGCGGTGCACGACTATACCGACCGCGACGCCCCGGGCACGATGGCACTGTCGCAGAGTCAGGCGAAAGTGTTCGTCTACGTAGGCGAATCGCTGGTACGCACCTACTACGTGCCGCGAAACCAGCCGGGCAATCTTTGGACCGTGTTTCGCATCTCTGGAGCGGGCGAGTTCCAGGACATCAATACGATGCGCGGCGTGAGAGTGGGCCCCGAAGATGTCCTGAACACGCTCGCCGACGTTGGCGATGAACGCAACCGTGTCGTGGCCGCCAACCAGGCGCCGATCGATTCCGAACGCGCACGCGCATTCAATCAGTCCGGTGAAAAGGCCTATCGCAACGGTCAACTGGACGAGGCGATCGTTCTGTACGGTCAGGCTATCGAGCAGGATCCGAATTACGGGCAGGCTTATAGCAACCTCGGCCTGGCCTATCAAAAGGCAGGGCGCAGTGCAGAGGCGATCTGGGCCAACCGCAAGGCGATTGCACTCGCCAGCGGCGCCACCGCTGCTACGGTGCGCGCGAGCTCTTACTACAACATCGGCCGGATGTACGAATCCGCCGGGCAGTTTGCCAGCGCACTGGAAAACTACAAGGCGGCCAAGCGCGAAAAAGACAATCCGGTCTACGACAAGGCCATCCAGCGCGTCAGCGCGCGTTCGTAATCAACCCGGCCCCCGCGAGCGGGGGCATGTTCCGTGAGAGTTCCGCCTATGCGCAAATGCGCTGCCGTGTTCAGTCTGCTGGCAATGGCCGGTCTGGCTCAGGCCGCCGGCCCAGGCGCGGTCGCGTCTGTCGACCGCAGCCTCTGGCCGGATCCTGCCGCTTCCTCGGCGGGTTTCGACCGGGCCTCCCGCGCGGAAATGCTCAGCTTTGCGCATGCATTGAGCGAAAGCGAGCATGACGGCGACGGTACGCTGCGCGATCGGCTCAAGCTGAAGCAGATCGACCGGGACGCGATCGACCGTGTGCGCACGATTTACTGGCGCCGTCTGGCAGCGAACTACACGCGGGCATCCGTCCATTGTCTTCGGGACGAACCGTTCTGCCTGGGGCCGCTCGACGAGACGGCGTTCAGGAAAGCTGCGGCGGCTTTTACGCGCGCCCCCGACGATCGCTACGCAGCGTGGTTCGCGGCGTCTCAGCGGTTCCACCGTACCTATCTGGACGAATTGCTGCGTCTCGCGTCACTGTTCCCGCGCACCAGCAGCGAAGTGGCGACCTATTCGAGCAGCGAACTGAGCGGCGACGAATTGTCCGATCGGCATTTCCTGCTTACCTTCGACGATGGTCCCACCCGCACTGGCGGTAACACCGACAAGTTGCTGAATACGCTGCGCAAGCAACATCTCAACGCAACCTTTTTCGTGCTGGGCGAGCCGTTGCAGACGCGGCTGCAGCAAGACGCACCCGGCGAACTCTCTCGCACCTACCAAGGTATGTGCGTGGGCTCGCATGGCTGGCAACACAAGTCGCACAGCGCATGGCCGCAATGGCAGGACTCGGTTACGCGCAGCATTGGCCTTGTCAAAAACAGCTTGCCTTCCAGCTATGTACCGCTGTTTCGGCCTCCGTATGGCCAGCGTCGCGCTGACAGCGGCGCGTTCTTCGATGCCCGAGGCTTGCATGTGGCGCTGTGGAACATCGATTCGCAAGACTGGAACAGCAAGGTGGACGCCGATCAGGTCAAGCAGCGAGTGTTGACGCTGATGCTCCTCTGGCGTCGTGGCGTCATTCTGTTTCACGACATCCACGAGAAGGCGCAGACCGTTGTGCCGTGGCTGGTCGATCAGACCAACGGAACGGACCTCCAATGGGTTGACTGTCATACGTACGGACTCGATGGTTGACGTGCCGCGACGCCGTTGATCCAGGGGCGGCGTGTCGACGCCGACACCCGGACCGGCGTCGACGATCACGACATGCAGCCGCACGCACGCGATGCGGCGCGCACGGCGCCGGATGTGCGCCACAATCGTCACTCCTCGCGCGTGCGTCCCGCCGCGTTGCCCTCCAGGAAGCTGTCCACCGCCACCAGCGACTGCTCGTCGAGCGTCCCCAGCACGCTCTTCAGCTTCAGCTGCAGCTTGAGCGCGTCGAGATAGCTGTCGAACAGCTTCTGCCGGATGCCCGAGATGTCGCGGCGCAGGTTCAGCGTTTCGTAGGTCGTGCTGTACCCGACCTGATGCGCCTTCAGCGACGCGTCGTACGCGAGCCGCGCGGCTTGCAGCGACTGCTGCAGCGCGCGGATGCGCGTGCCGATCGATTCGAGCGCGGACAGCGCTTCGCGATGATCGGTGCTCAACTGCTCCTCGACCTCGCGCAGCCGGTTGCGATACTGCGTCGTCACATGCTCGGCCTCGACCTGCCGGTAGTACACGCTGCCGCCGGAGAAGATCGGAATCGTCACCTGCACGCCGACCGCGCTCTGGTGGAAGTCCGAGCGATCGGTCAGCCCGCGCAGGTTCGGGTTGAGCCCGCGCGAATACGACGCGAACAGGTCGACGGTGGGCAAGTGCTCCGCGCCGACGCGCTTCGCGGCGAGGCGTGCGACCTCCACATCGCGATACGCCTGCCGGTACGCCGGATTGTGCTGCGGCGCGTAGTCGCCCGACGGAATGCGCGGCGATGTGCCGCGCAACGCGAGACGCGGCCAGCGCGCGAAATCGATCGTCGCGCCGAGCAGGGTTTCGTAGCGCGCCTTGCGTGCATCGACGTCGGTCTGTGCGAGGGCTTCGTCCGACTGCGCGAGACTGCGGCGCGCCTCGATCTCCGCGGTGTCGCCGATCGTCTTCATGCCCAGTTGCGCCATGCGGCGCGTATCGCTTTCGAGCCGCATCAACGCGCTCACTTCGTCGTCGGCCGACTGCAGTTTTTCGCGCGCGCTCAGCAGGTCGAAGCACGCGTTCGCGACGCGCATGATCAGGTCCTGCTTCGCGACTTCGAGCTTCTGCTTCGCCGAATCCTCGTATTCGGTCGCGCGGCGCATGTCGTAAAGGTAGGGGAGGTTGAACAGCGCCTGCGTGACCTGCGCGGCGCCGTACGCGGCCTTGCTCGTGCCGCTGACGTCGATGCCGAACAGGTTCGCGTGCGTGCCGTAGCGCCCCCATTCGAGCTGCGCGCTCGCCTGCGGCAGCATCAGCGCGCGCGCCTCGGGAAATTTCTGCCGCGCCGCGTCGTATTCGCTCTGCGCCTGCTGGTAGCGCGGATCGTGCGCGACCGCGTACTGGAACGCGGCGTCGAGGCAGAACGCATGCGCGTTCGCGGTGCCCGTTACCACGATTACAGCGGCCAATGATAGCGTTGCGATTCGAGTGTTCCTCCTAAATCGATTTCTTGATAGGGAATTACCCGTATATCGAAAAATCGATGTGTGGCGCGCGCGCCGCGTTTCAAACATGGCTATCTCCGTTCCGTCCCCGTTCCGCAACGCACTGCGGCCGAATTTAAACGTTTCAAAAATAAAATTCAAACGGCGTAAATTTGTGCTGCTCCCGATGCGAGGCAAAACACCTGCGTAAGAGTGTGTCCTCCATTGAATTGGGAGGCGCTCGCATGATAGCCTGAATTCGGCTGGTAATCGCAGTGATTATTACATTTAAAGTCGCTTGATGATTAAAAGCCGTTTTTTAGTCAATGCAGGTTCTTTGCATCATCTTTATTTTTTACGAGGAGAGAATGATGAAGGTCATGACGACGGAACAGGTCAGGAATGTGCATGGCGGCGGCCCGATCAGCTCGCTGGGCAGCCTTGCGGTGGACGCTGCGCCGCTGGTGACGGCGCTCGGCCAATTCCTGCCGAGCCTCGGCAATTACCTGCAGAACCCGAAGACGTTCAATAACACCGGCAAGTAATTTTGCCGTGCGCGGGGAGGCGCCCCCCGCGCGATGTGAAATGGAAAAAGAGTAAAAAATGCAGTCGCCGCAGAAATAATTACGGGAAATCGCAATGAATGATTTCCGTGCGGCGATTATCAGGAGGAAGGAATGCGGATATGGCTGAAATAATTCAAACACACGGTTGATTTCGATCTGCTGACGGTTTGAAGGCATTCCGAAAACATGATGAAGGCCACAAAAATGAGAGACATCACGGAAGAGCAGGCCCGCCGGATCCGGGGCGGGGCGTCGTCGTACTCCAATTCGGCCGCCTATACGGTCGACCTCGTCAACCAGTCGATCGGTTCCACCTTGCAAGGGCTGATGTCCCAATACCAGGCCCGCGTCGTCGAGCAGTTCCGGATGTCGCTCGGCTCCGAACACTGAACCGGCGGCCACGCCGTTCCGCCGCCGCAGCCGGTCCGCCCGGCTGCGCCCCTGCGTTTTGCGCGCGACGCGCCACGGGCCCGCTTCGACGGGCTCCGGCGCTGCGTCGCCGCGTTCTGCGACTGCCCGACCCATGCTTTTCAAACCGCGTAAAGTCCGTCCGATCCTGCAGGACGAGGTGACGGAGTGCGGCCTGGCCTGCCTCGCGATGATCGCGTCGTGGCACGGGCGCGAGACGACGTTGCGCACGCTGCGCAACCGCTATCCGGTCAGGATCGATTCCGGCCTGTCGTTCTTCGACCTGATGGAGATCTCGAACGATCTCGGCCTGCGCGCGCGCGGGCTGCAGTTCGACGCGTCCGAGCTCGACGCGCTCAAGACGCCGTGCATCCTGCACTGGGGCATGAACCACTACGTCGTGTTGACGAAGGTCGGCTACGGCAGCGTGCACATCGTCGATCCGGCGCTCGGCGAGACGAAGCTGCCGCTCGCGCAGGCGCTCACGCACATCTCCGGCTACGCGCTGGAGCTGAATCCGGACATCGGCTTCACGCACGCGGGGCCGGCGGACCGCATCCGCCTGCGCGACTATCTCGAAGGGCTGACCGGCATCCGCAAGAGCCTCGCGATCGGCATCGCGGGCGGCGTGGCCGCGCAGCTCCTGCTGCTGCTCGGCCCGTCTTACGTGCAGCTGACGATCGACGAGGCGCTGAAGAAGACCGACGTCGACATCCTCACGCTGCTGACGATCGTGTTCGCGATCGTGTTCCTGTTCGACACGCTGTACGCGAACCTCGTCGGCAACATCAAGAGCTACCTGCGCAACATCGTGTCGCAGCAGCTGTCGTCGAACATGGTCGGCCATCTCGCGCGGCTGCCGATCGGCTACTACCTGTTCCACAACACCGGCGATTCGATCTCGCGTGTGTCGTCGGTGTCGGAGGTCGGGCGCTTTCTCATCGACGGCCTCGTCGGCGGGCTGCTCAACATCGTCACCTGCGTGCTGACGCTGGTGCTGATGCTGTACTACAGCCCGGTGCTGGCCGGCATCAGCGTCGCGGGGATGGCGCTGTTCGCGCTGAGCCGGCTCGCGATCCAGCCGCACCTGCAGGACGCGATGTCGCAGATCCTGACGCGCGGCGCGGAAGCCGACGCACTCCTGATCGAGAACATCCGCTCCGCGCATTCGATCAAGCTGCTGTCGGCCGAGACGGCGCGCAGCAGCCTGTGGGTCAACGCGTTCACGCAGAAGTTGCAGGCGATGCGCCAGCAGGAGCGGCTGCAGCTGATGTTCGACGCGATCTCGAAGGGGATCGTGCACGTCGAGCAGCTCGTGATCGTCACCTACGGCGCATGGCTCGTGATGCACGGCAAGAGCACGATCGGCGTGATCTACGCGTTCATTCAGTACAAGAACCTGTTCGCGGACAAGTTCATCGATTCGATCCAGCTCTACGTGCGCCGCAAGGTCCTGCAGGTGCACATGGACCGCGTCGCGGACGTGCTGCAGACCGAAACCGAGGAGCCGGCGCCGGATGCCGTGGTGAGTCCGGTCGACGGCTTCGACGGCGCGCTGTCGATCCGCGGCCTGTCGCACACGCCGAAGGGCGGCAACCGGCCGATCCTGCGCGGCATCGACTTCGACGTGCCGGCCGGCGGCAAGATCGCGATCGTCGGGCGCACCGGCAGCGGCAAGACGACGCTGCTGAACCTGATCTGCGGGCTGGTCCGGCCCGAGCCCGGCACGCTGCACGTGAGCGGCGTCGATCTCGCGGAAGTGAACCTGCGGCAATATCGCAAGCACCTGGCCGCGGTCACGCAGTCGGACCAGCTGTTCCGCGGCACGATCCGCGACAACATCACGAACTTCGCGCCTGCGCCGCGCATCGGCGCGATGTTCGACGCCGCGAAGCTCGCGTGCATCCACGACGAGATCGAGCGGCTCGACCATCGCTACGACACGCCGCTCGGCGATACGCAGAAGTTCCTGTCGGCCGGGCAGATGCAGCGGCTGCTGATCGCGCGGGCGCTGTATTGCGAGCCGCGGCTCCTGATCCTCGACGAGTTCTCGTCGAACCTCGACCAGGCGACGACGCACGAGATCTGCCGCAACGTGCTGACGCTGCCGTGCACGATCGTGCTCGTCACGCACGACGCGTCGATCCTGTCGATGGTCGACCGGATCTACCAGATGCACGACGGCGTGCTGACCGACGCGACGGCCGCGTGGCGTGCGCTCCAGGAGACGTCATGACACTTGCGCGGCTGTTCCTGTTCAACGCGTTCTCGTATGCGTACCTGGTCCGGCGCACCGTGCGCGCGCTCGCGCTGCGCACGTCGCCCGCGCGCGGGCTGCGGCTGATGCGCTGGTGTTCGGCCGCGTGCCTGCGCTGCTTCCCGTCGATCCGCGAGTCGATCGAGCGCGCGGTCGCGCACATGCTGAGCGGCCACCTGAACGACGATCCGCAGCGCGTGCGGCAGGTCGCGGCGGCGATCGTGCGCGAGCTGTTCGAGGCCGAGTTCGCGGGGCTCAAGCTGCGCACGCACAGCCTCGAATCGATGAAGGCGATGATCGACGCGATGACGTGCGAAGGCGACGCGCAACTGCGCGCGGCACTCGCGCGCGGCGGCCCGCTGATGCTCGCCGGGCTGCACTTCGGCAACCTGATGCTGTTCGTCACCAAGCTGCGCTTCCTGCTGCCCGCCGATCGCAAGCTGATCGTGGTCCTGCACAAGGACGCGCCGGGCGCGTTCTTCGACGACGCGCTGCGGCTCGTCGGCGAATACGGCGCGGGGCAGTGCGAGCTGATCGACATCGAGGAGCGCGTGCAGTTGCGGCGGCTGCTGACGAGCCTGCGCCGCGAGCAGCCGGTGTTCCTGCTGTTCTCCGACCTGCACGGCAAGTTCGGCAAGACCAACCGCTGCCGGCTCGGCGGCCGCTGGGTGCGGATGGCGGGCGGCGGCGTGAGGCTCGCGGTCGAGAACGGCATTCCGCTGCTCGTCGCGTATGCGACCGGCGTGCCGTTCCGCGATCGCTGCACCGTGCATTTCACCGAGCTGGAAACGCGCGCGCTCGCGCCGATGCTCGGCGCGCACGACGACGCGTCCCCGGTGCGCGCGACGCACCAGCGGATCGTGGACCGGCTCGAGCAGGCGCTCGTGCGCCAGCCCGAGCAATGGCATTTCTGGGAACACTTCACGCCTTACCTGATGCCGTCGCCGCTGCTCGATGCCGCCGCCCGCCGACATCCCTGACGCCCCTGACGAGCCGATTCCATGCCGACCCGGTATTCCGCCCTCCGAGAACAGAAGCCGTCGCGCAAGCTCGCGCGCGGCACGACGTTCGGCACCGTGATCAACGGCGTCGTCGACGTGCCGGTATCGATGCGATTCTTCTGCTACCTGTCGCTCGCGATGTTCGCGATGTTCGTGGCCGCGCTCGTCGAGCTGAGCTATGCGAACACCGAGAGCGTGTCCGGGATGCTGACGCCGCGCGCGGGCCTGATCGGCGTCGGCGCGCCGCCGGGCTGGGCGGTGCGCGAGGTGTACGTCGGCAAGGACCAGCACGTGAAGGCGGGGCAGCGGCTGCTCGCGGTGACGCGCGACACGAGCTTCGTCAGCCAGGCGAACAACGTGCAGGGGATGCGCGCGGCGCTCGCGCGCCAGCGCGTCGAGGTCACGCAGCAGATCGATGCGGCGCGGCTCGAATACCAGTCGTCGGTGCAGCAGATCAACCAGCAGATCGCCGCGCAGGGCGAGAGCCGCGCGCTGATCGACCGGCAGATCCAGGACCAGAAGCGCATCGTCGGCGAATACGGCGAGCGCCGCGACCGCGTGAAGCAGCTGCTCGACGAGCAGGTGGTGACGCTCGAGCAGTACAACCAGGTCAACACGCAGTACCTGCAGGCGAGCCAGGCATACCAGGATCTGCTGCTGCGGCGCGCGGAGCTCGCGAAGAACGCGATGAAGCTGCGCGGCGACCTGGAAACGATGCAGAGCAAGTACGACGGCGCGAACGCGGAGCTGAAGATCAAGCAGGAAGAGCTGAACTCGAAGGAATACAACATCGATGAGAGCGTCAACCACGTGCTGTATGCGCCGGCGGACGGGCAGATCGTCCGGCTCGACGTCGTGCAGGGCGGCGTGATCGACCCGAGCGGCACGCGCGTCGTCGAGATCCTGCCGGCGAAGGCCGACGGGCTGATCGCCGAGGTGTACATCCCGTCGTCGAAGGCCGGCTTCGTCAAGCCGGGGCAGGAAGTGAAGGTCGCGTATGCGAGCTATCCGGTCGAGAAGTTCGGCACGTATCGCGGCAAGGTGCTGTCGATCTCGCCGGTCGCGTTTTCGGCGAAGGAGCTGAACCTGCCCGGCGACACCGCCGCGCCGCAGACCTACTTCAAGACCTGGGTCGAGCTCGCCGACCGCACGCCGTCGTTCGAAGGCAAGGCGCTCGCGCTGAAGGCCGGGATGATGCTGAAGGCCGACGTCGTGCTCGAACGGCGCAGCCTGCTCGAATGGCTGTTCGAGCCGCTGTACCGGATGCGCCAGCGCATGTTCGGCGCGCCGGCCTGACCCGATGGCGAGCCGCGACAAGTGCATCCGGCGCCGCCGGCGCCAGGGCTGGACGCGTCCGCTGTCGTGCTGGCTCGGCGCGACGCTGTTCGCGTGCGGGGGGGCGGCCGCGCACGCCGCGCCGTCGCCCGACGGCGGCGACACGCGCTGGCAGGCGGGCGCGGACGGCATCGGGTTCTGGCCGGGCGGCGACGCGGACGGGTTCGACGCGTCTTCGTGGCGCACGGACGGCGCGCCGGCGCGCATGAGCGGCGGCGCGGCCGCGCAGGGCGGACCGCCGCCCGCGCCGCTGAGCGCGGGCACGATCACGCTCGGCCGGCACGCCGCGCAGCCGGGCCGTCGCGCGTGCGGCGTGGCGCGGGACGAAGGCGCGGACGGCATCGGCTTCGACCCCGACGTGACGGACGCCGGCGCCTGCGGCGCGGCGGCGGCGCGCGACGATGCACGTGACGCTCCGCCGGCCGGCGTCGTGCACGCGGACCGGATGCCGTACGAGCTGCACCCGATCGATCCTTCGCGGCTGCCGGACCTGCCCGCCGCGCAGGCGCCGTCGCTGCTGGAGCAATTGACCGGCGACGACCGCAACATGGTCGGCCTCGGCTGGCACTTCGTCGCGACGACCGGCCGCTCGACCCCCGTCACGACGCACACCGATGCGCTCGGCCTGAACAGCTTCGAGAACCGCGGCTCGAGCCTGTCGCTCGACAACACGAACACGCTTGCGTTCACGTTCACGCATTTCTTCAGCGAAAACTGGGCGACCGAAATCGGCGGGGGCATTCCGCCCGTGCTGACGTTGCGCGGACGCGGCAGCATCGGGCTGCCGCTCGACCGGATCTTTCCGGGCGTCAAGGGGCGGCTGCCGCTGATCGATCTCGCCAATCCGGACAGCAATCCGCTCGCGACGACGCGCGCGTGGCTCGCCTCCGTCGTGTTCAAGTACTACCTTGGCGAGCGCGACGACCGGTTCCGGCCGTTCGCGGGCCTCGGCGTCAGCTATACGCGGTTCACGAACACCAACCTGAATCCGGTGTTCCAGCGCAAGCTCGCGTCGCTCGGCGGGCTGCTCGGGGCGGGCGCGGACATCGGCAGTCTGCAGGGGCTGCTGCTCGATCCCGCGTGGTTCCAGCGGGTGTGGAACGCCGGCGGCGACCTGCTGCTGTCGGGCCGCACCAACGTGTCGGCGAAGGTGAAGAGCGTATGGGAGCCCGTGTTCATGCTGGGCGCGAGCTATCAGGTCACGCGCCGCTTGTGGATCACGGGGATGGTCACGTACATCCCGCTGCGCACGAAGATCACGCTGAACATCAGCCAGCAGAACCGGACGCTCGCGTCGAATACGTTCGACATTTCGGCGAATCCGGTGCTGGCGACCGTGCTGCTCAATTTCCGCTTCTGAGCGGGCGGCGCCACGTCGCGTGCTGACATGTGGCTTTCATCATTCCGGCATGCCGGCCTGCGATAATGGCGTCGTTTCGCTGCGTCACGGAAGGAGGCCCCATGAGCGACAACGACACCCGACTCGATATGGAATCGATCGAGGCACGCCAACGCCGGCTCGAGGAAGATCTCGTCGACGCGTACGACGAGGAACTCGAGATGGAACTCGACGATCGTCGCTTCGACGACGACGACTTGCTGTTTTCGCCGGAGCGGCGCGAGCAGCGCAAGCAGTATTTCCGCGAGCTGTTCCGGCTGCAGGGCGAGCTGGTCAAGCTGCAGGACTGGGTCGTGAGCACCGGGCACCGGCTCATCGTGATCTTCGAGGGGCGTGACGCGGCGGGTAAGGGCGGTGCGATCAAGCGCATCACGCAGCGCCTGAATCCGCGCGTATGCCGGGTGGCGGCGCTGCCCGCGCCCAGCAACCGCGAGCGCACGCAATGGTATTTCCAGCGCTACGTCGCACATCTGCCGGCCGGCGGCGAGATCGTGCTGTTCGACCGCAGCTGGTACAACCGGGCCGGCGTCGAACGTGTGATGAATTTCTGCACTGACGACGAGTACGAGGAGTTTTTCCGTTCGGTGCCGGAATTCGAGAAGATGCTGGTGCGCAGCGGCATCCAGATCGTGAAGTACTGGTTTTCGATCACCGACCCCGAACAGGAGCGGCGCTTCCAGAACCGCATCGAAGATCCGCTGAAGCAGTGGAAGCTGAGCCCGATGGACCTGGAAAGCCGGCGCCGCTGGGAGGCGTACACGGCGGCGAAGGAAGAGATGCTCCAGCGCACGCATATTCCCGAGGCGCCCTGGTGGGTCGTGCAGGCGGTCGACAAGAAGCGTGCACGGCTGAACTGCATCCACCATCTGCTGAGCCAGGTGCCGTACCACGATATCCCGCGCTCGCCGATCGACCTGCCGCAGCGCGAGCATCACGAGGACTACATCCGCCGGCCGGTGCCGGAGGACATGATCGTCCCCGACGTCTATTGAGCGCGGCGTCGGCCGCGTGCGCCGCCTGGGGGGGTGCCCCTATGTCCTTCGTCAAGCGTTAGGGGCTGACTTGGGTTGGTAAATGGTGCCGTCGCGCAGCATGGCGAACAGGACGTCACAGCGTCGCCGTGCCAGCGCGATGAGCGCTTGGTTGTGGCGCTTGCCCTGCTGGATCTTGCGGGCGTAGTAAGCCCGCGAGACGGGGTCTCGCAAGGCTGCGAAGGCGGATAGGAACAAGGCGCGCTTGAGCACCTTGTTGCCGCGCCTGGACGGATGCTCACCGCGGATGGATGAGCCAGAGCGTCGGGTGACCGGGGCAAGGCCAGCGTAGGCCGCCAGGTGGGCAGCCGAAGCAAAGGCTTTGTGAGCGACTTCGGTCAGGAGTCTGGCGGCGGTCCTGACGCCGACTCCCGGCATGCTAGTCAGGACCGGCCAAAGAGGGTGAGCAAGCACCAGTCGCTCAACTTCGGCAGCGATCTCGTCGCGTTGCTTACGCAAGGCCGCAAGCTGCTGGGCTAAACGGGGCATGACGATGGTGGCGGCTTGCGTGCCGGGTACGGTCACGGCCTGTTCGCTCAGTGCCTGGACGATCTCAGCCGCCAAGCCTTTGCCCATGCGCGGCGCGAGCTTGGTGAGGCGATTGGCGAGCGTTTTCTCGCTGGTGGCGGCAAGCGCGGCGGGCGACGGGTAGCGCTCAAGCAGATCGAGCACCGCTGGATGGTCGAGGCGTGGTCCGAGAACACGTTCGAGAGCGGGATGGATCTGGGTGAGCAAGCCGCGAATGCGGTTGCTGGTTTGAGTGACCTGGGCGGCGAGATCATCGTCGAAGCCACACAGCATGGTGAGCTCGGCGAGCTGCTCGTCGGCCAATCGAAGCGAGCGCAGCGTATGCGGCATCGAGCGAGCGGCTTCGGCAATGATCGCGGCGTCGCGGGCATCGGTCTTGGCTTCGCCGGCGTGCAGATCAGCGATGCGGCGCATGGCCAGTCCGGGCAGATAGGCGACGAGCACGCCTTCGGCGCGGGCGACGGCTACAGGAAGCGCACCGATGGTAGAAGGCTGATCGACGACGAACAGCAGTCGACCGTGAGTCTTGAGCTCGGTGATGAGGGCTCGCAGCTTGACCTCGTCGTTGGGTAGCGCCTTGTTGTACAGACGCTTGCCGTTCCGATCGAGCGCGACGGCGTGATGCTGGCCTTTACCGACGTCGACGCCAATGAAGACATCGACGACGTCATGTTGTTGGGTTTCTTGCATCGCGGTTTATGCAGAGTGAACGGATTGGCCTGCAACAACGGTGGCAAGTCTCGGCATCCACGTTACGGACGGCGTCGGGATATCCCGGCCAAACCCCTATCAGCGATCACCAGCCACCCACCAGGCCCGGTGACAACACCCCCCGGATCATGACTGCGACTGGGGGCGGGAATCATGCCGGGCCTGGCTGGCCAAAACCCCGATTATCGGGGCGTGAAGATAGTAACGGGGCGGCGCGGCGGCCGTTACTCCCGGATCAGGAACGCTGACCGGTCGCGCCCGACGATCCACGACGGCGCGCGCCCGCGTCCGCTCCAGGTCGCGCCAGTCACCGGATCGCGGTATTTGGCGCCGACCGTGAACAGTTTCGCTCGGTCGCTGTAGCCTTGTCCGAAGATTTCCCGCGCGGTCAGCGCATAGCTCGTGACCAGCTGGCGCGTCTGCGTCAGCGCGTCGTTGCGCTCGTTGCGGCGAGCCGCCCTGATTCGCTCATCGAGTTCCGCAAGCTGGGCTTGTAGTTTCTGAATGGTCTGCATGCGTCGTTATTCCGTCGCTGATATTCGATTATTGATGACGCTTCATGCGGATCCCCGCCCGTCGGCGTGCCCGGCCAAGGCACGCCAGCCGGCTTGCCGGCGAAACGTTTGCGCGGCGACGATCCGGAAAACGGGATGAGATTAAATATCCGCAAGTAATTTTTCTATGGGACTTTTCCGAAATTTCGGGAAAATCGACCGGATTGCCCCGGTCTGACGCAAATTGCTGCAGTGCGGAGAGGGAGATCGACGGGCTGTACGGGCCGGATGCCGAGTGGAGCGGGAGGCGCGGCGATGGCGCCCGTGCTCAGAGTTCGGGGAAACCCGAGCGGCCTTGCGTGAGGTCGAACAGGGTGGTGCGCGCGTCGGCCTCGGCGGTGACCGGCAGGCGGATCACGAGGCGCACGGTCATTCCGTAGGCGCTGTCGGCCAGTTCGTAGCCGGCCTGCTCGATCCAGCGGCGCACGCGCGCTTCGTCCGGATAGCCGATTTCGATCGCGAGCTGCGTGCGGCGGATGCGTTCGACGCGTTCGGCGTCGAGCAGCGCCGACGCGATTGCATCGGTGTACGCGCGCACGAGCCCGCCCGCGCCGAGCTTGACGCCGCCGTAGTAGCGCACGACCGCGCCCAGCACGCCGTCGAGATCATGGTGGCGCAGCACCTCGAGGATCGGCCTGCCCGCGGTGCCGGACGGCTCGCCGTCGTCCGACATGCCTGACTGGCCGCCGGCGAGCAGCGCCCAGCAGACGTGCGTCGCGGTCGGGTGTTCGTCGCGCAGGCGCTGCAGCGCCTGCATGGCGGCGTCGCGGTCTTCGACGGGGATGGCGTGCGCGATGAAGCGGCTCTTGCGGATTTCGAGCTCGCGGGTGTAGGCGGTGGCGAGTGAGTAGGTCATATCCTGTATGCCGGGAAACCAACGGATGGATTCGGCGGCATGGGTACGGAAGCGTGCGGGCAGCGGGCGCCTGCACGCGGTGCATCGGTCTAAAAAAAGCAATTTTACCGCGGCGTGCGGCGATGCATTCCATTGCAGCATGCGCAGGCGAACGCCGGGATCGGTGCCTGATAGTCGCTCCTGGCATCTTGCCCTGGTCGATGCGAATCCACCCTTGCCGTATGAGTCGATATCGAGCAGGAGGAAACCACGCGGAGTAGTTGCTCATGGCCCTAAAAACTCGATCGATCCTGGATCTACAATCAGAGCCACGCTTGCCCTATCGTGGCGCCTTTCACGAATACCTGAGAGGATTCCCGCCGTGACCGTCACCGAAACAACGCCGCCTTCCGCGCGCACCCGCATCCGCCGCATCGCCAAGCTCGGCCGATATGACCGCGCGACGCTACACGCGATCGTCGATGCGGCGTATATGTGCCATGTCGCGTTCGCCGACGAACACGGCGTGCACTGCATTCCGACCGCGTGCTGGCGCGATGGCGATCATCTTTACATCCACGGCTCGAACGGCAGCCGCATGCTGAAGCTGGCGACCGACGGCGCGCAGGTGTGCGTGACGATCACGCATCTGGACGGGCTGGTGCTCGCGCGCGCGGCGTTCGAGCATTCGATGAACTATCGCTCGGCCGTGATCTACGGCGCGTTCGAGGTAGTGGCGGGCGAGGCCAAGGCCGCGGCGCTCGATACGTTCTTGGAACGGCTTGCGCCGGGTCGTTCACATGAGGTGCGCCCGGGCGATGCCAGCGAGCTGGCCGCAACCACCGTGCTGCGCATCGCGCTGGAGGAGGCCGCGTGCAAGGTCCGCTCGGGCGGACCGGAGGATGACGACGCCGATCTGTCGTTGCCGGTGTGGGCGGGCGTGCTGCCGTTGGCATTGCAACCGATGGCGCCGATCGTCGACGCCGCGCCTACGGGGACGCCCGAGTATGTGAAACGGTGGCATGCGCTCGCGGAACAGATGAAACAGCGATGCTCCGTCGATGACGTCGCGTCCGGGTGTTGATTGGTCGCAGCGGCGCATGGAAGAAAATCGTGGAGAAGTGAAGCGGGGCTTAGGTGCGGACGCTCGGCGTTCGCATATGGCAGCGTTCTCGAACAGCAACTCACTTGATGAAACACCTGGCCGCGCCCACCGACCATCGTCGAGCGCCCGCGCCTAAGCCGTATTGGGGAAGGAGGGCGCGCGGCAGGCGGTGGTGACTACTCATCCACGCACTCCGAACAAACAAAGGGAATCACCACAGATACCGCGCCATTGAAGAATACCTGTTGAAACCTTCTTGACCAATCGGACGAGACTGAAAATACGGGCGGAAAAAAGAGCGAGGGGGCGCTGCCCAACGGAAAACGAGCGTGAATCTGCGGGTTTCCATCGGGCAAGCGCAACGCATAACGATCGGGGCCGACCGTCCTGCGCCGGGCGGCGGCCCGCACGCAGGAACGGCCGGCTGTGCGCCGCCTACTCGTGCCCCGCAACCGCGTGCGGCACGTACGGCGTTTCGAGCGTGGCGATCTCTTCGGCGCTCAGTTCGAGCGACAGCGCCGCGACTGCGTCGTCGAGATGCTGGGCCTTCGATGCCCCGATGATCGGCGCGGTCACGCCGGACTTCTGGAGCAGCCACGCGAGCGCCACCTGCGCGCGCGGCACGTTGCGCGCACGCGCGATCGTCGCGACGGCTTCGACGATCGCGCGATCGTTGTCGGCGTACGCTTCGTAAAGCGTCTTGCCGTAGACATCGCTCTGCAGCCGCTCGCTCGACGCATCCCAGTCGCGTGTGAGCCGGCCGCGCGCGAGCGGGCTCCACGGCAGCACCGCGATGCCCTGGTCCGCGCACAGCGGCAGCATCTCGCGCTCTTCCTCGCGATACAGCAGGTTCAGGTGATCCTGCATGCTGACGAACTGCGTCCAGCCGTTCAGCTTCGACGTGTAGAGCGCCTTGCTGAACTGCCACGCGTGCATCGACGACGCGCCGATATAGCGCGCCTTGCCGGCCTTCACGACGTCGTGCAGCGCCTCGAGCGTTTCCTCGATCGGCGTGTGGTAGTCCCAGCGGTGGATCTGGTAGAGATCGACGTAATCGGTGCCGAGACGCTTGAGGCTATGGTCGATCTCGGTGAGGATGGCCTTGCGCGACAGGCCCGCGCCGTTCGGGCCGGGGCGCATGCGGTGGAATACCTTGGTCGCGATCACGACGTCGTCGCGTTTCGCGAAGTCGCGCAGCGCACGGCCGACGATCTCTTCGGACGTGCCGTCCGAATACATGTTGGCGGTGTCGAAGAAGTTGATGCCGGCGTCGAGCGCCTGGCGGATGAACGGACGGCTCGCGGCTTCGTCGAGCGTCCACGGATGCGTGCCGCGTTCGGGCACGCCGTAAGTCATGCAGCCGAGACACAGACGCGAAACCTGCAGCCCTGTGGAACCGAGCCTGACATATTCCATTGCTGATGCTCCTTGCGATTTTCCGGATGGACGTTCGCCGCGCGCCCACGCGCGGCGAACCCTCGCAAGTGTATTACCGCGCGCGAAAATGCGTCGGGCGCTCAGCTCCCTTGCAGTCGGATGTCGCGCGACGATGTCCCGACGAACACCGTCCCGCCCGGCACGTAGCGCCAGCCGTTGCGCGACGCGTCCCACACGCTCTGCATCCGCGGCGGGACGGTGATGCGCACGCGCCGCGCTTCGCCCGGGTTCAGGTCGATCTTCTCCCAGCCGACCAGGCGGCGCGGCGGCTCGTCCTTGTACGGCACGCCGAGATAGACCTGCGGCACGTCCGCGCCGGCCACGGGCCCGTCGTTGCGCACGGTGAACGACACGCCGAGCGAGCCGTCGCGCTGCCGCGACACGGACAGCCCCGAGTACGAGAAGTGCGTGTACGACAGGCCATAGCCGAACTCGAACATCGGCTTGATGTTGTTGGCGTCGTACCAGCGATAGCCCATGTTCAGCCGTTCCGCGTAAACAGGATCGTTGTCGAACGCGCCGCCCGCTTTCCAGGTCGGCGAGTCCTGGTCGCGTGCGGGGAACGTGACGGGCAGCCTGCCGGACGGGTTGACCTTGCCGAACAGCACGTTCGCGATCGCGCTGCCGCCGCCTTCGCCCGGATACCACGCCTCGACGATCGCGGCGACGCGGTCTTTCCACGGCATCAGCACCGGATTGCCGCTCTGGACCACGACTACCGTATGCGGATTCGCGCGCGCGACGGCGTCGACGAGCGCGTCCTGGTTCGACGGATTCGCGAGGGCGAGGCTCTGCAGGTCGCCGAAGTCCTCGCCGGCCGGCTGCGCGACCACGACGATCGCGACGTCGGAGCGGGCCGCGAGCGCGGCCGCCTGGTCGATCTCCTGCTGCGTGTAGGCGCGGAAGGGCGCTTGCTGGTCGCTGTTGCCCGCGAACGTGACCTGCGCGGCGGGCGCGAGCGCACGAATCGCCGCGACGATCGGCACGTCGACCTTCAGCCATGGGTTGCGCCACCAGCTGCAGCCGGCCGACGCGCCGAACGCGAGGCCGCCGCAGCCCGCGAACGAACCCGTGACCGGGTTGCGCGTGTTACCGGAGCCGCCTCCCGACAGCACGGCCGCATCGGCATGGCCGCCGATCACCGCGATCCGCGCGAGCGCGGCGGCGGCGAGCGGCAACTGATTGCCGTCGTTCTTCAGCAGGACGATCGACCGCTCGGCGGCCCCCTGCGCGAACCGGCCGGCGGCCGCGAAGTCGATCGCGCCGCCGCCCTTGGGCGGATCGTCCATCACGCCGGTGCGGATCATCACGAACAGCTTGCGCCGCACCATGTCGTCGAGGCGTGCCGTCGACACCGAGCCATTCGCGATCGCCTGCTTGACCGCCGCCGGCGTGAGGTACACGCTCGGGCCGACGTCTTCCTCTTCGTCGAGCCCCGCGTTGACCGCCTTCGCGGTGCTGTGCGTCGCGCCCCAGTCGGACTGCACTTGTCCTTCGAAGCCCCACTCATTCTTCAGCACGTCGTTCAACAGATGCGCGTTCTCGCACGCATAGTCGCCGTTCAGCCGGTTGTAGCTGCACATCACGCTGCCGGGCCGCGCGCGTTTCGCGGCGATCTCGAACGGCAGCAGATAGAGCTCGCGCAGCGTGCGCTCGTCGATCTGACTGTTGCCGCCCATCCGGCCGTGTTCCTGCTCGTTGCCGGCGTAATGCTTGATGGTCGCGATGACCTTGTGCCGCTGCGTGGCGAGCGTGCGTTCGGCGAGCAGCTCGCCGGCGAGCAGCGGGTCCTCGCCGAGATACTCGAACAGCCGGCCGCCGCGCGGCTCGCGCGCAAGGTTGGTGCCACCGCCGAGGCCCATCCCGAATCCTTGCGCGCGCAATTGGATCGCAACCTGCGCGCCGTAGTCGTAGGCGAGGCGGCGATCCCAGCTCGCGGCGACGGCGAGCGTCGCCGGGAACGTCGTGCTTGCCTGCGACGTGCTGCCCGAGCCCGTCGCCGAATCGACCATGTTCAGGTCGGGGATGCCGAGGCGCGGCACGCCCTGGATGTAGCCGGCGCCGCCGCCGGGCACCTTCGACATCTCGTATTGCGAATGAATGAAGCGGAGTTTCTCGTCGAGCGTCATTTTGCGCACGAGCGCGTCCGCGCGCCGGTGCGCGGCGCTCGACGTGAACGAGTCGACGCTGTCGGACGCGTTGCCGAAATCGGCCGCGCCGGCACAGGCGCTGCCGCAGAAAGCCACCGCCAGTGCGGCGGCTGACCAGAAAGTTGCCCCCATGTTGCTGTCTCCATGATCGTGATGCCGGTTGTTCGGGTGAGGTCACGAGCTGCGCGCGTCCGGTGGAATCGCACCGGGTGCTTCCGGCCGGCGATGCAGGGTGGCTTCCGTGTCGGCATGCCGGGCCGGGCAGGGGATCGGAACGGCCGGTTAGGCACGGCCGGTTAGGCACGATCGGTCGCGTGTCGCCGGATCGGGTGTAGCGATCCTCTGCAGCGACCAATGGTATGAATGTAGTTTGACTACAGCATCGGTGTTTATACCGATACGTCCGATTTTTTGCGTGGCTGCCGTGCGCAGCAACGAAGAAGCAGTCAACGTTCCCGGTAGGGCGTCGCGCGCGACGTAAGAAGTACCGGCGCGAACGGCATGCGGCTGGCGTTGCGACTCGCGCGCGAACCGCGCCTTCTCGATCGGGAATCGTATGGGGCAGCCGACATCGCCGCGACGATCGCGCGCGTGATGGACGACGCCGGGCTGCGCGCACGGCATCGAGGATGCGCGCAGCTTCAGCTGGCGGGCGTCCGCTCACGCGCTGCTCGGAATCGTGCTCCGCAGCGAATGAACGCCGTCCGGCGTTGAAGTGTCCGGCGGCGCGTCGCAACGCAGGACGCATCCAGATTCATTGGCAGTCCATGACAATGAAATCGGAAACCGGCGCGGACGATGCGCACGGCCGTCAGCCCGGCGACGCTGATGCGTCGGCATGCGGTGCGCCGGGAGCAGCCTCCTTCGGCTGCGCATCCGGCGCGACGGTGACGCTTGACGGCTGGATGGCGTGCTGGATCGTCGGCACGACCATCGTCGGAAAGAGGGCTGCGAGCGCGACCCAGATGATGACGCCGAAAACCATGGCTGCCTCCCGCGTGTCGAGCAAAGGGCACGCACAAAGAAGGCACGCGCACTCGTCCGCACGAATCGCGCGTGCGATATGTCCTAATCGTCCCACTCTACGGCGCAGTTTTATGCAGGGGATTGATCGACCTCAAGCCGCCGTGCGTCAGACGATTGCGCTTCGCCTGTCATCGGGTTGACGATAGACGGTCAGACTTCCGTCAAACGGGGTTCCTACACTCGCAGGGTCAACGGCGCGCGAGCGTGACGATGAAACTCGCGCGTCGACACCGGAGCCGACGATGGCATGCAACGATGAGGACGAACGCGAGCTGCGGCATGTCGCGGCGATGATCGACGAGCTGTCGCGCGTCGACGTCCGCGAGCGGTCCGGCACGACCACGGTGCTGCACCCCGCGTATTGGCGCACGCGCCTCGACGCGATCCGCGAGCGGCTGCATGCGGGCGGCCGTGCGGCGACGCTGGCGCAGACGCTGTGCGAGCGTCTCGACGAACTTGAACGAAAGCAATGGCGCGACGGTCCGAACAGAAGGCGCAAACGTTAGCGTGCGCGGTGCGGTCCGCATGCATGGCGCACGATACGCATTGCGCTTATCGAACGCGGGATGCGAGGCCGGTCTCGACAAGCACATCGTCGGCCAATCCGGTGTTGTGGAAAGCACTCACTGTTCCGCGGAAATCATTCACGTCAAACTGCGCAGCACGGTTCGCGTCGTGACTTTCGTGCCAGAAGGCACGGCGCGCCATTCGTCACGAGGAGCTCGTCAAGATGCTGACCCCGCACGAATTTTCCACGCTGCTGCTGGTCGCTCACGCGCCGCAGCATGTCGATTGCTTCAGTCCCGATTTCGACGCGCTCGTCGCGCAGTCGTTTGTCGAACTCGTTTCCGATACGCCGGGCGAAGCGCCGCATCCGGCGCTGACGCTGCAGGGCTGCGGCCTGCTGGCGCGCATCGGCGTCGACACGTCCCGGCATCCGTCGACCGGCGTGCAGGGCGCGAGTCGCGAAGTCCGGCGCCTCGCCGCACGCAGCGCAGCACGCCAATGCGAAACGATTTCGCGTCGGTCCCCGCTTTTCGCGAACGAAGCCCGCTACACGTGAGGTCGGTCAACACGCGCCTGCGCATTGGGTTTATGCTGCGTCGAAAGCGTCCGGCGATGTTTGGGATCGGACGCTGAAGCGGGCAGGCGGCCGGCGTTGCGCACAGCGCGCCGCGCCCGGATGTCATGCCGCCGGCCGCGTTCTTCCGCCACAGGCGGAACCCGAACAAGGAGAACGACGATGGCGCTCGACGAACGCGAATGGCAAACCCTGCATCGACGGTTGACCGAGTGCGAGCAGACGCTGCGTGCGGAGATTCGCGCGAGCGAACACCAGCGCGCGTCGGAGTCGTATGCGGACCTGGCCGGCGCGGCGCCCGACGAGGGCGACGAAGCGAACGCCGACCTGTTCGTCGACGTCGATCATGCGTTGATCGGCATGAAGCTGGCGGAGCTGCGCGCGGTTGCGCGCGCATTGCAGCGGATGCGCGACGGCAGCTATGGCGATTGCGTGGACTGCGATGCGCCCGTCGGCTACGAACGCCTGCTTGCGCGGCCGACCGCGGAGCGCTGCACCATCTGCCAGAAGCTTCACGAGCGGCGGTACGCGACGGGCACGCGCCCGTCGCTCTGACGCCGCACCTCGTCCACGCGCCGGCGTGTGTCGGCTCAACCGGGGTGACGCGACGCGAACGACTTCAGCTATCTCACCGGCAACATCAGGGCGCACGTCGACGATTCGGGAACTGCCGCTCTACATCCGGCTGATGGGCAACCGCGTGCCGATCCGCGTGGAGCAGATCGCGCTGGACCGCACCGGGCCGGTGTCATTCGTCACCCACTACGACTTTTCCGCGACGACGATCGCCGAGATGCAGGCGCGCCGCGATGCGGCCGCGGCCTGACTGCGCGGCGCGCAAATCGATCCGGCGGTAACGCAACCGCGCGCCCCGGTCCATACTGAAGGTGTCGTGCCGGGCGCCGTGCGGACCGATCGTCGCGCCGTCGGCCGGCGGGCGCCGCCGCCCGCGTTCCGGCACGACCTCGGCGTGCCGAGGGGCTGTCCCCGCGGACACAGCGTCGGCGCACGCGCGTTGCCGCCCGGATTCCTGCACCGATGGCGCTGCCGGCGTAGGATGGGATCGGTCGCCCGGCGTTCGTCGTCAACGCGCCGGGCGGGCAGGCGCCGCCGCGTGGCGCGCGGCGCGATCCACGCGGAAGGAGCCACGCCGATCATGTCGATCCACAATGCCGAGTGCGCGGCGGTGTTCGCCGAGATCGCCGACATGCTCGAAATCCAGGGCGCCAATCCGTTCCGGGTGCGCGCATACCGCAATGCCGCACGCACGATCGCCGACTATGGCCGCGACATTCCGACGATGATCGCGCACGGCGACGATCTCGGCCGGATTCCGTCGATCGGCGCCGACCTTGCGTCGAAGCTGCGCGAGATCGCCGCAACGGGCACCTGCGAGCTGCAGCAGACGCTGCGCCACGCGCTGCCCGCCGCGATCGTCGAGCTGCTCGACGTGCCGGGGCTCGGCGCGAAACGCGTGAAGGCGCTGCATGAAGGGCTGCACGTCGATACGCTCGAACAGCTGAAGGCCGCGGCGAAAACCGGCCGCGTGCGCGCACTGCCGGGCTTCGGCGCGAAATCCGAAGCACACCTGCTCGAAGCGATCGACGCGCGCCTCGATCATGCGCAGCAGCGTTTCCTGCTGCCGTTTGCCGAACAGTGCCTGACGCCGCTGCTCGAACGCCTGCGCGCGGTGCCGGGCGTCGGCGACACGGTGCCGGCCGGCAGCTTCCGGCGTCGGCGCGAGACCGTCGGCGACCTCGACATCCTCGTCACCGCACGCGATTCCGTCGCGGTCACCGACGCATTCGTCGGCTACGCGGAAGTCGAGCGCGTGCTCGCGAGCGGCGCGACGCGTTCGAGCGTCGTGCTGCGCAGCGGCATCCAGGTCGACCTGCGCGTCGTCGACGCCGACGCATTCGGCGCGGCGCTCGTCTACTTCACGGGGTCGAAGGCGCACAACATCGCGCTGCGCCGCATCGCGCAGGCAGGCGGCCTGAAGATCAACGAGTACGGCGTGTTCCGCGACGACGAACGGATCGCCGGCGAGACCGAAGCATCGGTCTACGAATCGATCGGACTGCGCTGGGTGCCGCCCGAGCTGCGCGAGGATCGCGGCGAGATCGACGCGTCGCGCGTCGGCCGCTTGCCGGCGCTGGTCGAGCGCGGGCAGTTGCGCGGCGACCTGCATGCGCACGCCGGCCAAGCGGATGGCAAGGACGGCCGGGCCGGCCTGCGGGCGATGGCGGAGGCCGCTCGTGCGCGCGGGCTCGCCTATCTGGCGATCACCGATCCGGTGCAGCGGCCCGGCGGGCGCGGGTTCGACAGCGAGCGGCTCGCGCGGCGGATCGACGAGATCGACAGCGTCAACGCGTCGTACGACGATTTCGTGCTGCTGAAGGGCGTCGAGGCCGGGATACTCGAAGACGGCAGCCTCGATGTGCCGGACGACATGTTCGGCCGGCTCGATCTCGTCGTCGGCGTGGTGCGCGACGCGCTCGACCTGCCGCGTGCCGCGCAGACCGACCGCGTGCTGCGGGCGATGGACCATCCGCATTTCACGATCCTCGCGCATCCGACCGGCCGCGTGCTCGGCGAGACCGACGGGTGCGACCTCGACGTGCCGCGCGTGATCGGGCATGCGCGTGCGCGCGGCTGCTTCCTCGAACTCGATGCGCAGCCGCAGCGGCTCGACCTCGCGGACATCTGGTGTCGCGAGGCCGCGCAGGCCGGCGTGCTGGTGTCGATCGGCTCGGACGCGCAGCGCGCCGACGAACTGGACGATCTCGGCCTGGGCGTCGATCAGGCGCGGCGCGGCTGGCTGACGCGGGCCGACGTGCTGAACACGCGTACGCTTGCGCAGTTGCGGCCGCTGCTCGCGCGCACGATGGGCGCGGGCCACGCCTCGGCGCCGCGCCACGCCACGCGAAGGGGGCCTGATGGCTGACGGCGACAGCGTGCTGCTGACCGATCTCTACGAACTCACGATGTTGCAGGCGTACTTTGACGCCGGGATGAACGACGTCGCGAGCTTCGAGTTCTTCGTGCGTGAGCTGCCGCCGCAGCGCAACTTCCTGATGGCGGCGGGGCTCGCGCCCGTGCTCGATTACCTTGAGCGCGCGCGCTTCACCGACGCCGACCTCGCGGGTCTCGCGCGGACCGGGCGCTTTCGCGCCGACTTTCTCGCGTCGCTCGCGCACTGGCGGTTTACCGGCACGGTGCACGCGATGCCCGAAGGCACCGTGTGCTTCGCCGACGAGCCGATGCTGCGGATCACCGCGCCGCTGCGGGAGGCGCAGCTCGTCGAAAGCCGCGTGATGAACCTGCTGCACTACGCGACGCTCGCAGCCAGCAAGGCAGCGCGCTCGGTGCTCGCGGCGCCGGGGCGCCTGCTCGTCGATTTCGGGCTGCGCCGCGCGCACGGCGCGGAGGCGGGCCTGCTGTCCGCGCGGGCGAGCTACCTTGCGGGCTTCTCCGGAACGGCGACGGTGCTGGCCGGGATCGCGTACGGCATTCCGACGTTCGGCACGATGGCGCATTCGTACGTGCAGGCGCACGGCGACGAGGCGCAGGCGTTCGTGCATTTCGCGCGCTCGCAGCCGGACAACGCGGTGCTGCTGATCGATACCTACGACGTGGAGCAGGCCGCGCAGACGGTCGTGACGACCGCGCGCATGCTGGCGCCGGAAGGGATCGCGATCAAGGGCGTGCGTCTCGACAGCGGCGATCTCGTGATGCACGCGCGGCGCGTGCGCGAGATTCTGGACCGCGGCGGGCTCGCGGACGTGACGATCTTCGCGAGCGGCAATCTCGACGAATACGGGCTGCAGGACTTGCTGGCGCGCGGCGCGCCGATCGACGGCTTCGGCATCGGCACGCGGATGAACACGTCGTCCGACGCGCCGTCGCTCGATTGCGCGTACAAGCTCGTCGAATACGCGGGGGGGCCGCGCCGCAAGCGCTCGGAAGGCAAGGCGACGTGGCCGGGCCGCAAGCAGGTGTTCCGGCGGCTCGGCGCGAACGGGCGGATCGACGCCGACTGCCTGGCGCTGGACGGCGACGCGCAGCCGGGCGCCGCGCTGCTGCAGCCGGTCATGATCGATGGGGCGCGGCTCGCGTCGCCGTCGCTCGACGCGAGCCGCGCGCATGCGGCGAGCCAGCTCGCGACGCTGCCCGAGCGCACGCGTGCGCTGACGGCGGCGGAGCCGGTCGCCGTCGGGATTTCAGCGGGGTTGGCGGCGCTCGTTAAGCGGATGGACGACGGCGCTGCGTAACGGGGCTGCGACGCGCATGTGAGGCGCCCACGCGCGGACCGTGTCACGCCAGCACATCCTCCGCGGGCACATAAGGCAGCCCGAGCGCGCGTGCGACCGCTTCGTAGGTGATCTGTCCGTCGCACACGTTCAGGCCGGCGCGCAGGTGTGCGTCGTCGGCCATCGCGCGTTTCCAGCCCTTGTCGGCGAGCGCGAGCGCATGGCCGATCGTCGCGTTGTTGAGCGCGAATGTCGACGTGCGGGCCACCGCGCCGGGCATGTTCGCGACGCAATAGTGGACGACGCCGTCGACCACGTAGGTCGGCTTCGCATGCGTCGTCGCGTGCGACGTCTCGAAGCAGCCGCCCTGGTCGATCGCGACGTCGACGACCACCGCGCCGGCGCGCATCCGCGCGATCATGTCGCGCGTCACGAGCCGCGGCGCCGATGCGCCCGGCACGAGCACGGCGCCGATCACGACGTCCGCGTCGCACACTGCTTCCTCGATCGTCTGCGCGTTCGAGCAGACCGTCCCGATCCGGTTGCCGAACACCAGGTCGAGCTGCCGCAGGCGCCCGACGTTGTTGTCGAGCACCGTGACCCGCGCACCCATGCCGACGGCCATCTGCAGCGCACCCGTGCCGACCACGCCGGCGCCCAGCACGACGACGTGCGCGGCCGCCACGCCGGGCACGCCCGCCATCAGCAGGCCCATCCCGCCGCGCGGGCTCTCGAGGTGGGTCGCCGCGACCTGGATCGACATGCGGCCGGCGACCTCGCTCATCGGCGCGAGCAGCGGCAGGCCGCCGCCTGCGCCCGTCACGGTCTCGTACGCGATGCACACCGCGCCGGACTTGACGAGCGCCGCCGCCTGTTCCGGATCGGGGGCGAGATGCAGG
Source organism: Burkholderia ubonensis subsp. mesacidophila (assembly GCF_002097715.1). Lineage (NCBI taxonomy): Bacteria > Pseudomonadati > Pseudomonadota > Betaproteobacteria > Burkholderiales > Burkholderiaceae > Burkholderia > Burkholderia ubonensis. The sequence continues at coordinate 1,495,356 of NZ_CP020738.1, forward strand.
TACGTATAGAGGATCTGGCCGCGCCGCAGCATCGCGCATTCGGCCGGCTGCGGCTCCTTGACCTTGATGATCATGTCGGCTTGCGCGAACACTTCGGCCGCGCCGTCGCACAGCGTCGCGCCGGCCGCGGCATAGTGTTCGTCGTGCAGCCCGATCGCCGTGCCGGCGCTGCGCTGCACCAGGACCCGATGCCCGTGACGGGTCAGTTCGCGGGTGCCGGCGGGCGTGAGCCCGACGCGGTATTCATGGTTCTTGATCTCCTTCGGCACTCCGATCAGCATGGGTCACCTCCACGGGCCTTCGTTATCGGTGTTCAGCGGCGGCCCGCGCGGCCGGCCGCGATCGTCCGCGCGCACGGCGGTGCGTGCGCGTCGACGCGTCCTGTCGCGGCGGCCAGTCGTGACCGCCTGTCGTGACCGAGTTACGCGGTCTTCGCGATCGGGTCCGCCCGTTCCGCCGGCGCTGCGTGCCCGGGGTGCGGTTCCGTGGGCTGGATGCCCGCGCCGAACCACGGCACGTCGGCCGCGAGCGACTCGGCATAGCGGGTCCAGCCGCGCGGATTGCCGGCGAACAGCTTCGCGCAGACCGGCGCGGCCAGTGCATCGCGATCGAGCTGCGCATCGAGCAGCAGCTGCGGCCACAGGCAGAACGCGTGCAGCACGGCGCTCGCGAATTCGCGCACCGTCATGCGATCGAACACGTGTTCGAGCAGCGGCAGGTCGGCAAGCATCGGCCGCGTCGCGATCAGCGCGCCGATGGTGGCGTCGTCGCGCTCGGTTTCGAGCAGGCAACTGAGCGTACGCATCACGCTGCCGAGATGCAGCAGCAGCGCGCGGCGTTCGAGGGCTTCGTTCATGAAACGGTTCCTCCGGCAGGGAGGTGTGAGCGGTTTCGCGTTCATGCCTCGACTGCAGTCCTGGAATAAAAGGGTAGTAGCGTGCGGATGGAAGTCAAGCGGCGGGCGTGCATGAATGCATCGGCGCGGAGGGAGCGACGTCGCGCGCGGTTTTTGCTGCCGTGCAGCGGAAGGCTCGGGCAAAGCGGCGCCGGCCGTTCGTTGCCTGACACCGTTGCGCCGGGCCGATTGCGACCGGACGCCGCAATGCACGGCGCGCACGATTTCGGTATCGTCATACGCTTCGCGGATTGCAGGCCGCGCGCCGGATCGGGGGCCGGCGAACCACCCGGACACAAGGAGACGGATTCACCATGACCGCTGCGTATTTCATCGTGCCGACGTTGTGCGCGATCGCGCTGATCCACGTCTACTGGGCATGCGGCGGCCGATTGGGCAAGGGGGCCGCGATTCCCGAACTCGACGGCGAGCCGGTGCTGCGGCCGAGCACCGCCGGCACGTTCGCGGTGGCGGCGGCGCTGCTCGCCGGCGCAGCGGTGATCGCCGCGCGGGCCGGCTGGCTGGGGGCGAGCCCGCACGCGAGCCCGGTCGCGTTCGCGACCGTTGCGCTCGCGCTGATCTTCGCGGTGCGGGCGATCGGCGACTTCCGCTACGTGGGTTTCTTCAAGCACATTCGCGGATCACGGTTCGCGCGGATGGACACGCTGTGCTATTCGCCGCTGTGCGCGGCGTTGTCGCTGTCGATCGCATCGATGTTCTGGATACGCTGACCGTTGCGGACGAGCGCCGTCTGCTGCGGTGCGGCAGCGGCGTTCGTCCGGCGCGACGCAGTTCGCGGTCGCACAAGCGGTTCAGGCGGCGGGTGTGTCGAGCGGCGACAGGAACTCGGCGGGCACCGCGTCGGTGAGCCACACGCCGTTCTCGGCCACGAAGAACCTGAAGCCGCGCGCGTGCATGCGTTGCGCGTCGATCGCCAGCACCACCGGCTTGCCATAGCGCTTGCCGACCGCGATAGCCGTCGTCACATCCTGGGACAGGTGCACATGATGGCGCGCGCCGGCCTTCAGCCCCTGTTCGCGAATGGATTCGAGAAAGCGCGTGGCGGTGCCGTGATAGAGCAAGTCGGGCGGGCGCCGCTCCGGGTATTGCCGCTGCACGGCCGGCGTCGAGTGACCTTGCACCGCACGGATGCGCCGGCCGTCGTCGGATAGCGCGAAGCGCTTCTTGTCATTGGAGGCGACGACGGCATGGATCGTCGCCGGATCGAGGGCACGCCCGTCGCGGGACGCGCCGGCGATGAGCGCATTGAGATCGGCCCAGCCTTCCGGGTCGAGTTGCAGGCCGATTGCCTGCGGCGCGTGACGGAGGATGTAGCTCAGGTATTTGCCGGTCTCGTCGAGAGTCTTCTTGGTATCGGTATTCATATCGAGGCGCAACCCTACCAGATTTCGATGGATGGCCGTCATGCGCAGGCCGTCAACCGCAATTTCCCGCATCTTTGCGCACCCCACACCCGGAGCGCCGCGATTGTTGCATTTTTCGATTCAATAAATTGCGCTAAAACACTTTTAAATGGAACCGGTTCCATTTATGATTCGCCGGATCGTCGATCCGGGCTGCCCAGGGGGCGCGTATACCGGGTCTTGCTGTCCATAGAACCGACGAGTAAGTTGAAATGGCCATGCCGTCGGCGGGCAAATCCGATTCGGCATGCGTGTATTTGTCTGACGATAAGGCCGGCAAGAGATTCAAACGCTTTGGAGTCCGATGGAATGGGCGCGAAAGCGGCTGCATGGCGGCGGGGCATGCGGGGCATTAAGCACTGCGCGAATCCGCCGATGGCATCAAGGTAATTCGTAACACGAAATAAAAGGGTGCCGGGCGCGTTGCGACCCGGCCGTCGCGCGCGGGCACCTGCTGTTTGCGCGTGTTCGAAGCGCTGTCCCCAACATCATTATTCGACCATGTCCACGCCACCCGACAAACCCAATTCGCGCCGTCACTTCCTGCGCTCGTCGGTCGCGCTCGTGCCGATCACGTCGCTCGCCGGTTGCGACCTGCGGCCGTCGTCGACCACCGCGACCCCGTCCGGCAACGCGCCCGCCGCATCGGCCGACGCCGCGCAAGCGCCGTACAAGCCGACTTTCTTCGATGCCAAGGAGTGGGCGTTCGTCCAGGCGGCCGTCGACCGCCTGATTCCCGCCGATGCCGAAGGGCCCGGCGCGCTCGAGGCCGGCGTGCCCGAATTCATCGACCGCCAGATGGAAACGCCTTACGCGCACGGCGCGCTGTGGTACATGCAGGGGCCGTTCCAGCCGGGCGTGCCGGAGCTCGGCTACCAGCTGAAGCTCGTGCCGCGCGACGTGTACCGGCTCGGCATCGCGGCCGTCGACCGCTTCTGCACGAAGACGCACGGCAAGGCCTTCGCGGATATCGACGCGGCGACGCGCGACGCGGTGCTCGGCGCGCTCGAAAAGAGCAGCGCTCAGATCGACGACGTGCCGCCCGCGGTGTTCTTCGGACAATTGCTGCAGAACACGCGCGAAGGCTACTTCTGCGATCCGGTCCACGGCGGCAATCGCGGGATGGCCGCGTGGAAGATGATCGGCTTCCCCGGCGCACGCGCGGATTTCATGGATTTCGTCAACCAGAACGGCAAGCCGTATCCATACGGGCCGGTCTCGATCAATGGGGAGCGCACCTGATGGCCGCAGAGAAGAAACCGCATGTCGACGCGGTCATCGTCGGCTTTGGCTGGACCGGCGCGATTCTCGCGAAGGAGCTGACCGAAGCGGGCCTGAAAGTGGTCGCGCTCGAGCGCGGCGAGTATCGCGACACGTATCCGGACGGCGCGTATCCGAACACGATCGACGAGCTGACCTACAACATCCGCAAGAAGCTGTTCCTCGACCTGTCGAAGACCACCGTGTCGATCCGCCACGGCGTGCAGGACACGGCGCTGCCGTACCGTCAGCTCGCGGCGTTCCTGCCGGGCGAGGGCGTCGGCGGCGCGGGGCTGCACTGGTCCGGCGTGCACTTTCGCATCGCGCCGGAAGAGCTGCGGCTGCGCAGCCACTACGAAGAGCGCTACGGCAAGAAGTTCATCCCCGCGGGGATGACGATCCAGGACACGGGCGTCAGCTACGACGAGCTGGAGCCGTACTTCGATTTCGCCGAGAAGGTGTTCGGCACGTCGGGGCAGGCGTACAAGGTCAACGGCAAGGTGGTCGGCGACGGCAACGTGTTCGACGCGCACCGCAGCGACAATTTCCCGCTGCCCGCGCAGCTCAACACGTATTCGGCGCAACGCTTCTTCGACGCGGCGAAATCGCTCGGCCTGCATCCGTACCGGCTGCCGTCCGCGAACACGTCGGGGCCGTACACGAACCCGTACGGCGTGCAGATGGGCCCGTGCAACTTCTGCGGCTACTGCAGCGGCTACGCGTGCTACATGTATTCGAAGGCGTCGCCGAACCTGAACATCCTGCCCGCGCTGAAGCAGGTGCCGAACTTCGAGCTGCGCTCGAAGTGCCACGTGCTGCGCGTCGATCTCGACGACACGAAGAAGCGCGCGACAGGCGTCACCTATGTCGACCCGGCTGGCCGTGAAGTGCATCAGCCGGCCGATCTCGTGATCCTCGCCGCGTTCCAGTATCACAACGTGCACCTGCTGCTGCTGTCGGGCATCGGCAAGCCGTACGACCCGATCTCGGGCGAGGGCGTCGTGGGCCGCAATTTCGCGTACCAGAACCTGTCGACGATCAAGGCGTTCTTCGACAAGGACACCTACACGAACCCGTTCATCGGCGCCGGCGGCAACGGCGTTGCGGTCGACGACTTCAATGCGGACAACTTCGACCACGGCCCGCTCGGATTCGTCGGCGGTTCGCCGCTGTGGGTCAACCAGGCGGGGGTGAAGCCGATCAGCGGCATCGCAACGCCGCCCGGCACGCCGGCGTGGGGCTCCGCATGGAAGAAGGCGGTCAAGGACAACTACGCGCACACGGTCTCGATGGACGCGCACGGCACGAACATGTCGTACCGCGACGTGTATCTCGATCTCGATCCGACCTACCGCGACTCGTACGGCCAGCCGCTCTTGCGCATGACGTTCGACTGGAAGGACAACGACATCAGGATGGCGCAATACGTGACCGGCCAGATGAAGAAGATCGCCGAGGCGATGGGGCCGAAGGCGATCGGCGTGTCGACGCGCGAGTTCGGCAAGCGCTTCGATTCGCGCCAATACCAGACGACCCACCTCGTCGGCGGCGCGGTGATGGGCACCGATCCGAAGACGAGCGTGCTGAATCGCTATCTGCAGAGCTGGGACGTGCACAACGTGTTCGTGATGGGCGCGTCGGCGCTGCCGCAGGGCATCGGCTACAACCCGACCGGGATCATCGCGGCGCTGGCCTACTGGTCGGCGCGCGCGATCCGCGAGCACTACCTGAAAAACCCCGCTCCGCTGGTGACCGTATGAAGAGAACAACGACAGACAACGCCGCGCGCCGCACGGCGCGCGCGCTGGCGACCGGCGCTGCCTGGCTGGCGTTCGGCCTGGCTAGCGGGGCGGCCGTCGCGCAACCGGCGGCCGTGCCTGCGGCGCCTGCGGCGGCCGCGTCCGCGCCGCACGCCGCGGATGCGCTCGTCGCGCGCGGCGCGTACCTGGCGCGCGCCGGCGACTGCGTCGCGTGCCACACGGCGAGCGGCGGCAAGCCGTTCGCGGGCGGGCTGAAGTTCGACACGCCGATCGGCGCGATCTATTCGACCAACATCACGCCCGACCCGAAGACGGGCCTCGGCGGCTGGACACTGGAAGAGTTCGACCGCGCGCTGCGCGCGGGCGTGCGCAAGAACGGCGACACGCTGTATCCGGCGATGCCGTTTCCGTCGTATGCGCGCCTCACCGACGACGACGTGAAGGCGCTCTATGCGTATTTCATGCACGGCGTCGCGCCGGTGCAGCAGGAGAACCGCGCGGTCGACATCGTGTGGCCGCTGTCGATGCGCTGGCCGCTCACGTTCTGGCGCAAGCTGTTCGCGCCGACGCCGAAGCCGTTCGACGCGGCGCCGTACCCCGATCCGGTGCTCGCGCGCGGCGCGTACCTCGTGCAGGGTCTCGGTCACTGCGGCGCGTGCCACACGCCGCGCGCGCCGACGATGCAGGAGCGCGCGCTGACCGACGCGGACGGCCCGGACTTCCTGGCCGGCGGCGCGGCGATCGACGGCTGGGTGCCGACCAGCCTGCGCGGCGAGCCGCGCACCGGGTTCGGCGTCTGGACGGAAGCGGAAATCGTGCAGTTCCTGAAGAGTGGCCGCACGGCACGCAGCGCGGCGTTCGGCGGGATGACGGACGTGGTCGGCCACAGCATGCAGCACCTGAACGACGACGACCTCACGGCGATCGCGCGCTACCTGAAGAAGCTGCCGCCGCGCGTGCAGGGCGAAACACCTTACGCATATGACGACACCGCCGCGCAGGCGCTGCGCTCGGGCGACGCAAGCAAGCCGGGCGCGGCCGTCTATCGCGACAACTGCATGGCCTGCCATCGCAGCGACGGCCGCGGCTATACGCGCGTGTTCCCGGCGCTCGGCGGCAACCCGGTCCTGCAGGGCGACGATCCGACCTCGGTGATTCACGTCGTGCTGTCGGGCAGCGCGTTGAAGGGCACGCGCACCGCGCCGTCGACCTTCACGATGCCGCCGTTCGGCTGGCGGCTGTCGGACCAGGAAGTCGCGGACGTGTCGAACTTCGTGCGCACGAGCTGGGGCAATACCGGCTCGCCGGTCACGGCCGCGCAGGTCGCGAAGGTGCGCAAGGCGACGCCGGGCACGCGGCCGGAGCCGCCGCCGGGCGCACGCTATCCGCAAGCCGCGCGCTGAGCGGGGCGACGGGCATCCGGCGACGGTCTGCGGCGGCAGGCATCGCGCCAGCCGCCTCCGTCGCGGGCAGCGCATCTGTCGAATCCGGCGCCGCCGTCGCGCGGCGCCGTCAATAGCGCGGGAACCCGCCCGCGCGTTCCTCGTTCAGCGCCGCCGCCGTGAAATTTTCGGCGCCGCGCGCCATTTGTCCGCCTCATCCCTTATCCTTGAACCTTACTAAACGGTTACACATACAAGGGAGGGGGGATGCCACATGACGTCTGCCTGATTGCTTTGCTCGCGGCCGGTTTTGGTCTCGCGATGGTCTTCGGTTATCTCGCGTCGCTGCTGAAAATGCCGCCGCTGGTCGGCTACCTGCTCGCCGGGATCGTGATCGGCCCCGGCACGCCGGGCTTCGTCGGCGACCTGTCGCTCGCGCAGCAGCTCGCCGAAGTCGGCGTGATGCTGCTGATGTTCGGGGTCGGGCTGCATTTCTCGCTCGGCGACCTGCTCGCGGTGCGCAAGATCGCGCTGCCCGGCGCGGTTGTGCAGATCTCGGTGGCCACCGCGCTCGGCGGCGGGCTCGCGCTGCTGTGGGGCTGGAGCGTTGGTGCGGCGCTGGTGTTCGGTCTCGCGCTGTCGGTCGCGAGCACGGTCGTGCTGTTGCGCGCACTGGAGGGCCGGGGGCTCGTCGAGTCCGTGAACGGACGAATCGCGGTCGGCTGGCTGGTCGTCGAGGATCTCGTGATGGTGCTCGTGCTCGTGCTGCTGCCGCCCGTCGCGGGGCTGCTCGGCGGCACGCCGCCCGGCGACGCGCACGCGGGCGACGGCAGCGTGTGGGGCACGCTCGGCGTGACGATGCTGAAGGTCGCCGCGTTCATCGCGCTGATGCTCGTGGTCGGCAAGCGGGTGTTTCCGCGCATCCTGTGGCTCGTCGCCCGCACGGGCTCGCGCGAGCTGTTCACGCTGTGCATGATTGCCGCGGCGGTCGGCATCGCGTTCGGCGCGGCGAAGCTGTTCGACGTGTCGTTCGCGCTCGGCGCATTCTTCGCCGGGATGATGATGCGCGAGTCCGAGTTCAGCCGGCGCGCGGCCGACGAGACGCTGCCGCTGCGCGATGCGTTCTCCGTGCTGTTCTTTATCTCGGTCGGCATGCTGTTCGACCCGCAGGTGCTGCTCGACGAGCCGCTGCACGTGATCGAGGTCGCGGCGATCGTGCTGGTGGGCAAGACGCTCGCGGCGGTCGCACTGGTGCTCGCGTTCCGCTATCCGCTCAATACCGCGTTGACGGTCGGCGCGGGGCTCGCGCAGATCGGCGAGTTCTCGTTCATCCTGGCCGGTCTCGGCCGCGCGCTCGGGCTGCTGTCGGCGGAAGGGCAAAGCCTGATCCTCGCGGTCGCGCTGATCTCGATCGCGCTGAATACGCTCCTGTTCGCGATGATCGATCCGGCGCTCGCCTGGATTCGCCGGCATTCGGCGTTCGCGCGGCGGCTCGAGGCGCGCGACGATCCGCTCGCCGCGCTGCCGATGTCCACGCCGCAGACGCACCTGACCGGTCAGGTCGTGATCGTCGGCTACGGCAAGGTCGGCGCGCGGATCGCGCTGGCGCTCGACGAGCGCGGGATCGCCTATGTGGTCGTCGAGCAGAATCGCGAGATCGTCGAGAAGCTGCGCGCCGACGGCGTCGCGGCGGTGTCGGGCGATGCGATCGAGCCGATCGTGCTCGTTCAGGCGCACATCGCGCGAGCAGGGATGCTGATCGTCACGCTGCCGGACGTGTTCGACGTGCGGCAGATCGTCGAGATTTCGCACACGCTCAATCCGTCGCTCGAGGTCGTGCTGTGCACGAACAGCAGCGACGAAGCGGCGCTGCTCGCGAGCGAGGGCGTCGGCACGGTGTTCATGGGCGAGACGGAACTCGCCCGCGGGATGACCGAGCACGTGCTCGGCAGGATGACGAAGCCGGCCGCGGCCGCGCATGCGCATTGATGGCGCGCGGCGGCCCGCTCAATAGAACGTATCGAGCGTCAGCTCCTGCGCCATCACGCGATTCCCGGCCAGCAGGCCGCCGTCGACCGGCAGCGCCACGCCCGTGATGACCCGCGCGGCCGGAGAGCACAGAAACAGCGCGGCCTGCGCGACATCGTCGGGCGTTGCGAAATCGTCGAGCGGATACCACTTCCTCAGTTGCTCGAATACCTGCGGGTTGCGCTGCACGCGCGCTTCCCACGCGGGCGTCTTCACCGTGCCGGGCAGCACGACGTTCGCGCGCACGCCGTCGAGGCCGAACTCGATCGCGAGCGACTTCGCGTAGCTGATCAGCCCTGCCTTCGCGGCGCTGTACGCGGGGTGGCCGAGCGCGTGGACGCCGTTCACCGAGCCGATGATCGCGATCGCGCCGCGACGGCGCGCGCGCATGCCGGGCAATACGGCCTCGACGCTCACGTAGGTCGCGGTCAGGTTCGCGTCGAGATCGGTGCGCCATGACGCGGGCGTGGTCTCGCGCAGCGTCGCCGACGCGGCGGTGCCCGCGTTCGCGACGAGCACGTCGACGGCCGGATGCGGTTCGAGCAGCGTACGCAGCCGCTCGGGATCGCTCAAGTCGTCGACGACCGGAATCGCGCGCGGCTCGCCGAGCGCATCGACGAACCGGTCGAGCGCCGCCCGGTCGCGATCGAGCGCGAGCACGCGGTCGCCGGCGGCGAGAAAGGTCCGGCACAGCGCCTGGCCGATTCCGCCCGCGGCGCCCGTGACGAGAGTGGTGCGTGCCATGTCGGCTCCTTGAGTCGTGTTCACAGGCCGAGCGCGGCTCGCGCCTGCTTTTCGTTGTCGCGCGTGATCAGCGTGCCGGACGTCAGCACGAGCGGCGGCGGCGCCTGGTTTTTCGTGATCCAGTCGAACATGTTGACCGCCGTGTCGTAGCCGTGCTGCCGCGGGTTCAGCAGGATCGATCCGTAGAAGCCGGTCGGCTTCGGTTTCGCGAACTCGTTCAGCGCGACCTGGCTGCCGTTGATGCCGACCGCGACCATCGCATCCGCGCCGATCCCGCGCCCCTCGGCCGCGCGCACCGCGCCGACCGTCGTGTCGTCGTTCGAGCCGAACGCGACCCAGCGCCTGAAATTCGGATGCTTGGTGAGCGCGATGTTTGCCGCGTTGAACGCGCCTTCGGTGTCGGCCGTCATCTCGGGCGCGTCGATCACGTTTGCGGCCGGGAAACCCGCGGCCTTCAGCGCGTCGACGGCGCCCGCCGTGCGTTCGCGCGCGGTCGGCAACTGGTCGTATGCGAGGCGGATGATGCCGACCTCGGCGGGGTTCCAGCCGCGCCGCTTCGTCTCGGCGGCGATCGCCTAGCCGACCTGCCGGCCTATCTTGTAAGCGGAGATGCCCATGTGCGGCACGCCCGCGAGCGGCGCGCCGCGGCCGTCGACGAGCTGGTCGTCGACCGACATCAGCTTCATCCCCGCGCGCTTCGCCTTCGCGGCGATCCCGGGGCCGAGCTTTACGTCGGGCGCGCACAGGATCACGCCCTGCGCCTTCTGCGCGGCGAGGCTGTCGAGCGCCGTCGACACCTTCTCGCCGCTCGGCGCGGCAATCCTGACCAGCGTGAAGTGCTTGTCCTTCGCCGCCTGCTCGGCGAATCGCCACTCGTCCTGGAACCACGGATCGTCGGGCTGCTTGACGAGGAAGCCGATCTTCACGTCGGCGGCATCGGCGGCCCGGGCGGGCGCGCCGCCGACCAGCGCGAGGCTCGTACAGGCCAGCACGAGCGTTTTCCAGCGGAATCGCATACGTCTCTCCTTGTTGTACTTGTTCGCGCGGGCAGGGTGCCTGCGGCGCGAAAAAATTGTAGGAGAGCGTGAGGGGAACGCTCAAATGTTGCGAGGCGTTCCTAGAAAGTGGGATGCCGGCGGCGGCGAATGGCGCGGCAGGCCGCCTTACGAGCGCGTGGCCGCCGTCGCCTGGGCCTGCACGGCCGTCTTGGGCGGCGCGAGCTTGTCCGCCTCGACCGGCACATCCGGCGGCACGCCCAGCAGTTGCAGCGAGCCGCTCGTGACCGACGAGAACACCGGCCCGGCGACGGTGCCGCCGTAATACCCTTTGCCGCGCGGCTCGTCGATCATCACCGCGACGATCAGGCGCGGATTGCTCATCGGCGCCATCCCGGCGAACAGCGCACGGTACTTGCCCTGCGCATACGACTTGCCGACCTGCTTGCGCGCCGTGCCGGTCTTGCCGCCGATCCGGTAGCCGTCGACGCGCGCGCGACGCCCCGTGCCGCCTTCGCTGACCGCCATCTCGAGCATCGAGCGGATCGCCGACGCGGTTTGCGGCGTCGTCACGCGATGGCCGCGATGCGCGTCGATCGTCTGCTTGTCGGTGCCGTTCTTCAGCAGCGACACCGGATGCAGCGTGCCGTCGCCGGCGTACGCCGTGTACACCTGCGCGATCTGCAGCAGCGACATCGACAGCCCGTAGCCGTACGCCATCGTCGCCTGCTCGATCGGCCGCCAGCGCTTGTAGGGCCGCAGCCGGCCCGACGCGACGCCGGGGAAGGTCAGCTCGGGCGCGCGGCCGACGCCGTATTCCTGGTACTTGTTCCAGATCGTCTCGGCGGGCAGGTTCAGCGCGAGCTTCGCGAGCGCGATGTTGCTCGACTTCTGCAGCGCCTGCGCGACGGTCAGCGAGCCGTGGTTCGACGTGTCATGGATCACGGCCGGGCCGATCTTGTAGGTGCCGGGCGACGTGTTGACGATCGTGTTCGGACGCACCTTGCCTTCGTCGATCGACAGCGCGACGACGAGCGGCTTGATCGTCGAGCCCGGCTCGAACGTGTCGATCACCGCGCGGTTGCGCAGCTGCTGGCCGGTCAGGCGCGCGCGGTCGTTCGGATCGAAGGTCGGATAGTTTGCGAGCGCGAGGATCTCGCCGTTCTGCGCGTCGAGCACGACGACGCTGCCGGCCTGCGCGTTGTTCTCGAGCACCGCGGCCTTGAGCTGGCTGAACGCGAGCTGCTGGATGCGCCGGTCGATCGTCAGCTCGATCGTCGCGCCGTGCTGCGCGGGCACGAGCGGCCGCGTGTCGGACACGATGCGGCCGAGCCGGTCGCGGATCACCTCGCGCTGCCCGGCGGTGCCCGACAGCGGGCTGTTCGCCGCGAGTTCGACGCCTTCCTGCCCCTGGTCCTCGACGTTCGTGAAGCCGACCACGTGCGCGGCCGATTCGCCTTCGGGGTAGTAGCGCTTCGAATCGGCGATCTGCGTGATGCCCTCGATCGCGAGCTTGTCGAGACGGCTCGCGGTGTCGGCGTCGATCTGGCGCTTGAGCAGCACGAATGTGCGGTCGTTGCGCAGGCGCCGCTTGACCTCGGCGAGCGGCATGTCGAGCAGCTTCGCGATCTGCGGGTAGTCGGTCTCGGCGACCTGTTTCGGGTTCGCCCAGATTTCGTAGGTCGACAGGCTGACGGCGAGCATCGCGCCGTTGCGGTCGACGATGCGGCCGCGCATCGCGTCGAGTTCGATCGTCCGCTGGTAGCGCTTCTGGCCCTGGCCGACGTAGAAATCCTGGTTGGCGACCTGGACCCAGAAGGCACGGGCGAGCAGTGCGGCGAACGCGACGAACACGATGATCACGACCAGCTTCGAGCGCCACATCGGCAGGCGCGAAGCGAGCATCGGGTGCTTGGTCGCCGATGCATACGGATCGGCGGGGTGGGTCTTCTTTTTCACGCTCATGCGAGGGCCGGGTCGAGCCGCCAGGCGGCGGGCTGTCAGTCTGAATAATTGGATTGTAATAAATGAGTAATCGTCATGTGAGGGAAAGTGCGTCATTCCGACCCCGATTTTCGGGATGCGGATGCGGGGCTGAAGCCGGGAGGGGGCGCGTGCAGCCCGCTTGCCGAAATCGGACGAGTCCTGAAATCGAACCGTCCCCGATTAATTTTTTGATGCGGGTCAATTAAAAACGCCCCCGGAGGGGCGTCGATATTTTCAAAACAGGAAAAACAAAATCGATAAAACTGGAATAAACCCGAAACCCGCAGACAATATGCGTCAGAAATACCTGGCTATCGATCAACGGAAATAAATTCCTTGTATTCCGGCTGGATCGTGCAAGTGTCGATTTCCTGCAGCCGCCATGCGCCTTTCGCATGTTCGCCGGCGAGCACGGCGGTGCCCTGTTCGCGCTGCGTCGCGTCGAACGACAGCCCCTGCAGCTTGCAGACGGCCTTGCCGCTGTCGGCCGCGCAGAGCGCCATGGCGCCCTCGACGTCCTTGACCTTGCCCCATGTCGGAAGATCGATGCCTTGATGTGCCTCGCGAGACCACAGTCCTTCGTCGGTGTCCACCCACAGCACTGCAAAAGACTGTCGAGTTGCCGCTTCGCTGCCATTAATCCGAATGGTGAGGCGCATTGGATCGTCTCCTTTTGAAAAAATGACTCAGTCGACCACGTTAGCTTGGATAGTCTAGATAGACTGCAGTGAAACGCAAGACGCAATGCGCAATAAATAAACGTCGCGCACATCCGCATTCCGCATGAAATGACGTCTGATGAAAATGGCTGCGCAGCCGCGACTGCCGCGTGACGCCGGCTGCAGGCGGCGGTGCCCGGGGCGGCGACGCGTCGTCCCGCGTCGCGCAGCGGCGCACGGGGGCCGCTGCCGCGTCGATGTGTCGCGCCTGATCCGAGGGGCTGGCACCGGCCCGGATCGCGCGCGACAACGCGACAACGACAAGCGCGGCATTCACGCTAGCCGGGCCATATTTCAGCGATTTGACAGCGTGCCGACGGCGCGCGCGGCCGCCGGAACCACACACGCAGACAATCTCATACAAATCCGCACACTTTCGCAAAACTTTCAGGACAGACTTGTCCCGAACCCGGCCCCACACTGGCAAGGTCCCGACTGGCGTTGCGGCCCTCATTCGCGGCGCCGCCCGGGGTGCCGCTCGCGCCGACCTGTCGCGCGGCGGATGCCGGATCGGGACGCCGGGCACGCTCGACGGCCCGCAGACCGACGGCCGTCACGCCCGGCGCCAGTGCGCCGGGCCGCGTGCCGTCCGGCCGATTTTTCGAAGGAGATTCCCGTGCTGATCTGGAAAACCGCCCTGTCGCTCAACTGGCGCACGAGCCTCGTATCGCCAGCGTGCGCGCCGGTCGCCGCGGCGAACGTCGGGCGACTGGTGCTCACGGGCGCAACCGGCTTCATCGGCAGCACCGTGCTGACGGCGCTCGTCAATGCCGGGCTGCTCGAGCGCATCGTCTGCGTCGTGCGTGCGCAGGATCGCGGCCACGCGGTGGCGCGGCTGCGCGAGGCGGCGCTGCGCGCGGGGCTCGCGCCGTACTGGGCGTCGCGCCTGAGCGACGCGAACGTGATCGTCGGCGCGCTCGGCGACGTGTGGGAGGGCGCGCAAGCGCCCCGTCTCGCGCAGGCGACGCATGTGATCCACTGCGCGGGACACGCATCGTCGGCGGACGGCGCGCACCTGCAGGCCGACGCCGACGAGTCGCTGCGCTTCGCCGCCCGGTTCGTGCACGCCGCGAAGCTGCAGCGCTTCGTGTACGTCGGCACCGCGTTCGTGCGCGGCGGCCGGGGCGGCACGGTGCAGGAGGACGCGCCGTCCGCCGCCGCCACGGACCCGGGCGCAGCGCTCGCGGGCGCCGTGCTGGCGGCCGACTACCTGCACGCCAAGGGCGAGACGGAGCGGCGCCTGCGCGCGCTCGGGCTGCCGCTCGTCGTGGTCCGTCCGTCGCATGTCGTCGGGCACACGGTGCTCGGCACGCGGCCCGCGCCGAACACGTTCTGGATGTTCCGCCTCGTGCATGCGGCGCGGCGTTATACGGCGCGGCCGATGACGCGCATCGACATCGTGTCGGTCGACGATGTCGCGCGCGCGACGATGCTGCTGGCGGTCAAGCCGGCGCTCGCGCACGACGTCTATCACGTGTCGGCGGGCGAGGAGGCGCCGATGGTCGCGCAGATCGTGCGGGCGATGGACGAGGCGGCCGGGATGGCCGGCGCGCCGCGCTACGCGGCGTGCGCGGCGGCGGAGCTGCCGCTCGTCGTGCGCGACGTGCTGGGGCGTACCGATCCGGCGCTCGAGCGGGTGGTGGGCAAGGCGCTGCAGCGCTTCGCGGAATTCGCGGCCGTCGATCGGGTGTTCGACAACCGGCGCGTGCGCGACGAAATCGATTTCGAGCCGCTGCCGTTCGTCGACTACGTCGAGGAATGCATGCGCACGTCGCGCGGCGTCCCGGTCACCGCGCTGATGCGCGGCGAGGCCTGAGCGCGGGCGGGGCTTACGGCGCGCTGTCGCCGAGCTCGATCAGCCGGTCGAGCGCACGGTAGATGTCGTCGAGCGCATCCTGGCCGAAGCGCGCCTCGAGCAGCCGGTACTGTTCGTCGATGCGCGGGCCGATTTCCGAGACCAGCTTCCGGCTTTGCGGCGTCAGGCTGACGAGCAGCCTGCGCTGATCTTCCTGCGCGCGCGTGCGCTTGATCAGGCCATCGCGCTCCATCCGTTCGAGCACGCCCGTCAGGCTCGGACTCAGGATGCAGCAGCGCCGCGCGATCTGTCCCGCTTCGAGCGCGTGCGACGGCTCGCCGTCGAGCACGCGGATGATCCGCCATTGCTGTTCGGTCAACGCGAATTCCTTGAGAATGGGGCGGAACAGCCCCATCAGCGTTTCTCGGGCCTCGAGCAGCAGCATGGCCAGATTGCGGTGGTCGAACGAACGGTTCATCGAGATGAAGGGCTGGGCGGGGACGCGCCAATCTTAACAGGCGGTCGCGGTGAATTTCGTGTATCAGGGTAATCGAGGTTGTCAGCGCCCGATTGTTTACTTAAGATGTTAAGTATTGACGATGCGCCGCGACGCGCGGCAGGGGAATGACGCATGGAGCTGTCTTGCACGACCGCCGCGGCGCCGCCGCTGCCAGTAGCCATCGGCACCGTCTACGGCGCGCTGCTCAACGAGCGCGCCGCGCTCGACGCGCTCGGCGACGCGGTGCATCAGCCGCCTTACGGGCGGCCGCCGCAGGCGCCGATCCTGTACATCAAGCCCGCCAACACCCACGCGGTCGACGGCGCAACCGTCGTCGTGCCGGCCGGCGTCGACGCGCTGGAGATCGGCGCGTCGGTCGCGGTCGTGTTCGCCCGCCGCACGACCCGCGTGGCGGCCGACCGCGCGCTCGACTACGTGCACGGCTTCACGCTCGCGAGCGACGTGTCGGTGCCGCATCCCGACTACTACCGTCCCGCCGTGCGCTTCAAGTGCCGCGACGGGTTCTGCCCGCTCGGCCCGGCGATCGTCCCGCCCGGCGCGTTCGACGACGTCGACGCGGTCCGGCTGACCGTGCGGATCGACGGCAACCTCGCGCAGTCCGCGTCGACGGCGACGTTGATCCGCCCGGTGCGGCAACTGATCGCCGACGTGTCGGCGTTCATGTCGTTCGACGCCGGCGACGTGCTGCTGCTCGGCGTGGCGGGCGGCGCGCCGCGCGCGAAGCCGGGCAGCCGGATCGAGATCGCCGCGGACGGCATCGGCACGTTGCGGCATGCGCTGATCGCGGAGGAGGCCCGATGAGAACCGCACGCGTGATCTACAACGGCGCGCAGCATGCGGCCGAGCCGGCCGGCGACGGCCTGATCCGCCTCGATACGGGGCGGGTCGTCGAGGAGACCGCGGTGGCCTGGCTGCCGCCCGTCGCGCCGCGCACGACGTTTGCGCTCGGCCTGAACTACGCGGACCACGCGAAGGAGCTTGCGTTCAAGGCGCCGAGCGAGCCGCTGATCTTCCTGAAGGGCCCGAACACGTTCATCGGCCACCGCTCGCGCACCGTGCGGCCCGCCGACGCGACCCACATGCATTACGAATGCGAGCTGGCGGTCTTGATCGGCCGCCCCGCGCGGGGCGTGCGCCGCGCGCAGGCGCTCGACTACGTCGCCGGCTACACGGTCGCGAACGACTACGCGATCCGCGATTACCTCGAGAACTATTACCGGCCGAACCTGCGCGTGAAGAACCGTGACACCTGCACGCCGCTCGGGCCGTGGCTCGTCAGCCGCGACGAGATCGGCGACCCTGCCGGCCTGACGCTGCGCACGACGGTCAACGGCCAGGAGACGCAGCGCGGCAGCACGCGCGACATGATCTTCGACGTGCCGGCGCTGATCGAGCACATCAGCGGCTTCATGACGCTCTCGCCGGGCGACCTGATCCTGACCGGCACGCCCGAAGGGCTCGCGGACACGCAGCCGGGCGACGAGGTCGTCACCGAGATCGAAGGCATCGGCCGGCTCGTGAACACGATCGTCGGCGAACACGACTACTACCGCGCCGGCTGAGCCCGCCGCACAAGGAGAGCAGATGACCATCAAGCACTGGATCGACGGCCGCGAAGTCGAAAGCCGCGAGACGTTCACGACGCTGAATCCGGCGACCGGCGACGTGATCACCGACGTCGCGTCGGGCGGCGAAGCGGAAGTCGACGCGGCCGTGCGCGCGGCGAAGGCCGCATTCCCGAAATGGGCGAACACGCCCGCGAAGGAGCGCGCGAAGCTGATGCGCAAGCTCGGCGAGCTGATCGAGAAGAACGTGCCGATGCTCGCGGCGCTGGAGACGCAGGATACGGGCCTGCCGATCGAGCAGACCAGCAAGCAGCTGATTCCGCGCGCGTCGGAGAACTTCAATTTCTTCGCGGAAGTGTGCGTGCAGATGAACGGCCGCACGTATCCGGTCGACGACCAGATGCTGAACTACACGCTGTACCAGCCGGTCGGCGTGTGCGCGCTGGTGTCGCCGTGGAACGTGCCGTTCATGACCGCGACGTGGAAGACGGCGCCGTGTCTCGCGCTCGGCAATACCGCGGTGCTGAAGATGTCCGAGCTGTCGCCGCTGACCGCCGACCAGCTCGGCCGGCTCGCGCTCGAAGCCGGCATTCCGCCCGGCGTGCTGAACGTCGTGCAGGGCTACGGCGCGACCGCCGGCGACGCGCTGGTGCGGCATCCGGACGTGCGCGCGGTGTCGTTTACCGGCGGCACGGCCACCGGCAAGCGGATCATGGAGCGCGCGGGCCTGAAGAAATATTCGATGGAGCTCGGCGGCAAGTCGCCGGTGCTGATTTTCGACGACGCCGATTTCGACCGCGCGCTCGACGCGTCGCTGTTTACGATCTTCTCGATCAACGGCGAACGCTGCACCGCGGGCTCGCGCATTTTCGTGCAGCGTTCGATCTACGACCGCTTCGTGCAGGAATTCACGCGCCGCGCGAACAATCTGGTGGTCGGCGATCCGGCCGACCCGGCGACGCAGCTCGGCGCGATGATCACGCGCGCGCACTGGGAGAAGGTGACGGGCTACATCCGCATCGGCGAGCAGGAAGGCGCGCGGCTCGTCGCGGGCGGCGCCGACCAGCCGGCGCACCTGCCTGCGCACCTGCGCAACGGCAACTTCGTGCGGCCGACCGTGTTCGCCGACGTCGACAACCGGATGCGCATCGCGCAGGAGGAAATCTTCGGCCCGGTCGCGTGCCTGATTCCGTTCGAGGACGAGGACGAAGGGCTGCGCCTCGCGAACGACACGCGCTACGGGCTCGCGTCGTACCTCTGGACGCAGGACGTCGGCAAGGTGCATCGCCTCGCGCGCGGCATCGAGGCCGGGATGGTGTTCGTCAACAGCCAGAACGTGCGCGACCTGCGCCAGCCGTTCGGCGGCGTGAAGGAGTCGGGCACCGGGCGCGAGGGCGGTGAGTACAGCTTCGACGTGTTCGCCGAGATCAAGAACGTCTGCATCTCGATGGGTTCGCATCACATTCCGCGCTGGGGCGTGTAAGCGGCGCGTGAAAGAACGCTACGGAGACACTCACGATGGGCAAATTGTCCCTCGCTGCAAAGATCACGCACGTGCCGTCGATGTACCTGTCCGAGCTGGCGGGCAAGCATCACGGCTGCCGCGCGGAAGCGATCCGCGGCCATCAACTGATCGGCGAGCGCTGCCGTGCGCTCGGCGTCGACACGATCGTCGTGTCCGACGTCCACTGGCTCGTCAACGCCGGCTATCACGTGAACTGCAACGCGCGGTTTTCCGGCGTCTACACGAGCAACGAGTTGCCGCACTTCATCCGCGACATGGCCTACGCGTATCGGGGCAATCCGGAACTCGGCCGGCTGATCGCGGAAACGGCGTCGGCGCGCGGCATCGCGACGCGCGCACACGAGATCGACAGCCTCGAGCTCGAATACGGGACGCTGGTGCCGATGCGCTACATGAACGCCGACCAGCACTTCAAGGTCGTGTCGATCGCCGGCTGGTGCATGTGGCATTCGCTCGACGAGAGCCGCCGCTTCGGTGAAGCGTTGCTCGAAGCGATCGAAAAGAGCGACGCGAACGTCGCGTTCCTCGCGAGCGGTTCGCTGTCGCATCGCTTCAACGACAACGGCAGCCCCGAGGAATCGATTCACCAGATCAGCCGCGAGTTTTTCCGGCAGGTCGACCTGCGCGTCGTCGAGCTGTGGAAGCAGGGCGATTTCAAGACGTTCTGCGCGATGCTGCCCGAATACAACACGCACTGCCACGGCGAAGGCGGGATGCACGACACCGCGATGCTGCTCGGCCTGCTCGGCTGGGACCGCTACGACAAGCCCGTCGAAATCGTCACCGACTACTTCGCGAGCTCGGGCACCGGGCAGATCAACGCGATCTTTCCGCTGCCCTGAACGTCGCCACGTCACGCCACGTCACGCATCCGACAGGAGAATCGTCATGCCACACATCGTCGTCGAGTACACCGCGAACCTTCGCGACGACGCGCGCATTCCCGCGCTGCTGCGCACGATCAACGCGACGCTGATCGCGCAGGGCGGCGTGTTCCCGACCGGCGGCATCCGCTCGCGCGCGATCGAGCTGCAGGACTACTGCGTCGCGGACGGCACCGAGGACGATGCGTTCGTCCACGTGACGCTGAAGATCGGCGCGGGCCGCAGCGAAGAAGTGAAAAAGGCCGCGTGCGACGCGCTGTTCGACGCGATCAACGCGCATTTCGCCGAGCTGTACGCGAAGCGCTACCTTGCGCTGTCGATGGAGCTGACCGAGTTCAGCGAGAGCGGCTCGTACAAGCACAACAACATTCACGCCCGCTACCAGCGGGCCGGCTGAACCCCACTCGGAGCCGACCATGTTCGATACCGCGACCATCGACCAGCTCGCGCGCCGCCTCGACGACGCGGAGCGCGAACGCAAGCAGATCCGCCAGATCTCGCTCGACTATCCCGACATCACGATCGACGACGCCTATGCGATCCAGCGCGCGTGGGTCAGCCTCAAGCTTGCGGAGGGCCGCGTGCTGAAGGGGCACAAGATCGGCCTCACGTCGAAGGCGATGCAGAACACGTCGCAGATCGACGAGCCGGACTACGGCGCGCTGCTCGACGACATGTTCTTCGAGGACGGCGGCACGATCCCGACCGGGCGCTTCATCGTACCGCGCGTCGAGGTCGAGCTCGCGTTCGTGCTCCGCAAGCGTCTGAGCGGGCCGAACTGCACGATCTTCGACGTGTACGACGCGGTCGACTACGTCGTGCCCGCGCTCGAGATCATCGACGCGCGCAGCCAGTCGATCGACCCCGATACGCAGCGCCCGCGCAAGGTGTTCGACACGATCGCCGACAACGCGGCGAACGCCGGCGTCGTGATCGGCGGGCGGCCCGTGCGGCCGGCCGACGTCGACCTGCGCTGGGTCGCGGCGATCATGTCGCGCAACGGCGTGGTCGAGGAAACCGGCGTCGCGGCCGGCGTGCTGAACCATCCGGCCAACGGTGTCGTGTGGCTCGCGAACCGGCTCGCGCGCTTCGACGTCGCGCTGGAGCCCGGGCAGATCGTGCTCGGCGGGTCGTTTACGCGGCCGTGCGCGGCGCGCGCCGGCGACACGTTCAGCGTCGACTACGGTCCGCTCGGGACCATTCAATGCCATTTCGGGTGACGCGACATGCAGATGCCATCGAATCCCTTCAAGGCCGCGCTCGCGCGCGGCGACGCGCAGATCGGGCTGTGGCTCGGCCTCGCCAGTCCGTACAGCGCCGAAGTCGTCGCGGACGCCGGTTTCGACTGGCTGCTGATCGACGGCGAGCATGCGCCGAACACGGTGCCGACGATCCTCGCGCAATTGCAGGCGATCGCGCCGTATCCGTCGCATCCGGTCGTGCGCGTGCCGTGGAACGACCCGGTGATCGTCAAGCAGGTGCTCGATCTCGGCGCGCAGACGCTGCTCGTGCCGATGGTGCAGAGCGCGGCCGAGGCGCGCGCGGCGGTGGCCGCGACCCGCTATCCGCCGGAAGGCATCCGCGGCGTCGGCAGCGCGCTGGCGCGGGCGTCGCGCTGGAATCGCGTCGGCGACTACCTGCAGCGCGCGAACGGCGAGATGGCGGTGCTCGTGCAGGTCGAGACGCGTGCGGGGCTCGACGCGATTGATGCGATCGCGCGGGTGGACGGCGTCGACGGCGTGTTCATCGGGCCGGCCGACCTGGCGGCCGACCTCGGGCAGCTCGGCAATCCGGGGCATCAGGATGTGCAGGCAGCGATCGATCATGCGATCCGCACGATCAAGGCGGCCGGCAAGGCGCCGGGGATTCTCAGCGCCGATGAAGCGGCGGCGCGGCGGTATCTCGAAGCGGGTGCGTTGTTTGTCGCGGTGGGGGTCGATACGACGTTGCTCGCGAGAAGCGCGGAGCGGTTGGCGGCGCAGTTCAAGGGGAAACCGGCCGACGCCGCGAAGCAGGGCGACGGCACGTATTGAAGGCGCGGCGAATCGAATGTCGCCACCGTCGATGCGTGCATGCGAGTGCGCAATGACGCGCTACGCGGCGTCGCCCCGGCGTCCGTCGTGTCCAGCTTCCATATACCGCCCCGGGGTCGTTCCCAACGCGCGCCGGAACATGTCGATGAACGCGCTCACGTTGTCGTAGCCGAGATCGAGCGCGATCGTCGTCACCGGCACGCCGTCGGCCACCTTCTCCAACGCGCGCAGCAGCCGCGCCTGCTGGCGCCACTGCGCGAACGTCAACCCCGTTTCGGCGACGAAGCGGCGGCTCAGCGTGCGCGGTGCGATGCCCGCCCACGTCGCCCATTCCTCGAGGCGACGCTTGTCCGCGAGATCGACGCTCAACGCGTCGGTGATCCGTCCGACCCGCGGATCGCGCGGGCGCGGCAGGCCGAGCGTGACCGGCGGCGATGCCGAGATCTCGTCGAGGATCACTTCCGCCACGCGCGCTTGCGCCGCGTCGAGCGCGGCGCCGCGCCAGCTTGCCGCGCGCCGCACCGCCTCGCGTAACAGCGCGGAGGTGCGGATCGCGTGCGGCGCCTGCGGCAGCGATCCGCAGCGCGGTTCCGCAACGAACACGCTCCAGCCGGAGAACGGCCCGAACGACCGCAGCGAATGCACGCAATGCGGCGGAATCCAGATCGCATGGACGGCCGGCACGACCCAGTCCTGATCGTCGAGGCCGAGCGACAGCAGGCCGGTCAGCGCGCCGACCAGCTGGCCGCGCGCATGGCGATGCGGCGCGGTCATGCGCGCGTCGCGCTGCGTCAGCTCGGCGGCGGCGATGAACGGGCCATCGGAAGACGTTACGAGATCGGCGGGAAGAAGCGGAGCGTTCGACATGGCTGAAATTCGGTATCGAATGGCATTTATACCGGAGATCGGCCGAACTCGCATCCCTACACTAGGTGCCTGTTCAACACTTCAGGAGGGCCGCGCGATGCGAGCCGACGAAATGCTTCCCGACCACCTCAACCAGCTCGACCTCAACGGTACGACGATCCGCAAGGGCAGCGTGGGCGCCTTTCTTGCGAATGCGCGAGTGCTCACCGACCCGCATGCGGACGAGGCCGAGCGATCCCGCGCGGCGGCCGACGCCGCCGACGTGCTGCCGGCGCTGCGCGCGCTCGGGCTGTTCGACGTGTTCGAGATCCGCGACGCCGCGTTGCGGGCGTGGGTCGATGCACGGTGATGGCGCAGTCATCTGAAGTCGCACCGATGAAAGCCGCAATCGTCAATGGAGCGGGCGAGCGCCCCGTTCATGCCGAGTTCGAAGCGCCGCACGCATTGCCCGGCCACCGGCTGGTCGACGTGACCGCGTCCGCGCTGAGCCGCCTCGCGCAGGCCCAGGCGTCCGGTTCGCACTATTCTTCGATGGGCGGCTTTCCGTTCGTCGCGGGCGTCGACGGCACGGGGCGTCTCGACGACGGGCAGCGCGTCTATTTCTTCGGCCCGGTCGCGCCGTTCGGCGCGATGGCCGAGCGCACGGTCGTGCCCGACGCGCAATGCGTGCCGCTGCCTGACGGGCTCGATGATGTCACCGCTGCCGCGATCGCGATCCCGGGAATGTCGTCATGGGCCGCGCTGACGGAGCGGGCGCGCATGGCGGCCGGGGAGACCGTGCTGGTCAACGGCGCGACGGGCGCGTCCGGACGGCTGGCCGTGCGGATCGCGAAGCACCTGGGCGCGGCGAAGGTGATCGCCACCGGACGCAACGCGGCGGCGCTGGCAGCGTTGCAATCGGCAGGCGCGGACGCTGTGGTGTCGCTGCAGCAGGACGACGCGCATCTGGCGCGCGCGCTGGAGCCGCACTTCCGCGCGGGCGTGGACGTCGTGCTTGATTATCTGTGGGGCGCGAGCGCGCGGGCGCTGCTGGTGTCGGCGGCAAAGGCGACGCCGGAAGGCCGGCCGCTGCGCTTCATGCAGATCGGCTCGATCAGCGGCGCCGAGGTGCTGCTGCCCGGCGCGGTGCTGCGCGCGACCGCGATTACGCTGATGGGCAGCGGCCTCGGGAGCATTGCGCTGCCGCGCCTGCTGGACGCGGTGCGTGCGGTGTTCGACGCGGTCGAGCCGGCGCGCCTGCACATCGACGCGAACGCCATCCCGCTGGCGGAGGTCGACCGGTATTGGGACGACGCGAGCAGTCTCGTCCGCCCGGTATTCGTGATGCATGGGGATGCGTGACGCAGCGGCGCAGTCGGTACGCGATGCTGCCGACCGGCTGCGCCGTCATGCTTGTATGTTCAAGCCTGACCGGTACGGTAAAGTCTGGGAGCAACCAGACTGAACCGTGTAGTTTGATTCGCGCTTGGGCCAATGAGCCCGTTTCTGAGTACAGAACGCACGGTTGCCGTGCTGGTCTTCCCGAAACCCGAACGGTTACCCGCCCCGATCTGATCGAGGGCGCATGCACAAGCAAGGGATCTGAAGATCATGTCTGCTTCCTCAGTAATGGTGGGTATCGACGTAGCCAAGGAGCACGTCGATATTGCGGTATTGGGCGCCGAACGCATTGCGCAGCGATGGGCTAACGATGCCGAGGCACATTCGGCCCTGGCAGCGGCCCTGCAACCCCTGAACGTGGCTCTGGTCGTCATGGAAGCCACGGGCGGCTACGAAGCGGCGCTTGCGTGTGCGTTGCAGGCGGCAGGCTTGCCGGTCGCCGTGATCAACCCGCGTCAGGCGCGCGACTTTGCCAAATCGATGGGGCGTCTGGCCAAGACCGATACGATCGATGCTCACATGCTGGCGGAGTTCGCATCGGTACTGGTTCGTCGCAAGGATCTGGCCAACTTCATTCGACCGCTGGCCGACACCCAGCAACAAGCGCTGGCCGCCATGGTCACACGCCGTCGTCAGTTGCTCGGCATGTTGCTGTCCGAGCGGCAGCGTTTGCAGCTGGCCATTCCGGTCGTACGCCCGAGCATAGAAGCCATGATCGACGCCATCCGCAAGCAGCTTGATGATGTCGACGCCCAGATGGTTACCCACGTCCGCGCGCACTACAGCGCACTCGACGAACTGCTGCGCTCGGCAAGCGGTATCGGCCCAGTGGCCAGTGCTACCTTGATCGCAGAACTGCCCGAACTTGGCCGGCTCAATCGCCGCCAGATCGCTGCGTTGGTTGGCGTCGCTCCGATGGCATGGGACTCGGGAACTACCCGGGGGCACAGGCGCATTCAAGGCGGACGGTTCGATATCCGTCGCGTCCTGTACATGGCAGCGCTCACCGCTTCGCGACGCAACCCCGCTATTGCCGCTTTTTATCAACGACTGATCGCCGCAGGCAAACCGCCCAAGGTCGCGCTGGTTGCCTGCATGCGCAAGCTCCTGACCGTGCTCAACGCCATGGTCAAAACCAGCACACCTTGGGACAGTTCGCTTCATTCCGCTTGACTCGCTAGACGGTTACTCAGAACCGCTGCTGAATCCCCACGGTCGCCCCGACCTGCGTATCGCTGTATCCCGCGAAATCGCGCGACACGCCGACCTTCTGCCCGTGCTGCGCGATCGCGAAGCCGCCGGACGCGTACAGCACCGTGCGCTTCGACAGCGCGTAATTGGCGCGCACCGAGACCAGCGTCGGATCGGCATCGGTGCCGCCCTTGATGTTCTGGTGATACACGGCCGCGATCAGCGAGAACGCCGGCGTGAACTGGTACGAGCCGCCGACCCAATACATGTCGCTCAACTGGTTCGCCGCCGTCGTGCGGAACGTGCGCCGGTAATTGCGGTAGCCGGCCATCGTCTTCAGGTTGCCGAAGTCGTAGCTCAAGCCCGCGTGGATGCCCTGGATGTAGTTCACGGGATCGGCCGGCGTGACGCTGTCGGCCGCGCCGTTCTGCCGGTCGAACGTGACGACTGCGGCGAACGGCCCCTTCTCGTAGCCGAGCGCGAAGTCGTACTTCGAGCTGGTCTTCACGCTGCCGGCCACGTTGCCGAACCCGTACATCGCGCCGAACTTGAAGCCCGCGTATTCGCCGTCGTAGCGCACCGCGTTCGACGAGCGCGTGAACAGGCCGTCCTTGCGGCCGCCGGTCGCCGTCGACGAGGTCGCCCACGAGTAGTTCTGCGCGTAGCCCATCGGGTCGAACGGCAGCATGTAGTCGTAGGTGACGGTGAAGTTGCGGCCCAGCGTAAGCTCGCCCCATTTGCCTTTCAGGCCGACGGTCGCACGGCGCGCGAAGATCGAATCCGGGCCGTCGTCGAATGCGCCGTTCGCGAGGTCGATCCCGCTTTCCAGGCGGAACACGGCCTTCAGCCCGCCGCCGAGGTCCTCGACGCCGCGCAGGCCCCAGCGCGACGTGTTCTTGTTGCCGGATTTCAGCTTGAACGCGTTGCCGCCTTCGCGCGCTGCGTGGTTCGTGTATTCGATGCCGGCATCCATGATCCCGTAGATCGTGACCGACGACTGCGCGTAGGCGGCGGGCACGGCGACGCAGGCCGCGGCGGCCGAGCCGGTAAGGACTACTGTGCGAAGGGAATATGCTGCGCAAGACTTCATTGACGGTGTCTCCTTGGTTTTTGTGGGTGAGGGAAATCGTGGCGCACTCGGCGCCTCGGCGGATGCCGGGCCACATCCGCCGAGGTGCGCCGCCGCGCAGGTCAGCCGGCCTTCGCGAACGCCCAGCAGTCGTTGGTCGGGAATTCGAGCCAGTGCTTGCCGGCCGAATGCGGCACGTGGCCGAACGCGCGCAGCCGCAGGTCGCCGCAATGGAACAGGTATTCCCAGCGGTCGCCGAGATACATCGACGTGACGAGGTCGGCCTGCAGCCGGTTCGCGCCGGGGCCGTCGGCGACCTGCACGCGTTCGAGGCGGATCACCGCCTGCGCGTCCTGGCCGGGCGTAAACGTATCGCGGGCCAGTGCGCGCAACTGCCAGCCGTCGCCGGCGAGCGTCACGCATTGGCCGTCGACCGCCGCGACGCGCGCGTCGATCCGGTTGTTGCTGCCCATGAATTCGGCCGTGTACAGCGAGCGCGGCGCGCCGTACAGCTCGGCCGGTGTGCCTTCCTGCTCGATGCGGCCGTTGCGCAGCAGCAGGATGCGATCGGACATCGCCATCGCCTCGGTCTGGTCGTGCGTCACGCAGAGCGCCGACAGCCCGAGCGACACGATCAGCTCGCGCAGCCATGCGCGCGCTTCCTCGCGCAGCTTCGCGTCGAGGTTCGACAGCGGCTCGTCGAGCAGGATCACCGGCGGGTTGTAGACGAGCGCGCGCGCGATCGCGACGCGCTGCTGCTGGCCGCCGGAAAGCTGGTGCGGATAGCGTTCGGCGAGGTGCCCGAGGCCGAGCTGGTCGAGCGCGCTTTGCACGCGGCGCTTCTGCTCGGCAGGCGCTACGCGGCGCAGCTTCAGCCCGTAGCCGACGTTGTCGGCGACGGTGCGGTGCGGCCACAGCGCGTACGACTGGAACACGAGCCCGAGCGAGCGCTGCTCGACCGGCAGGTCGACCTGCCGCGCGCCGTCGAAGAACACCCGGTCGTCGAGCTGGATGCGCCCGCCCGACGGCTGTTCGAGGCCCGCGACCGCGCGCAGCAGCGTGGTCTTGCCGCTGCCCGACGCGCCCAGCAGGCACACGACCTCGCCGGCCTTCAGTTCGAACGACACGCCCTTGAGGATCGGGTTCGCGCCGTAGCTCAGATGCAGATCGTCGACGATGAGCTTATCCATGAAGTTTCACTCCGAAGCGCAGGGCCACGCCGAGACCGGCGCCGACCATCGCGATGTTGATGACAGAGAGCGCGGCGACCTGGTCGACGGCGCCGGTCGCCCACAGCGACACGAGCAGCGCGCCGATCACTTCGGTGCCGGGCGACAGCAGGTAGACGGCGGTCGAGTATTCGCGCTCGAAGATCATGAAGATCAGGAGCCACGCGGCGAGCAGGCCGAAGCGCACGAGCGGCAGCGTTACGTCGAGCGACACGCGGCCGCGCGTCGCGCCGACGCTGCGCCCGGCTTCCTCGAGCTCCGGCCCGACCTGCAGCAGCGCGCTCTGGATCAGGCGCATCCCGTACGCGAGCCACACGACCGTGTACGCGATCCAGATGCTCCACATCGAGTTCTTCAGTTCGCGCAGGCCCGGCACGAACAGGAAGATCCACAGGAACGCGAGACCGGCGAGCAGGCCCGGCACCGCGCGCGGCAGCAGCACGAGGTAGTCGAGCAGCTTCGTCGCCCAGTCGTGGCGGCGGTGGCCGGCGAACGCGACGAGCGAGTAGAAGCCGATCGCGACGGCGCCGCCGATCACGCCGATGCCGAGCGTGTTGACGATCGCGCGCACGAGGTTGTCCTGCTCGAACAGCTCGACGAAGTTCGCGAGCGTCAGCACCTCGGCGAGCGCGACGCCTTCGCCCCAGTTGGTCACGAACGCGCGCAGCACGATGCCGGAGATCGGCACGATCACGGTCAGCGCGAGCCACGCGGCGACGATCGCGAGCGCGACCCAGCGCCACACGCCGAGCGGCAGCACGGTCGTGCGGCCGGCCTTGCCCTTCACGGTGACGAAGCGGTTCGCGGTCTTCAGCAGCCGGCGCTGCAGCAGCACGAGCGGGAACGTGATCGCGACGATGCACACCGCGACCGCGGCCATCAGGTGATACGACGGCACGCCGAGCTTGTTGGTCAGCTTGTACAGGTAGGTCGCGAGCACGAGGTGACCTTCCGGGTCGCCGAGCACGAGCGGCAGCCCGAACACCTCGAAGCCGAGGAAGAACACCAGCACGCCGGCGAACAGCAGCGCGGGCATCGTCATCGGCAGGCTCACGTCGAGCGCTACGCGGAACGGCCGCGCACCCGTCACGCGCGCCGCTTCCTCGACGTCGGAGCCGAGGTTGCGCAGCGCGGCCGACGAATACAGGTACACGTGCGGCACGTGCGTGAGGCCGACGATCAGCGTGATCGCGAAGATCGAGTAGACGTTCCAGGGCACGGACTCGGCGCCGAACAATTCCTTGAACCACACCGAGTAGAAGCCGACCGGGCCGACCGCGACCACGTAGCCGAACGCGAGCACCATCGGCGACACGAACACCGGCGTGAGCAGCAGCGGCTCGAGCCAGCGGCGGCCGGGCAGGTCGGTGCGCACCATCAGGAACGCGAGGATGCCGCCGAGCGGGATCGAGATGAACAGCATCCCGCCGGCGATGATGAACGAGTTCTTCACGGCCGACCAGAAGTCGGGATCGCTGAAGATGAAGCGGAAGCCGTCGACGCCGAGCGTGCGGTTCGCGTCGAAGAACGGCGCGGACAACAGGCTCTGGAACAGGATGAAGCCGAGCGGCAGCGCGACCGCGACGGTCAGCACCGCGATGACGATCCAGCGCAGCATGCCGGCGAGCGGCTGCAGGCTGCTGGCGCGCAGCGCGGGAATCGCGCCGCCGCCGGTCTGCGATACGGCCGGCGGAGTGCCGGAGGTGCTGGTTGAAAGCATGAGTTCGCCCCTGCGGCCCGCGGGCCGCATCAAGAGAGTCGTCGGGAAGGGGGAGGCGGCGTCGCCCGCGATGCGGGCGACGCGTTATGCGGCGATCAGCGCTTGATCGACTGTTGCCACTGCTTGAGGAACGCGAGGCGCTTCGACTGGTCGAGGTAGACGAGCAGGCCGGTGCCGATCTGGATCGGCTTCAGCGAATCGCCGAGCTCCTTCGTGAGGCTCGCGGCCGACGTCTCGCCGTTCACGTCCGCGCGGATCGCATACAGGTTCGCCTGGTTCGCGATCAGCGTCTGGCCGCGCTGCGACAGCAGGTAGTCGACCCACAGCTTCGCGGCGTTCGGGCTCTTCGCCTTCTTCGAGATCGTCGCGAGGCGGCTCACGACCTGCGTGTAGTCCTTCGGGAAGACGTAGCCGATCGACTTGTCCTTCTTCGCCTTCGCGTACGCATACGAGCCGATGATGTTGTAGCCGACCAGGTTCTCGCCGGACGAGATCCGCTCCATCATCGCGCCGGTGCTCGACTGCAGCTTCGGGCCGGTCGCGCCCATCGCCTTCACGAGCTCCCACGTGACCTTCTCGTTGACGTGCGCGTCCTGCGTCAGGTAGTTGAAGCCGACGCCGGACTTCTCGATGTCGTAGGTCGTGACCTTGCCCTTGAACTTGTCGGGCTGCGCGGCGAGCAGCTTGATCAGGTCCGCGCGGGTCTTCGGCACTTCAGCGTCGGGAATCAGCCGCTTGTTGTAGACGATCGCGAGCGGCTCGAACGTCGTGCCGTACGCCTGCTTCTGGTATTGCGCCCATTGCGGCACGTGGGTGCTTTCGGGCGACTCGTACGACGCCATCAGGCCGTCGTTGACGAGCTTGACCTGCAGGTCCATCGCCGAGCTCCACAGCACGTCGGCGCTGGTGCTGTTCGCCGCGTTCTCGCTGATGTAGCGGTTGTACAGCTCGGTGCTGTTCATGTCGTTGTATTCGACCTTGATCCCGTACAGGCTTTCGAAGTCCTTGATCAGCGGGCGCACGAGGCCCGTGTCGGTCGTCGAATAGACGATCAGCCTGCCTTCCTTCTTCGCGGCGTCGACGACGCCCTGGTAGCTGCCCGGATATCCGGCCGGAACCTGCGCCCAGGCGGCGCCGGCGACGATCGACAGGATGGCGGCGAGGTGCTTCGGTGCGAACGGCATGTCTTCCTCCAATTGCGCGTCTGTGTTGTTCGAGTGACGCGGATGGTAATTGCAGCGCACTTTCAGCCCGCTTTCATTTCTGTTCACAATGACGCGGTTTGTGTCATGGATTTCCCGAAGTCGGCTGCGCGAGCAGCTTGCCGAGGAGCCGGCCGCCATGCCGCGCGTGCACGGCCGTCAAGGCCGAATAGCCGACGATCACGCCCGCCGCGCGTTCGGCGCTGCGGCAAAAGCCGCGGATCGGCTGCAGCGACACGCCGGCCGCCTGGGCCCGCGCGACGTAAGCCGCATCGTCCATGCCGGGCGGCAGCCACAGCACGAAATGAAAGCCCGCATGCTCGCCCGATACGATGTACTGCCCGTGGCCGTGCTTCGCCAGCTGTTCGAGCACGAGGTCGCGCCGATGGCGGTACGCATGACGGCTCGCGCGCAGGTGCTTCGCGAAATCGCCGCTTTCGATGAAGCGCGCCAGCGCGAGCTGCGGCGCCACGCTCACGGCGCGCCCGGTCACACGCCACACGGCCGACAGCGCCGGCCGCAGTTCCGCCGGCACGACCATGAAGCCGATGCGCAGCCCGGAGAACAGCGTCTTGTTGAACGAGCCGCAGTAGATCACGCGATCGCACGCGTCGAGCGACTTCAGCGCGGGAAGCGGCGCGGCCTGGTAACCGAACTCGCCGTCGTAGTCGTCCTCGATGATCCACGCGCGATTGCGCTGCGCCCAGTCGAGCAGCTCGAGCCGGCGGGACACCGACATCGTGACGCCGAGCGGCGCCTGGTGCGCGGGCGTCACGTAAGCGGCGCGCGCATCGGGATGCCGGTCCAGCATGCCCGTCTCGATCCCTTCGCGGTCGACCGGGACGTCGACCACGGTCGCGCCCGCCATCGTGAAGATCTGCCAGGCCGACGCGTAGCCCGGGTCTTCCATCAGCACCGTGCTGCGCGGGGCGAGCACGGTGCGCGCAACGAGATCGATCGAATGCCGGATGCCGGTCGTGATGAAGATGTCGTCGGCTCCGCAAGCGATGCCGCGGTATTCGCGCAGGTAGCCGGCGATTTCGGCGCGCAGGCGCTCGACGCCTTGCGACGGCGTCGAACAGAGGTCGCTCGCCGTGGCGGCCAGCAGGCTCGCCCCGAGCGTCTTCTTCCATTGCTGCATCGGCAGCAAGTCGGGATCGGCGAGCCGCGCGATGAACGGCACGCCCGGGCGCACCGCATGTTCCGGCGCGGCCGTGTCGGTCGCTGCGTCCGGCTCCGGGGCCGCGCCGGCGGGGCGGGGGCCGCTCTCACGCGATTGCGCGGACGCGCGCAGATAGCTGTCCGGCACCACCGCGCACACCCGCGACCCGGACCCTTGCGTTCGCGCGATGTAGCCCTCGGCGCACAACCGGTCGTAGGCCGCTTCGACCGTGCCTCGCGCCACGCCCCAGCGCGCGGCGAGGGTCCGGCTGGACGGCAGCGGACTGTCGCCGGGCAGCAGGCGTTTGAGGATCGCGTCGCGCAGCGCGTCGGCAATGCATTCCTGCTTCGACTGCGGGCTTTCCGTCGACAGCCCGGGCGGGCACGGCAGATCGAGCGGAATCGCGGCTTTGCCTCGCGTCATAGTGGTCCAGTCAGGGTTCGATTTAATGGTCCTTCAGCTTATATCACTTTCCCCCTAGATTTCTGCCGGTGACATGCCGACATTGCTGGAGATGAATTCGCCGTATGAAGACCCGGTCGTTGCCCCAGTGGGGCTGGTTGTTCCTGTTGATGCTCGTCGTCTGCCTGCCGCGCGTGACGATCGACGCCTACCTGCCGTCGCTGCCCGCGATGGCCGACGCGCTGCACGGCACCGACGCCCAGCTGCAGCTCACGCTCACCCTGTACATGGTCGGCTACGCGCTGTCGATGCTGGTGTCGGGGCCGTTGTCCGATCGGTACGGCCGCCGTCCCGTCCTGCTCGGCGGCCTGAGCCTCTACGTGGCCGCGAGCGTCGCCTGCGCGTTGTCGACGAGCGTCCCGGCGATCGTCTGCGCACGCATCTTCCAGGCGCTGGGCGGCTGCACCGGCACGGTGATCGGGCGCGTGATCGTGCGTGAGCGCTTTCCGGCCGCGATGCAGGCCACGATGCTCAGCCGCATCTCGGCGGGCATGGCGCTGTCGCCGGTGATCGCGCCGCTGGCCGGCAGTGTGGTCGCCGAATGGCTCGGCTGGCGCGGCGTGTTCGCGTGGCTCGCGGCCGGCGGGCTCGCCGCGACGGCGATGGTGCTGCGTTATCTGCCCGAGACCCGCGAAAGCGACCCGCGGCCGGCGCCGGGCCCGGGGCTGCTGCGGACCTACGCCGGGCTGCTTCGCGAGCGCCGTTTCCTGCGCTACGCGCTGGCGATCAGTTTCGTCTACTGCACCTACTTTCCGTTCATCGCCGAATCGTCGACGCTGTTCCAGCGGCAAATGGGGGTGTCCGGCCCGGTCTATGCGGCGATCTTCGGCCTGACCGTGCTCGGGTACCTGATCGGATCGAGCGTGTTCAGGCGGACCAGCGGCCGGTGGAAAGCCGATTCCGTGATCGCGGCTGCGGCCTGCGTCAACCTGGCCGGGGCCGTCCTGCTGTGGGCCGGCGGCGCCGTCGCGCCCGCGTGCGCCGCGGCCGTCGTCGTACCGATGTTCTTCGTGATGGTTGCCGTCGGGATCGCGATTCCGGCCTGCCAGTTCGCGGTGATGCAGCCTTACACGACGATCGCCGGCACGGCTTCCGGGCTGTTCTTCTTCATCCAGATGGCGATCGCCGCCGGGTGCGGCGGCGTGCTGGCCGGGTGGTCGGACGGCACCGCCCGCCCGATGATCGCGATGACCGTCTGCGCGAGCGTCGCGTTCCTGGGCGTGGTCGTCGGTCTTCGCGAGCGCGACGCCGGCACGTTGAAGGCGGCGGGCTGACGCGCGATACCGGTGTTTCCGAGAGGCGTCACGGCGGAAAGGATCATGTAATGTAGCGGCCTGACGTTTGCCTGACAGGAATACCCATGCGTGTGCTGCTCGTCGAAGACAACCCGATCCTGGCGCAGTCGCTGTCCGACGCGCTGGCCGCCGCGCGCTTCGCGGTCGATCACATGGCGGACGGGGAGGCGGCGGACCACGTGCTGCGCACGCAGGATTACGCGCTGGTGATCCTCGACCTGGGGCTGCCGAAGCTCGACGGGCTCGAAGTGCTGCGGCGGCTGCGCACGCGGCGCAATCCGGTGCCGGTGCTGATCCTCACCGCGCACGGGTCGGTCGAGGACCGCGTGAAGGGGCTCGATCTCGGCGCCGACGACTATCTCGCGAAACCGTTCGAGCTGACCGAGCTGGAGGCGCGCGCCCGCGCGCTGATCCGGCGCAGCCTCGGGCACGAGCATTCGAAAGTCGAATGCGGGCCGCTCGCGTTCGACAGCGTCGACCGCAGCTTCCGCCTGGCCGGCGACGCGCTGTCGCTTACGCCGCGCGAGCGCTCGGTGCTCGAGGTGCTGATCCTGCGCAACGGCCGCGCGATCAACAAGGAAACGCTGTCGGAGAAGATCTTCGGGCTCGACGAGTCGGTCAATGCGGACGCGATCGAGATCTACGTGTACCGGCTGAGAAAGAAGCTCGAGAACAGCGGCGTCGCGATCGTCACGCTGCGCGGGCTCGGCTACCTGCTCGAGGCGAAGGCCGAATGACGCGGCCGAACCTGCGCATGCAGGTCGCGCTGTGGCTGCTGCTGCCGTTGCTCGGCCTGCTCGCGCTCGATTCGTGGCTCACCTACCAGCGCGCGATGAGTGCCGCGCACGTCGCGTTCGACCGCACGCTGTCGTCGTCGCTGAAGTCGATCCGCGAAGGCGTGCGGCTCAACCAGGGCGAGATCGAGGTCGACCTGCCGTATCTCGCGCTCGAGATGCTCGAATCGAGCGACGGCGGCAAGATCTTCTACCTGATCCGCGAGGACAGCGGCCGCGCGGTGACGGGCTACCCCGATCTGCCGCTGCCGCAGGGGCGCGACGCGGGCGACGGCGCGCTGTTCGTCACGCGCTACTACGACGCCGTCTATCGCGGCGAGCGGCTGCGGATGGCGGCGCTGCGGCTGCCGGTGCACGACGTGCCGAGCGCGCAGTCGCGCATCGTGTGGGTGATGGTCGGCGAGACGATCGAGGCGCGCCAGGCGCTCGCGCGCGAGATCCTGATGGGCTCGCTGCTGCAGGAAGGGCTGCTCGTCGTGCTCGCGCTCGGCATCGTGTGGCTCGGCGTCGGGCGCGGGCTGCGGCCGCTGAACCGGCTGTCGGCGACGGTCGCCGCGCGCGCCGAGGACGATCCGACGCCGCTCGACAACGGCGGGATGCCGAGCGAGCTCGCGCCGCTGGTCGACTCGATCAACCAGTACATCGGCCGCACGCAGCGGATGCAGGTCGCGCGGCGGCGCTTCTTCGCGGACGCCGCGCATCAGCTGAAGACGCCGCTCGCGGCCGTGCAGGCGGGCGTCGAGCTGGCGCTGCGGCCCGCCGAGCAGCCGCGCGTGAACGTCCACCTGCGGCGCGTGAACGGTGCGGTGCGGCAGGCGGCGAAGATCGTCCAGCAGTTGCTGTCGCTGTCGCGGCTCGATTCGGACAGCGGGCACGCGGTCGCGCACCAGCCGGTCGCGCTGCACCGGCTCGCGCGCAGCGTGACGCTCGACTGGTCGCCGGTGGCCCGCGCGCGCGACATCGATCTCGGCTTCGAGCACGAGGCCGACGTCGACGTGCTGGGGCAGTCCGATCTGCTCGGCGAGATGGTCGGCAACCTGATCGACAACGCGATCCGCTACGCGGGAGACCGCGCGGTGATTACGGTGCGCGTGTCGCGCGACGGCGAGCACGCGCGGCTCGACGTGATCGACAACGGGCCGGGGATTCCCGCGGACGAACGCGACGCGGTGTTCGAACGCTTCCATCGCGGCAGCAAGACGCAGACCGTCGAAGGCACGGGGCTCGGGCTGTCGATCGTGAGAGAGATCGCGCGGGTTCATCAGGGCAGCGCGGGGCTGGGCGATGCGGCGGGGGGCGGGTTGGTCGTGACGGTGAGGCTGCCGGTGGTGAGCCTTCCTTAGAAGTCCGTTCGACAGCCCCTTGGATGCGGAGCGCTTTTTCAACCGCCCTTAGTCAGCAATCGAACGAATGATCGTCGCCGGATTTCCACCGACAAGCGTATTCGGAGGAACGTCCCTGGTGACGACGGAACCCGCCCCGACAACCGAGTTTTCGCCTACCGTCACGCCGCCGATGATCGTTGCGCCCGCTCCGATCCAGACGTTTCTTTCGATCCTGATGGGCTTTGCGACGACGAAGGCGCGTCGCCGGGAAGGTTCGATGGGGTGGCCGCTCGTGATGATGCTCACGTTCGGCCCAATCATCACATCGTCGCCAATGTCGAGCCCGCCAAGGTCATAAAAAGTGCAGTTCTGGTTGATGAAGACATTGTGACCGACGCTGATATCCGTCCCGCCGGTCGTATAGAACGGTGGAATCAATAAGAAGCCGTCGTCGACCTGCTTGCCGATGAGATCGCTGAACAAGGTCCGGACTTCGTCCGCATCGTTGAACGTCAAGCGGTTGAGATTGGCGGTGATCGTCATCGCTCGTTTGATGCTTGCCAGCATCTCGGCCGATTCCGGCGTCCTCCTCGCAATGACCCTGGTGCGATCATCATTCGCCATTCGCTATCTTCCTCCGTGCGCGTTTGACCCGGCCCTCGGTATCGACGATCAGGGAAGCGCTGTCAGTCGCCGAACCCGATTTCCGCCTCGACCGCCTGCCCGATTTCGAGAAAACTCCCCGCGCCGCGCACGACGATCGCGTTGTTGCCGAACGTCAGCGCGCCGTCGAAATTCGGGTTCGCGCGGTAAGTCTGCATCGTGTCGGTCGGCTCGTGCGGCCAGGCGGGATCGGGCGCGCCGGTGCGCTGGTCGATCGTCGGCACCGGGCAGCGCGTGCACAGCTTGACGAGGCGCAGCCGCACCGGCGTATCGCCGTCGGCGTCGAGGTGCTCGATGTAATCCTCTTCAAATGCGTCGATGCCCGACACGACGAGGTTCGGACGGAATCGGTCCATCGGAATCGCCGGCGCGCCCTTCGCGACGAGGCGCGCGTTCAGGTCGTCGAGCGACGCCTGGCCGATCACGAGCAGCGGGTAGCCGTCGGCGAATTGCGTGGAGGCATCGAGCTCGCCGGTCCATTTGCGGCTGCACGCGCGCCGCGCATCGGGCGCGAAGCGCGCGAGCTTCGCCGGCATGCCGAGGAATGCGCTGAACCAGGCGGCGGTGGCCGCGCCGGTGTCGATCGCGTCGACGGTGTCGCGCCAGACGGTCGCCGTCATCTTCGGCGCCTGCGCGGACGCTTCGCCGTCGAGCGGCGTGCGCAGCTCGGGCATGCCGGGCGCGTTCAGCACCAGCGCGTCGCCGTCGAATGCGGGCTGCACGAGCGCGAGGCGCGGATGCGTGCGCTGCGTGATCATCTCGCCGGCCGGGTCGGTCACCATCCAGTGACGGTCGTATGCGAGCCCGGTCTCGAGCAGCAGCGCGCGGCGCAGCGCGACGCCGCCGCAGGATTTGATCGGGTAGACGAAAAGTTCGCTGACGGCTGGCATGGTGCTGGCTTCGACTGACGCGGAAAGTCAAAGCGCGATTGTGCCAGAACGTGCTGAAACCATTTGTGCCGCTTTGTCGTCAGGCCGGCAGCGGAAAGCCGCGATCGAACGTCGGACGCACGTCGAGCGGCTGGCGCAGCAGGCCTGCCTTCAGGTAGAAGTCGGCCGTGCGCTGCTGCTCGGCGATCACCGCCGCGTCGATCGGCTGCCAGCGCGTGCGGCGTCGCTCGAACTGCAGCTTCGCGGCCGGCTGCGGGATGCCGATGATGCGCGCGAGCGTCGCCGAGAACGCATCGGCGTGCCGGTACGACCAGGCCTGCGCGCGCACGACGCGCTGCAGGAAATCGCGCAGCACGTCGCGTTTCGCGGCGATCGCGGCGTCGGTCGCCGCGACGTAGCTGAGCCCCGACCACAGGCCGCGTCCGTCGACGAGCACGCGCGCGCGGCCGCTCGTTTCCGCGAGCGCCGTGTAGGGCTCCCACGTCGCCCACGCGTCGATCGAGCCGCTCGCGAGCGCGAGCATCGTGTCGGCGGGCGGCAGGAAACGGAACGACACGTCGTGCGGCGCGAGCCCCGCCGCGTCGAGCGCCTTCAGCGTGACGAAATGGCCGATCGAGCCGCGCGTCGTGCCGACGCGCTTGCCTTTCAGGTTGGCGGCGGACTTCAGCGGCGCGTCGGGCCGCACGAGGACGGCGGTGCCGTACGGATCGGAGCGGCTCGCGCCGATCACCTTGATCCGCGCGCCCGATGCGAGCGCGAAGATCACCGGCGCGTCGCCGATCGGCCCGCAATCCACCGCGCCCGCGTTCAACGCTTCGGCGAGCGGCGCGGCGGCCGGGAATTCGGTCCACGCGACGTCGTACGCGAGTTCGTTCAGTTCGCCGGCCGCTTCGAGCAGCGCGCGCAATCCGCCTTTCTGGTCGCCGGCGCGCAGCAGCGGACGGGCGCCGGCTTGCGCGCGCAGGGTGAGCGGGGCGGCGGCCAGCGTCGCGCAGGCGGCGGCGCGGGTCAGGAAATGGCGTCGGGTCGGGTTCATCGTGAAGCTCGGTCGGTCAGGAAGGGAGCGGTCGTCAATGCGGCAAGCCGGCCTGCACGTCGCGCACCGGATCGGCGTCGAGCCGCAACAGCAACGTGGTCAGCGGATCGCGGCCCGCGGCCGGCGCGGCGGAACGCGCGGGATCGGACGCGCCGCACAGCAGGTCGGCATCCGACCAGCCGGCGCTGCCGGGCTTCGCCCGAGCGCGCAGCCAGCCGCGGCGGTCGGCGAGGAATTGCGTGCCGCCGAGCGCGTCGGGCGGCGTCCCCGCGAGCGTCGCGAAAGCCCGCCACGCGCCGGGCGTCGCGGCGACGCAATTCGCCCGCCCGGCGACGGCCGGGACGGCAGCCGGCTCCAGCGCGACCACGAGCGTCTGCCAGCGCGCATCCTCGGCCGGCGGCAGCGCGCCGCGTGCGAGCGCGACGACCCGCACGCGCTGGCCTTCGCGCCAGCGTTCGAGCGGCAGCGTCGCGGGCTGCCCGCCGCAGCGCACGTCGAGCGCCGGCAGCGCGACGGGTACGGGCCACGCGCCGTCCGCCCGTGCGCCGCTGCCCGCGGCGAGCGCCTTCAGGTAGTCGAGCACGGCCCACGTGTCGCGCGGGCCGAGCGTCGCGCCGAAGCCGGGCATCGACTCGGCGCCGTGCGCATCGCGCATCCCGTGTCGCATGCGCCAGACCAGCTCGCCGTCGAGGCGGCGCGCCAGCAGCGTGCCGGCGAACGTCGGCGGCCAGTGCGCGAGCGACGCGGCGAGCGGACCCTCGCCGCGGCCGTCGGCGCCGTGGCACGCCGCGCAATGACGGTCGTACAGCCGCGCGCCGTGCATCACGCTCGCCACCGAGAACGGCGCCGGATTGCGCTGAAAACTGGTCGGCGCGGCCGGCGCGAGCCACAGCGCGGCGGGCGGCCAAGGCGCGCACCAGGCGGCGAGCAGCGCCGCGCCCAGCGCAACGATGCGATGCCGGCGCGACGCGAGCGCGATGAATGCGAGCACTGCCGCGAGCGTCGTCAGTCCGAACGCGATCGCGAGCTGCCGCGTCAGGCCCGCATCGATGCGCAACGTCTCGATCGCGATCCGCTGCGGCCACGGCCACGCGGCTTGGCCATCGGCATCGCCGGTCAGGCCGGCGACGTGCAGCAGCCGCGCGAGCGTCCATTGCAAGCGATACAGCGCCTGCAGGAACGCGAGCGACCATTCGGCGAACGGTGGCGCGCTCATCGGCGGCGCGGCCGGGGCAATGCGACGCCGCGCATCTACCAGCTCGCATCGAGACCGAGATGGCGCAGCGCGTCGTGCCGCAGCGCGGCGAGGCGCGGGTCGCCGCGATGGCGCGGATACGGCAGGTCGACGCGCAGTTCCGCGACGATCCGCGCGGGCCGTGGGCCGAACACGATCACGCGCTGCGCGAGGAACAGCGCTTCCTCGACGTCGTGCGTGACGAGCAGCGCGGAGAAGCGCTCGCGCTGCCACAGTGCGGTCAGCTCGGCCTGCATCGTCAGCCGCGTCAGCGAATCGAGCTTGCCGAGCGGCTCGTCGAGGATCAGCAGGCGCGGATCGTTGACGAGCGCGCGGGCGAGCGCGACGCGCTGCGCCATCCCGCCCGACAGCTGATGCGGGAACACGTTCGCGAAGTCCTGCAGCCCGACGCGCGCGAGCGCATCGTCGACGCGATGCTGCGCGGTGCGCTGCACGCCGCGCGCCTCGAGGCCGAGCGCGACGTTCGCGCGCACGCGGCGCCACGGATAGAGCGTCGGGTCCTGGAACACGACGATGCGCGACGGGTCGGGCCGCGCGATCGGCACGCCGTCCTGCGCGATCGTGCCGTGCCGCGCGGCGTCGAGGCCCGCGACGAGCCGCAGCAGCGTCGATTTCCCGCAGCCGCTCGGGCCGAGCAGCGCGACGAATTCGCCGGCGGCGACCGACAGCGTGACGTCGTCGAGCACCGGCAGCGCGCCGCCCTCGGTGCCGAACGCGTGGCTCACGCGGCGCACGTCGATGCGCGCGCCGCGCGGCGCCTCGGCGGCCGGCGTGGAGACAGGGGAGTCGAGCGCGGCGCTTACCATTTGACGGTTCCTTTCTGCCAGGCGAGCGTGCGCTCGCGCACCGCGAACAGCAGCGCGATCAGGCCGGAGAACAGCAGCGCCATCACGAGCAGCGCCGCGTACATGTTCACGTACGACGCCCAGCCCTGCGCCCAGCTCAAGTACCAGCCGAGCCCGGACTTGACGCCCATCATCTCGGCGACGACGAGCACCGAGAACGACGCGCTCAGGCCCATGAAGATGCCGACGAACACGTGCGGCAACGCGGCGGGAATCGCGACGCGCAGCACGAGGAAGCGCGCGTTCGCGCCGAGCGTGCGGGCGACGTCGTAGTACTGCCTGTCGACGCTCGCGACGCCGGACCAGGTCAGCACCGCGACCGGGAAGCCGGTCGACAGCGCGATCAGGAACGTCGCGGCCGAATAGCTCGACGGAAAGAAGTAGAAGGTGAGCGGCAGCAGCGCGGTGGCCGGCACCGGCCCGAGCACGCGCAGCAGCGGATGCACCCAGTAGCCGACCCGGCGCGACCAGCCGATCGACACGCCGAGCGCGAACCCGGCCGCGACGCCGTATGCGAACCCGATGCCGAGCAGCTTCAGCGTGTTCCCGGCGCTGCCTAAGAGACGCGGCCAGTCGTCGACATAGACCTCGATCAGCGCCTGCGGCGGCGCGAAGAACGGCGTCGGCAGCCAGCCGGTCTTCGCGGTGGCGATTTCCCACGCGGCCAGCACGAGCGGCGCCGCGACGAGCCACGGGCCGGCCGGCTGCACGCGCGCGAGCAGCGCGCGCAGCGCGGACGCGCGCGGGCCGAGCGTCGCGAGCGCGAGCAGCAGCGCGGCGATCGTCCACGCGGCCATGCCGAAGGTGTCGGTGTACGCCCAGTCGCTGAAGCCGACGATGCGGTTCGGCCACAGCCGCGTCACCGCGCCGAGCGCGCTCCAGACGAGTGCCGCGACGATGCCGGTTGGCCAGACGCGCGCGCGGCGGGCGCCGGCCGCCAGTGTGGCTTCGCACGTAGTGCAGGCGATGCGGGATACCGGCGCGCCGGACGCGGCCGGCGTGGCGCACACCGTGGAAACATGTTCGAGCGTCGACATCGCGTCACCCCAGCACGTTCGCATAGACCTGCTGCGCGAAGCGCTGCGGGTCGGTGCCTTTCTTGATCACGCCGATCCGGCGGAAGTCGTCTGCGTAGAACGCGATTTCCTGCTGCAGGTCGACGCTGGTCGGGTGGTGCGTGTACGTGAGCGTCGCATACAGCTTGCGCAGGTCTTCCGGATCGATCTTCGGCGAATACTTCGCGAACACCTTCGCGGCCTCGTTCGGGTTGTCGTGCGTGAACTCGGTGGCCTGCACGATCGACCGCGCGAGCGCGGCGGCGGCCGGGCGGTCGTTGCGCACGAGCTCGCCGCGCGCGCCGATCACGCAGCACACCTTGCGCGCGTATTCGCCGGACAGGTTCGTCGCGAGCTCCGCGTACTTGCCGGCGCTGCGCTTTTCGAGCAGATACAGGTTCGGGTCGCCGTCGGCGATCGCGTGGATCTCGCCCTTGTCGGCCGCGACGCCGAGCAGGTCGGCCGGATATTGCCGCCACGTGATGTCGCGCTCCGGATCGATGCCGTTCTTCGCGAGCAGGATCGAGAAGAAATGCTTGCCGGGCGCGGCGAGATCGCTGACGCCGACCGTCTTGCCCTTCAGCGCCTGCAGCGTCGTGACGCCGGCCGCCTTCGCGCCGATCAGCCGCACGCAGCCGCCGTGCGAACTGCCGACGATCTTCACGTCGAAGCCCGATTCGAGCGGCTTGAGCCAGCGATGGATCATCCCGACCGCCGCATCGGCCTTGCCGGTCGCGATCGCTTCGAGCAGTTGGTCGGTCGAGCCGCTGTAGTTGATCAGGTCGACCTTCAGGCCGTTCTTCTCGAAGAAGCCGCGCTCCTGCGCAACGACGATCGGCGTCAGGCAGAACGCGTTCTGGTTCCATGCGAACGTCAGCTTCTTCAGCGGCGTCGCGGACCACACGCGGCGGCCGAGCGTGAGCGCGGGCGCGGCGAGCGCGGCTGCACCCGCGGCGCGCAGCAGGCGGCGGCGCTTGTTGTCATGCGCATCATGCGTCTCGGGCGCGGGGGCGGCGGGATGTGTCATCGTCAGGTCTCCGGTCGTGCGGGGTGTTGCGTGACGCTCAGTCGAGCAGGTCGGGTTCGTCGGCGACGATGCGCGCGTACAGGCTGTCGAACGCATGCAGCGCGCCGTCGGGGCCGCCGATCTGGCCGTGCGTATGGCGGGCGGTGTCGGCATCGATCGGCTGCGGCGTGCCCGCCGCTTCGGCGAGCAACTGCGTGTGCGCGGCGTTGTCGAGCGCGATGTACCACCATGCGGCAGCCTCGACGCTCGGGCCGGCGGTGAGGATGCCGTGGTTCTTCAGGATCGCGCCCTTGTGCGTGCCGCCGCCGGGCTTCGCGAGCGCCTGCGCGATCCGCGCGCCTTCGCGCGTGTCCACCACCATCCCGGTGAAATCGTCGAACAGCGCGTGATCCTCGTGGAACACGCACGCGTCCTGCGTCAGCGGATCGAGCAGGCGGCCGAGCGTCGACCACGCCTTGCCGTAGGTCGAATGCGTGTGCGCGGCGGCGACGATGTGCGGATGCGCTTCGTGGATCGCCGCGTGGATCGCGAACGCAGCCTTGTTCAGCGGCCGCTCGCCGATCGCGGTTTCGCCGCGCGCGTTGACGAGCAGCAGGTCGGACACCCTGATTTGCGAGAAATGCACGCCGAGCGGATTCCCCCAGAAGTGATCGGGCAGCTCCGGGTCGCGCGCGGTGATGTGGCCGGCGAGGCCCGACGCGAAGCCGTGGCGCGCGAACACGCGGAACGCGGCCGCGAGGCGTTCCTGCCGGTGGCGGCGTTCGGCCGCGACGTTGGCGCGCGGCGCGGGCGGATCGAACCAGAAATGCTGGCGCGGCGTTGCGGCCAGCGCGAGGCCGGATGCGGTGCGCTCGGGCGAGGGCGGGACGGCGGACATGGCGGTCGTCTCCCGTCGTCAGGCGGCGCGGCGCGCGGCATCGCGCGCGGCGACGGCCGCGCGCATGCGCGGAATCAGTTCGCGGCCGTAGTCGATCGCGTCGTCGAGCGGATCGAAGCCGCGGATCAGGAACGTCGTCACGCCGAGGTCGTAGTAGTCGAGCAGCGCGTCGGCGACCTGCTCGGGCGTGCCGACGAGCGCCGTCGAATTCGAGCGCGCGCCGGTCAGCTTCGCGATCTCGGTCCACAGCCGCTTGTCGACGCGCGAGCCGCGCTCGGCGGTGGCCAGCAGGCGGCGCGCGCCTTCGCTCTGCAGCGGGCCGCCCGCGCCGAGGCCGGCCGCTTCGCGCAGGCGGCGCGTTTCGTCGAGGATCCGGTGCGCGCGCGCCCACGCGTCGTCCTCGGTCGCCGCGAGGATCGGACGGAACGACACCGAGAAGCGCACCTGCCGGCCGTGCTTCGCCGCTTCGGCGCGCACGCGCGTCGTCAGGTCGCGCACCTGGTCGAGCGATTCGCCCCACAGCGCGTAGACGTCCGCGTGCTTGCCCGCGACCGCGAACGCCGCGCCCGACGCGCCGCCGAAATAGATCGGCACGTGCGGCTTCTGGTAAGGCCGCACGTCGGAATAGCCGTGGCGGAAGCGGTAATGCGCGCCTGCGTGATCGAACGGCTGCTCGTCGGTCCAGATCCGGCGCAGGATGCCGAGGTACTCGTCGGTGCGCGCGTAGCGGGCGTCGTGGTCGAGGAAATCGCCGTCGCGCTGCTGCTCGGCATCGGAGCCGCCCGAGATGATGTGCACCGCGAGCCGGCCGCGGCTGAACTGGTCGAGCGTCGCGATCTGGCGCGCGGCGAGCGTCGGCGCGGTGAAGCCCGGGCGATGCGCGAGCATGAAATGGATCCGCTCGGTCGCGGCGGCCGCGTACGCGATCGTCAGCGTTGCCGACGGGCCGGTCGAGTGGTGCGGCACGAGGATGCGGTCGAAGCCGGCCGTCTCGTGTGCGCGGGCGAAGTCGCGCACGTAGTCGGGATCGACCGCGTTGCCGGTCGGCGGGTGGATCTCCGACTGCTTCTGGCTCTGGATCATGCCGATGAATTCGACGCTCATCTGGGTCTCCGGTGCAAGGGCTCCGGCAGCGGGCCGGACTGGAGCGCAGATTACTGCCGGGATCATGCGCAACGGAAATAATCAATCCCGAATTGAATATCAGATTTGCATGGTTTGAGCGGCCGGGCGACGCGCCTACGCTTGGCGTTCGCGCTTCGCTTGCGCCTTTTCCTTTCCGATGGAATCCGTTTCGATGCCTGCCCGCCTTGCCGTTTCCCCGCCGCCGTCACAGCCGCAGCCGTTGCAGCACCTGCCCGCCGCCGACGCGCGCGTCGCCGCGCTGCTCGACCGGCTCGCGCCCGAACTCGCGGCCGACGCCGCGCGCAACGACGTGCTCGGCCGCTTTCCGCACGAGAACTTCGCGCGACTGCAGCGCGCGGGGCTGATCGCGCAGGTCGTGCCGCGCGACTACGGCGGCGCGGGCGCGACGCTCGCGCAGGCGAGCCGGATCGTCGCGGCGGTTGCGCGGGCCGATCCGGCGACCGCGCTGGTGCTGACGATGACGTACCTGCAGCATCGCGCGCTCGGCCGTGCCGACAGCCGCTGGCCCGAGCCGCTGCGGCGCGCGGTGTTCGACAGCGCGGTGGCCGACGGGGCGCTGATCAACGCGTTGCGGGTCGAGCCCGCGCTCGGCTCACCGACGCGCGGCGGCCTGCCCGAGACGGTCGCGCGCCGCGACGGCGACGGCTGGCGGCTGTCCGGCCGCAAGCTGTACAGCACCGGCATCCCCGCGTTGCGCTGGCTCGCCGTGTGGGCGCGCACCGACGAGCCCGAGCCGCGCGTCGGCGTGTTTCTGGTGCCGCGCGATCCGGTGCGCGGCGACCCGGGCATCCGCGTGATCGAGAGCTGGGATCATCTGGGGCTGCGCGCGTCGGGCA
The DNA here is from genome assembly GCF_002097715.1 of Burkholderia ubonensis subsp. mesacidophila. NCBI lineage: Bacteria > Pseudomonadati > Pseudomonadota > Betaproteobacteria > Burkholderiales > Burkholderiaceae > Burkholderia > Burkholderia ubonensis. The sequence continues at coordinate 1,540,197 of NZ_CP020738.1, forward strand.
GCCACGAGGTCGTGTTCGACGACGTGCGGCTGCCGGCCGGTCACGCGGTGGACGTGCGCACGCCCGACGCATGGGCGGCGAGCCACGTGGACCTCGACGCGCAGGCCGACCAGCAGGCGTGGATGGTCGCGCTGCTCGGCAGCCTGTACGACGCGGTCGCGCGCGCGGCGCGCGACTGGCTGACCGGATTCGTCGCGACGCGCTCGCCGAGCGGGCTCGGCGCGCCGCTCGCGACACTGCCGCGCGTGCAGGAAGCGATCGGCGAGATCGAGGGCTGGCTGCATGCGAACCGCGTGCTGCTCGACGACGCGATCGCGTGCGCCGACGCCGGCGCACCGCTCGCGCTGACGACGAGCGGGCTCGTCAAGCGGACCGTCACCGAGCACGCGATCCGCGTGGTCGAGCAGGCGCTGAAACTGTCGGGCAATCACGGGCTGAGTCGCAGCAATCCGCTCGAACGTCACTATCGCGACGTGCTGTGCAGCCGCGTGCATACGCCGCAGGACGATGCGATCGCGGTGGCGGCGGGGCGCGCGGTGCTCGATGCGGTGCGAGGGGCGGAGGGCGGCGCGGAACGGGAAGCGCACGCGCGGCAGCGCGACGGCGCGTAAGCCGCGCATGGCAAGCGTCGCCGGCGGGCCGGGCGAGTGCCTATGCAGCCTTGTCGTTCGCGTGCGCGGGCAGGTCGAAGGCCGCACGCGCCTGCTCGGCCACCGCCGCGAGCGGCGCGGCGAGACGGGCCGCGTCGTGCCGCCGGAGCAGCCACAGGTCGATCTGCGGCTTGAAGTCGGCGAGCGGCACGACGTCGAGCGCGTCGCGCAGCGGGCTCTGCTCGACGAGCGGCAACGGCATCAGGCCGAGGCCGACGCCGTTCGCGACGCTTTGCAGTTGAAGATCGCGGCCATACGTATCGAGCGTGACCTGCAGCGGCAAACCCTGCGCGTCGAGCGCGCGCCGCAGCCCCGCGCGGAAGCCGCAGCCGTCCGGGTTCAGCACCCAGCCGCGCGCGTGGCAGTCGGCGAGCCGGTAGCTGCGGCGCGGCCAGTCGCCGCGGCGGCCGACCGCGACGAGCCGCGTGGCCAGCAGCCGGTCGCCTGCGACCTGCGGCGGCAGCACCATCTCGCGCGCGAGGAACACGAGCGCCGCGTCGAGTTCGCGCTGGGTGACGCGCTCGACGAGCGTGCCGCCCCACGCGGTCGTGACCTGCGGCGCGAGCGCGGGCCAGCGTGCGCCGAGCGTGGCGAGCAGGCCGGGCAGCATCAGCTCGCCGAGGCCCTGCGTGAGGCCGAGACGGAAGGCGCCGGCGGGCGGCCGTTGCCCGGCGGTCAGCTCGCGCAGCGCATCGACCTCGCGCAGGATCGCGCGGCATTGCTCGAACACCTGCCGGCCGATGTCGGTCGGCCGCGGCGGTTTCGTGTTGCGGTCGAGCAGCACCACGCCGAGCGCTTCCTCGAGATTCTGTACGCGCCGGGTGATCGCGGGCTGCGTCATCCCCAGCTCGGCGGCCGCCTGGCTGAGGGTCTGGCAGCGGACGACCGCTGCAAAAGCGTCGATATCGCTAATTTTCATGTTTGTTCTGCATGGTCATTCAGGTGCATCATGACGATCCATCATATTCGAAGAGGCTGCCGATGAACACGCTTGCGTTGCAGCAGACACCGTTGCGCCCGTTCGTCGATGGACTGGACGTGCTGCTCGCGTCCGGCGCGAACGAGGCGCGCATCCTGGACGAGGGCGGCGCGCTGCTGGGCGCGCTCGTCGAGCACGACGACTGGCTGCCCGACGCGTTCGCGCAGCCCGACCCCGAGCGCTACCGCCAGTACCTGCTGTATCTCGATCCGGACGAGCGCTTCTCGATCGTCAGTTTCGTGTGGGGGCCGGGCCAGACCACGCCGATCCACAACCATACGGTGTGGGGGCTGATCGGGATGCTGCGCGGCGGCGAGTTCTCGCAGCCGTACCGGCTCGACGCGCAGGGGCGGCCGGCCCCGTCCGGCGACCCGGTCCGGCTCGCGCCGGGGCAGGTCGAGGCCGTGTCGCCGCGCATCGGCGACATCCATCGCGTGAGCAATGCGTTTGCCGACCGCGTGTCGATCAGCATCCACGTGTACGGCGCGAACATCGGCAAGGTCGAGCGCGCCGTCTATCTCGAGGACGGCACCGTGAAGCCGTTCATTTCCGGCTATTCGAATGCGTGACGCAACGCGTGGCCAGGACTCCATTCACTTCTTTCACCGACTTCATCAGACAACGTGACGCAACCCGCAGATTCCCCCCAACGCTTCGCCGCCGCGTCGTACCAGGACGTGCGCGCCCGCCTGCTCGCCGGCGACGAGATCGCGCTGATCGACGTGCGCGAGGAAGACCCGTATGCGCAGGGCCACCCGCTGTGGGCGGCCAATTTCCCGCTGTCGAAGCTCGAACTGGACGCGTGGACGCGGATTCCGCGCCGCGACACGCCGATCGTCGTGTACGGCGACGCGGCCGGCGAGGATCTCGCGCCGCACGCGGCCGCGCGGCTCGCGCAGCTCGGCTACAGCGACGTGCTGCTGCTCGAGGGCGGCCTCGCGGGCTGGCACGCCGCGGGCGGCGAGCTGTTCGTCGACGTCAACGTGCCGAGCAAGTCGTTCGGCAAATGGGGCGAGGCCGAACGGCATACGCCGTCGCTGTCCGCCCAGGAGGTGCAGGCGCTGATCGATGCGCGCGCGGACGTCGTGATCGTCGATGCGCGCCGTTTCGACGAATACCGGACGATGAACATCCCGACCTCGACCAGCGTGCCGGGCGCGGAACTCGTGCTGCGCGTGCGCGCGCTCGCGCCGGACCCGGCGACGCAGGTGATCGTCAATTGCGCGGGCCGCACGCGCAGCATCATCGGTACGCAGTCGCTGATCAACGCAGGGCTGCCGAACCCGGTCGCGGCGCTGTGCAACGGCACGATCGGCTGGACGCTCGCGGGCCAGGCGCTTGAACACGGTGCCGCGCGGCGTTTCCCGGATGACATCGATTCAACGCTGCGCGCCGACGCGCGCGGCGCCGCCCGCAAGGTCGCCGAACGGGCGGGCGTGCCGCGCATCGCGCTCGCGGACGTGGCCGCGCTCACGGAGCCGGGCCGCACGCTGTACCGCTTCGACGTGCGCACGCCGGAAGAGTACGAGGCCGGTCACCTGCCGGGCTTCCTGAGCGCGCCGGGCGGCCAGCTCGTGCAGGAGACCGATCATCACGCGCCGGTGCGCGGCGCGCGGATCGTGCTCGCGGACGACGACGGCGTGCGCGCGGACATGACCGCGTCGTGGCTCGCGCAGATGGGCTGGGACGTGCGGGTCGTCGAGGCCGGCGCGCAGGCGTTCGGCGAGACCGGCCAGCCGCCGCGCGACGTGCCGGCGGCGCCCGGCGTCGCGGAAGTGTCGCCCGCGACGCTGGCGGGCTGGCTGCGCGAAGCGGCGCCCGACGAGATCGCGATCGTCGACGTCACGGCCAGCGCCAACTATGTGAAGCGCCATGTCCCGGGCGCGTGGTTCGCGGTGCGCGCGCAGCTGCGCGACGCGCTCGCGGCGATTCCGGCCGCGCGGCGCTACGTGTTCACGTGCGGATCGAGCCTGCTCGCGCGCTTCGCGGCGGCCGACGCGCGCGCGCTGCTGCCGGCGTCGGCGGAGATCGCGGTGCTGGCCGGCGGCACCGCGGCGTGGATCGATGCGGGCCTGCCGGTCGAAGCCGGCGACACGCGGCTCGCGTCGCCGCGCATCGATCGCTACCGGCGTCCGTACGAAGGCACCGACAACGCGGCCGCCGCGATGCAGGCGTATCTCGACTGGGAATTCGGGCTCGTCGATCAGTTGAAGCGCGACGGCACGCACCACTTTCGGGTGATCTGACGCGCGCCCGACCGCGGCGCGCGCCTGTTCCCCGTGCTTAACGCCGGAACGTATCGACCGCCGTGCGGCCGACGGCCGGATCGTCGGTGAAGAAGCCGTCGATGCCCGCGCGCAGGTACGCCTGGATCTCGCGCACCGAGCCGGCGGTGTTGCGCACGCTCGCCGCGCCGCCGTCCTTCAGCGACGCCGGCAGGAAGTTGTTTTCCGGCCGGAACGTGTACGGATGCACGACGAGGCCCGCCTCGTGCGCGTAGCGCACGTACGGGGTAGGCTGCTGCAGCGTGCCGTCTGTGTTCACCGCGATGATCGACGTCTTGTACGGGCCGACGCCGTTCGCATAGGTCGCGACCTCGCGCATCCCGTCACGCGTCGACAGGTCGCCATACGTGCGATTGTCGTTCGCCTTCACGAAGTCGTACGGGCGCTGCGCCGCGTCGTCCATCAGCTGCACGAGCTTCCAGTTCGGCTGGCTCGAGCGGATCCGGTTGCGGATCGCCTTCAGGTTAGCGACCTCGAACGACTGGATGTAGATGGTCGCGGTGGTCGCGGTGTACGGATCCTTCCGGAGCGCGTCGACCAGGCGGTCCTCGAGCGGCAGGCCGATCGACTGGAAGTAGGTCGGGTGCTTGGTCTCCGGATACAGGTGGATCGTGCGGCCGACCTGCGCGGACATCTGCTTCGCGAGCGCGACGATCTCGTCGAAGGTCGGAATCTCGTACTGGTCGTTGTACGCGGTGTTCGCCGGACGGAACTTCGGAATGCGCTCGCGTGCGCGCAGCGTCTTCAGCTCGGCGAGCGTGAAGTCCTCGGTGAACCAGCCGGTCAGCTGCACGCCGTCGATCGTCTTGGTCGCCTTGCGGCTCGCGAACTGCGGCAGCGTCGACACGTTGGTCGTGCCGGAGATCTCGTTCTCGTGGCGCGCGACGAGCACGCCGTCGCGGGTCGAGACGAGGTCGGGCTCGATCACGTCGGCGCCGTCCTCGATCGCCTTGCGGTACGACGCGAGCGTGTGCTCGGGGCGCAGCGCGCTCGCGCCGCGATGGCCGACCACCTGCACCTTGGCGGAGAGCGGCTGCGTGGGGTCCCGCGTGATTTCGTCGCCGCCGCAGCCGGCGAGCACGAACGTGGCGGCGCAGGCGACGGGGACGCAGCGGAGGGCGAACGAGCGCTTGAAAAACATGTCGGTGAACCTTCGGAATGGAAATTGGAAATGACGGATGTCGGGGCGCCCTGCGCGCGACGTGCGCGGGCGTGTAAACGATGCCGAACGGGACGCGATCGTCTCATCGGATCATTACATCTATATTACCTGCTGCTTTCTGGTAGATTCGCGCCGCGCCAGCCAGTCCGTGGGCAAGTCTTGCGCCGGATGCACTAAACTTGCGGGACTTTTGCATCGCCGGGCCGGGCGGACCGCCGGCCGGGCCGGGCGATGCGGCGACTCGCGGACGGGGGCGGGCGCCGGCCGCCGCGCGCGTCCGGCCCGCGCTCCGGCCGAATTTCCCGGACCCATGACGAACCACACCGATTCCGCCTATCTGCTCGGCGACCTCCTGAAGAACGTTTCCCGCTCCTTCTACCTGACGCTGCGCGTGCTGCCCGACGGCATGCGCGACCCGGTCGGTCTCGCTTACCTGCTCGCGCGCGCGGCCGACACGATCGCGGACACCGCGCTCGTCGCGCCCGACCGCCGCGCGGCGCTGCTGACGCAGCTGCGGGAGAACATCGAACGGCTCGACGACGGCGTCGCGCTGTCGCACGCGCTCGAAGACGTGACGCGGATGCAGACGGATTCCCACGAACACGTGCTGCTCGGCTCGATGCAGCCGATGCTCGCGCTGCTGCGCACGCAGTCGGACGCAGACAGCGCGGCGATCCGCAAGGTCGTCGCGACGCTGACGTCGGGGATGGAGTTCGACCTGCGCACGTTTCCGGACGAGCAGGCGGGGCAGGTGGCCGCGCTGCCGTCGCGCGAGCTGCTCGATCGCTACACGTATCTCGTCGCCGGCTGCGTCGGCGAGTTCTGGACCGACATGACCGGCATGCACACGCGGGCCGCGCGGCGCTGGGACCTGCCGGACATGCGGGAGAAGGGCATCCGCTTCGGCAAGGCGCTGCAGATGACCAACATCCTGCGCGACTGCGCGAAGGACCTGCGGATCGGCCGCTGTTACCTGCCGCAGGAGGTGCTGGACGCCCATGGGCTCGGCGTGCCGGACCTGCTGGCGCCGGATGCGTCGCCGCGCGCGCGGGCCGTGCTGTTTGACCTGCTGCGCGTCGCGCTCGCGCAGTACCGCGACGCATGCCTGTACACGGTCGCGATTCCGCGACGCTTCGTGCGGCTGCGGCTGGCGTGCCTGTGGCCGATCCTGATCGGTCTCGAGACGCTGAAACTGCTCGCCGCCCATGATGCGTGGCTCGATCCGGCGCGGCCGGCCAAGGTGACGAGAAAGCGCGTCTACCGGATCATGGCGTCGTCGCTCGCGATCGTCGGCTCGAATGCCGCGATCCGCGCACGGGTGACGCGCCTCGTCGACGCGGTCGACGCGTTGATCCGGACACAGGCCCGCTCTTGACGGAAAGAGAATCTGTGGTCAGCCCCGGTGCAATGCCGGGCGCCAGTGCTTCGACATCCGCAACATTCCACCTCATTGATCACGCCGCCGTGCGACGTTTCGGTTGACGAAATACGTTTGCCACATTCGTCAGCCATCCTGCGCGGCCATGCGGAATGCAATGAAAGCCTGCGTCGGCCGATTCGTCTGACGAGCCGGTCACGCGGGCGTCTGACGACGTGAGACGGGCGCGGCGCACACGTAAAAATGTAAAGCTAGGGTTTTCACCGGGAAACGCCTGAAACCGGTGCCAGTCATGCCGTTGCGGGCGACGCGTAACTGTCTGGTGAACCTTCGCGTTGCGCCGATCATACGATGACCGACTATGCGTGTTGGGAAATATTCGGTAATCCGTCAGAATTGCGTCCGCATGTACTCGCACATGTGTCACAACCACACCAGATAAGAAACATTCTTTGAGGACGGAGAATCAATGAAAAAGCGCGTCGCTGTCGCCATGACGGCAGCTGGCCTTGCGGCCGTCACCACCGCACACGCACAGAGCAGCGTGACCCTGTACGGTATCGTCGACAACGGTCTTGCTTACCAGAACAACGCGGCGCCGTCGACCGGCGCAACGTCGGGCGGTCACTCGAAGTTTCTGATGTCCACGGGCGTGTGGGCGGGCAGCCGCTTCGGCCTGAAGGGCAGTGAGGATCTGGGTGGCGGCACGAAGGCGGTGTTCCAGCTCGAAGCGGGCGTGCGGACCACCGACGGCACGTCGACGTTCTCGAACGGCATCTTCACCCGCCAGGCGTGGGTCGGCCTGACCAACGCGACGTACGGTACGCTGACGGCCGGCCGCCAGTACACCGCGTACTACACGCTGCTGTCGCCGTACAGCCCGACGACCTGGCTGACCGGCTACTACGGCGCGCACCCGGGCGATATCGACTCGCTGGATACCAGCTACCGCGCGAACAACTCGCTCGTCTACATTTCGCCGAAGATTTACGGCTTCACGGTTGGCGGCTCGTATTCGTTCGGCGGCGTGCCGGGCAGCGTGAACCGCGGCTCGACGTGGAGCGCGGCGATCCAGTACCTGAACGGTCCGGCAGGCATCGCGGTCGGCTACCAGCGTATCAACAACTCGGCGCTGGGCGGCGGCACCTGGGGTGCGAACTCGACGGCCCAGAACGGCCTGACGGCGGCGGGCGACGGCAACCAGCCGGCCCAGTCGGCGATCAACAACGGCTTCCTGAAGGCCCAGTCGCAACAGCGTTTCGCCGTGACGGCGGGCTACCAGTTCACGCCGGCGTGGGACATCTCGGTGTCGTACTCGAACGTCCAGTACATCCCGGGCACGCTGTCGGGCTTCAACAACACGGCGATCTTCAACACGGGCGGCGCCGTGCTGCACTGGAAGGCGAACGCGCAGTGGGACTTCGCGGCCGGCTACTCGTACACGGCAGCGACCCAGTCGAACGGCATCACGAGCTCGGCGAAGTACCACCAGGTCACGCTGTCGCAGTACTACAGCCTGTCGAAGCGCACGGGCCTGTACGCGGTTGAGGCTTACCAGCACGCGAGCGGCAACACGCTCAACAAGGGTGCGATCGTCCAGGCAACGACCTCGATCGGCGACGGCGTCGCCGCTGGCGCAGGCCAGAACCAGATCGGCGTCGGCGTCGGCCTGATCCACCGCTTCTGATTCCGCGCGGCGCGCGAGCGCCGCATCCGGAACGCGGTACCCAAACCGGCCTTCGGGCCGGTTTTTTCTTTTTGAGCCGGACGCGCCGGTTTCCCCGAAGAGCGGCGACACACGACGGCCTTCCCGGGCCGAAGTCGCGACTTCCGGCGCATTTCTCCGATCGCGCGCGGCCCGTACGCTTCTTCTTACCAACACACGAGGAGAAGCGATGAAGATCTTCTACATGAACCAGGGCGGCGGCGGGCAGTGGGGCGCGGTCCCGTACCGGGATTTCGACCTGGTGCTGCTCGCCGAATCGGCTGTCGTCAAACAGGGATTCGCGCTGAACTGGAGCGGCGGCAATCCGGTGATGTCCGTTCAGCAGAAGGAGGACGCCGGACGCGTCATTACCGGGGTCACGGATCTCGACGTACTGGCGCAGCAGGTCCGTCCGCTCGCGACGTTCACGATCCGCGGCGACGACATCCGCGTGGTGTTCGTTCACCTGAAGTCCGGCAACGTCAAGTATGCGACCGATGCGCTCAACGCGGCGGTCAGCGCCATTGTCGACAAGGGGCAGTTCGGACATCAGAGCACACAGAAGACCCTCTGGATCGGCGACTTCAACCGCGCGAACGACAGCGAGCTGATACGCGGATGCAATGCGCAGGTGCTGTTTGCCGGCGGCGGATACTCCGATTGGGATCTCGATCGTGTCTATGCGTCGGGCGACTGGCGCGGCTACGCCTGCACCGCGAAGAAAAAGTCGTATGCCGGCGCCGACAACAACCACGCCGGCATCGAAATCTCGATCGATCGCACCGGTTGAGCCGGCGACGCATCGACGACGCGGCATGCGAGGCCGCGTCGTCCGCCCGGCGGCGCGCGACTGGCGCCACCGGGCGCGCATCGCCGGGGTGCCGTTTCATGGTCCTGTCACCCGGCTCGACGGGGCCATCTTTTTCATGCCGGCGCGCCGTCATGGCGCGGCGTCCTCCATCCGGCTTCCCCCCAACGCCTGAAACAGCGCCGCCGTGTCGGCGAGCCGGTCCGCCTGCGCGCGCGTGCGGTCGAGCGCGGTCTGCAGCGCCTGCCGTTGCGCGTCGAGCCAGCCGAATTCGCTGAGCCCGCCTGCCGCGTAGCGGTCGGCCGAAATCGCATTGCCGGCGTCGGCTTCGTGCGCGGCCACCTCGCGCGACTGCAGCGCCGCCGCATCCTGCTCGACGGCGCGCAGCGCGTCGGCAACCTGTTGCAGCGCCTGCAGCACGGTCTGCCGGTAGACGGCGAACGCCGCGTCGTAGGCCGCTTCGGCCGCACGCTTGCGCGCGCGCAGCTCGCCGCCGTGAAACAGCGGCTGCGTCAGGTTCAGCCCGATGTTCCAGATGTTCAGGCTGTTCACGAGGTCCGCGATGCGCATGCGCTCCGAGCCCGCGCCGGCCGAGATCGCGAAGCGCGGGTACAGGTTCGCGGTCGCGACGCCGACGTTCGCGCTCGCCTGATGCAGCAGCGCTTCGGCCGCGCGGATGTCGGGCCGTTCGCGCGCCAGCGTCGACGGCAGCGTGACCGGCAGGGCGGCGGGCAGCGCGAGCGCGTCGAGCGATACGTCGGGCAGGTCCGCGTCCGCCGGCGGCTCGCCGAGCAGGATCGCGAGCCGGTGCCCGGCCTGCGCGAACTGGGCCGTGAGCGGCGGCAGCGACCCCTGCGTCTGCGCGAGCAGCGTGCGCTGCGCGTGCACGTCCGCGAGCGGCACGCCGCCAGCCGCATGGCGCGCTTCGACGATGCGCAACTGGCGCGCCTGCGCGTCGACGAGCCGGCGGGTCAGCGCGATCTGCTGCGCGAGCGATGCGCGTCGGATCACCGTCGCGACGACGTTGCCCGCGAGCGTCAGCCGCGCCGCATCGAGCTCGTAGGACTGGTAGTCGACCTGCGCGCGCAGCGCCTCGAGCGCACGCCGGTTGCCGCCGAACACGTCGAGCACGTACGACACGCTGACCGACGCGTTGTACAGCGTGAACGGCCCCGGCGGCGGCACGCTGCCTGGTAGCCCGAACGCCGCGATGTCGACTTGCTCGCGCGTGCCGGACAGCTTCGCGTCGACGCTCGGCAGCAGCGTCGCGCCGGCTTCGGCGACGTAGTTTCGGCGCGCCTCGTCGAGTCGCGCGCGTGCTTCGTCGAGCGTCGGGCTGTGCCGCAGCGCGTCGTCGACGAGCCGGTTCAACGGTGCGGAGCCGAACTGCGTCCACCACTGCGGCGGCGCGTGCGCGGCCGTCGAGAAAGTTTGCGCGTTACCCGCCGCGCCGCTTGCGGAAACCGTCGTCGCGGGTGCCTCGCCGCGCGTGTAGCGCTGTGTCGGCGGCGCGGCCGGCGGGCTGAAGTCAGGCCCGACTGCGCATCCGGCGATCAGCAAGACGGCGGCAGCGGCGACGCCGCATGCGGCAGGGCGGGCGCGGCGCGGGGCGGGCGGCATCGTCGGGTCCCTAGTCGAGCGTGCGCCGGTAGAAGCGCAGCGCGATGGCCATCACGACCACGGTGAACACGGCGACGGGCCACACCGACGGCCACAGGTCGGCCCAGCCGTTGCCCTTGAGCAGGATGCCGCGCACGAGGCGGTTGAAATAGGTGAGCGGCAGCAGGTTGCCGATGAACTGCGCCCACTTCGGCATCCCGGCGAACGGGAACATGAAGCCGGACAGCAGGATGTTCGGCAGGAAGTAGAACACGGCAAGCTGCATCGACTGCAGCTGGTTCTGCGCGAGCGACGACAGCGTGATGCCGACGGTCAGGTTCGCGGCGATGAACAGCAGCGCGGACAGGTAGATCGCGAACACGCCGCCGACGAACGGCACGTCGAACACGAAGCGGGCGGCCGCGAGGATGATCGACACCTGGATCAGCCCGATGAACACGTAGGGCACGATCTTGCCGGTCATCACCTCGAGCGGCAGCACGGGCGTCGCGAGCAGGTTCTCCATCGTGCCGCGCTCGCGCTCGCGCGTGATCGCGAGGCCGGTCATCATCACCATCGTCATCGTCAGGATCACGCCCATCAGGCCCGGCACGACGTTGTACTGCGTGATCCCTTCCGGGTTGTACAGGCGGTGCAGCACGACGTCGAACGCGGCCGGGCGGCCGTTCAGGCGCGTGAGCGGGCCGGTGAGGTCCTTGTCGGCGACCGGCTGCACGAGGCCCGGCAGCGCGCCGATCGCGGACGCGGTCGCGACCGGGTCGGTCGCGTCGGCTTCGACCAGCAGCGCGGGCCGCTCGCCGCGCAGCAGCCGCCGCGAGAAATCGGCCGGCACCGTCAGCACGAACTGCACGTCGCCGCGCGCGAGCGCATGCCGGCCGGCTGCTTCGTCGGGCAGCGTCTCGACGATGTCGAAGTACGCGGAATTGCGCATCGCCGCGATGAAGCTGCGCGAGAACGGGCTCGCGTCGGCGACGATCACCGCGGTCGGCAGGTGCTTCGGGTCCGTGTTGATCGCGAAGCCGAACAGCGTGAGCTGGATGATCGGCACGCCGACGATCATCGCGAACGTCACGCGGTCGCGGCGCAGCTGCAGGAATTCCTTCAGCACGATGCTCCACCAGCGCGCGATCGAGAACGACCAGCGAAACCGCGACGGTGTGCTCATCGCGCGGCTCCGTCGGCGTGGTCGGGCGTGCGGCTCATCAGGTAGATGAACACGTCCTCGAGGCCGGTGTCGATCGGCTGGACCTGCAGCGACGCGTCGGTCGCGACCTGCTCGACGGTCGCTTCGAGCGCGCGGCGGTCGCGGCCGCTCACGTGCAGCGCGGCGCCGAACACGACCGTCTGGTCGACGCCCGGCATCGCGCGCAGCCGCGCGGACAGCTCCGTCAGGCGCTCGCCGCCGATCGCCCAGGTCGCGAGCCCCTGCGACGCGACGATCTCCGCCGACGTGCCTTGCGCGAGCAGCTCGCCGTACGCGATGTACGCGAGCTTGTGGCAGCGCTCGGCCTCATCCATGTAGTGCGTGCTGACGAGCACCGAGATGCCCTGCGCGGCGAGCCGGTGCAGCTCCTCCCAGAAGTCGCGGCGCGCGGCTGGATCGACGCCGGCGGTCGGCTCGTCGAGCAGCAGCAGCTCGGGGCCGTGCAGCATGCACGCGGCGAGCGCGAGCCGCTGCTTCCAGCCGCCGGACAGCGCGCCGGTCAGCTGGTTCGCGCGGCTCGCGAGGCCGAGCGTGTCGAGCGCGCGTTCGACGGCCGCCTTGCGGTCCGGCATCCGGTACACGCGCGCGACGAAGTCGAGGTTCTCGCGGATCGACAGGTCTTCCCAATACGAAAATCGCTGCGTCATGTAGCCGACGCTGCGCTTGATCTGCGCGCTCTCGCGCACGATGTCGTAGCCGAGGCAGGTGCCGCTGCCCGAGTCGGGCGTGAGCAGGCCGCACATCATCCGGATCGACGTCGTCTTGCCGCTGCCGTTCGGGCCGAGGAAGCCGAAGATCTCGCCGCGCGCGACGCGCAGCGACACGTCCTTCACGACGTGCTTGTCGCCGAAATGCTTGTTCAGCCGGTCGACGTCGATCGCGTACGGGACGCTCGGCGCGCTCATGGAATCCTCACGGCGACCGGCTGGCCCGGGTGCAGCTTCGGCGCATCGGCGACGGCCGGCCGGGCTTCGATCATGAACACGAGCTTCGTGCGGCTTTCGTTGCTGTAGATGACGGGCGGCGTGTACTCGGCCTGGCTCGACACGTAGGTGATGCGCGCGGGCACGTCGGCCGCGCAGCCGTCGCAGTGGATCGCGACCGCGCGGCCGGGCGCGAGCGACGCGACGACGCTCTCGGGCACGAAGAAGCGCACCTTGACGTTCTGCGGCGGCAGCATCTGCACGACCGGACTGCCGGCCTGCACCCATTCGCCGAGCCGGTACAGCGTGTCGTAGATGCGCCCGGCCGCCGGCGCGGCAACGCGCTTCTGGTCGAGCTTCCATTGCGCAACGGCTACGGCCGCTTGCGCCGCGTCGACCTGCGCGGCCTGCGCGGCGATCTGCTGCGAACGGCCGGGCAGGCGCGCGACGTCGACCTGGCTCTGCAACTCGCGCACCTGGGCGGCGCTCGTGCGCGCCGCCGTGCGCGAGTCGTCGAGCTGCTGCGCCGAAATGCCGCCGGCCCGGTATTGCCGTTCGTCGCGCGCGAGCTGGTCGGCGGCCTTGCCTGCCTGCGCGACGGCCTGCGCCAGCTGCGCTTTCGTGACGTTCACTTCCGGCGGGCGCTTGCCGGTCCGCAGGTCGGCCAGCTGCGCCTGCGCGGCTGACAGCTGGTGCTGCGCCTGCTGCAGCGTCGCCGTTTCGTTGACCGCTTCGAGCGCGAACGCGGGCGCGTTCGCGGCGACGCTCTGGCCGCGCTGCACGGCCAGTTGTGTCAGCGTGCCCGATTGCGACGACGACAGATAGACGAATTCGCCTTCGACGTAGCCCTGGTAAGTCGCGCGCACGTCGGCGCGCTGCCCGCAGCCGGCGGCCAGCGCGACGCCGGCGGCCAGTACGAGCGACGTGGCGCGCAGCGCGTTCACGATCGGCTCCCGGAGCCGGTCGGCGGCTGCATGCCGAACCCGAGCAGCGCGCCGACGTGCCGCTGCAGCACGCCGCGATCGATCGGCGGCAGCCCGCGCGCGCTTTGCCACAGCTTCGCGGTCGCGAGCGGCAGCATCACGAGCGCGATGATCGACTGGAACAGGAGCGCGGGTTCGAGCGCGGGGTTCACGACGCCAGTCTGCTGCGCGCGCCGGATGCGTTCGGCGAAGCGGCCGATGTGTTCGAGCGGGATGCGCTTGACCATCCGCTCGCGCAACTGGCCGCCTTCGTTGACGATCTCGCGCAGCCACAGCGACGGCAGCCACGGCATCCGCGCGGTGACGTCGAAGAAGCGGTCGACGAGCTCCGCGACGAGCGCGAATGGATCGCTTTCGACCTGCGGCTCGGTCGGCCGCCAGACGAACGCGATGACCTGCGCGAGGCGCTCCTCGACGATCGCGTCGAGCAGCTGCTCGCGGTTCGTGAAGTAGTAGTGGACCATCGCCGACGTGACGCCGGCGGCCGCCGCGATCTGCGCGACCGTCGTCGCCGCGATGCCACGCTCGGCGAACAGGCTCGTCGCGACGTCGAGCATGTGGTTGCGCAGGTCGAAGTCGTCCACCGACGGGCGGCGCCCGCGCGGCTTGGCGGCAGCGGATTTCGGGTTCATGCAGACGACGCTAATTGACGGGTTAGTTAATTTCAAGGAAGGGTTTTCGACGAAGTTGACGGTCGTCAGGCGGAGCGTGAGGCGGGGCGCGGGTGTGCGGGGTGGGGGCGGGACGGCGCGGCGGAGGGCGGCGTGGTTATGAAGGGAGCGGCTACAGAAACGTGGCGGTTCCGGTTCCGGCGGGTCAGCGACATCCGTTGACGATCCAGTCGCTGAACGTCATTGGCGCGGCTCCGTGCAGCACGGGCTGCGACGGCATGGCGTCGATCGACTGTCTGCCGAACCGCCAGCTGGCGCTTCCACTCAGATGCAGAAGCAGATAGGAGTAGTCCAGCCCATCGGCGCGGATTTTTTGCGCGGTGCGGGGCATGCCGTGGGTGACGATGCGGCCGGGATTCTGCAAGCACGCAGTCCGATCGTGAACTGCCCCAGGCGGGTCGCTTCGAAGCGGCAGTAGAACGGTATCGACGACCGCGATCGTGTGCAGTATTCACGATTGGCATCTTGTCTAAAACCACGTCGAACCTATCCCAATAAAGTCACGCCCTGTTTCGAATTGACATTCTGAAGACATTATGAAAATGTTAATTCGGGAGTGTTTTTTTAATATATTCCTTGGCTTGATCGGGGGAAATCGAGACTTCGCTCATCGATTTGATCATCTCTGACAATGCGCAGTACCTCGCGTCTGCTACGATCGCGTCACGGATAGAGGGGATCAATTGCACGCGGTACGTCTGAAGCGTGCAACCGCGACGTGCATGAGCAAAAATATCGTCATCCTAATTCTCATCGCGGTCTAGATTAACGGCGTCCGACCGAGCGGACGTTGAATTCAATTGAAATCTGAAGCAGAGGCGCGACCCGCGTCGGATGAATAATGAACAAGAATCGCTATCGGGTGGTTTTCAATCGCGCGCGTGGCGCGATGATTGTCATTCAGGAAAACAGTAATACTGCGCGTGCGGCCGGAATTGCGCGGGGATCGCATGCGTCGCTCGGATCGACAGGATTTCGTGTCGTGTGGCAGCCCATCGCGATGGCCGCTGCATTGCTGTTCGGCGCGCCGCTGCTGAGTATCGCGCAAATCGTGCCGACGCCGGGCACGAATACGCACCTCATCCAGACGCAAAATGGGCTGCCGCAGGTGAATATCGCTGCGCCTTCGGGGGCTGGCGTGTCCGTGAATACGTACAACCAGTTCGACGTCCAGAAAAACGGCGCGATTCTGAACAACTCGCCCACGATCGTTCAAACGCAGCAAGCGGGCTACATCAACGGCAACCCGAACTTTGGTCCGGGCCAGTCTGCGCGAATCATCGTCAACCAGGTCAACAGCGCGAACCCGTCTCAATTGCGAGGGTATGTCGAGGTCGCGGGTAGCCGCGCGGAAGTCGTCCTGGCGAATCCGTCCGGCATCGTCGTCGATGGCGGGGGATTCATCAATACAAGCCGCGCCACGTTGACGACGGGCCAACCGTACTATGGCGCCGATGGGTCGCTCGGAGGGTTCAACGTAACCCGCGGCCTGATTTCCGTGCAAGGGGCGGGCCTCAATGCTGCGAATGTCGATCAGGTCGACCTGATTTCCCGTGCGGTGCAGGCGAACGCGGCAATATATGCGAAAAACCTGAACGTCGTCGCGGGGGCGAATCAGGTCAATCACGACACGCTGGCCGCGACGCCGATCGCCGGCGAGGGTGCGGCACCTGCGATTGCGATCGACGTGGCGCAATTGGGCGGTATGTACGCGAATCGCGTCTTTCTCGTAAGCAACGAGTTTGGTGTTGGGGTTGCGAACGCAGGAACAATCGCCGCCCAGGCAGGCGATCTGACGCTGCAATCGAATGGCCAACTCGTACTCACGGGCAAGACGACGGCGAGCGGTAATTTCACCGCAACCGCGAACAGTATTCAAAATTCCGGCACGACGTATGCACAACAGAACGTCAATGTATCGACGGGCGGCGCGTTGTCGAACAGTGGCACGCTTGCGGCGCAGCAAAATACAACGATCAACGCGGGCAGTATCAATTCGACGGGAACGCTCAGCGCAGGCGTCAATAACGACGGTTCTGTCGGAAAGGGCGGCGACCTGAATTTGTCGAGCACGGGCCAGCTGACGGCGACCGGTCGGAACGTCGCAGGCGGTAACGCGTCGATTTCTGGTGGCGCTGTCAATCTTTCCGGCAGTCAAACGGCTGCGAACGGCAATCTCTCGCTGAAGGCGAATGCGGGCGACCTGAACCTTTCCAATGCGACGACGAGCGCAGAGGGTGCGATCAATGCCAATGCGGCGGGTGCGTTGATCAATGATCACGGAAGCCTGTCAAGCGGCAGTCATGCAACGCTCGCTGCGGGCAGCATTTCGAACCAAGGCGGCAAGGTATCGACGCAAGGTCCGCTGACTGTGCAGTCGTCCGGCCAATTCGCCAATCAGGGCGGTACGCTTGTATCGGAAAGTTCGATGCAGGTGCACGGCGGCGCGCTCGCGAATAACCGAGGGACGATACAAAGCGCAGCCGGAATGATTATTTCCGGAACGTCGTTGGACAATTCGGCGGGGCGAGTCACGTCATTGAACAGCGACGGCCTGTCGATCACAACGACCGGGCAACTGATCAACGCGAGCGGTACGACCTCAACCGGTGCGCAAGGCGGTGTGATCGGCAGTAACGGTGGCGTCAATGTACAAGGCGGCACCATCGTCAATCAAGGCGTAATCACGGCCAATACGGGCCTGCACGTGATCGGACAATCCGTTGACAACTCGGGCGGCTCGCTGAAGGCAGCACAGTCCGTGACAGTCGATGCGGGCGCGCGTTTGTCGAACGCGAACGGTACGATCGTTGGTCAGTCGGCGACCGTGAACGGCACCACGATCGACAACAGCGGCGGCACGGTACAGGCGACGCAGGTTGCGTTGAATGGTACCGATCTTGTCAATCACAGCGGCGTTATTACGCAGACCGGAACCGGTCCGATCGCGGTTAATGTCTCCGGTACGCTCGATAATTCGCAAGGCGGCACGCTGCAGACCAACAGCACGGACTTGACGCTCGCATCGGCTACGTTGCTGAACGACGGCGGCACGATCACACATGGCGGATCAGGCACGCTGATGGTGAAGCCGGGCAACGGCACAGGTGCTTTCAGCAATGTCGGTGGCTCCGTAGTTACCAATGGGCAGGCCGCGATTCAGGCGGGTTCATGGAACAACGCGCAAGGGACTTTCGCGGCGCGTCACGGCATTGTCGCGAACATCGCGGGCAATCTGGCGAACTCGCAAGGCTTGATTCGCTCGCAAGCGGGTATGTCGTTGACGAGCGGCGGCACGCTGGACAACCAGAACGGGAAAATTGCAGCGGGCACCGATGCTCGTCCGGATACGAGCACGCTGAGTGTACAAGCAGCAACGATTCAGAATTCGGGCGGGCTGATTGCGGATTTGGGTACCGGCGCGACATCGGTACAAGGCGGTAGTCAACTGCTCAACAGCGCAGGCACGATCACTGGTAACGGTGACGTGACCGCGCAGGCTTCTTCGATCGCCAATACGAACGGCGCGCAACTGAGCGGCGCGAACGTTCAGGTGCGTAGCGACACGCTCGACAATAGCGGCGGCAAAATCGGTAACGTTGCCGATGGTAATGTCGATATCGGGACGACCGGCGCGATTACGAACACGAACGGGAAAATCGGTGCGACGCGCGATCTGACGGTATCGGCTAACACGCTGCTTGGTGGCGGCACGTACAGTGCGGCCCATGATGCGTCGTTGAATTTGCAGGGCGATTTCGCTAGCACGGCGGCCTATCAGTTCAGCGCCGGTCATGATCTTGCCTTCACGTTGCCCGGTACGTTTGCCAACAGCTCGGGCCTGCAATCGGTCAACAACCTGTCGATCAACGCAGGCGACATCGTGAACAGCGGCGCAATCGCGGCCGGGAATCTGCTGAAAACGCATTCGAATACGCTCACTAATACCGGCGTGATGGTCGGTGGCAGTGCTTCGCTCGTTGCCGACAGCACGCTGTCGAACCTCGGTCCGACTGCGCTGATTGGCGCATCGGATAGCAACGGCACGCTCGAACTGCTATCACGGGATATCGAAAACCGGGACGATACGACTGCGACGGACGCGATGGCGCAGACGGCGATTTACGGCTTGGGCAAGGTCGTGCTGGCGGGTGGCAAGGATGCGAACGGGAATTACACGAAGGCAGCACTGATCCGTAACCAGTCGGCGTTGATCCAGTCCGGCGGCGACATGGAATTGCATTCGGATCAGGTGACGAACACGCGTCGCGTGATGACGACGACCGGCTATACCAACAATGTCGATCCGGCGTGGTTGCAGCAGCTTGGCATCAGCATGTCCGGTTGCGTGGCCTATTTCATGGACGCATGTAACGGCGCATATCAGGTTCCGGGGATTGATCTTGCAAAGGCTGATCCTTCTGTTATCGAACAATTGAAGAAACAGATCGGCGGCGTCTTTATTGATCCGCCCCATGAAGGCCAATGGAATAGCAGCTATCAACGCACGACCTATACAGGTGTCGCGACTGCAAATACTGTAAAAGACATCAGTCCTGCTGGCCAAATTGTTTCGGGCGGTAAACTCGGAGCATCGTCGGTTGGCACGCTTCAAAACTATTGGAGCAATATTGCCGCTGTAAATGGCATTGAAATGCCTGCAAATTACGATGCGGACGGCTGGAAAGCATCGGGACAGCAAGCACCAAGTCTGACAGTCACTTATTCTGGGAATTATCACTACAACAACTACGACAACAGTGAACACGACTGGACATATTCATTCTGCGATAAAGGATGTAATGGTCCGGCCGATGTGAAGGAATTCAAGATTCCCGATTATCAATCGACGCTTGTCACGAATGGCACGTTGTCAGGTACAGGTGTGAGCATCAACAACACGGCAGGCAACGCGTCGATTCCGTCGCTTGGATTGGTGGCTGGTCAGTCGTTGCCCGTTAATTCCGGCGCGGTGCACGGCACCACGCCGACGATGGTCAATCCGGTGATTGCGAGTGCGACTGCGCTCAACGTCCTGAATAATCTCACCATTCCGCAAGGCGGGTTGTTCAAGCCGATCACTTCACCGAATGCACCGTACATCATCGAGACGAATCCGGCGTTCACGAATCAAAAGAATTTCATTTCGAGCGATTATTTCTTCCAGCAGATCGGCGTTGACCTGACGCACATTCCGAAGCGGCTCGGCGACGGCTTTTACGAGCAGCAGTTGGTACGCAACGAAATTACGTCGTTGACGGGCAAGGCCGTGTTGGGACCGTACACGGATACGCAGTCGATGTACGAATCGCTGATGGCGGCCGGTGCATCGCTGTCGAAATCGCTAAACCTTCCGCTTGGCATGAGCCTGTCGCCTGAACAGGTTTCGCAACTGACGAGCAACGTGATCTTGATGGAGACGCGCGTCGTTGACGGGCAGTCGGTCTTGGTGCCGGTCGTCTATCTGGCAAAAGCCAGTCAGGAAAACTGGAATGGTCCGCTGATCGCCGCGAATGACATTGACCTGAAGAACGCACAAACGTTCACGAACAGCGGCACGATGAAGGCGGCGAATACGCTGTCGGTGGACGGCAAGCAGATCGACAACGCATTCGGCGCGCTGCAAAGCGGCGGCTTGATGAAGCTGACGACGACGGGCGACGTCGATCTGACATCCGCGAACGTGAAGGCCGGTAGCTTGCAGCTGGACGCGGGGAAAGACCTGATTCTCGATACCGCAACGAAAACCGTCAAGCAAGTCAACGACACGGGCGCAACGCGCATCACGACGATGCTCGGGCCGCAGGCGAAAATCGATGTCGCAGGCAATGCGGCGATCGTGACTGGAGGGAATTTCCAGCAAAACGCGGGAGACCTGAACGTCGGCGGCAATTTGGGGATGCAGGTCGGGGGCAACTGGGATCTCGGTGCGCAGCAGACTGGCGAGCACAAGGTCGTGCATCGCGCAAATGGTGTGTCGGACGTGGACGTCAATCAGACGATCGGCAGTTCGGTGAAGGTCGGCGGCGTGTCTCAAATCGGCGTCGGCGGCGACCTGACGGCGAAGGGCGCGCAGATCGATCTTGGTCAGGGTGGCACGGTGGCCGTGAAGGGCGATGTGTCGCTTGGTACAGCGAGCGCAACGTCCACCATCAACAGCAATAGTTCTAGCAGCAGTCGTGGCCGCAGTTCGGCTGCAACCCTGCATGCCGTGAATGAACGTGTGACCGGCACGACGTTGAAAGGCGGCGACACGGTAAATATCGTGTCGGGCAAAGACATTACGCTTTCCGGCAGCACGATCAGTCTCGACAAGGGCAACGCGAATCTGCTTGCAGCAGGTGACGTGAACGTCGGTGCGGCGACGGAAACGCACGATTACAGTTCGCGCGAAACGCATAGCCGTAGCGGCGTGTTGAGCGGAACGAAGATCGCAAGTGGGATCGACCAGGCTACGACGATCAGCAGCGGCAGTACGATCTCGGCCGATGGTGTAAATATCGTCAGCGGGAAAGACATCAACGTCACGGGCAGCACAATCGTCGGTACCAACGACGTTGCGCTGAATGCGGCGCACGATGTGAATATCACGACTTCGCAGGATAGCGTTCAATCGTCCACTTACTACGACAAGAAAGAAACTGGTTTGCTGTCGAATGGCGGGCTGTCGGTGTCGGTCGGCTCGCGCTCGATGTCGGACAAACAGCAATCGGCCAGCGTAACGAACAACGGTAGCGCAGTCGGTTCGCTCAACGGCAACGTGTCGATCAGCGCGGGTAATGACGTGCACGCGACCGGTAGCCTTCTGCATGCGGCTAACGATCTCAATGTTGCGGGCAAGTCCGTTACGATTGATTCGGCTTACGACACGACGAGTCAAGCCGAGCAGCAGCAATACCGTCAGGCGGGCTTGACCGTCGGAATTACCAATCCGGTTGTGGCCGCCGTCCAGACCGGTCAACAGATGGCGAACGCGGCACAGCACGCGAAAGGTGATCCGCGTCTGCTGGCTTTGGCCGCTGCGACGACCGGGCTTGCGGCAAAGAACGCTTACGATGCTGTGGGCGGCGATCCGGTCAAGGCTGCAACGAGCGTCGGCATCAGTATTTCGTTGGGCGCAAGCAAGAGTGACAACCAATCGCAAGCGCAGGCCAGAACGGCAGTCGGCAGTACGCTTTCTGCGGGGAGAAACGTAACGATCGCGGCATCGGGGGCAGGTGCGAATAGCAATATCAACATAATTGGCAGCACGGTTTCGGCTGGAAGCAATACATTGCTGGCGGCTGATGGCGACGTGAATCTGCAAGCGGCGCAAAACACCAGCAGTCAGCATTCGACCAATAGCGGGTCCAGCGCGTCGGTCGGCGTTGCATTTACCGTGGGTTCGCAAAATGGCTTTTCGATCAATGCAGGCGTAGCAGGCAATCGCGGACATGCCGACGGTGATTCGACCACGTGGACGAACACGCACGTAACGGCGGGCGATACGCTGACAATTCAATCGGGCGGCGACACGAACCTCAAAGGTGCGGTTGTGTCTGGTCAGCAGGTCGTGGCCGATGTCGGCGGTAACCTGAATGTCGAGAGCCTGCAGAACACCGACCATTACGATTCGAAGCAGCAGAGCGCGGGCGTTTCGGTGAGCGCCTGTGTGCCGCCGATCTGCTACGGAGGTTCGTCAAGCGTTTCGGCGAATTTCAGCCAGCAGAAGATGAATAGCGATTACGCGGCGGTCGGCGAACAATCCGGTATCAAGGCAGGCGACGGTGGTTTTCAGGTCAACGTAAAGGGCAACACGGACCTGAAGGGCGGCGTGATCGCGAGCAGCGACAAAGCTGTACAGGACGGCGTGAACAGCCTGACGACCGCGACGCTCACGCATAGCGATATCGAAAATCGTGCATCGTACGACGCGTCGTCGGTCGGAATTTCGGGTGGTTACGGTGGCGATATTGGCAAGAATCAGAAAGGCACGGCAGACAACGTCAATCCGGTGCAAGGCACGACGTTGCCGAAGGGTGATGGCGGATTCTCGGTCGCGCCGCCTGTAGCGCTGAGCGCATCCGGTGACGCGAATTCGACAACGCGAAGCGGTATCAGCGGTGGCGCGATCACGATTACCGATGGCACGAAGCAGCAACAGTTGACCGGCCAAACAGCAGCCGAAGTAGTCGCGGATATCAATCGTGATACGTCGAACACGGGCGGCGCACTTGTACCGATCTTCGACAAGGACAAGATTCAAGCCGGGTTCGACATTACGAGTCAGTTCATTAATCAGGCGGGAACGTTCGTGGCAAATCGCGCTGCGGAAGCCGATGCAGCGAAGGCAGCCGCGAACAACCCGAATCTAACGCCAGAGCAAAGGGCGGCGGCTCAGCAGCGCGCCGATGAACTGAACGCTAATTGGGGGCCGGGCGGCACGTATCGTCAGGTGCTGACGGCCTTGTCGGTGGCTGCGGGCGGTAATGTAACGGGGGGCATGGGCCAACTCGCGCAGAATGCGACGGTGGCCTATCTGCAAGAACTCGGCGCAAACCAGGTGAAGCAGATCGCCGACAACCTCGGCAGCGAGGAAGCGCGTGCTGCGCTTCACGCGATTGTGGGGTGTGCGGGCGCGGCGGCCAGTAGCCAGAGCTGTGGTGCCGGTGCGATGGGGGCGGCGAGCAGTTCGGTGCTCGGGAGTTTGCTTGCGCCGTCAGCAAATCTGTCGGCATCAGAGCGGGAAGCGCGCGACAATCTGGTGACGAGTTTGGTGGCGGGCATAGCGGCGGTATCGGGGCAGGATGTTGCAACGGCGACGGGTGCTGGCAAGATTGAGGTGGAGAACAATCAGGTCGCACCGATGGCTCCGGTTCCCGGTTGGCTCGCTGGATTCAAGCTACCGGGATACAAGGGCGAGACGGCAGCCAAGGGCGATGGTGTGATCGCTGATCCGGCGACCGAGTTGGATCCGAGTGCGAAAGCGGGGCCGCTTATTGCGCCGAATCCGGGACCAAAGGTGATTGAGGCGTTGATAACGGCGGCCGTGCCGCAGTGGATTAAAAATTTACTGAGCGGCGGGATTACGGCTGACGGGAGGCCAGTAATCGACACAAAAATTGCTGATCAACTCGGGGAACGAGGGTGGACTGAAAGCGATATTCAGGCTGCGATCAAGAATGGTGCAACAGGAACTAGTGTGGACAAGCGGTCGGCGACGAAATCACCAGACGGCGTCGCAAGAAATGATCCTGCGACGGTGTATGGAACACCCAATGGCTATGTTGTTGTGAATGACAGAACTGGCGAGGTAGTTCAAGTAAGCAACAAGAGGGATCCCGGCTGGATCGCTGATGGAAGAATTAGTTGGAAGGACGCAAAGGGGAGGTGAAATGAGTGACGCGAATGAACGTATTGACCCTTGGAAGTGCTATGCAGATGCAGAGGATTTTTTTTCCCTTCGCGGCAGCATCGTCATGAAACTCACTACAGAGGCGGCGATTGGTGTTTGCGAACGGGCTGCGGAGAGAGGGCTACTCATTTCTCGTGTTGAAGGAGGAATATGGCGTCACCCAGGGTTCGAAGCACGTGTTGATTGCATATGGGATGGCGCAGAACCACCGCTAGACACGACGACTGCAAACGAAAACAACATGGCTGCAATTGAGTTCATTCGGTCAGAATTGCCTGTGCACGACACCTTCATTATCACCTCGTTGCCAATAACTGGAAGAAGTTGACTGAAAGTACCGACTTGATTGTGCAGCGTGGACAGACGTGCGGCGATTTATAGTCAGTGCGAAGTCGATCGACCGGTATTAAGAAGCGCGTGCTGCGCTTCACGCGATTGTGGGGTGTGCGGGCGCGACGGCCAGTAGCCAGAGCTGTGGTGCCGGTGCGATGGGGGCTGCTAGCAGTTCGGTGCTCGGGAGTCTGCTTGCTCCATCAGCAAATCTGTCGGCATCAGAGCGCGAAGCGCGCGACAATCTGGTGACGAGTTTGGTGGCGGGCATAGCGGCGGTATCGGGGCAGGATGTTGCAACGGCGACGGGTGCTGGCAGGATTGAGGTGGAGAACAATCAGGTCGCACCGATGGCTCCGGTTCCCGGTTGGCTCGCGGGATTCAAGCTACCGGGATATAAGGGCGAGACGGCCAGCAAGGACAATGGCGTGATCGCTGATCCGGCGACGGAACTTGATCCGACGATCAAGGTAGGCATGCCGGGGTCGGAGCTTGCTGGATCGAACGTGATTGACCGGATATTTGATGCGCCTACCGTGGACGTGGTTAAGGGGCTGGTTGAATATCTCATTAATTCGATCGGCGGAAAAAACTCCAGTGTTCCACCGTCAATCAAGGGAAGCGATGGAAATCTGCCGGCTGGTATTGGGGGAGTGGGCACACCAATTCCGATGCCACCAAGCAGTAACCCGAACGAGACTGCAGAGCAATTTGCAAAAGATGCATTCAATGGCCAGACACCCGTGAAAGTGGTCAACAACGTTACCGGGGAAGGAAGTTGGGTAGCAATTTTGCCAGATGGAACTGCGGTCACATATCGTCCCGCTGGGCAGGCGTCATCCAAGACCGCTGGCGACACAGCGACCGTGGAGGTCAATAACTCGGCAGTTAAAGCAATCAATAGAGGCGAGATTGCGAAATTTAAATTCCCTGGAAAATGAGGTAGCTATGAATGCGTTCCCGGAAATTGATTACCAAAAGCAACTTATCGTATCTGGACTCGACGATTTCTCTCCTAATGCAGCGCTATCGCAAGTTCTTGGCGGTCAATTTGGATCAAATTCAGAATTATGGCGACAGGCCGTTATAGAATTCCTTTGTATTAATGTTCGGGCAAATCTGCTGGAATGCACGAATCGAAAGGAGATATCCGGCGATGCTGGGGCAATTTTGTTAAGGGAGTTGTTGAATTTTGGGGATAAAAAAAATAACATTGATTCTGAAATAATATGGAATGTTTTGTATTTTAGTGCAACCCAAAATTTGGAGTGCATGTTAAATAAGTTTCAACTGAATAGCTGGGATTCGTTGAATCAAGGGGTTAATTTTAATTTCATAAAAGCTCTCCGGGAAATATATTGTGAAGTTTAGATCTTTGATAAAGAGAAGATTGAGGCGGTGTTTGAGATTGTTGGTCAGTTCGTGAATCAGATGGGGACGCTTGTCGCGAATCGCGCTGCAGAAGCGGATGCGGCGAAGAAGGCGGCGAATGACCCGAGTCTGAGCCCGGAGCAGCGGGCGCAGGCGCAAGCGAAGGCGGATGATCTAGCGAAATTGGGTGCTGGGGCAGTTATCGTCAGGCGCTGACGGTTGCCGCCGAGGGGAACGTGACGGGAGGTGCGGGCCAGTTTGTGCAGGCGGCGACGGTGGCGTATGTGCAGGAATTCGGTGCGTATAAGGGCTGTACTACATCGATGATATGACCATCGGAAGTCACTACACGGTGCGCGGATTCGACGGCGAAGCGATGCTGGCGGCGGCACGCGGCTTCTACTGGCGCAACGAATTGCAGATGCCGATCGGACAGACTGGACAGGCGATTTATGCAGGACTGGATTACGGCCGCGTATGGGGCCCACAGCCGGTCGCGTTGGTCGGCACCCAACTGGCCGGTGCAGTAATCGGCGTCAAGGGCAGCGTCGCGACGCGTTTCGGTGGGTACGGCTACGACCTGTTTGCTGGTACGCCGGTCTACAAGCCATCTGGATTTCCGACCGCGCGTGTGACGGTCGGATTTCAGGTTACGGCGCAGTTTTGAGGAAATTCGAGGATGCAGAGTTGGGCGCGTGCACGGACCAACGATGCGATGTCATCGATCAGCAGGGAGGTCGAAGAGAAGGCGCTGCTTCATAGCCGCCGTGCAATTGAGCGAGCGCTGCGTGAACATGTGCATGCGCTGCTGTCGCCTGAGGCAGACCCTGTTCCGTCGTGTCCGCGCTGCAAAGGGACCGTGATCGACAAAAAGGGATGTACGCACCGAAGCACTGGATGGTTGCCGACGTATCTTTATGCAGGTTGCGGCCAGTATTTCAATCGCCCCGGTTTCATGCCGCTTGCTCATCGAGCGGTTGACCAATTCGATTTCAACGGGCAAGACGAGCGCGGACGACTGGTATGCGCCGGTTGCCGATCAAGCCGCCGGCGCCCGGCACGCCGAGCCCGGCGCGAGCGCCTACTGACCCATCGCCGACTTGAGCGGCGCGTTCTCCCCCGTCAGCCCGAACACGACGAGCTGCGCCGGCTCGGTATCGCTCCCGTTGCGCGACACGAGATGCCGCGAGCCGGGCGGTTCATACCAGCCTTCGCCCGCGCGGTAGCGGCGCAGCGGCCCGTCGTTGACCTGCGACAGCACCTCACCCTTCGACACGACCGCGAACACCGAGCCGAGATGCCGATGCGGCTCGGACGCTTGGCCGGGCGCGTAGTCGACGGTGGCGACCACGGCCAGCTTGCCGGGCGCTTCGGGCACGGCCTGCTTCATGACGGGGCGGACGTTGTCCCCACTGCCGCCGCCGTCGTGCGCATGCGCGGCCGGCATCGTCGCGCCCAGCAAGAGCGCGGCGCACGCGGCGGCGCGCGCGAAAACGCTGCGAGTCATGGCCGTCTCCTTACTCGGGCATCTTGCGGAACGCGATCGCGAAGCGATTCCACGCATTGATCGTCGTCACCAGCAGCGACAGGTCGAACAGCTCCTCGTCGCTGAAATGCGGCTGCACGGCTTCCCAGACGGCGTCCGGCACGTGGTTGTCCGCGACCAGCGTCAATGCCTCGGTCCATTCCAGCGCCGCGCGCTCCCGGTCGGTGAAGAACGGCGTCTCGCGCCACGCGACGACGGTCGCGAGGCGGCGGTCGGTTTCGCCGCCCTTGCGCGCGTCGGTGGTGTGCATGTCCACGCAGAACGCGCAGCCGTTGATCTGCGACGCGCGCAGCCGCACGAGCTCGGCGAGCGGCTTCTCGATCGAGCTTTTGGCGAGGAATTCCTCGGCGTTGCGCATCACCTTGATGGCGTTCGGGCTGGCGGTGTAGAAGTTCAGGCGGGGTTGCATAACAGGTCCTCGTTCGGTTGATGCGCATGGCGGCGCGACAGGACCCAGATTAACGAGCGGGCTGGCCTGCTGGAATGACCAATTTTTAGTAAATCGAGGTAGCCAGTGCATCGCGATCAGACGCCCGCCCGCAGCAGCGCGGCGAGCTGCGCGAGCGCCGTATCGATGCGCGTCGCGTCGATCCCGCCGTAACCGAACAGCAGGCCGGCCTGGCGCGGCGCGTCGGCGTGGAAGGCTGTGATGCCGTACAGCCCGATGTCGTGCGCGCGCGCCGCGGCGATCAGCGCGGCCTCGTCGACGCCGGCCCTGAGGCGCGCGGCGAGGTGGATGCCCGCAGCCGGCACGATCGCGTCGAGCCACGGCGCGAGGTCGCTGCGCAGGTGCGCGAGCAGCACCTTGCGCCGCGCGTCGTAGTGCTTCTGCACGCGGCGCAGGTGGCGCGCGAAATCGCCGTCGAGCATGAAGCGGGCGAGCGCGGTCTGGGTCAGCGTGCAGGTATGCCAGTCGACGATCTGCTTCGCCTTGCACAGCGCAGGGTGCAGCGCGGCCGGCGGAATCGCGTAGCCGATCCGCAGCTCGGGAAAGATCGTCTTCGAGAACGTGCCGACGTAGGCGACGAGGCCCGCGCGGTCGAGGTTCTTCAGCGATTCCATCGGACGTCCCTCGAAGCGGAACTCGCCGTCGTAGTCGTCCTCGATGATGACGGCCCGCCGCCGCTGCGCCCATTCGAGCAGCGCGACGCGCCGCTCCAGGCTCATCGGCATGCCGAGCGGGAACTGGTGCGACGGCGTCACGTAGACGAGGCGCGCGTCGTCGGGCAGCCGGTCGGCGACGAGCCCGTGCGCGTCGACCGGCACGCCGACCACCGTTGCGCCGAGCGACGCGAACGCGGCGCGCGCCGGCGGGTAGCCGGGGTCCTCGACCGCAACGACGTCGCCGGGCCGCACGACGACGCGCGCGAGCACGTCGAGCGCCTGCTGCGCGCCTTGCGTGACGATCACGTCCTGCCAGTTGCAGGCGACCGCGCGGCTGAACGCGACGTAGCGCGCGATCGCGAGCCGCAGCTGCTGGTCGCCGGCCGGGTCGTGATACTGGCCCGGGCCGCGCGCCTGCAGGCGCAGCGCGTGGTGCAGGCAGCGCCGCCACGCGTCGAACGGGAACAGCGTCTTGTCGGTCACGCCGCCGCGGAAATCGAAGCCGAGCGCGGGCAGCGGCTCGGGCATCGCCAGCGCGTCGGGCACGTCGTCCCATACCGCGCGCGCGGTCGGCGCGTCGGCCGGGCGGCGGTCCGCGGCGATCGCCGGCACGGCCGCGGCCGGCCCGTGCGGCACGCGCGCGAGGCCGTCGGCGACGAACGTGCCGTCGCCGCGCCGCGTGTGCAGGTAGCCTTCGGCGACGAGCTGCTCGAACGCGTCGAGCGTCGTCTTGCGCGACACGCCGAGCTGCACGGCGAGATCGCGGGTGGACGGCAGCCTCGCGCCGCCCGCGAGACGCCCGTCGACGATCGCGGCGCGCAGTTGCCGGAAGATCTGGCCGGTCAGGTCGTGACGGCCGTCGATTCGGATCGCGATGTCCATCGCAGTGGCTACCTCATGTTCGAAGATTTCGCCGAAATCGGCATACCGCGAGTATGCCGCCGGACAGGCCATGCGTCGCGATTCGCCACCGAATGGACAGTCGACCGGCTGACGCGTGTGCGTCGGCCGCCGCCAGCGGTGCGCACGGCCGTTTCAGGGTTGGACCGCCGCGCGAGGCTGCCTTACGATGCACGGCGTCCCCAGACCGGAGTGTCGTCATGTTGTCGGAAGAAGAACTTGCATTGCTCGACGCGATCCGCGCGACCGGCAGCCTGTCGCGCGCGGCGGCGCGCCTCGGCAAGGCGCCGTCGACGGTGTCGCATGCGGCGCGGCAACTCGAGTCGCGCTTCGACGCGCTGTTGTTCGACCGGCGCCGCTACCGGTTGCAGCTCACGCCTGCCGGCCAGTTGCTCGCCGACGAGGCGTCGCGCCTGATGCTGGATGTCGCGCGGCTTGCGCAGCGGGTGCGGCAGGTCGCAAGCGGCTGGGAGGACCGGCTGTGGATCGCCAGCGACGAGCTGATCGAGTTCGAGTCGATCGTGCCGGTGATCCGCGCGTTCGATGCGCTCGGTTCGGGCGTGTCGCTGCGCTTCACGCACGAGGTGCTGGGCGGCACGTGGGAAGCGCTGCGCGACGGCCGCGCCGACCTGATCGTCGGTGCGACCAACGAACCGCCGGCGATCCCGGGGCTCAAGTGGTTCGAACTCGGCGCGCTCGACTGGGTGTTCGCGGTGGCGCCGCGCCATCCGCTCGCGGCGGCGCCCGGCCCCCTGACGCGCGACATGATCGGCGCACATCGCGCGGTCGTGGTCGCGGATTCGTCGCGGCTTGGCGCGGGCCGCGCGTACGGCGTGCTTGGCGGGCAGGCGGTGCTGGCCGTGCCGTCGATGCGGGCGAAGATCCTTGCGCAACGCGACGGGCTCGGCATCGGCTGGGTGCCGCGACATCGCGCGGGTACGCTGCTCGCGCGCGGCGAGCTGGTCGAGAAACCGACCGCCGATCCGCGCGAACCGAACGTGATGTATGTCGCGTGGCGTAGCGACCGGGAAGGGCGGGCGCTGCAATGGTGGGTCGACGAGCTGCGCGAAGCGCATCTGGCGCGGCGGCTGCTCGACGGGATCGACGTCTTGCCATAGTCGGGCGCCGGGAGGCCGGTACGCTGCCGGGCGCACGATCGAACGTTCGAAGTTTTCGAACATGTTCGCCGCGCACGCGGCACGGCAACGCGCGGCTTCACGCGCATCATGCGTTCACGGTCATTCAACCGGTTCACTGGAGAACAACATGGAACGCTTTATCGGCAAAACGGTGCTCGTCACGGGCGGTAGCAGCGGGATTGGCCTCGCGGCCGCACAGGCTTACGCGGCGGAAGGCGCGCGCGTGATCATCACGGGGCGCGATCCGCAGACGCTCGACACCGCGCGGCGCACGCTCGGCGGCGATGCGCTCGCGATCCGCAACGACGCGAGCAGCGTCGCGGCGGCCCGCGAACTGGCGGACGCGATCGCCGCGGCGGGCGCACGGCTCGATGCGGTATTCATCAACGCGGGGATCGCGAAACTCGTGCCGTTCCAGGAGTCCGACGAAGCGTTCTGGGATCGCGTGTTCGACACCAACGTGAAGGGCGCGTACTTCCAGATCCAGGCGCTCGTTCCGTTGCTGAACCGGGGGGCGTCGATCGTCCTCAACGGCTCGATCAACGCGCATGCCGGCATGCCGGGCACATCGGTCTACGCGGCGAGCAAGGCGGCGCTCGCGTCGCTCGCGAAGACGCTGTCGACGGAACTGCTGCCGAACGGCGTGCGCGTGAATGTCGTCAGCCCGGGGCCGGTCGAGACGCCGCTATACGACAAGCTCGGGTTCGACGCCGCGACGCTCGAGGCGACCGCCGGGAAAATCCGGGCGCTCGTGCCGATCGGCCGGTTCGGCACGCCGGCGGAGATCGCATCGACCGTGCTGCACCTGAGCGCGGCGGAATCGGCGTTCATCGTCGGCGCGGACATCATCGCATCGGGCGGGATGGGCGTGCTTTGACGGAGCGGGCCGGCCGGCGCTGGCCGGCTCGCGTACCCGCCGCGGCGCGATTGCCGGCCGGGATGCTCACTGCGCGCAGCACGCCCGATCTGCCCGGCATGTGCGATCGGCATCGTCCTGCCGAGCGAGATTCGTCACCGTCAGCCCGCCGAACGTCGCGCCGCCATGCTCCGCGAACACGGCGACGCGGTCGGCGTCGCCGGGCGGGAAGATCAGGTCGGTGATCGCGGTGCGGCCGTGGCCGGCGAACACTTCGACCGAGCCGCGATCGACGACGATCTCGAGCGTCAGGCGGCCATGATCGAGCGGCAGGTTCACGATGTGCTGGCGGCTGAACGCGTTGGAAAAATTCGCCTCGCCCGATTGCGACCGGTCGAGCGTCAATGTCTGCTTCGCCGTGTCGTAGACGATCCGCGTGCCGATCGCGCCATCCGCCGAGCGCCGCACGACGAGCCCTGCGCGGGCGGCCGACTGCGTCGTGAGCGTCAGCGTGATCCGTTGCACCGTGCCGCGCGTCGCGGCCGGCAGTTCGCGCGTCGCCGACGCGACGCTCACATCGCCGAGATGCGTCGAGGGCCGGTCGTCCGCCCACGCATCGAATGCGGGAGCCGGCGTGACGACGAGCCGCGGCTCGCCGTCGATCGTCTTCAGCGCGAACGCGCGCGGCAGCGTCATCGCGCCGCGCCACGGCGTGGTCGGCGCCTTGGCCGCATAGTCCCAGTTGCTCATCCACGCGATCCCGACCGGTTGCGCGCCCGGCGCGCCGGAGAACGTGCCGGCCGCGTAGAAGTCCGCGCCGTGATCGACCCAGCGGAATTGCACGGGATCGGCGCCGGCGGGCGCGACGCGCTCGGGCGTGAAGGTGCGGCCGTCGAAGTCGCCGACGAAATACATCGCCCCCGAGCCGCCCGCGATCGACCACGGATTGACATTGACGATCATCACCCACCTGATTCGCGCCGGATCGCCGTCGAGCGGCAATGGAATCAGGTCGGGCATTTCCCACAGCGCGCCGTCGTGCGGCACGCCGGGGAGCGTGAAGTCGCTCAGGAACGCCCAGTGGATCAGGTCGTCGGAGCGGTACAGCTTCACGACCTGCGCATCGGCGACGACCGTCGTCATCAGCCAGTACCCGCCCGGCGCGTACCACGACACCTTCGGGTCGCGGAACTGCTTCGATTCCGGATCGAGCGTGAGCACCGGGTTGTGCGCGTACGGCAGCCAGGTCGCGCCGTGATCGACGCTGTACGCGAGCGACTGCGCCTGGGTGCCGGGCGCGTGGCCGGAACCTGCCTTGTAGACGCTCGTATACAACGCGACGAGCGGCGCCTGCCCCGGCGCGCCGAGGCCGGACGTGTTGCGGGTATCGGCGACGATCGAGCCGGAGAAGAATTCCTCGGTCGCGTTCGCGTGCATCGCGACCGGCTGCTCGCGCCAGTGGACGAGGTCGGTGCTGATGGCGTGGCCCCAGGACATGTTGCCCCAGTCGTTGCCGGCCGGATTGAACTGATAGAACAGGTGATAGCGGCCGTTCTCGTAGACGAGGCCGTTGGGATCGTTCATCCAGTTGCGCCGCGGCGTGTAGTGGATCGCGGGCCGCCATTGCGGCGTGCCGTCGGCGGCGGGCGCGGCGCAGGGGGCGATGTATGGCGCGGCGGCGTGCGCGCCGGCCGTGCACGCGAGCAGCAGCGCCGTGCGAAAGGGAAAGCGGGGTAGCGTGAATCTCATGCGTGGTTCCAGGCTGCGTTCGGCAAAGCGGACCGCCGCGCGCTGCGCGCCGGATGCGGATTGGCGGCGCCGCGCGCGGCAGGCAGAGGGTGACGGCGGGACGCGCGCACGGGACACGCCCGATGCGCGCGCCTGCGCATTACTGCGCGTTGCCGTCGTTGTGGCCGGGACCTTGCGCGGGCAGGTTCGCCGGGATGTCGCCGTAGCCGCCGAGACCGCCGCGGCCGTACTTGCGGTCGACCGCCGTCGACGTGCCGTTGATGTTGACCTTCACCGTGGGCGCGAGCGTGCCGCCGCGGCGCGGGCCGATCGCGTCGATGAACGACTCGACGCGCCCGCCCGGCATCACGTAGTGCGAATACGACTGGAATTCGCGCGGGTTCTGGTTCGGGTCCTGATAGTACGGCTGGCCGGCCGGCGCCGAGAAGTCGGTCGGGTTGCCGAGCACGAGGCCGCTGCCGCCGTTCAGCGGCAGGAAGTCGCTGCGGATGCCGTTGCCGACGAAGCCGTACACGCCGTCCGGGCCGTCGACGCCCGCCGCCATCGTGTTGCGGTGGCTGATCGTGAACAGGTAGTACTTGCCGTCCTTCAGGTAGATCTGCGGACGCTCGGTCTGGTCGTCCACGCAGTTCGCCGACAGGATCGGCGGCAGGAACTTCCATTCGGTCAGCTGCGGGTTCGTCGCGACCGCGAGGCCGACGTTGGCCTTTTGATACACTGCGCCCGAATTCATCACCGCGTTGAGGTCTTCCCTGTACGGATCGTTGGGCGCGTAGCCGAGGTCGGCTTCGGTGCAGGTGCGCGCGCCGCGCGGGCCGCCCGTGTTGCCCTCGAACACCATGTAGGTCTTGCCCGGGTGCGCGGGGTCGGTGAACACGAACGGGTCGCGGAACGAGAAGTAGGTGTTCTGCTGGCCCGTCTGGTAGTAGTTGCCGTCCGGCTGCAGCAACGCCTTGTGATCGTCGAAGCCGCTGAACCACACGTGCTTGTCGTCGGCGTGGATGTGGCCGTCGGCGCGCGTGATGATCGCCTGCGGCGGCGTGATGTCGGCGCCGCCCGGCGCCGAGCGGTTGAACGACGTCGCGGTGTAGTACAGGCTGACGTTGTCGCCGTGCGTGAGGCGCGCGGAGCCCGACCATTCGGCGTTGTTGGTCATCGGCGCGGTGCCGAACACCTTGGCGCTCGCGCCGTCCGGGAACAGGTGGCCGCCCCAGGTCCAGCCGCCGTTCGCCGGCCGCTGCGACGCGGGAATGCCCGCGCGGCGGTAGAAGAAGCCGATCCGCGCGTGCACGTGGCGGTCGTCGAACGTGTAGCCGGCATGCGGGTCGGCGGTGAGCGAGAAGATCACCTCCCAGCCCTTGTAGCTGAGCTGGTTCGCGCGCAGGTCGGCGAGGGGCCACGTGTCCCAGACCCAGACGTTCGAGTTGATCAGCGGGAAATCCTGCGGGATGTCCGGCATCGTCAGCGCTTGCGGCAGCGAATTCCGGTCGGCGCCGGCGGTGTGCGACTGCGCGACGATCTGGCGGATGTCGGCGCGGGTCCAGCGCATCGTGAAGCTGCTGTCGGGATCGTAGGCCTGCTGCGAGTGGGGCGTGGGCATGGGCGCGCGCGTGCCGCCGGACTGCGCGTGCGCGACGGCCGCGAAGGCGGCGAGTGCGCCGCCAGCGAGCAGCAAACGTTTGCCCGAGAGCGAGCGGAAAAGGGGAAAGTAAGTCATCTCGGCGTTGTTTCGATTGACGGTGAAAGGGAACAGCTGAGGGTGGCATCGATGTCCAAACCGGTTCGGATGCTATTTCAAACCGGTTTGGAAATCAAAAGATATTTATTTGACGGTAATGCTTACCAGGCGGAAATAATTGCCCGGAACGGAGTCGGCCGGGTGCAACGTGAAATGCGAGGAACGACGGTGAAGGTGAATCTGAAGGCGCTCTCGGATGCGCTCGGGCTGTCGCGCACGACGGTCAGCCGGGCGCTGAACGGCTATGACGACGTGAGCGAGGCGACCCGCGAACGGGTGATGAAGGCCGCGCGCGACATGGGCTATGTGGCGGACCCGACCGCGCGCCGCCTCGCGACCGGGCGGGCGGACGCGATCGGGATCGTCTATCCGTTCGGCGCGGGCGATCTCGGCGATCCGCGTTTCGGCGAGGTCGTCGCGGGGATCACCGAGCGGCTCGCCGAGCGCAACCTGGATTTCTTCATCGTGTCCGCGCGCCCGAATGCGGAACTGGACACCTACCGGCGGCTCGTCGACGGCAAGCTCGTCGACGGGCTGATCGTCGCGCGCACGCTCGTCGACGATCCGCGCCTCGCGTTCCTCGAGTCGCGCAGCTTTCCGTATGTCGCGTATGGCCGCACCGATCGCGTGGAGCCGTACGCGTGGTTCGATTTCGACAACGCGGCCGGCGCGAAGGCGGCCGTCGAGCGGCTGATCGGGTTCGGGCACCGGCGCATCGCGATGATCGGCGCGCCGCTGACGCTGAATTTCGCGGCGCAGCGGCGCGCGGGCTTCGACGCCGCGCTGCGCGAGGCCGGCATCGAGGCGGATCCGGCGCTGCGGGTCGAGTGCCCGTTCTCGCGCGACGGCGGCCTGCAGGCGGCGCGCGCGCTGCTCGCGCTCGCCGAGCCGCCGACCGCGGTGTTCGTCGACAACAACATCGCGGGCGGCGGCGCGTTTCGCGCGATCGTCGACAGCGGACGGCGGCTGGGCGAAGACCTGTCGCTGATCGTCTACGACGGGGTGCCCGACGACGTCGCGCATCCGCACCGCGTGACCGCGATCGTACAGCCTACCGGGCACGCGACCGGACGGTCGCTCGCGGAACTGATGCTCGGGATGATCGACGGCGGCGGGCGCGGGCAACGGCTCGAAAGGCCGGTCATCGAACCAGGGGACACGGACGGGCCGCCGCGCGGGTAGCGCTCGGTGCGCGGCCGGCCTCGCACCGGCCCGCGATGAAATCCATGACGACCATAAGGTCGAATCCTCATTTTCTAGACGACTGGTCTAATTGGCGGCTATCATCCAGCCTGACGAATGCAGCGGCGCCTGACCGGCGCGGCTGCCGGGTTGGCGCGATGGGCCACTCGCGAGTTTGAGCGATGTCATCGGGCTTCATTGAGGATGTTGCCGAGACGACTGGTCTAATAGAAAGTTGATATGCCGCATCTCGATCACGCGCACCGCGCATCGACGTGCCATATTGGATTAACCGGCAGGCGCGCCGCCGGCACGCCGCCGCGCGCGATGCGCGGCTCTGTTTCACCCCTTTCGAAGGAGTGCCCGATCATGAAGATTCTGGTTGTCCTGACGTCGCACGACACCCTGGGCGATACCGGGAAGAAGACCGGCTTCTGGCTCGAGGAGCTGGCGGCGCCGTACTACGCGTTCAAGGACGCGGGCGCGCAACTGACGCTGGTGTCGCCGCTGGGCGGACAGCCGCCGCTCGATCCGAAGAGCAGCGATCCGGCCGCGCAGACCGACGCGACCCGCCGCTTCGAAGCCGACGCGGCCGCGAAGGCCGAGCTGGCCGCCACGCGCAAGCTGGCCGACGTATCGCCCGACGACTACGACGCGGTGTTCTATCCGGGCGGCCACGGCCCCCTGTGGGATCTCGCCGAGGACCTGCATTCGGTGTCGCTGATCGAGCGCACGCTCGGCGCGGGCAAGCCGGTCGCGCTCGTGTGCCACGCGCCGGGCGTGCTGCGCCACGTGAAGGACCCGAAGACGGCCGAATCGGTGGTGCGCGGCAAGCGCGTGACCGGCTTCACGAACAGCGAGGAAGCCGCCGTCGAGCTGACCGAGGTCGTGCCGTTCCTCGTGCAGGACATGCTCGAGACCAACGGCGCGCGCTACGAGCGCGGCCCCGACTGGGTGCCGCACGTCGTGGTCGACGGGCTGCTGATCACCGGCCAGAACCCGGCGTCGTCGGCGCCGGCGGCCGACGCGCTGCTCGCGCAGCTCAGGCGGGCGTAGCCCGCGCGCGGCGCCGAACGTTGCGGCGCCGCCCGTTTCCGTCGCCCGCCGGCCCGTGCCGGCGGGTTTCTCCGATCGTTCCGCCGCGCGGCGCGCGGCGGGCGTACCCGTGCTGTAGTTTTGCAGAACCAATCAAAGGAGTCGTGGATGTCTGCCCTGTTCGAACCGTTCAAACTCAAGGATGTCACGCTGCGCAACCGGATCGCGGTACCGCCGATGTGCCAGTACGTCGCCGAAGACGGCGTCGTCAACGACTGGCATCACGTGCACCTCGCCGGCATCGCGCGCGGCGGCGCGGGCCTCGTGATCGCCGAGGCGACCGCGGTGTCGCCGGAAGGCCGCATCACGCCGGGCTGCACGGGGCTGTGGAACGACGCGCAGGCGGCAGCGTTCGCGCCGTCGGTCGCGGCGATCAAGGCGGCCGGCGCGGTACCGGGCATCCAGCTCGCGCACGCGGGCCGCAAGGCGAGTGCGAACCGTCCGTGGGAAGGCGACGATCACATCGCCGACGGCGATCCGCACGGCTGGCCGACCATCGCGCCGTCGGCGGTGCCGTTCGGCGCGCACCTGCCGAAGGTGCCGCGCGAGATGACCCACGACGACATCGCGCGCGTGCAGGCGGATTTCGTCGCGGCGGCCAAGCGCGCGCGCGACATCGGCTTCGAATGGCTCGAGCTGCATTTCGCGCACGGCTATCTGGGCCAGAGCTTCTTCTCGGTGCATTCGAACCAGCGCGACGACGCGTACGGCGGCTCGGCCGACAATCGCGGCCGCTTCCTCGTCGAGACGCTCGCGGCCGTCCGCAAGGTTTGGCCGGAGCACCTGCCGCTGACCGCGCGGTTCGGCGTGATCGAATACGACGGCCGCGATGAAGAGACACTCGCCGAATCGATCGCGCTCACGCGGCGCCTGAAGGCGGAAGGGCTCGACCTGCTGAGCGTGTCGGTCGGCTTCTCGACGCCCGACGCACAGATTCCGTGGGGCCCGGCGTTCCTCGCGCCGATCGCCGAGCGGGTGCGCCGCGAGGCCGGGCTGCCGGTCGCGTCCGCGTGGGGGATCGACACGCCGCAGCTCGCCGAACGCGTGGTCGCGGACCAGCAGCTCGATCTCGTGATGGTCGGCCGCGCGCACATGGCCGATCCGCACTGGCCGTACTACGCGGCGAAGCAGCTCGGCGTCGAGCGGGCGTCGTGGACGCTGCCCACGCCGTACGCGCACTGGCTCGAGCGCTACAAGATCGCGGCCAAGGCGGCCTGACCCCGGGTGCACCATCGCGCGCGGGCAGGGACGCACCGCGCGCGATGGCTGATCCGGCACCGACGCCGATAGAATGGCGGTTCGCGCGACGCATGTCGCCTCGCGCGAACCGCCGTTTTTCTTTCGACAGAGGGTTCATGGGCGCAAACGTACCGCCGTCTTCCGACTCCGCCGCGCGTCCGGGCGCGCAACAGATCGCGCGGGTGATCCTGTACGCGGGGCTGCTGGCGCTCGCGCTGTGGGTGATCCGCGCGTTCATCCCGGCGATCGCGTGGGCGTGCGTGATCGCGATCGCGTTGTGGCCGCTGCTCAAGCGCTTCGAGACGCATCGGCTGTTCCGCGAGCGGCCGACCGTCGTCGCAACCGTCATCACGGCCGCGGTGTCGCTGCTCGTCGTGCTGCCGGTGGCGATCGCGCTGATCCAGGCGATCGGGCAGGCGCACGATCTGCGCGAGTGGCTGCGCACGGTCCAGGACAACGGCATTCCGGTGCCGGACGTGGTCGCCCGGCTGCCGTTCGGCGCGCCGCAGGTTGCCGCGTGGTGGCAGGCCCATCTCGGGCATCCGCTGCATGCGGAGGCCGCGATGAAGGGCGTCAACAGCGAGACGTTCATCGCGTTCGGCCGGCACTTCGGCTCGAAGCTCGCGCACGCGGTGCTCGAATTCGGCTTCATGCTGGTCACGCTGTTCGTGATCCTGCGCGCGGGCCACAAGCTGTCGGGCGCGCTGCTGCAGGGCGTGCAGCGCGCGTTCGGCGGCAACGGCGCGCAGCTGATCGAGCGGATGGCGGCCGCTGTGCACGGCACGGTGACGGGCCTCGTCGTGGTCGGGCTCGGCGAAGGCGCGCTGCTCGGCGTCGCCTACGTGCTCGCGGGCGTGCCGCACGCGGCGCTGCTCGGGCTCGTCACGGCGATCGCCGCGATGCTGCCGTTCTGCGCGCCGATCGTGTTCTGCGGCGCGGCGCTGTGGCTGTTCGTGCAGGGCGCGACCGCGTGGGCGGTGGCGGTCGCCGCGATCGGCTTCGTCGTCGTGTTCGTCGCCGAGCACTTCGTGCGGCCGGTGCTGATCGGCAGCTCCGCACGGCTGCCGTTCCTGCTCGTGCTGTTCGGCATTCTCGGCGGCGCCGAGACGTTCGGCCTGCTCGGCCTGTTCATCGGCCCCGCGCTGATGACCGTGCTCACGATGCTGTGGGCCGAGTGGGTCGCCTGACGAACGGCGTGCCGCGTCGGGCGGCGTCGGCAATGGCGTCGCAACATTGCTTCACGATTTGCGTGCGCGCCGAGCCGCGCCGTAGCAGGCTCGCACACGCATCTTCACAAAACTTTTTCGATCCGGCCCCGAAGGTCGAGTAGCATGGGGCTTTCGACCGCGCCGGCGAGGCGCAACAGATTTTCCCAGCATGCGATCGATCCCGATGTCCCGGCCCGCAGCGACGCTCTCCCTGGCGGCCGGCTGCCTGATGATCAGCGGCTGCGCGTGGTTTGAGGCGCTGCTGCCGTTTTCGTATTCGCGCCTGCCGGTGCCGCGGGCCGCGTCCGCGCGCGGCGCGACGCGCGCCGACGTCATTCGCGCGGGCGGCAACCCGCGCAGCGTGTGGATGGTCCGCAACGGCAGCGGCGTCTGCTACAACTACCGGCTCGACCACGGCGACCAGTATCGGCCGTATTTCGTCGTGTTCGACGAGGCGGGCGTCGTCACGCGCCATGGCTTCGAGACCTGCATGGACGCCGATCGCAAGGGGCTGCTGCAGACGAAGAAGGTCAGCGCGCGGTAGCGCGCCCGGCGGCCGTCACGCGATCGTATCGACCACGCCCCCATCGACCCGCAGCGCGGCGCCCGTCGTCGCCGACGACTGCGGCGAGCACACGTACACCACCAGGTTCGCGACTTCCTCCGGCGTCGCCGGCCGCTGGATGATCGAGCTCGAGCGATGCGTGCGCACGAATTCGATCGCGACTTCGTCGACGCTGCGGCCGGTCTCGTCGGCGGTTTCCTTCAGCAGCGTGCGCACGCCTTCCGACAGCGTCGGCCCCGGCAGCACCGAGTTGACGGTGACCCGGCTGCCGGCCGCGAGCTTCGCGAGCCCGCGCGCGATCGACAGCTGCGCGGTCTTGGTGAAGCCGTAGTGGATCATGTCGACCGGAATGTTCAGCCCCGATTCCGACGAGATGAACACGACCCGCCCCCAGTCGCGTTCGAGCATTCCCTTCATGTAGTGGCGCGCGAGCCGCACGCCGGACATCACATTCATCTGGAAGTAATGCGACCACTCGGCGTCGTCGATGTCGAAGAACGGCTTCAGGCCGTAGACGCCCGCATTGTTGACGAGGATGTCGGCCTGCGGCGCGGCGCGCGTTACGCGTGCGGCGCCGTCCGCGTCGGACAGGTCGGCGGCGACGCCTTCGACGGTCGCACCCGGTGCGGCGCCGCGCAGGTGTGCGAGCGCGGACTGCACCGACGTTTCGCTGCGTCCGTTGACGACGAGGCGTGCGCCGGCGCGCGCGAGCCCTTCGGCGATCGCCAGCCCGATGCCGGCGGTGGAAGCGGTGACGACCGCGGTCTTGCCACTCAGATCGATGTGCATACGTGTGAAGTGCGATGGGTGGACGAAAGCCGCCGGGCCTGCCGCGGCGGCCGGAATTCCAAGCTTAGGCGAAACCGCGCGATTCGCTAGGGTCTGTTCACGCTAATAACGGGCTTGTGCTGGCCGTCAGAAGGGCCGAGCGCAAGGAATGCGACGCAGCGAATACCGGGCGTATTCGCAAGTAGCATGACGCGGCGATCGGCCCTTCTGGCGGCCAGTCCCAAGAGAGATTTTTTTAGTTACGAGAACGTGCGTTGCCGGCCGTATTGCGGCGTCGCGCGTCGCGTGTTTGGCTCGGCCAAGCGGCGCTCCTTGCACTCCGACCGGCAACGCACGTTCGCAAGCCCGTTATTAGCGTGAACAGACCCTGGACGCGATTGCCTCGCGCGGGACGGTCCTGTACCGTATGCGTTCGCTGTCCGATCCGGGAGCTTGTCCGCGTGAGCCGTTCCGTCAAACCCGCCGTGCCGTCGCCGTTCTGGCGCGACGCCGCGCTGCCGTTCATCGAGGCGCGCACCGTCGACGACGGGCGCACGATCTGCTACGCGAAGCACACGCACGACACGTTCTCGCTCGGCGCGGTGGTCGGCGGCACGAGCACCTACGTGAACGGCGCGACGAAGGAGCGCATCGGGTCCGGCGCGCTCGTGATCATCGATCCCGAACAGGTGCATGCGTGCAATCCGTACGGGCGCGACGCGTGGGCCTACCGGATGGTGTACGTCGACGTGCCGTGGCTCGCACGGCTGCAGCATGCGCTCGGCCGCGATCCGAACACGGATTTTCACGGGTTTTCGCAGACGTCGAGCGTGCGGCGCGACCTGTTCGCGCAGTTCGGCCGCTTCTACCGGACGCTCGTCGCGCCCGGCATCGAGCCGCTCGGCAAGGAAAGCGCTGCCGTCGAGTTCTTCACGCAACTGCACGACGCGCTGGATCCGGCCGCGCCGCGCGCACAGAGCGCGGCCGACAATGCGAAGCTCGCGCGCGCCGCCGACTACATCGCCGCGCATTGCCGCGACGCGGTGACGCTCGATGCGATCTGCGCGGCGGCCGAGCTGTCGCCGTCGTACCTGATCCGCGCGTTCAACGCGCGCTACGGGATGACGCCGCACGCGTTCCTGATCGACCGCCGCGTACAGTACGGCCGCGCGGAGCTGCGCCGCGGCCGGCCGATCGCGGACGTCGCGCTCGACGCGGGGTTCGCCGACCAGGCGCATTTCCAGCGCGCGTTTCGGCGCATCGCGGCGGCGACGCCGGGGCAGTATCGCGGCGCGGCCGGCGTTTCGCGAATCGCTCGCTAGACGTCGAGCAGATAAAGCGCGCTGCCCGCGAGCAGCAGCGCCATCAGCCGGTTGAACACGCGCATGCTGCGCGCATTCGCGAGCCGGTGCCGCAGCGACGCCCCCGCATACGACCAGCACGCGATCGACGCGAAACAGATCACCAGATACAGCGCGGCGAACTGCCCGATCAGCACGCGGTCGCCGTCGGCCGCGTACGCGCCCATCGCGGCGACGCACGCGAGCCATGCCTTCGGATTCAGCCATTGCATCGCCGCGCCCGCGGCCGCGGACGGGCCGGCGACCTGCGCGTCAGTCGACAGCCGGCCGTCGTCGAGCGCGAGGCGCAGCGCCATGTACAGCAGGAACGCGATGCCGGACCATTGCGTCGCGGTCGTCAGCACCGGCCAGCGCAGGAGCGCCGCGTGCAGGCCGAGGCCGATCAGCAGGAACAGCGCGACGAAGCCGAGCGTCGCGCCCGCCGCGTAGCGCAGGCTCGCGCCGAGGCCGTAACGCGCGCCGGAACTCAGCGCGACGATGTTGACGGGACCGGGGGTGATCGACGACGCGAGCGCGAACGCCGCCATTGAAACCAGAATGCTCATCCAATGCCTCCATACGAATTGAACGTCGTATGGAGGCTAAGGGAGCAGGGCGGGCCGGTATTGAAGAAAACTGCCCTCGGCAGGCGGCGCGAATTTCCGAACGGACGTCAGTGCAGCGCGCGCGGCGCGTGCGCCGTTGCGGGTACGCCGGTCGCGCGGGCCGGTTCCGCTTCGGGCGGTTCGTCGGCCGCGCACGGCGGCGCCGCGACCGAAAATCCGAACGTATTGATGCCGCCGGCGCAGGCGACGAACACGCTGCCGCCGTGCATCTCCGCGACCGCCTTGACGATCGACAGCCCGAGCCCGTGGTTTTCCTTGCTGTTCGCGCGCGCCTCCTCGAGCCGGTAGAAACGCTCGAACATGTGCGCGCGCTGGCCGACGTCGATCGGCTCGCCGGGGTTCGCGACCGACACCTCGACGACCGCGTCGCGCTGCGAGATCGTCACGCGCAGCATCGCGCCCGGCGTCGAATGCTGGATCGCGTTGATCAGCAGGTTCGTCATCGCGCGGCGGAACAGCGACGGATCGACGCTCGCGCGCGCGTCGCCGTGCAGCTCGGCGCGCAGTTGCGCCTCGTCGAGCGGGATCTCGAGGAAATCGAGCATGCGCCGCACTTCGTCGGCGAGCGACACGTCCTTCAGGTCGGTCGCGCGTTCGCCGCGATCGCTGCGCGACAGGAACAGCATGTCGTTGACGATCACCCGCAGCCGCTCGAATTCCTCGAGGTTCGACTGCAGGGTCTGGCGCATCCGGTCGACCGAGCGGTCGCGGCTCGTCAGCGCGACCTGGGTCTGGCCGATGAGGATGCTGACCGGCGTGCGCAGTTCGTGCGCGACGTCCGCGTTGAACGCCTCGAGCCGCTCGTACGCCTGCTGGATGCGTTCGAGCGCGCCGTTGAACGACGCGGCGAGGTCGCGCAGCTCGGCGGGCAGCGCGTCGGTCTGCAGCCGCTGGTGCCGGTTCGCGGAGCCGATGGCCGCCGCTTCCTGCGACATGCGCTCGAGCGGCGCGAGCCCGAAGCGCGCGACCGTGCGGCCCAGCAGCAGCGTGACGCCGGTCGCGAATGCGATCAGCGCGGCCAGCGTCCAGCCGTAGCGGCGCAGCATCCGCTGCGTGCGCTCGCACGACGTCGCGACGATCAGCGTCAGGTCGGGGCGCTCGCCGCTGCCGGCCACCGTGACCGTCTTCGTCATCACGTCGTAGCTGCTGTCGTTGAGCCGGTAGCGCTGGAACGCGCCGAATGGCGCGCCGTGCGGCGTGCCGTCCACCGCGCGCCCGAACCGGAACGCCGGATTCGGGCCGTCGACCCGGTAGTGCGTCGAACCGTCCGGCGGCTCGAGATCGGCGAGCTTCTCCTGCGTGACGTGCCATCGTGCCGGCGTGGTCGCGTGCGACACGATCATCTCGACCACCTTGGTGCGCGTGTCGAGCGTCGCGCGCAGCTCGGCGAACAGCTGCCGCTCCATCATCACGAACAGGCCGCACCCGACCAGCGTGAACACGACGAACGACACGATGCCGAACATCGCGGACAGGCGCAGCGCGATCGAGCGTTTCATGCGTGCCTCTCTGCGTCGCCGTCCTCGCGCGCCTCGCGTTCCTCGAGTACGTAGCCCATCCCGCGGATCGTGTGCAGCAGCTTGTCGGCGAACGGGCCGTCGAGCTTCGCGCGCAGGCGCTTGATCGCGGTCTCGACGACGTTCGCGTTGCTGTCGAAATTCACGTCCCACACGAGCTCGGCGATCGTCGTCTTCGACAGCACCTCGCCGCTGCGGCGCGCGAGCACGCCGAGCAGCTGGAACTCCTGCGCGGTCAGGTCGAGGCGGGTGCCGTCGCGCGTCGCGCGGCGGCCGATCAGGTCGACCCGCAGGTCGCCGATCGAGATCAGCGTCGATTCCTGCACGCGCGCGCGGCGCGTGAGCGCACGCAGCCGCTCGATCAGCTCGAGGAACGAGAACGGCTTGGTCAGGTAGTCGTCGGCGCCGCCGCGCAGGCCGCGCACGCGGTCGTCGACGCGGTCGCGCGCGGTCAGCATGATCACCGGCGTCTGCTTCTGCGCGCGCAGCGCGCGCAACACGCCGAAGCCGTCGAGCTTCGGCAGCATCACGTCGAGCACCACCACGTCGTAGTCGAATTCGACGGCTTTCCAGGCGCCGTCCTCGCCGTCGAGCGCGGTGTCGACGACCCAGCCTTCCTCGGCGAGCCCGCTTTTCAGGTATTCGACCACCTTCGGTTCGTCTTCGACGATCAGGACTTTCATGTCGGTGTCCGTTGTCTGGTTAGTGGGCGTCCGCGACCGCGGACGGCGCGCCGCCGTCCCAGCCGCCGCCGAGCGCCTTCG
Organism: Burkholderia ubonensis subsp. mesacidophila; assembly: GCF_002097715.1. Classification (NCBI taxonomy): domain Bacteria; kingdom Pseudomonadati; phylum Pseudomonadota; class Betaproteobacteria; order Burkholderiales; family Burkholderiaceae; genus Burkholderia; species Burkholderia ubonensis. Next base: position 1,584,996 of record NZ_CP020738.1, read on the forward strand.
CGAGGAACACGACGAGCGCCGCGCGCTGGCCCTGGATCTGCGCCGCCTGCCGTTCGCTCGTCAGCAGTTGCTGCTCGGCGGTCAGCACGTCGATGAACGGCGTCAGGCCGCCCGCATAGCGGTCCTGCGCGAGCGACACGAGCTTGCGCGCGTCGCCGACGGCCGCGGCGGCCTGCCGCGCCGCCTCGTCGAGCACCGACAGGCCGGTGACCGCATTTTGCACCTCCTGGAACGCGGTCAGCACGGTCTGCCGGTAATTCGCCTGCGCGGCGACGTAGCCGGCCTGCGCGAAATCGACGCCGGCCTTCAGCCGGCCGCCCTCGAACAGCGGCTGGCTCAGCGACGCGCCGACCGACCACAGCAGCGCCGGCACCGTGAACAGCCCGGAGAAGCGCGTCGCATCCCAGCCGATGCCGGGCGACAGCGTGATGCGCGGGAAGTACGCGGCGCGCGCGACGCCGATCTGCGCGTTCGCCGAGGCCATCGCGCGCTCGGCCGACGCGACGTCGGGGCGGCGCTGCAGCAGGTCGCTCGGCACGCCGGTCGGCAGCGCGGGCGCGTTGATCGGCACGACGCGCGGCGGCAGCGAGAACGCCGGCGCGGGCGTGCCGACCAGCGTCGCGATCGCGGTCTCGACCTGCGCGCGCTGCTGGATCAGCAACTGCGCCTGCGTGCGGGTCGCGTCGAGCTGCGCACGCTGCTGCAGCAGGTCGAGGCCCGACACCGCGCCGAGGTCGTGACGCGCGGACACGTAGTCGAGCGCCTTCTGCTGCAGGTCGACCGAACGCTTGACGACGTCGATCTCCGTGTCGAGCTCGCGCAGCGCGAAATAGCTCGACGCGAGATCGGCGGTCAGCACGAGGCGCGCGTTCGCGAAATCGTCGCGCGCCGCAGCGGTGCTCGCCTGCGCCGATTCGACGCTGCGCCGCACGCGGCCGAACAGGTCGAGCTCGTAGCTGACGCTCGCGCCGACTTGGATCTCGTTCTGCACGGTCGACACGCTTTTGGTCGCGTAGTTGGTTTGCGGCCGGTCCGAGGAAATCCTGAAGCGCTGGCCGCTCGCGTTCAGGTTCACGGCCGGATACTGCGCGGACGCGACCGACGCGAGCGTCGCCTTCGCCTGGTCGTAGCGCGCGGCGACGACCTTCAGGCTCTGGTTGTTGCGCAGCGCGTCGGCTTCGAGCGCGTCGAGCTGCGGATCGCCGAACGCGGTCCACCACGCCGGCGCGAGCGGCGCATGCGCGGGCGCGGCCGGATGCCAGTAAGCGTCGGCCGGGTCGAGCCGCCACGCGGCGGGCGTGTCGACGTCGGGGCGCCGGTAGTCGGGGCCGACCGTGCAGCCGGCGAGGGCGGCGAGCGCGACGGCGACGGCGGCCGGCCGCAGCGCGAGGCGGGCGCGCGTCACGCCTTCGCTCCCGCCGCGGCGCCGGACGCGGGCTTCGGCGCCGGCTTCACGACGACGACCTGATCGCCGTTCGCGAGCGAATCGCTCGGGTTCACGACGAGGCGATCGTCGGGCGTCACGCCGCCGTCGATCTCGAGCGTCTGGCCGATCGTGCGCACGACGGTCACCGGCTTCAGCCGGATCTGCCCGTGCGCGTCGACGCTCGCGACCGTCGGGCCTTCCGCGCGGAACAGCAGCGTGTTGGCCGGCACCGACAGGCGGCCGACCGGCGTGGTCGGCAGCGTCGCCTGCACGTAGGCGCCGGGCAGCAGCCGTCCGTCCGGGTTCGGCAACGTGATCTCGATCTGCAGCGAACGCGTGGCGACGTCGATCGCCTCCGACGTGCGCGTGATCGTGCCGTCGAAGGTCTGGCCCGGCAGCTCGGCCTGCGCGACCGTCACGCGCTGGCCGGTCTTCACCTGCTGCGCGTACGCCTGCGGCACCTGCACGTACAGGCGCAGCCGATCGGCCTGCACGACGGTGAACAGCGACCGGCCCGCGTTGCCCGAGCTGACGAGGTCGCCGACGTCGACGTTGCGCTGCGTGACGATGCCGTCGATCGGCGCGACGATGCGCTGGAAGCCCTTCAGCTCGGTGAGGCGGCGGACATTCGCGTCGGCCGCGGCGAGGTTCGCGGCGCCCTGGTTGTACGCGCCCTGGCGGTCGTCGAGCTCCTGCTGCGAAACCGCGTCGCGCTGGCGCAACTGCTGCGCGCGCTCGAACGACGTCTTCGCGAGCGCGAGCGCGGCCTGCGCCTGCTGGCGCTGCGCGCTCGCCTGCGCGAGCTCCTGGTTCAGCTCCGGCGTGTCGAGCTCGGCGAGCAGCTGCCCCTGCTTCACGTGCGCGCCGATGTCGGCCTGCCAGCGCAGCACGTAGCCGTTCGCGCGTGCGAAGATCGGCGCCTCGACGAAGCCGCGCAGCGTGCCGGGCAGCGTCAGCCGGCCGCCCGACGCGGCGTCGACGGGATGCACGACGCTCACGTACTGGCGCGCGTTCTGCACGGTCAGCGCATCGAGCCGGTTGCGGTTCACGACGTTGGTGACGATCGTGCGCGCCGCGCCTGCCGCCAGCAGCACGCCGACCACGATCAGCACGATTCGCGCACGGCGCCGGACGCCCGCCCGCGCGGGCAGGTCGAGCCCGTGTTCGTCCACCTGGATGCCGACGGAGCTGTGATGTTTCTCTTCCATGAATTCAACCGGTCTATATGCGAAGCGGGAACAGAACCTAGCGCGCGCGCCGCCGCGCGAGCCGCGCATGCACGCCGGCGAACACGAGCGGGACGAACAGCAGCGTCGAGACGGTCGCGAACAGCAGCCCGCCGATCACCGCGCGGCCGAGCGGCGCGTTCTGCTCGGCGCCTTCGCCGAGGCCGAGCGCCATCGGCACCATGCCGATGATCATCGCGAGCGCGGTCATCAGCACCGGGCGGATGCGGGTTGCGCCGGCCTCGAGCGCGGCAGTGAGCGGCGGCGCGCCGGCCGCGAGGCGCTGGCGCGCGAACGACACGACGAGAATGCTGTTCGCGGTCGCCACGCCCACCGTCATCACCGCGCCTGTCAGCGCGGGCACGCTCAGGTGCGTGCTGGTGATGAACAGCATCCACGCGATGCCGGCGAGCGCGGCGGGCATCGCGCTGATGATGATCAGCGGGTCGAGCCACGACTGGAAATTCACGACGATCAGCAGGTAGACGAGCACGATCGCCATCGCGACGCCGGCGCCGAGGCCGAGATACGACGTGCGCATCGTCTCGATCTGGCCGCGCATCGTCAGCGCGGTGCCGCGCGGCAGCGTCGCGCGCGCGTCCGACACGAGGCGGTCGATCTCGTTCGCGACCGAGCCGAGGTCGCGGCCCTCGACGCTCACGTATAGGTCGATCGCCGGGCGGATGTTGAAGTGCGTGATCACGGCCGGCTCGCTCGCGGTGCGCACCTGCACGAGGTTGCCGAGCAGCTGCAGCGGCTCGCCGGTGCGTCCGGCCGACACGGGCGTGCCGAGCAGGTCGCCGACCGAGCCGATGTCGTATTGCGGGGTCTGAATCGCGAGCGGGTACTGCACGCCGGTCTTCGGGTTGACCCAGAACGACGGCGTCGTCTGCGCGCTGCCCGACAGCGAGATCAGCATGTTCTGCGCGACGTTCTGCGCGGAGAGGTTGAGCTGCTGCATGCGCGTACGGTCCATGTCGGCTACCAGGGTCGGCTGGTCGTTGCGCTGCAGCACGTGCGCGTCGACCGCGCCGGGGATTTGCCTGACTTTTTTCATCAGGCGGCTCGCGATTGCCATGTTACTCGCGAGGTCGTTGCCGAGCACCTGCACGTCGATCGCCGCCGGCTGACCGAAGTTGAGGATCTGCGTGATGATGTCCGACGGCTGGAAGAAGAACTCGGCGCCCGGGAAGCGTTCGGGCAGCCGCGCGCGCAGCGTCTCGACGTAATGCTGAGTCGGCGCGTGGCCGGGCTTCAGCGCGATCAGGATCTCGCCGTCGAGCGAGCCGATCGTGCCCGCGTTGCTGTACGACAGGTTGATGCCGCTGATCGGCTGCCCGAGGTTGTCGACGATCGCGCCGAGCTCGTCCGGCGGCACGATCTCGCGCACCACGCGTTCGACCTCGTCCGCGAGGCGCGCGGTCTCCTCGATCCGGTAGCCGGTCGGCGCGCGCATGTGCAGCCGGATGTTGCCGGAATCGGCGTTCGGGAAGAAGTCGCGGCCGAGCGCGAACACGAGCCCCGTCGACAGCATGCAGAAGCCGAGGAAGCACATCGCGTAGAAGCGGCGGCGCACGAGCAGCAGGCTGAGCAGCACGATGTACGACGCGCGCAGCCGCTCGAACGCGTGATTGAAGCGGTGATGGATGCGCGCGAAGCGCGACGTCGAATGATCGGGCCCGACGCTCGCCTGCTGCGGGCGGAACAGCAGCATCGCCATCGTCGGCACGAGCGTGCGCGACAGCACGTACGATGCGAGCATCGCGAACACCACGGCCTCGGCGAGCGGCACGAACAGGTAGCGCGCGACGCCCGTCAGGAAGAACATCGGCACGAACACGATGCAGATGCACAGCGTCGACACGAACGCCGGCACCGCGATCTCGCCCGCGCCTTCGAGAATCGCGTCGTGCAGGCCGGTGCTGAACGACGACCCCCACGCTCCCTTCGGTCGCTGCCCCCCGAGGGGGGCGCTCGGCACGCTTGGGGCGACCCGGCGCATGCCGAGATGCAGGTGGCGCTCGATGTTCTCGATCGTCACGGTCGCGTCGTCCACCAGGATGCCGACCGCGAGCGCGAGCCCGCCGAGCGTCATGATGTTGATGGTCTCGCCGAGCGCCGACAGCGCGATCAGCGATGTGAAGATCGACAGCGGGATCGAGATCGCGATGATCAGCGTGCTGCGCCAGTTGCCGAGGAACAGCAGGATCATCATCGCGGTCAGCACGGCGGCGATCAGCGCCTCGTGGATCACGCCCTGCACGGCGGCGTTGACGAACACCGACTGGTCGAACAGCGGCGTGATCGTGAGGCCCTCGGGCAGCGTCGGCTCGACCTTCGGCAGCAGCGCCTTCAGGTCCGACACGACCTTCAGCGTCGATGCGTCGCCGCTCTTGAGGATCGACACCAGCACGCCGCGCTGGCCGTTCTGGCGCACGACGTTGGTCTGCGGCGAGAAGCCGTCGCGCACGGCCGCGACCTCGCCGAGATAGGTGGTCGCGCCGTTCACCGTCTGCAGCGGGATGTGGCTGATGTCGGCGATCGTGTCGGCCGACGCGTTGGTGTCGATCCGGTACTCGGTCTGGCCCATCTTCGCGGTGCCGGTCGGCAGCACGAGGTTCTGCGCGTTGACCGCGTTGACGACGTCGGCGGGCGTGAGGCCCTTCGACATCAGCGCCTTCGAATCGATGTCGACCGCGACGACGCGCGTGCGGCCGCCGTACGGGAACGGCACCTGCGCGCCGGGGATCGTGATCAGCTGCGGGCGCAGGAAGTTCAGCGCGATGTCGGCGAGCGACTGCTCGCTCAGCGTCTTGCTCGACAGCCCGAGCTGGATCACCGGGATGCTCGACGCGGAATAGGTGATCACGAGCGGCGGCGTCGCGCCCTGCGGCATCTGCCGGACGATCGCCTGCGCGGACGACACCGTCTGCGCGATCGCGGTCTGCACGTTCGCGCCCGGCTGCAGGAACACCTTGACGACGGCCGTGCCGGGCAGCGTCGTCGATTCGACGTGCTGGATGTTGTTGACGGTCGTCGTCAGCACCCGCTCATGCACCGCGGTGATGCGGTTCGTCATCTCCTTCGCCGACAGCCCGTTGTAATTCCAGATCACGCTGATGACCGGGATGTCGATCGACGGCAGCACGTCGACGGGGGTGCGCATCAGCGCGAGCGGGGTGGCCAGCACGATCATGATGGCCATCACGATGAACGTGTACGGGCGCCTGAGCGCGAGGTTGACGATCCACATGGAGGCAGCGGGGCAGGCGGCGGTCGGGCGTTGATGAAGGGCACACGAATGATAGGCGGGCGCCCGGCACGGGTCACTGACGCGAAACTGGCGGGATTGTCAGGTTGGCCTGCCCGCGCGTCGCGCCGGATTCGTCAGACGTGAATCGTGCGGGCGCCGCCGCGTGCTTCAGATCTGCTCCATCCCGACCCGCGCGAGCGCCGCCAGGTCGACGACCTCGATCTGGTTGTACGCGAGCCGCAGCACGCCGCGCTTCTCGAGCTGCTGCAGCGCCTGGTTGATCCGCTGCCGCGACACGCCGACCAGCATCCCCAGTTCCTCCTGCGAAATCGCCAGCGCCGGCCCGGTATCCGGGTACAGGTCCGGGTTGAACAGTTGCGCGAGCGCCTGCGCGACGCGCGCGTCGACGTCGAGCAGCCGGCTGTTCTGGATCGACGCGATGAACTCGCCCATCCGGTTGTTCAGCTGGTGGATCACGAAGCGCGTGAACGGCAGGCTGCTGTCGAGCAGCGCGTGGAACGTGTCGGCCGGCACGAACAGCACGGTCGAGCGCTGGATCGCGACGACCTCGTACTTGCGCGGCTCGCGCTTGATCACGCTGCCTTCGCCGAACCAGCCGCCCGACGGCACGCCGGAAAACGTGCAGCCGCGCCCCGACGCGTTGAAGATCGCGAGCTTTAGCAGCCCGCGGTGCACGCCGATCCAGTATTCGGACGGCGCGAGCCGCTGCGCGATCACGTCGCCGGCTTCGCGGCATTCGACGCGCGACTGCGCGAGCACGAGCGCCTGGTGTTCGGGCGCGAGCGCGCGGAACCATGCGCACTGGCCGAACAGCGCGGACGCGGACCGCGGGCCGGGTTCGGGCGGCGCGTCCGGCGCGGGCGCGTCGAGGGGGGCGAGAACGTCGTCGTGCATGGCTGCGGGTTTGCGAGGATAGGGATAACGCGCGGGGCGCGCGGGGCGCTCTGTCGTTTCGATGACAGACGTTCCACAATATCGCCCGTTAGGCTATCCCGGATTGAACCACATCAAAACGATTCGAGGCGCCCGCGCCTCGGCTCGACAAAGGAGACAGGACCATGACGCAGATGTTCGAAGCCGGCCTCGAGCGCCGCGACGCCAACTACGCGCCGCTCACGCCGATCGATTTCCTCGTGCGCTCGGCCGAGGTGTACGGCGACCGCCTCGCGATCGTGCACGGCGACGTGCGGCGCACCTGGGGCGAAACCCATGCGCGCGCGAAGCAGCTCGCGAGCGCGCTCGCGCAGGCCGGCGTCGGCCGCGGCGAGACCGTCGCGGCGCTGCTGCCGAACATCCCTGCGATGGTCGAGGCGCACTTCGGCGTGCCGATGGCGGGCGCCGTGCTGAACACGATCAACACGCGGCTCGACATCCCGTCGGTGCTGTTCATGCTGCGCCACGGCGAAGCGAAGGTGCTGATCGTCGATACCGAGTACGCGGACCTCGCGCACCGCGCGGCGCTGGAAATCCCGGGGTTGAAGATCGTCAGCGTCGCCGACGCGATGCCGGCGGACCCCGCGCGCTTCGCCGGCGCGACCGACTACGAGGCGTTCGTCGCCGGCGGCGACGCCGACTTTGCATGGACGCCGCCCGCCGACGAGTGGGACGCGATCGCGCTGAACTACACGTCCGGCACGACCGGCGACCCGAAGGGCGTCGTCTACCACCATCGCGGCGCGTACCTGGCGGCGCTCAGCAACATCCTCGAATGGGACATGCCGAAGCACGCGGTCTACCTGTGGACGCTGCCGCTGTTCCACTGCAACGGATGGTGCTTCCCGTGGGCGGTCGCGGCGCGCGCGGGCGTGAACGTGTGCCTGCGCAAGTTCGACGCGAAGACCGTGTTCGACCTGATCCGCCGGGAACGCGTGACGCACTACAGCGGCGCGCCGATCGTGCAGAGCGCGATCGCGAACGCGCCGGCCGAATGGCGCGAAGGGATCGACCACACCGTGCACGCGATGGTCGCGGGCGCGGCGCCGGCGCCGTCCGTGATCGCGAAGATGAAGGAGATCGGCTTCGACCTGCTGCACGTGTACGGGCTGACCGAGGTCTACGGCCCGGCGACCGTGTGCGCGAAGCAGTCGCACTGGAGCGAACTGCCCGACGACGAGTGCGCGCGGCTCAATGCGCGGCAGGGCGTGCGCTACCACCTGGAGGCGGGCGCGACGGTGCTCGATCCGGACACGATGGCGCCGGTGCCGGCCGACGGCGAGACGCTCGGCGAGATCATGTTCCGCGGCAACATCTGCATGAAGGGCTACCTGAAGAACCCGCACGCGACGGACGAGGCGTTCCACGGCGGCTGGTTCCATACCGGCGATCTCGCGGTGCTGTCGCCGGACGGCTACATCCGCATCAAGGACCGGAAGAAGGACATCATCATCTCGGGCGGCGAGAACATCTCGAGCATCGAGGTCGAGGACGCGCTGTACCGGCATCCGGCGGTCGCGGTCGCGGCGGTGGTCGCGATGCCCGACCCGAAGTGGGGCGAGGTGCCGTGCGCGTTCGTCGAGCTGCGCGAAGGGATGAGCGCGACCGAGGAGGAGATCGTCGCGCATTGCCGGCAGTTGCTCGCGGGCTTCAAGGTGCCGAAGGCCGTGCGTTTCGGCGAGCTGCCGAAGACGTCGACCGGCAAGATCCAGAAGTTCCAGCTGCGCACCGCGGTCGGCTCGGACAAGGCGATCGACCTGGCGGGAGGCGGGAAGAAGTAAGCGGCGGCGCGCGTGGCCGTCAATGCGGCACGAGCCACGCGATCGCCAGATAGCGGCCGACCTTCGCGAGCGTGACGATCGCGAGGAAGCGCGGCAGCGGCTCGCGCAGCACGCCGGCGATCACGGTCAGCGGGTCGCCGATCACGGGAGCCCAGCTCAGCAGCAGCGACCAGTGGCCCCAGCGCGCGTACCAGCCTTCGGCCCGCGCGAGCGCCGCCGGCTTCACCGGGAACCAGCGCCGGTCGCGCAAGCGCTCGATCCCGCGGCCGAGCGCCCAGTTGATCGTCGAGCCGGCGACGTTGCCGACGCTCGCGACGAGCACCAGCGCCCAGGCCGGCTCGCGGCCGGCGAGCAGCAGGCCGGCGAGCACGGCTTCGGACTGGAGCGGGAACAGGGTCGCGGCGACCAGCGATACGGCGAACAGGCCGCCGTAGGTGAGGAATTCGGACATCGCGCGATTGTACCGGCCGCGCGAGCGCGGCTCGCGTGCGTTATTCGGCGTGGTCGAGCTTGAACACGCTGACCGCTTCCGACAGTTCCGCGGCCTGGTCGCGCAGCGCCACGGCCGCACGCTCGGCCTGCGCGATCAGCGTCGCGTTCTGCTGGGTCGCCTCGCCGATCTGCGTGACGGCGAGGTTCACCTGCTCGATGCCGGCCGACTGCTCGCGCGACGCCGAGCTGATCTCGGCGATGATGGTGCGCACCTGGTCGACCCGCGCGACGATGTCGCGCATCGTGCCGTGCGCGGCTTCGGCGATCCGGTAGCCTTGCTCGACGGTCGCGGCCGATTCGGCGCTCAGCGCCTCGATTTCCTTGACCGCCGCCGCGCTGCGCTGCGCGAGCGCGCGCACTTCGGACGCGACCACCGCGAAGCCCTTGCCGTGCTCGCCCGCGCGCGCCGCCTCGACGGCCGCGTTCAGCGCGAGGATGTTGGTCTGGAACGCGATGCCCTCGATCACGCCGGTGATCTCCGCGATCCGGCGCGTCGCGCGCTCGATCTCGCCCATCGTCGCGACCACGCGCTGCACGGCGTCGCCGCCGCCCGTCGCCGCGTCGGACGCGCCCGCGACCAGCGTGTTCGCCTGCGCCGCATGCTCGGCGTTCTGCTGCACGGCGGCCGTGATTTCCTCCATGCTCGCCGCCGTCTGCTCGACGCTGCTCGCCTGCGTCGCGATGCGGGCGGCGATGTCGCCGCTGCCGGCCGCGATGTCGACGGTGCCGCGCGCCATGTCGGCGGAGCCGCGGCGCACCTGCGCGACGATGCGCGCGAGCCCGTCGCCGATGCCGTCGACCGCCTGCACGAGGCGGCCGATCTCGTCCGCGCCGCGCGGCGCGGCGCCGTCGTCGCGGATGCGCACGCTCAGGTCGCCCGCGGCGAAGCGTTCCGACGCGCGCGCGGCCGCTTCGAGCGGCCGGCTCACGACGCGCCGGACCACGACGACGAACATCGCCGCGAACGCGAGCACGAGCGCCGCGGCGATCAGCATGAAGCGGTTGCGGGTCGCCCGCATGTCGGCGAGCAGTTCGTCGTCGATCGCGACGCCGCCGACCAGCCACTGCCATTGCGGAATCGTCGAGAACGACGCGAATTTCGCGGACGGGCCGCGGTCCTGCGCGGCCGGATCGGTCGACGTGTACGCGAGCTGGCCGCGGCCGGCCGCGAGCATCTGCGCGTAGGGCGCGGCGTCGTCGCCGGCCGGTTTGCCGGCCGCGTCGGGGTGGACGACGAAGGTGCCGCGCGACGGGCCGGCCGACGCGTCGATCACGAAGTAATAGCCGTGTTCGCCGATCTTCAGCTCGCGAATGCCGGCTTCGACGAGGCGGATTTCGTCCGCGACGTCGAGACCGACGAACAGCGCGCCGATCACGCGTCCGCCGGCGTCGACGACCGGCTTGTACTCGGTGATGAACGGCTTGCCGAACAGCTTCGCGAGCCCGGTGTAGCTGCGTCCCGCGACGAGCGGCGCGTAGGCGGGGCTGTTGCGGTCGAGGCGCGTGCCGACCGCGCGGGTGCCGTCCTGCTTCTTCAGCGACGTGGTGATGCGCACGAAGTCGTCGCCGTCGCGCGCGAAGATCGTCGCGATCGCGCCGCTCTTCTGCAGGAACTGGTCGGGAATCGTGTAGTCGAGATCGAGCGGCCTGCCGCCCGCGGACAGCGTCGGCGCCATCGCGCCGCCGCCGAGGTCATTCGTGCGCGCCGGGTCCAGCGCGAAATCGGCCGGCATGAAGCTCGCGAACAGCGTCATCGAGCGATGCGCTTCTTCCGACAGCGCCTTGTCGAACAGGTCGATCATCGCGGCGATCGAGCGTTCCTTCTCGGCGATGCGCGCGTGCGCCTGGTCGGCGATCTGTTCGCCGGCCAGGTGCGCGAGGGTCCAGGCGAAGGCGGCAAACAGCAGTGCGACGGTTGCGCACGACAAAGCGGCCAGACGAGCGCCAACGCTCACCCGGCCCAGGAGGGTAAATCTCATAGAACTTCCTGCGTGGGGACGGAGAGGAGGCGGAACGCACGCGTCACCGCAATTTCGTCACAGGAATTACGGCAGCGCGCGCGGATTCTTTAGCGCGGGGCTTGGGCGAATCGAGAGAAAGGGAATTCGCGGGGAAGGTTGCGTGCGCAGCCGCTCAGTTCCAGCCGACCATGATCGCGCCCATCCCGACGAGCAGGCTGCCCGTCACGCGGTTCATCACGCGCATCCGCGCCGGCCGCTGCAACGCGCTGCTGAGCCGGTGCGAGAACAGCGCCATCGACGCGACGCCGCCCGCGAACAGCAGCGCGAACGTCGCCGCGAGCAGCAGGAACTGAAGGTTCAGGCTCCATTCGGCGTTCGCGCTGATGAATTGCGGAAAGAACGACGGAAAGAACAGCAGCGTCTTCGGATTCAGGCCCGATGTCGCGACGCCGCGCCAGAACAGCTCACGTCCGGTGTCGGAAACCGGCTGGGCGACCTCGGCCGATGCGGCGCTCGCCGTGGCCGGCGCGCGGCTGATCCATTGCTTGCACCCGAGCCAGACCAGGTAAGCCGCGCCCGCCCAGCGCAGCGCGGTCAGCGCGCGCTCGTCGATATGCACCAGCGAATTCAGGCAGAGCGCGGTCAGCGCGAGCTGCAGCAGCACGGCGAGCGTGCCGCCCCACACGCACGGCAGCGCGCGCCGCCAGCCGGCGCGCAGCGCCTGGTTCATCGTGAGCAGGTTGACGGGGCCGGGGGCGTAGATGAGAACGAAGGAAGCGGCAAGGAACGAGAGGTAAAGCCGGAACGACATGACGGGAAGTGCAGGAACAGGGAGGCGGGCCCCCGCGCCGCGCACGGTCGGTTAGGGTGCGCGGGCGGCGGTTTCGAATGCCTGGGTGCCCGGCTCCGCAACTCGTGATTGCGGTGGTGCGTCCCGATGCGAAGGGGTTGTCGCGGGGAGCGTGCCGGGCAGCAGGCATAGGGAAAATGTATCAGGGGGCCAGGTTAAAAGGCTTCCTGTTTTCCAGCCAATCGGGTCGAAATCCGGAATTCTGTTCAGCTAGAATGCGGATTTTAAGTAGAAGATTCTTCCTGTCATGGCTACCCGCGAACGCACACCCAAAACGCTCGACAATCAGGACCGCAAGATCCTCGGCGCACTGCAGAAGAATGCGCGCCTGTCGAATGCCGAACTGGCCGAACAGATCGGGATGTCGACGACCGCGTGCTGGAACCGCACGCGGCAACTCGAAATCGACGGCTACATCGATGGCTATGTCGCGCTCGTCAATCAGCGCAAGCTCGGCTACGCGGACATCGTGATCCTCGAAGTGACGCTCGATCGCCACGAGGACGACGCGCTGGCCCGCTTCGGCGCGGAACTCGCGGCGCTGCCCGAGGTGCTCGAGGCCTATCTCGTGTCGGGTGATTACGATTACTGGATCAAGGTCGCCGTGGACGGCACGGCCGGATACGAGCGTTTTTTGCGCGAGAAGCTGTACAAGATCTCGAGCATTCGTCACAGCCGGTCGATGTTCGCGCTGCGCTGCATGAAGGACGTGCCGTCGATACAGGTGTGAGTGCGCGGGGAGATGGGCAGCCGCGCGATTGCGCAGCGAAGGCGGGCGAGTGGAAAAGGAACAAGGCCGGCGATCGGGCCGCCGGCCAGCGTCTGTTCGTTCCGTTCAGCGCGGCAGTCGCGCGTGGGCTTCAGCGATGACTTCGCAGGTCTCGAGGTGCAGTGCCCATGCTTCTGCAAGCAGCGAGCCAACACGCGAGAGCCAGCCAGCGGATTGGTTGGAACGGTCGGAGACGTTAGACGTTTGCATGACGATGCCCCATGTAGGTGGCGAGTTAGGGATAACCCTAATGATAGATGAGGCCCACCGTCTTGTGAAATGCGATTTTGTAATATGGTAATTCTTTGGGGATTCTGTTGCCGCGGCGCAACATGATCCCGTGTCGAGTCGGGCGCGAGCGAACCGGCCAGCGCTGTGGCCGGCGCGCATTTCGACGGCAGTTTGACGTGCGGACGCGACGAGACCGTGACGAAGCACGATCTCGAACCAGAAAAAAACCGAAGGGGATTGGGCGGCGGCGAGAGAAGGACGTTCCGGCGGCGGTCACTGCCCGCCGATCCACCCGAACCGCCACGACAGCCGCCGTGTCGCGGCGAGCAGCGCCTGCGCGAGGTCGCTGCCGGGCCCGCGCGGGAAGCCGCGCGATGCGCCGATGATCGCGATCACGAGCCGGATGGCGCCGGTGTGATCGAACACGGGCGCGGCGACCGTCGCGATGCCGGGCACCGGCGCATCGAACGCGAAGTCGACGCCTTCCGCGCGGATCCGCGCGAGATGCGCGCGGAACGCCTCGTCGGCCTGCGCCGCGCGCCCCGCGAGGCGCACGGGTTCGCCGGCGAGCAGGCCGGCCAGCACGTCGTCGGTCATACCGGCCGCGAAGCTGCGGCCGATCGCCGTATTGACGAGCGACATCACGGTGCCGACCTGCAGGCTCACGTGCTGCGGCCGCGCCGATTCCTCGAAGCGGATCACGGTCGGCCCGAGCGGCCCGAGCGTCGCGGCCGCGACGCTCATGTCGGTCGCTTCGGCGAGCGCGACGATCTCGGCTTCCGCGTCGCGCGCCGGCGACACGCGCTGCATCGCGATCAGGCCGAGCGCCTGGCTGAGCGGCCCGGCGTCGAAACAGCCGGCCGCGTCACGGCTCAGCAGGCCGATCTTCAGCAGGCTCACCAGATGCGGAAACGCCTTCGCGGCCGGCATGTCCGCCGCCGCCGCGAGGTCGCGCAGCGGCAGCGCGCGGCCCGCCGACACGAGCGCGAGCAGCAGGTTGCCGGTGCTGTCGAGCGCGTTGATGCCGCGTTGCGCCTTCGCGTCGTCGGCGAGTGCGGGCGGCACGCGTGGCGCGGCCGCGGGCGGCGGCGGCGCGTCCTCCGCGCCGAGCGACGTGGTCGCCTGCCGCGCCGCATCGCGCAGCGCCGTCGCGATCGGGCCGTCCCACGCGACGTCGATCGATCCCGTCGAACCGATCACCGTCAGCGCGAGCTGCAGGCGGCCCTCCGCGTCGAGCACGGGCACGCACATCCCGCTGACGCCGGGGCTCGGCAGGTCGACGCTGCGCTCGATGCCGCGCTGGCGGATGGCGTCGATCCGGGCCCGCCGCGCGTCGGCGTCCGGCGCCGGCTGCGCGCTGTCGGCGCCCGCGAGCGTGTTGCCCGCGCCGGCCTGGCTGGCCGCCATCGCGTCGAGCTGCGCGGGGTCGCCGAACGCGCGGAACACGCGGCCGGTCGCCGTCGTGTCGAGCGACATCACCGAACCGACGTGCAGGTTCACGTGCAGCGGATAGCCGCCGTGCTCGATGCGCACGATCGTCGGCCCGAGCGCGCCCGGCACCGACAGCGCGACGCTGAGCCCGACGCCTTCCGCGAGCCGCGCCGCGTGCGGCAAGGCCGCGCGATAGGCCGGCTGCCGCTCGATCGACATCAGGCCGAGCCGCAGCGACAGCGGCCCCGGCTCGTAATTGCCGGTGATCGCGTCGCGCTTCACGAGCGCGAGGCGCGTCAGGCTCACCAGATAAGTATGCGCCTGCGCGGTCGACAGCGCGGCGGCCGCCGCCAGCTCGGACAGCCCGAGCGGCTTGCGCCGCCGCGCGAGCGCGTCGAGCAGCCGGCCGCCCACCTCGACGCTCTGGATGCCGCGCTGCGCCTTCTGCGGCGCATCGTCCGCGCGATCTTCGTCGTTCTGCACTGCATTCACCTCAAATCGAAACATTCCGCATGGTATCCGACGCCATTTATCGCGCCCGCCCACACGTTTACCCGTATTAAACAATAGCAAGCAGATTTGCCATTGACAAATATTTGGCGCGGGACGATGATCCGCTCAACCCCTCAACACATGGCTCGCAGCCACGGAACCCCACATGGCCAAAGCATTCGCCTCTCAAGCCGACCTGGAAGAGAAGAAGATCACCTGGACCCGGCTCTCCGAAAACGCGTACGCGTACACCGCCGAAGGCGACCCGAACTCGGGCGTGATCATCGGCGACGACAGCGTGCTGATCGTCGACACGACCGCGACGCCCGCGATGGCGCAGGACCTGATCGCGAAGATCCGCAGCGTCACCGACAAGCCGATCAAGCACGTCGTGCTGTCGCACTACCACGCGGTGCGCGTGCTCGGCGCGTCGGCGTATTTCGCCGAAGGCGCGCAGCACGTGATCGCGAGCCGCGGCACCTACGAGATGATCGTCGAGCGTGGCGAGGCCGACATGAAGTCGGAGATCGAGCGCTTTCCGCGCCTGTTCGCGGGCGTCGAGACGGTGCCGGGCCTGACCTGGCCGACGCTCGTGTTCGAACGCGAGATCACGCTGTTCCTCGGCAAGCTCGAAGTGAAGATCATGCATGTCGGCTCGGGCCACACGAAGGGCGACACGATCGTGTGGCTGCCGTCGCAGAAGGTGCTGTTCTCGGGCGACCTCGTCGAGTACGACGCCGCGTGCTACTGCGGCGACGCGCAGCTCGAACAGTGGCCGGCGACGCTCGAGGCGCTGCGCGCGCTCGGCGCCGAGAAGCTCGTGCCCGGCCGCGGCCCGGCGCTGCTGAACCCGGCCGAAGTGAACCAGGGCCTCGACTACACGAAGGACTTCGTGTCGACGCTGCTTGCGCAAGGCCGCAAGGCCGTCGAGCGCAAGCTCGATCTCAAGGCCGCGATGGCGCTCACGCGCGAAGCGATGGATCCGAAGTTCGGCCAGGTGTTCATCTACGAGCACTGTTTGCCGTTCGACGTGTCGCGCGCGTTCGACGAGGCGAGCGGCATCACGCATCCGCGCATCTGGACCGCCGAGCGCGACAAGGAAATGTGGGCCGCGCTGCAGGACTGAGCGGCCCATGACGGCGGGGCGTCCGGGCGGACGTCCCGCCTTGCGCGGCAGCCGCAGCGGTTCCGCCGCGTTTCTTCGATCTCACAAGAAAGCAGGGCGCATGCACGCCCTCGGAGACTGTTGCGCGCCCGATTCGCGCAGCGCGTTTGGAGAGAGACATGCCCCAATCCCTTCCCGCGGAAGCGGCGGTTGCGTCCGCGTCGGCTTCCGATGACCAACTGCTGTTCCGCAAGATCGCGTGGCGGATCATCCCGTTCCTGTTCCTCTGCTACGTCGTGTCGTTCCTCGACCGCATCAACATCGGCTTCGCGCAGTTGCAGATGAAGCACGACCTTGGTTTCAGCGATGCGATGTACGGCCTCGGCGCGGCCGTGTTCTACGTCGGCTACGTATTCTGCGAGGTGCCGAGCAACCTGCTGCTCGCGCGCTTCGGCGCGCGCCGCACGTTCACGCGGATCATGCTGCTGTGGGGCATCGCGTCGGTGGGGATGATGTTCGTGTCGAAGCCGTCGCACTTCTACGTGCTGCGCTTCCTGCTCGGCGTGTTCGAGGCCGGCTTCTTTCCCGGCATCGTGCTGTACCTGACCTGGTGGTTCCCGGCGAACCGGCGCGCGGCGGCGATCTCGGTGTTCTTCGCCGGCGTCGCGGTCGCGGGCGTGCTCGGCGGGCTGATGTCGGGCTGGATCATGCGCGACATGGCCGGCGTGCTCGGCCTCTACGGCTGGCAATGGATGTTCGCGATCGAGGGCGCACCCGCGGTCGTGCTCGCGTTCGTCGCGCTCACGTATCTCGTCGACCGGCCGCAGGACGCGGCGTGGCTCACGCCGGACGAGAAGGCGCGTGTCGCGGCGCTGTGCGCGCACGGGCAGGGCCGCGAAGGTGCACACGCGGCACACGGCGCGCACGATTCGCGCAGCTTCGCCGCCGCGCTGCTGAACCCGCGCGTCTACCTGTTCGCGTTCATCTATTTCTCGCTGACCTGCGCGTCGCTGACGCTCAACTTCTGGATGCCGCTGATGATCCGCGACTTCGGCGTGACCGACGTGGTGGCCGTGAGCCTCTACACGGTCGTGCCGAACGCGATCGGCGCGATCGGCCTGATCCTGATCGCGCGCCGCTCGGATCGCATCGGCGAGCGCCGCGGGCATTTTGCGTGCTGCACGATCGGCGGCGGGGTCGCGCTCGCCGCGCTGACGCTGCATCTGCACAGTTTCGCGGCGATGCTCGCGTGCCTGTCGATCGCCGCGACGCTGATCTTCGCCGCGCTGCCGATCTTCTGGGCGGTGCCGACCGGCTACCTGTCCGGCAAGGCCGCGGCGGGCGGGATCGCGCTGATCAGCAGCATCGGCATCACCAGCGGCATCGTCAGCCCGTGGGTGATCGGCCTGATCCGCACGCGCACCGGCAGCATGGATCTCGCCGTGTATCTGCTGGCCGCGCTGCTGGTTGCGAGCGGGGTGGCGCTGTTGGTCGGCGTGAAGGGCGAGCCGGGACGGAGCCTGTGAGCGACGGCCGGCCACAGGCGTATCGAAGGATGGCGGACCGGGATCAGGATGATCCCGCCGACCGGCCCGCCGGACGAGACGACATTCAGAAGGAGTGGCGCAATCCCACCATGCCGACGAACTGCGAAGGTCCGGACGATGGCGTCGTATTCTGCGAGTCGCCGACGACCGCCACCGCGTCGGCAATGCTCGTACCCGTGCTGCCCGACGCGATGAGCGACTTGCCGCGCGCGTGTTGATAGGCTTCGAGCGCGTAGAACGTCGTGCGCTTCGACAGGCTGTAGGTTTGCTCGAGCGAAATCTGGTGATAGCGCGCCGGATCGCTGATCCCGTTCGACTTGCTCGCCATCGTGTAGCTGTATCCCGCGCCGACGATGATGGCAGGGGTGAAGCGGTACGTCGCGATCACGCCATACGTATTGAATACGGCCTCGTCCGTGAACAGCGAGCGCGAGCCGGGCGCGTACTGCGCGTTCGAGTAGTTCACGCCGACCATCAGGTTGTTCATCTCATAGCGGGCCGCGGCGGCGATTAGCTGTACGCCGCGCGCCGTCGCATAGCCGTTGTTGACGGGCGAATTGGCCGCGAAGCTGCCGAGCGCCTGGCTCGTCGCGATGTCTTTCAGCTTCACGTATCCGGCTGCCACCGAAAAGGGCCGGTAGTCGTAGCGGAGCGCCGCGCTGAAGTTGCTGCCGCTTGCCACGCTGCCCGGCACGCCGCCGAGCGCGTACTGGCCGCTGAACGCGAAGCCGCCGAACGTCGGCGATACATAGGTAATCGAATTATTGAATCGAAGCGTCGTATCGAGCGCGTCGACATCGCCCGGATGCGCGCCCGTCGCGCCGGTCAGCACGCCGGTCGGGCCGAGCGCGCCCACCATCTGGAAGTACGGCGTGTACTGGCGCCCGAGCGTCACCGTGCCGTACCTGTCGTCGCTCAGGCCGACATAGGCCTGCCGGTTGAACATGACGCCGGCGCTGCTTTGCGCGCCGGTCAGCGAATTGAAGCCGCTTTCAAGGCGGAAAATGACCTTCGTGCCGCCGCCGAGATCTTCCGCGCCGAGCAGGCCGAACTTGCTCGCCAGCAGGTTGCCCTGACTCATGTAGAAGTTCGAATGGCCGCGCTGGTTGCTCGAATAAGCGAAGGCATTGTCGACGACGCCGTAAAGCGTCACGCTGCTTTGCGCGAAGGCGCCCGTCGACAGGAGCGCGCCGGCCAGCGGCAGGCACGAGAGGACAACGGCACGCGCACGCGTGCGTCCGGTTTGCGTCATGGCTGGAAAGTCTCCAAAGTGTCATGCAGCCGGCCGGGGCGGCCGGTCGATGTTTTGTCGTCAAAGTGGAATGCGAAGGGTCAGGTGGCGCCAGCCGCCGGCCACGCGCTCGTCGACGATGTCGCCGTGTGCGCTCACGACATCGCGACGGTCGGCCGCCGGCAGACTCACCTGCACGTGCGTCTGATTCCTGCGCATCGGGCCCGCGCGTTCGACCGAGATGCGCAACGCGGCCGCATCGCTCGCCACGGCCACGTTCCATCGCCCTTGCTCGCCGCCGGGCGAGGCTTCCGCTTCGCCGTCGTCGTCGATGCAGCGGCCTGTTGCGACGCCGTTTCCCGCATGCGGCACGATGATGAACGCACGTTCGTCGGCGGGGCGGCCGAAATGCTGCTCCGCGACGTTCAGCGGCAGCACCGCACCTTCGCGCAGCAGCATCACGGGCTGCCCGAACGGCGCCGGAAACGTGACCGTCTGCCCGCCGTCGAACGTTTCGCCGCTCCAGTAGGACACCCAGCGCGTGGCCGCCGGCAGATAGACCTCGCGCGCGTGCCGCCCCTTCTCGACCACGGGTGCGACGAGCAGCGACGCGCCGAGCATCATGTCGTCGCCGTCGGCGAGGCAGCGCGGATCATGCGGAAACTCGGCGAACATCGGGCGCAATACGGGCTCATACGCGCTGTGCGATTGCCACAGCAGTTCATACAGGTAGGGAATCAGGCGATAGCGCAGCTTGATCAGCCCGGCGATCTCGCCCGTCACGTCCGGATACATCCACGGTTCGTTGACGGTGCCGTCGTCGTTCCACGAATGGATGCTGAAGCGCGGCAGGAAGATGCCGAATTCCACCCAGCGCACCAGCAGTTCCGGTTCGGGCGCCGGGCCGGCAAAGCCGCCGATGTCGTGGCCGCTGTTCGACACGCCCGACATCGCGAGGCCGAGGCCCATCTTCAGGTTGTAGCGCAGCGTTTCCCACGACGTGGTGTTGTCGCCGGACCACGTCTGCACGTAGCGGTGCATGCCGACGCCGCCCGAGCGCGACACGAGGAACGGACGCCGGCCCGGCGCATGTTCGCGCTGCGCGTCGCGCGACGCGCGCATCATCAGCAAGGTCTGCAGCACCTTCGCCTCGCGCGCCGGGAACGGCTGCCCGAAGCCGTGCGCGATCGCATCGGGCGACCAGATCTCGAACTCGTTGTTGTCGTTCCATGTCGCGGCGATGCCGTGACGCAGCAGGCTGTCCTTCACGCGCGACTTCCACCAGTCGATCGTCGCCGGATTCGTGAAGTCGAGATAGGCGCCCACTTCGTCCCAGAACTGCACCCATGCCGGATCGCCGTTGCGCGCTTCGATCAGCAGGCCCGCTTCGGCGGCCTCGTCGAATGCCGGATGGTCCTGCAGCAGGCACGGCTTGATGTTCGGGCACAGACGCACGCCGTGATCGAGGTAGCGCTTCACGAAGCCATCGACGTCCGGGAACTTGTCGCGGTTCCAGTTGAACACGTAGCGCTTGGGGCCGATCGACGTGTAGCCGGACGACAGGTGAAACGAGTCGCACAGGATGTCGTGCTCGCCGCAGCGCGCGAGGAATTCGTCCATCCGCTCCTGCGCGTCGGGCGCATCGGTGTAGCTCATCGTCGAGCCGGAATAGCCGAGTCCCCATTTCGGCATCAGCGCGGGCCGCCCCGTCAGCCATGTGAAACGCCGCACCGCGTGCAGCGGCGTGGCGGGCGACGCGATGAAGTAATAGTCGAGATCGCCGTGCTCGGCGACGAAGTGGCGATATTGCCCGTGATAGTTGTCGAGCTCGCGCCCCATGTCGAAGCGGCAGTCGGCGAGCGTGTCGTAGAACAGGCCGAACCCCGTCAGCGTCCGCGGCTGCCACGTGACGTAGAACGGGATGTGCTTGTAGAGCGGATCGCTCGTGCGCGCGCTGTAGCCCATCGCGTCGATGTTGCGCATCTCGAAGCTCTGGTTCGTGCGATCCAGCGCACCCGCGCGCTCGCCGAGGCCGACGACCAGTTCGTCCGGCCCGCGCTCGACGTAGTGATACACGCGCGCGTCCCACCAGCCGAAGTTGTACGCCTGCGTCTTGCGATCGTTCATCACGCGCTGCCATGCGCCGTCGTGCAGGATGTCCCACGCGCAGAAGCCGCCGTCGAGCGCGACCGTGAGCCGCACGCACGTGGTTTCGATCGTCACGTGCTCGCGATCGGCAATCGTCGTATACGGCACCGGGTCGAAACCGCTCATGTCGTGGCGGTCGCGGCCTTCGAGCGGCACATCGTCCATTCCGGGCGCGATCGCCCACGTGCGCGGCCCGCGCAACGCACCGTCAGGCAGCACGAGCACGCGGATGATGTCGTCGGCGAGGACGAACAGCTCGATCCGGCAGCCGTCCACGGCGGTCAGAACGAGGTGATGGCCCTGCTGGGCGGACAACGCGAAGCGCGGTGGATTCTTCAAGGTGGCCATGATGAATGTCGAGGTCAGGTCAGGCGGCGGAATGCGCGCCGTGGTCGATTTTTTGCGGCGTGGCGTCGCGCGTCACGCCGCGCATCAGGATGACGAGCAGCGTCGCGCCGATCAGGTCGAACGCGCCGAGCGCGCCGAACAGCGGCCCGTAGCCGAGCTTGTCGGCCAGCGCGCCGACCAGCAGCGAGAAACCCAGCCCGCCGATCCACGCCGCCATCCCAGCGAAGCCCGCGGCGGTGCCGACTTCGCCGGGCTCGAAGACGTCGGCCGCCAGCGTATTCACGAGCGCCGAAATCATCTGGTGCGCGAAGCCGCCGACGCAGAAGAGGGCGATCGCCTGGTACGGCGACGCGACGAGCCCGATACAGGCCGGGCCGATCATCATGAACGCGCCGAGCACGACGCCCGCGACGCGCGACCAGATCAGCGGCATGCGAAACCGCTTCATCAGGAACGGCGACAGATAGCCGCCGAACAACCCGCCAAGGTCGGCCGCGAGGAACGGCAGCCACGCGAACATCGCGATCTGCTTCAGGTCCATGTGCCGCTCGGTGGCGAGATACAGCGGAATCCAGAAACTGAACGTCTGCCACGCCGGCTCCGCGAAGAAGCGCGCCTGCGCGATCGCCCAGAAACGGCGTGTGCCCAGCACTTCGCGCACGCGGCGCTTGTCCTGCGAGCCGGACGCCACCGGCGTCTGGCCGCCGATGATCGCGTCGCGTTCGTTCGTGCTGATGCGCGCATGATCGGCCGGCGAGCGATAGAACACGTACCAGATCGCGGCCCAGACGAAACCGAGCGCGCCCGTGACCGCAAATGCGCTTTGCCAGCCGTAGCGCAGCGACAGGAACACGACGAGCGGCGGCGCGAGCAGGGAGCCGAGCGAGGTGCCGGCGTTGAAGTAGCCGACCGCCACCGACTTCTCACGGTTCGGAAACCACTCGGCCACGACCTTCATGCCGGCAGGAATCGCGACGGCCTCCGTCAGCCCCATCAGGCCGCGCAGCGCCGCGAGCGACAGCCAGCCGCCCGCGAAGCCGTGCAGCACGCCCGTCAGCGACCACAGGCAAGCGAACACCGCGAAACCGATGCGTAGGCCGATCAGGTCGATGATCAGCCCGCACACCGGCTGCATGATCGTGTATCCGACCTGGAATGCTCCGACGACATACGAGTATTGCTGCGTATTCATGTGCAGCAGGGTCTTCAATTCGGGCGCCATCACGCCGAGCGCGTTGCGCGACAGGTAATTGACGATCGTCCCGAGGCACACGAGCGCAATGATCCACCAGCGCAAGCCTATGATTTTCCGCAAGATTGTCTCCATCCATGTTCGGGACTGCTGCCGGTCCCGCTCGGCGGCGTGGCGATTCGTCGATGCGCGAATTCGAACATTTCGTCGATATTCCACGTCGGTCATCGTACCACTAGGGGCCTGCCCAGATATTGGGGAAAACCATGCTGATGCGGCGGGATCGTCCGACGCGCCTTGTCGCGTCAGCCGTTTCGGGTGTTTCGAATGGTGAGCCGAGACGACAGCGATCGAACTTTTACTGTTCGCCGGATGTTCATTTGAATGTTCGAACGGACATTGATGCGCGATCCCGAAATTGTGCGGGTCCGACCACATGACGTCTCGGTGCGTCAGGGTGTGGGCGGCTCGAGACCAAAAGTGCAGGGCGGAGTCGCCATTGACGATCGACGCGGCCGACGCTCGGCGGGCGATCGCATTTGGCCCGACCCTCCAGGTTGCGTTTGCAACGAGTTCTTCCGTCGCCACGCTCGATCACGTGGCATTAAACCTCGACCGACTTCAGCGATTGCAAGTGATGTGATCGCGAAGCAAGGTGCGATCAACGTGCTCGCGGGTCTGGAAACGAGCAAGCGCCATCAGGAATCGAGCAG
Source organism: Burkholderia ubonensis subsp. mesacidophila (assembly GCF_002097715.1). Classification (NCBI taxonomy): domain Bacteria; kingdom Pseudomonadati; phylum Pseudomonadota; class Betaproteobacteria; order Burkholderiales; family Burkholderiaceae; genus Burkholderia; species Burkholderia ubonensis. Next base: position 1,608,146 of record NZ_CP020738.1, read on the forward strand.
TCGCGGGATCGGCAGCAACGGCGCGGCGAGGGGCTTCAGCGTCGGGGTGGCGAGCAGCCACGGCGTGCACGATACGGCGAGCCAGACGCAGTGCATTCGACCGCGCGATGCCGGAGTCATCGGCCACTCGAGCGAGGTTTTGGCGCAGGGGATTACGCCGCGAATCAGCAAATTCCGATATGCGTCTGATGCATTGGAATTACGCCTCTATATTGACTTGCGACGTCAATTTTCGGAATAAATAGATTTAAAACAGACTTCGAGCATGCTACCATCCCGGGCTTCTGTCGGGGCCGGATGTTCGATGTTCAGCTACATCATTACTCTAATAATCGTTACCGTTTTCTTCTCGTCGAATATCTGGCGTTTTATCGATGAGCCGGCGTCGGCCGGCAAGCATCGCGTTACCGCCATCGACGGGATGCGCGGTTACCTCGCATTGAGCGTCATGCTCCATCACGCCGTCATTGCGCGGACATGGCTGTCGACAGGGCGCTGGAGCCTGCCTGAAGACTGGTTGTTCTCGCAGCTCGGGAGCGTGGCGGTCGCGCTGTTCTTCATGATCACCGGGTATCTTTTTTGGGGAAAACTGCTCGCCCGCGATGGGCGAGTCGACTGGCTTCGCCTCTACATCGGGCGGTTCTTCCGGATCGCGCCGATATACTGGATTGCCATTACCGGTCTCGTCATCGTCGTCTTCGCACGTAGCGGCTTCCAGTTGCAGGACTCGCCCACGGACGTGGCGAAAGCTCTGGCGCAGTGGTATGCGCTCGGCTTCCTGGTGCAGCATGACTTCAATGGCTATGAAAACGTCTGGATCATTGTCGCCGGCGTTGTCTGGACATTGAAATATGAGTGGCGCTTCTACATCGCATTGTTGCCGGCGTCGCTTTTCGCAAGACCGCGGCTGCACTTGATTGCCGCATTCGCATTTCTGTTGCTGTCGATCGCGGGGGCGCAATTGTCCCATGCGGAAAGCTGGAAATACCTGACGATGTTCGCCATCGGCATGTTGACGGCATCGCTTGCAAAGGCCGAGATCCGTATTCCGTTGGCGCGTAACTTGTCTTCCGCAATCGCGCTGATTGCGTTGGGCGCAGCCTGTTGGGTGCATCCGGAGCCGTTCAGTACGCTGCAGGCATTGCTGCTGGGAATCATGTTTTTTCAGGTCGCCAACGGTGCGGACATTTTCGGCCTGCTCTCGAGTCGCGCAGCCGTCCGGCTTGGCCATATCAGTTACGGTATCTATCTGCTTCACGGCTTCGTCTTTTCAATCGGCTTCGACAATGCCGCCATCCGACCGATCGTCATGCGAGGATCGATTGAATTCTGGATCGTGACGATTGTCGGCGCGCTGGTGTTGTCAGCGATCGCCGCGCTGCTCCATGCGTCAGTGGAGCGGCCGTTCATCGATCTTGGACACCGGGTCGGTAAGCGAGCGAGCGCTGGCGTTGGCCGTTGGATGGCGGCGAAAGGCAATGCCGGGAACGAACGGTTGGGGGACGGCACGACAGGCTAAGGGCGTGGTGTCGTGCCTGTCTCGTTTCGTTGCCGGCGATGCCGCAGGATCGGCATCAGCATTCACGAGTGTCGTCATACCCTACTTGCTTTCGGGAGGGCGGACCGCGATGCAACGTCCGGCCCAGCTTCATCGAGCACTGGACCGCGCTTGAGGGGCCGGACAACGAACACTAACCGGGGGACTCCGTCGGATTTCCCGCAGGCGCCGGTATTTGCCGCAGTTTTCTCAACAACACCCGTCAGGAAGTGCGACTGACCGTGATCGGCGAGACGCCGAAACCCGAGAATCGCATTCGCTATCCGCTGAACGACACGTACCGATGGGCGGATTGGCCGGTGCGGCCGATCGGGCCGCATGATGGCAAGGCTCGTGGCGAATGATGGGTTCGTCCCGGGCCGGTTCGTTCGTCGATGGCGGCACGGCGCGTGCCCTTGCCACTGCCTTCGCGGATCGGCGCCAGCCGCTGAAACGCCATCACAACGGTGAAGCCATCAAGCCGCACGTCGCAGGAACGGTCGCCGCCGGTCGAAGGGATCGCTCCCATCGCTTCGTAAAAGCCGTTGTTCCGCCGAGCCTGCGGTATCGGCCATTTCAGTTCATCCGTTCGGCGCCTTGATTTCGCGCGGAATCGCGGCCGTTCTCCTTGTATGCCGCCGCTCGAAGTTGAACGAGTAGCTGCGTCGGAGGTGTGGGGTCAAGCGAACCGGCGGCCAGGATATTGCAAATCGCTCGCTACGCGGCTCGGCGCGATATGAGCGATCAAGATGGCCGCATGGTAATCGACACAGTGCGGCAACTGGGCGAGCAATATGAGCGTGATGCTCATTGGCATTTAAACGCGATGCGCGCGGCACGATGCCTTGCATCGCGCGACGGCGATGGCCATTGTCCGCTTTTTCAAGGCGTGTGATACCATTACGAAAAATTACAAGAAGTATCACGATTTTGCGTCAAACGCAATTTCGATCATATAAAAAAATTCGGCCAGGGATTTTCGAATCGATGGGTTTGATCGTGGGGTTGGTCGTTACCCCCATTTGATTCGCATTCCAAGTTTAAAACTCGTTGCACTCATGAATAAAAATCAATATCGCCTCGTGTTCAGTCGCGTGCGCGGCATGTTAATCGCAGTCGAAGAGACTGTCAGCTCGTCGGGGAAAGCGGGCAGGGGCGAAGCCGTGCGCAAGGTGGCGGGTGCCTTGCAAAGCGTGATGCCGCGGGTGGCGCTGCGTCGCGTGGCGTTTGCCGCGCTGGCGACGGCAGGCGTAGTGCCGATGTGGGCCGGCGCGCAGGTGGTGGGCGCGGGTCCGCATGCGCCGGCTGTCGTTCAGACGCAGAGTGGCTTGCCGCAAGTGAACATCAACAAACCCAGCGGGGCTGGTGTTTCGTTGAATACGTATTCCCAGTTCGACGTGCAGAAACCTGGCGTGATCTTGAACAACTCGCCAGTTATCACGAACACGCAGCAAGCGGGCTATATCAACGGCAATCCGAATTTTGGCCCGAATGATGCGGCACGCATCATTGTCAACCAGGTCAACAGCAACAACCCGACGCAACTGAGAGGCTACGTCGAGGTGGCGGGCCAACGCGCCGAGGTGATCATTTCGAATCCGTCCGGATTGGTCGTTGATGGCGGCGGGTTTATTAATACCTCGCGCGCAATCCTGACGACCGGTACGCCGACCTTGAATGCGGACGGGGCGCTGGCGGGATTCAATACGACACGTGGCCTCATTACGGTACAAGGCGCGGGCCTGAATGCAACGAATGTCGACCAGGTCGACCTCATTGCCAGAGCCGTACAAACAAATGCCGCGATTTACGCAAACAACCTTAACGTGGTCGCGGGGGCGAACCAGGTCAATCACGACACGCTCCAGACAACGCGAATTCAGGGCGAAGGTGCGGCGCCCGCCGTCGCGATCGACGTGAGCCAGCTCGGCGGGATGTACGCAAATCGCATCTTCCTGGTCGGGACAGAGGGCGGTGTCGGTGTACGGAACGCCGGCACGATCGCGGCGGATGCGATGGGCATGACGCTGACGACTGGCGGGCGGCTGGTGCAGTCGGGCAAGATCAGCTCGCTTGGCAACGTCGCGGTATCCGCGGCGGGTGGTGTCGAGAGCAGCGGCACGACCTACGGTCAGCAGTCGGTATCGGTGAGCACGGGCGCCGACGTGGTGAATACCGGGACACTCGCGGCACAGCATGACGTGGGCGTAACGGCGGGTTCGCTGAACTCGACGGGCACGCTCGGCGCAGGCGTGAACAGCGACGGTATCGTCACGCAAGTTGGCGACCTGCAAGTCACGACGACGGGCACGTTGAGCGCGACCGGCAAGAACGTTGCAGGCGGCAACGTCACGGCGAAGGGCCACGGCGTGAACCTTGCCGGCGGCACGACGGCAGCGAACGGCAACCTGTCGCTGACTGCCACGACCGGTGACGTGAACCTTGCGAATGCGACGACCAGCACTCAAGGTGCATTCACGGCGAATGCGGCGGGCGCGGTCGTCAACGACCATGGCGAACTGTCGAGCCAGGGCAGCACCACGGTAACGGCCGGCAGCGTATCGAACCAGGGCGGCAAGGTGTCGTCGCAGGGGCCGCTGTCGGTGACGGCCACCTCCGGGCAACTCGCCAACCAGTCCGGCTCATTTGTATCGAAAAGCACGCTGGCGCTGCGCGGCGGCGCCATCGCGAACAATCAAGGCACGATCCAGAGCGCCGGGCGAGCAACAGTCGACGGGGTCACGATCGACAACACGGCGGGCCGCATTACGTCGCTCAATACCGATGGGCTGGCGCTGACGGCGACCGGCCAGCTCACGAATGCAGCCGGTACGGCAGCGGACGGCGCGCAAGGCGGCGTGATCGGCGGCAATGGCGATGTGACCGTGCAAGGCGGGAATATAGCCAACCACGCGACGATCAAGTCCAACACGAATCTTCATGTTTCCGGTCAGTCGGTCGACAACAGCGGCGGCACGCTGAAGGGCGTCCAGGGCGTGACGGTCGATGCGGGTGCGCACCTGACCAACCGTGGCGGCACGATCATCGGCCATACGGCCAAGGTCGACGGCACGACGCTGGACAACAGTGCCGGCACCGTGCAGGCCGATCAGGTCTCGTTGGGCGCAACCGATGTGGTGAACCACGGCGGCACGATCACGCAAACCGGGGCCGGCGCGATGACGGTCAACGTCTCGGGCACGCTCGACAATTCGAGCGGCGGCACGCTGCAATCCGACAGCACCGACCTCATGCTCGCCCCGACCACGCTCAAGAACGACGGCGGCACGATTACGCATGCGGGTACTGGCACGCTGACGCTTGGCAATGGCGCCGGCTCGGTTTCGAACGTCGGCGGCACGATCGCAGGTAACGGGCGGGTCGTTGCGCAAACCGGTGCGTTGAACAACACATCGGGTTCGATCAACGGTCAAACCGGCTTGTCGGCCACGGTCGGCGGCGCGCTGAACAACAAGAACGGCAAGCTGTCTTCCGATACGGATCTCGGCTTGACCAGCGGCACGCTGACGAACGACGGCGGCCGGATCGGCGCGATCACGAATGCGACGATTCACACGGGCTCGATGACGAACCAGAGCGGTTCGATCGTTGCGCCGAACCTGTCAGTTACCGCCGATTCGACGCTGGATAACAGCGGGGGCAAGCTCGAAACCAATCAGCTCGTGCTGACCACGCCGAACCTGATGAACCATGGCGGCACGATCACGCAATATGGATCGTCGGCAATGAGCGTCAATGTCAGCGGCACGCTGGACAACTCTGCGGGCGGTACGATCCAGACGAACAGCCGGGATCTCACCCTCGCCCCGGCCCAGTTGAACAATGCCGGCGGGACGATTACGCATGCCGGGACGGGTACGCTGAAGATCGCACCGGCCAATGGCGCGAGCGCGCTGAACAACGCATCGGGCACCATCGTCACCAAGGGGCAAGCGGTTGTCGACGCGAGCAGTTGGGACAACTCGAGCGGTATTCTCTCGGCACAGGGCGGGACGACCGGAACGATCGCGGGCGACGTCAACAACACACGGGGGCTGGTGCGTTCGGATGCGTTCCTGTCGCTCACCAGCGGCGGCTCGCTGGCGAACCAAAGCGGTCACATCCAGGCCGGCCAGTCGACGGTGGGCGATACCAGCACGCTTGCCGTTCAATCCGCGTCGATCAACAACGCTGACGGGGCGATTACGAACCTCGGCAGGGGCGCGATGACCGTGCAAGGCGGTAGCCAGATCGTCAACAGCCATGCCGGCGATGTGTTCGGCATGGGCGCGATCACCGGTAACGGCGACGTGACGGTCAGCGCGGCATCGATTTCCAACACGCAAGGCGGGCAACTGAGCGGCGGGGCGCTGCACGTCCAGGGCAACACGTTGGACAACAGCGGCGGGCAGATCGGCAACATTGCCAATTCGAACGGCGACGTCGGCGTGACGACAACCGGCGCGATCACGAACACGAACGGGCAAATCAGCTCGACGCACGACCTGACGGTAACGGCCGCGACGCTGCAAGGCGGCGGCACGTACGGCGCTACTCACGATGCGAACGTGAATCTGCAGGGTGACTTCGCGGTGACGCCCGGCTACCAGTTCAACGTCGGCCATGACCTTGCCTTTACGCTGCCGGGCACGTTCGACAACAGCGGCAACGTGCAGTCGGTCAACAACCTGAGCGTTAGCGCGGGCAACATCGTCAATTCGGGCGCGCTGTCGGCGGGCGGGCTGCTGCGTACGCAATCGGGCAACCTGACCAACACGGGCGCGATCGTGGGCGGCAGCACGTCGCTCAATGCAACGGGCACCGTCTCGAACGTCGGGCCGACCGCGCTGATTGGCGGCTCGGACAGCAACGGCACGCTCGAGATTCTTGCCAACGACATCGAGAACCGCGACGACACGACGACGACCGACTCGATCGCAACGACTGCGATCTTCGGCATGGGCAGGGTCGTGCTGGCGGGCAGGAAGGATGCGAGCGGCAACTATGCGAACGCGGCGCTGGTCAATAACGTGTCTGCGCTGATCCAGTCCGGCGGCGCCATGGAACTGCACGCCGACAGGGTGACGAGCACGCGTCGCGTGATGACCACCACGGGTTACACGAATAACGTCGATCCGGCCGTTCTGGAACGGTACGGCATCAGCATGTCGGGCTGCGTGGCCCTTCACATGGAGGCCTGCAGCGGTCGTGACGTCGGCTGGCCCAGGCTCACGCGCATTCCGGATGATCCCGATTACGATCCCGCGCCCGTCATCGCCAAGCTGCTGGCTCAGCCGGGCGGGATGTTTACGGATCCGCCCCACAGTGGTCAGTGGAACAGCGGCTATCAGTACACGACCTACACGGGCGTCGCGATCTCGAACATGATCAAGGACGTCAGCCCCGCTGCGCAAATCGTGTCGGGCGGTGCGATCGACGCATCGTCATCCGGCACGTTTCAAAACCACTGGAGCAATATCGCGGCGGTGGGCAATGTGAATTTGCCTGCTCGTTACGATGCGGATGGCTGGGCGGCGACGGGCCAGCAGGCGCCGGGCGTGACGGTCACCTACTCCGGGCACTATCACTACAACAACTACGACAACACCGAACACAACTGGACATCGCCGTTCGGCAATGCGGGCGGCGCACCGGCTGACGTCAAGCAGTACGCCCTGCCGGATTACAAATCGACCTTGGGTTCGAACGGGACGATCTCCGGCACCGGCGTGAGCATCAACAACACGGCCGCCAATGCGTCGATTCCGTCGCTGGGCCTGCTGCCCGGTCAAGCCGTGCCGGGTCTGACGCTCGGCGGACTGAGCGGCAACGCGAGCGTCACGAAGTCGGGGGCCGCGGTCGTGCATGGCGGTGCGCCGATCCAGGTGGATCCGATCATCGCCAGTGCGACGGCGTTGAACGTGCTGAACAACCTGACGATTCCGCAGGGCGGGCTGTACCGACCGAACGCCGCGCCGAATCCCGGCTATGTCGTCGAGACGAATCCGGCGTTTACGAACCAGAAGAGCCTCCTGTCGAGCGACTACTTCTTTAGCCAGATCGGCGTCGACCTGACCCATATCCCGAAACGCCTCGGAGATGGCTTCTACGAGCAGCAACTCGTCCGCAACCAGGTCACGGCGTTGACCGGCAAGGCGGGGCTGGGGCCATATGCAGACCTGCAGACGATGTATCAGTCGCTGATGGCAGCCGGCGCGGAATTGTCGAAGTCGCTTGACTTGCCGATCGGCGCGAGCCTGTCGAGTGCGCAGGTGTCGAAGCTCACCAGCAACGTGATCTTGATGGAAACGCGTGTGGTCGACGGCCAGTCCGTATTGGTGCCGGTCGTGTATCTCGCGAAGGTCAATCAGCAGAACATGGGCAACGGCCCGCTGATTGCCGCGACGGACATCGATATCAAGGACGCGCAGTCGTTCACGAACAACGGCACGTTGAAAGCGGACAATGCGCTGTCGGTTCAGGGCAAGCAGATCGACAATGCATTCGGTGCCATGCAAAGCGGTGGGCTGACGACGCTGTTAGCGGATCACAACGTCGACTTGACGTCGGCGAATGTCAAGGCGGGCAGCCTCGTCATCGGCGCAGGCGACGATCTGATTCTCGATACGGCGACGAATACGCAGAAGCAGGTCAGCGGTGACGGCGCAACGCGTAGTGCGACGACATTGGGGCCGACCGCACGCATCGATGTGGCAGGCGATGCGGGAATCATCACGGGCGGCAACTTCCAGCAAAACGCCGGCGAGTTGTCGGTCGGCGGAAACTTCGGCGCGTTGATCGGTGGCGACTGGACGCTCGGTGCAGTGCAGACCGGCGAACACAAGGTCGTGCAGCGTGCGAACGGTGTGTCGGATATGGACTTCAACCACGCCACCGTCAGCTCGGTCAAGGTCGGGGGTGTGTCGGGAATCAGCGTCGCGGGCGACCTCACGTCGCACGGTGCGCAAATCGAGTTGGGACGCGGCGGGGCAATCGACGCGAAAGGCAACGTGTCGTTGCTGACCGCCAGCTCGACGTCGACCGTGAACAGCAACAGCTCGGGCAGCGATCATCGCCGCAGCTATTCAGACAGTTTGCATGCGTCGGACCAGACGCTGACCGGTACGACGCTCAAGAGCGGCGATGCGCTTGCCATGTCGTCCGGCAAGGACTTGACGCTTAGCGGCAGTACGCTGACGCTCGACAAGGGCAAGGTGACGCTGAACGCGAAGGGCGATGTGAATATCGGTGCGGCGACCGAGACGCGCGAATTCAATTCGCATGAAACGCACAGTCACAGCGTCGTCGTGAGCAATACGAAGGTGGCGAGCGGTATCGATCAGGTGGACGTGATCAGTCACGGCAGCTCGGTGTCCGCCGACAGCGTGTCGGTGACGAGCGGCCAGGACATTAACGTGACCGGAAGCGCAGTCGCCGGAGCGCGTGATGTTTCGCTGGATGCCGCTCGGCACGTGAATATCCTTGCCGCGGAAGATCGGAGCGATTCGTCGAAGTATTACGACAAGAAGCAATCGGGCTTGATGAGATCGGGCGGCCTCGGCTTCACGGTCGGTTCGGCTGAACAGAAGGCGCAGTCGGACAATCATGTCGTTCAGCAAAGCCAGGCGCGCAGCACCGTAGGCAGCGTGCAAGGCAACGTGTCGATCAAGGCCGGGGAAAACGTTCACATCGGCGGCAGCGACGTCGTGGCCGGCAAGGCCGCCGACGACACGAAGAACGCCACCGGCAACATCGACATCGTCGGCCGGAATGTGACGATCGATCCGGGTCAGGACGACGAACGGACGCACGACCAGCAGGAGTTCAAGTCAAGCGGCTTTACGGTCGCGATGACGGGTACGCTGTTCGATACCGTCCGCAATGTGAAAGACAACGCGTCGACGGGTAACGCCTTTCAGCGTGCCCAGAGTGTCGCGACCGAGATCGGGGCCAGCGCGGCCGATGTGCCGTCGATTTCGGTGACGTATGGCCGCAGCCAAAGCAAAAGCTCGCTCGACACGTCGAGCCTGACGAATGCAGGCAGCACGGTTCGCGGCGGCGGCAATGTGTCGGTGATCGCAACCGGGGGCGCGGCGAAAGACGCCCAGGGGCGCGCCACGGACGGCGACATCACGGTGGTCGGCTCGGCGATCAGTGCGGGCGGCGCCGCGTTGCTCGACGCGAATCGGAACGTCACGCTTGCGGCGTCGACGGATCAGTATCGGCAGAAGAGCGAGTCGAGCAGTTCGAGTTCGAGTTTTGCGTTGCTGTCGACGCCGAGCGTCGGCGATCTGGCGCGCTGGATCGGCGGGACGGCAAATCATGGCGGCAACAGCCCGTCGCCATACAACGCATTCCGCAGTGACGCGAACGGCTGGACGACGGCAACGACTCAGGCCCCGACGACGGTTTCGGGCAATACCGTGACGGTGCGCAGCAAAACGGGCGATGTGAACGTGATCGGCTCGGGCATCAGCGGTACGGAAAGCGTCGATGTGGTCGCGAAGCAAGGTGCGATCAACGTGCTCGCGGGCCTGGAATCGAGCAAGAGCCATCAGGAATCGAGCAGTCGCCAGATCGGCAATCTCGGCAGCAACGGCACGGCGACGGGCTTCAGCGTCGGCGTGGCGAACAGCCACACGGTCCAGGACAGCGCGAGCGATACGCAGAGCAGGATGCGCAGCCAGATCGCGAGCGCCGGCAACGTGACGCTCGACGCGAAGCAGGATTTGACGGTTACCGGCTCGGACGTCATGGCGGGCAAGGATTTGACGCTGACCGGCAAGAACCTGAACTTCGATCCGGGTACCGATACGACGCAAACCAGCATGAGCCAGCATTCGAGCCAGTTCGGCGTGAGCCTGGCGCTTGGCGGGGCGGCTGGCAACGCGGTGGCGGCCGTGAACCAGAGCATGCGGAATCCGGCGCGTGGCGGCGATGCGCGACTTGGCGCGCTGGACAAGGCGCAAGCCGCGCTGGCGACGTACAGCGCGTATCAAGTCGCCGACGCGTTTACATCTGGCAAGCCGACGAATCAGGCGCTCGTGAAGGCGACCGTGAGTATCGGCGGCGGCACCAGTTCGAGCGAATCACACAGCAGCTCACTCGCGAACGCGGGCAGCAAGTTGACGGCTGGCGAGAACGTCAAACTGATCGCGACCGGCAGCGGCGCCAAGGATCAGGACGGTCTTGCGACGGACGGCGATATCAATGCGCGGGGAACGCAGATTTCGGGCAAGAACGTAACGCTCGAGGCGGCGCGCGATGTCAATCTGCAAAGTGCGAAGGACACGACTCAGCTGTCGAGCCGCAACAGCAGCAGCGGCGGCAGTATTGGCGTGGGTGTGGCGCTGGGCGGGCAACAAAACGGCATCACGGTGGAGCTTGCCGCGAGCATTGCGCGTGGCCACGCGAACGGCCAGAGCGTGACGAACCGCGACACGGTGGTTTCGGCGAGCGATACGCTGACGTTGAAGAGCGGCCGGGACACGAATCTGCGCGGCGCGGAGACGTCGGGCCAGACGATCAACGCCGAGGTGGGTCACGACCTGAACATCCAGAGCCAGCAGGATACGGCGACATACGAAAGCAAGCAGACGAGCGGCGGATTCCAGATGAGCGTTTGCGTGCCGCCGATCTGCTACGGCCAGACGGTGAGCGGCAGCGCCAACGTCAGCCAGCAGAAGATCACGGCGACGTATCAGTCCGTGAACCGGCAAAGCGGGATGTTTGCGGGCGACGGGGGGTATCACGTCACCGTCGGCAAGCATACGCAGCTGGACGGTGGCGCCATCGCAAGCAGCACGGCCGGCGCAGACAAGAGCAGCCTGTCGACGGAGACGTTCGGGCATACGAATCTCGAGAACAAGCTGAGCTACTCGGGTGACTCGATGGGTTTTGGCGCGAGCGGTGGTGTCGGCAACAGCTCGCCGGGCGGCATCAAACTGAATACGCCGGTCGTGCAGACGGGGCCGGCGGGTGTTGGACCGGTGACGGCGAATGGTTTGGGGCCAAGCGGATTCTCGTCGGCGGGCACGAGCAGCGAGGCGACCGGGACGACCTACGCGACCGTGAGCCCTGGCACGATCACGGTTCGCGGCGATGCGGGCACTGGCCACGACAGCACGGCGGGCCTGAATCGTGATATGTCGATCGCGAACGGTGCGATCGAAAACACGTTCGATGCGCGGAAGGTGCAGAACGATCTGGCAGTGCAGCAGGCGGCGGGGCAGGTCGGGATGCAGATCGTGGGGGCGGTTGGGAAGTATCTGACGGATAAGGCGTCCAGGGCCGTCACGAAGGCGAAGGATGCGTTGGACGACGCCGAAAAGTCCCAAGACCCGGCAGCGATTGCGAAGGCGAAGGCCGATCTCGATGCGGCCAATCAGCAGTATGCGATGTGGAATGATGACAGCACGTCCAGAAAGGCCGCACACGCCATCGTGGCGGGTGGTGCGGCGGCGCTGGGCGGCGGCAATGTTGTCGGTGCAGTTGGAGGCACGATCGCGGGAGATTATGCGGGCTCGGCCGTCGGACAACTCACTGATGGCACTCTGGGTGGCACATTGCTGACGAACGTGGCTGCCGGTGTTGCTGGTGCAGCGGTTGGCGGGGCGCTGGGAGGAGCATCGGGTGCGATCAGCGGTGCGGGCGGAGCGTTAAGTGCAGATCTCTACAACCGGCAGCTCCACCCGCAAGAACGCGACATGATCGCGAAGGTTGCGAAAAAGATAGCTGAGGCTATCGGCAAGACGTCGGCCGATCAGCAATCGCTTACTTCGTACTGGACGGACATGTTGACGTTGGCGGCCGATGCGAAGGTGGATGCGCAAGCATCCCAACAACTCGATCAGTACAAGACTCAGCTGACGCACGCAGCGCAGGCATCAGGAAACACTCAGGCACTGGATACGTTCAACACGAATCTGGAAATCGCACAGAACGCGATCAATCAGATGTCGGGGCTGACGATCTTTGGCGTCGGCGGCCCGATTGTTGCGGATGATGGCGTGCTGAAGACGTTCCAGGCAACCGGCTCTCAATTCAACGATTCGACATTGTTTGATACGCCGGGAGGAACGAGGTCGGGATTGGCACTTGGCCAGACGCCAGCATCTGCGGGCATCGGCTCCGATTACTACATTGCGCCGAATGGGCCGACGAATCAGCAAATCGCAGGATTTGCCAGAGATATGATCCAGCGGGCCGCGACGCGGAACGGCGCTGCCAGCCCTGCCTATCCGTTGGAGGAAATCGTGCTGGGCGGGGCGGCCGGCAAGATTGTCTCTGGCGTAGTTGGTGCCATTCTGAACAGAGGCATGGCGCAAGGTGCGACCGATGCGGTAGTAGCGGACAATGTCTGGCATTCTACGAGAGTGCCGGAGGCAGCTAAGGGAATATTGGAAAAAGGAATCGATCCCGCATTTCTAAATCCAAAAACTCGCTTTGGTTCTGCGTTCTACGTTGCAGAACAGCCAGGAACTTCGTTAGCTGAGATGGCGCACTATGGAGTCGATCCAAGTACGGGTATTCGCTTTTCTGTAAATCAAGATGCCGTAAAAGTTCTCGATCTGACCAACCCGGGCATTGCGGCCAAGTGGGGGTATGGCGGTGGACCAATAAGCGGGGTGACACAGAAGATCGGTTCGGATGCGATGGCGCAAGGTTATAATACTATTAGATATTTCTCGGAGCGAGCCGCGGGAGGAACAAATTTGGCGATTATTGGTGATTTTAATAAGATTTTGAAACCCATTATGGTTACCCCGGTGGCACCATGAAACTAGAGCTTATGAAGTGTAAATGTTCCACATGCGGAAATGATTTTTTTGCGCCATCGCTGGGTGATGGCGCCTACGGTGAATTTTTGCTGTGGTCGGAAAATGGGAAAGTCGTCTACTTGAACGTATTTGAGGATCAGACGCTTAAGGAGGTTGACAATTTGCTTTGTCTGCATTCAAAGACGTCGGCGCTGGCTTCATTGGATCGCGCCAAGATTCTCCATAAAATCTACGGTAAATTGGCGTGCGATAGGGACGAGAATGGATCGATTTTTTCGATCGAAGCGTTACCGCCATGCCCAGTGTGTGGAAGTCAAGCGATAGCATCATGGGAGTCAACCAATCCAGCCGAGGTGGTCGATATAGAGTTGAGCAATGTAACTCATTTTTATTGGAATTCGCTTACCGTTGATGAAAAGGGAAAAATGGTGGATATGGAGCTGTCGGGATTGTGAGAGCAATGCGGGAAACCCACCGCAAGACTGAATGAATTTGATGGGAGGATGTGAATGGGTATATTTGGACGTGGATTATTGTTGGGTGTTTTTCAAAAATGATGGAGTTGGCGTTCCCGGAAGTGCGGGTTGGGGTTGAGTGGAGATGTGCGGTGGGCTAGAAGAGGGGATTTTGGGGTAGAGTTTTTCGATTGATTGGGGGCGTGTTGTGAAGTATGGGTGCACAAATGTTGTGCGTGACCTGAGATTACGGTAATTGTTCTATGAGGATGTCCCGGTGCACGTTCAGTTGCTCGGTTTATCGACAAGTCATCGTGGTAGGTGACGCCGAGAGATTTTCGAAACGTGCTCCGGAGTATTGGTGTGCGACGCGCAGGAAAAATCAGGGAAGTTAATAAGAAATGAAAATAACAAAACGGCTGGCGGCGCTGCCGATCGCAGCCTTGGTATCGCTCGGGGTACAGGCCCAACAGGCACCGACACCTGCCGACCAAGCCGCCGCCGCACGGGCGAACGCGGAACAGGATCGGCAAGCGCAGCAGCAACGCGACGCGCAACAGCGCGACGCGACCGTACGCGCCCCTTCCGTGCGCTCGGAAGTGCCGCACATCGAAGCGTATCCGGCGCTTCCCACTGAAACGCCGTGCTTCCGCATCGACCGCTTCTCGCTCGAGGTGCCGAGTTCGTTGCCTGACACTGCGAAGGCTCAAGGCGCGTCCGCACTGCCGATGGATCGCTTCGCGTTTGCCCGCGAATGGCTGAGCCACTACGCCGGGCAATGCGTCGGCAAGCAAGGCGTTGACGTGCTGGTCAAGGGACTGTCTCAGTCGATATTGGCCCGCGGCTACGTCACCACGCGCGTGCTCGTTCCCGAGCAGGATCTATCGAGCGGCGCGCTCGAACTTTCCCTGATCCCCGGCGTGATTCGTCACGTGCGCTTCGCCGACGACAAGCTGCGCGGCACGTGGAAGACAGCCTTTCCCACTGGCGACGGCGAGATCCTGAACCTGCGCGACCTCGAACAAGGCCTGGAGCAGATGAAGCGCGTATCGAGCCAGGACGTCTCGATGCAAATCGTTCCGGGCGACCTGCCGGGCGAAAGCGACGTGGTGCTCGACGTGAAGCGCGCGAAACCGTGGACCGTTGTCGCGTCGATCGACAACTCCGGCACGCGCGCCACCGGCAAACTGCAAGGCAATCTGTCAATCGGCATCGACAATCCGCTCGGCCTGAACGATGTCCTCAACGTCGGCGTGAGCCAGGATCTGGAGTTCGGCGACAAGCGCCTCGGCTCGCATGGCTGGAACGCCCTCTATTCGATTCCGTGGGGCTATTGGACGGCGGCGCTGTCCGCGTACACGAACAGCTACTATCAGCAGATTGCCGGCGTGAACCAGACGTTCGTCGCGAGCGGCAATTCGAAGACGGTCGATTTCAAACTGGCCCGTGTGCTCGCGCGCAGCCAGAACGACGTGTTCGGCGCGTACTTCCGACTGTCGCGCCGTTTCGGCCAGAGCTTCATCGAGGATACGGAAATCACGCAGCAGCGCCGCAACAACACGATCATCGAAATCGGCCTAACCGACCGCCATTACTTCGACGGTGCGCAGTTCGACGGCTCGCTTGCGTATCGTCAAGGCATTGGCGGGTTCGGTGCGCAGGCCGACACAATGGCGGCAGGAGGTGGCCCGACTTATCGCTTCAAGATGGCCGTGCTCGACGCGAACCTGTCGGTGCCGTTCGCGATCGGCAAACAGCCATTTCGCTATGTCGGAACATTTCACGGCCAGTCCACCGGAAACACGTTGTCCTACATCGATGACCTGACGATCGGCAGCCGCTACACGGTACGCGGCTTCGACGGCGAAACGATGCTGGCGGCGGCGCGCGGCTTCTACGGGCGCAATGAATTGCAGATGCCCATCGGCCAAACGGGACAAGCGGTTTATGCCGGGCTGGATTACGGCCGCGTATGGGGACCGCAGCCGATCGCGCTCGTTGGTACGCAACTGGCCGGTGCGGTGATCGGCGTCAAGGGCAGCGTCGGCACGTGTTTCGGTGCGTATGCGTATGACCTCTTTGCGGGCACGCCCGTCTACAAGCCATCCGGATTTCAGACTGCTCGCGCGACGGTTGGATTTCAGGTGACCGCGCAGTTCTAGGCAGGGCGTCGGCATAGTGGACGACACACTAACGGCAGGGCCTGCAGGTGCCCGACGAGGCCGGGTGCGAATGGGGGATTATCCGACGCACGCTGGTTCGCACCTGCACATACAGGTGCGCGCCACGGCCGACGGAACCGGCGCGATGACCCTCAATCCCCGGGAACGAAGGCCGGATTGAAAACCATCTCCCACAGATGGCCGTCCGGATCCTGAAAATATCCGGAATAACCGCCCCAGAAGGTCGTGCCTGCGGGCTTCACGAGCCGAGCGCGCCAGCTTCAGGCCGCTCTGGAGATCGAGGAATGCGACTGCGCCATGTTCGAACGATGCCTTCCGTTTCCAGCCCCAGGCCGTCGCGGTAGAAGCGCATTGCCGTTTCCAGATCGCCGACGCGGATTGTCAGTACCCTGATTCTTGGTTTCATGTGGCGGCCTTCGAGGTCAGGTAAGGGAAGTGCACCGATCACGCCAGCAGCGTCGCGCCGGCCCACGCGATCAATACGACGCCCAGCGCACGGCCGATGCGCTCGCCGCCGGGCAGGATCTTCTCCATGAAGACGATGAGCGACAACGCGGCGATCCAGACGAGATTCATCACGCCGCCGACAAACAGAAGCGCCATCAGCAGCCAGCAGCAGCCGACGCAGTAAAGGCCGTGGCGCAGTCCGAGCCGGAAACTGCCGGCGACGCCGGGCCGCCAATGCATGGTGAGGAACTTCACCGGCGAGCGGCATTGCGTGAGGCACGCTCGCTTGAACGGCGAAAGCTGATAAATCCCGGCCGCGGCCAGAACGATCGCGGAAAGGAGCGCGCTTTTCGACCACAGCCTCATTGCCGAAATGAGGCCGGTTGGCTGCAGCATTTTCTGCAACGATGCCGCACCGATCGAAAACGCCAGCCAGGCCGTCAGGTAGCCGGCCAGTAGCACCAGCGACGGCGCGGACGACGCTCCGTCGGCCGCGCCGTAATGTCGCAAGACGCGCCGGTACAGCAGGATGAGCGGCGCAGCACCGGGCGTCATCATCGCGATGATCATCGTCCACCACATGACGATCACGGTCGCCAACGACGGATCCATGCTGCCGATGCCGTGCGGCAGGCGATGCGGGAAGAGCGTGACGGCCGTCATGTCGAGCGCCGACATGCCCATTCCCGCGCCTGTCCACAGGTAGAGCCACGACAGCGCGACGACGGCTGCCATGCCGAGCGCAGTGACGACGCGCTCGTGCCTGAGGAGAGGGTCGATGCCGATCATGCGGCGGTGCGATGCCGGATCAGTCCCGTGTTGTTCATGTGCAGTCGCGCGAATTGCGCGTAGGTATCCTTGAGATCCAGTGCGATGTTTCCGCGCGAACGGCTGGCGCCGGAGCCGATCTCGGCCAGTTCGTATTCGAAACCGTGCGGCAGGTCGATCCGGGCGCGATGTTCGGCGCCCGTCACCGGATTGCGGATCGGTTCCCCGACGACGTCGAAAATGCCTTCGACATGAATCCGGCCGCGTCGGGCGTCGACGTCCACGTCGAAGTCGATTTTCGCAAAGATCGGATCGAACGCGTGCTCGAGCGTCGACGCGAATACCGAGAACATCGTGGCGAACGGTTCGGTGTCCTGCCCCGTCATGATTTTCAGAACGGCGTCGCGCTGCGCCGGGCTGGCCCGTTCGTCGACGATCGGCTGGCACTTGCCCTTGCCTTCGTGGATGGGGCCCGGCCACTGGAACACCACCGCGAGGTTGACGCCATCGAGCCGCACGTCGCCGTAATGGCCGCTGCCGATCGAAATCGCGCCCATCGCTTCGCAAAAGCCGTTGGTCGGCGGCGCGCTGAACTGGCAAGGGCAACCGTATGAGCAATTGCAGTTCATCAGTTCGGTGCCTTGAATTTCCCAGGGCGTCATGACAGTGCTCCTTGCGCGCCGAGTCGAGTCGCGTCGTTCGAATCTAGTGCACGCGCTGGGGGAAGTCAAAGCGGGCCTTGCCGCCGTTCGAAACTGCGCGATCGGCGGTGGCGGTGGTTGTGCGGGCAAGATCCCGATGCTGCGCCAAATTCAACGCGTGACGAACGGCGCGGCGGCGTCCGGCGCTGTCCGTGCATGCTTGCGCTGCCGCAACAGCGCGACGCGGCAATTCCCCAGCGCGGTATCGCGGCCGCCGTCGTCGAGCAGCGCGAGATCGACGCGCATCACGTTGGGCGTGACCACGTCGTCGCCGTCGTTGCCGAGCGTTTTCGGCGTATGGACCGAACCGGCGTGCGCGACCCAGTCGTATTCGACGTAGCGCCTCGCGCCGTGCAATGTATAGACGAACATCTGCCCGTCGTGACAATGGCGCGGCAGCGTCGGGCCGGCGCGCATATTCGGCAGCGCGGTCAGCGTGTCCTCGGCCGCGTTGATGTGCAGGTATTTGAAACTGAAATAGATTGCGTCGGTTTTCAGGGCGCGAACTTGCGCGGTGCCACCACCTCGGCAGTCGGATGGCGCCCCGCAAA
The DNA here is from genome assembly GCF_002097715.1 of Burkholderia ubonensis subsp. mesacidophila. Classification (NCBI taxonomy): domain Bacteria; kingdom Pseudomonadati; phylum Pseudomonadota; class Betaproteobacteria; order Burkholderiales; family Burkholderiaceae; genus Burkholderia; species Burkholderia ubonensis. Next base: position 1,626,568 of record NZ_CP020738.1, read on the forward strand.
CAAGCCGGGTTCGGTCAGCTTGGACAGCACGAACTGTCCGATGATTTCGGCTATCACGACATCACGATTCCGAACGGTTGGCGTATTCGGCATTGGCGCGACGCGCACGTGGATGACCCGGTAGGTTGCTAGGGCGATGGTCGCCAAGGGCCAGGGGCATGCGGAGGAATCGGAGTGGTTTGGGTAAGTGGGTGACTGTGTTCGGCATTTCAGGAGGGATCCAGAGCATTTCCGCTATTTTGGGATCCTGTAATAAAAAAGATAAGTAAGCTTGAATATTGTATGGAGATGGTCGGGTTTCTTGATTTGGTCAGGTCGCATTGCTTCGCATCTGTTGATTATTTGTGAAATTCAATTCGTCCATGCATCGATTTGAATCCAATCAATCGGACTGCATATTAGAGATGCTTGAAAGGAGACGCCGACCGTGAGCTGATCGATATGAGGTGGAAAGATGAAAAGGTGCTCTCCCATTTCGCTGGGCGCCACGCTTTACATGCCTGCCACGCTCGACGAGCGCATCCTCGCACTGCGCATCGGCGCGAACGACCCGCTCGGCTGCCTGGGGTTGCGGCGGCACCCGACATTCGCGCTGTACGACACGCCGATGGGCTACGTGACTCCGATGTTGTGCGGCGTCATGGACGCGCAGGGCTTTGCACTGACTGCCGCCGTCTTCGAGCGTATCGCGACGCCTGATTTGCTTGAGAAGAAGCTGGCCCCGGACATCTCGCCTGCACTGGTCGGCAAGGCGGTCAATCATCCTGCGCAGATCGAACCGATCAACTATGCGTTTCGCGTCGGCGCAAACGATCTCGACTGCGCTCGGTTGATCGAGGAGGGGAGTGTCCCCGCCGTGTTCAAGTTCGACGGCGCGATGTGCGAGCCGGCGACGCGTTACCGCTGGGCATCCAACATCGTCGATCGCGCGAAGTGGTACGGCGTTCGAAGCCAAGGCTGCGGTGCCGGACAATGTCGCACGCGCGCAATCGCATGTCATGTCGTCGTTTCGTCCTGGTTTGTTCGCCGAACGCAATTTCAGCATTGGGTTCGTAGGCAACCTCGTCTGCCCGATTGGCACGAGCGCTGTACCATTTCCGCTGCCTCTGCCGATGCAGATCGGATTCGGCTACTTGCCGCTTCATGCCGGGCTGCTCATGCAGCCGGTGGTGATCGCAGGCGTGTTGGCAAAATGCTGGATCAGGCCACTGATCGATCGTTTCGATCATGCTCCGTTCCTGAAAATCAATACGCTGATTATCTGCGCGGCAATCTTCCGGCTCGCATCCATCTCGCTTGTCACGCCGCTTCTCGGGGATTGCGCACTGCTGGCGGTAACCAGTGCAGCCAATTCCATGCAGTTCGCCGCGATGGACCGCGTTGTGCTGAAAGACCCGCCCGGTCGGGATGCCAGCAGCGGCAACAGCCTGTTCTCGATGGTGCAGATGCCGGCGATCGGTCTCGGCATATCGGCCGGTGGCGGTTGAGTGCTTGATCGCAGGGCATTCAAATGCCACTCGGTTCGAAATGCAGATGAGTTTCATGCTTGATGGAGCGGTGACGATTGAGTCTGCTTTCGTGCTCGCAAGCTGGAAGGGAAGTCTGTCATGGAGAAAGCGTCCGTGCAGGGGAGGAGGGGGATTTCAAGCGAAAAAAGTTGTCCGGAGTGTGAACGGCAGGCGAGAGAAGGTGCTATCAGCGGTGTGGCGCAAGAAAAACGCATGCTTGCAGATAAGCCTGTTCAGATTTGAATTCACGCTTTCTTAATAATTCATTCAGTATTTCTATTCATGTTGCATGTCGGCCATTCCTCGTTTCGAGCCGATTGAAGTGCGGCGCGCGGTGGCGGCGGGAGGGAGCGGCATGCCCCTGGGTGCTTGAAACCCCGGTGTTGGCGGTCGGTGTCGAATGCGTGTCGCTGTATGATCCGGCGCGGAGCTTGTCGGTGGCGGCGCGGGCATTTCGCGAGATCGAAAGCGCGAATCTCGCGCTGGAGTGTCTTTGGCAGATGCTTTACGGATGAGTGCCGTTCGCTCGCCGCGTTGATTCGGCTGCTTGAGCGGATTCATCGAAGATCTTTTTTGGCTTGCTTCATGGCCTGAAAGGCTGTGAGGCATGAAAAAGTCTGTTGACGATTTAAGAGTCAATCATGCCGAATATAGTTGGCATGACAAATCTAATGTGGATGTGAATTGAGTAATTCAAACGGGAAGAAGGGGGCGATGGTGCTATATGACACTTTAATTTAGGTGGCGAGCTCTAAATGGAGTTGTTGTGTTGACATGAAATTAGTAGTGCGTGCTAACTAGATGGGCGTTGGAGTGGCGGGCGTCACTGCCCGGATGAAGGGGTGTTGTTCTTTACTTTTATTGCTAAGGGGAATTTATGAATATTCTACGTTTGCTCGCCGGCCTTGGTTTGGCGCTGGCGGCGTCCTTGTCGCATGCCGCGATTGCGTGCCGACCGGCGACGCCGGCCGAAGCAGCGATCTATACCACGACGTCCGCGTTTCCGGGGGTGGTTTCTCCGAAGGACGGCACGTGCTGGGTCAACAATCTCATCGTGACGATGCCGGACGGTACGAAGCTGACCGCGAATGCCGCGCTGCCAAAAATCGTCAGCGCGGATCAGAAGTTTCCGAGTATCGTCATGATCGCCAGTTGGGCCACGCCGGATTTCATCGAGTATCGCGGCCAGCAGCAACGCCTCGCGCAAGATGGCTACATCGTCCTGAGCTATACGGCCCGCGGCTTCTACCTGTCGGGCGGACAGGTTGGCGTGGCGAGTCCGCAGGACATGCAGGACGTCTCGTCGGTGGTGGACTGGGTGATCGCCAATACGCAGGCAGACGCTGACCGGCTGGCCGTCAGTGGCATCTCCTACGGCGCGGGTATGTCGTTGATGGCGCTGGCTCATGACCCACGGCTGAAGACGGCGGTCGCCTTTTCGGGGTGGGGCGATCTGGTCGACCAGTTGTATCAGGGGGACTCCCCGAACGCGACCTGGTCGGCCCTCCTGTTCCTGTCGGGGAAGGTGACGGGGCGTCTCGATCCGATCGTGGACCAGTACATCAATGCGCTGCTCGATCCGAACACGCCCGAAGCCAAGATCAACGAGATCCGCGCATGGGCCAAGGTTCGTTCGCCTTCGTCCTATATCGACGCCATCAACCGGCGCGGCGCGCCGGTGTTCATCGGCAAGAATTTTCAGGACGATATGTTCACGCCGAATTCGTCGATGAGGATGTTTGCGGCACTCACCGGCCCCAAAAAGTTGCTGTTGAGCCCCGGTGTTCATGCGCAGGCGGAAGTCAGCGGCGCGGTGCTCGGTGTGCCGAACTATCCGTACGATCAGGCGCACCGCTGGTTCGACCGCTGGCTGAAGGGCGTGCAGAACGGCGTGGATACCGAGCCAAAGGTCTCGATGCAGGTCAAGTTCACCGATACGAGGGATGTGTTCGAAACGTGGCCGGCCAGCAACGTAAGTACACAGACGCTGTACGTCGGGCCGCGCGGCCCGATCCGCTGGGATTTGAGCTGCTTATGTGCGAAAGGCACGGCGGGCGACCTGCTGGGCGCGCCGAACCGGACGCCGGGCTCCGACCTGATCCAGAATCTCTTCGACACCACTGCGACGAGCGGCCCCATTCCGGTGGTTTCGACCTTCGGCGAAAGCGTGGGGGCGCCCGTGGTGAACGCGTTGTCGACGGTGAACCTTGCGGCAGGCGTGCGCTATGAAGGCGCGCCGCTCCGGTCGCCGATGCGCCTGCGCGGCATTCCGACGCTGAACCTGCGCGTGACGCCGTCGCAGGCGCGTGCCCAGGTGGTCGCGTATCTGTACGACGTCGATGCACTCGGTGTGGGTACGCTGATTACGCATGGCACGCGCTCGCTGCACCGGGCCACACCGGGGGCGACGATCGATTTTCCGATCGAGTTTTCCGGGACAGCCTATGACGTGCCGGCCGGCCATCATATCGGTATCGTGCTGGATACCTTCGACAGCCTGTATGGGCAGCCGGTCAATCCGGGCGAACGCTTCGGTGTGAAGTTCGAGTTCGATCCGACCAGGCAGTCGACGCTGGCGTTGCCAGTACGACTTTGATGGTGGCGACGGTTGCTTGAACGGCGAGGATGCCGTAGCGCTCAGCGGGTGACAAACGGCGCGGCAGCATCCGGCGCCGTGCGCGCATGCTTGCGTTGCCGCAACAGCGCGACGCGGCAATTCTCCCGCGCGGTCTCGCGGCCGTCGTCGTCGAGCAGCACGAGATCGCCGCGCATCACGTTGAACGTGATCACGTCTTCGCCGTCGTTGCCAAGCGTTTCCGGCGTATGGACCGAGCCGGCCGGCTCGAGCACCGTCGAGCCGGCATGCGCGACCCAATCGTATTCGACGTAGCGCCACGCGCCCTGCAAGGTATAGACGAACACCTGCCCGTCGTGACGATGGCGCGGCAGCGTGCGGCCGGCGGGCATCTTCAGCAGCGCGGTCAGCGTGTCCTCGGCCGCGTTGATGTGCAGGTACTTGATCGCGAGGCCCGGCAGGTCCGGGCTCATCGGCAGCCACGGCAGCGCGTCGCCGGGCAGGCACGAGATCGGCGGCAGGTCGGTCGGGAGCGGAATGGACGGGGGCGTCATGGCGGGAACGGGGCCGGTGAGGTCAGGGAAGGGGGCATTATCGCAGAGGGAGGGGCCGACTTCCTGGCTTTGGGTGATCCAACGTTGCGATCGAGTCGCCGCGTTGTGACGGCCGTTCTGTCACGAACATTGTTGCAAACCATTTCCATTCGCTGGACGTATGCGTGGCTAGCGGTTGATCCTTCAGCTTCCGAGAAAAAGCATAACGCTGAGAGAACACGATGGCCCGAGAACGAGGTGCACAAGGCGCGCTGGCGCAGTGGATAACCGGTCGTCAGTCGTATTTCCTGGAAGTGCCGGGCGCCCCGCGGGCGCAAGATCTGTCGATCATGTCGTTCGCGCTCGACGAACGGCTTGGCGAGCCTTACCGGATCGAAGTGACGCTGACGAGCCCGATTGCGCTCGCGCGCACCGACTATCTCAATCGCCCCGGAACCTTCACGATCGAACCGCCGGGAACGGGCGGGGCTGACGAAGCGGCGCGCAAATTCGCCGGCTGCATCACCGCGTTCGGCCAGGTACGCAAGACGCGTGATTTCGTGTCGTACCGGATCGTCGTCGAGCCGTTCGTTGCGCGTTTGCGCCTTGCTCAGGCAACGCGTATCTATCAGCAGCAATCCGTGCCGGAGATCATCGAATCGATCCTGAGACGACACGAATTCCGTTCCCATCAGTTTTCGTTCAAGCTGCGGCGCGCCTATCCACGTCTCGCGTTCCGCATGCAGTACCGGATGTCCGATTGGGATTACCTTCGTCTGCTGATGGAGCAGACGGGCTTGTTCTGCTTCTTCCGCGCCGGACAGCATGGCGACGAACTGCATTTCGGCGACGACGTCGATGCCTATACGTACCGGCCGAACGTGACCATTCCATACCGCGAAGCAAGCGGCCTCGAAACCGGCCATGAAGCCGTTCTGGCGCTCGAATCGCATAGCGAAACGATCCCGCAGACGATCAAGGTCGCAGACTACAACCCGGAGAAGGCCTACGATCGGTTCAAGGCTGAAGCCAATGTCGCGCGCGACGATCCGACGACATGGGGCCAGTGCTACATATACGGCTCGCACCACCTGGACGGAGACGAAGCCAAGCGCGAAGCCCAGTTGCGCCATGAGGCCGCCGTCGCGTGGCAGGTCGTGTATTCCGGCAAGAGCTCCGTAGTGGATTTTGCGCCCGGACTCGTCGTAAAGCTCGACGAGAAGCAGGCCGACGCGCCACACGGGATCGTGATCGTATCGGTCCGGCATGAGGGCGGCCGTGATACGTCCTATGTCAACACTTTCGAGGCAATTCCGTCGGGGCGGCCGTTCCGTCTAAAACTCGACGAGCGTCGCTACCCGACGATCGCCGGTACGTTGTCGGCGCGAATCACGACGCCGGACGCTTCGCCGTACGCAAATCTGACAAGCGCTGGCCTGTATACGGCGCGCTTCGATTTCGACTTCAACGACTGGCCGGCAGGCGGCGAATGCGTGCCACTGCGGCTCGCCAAGCCGTTCGCGGGTGGGAATCAGACCGGGTTTCATTTTCCGTTGCTGGCCGATACGGAGGTGGCTGTTGCGTTCGTCGGAGGGAATCCGAATCGGCCATATATCGCCCATGCGCATCACCACAGCCAGGCCGTCGACCTTGTGACGAGCCGTGATGGCTTCAATTCACGCAGCGTGATACGCACGCAGGCGAACAACAAGCTTCGTTTCGAAGATTTCAAGGGACGCGAGGGGATCAAGCTGTCGACTGACTACGGCGGGAAGACGCAGGTCAATCTCGGTCATCTGGTCGACAGCCGTAAAGCGACGCGCGGCGAGGGATTCGAAGTCCGCACCGACGAGCGTGGCGTGTTGCGCGCAGGCAAGGGGCTGTTCCTGTCAGCCGACGCTCAGTCGAACGCGGGGGGGCATGCGTTCGACATGACGGTTGCGCGGGAGCAACTCGATGCTGCCCGATCGCGAATGAAGAGCTTGGCCGACGCGGTCGCGACAGCTAAAGCGACCGTTGCCGCATGTGAAACCCAACAGGCGTTGCTGGAAGCAAGGATCAAGGATCTGCAGGCGGCAGTGCTGCTCGCCTCCGCGCCACACGGGGTTGCGATTACAAGTGGCGAGCATATGCAACTGGCAACCGGCGGACATCTGTTCACGACGACCGGCGGCAATGCGGATGCTGCAGTCGGCGGAAATTACACAGTCGCGGCCGGCAATGCGGTGTCAATGTACGCGAATGCGCAAGGCATGAAGCTATACGCGGGGGCAGGCAAGGTGGACGTTCAGGCGCAAGGGGATGCGCTGGAACTTACGGCCCTGAAGGGCGTGACGATTGCGAGCACGTCGGACGCGGTGACGCTGAACGCGAGCAAATCACTGACGCTGATGTGCGGGGGCGCGTACATCAAGCTGTCGGGCGGTCAGGTAGAGATCGGCAGCGCGGGCCATATCCGGCTGAAGGGGCCGTTGCGTATCGAGCCGTCCGGTACCCAGCGGCAGGCGTTGCCGCTGATGCCGAAGCAGGAACAGACCGGCATGCAACTCTGGCACGCGTACCCGAACGGCGAGCCGGTGAGGCACGCGCCATACCGCGTGACGTTCCCGGACGGCTCGTGGCGCGAAGGCCGGCTGGACGCCAGCGGGCGCGGCACGCTGGCGACCGTGCCGCGCGGCGGCGGCACGGTCGAGTATCTCGAGGAAGACCACGATCTGCAGGACAGGGCGCGCAAGTGGAGCGATCCGAGTGGCGCGGCGCAACTGGACAGGGTGGCAGGCAACGCTGGGGATGCCGTTCCCAGTCTTGTCGGGACGGCGATGGCCTCGCCGATTGCGCGGGTTGTGGAGTCGGCAACTGTGATCAAGGCGACGGCGTCGAGCGTTGCAGCAAGTGTTGCCAAGGGCGATGTCGCGGCACTCGGTCAGGCTGGACTTAACGTGCTCGAACAGCGGGCCGTTGGCTCAATGTCGAGCCTGTCAGATTTTTAGTGTGCCGAGGTCATGAGACGATAACGGAACTAACGTCCTATGACCGATGCAACAGTGACCAAGAAGAGCAAGAACCCGAAGGCACCGAAGCTGTTTCCCGATGAGCTGATCGATCAGTTGCTTGCCCAGGTTCAGGGCAAGGATGCTGAGTCGATCCTGGGCGAATCGGGGCTGGCCGGCCAGCTCAAGAAGCAGCTGGCCGAGCGCATGCTCGCGGCCGAGTTGAGCCACCATCTGGAAGTCGAGACCGAGCAAGGCAAGGCCGGCAACCACCGCAACGGCACCAGCTCCAAGACGGTCCTGACGCCCAACGGCGAACTGAAGCTGGATATTCCGCGCGACCGGCAGGCGACGTTCGAGCCGCAATTGGTCGGCAAGTATCAACGCCGGCTGCCCGGCTTCGACGACCACGTCATCAGCATGTATGCGCGCGGCATGAGCGTGCGCGAGATTCAGGGCCATTTGCTGGAACTGTACGGGCTGCAGGTGTCGCCCGACCTGATTTCGACGGTCACCGACGAGGTGCTGGCCGACGTCGAGCAGTGGCAGCAGCGCCCGCTCGAGGCCATGTATCCGATCGTGTACTTTGACGCGCTGCGGCTGAAGATCCGTGACGAAGGCACGGTCAAGAACAAGGCGGTCTATCTGGCGCTGGGCATCCGCGCCGACGGCCGCAAGGAAGTGCTGGGTTTGTGGATCGAGCAAACCGAGGGCGCCAAGTTCTGGCTGAAGGTCTTCAACGAGCTGAAGAACCGCGGCTTGCACGACATCCTGATCGCGGTGGTCGACGGTTTGCGCGGCTTCCCCGAAGCGATCGAGGCGGTCTATCCGGTCGCCCAAATCCAGACCTGCATCGTGCATCTGATCCGCAATTCGCTGAATCTGGCGAGCTGGAAGGACCGCAAGCCGCTGGCTGCCGCGATCAAGCCGATCTACCAGGCCGCCACGGCCGAGGCGGCAGCAGCGGCGCTCGACGCCTTTGCGCAGAGCGAGTGGGGCCGCAAATTCCCCACCGTCGCAGCCATGTGGCAGCGTCAATGGGAACAGGTAATACCCTTCTTCGCCTATCCGCCCGAGGTACGTCGAATCGTATATACGACCAACGCTATCGAGAGCATGCACATGCAGTTGCGCAAGATCGTGAAGAATCGCGGCCACTTCCCCAGCGACGAAGCCGCCAGCAAACTGCTGTATCTGGCTTTGCGCAACATCGAAAAGGATTGGAAGATGCCGCCTATCACTTGGCGGCAAGCAGTCAATCAGTTCGCCATCCTGTTCGGCGAGCGATTCACCTCCGCCATCAGCTGAGATTTTTAACCGGCCTCAGCACACGAAATTCCTGACACGTCCTCAATGTCTGGTCATGCGACGACATCTACGCCCGTCCTCGCCCAGAGCCTGACCAAGACCCTCGCATCGAACTGACCCGGGCTTCGCACGCGCATCCGATTCATCCAGACAAAGAACAAATCCATGGCCGGCACCGAAACCCTTCGCCCCCCACAGCGCCCGATCCCCAAAGCCCTCCAGCAGAACGCCGAAGCCCGGCGCGTGATCGTCAGTCCGGTTCCCGCGCCCGCGACATCACCGAAGGTGGTCGCCGCCCGCGCCGAATCGGTCACGAACCACGGCCTCGAGATTTTCATTCAGTGCCTGTACATGATTCCGGTCGTCGGCAATGCGATGTCGCTCTACGACGTCGGCGTCGACATCTACCGGATCTGCAGCGAGCCGGGCGGCGCGAAGAAAGTCCTCAGCTGGAGCATCCTCGCGATCGACGCGATCGGGGTCGTGCCCGCGGCGGGCAATGCGACCCGGCCGGCCCGCGCAATCGTCAAGGAGGTGCTGCTCGCGTTCGCCAAGGGCGCGGGCGCGGCGGCGCTGGTCGAGCTGTTCTGGGCCACGGCCGGCGGCGACGTGATCGCGTTCATGGCCGATCTGGATGCGCACCTGAAGCAATGGAAGGGCGACATCGTCAAGGGTGTGCGCGACGCGTCGCAGACGGTGCGGCGCTTCGTGATCAATCCGGTCTCGGCTGCGGAGCAGATGGGGCGCATCCAAAAGAACCGCGGATTCCTGTCCTGGGTGCCGTCGACCGAGGCCATCGCGCTGCACGGCATCGATCAGCTGCTCAAGCTGTCCGGTCAGCGCGACGCGATCGTCGCGTGGCTCGACGAATTCGACCGCAACACCGGGCCGATGCTCGACGCGGCGTTTGGCGACGTGGCGCAGGCCGGCAGCCTGCTGTTCATGGCCGCGCAGATCACCGCGGAGATCAAGGCGCGGCGCGCGCGCAAGGTGCCGTCGCATGTCGCGCAGGCCACCCCGGGCCCGATGCTGGCGCCGCACAAGAAGCGCGGCGAGCATCGCGATTCGACGCAGAAGGGCGCGCAGCCGAGCAACCTGCCGGCGAAAGACGGCTGCGGGTGCCCGCCCACCGCGAGCGCGAAGCCGGTCAACTACGCGATGGGTGACGAGAACCTCGAGCAGACGGACTTCGTGCTCGACGGGATCGCACCGATCGTGTGGACGCGGCGCTACCGGTCGAGCCTCGCGGCGTACGACGCGAGTCCGCTCGGCGCGCGCTGGAGCAGCCCGTATCACCTGTCGCTCGAAGAACGGGACGGTGTCCTGACGTTCTTCGATCCCGACAACCGCGCGGTGCCGCTGCCGCCGGTGGAGATCGGCGAATCGGTCGAGGTGCCGGCCGAGCAATTCGCCGTCACGCGCCCGGATAATCGGCACATTCAACTGGCCTATCCCGACGGCAGTCGAGAGGATTACGAACGGCATGGCATGGTGACGCATGCGCGCTATCGCCTCGTCGCCCGCCAGGGCCGCGACGGCCTCGGCCTGACCTTCTCGTACAACGCAGCCGGCGAACTCGCCACGCTCAGCGACGGTGCGGAGAACGCGATCCGCCTCGAATACGTCGACGGACGAGTCGTGGCGATCTACCGCACGGGCGTGCCAGGCCTCGCCCGGGAAGCGCTCGCGCGCTACACCTACGACGCGGCAGGCGACCTGACCAGCCACGTCGACATGCTGGGATTCCGGCGCACGTACGCGTACCAGCAGCACCTGCTCACACGCTACACGGACCTCAACGGCAACGCCGCGAATCTGGCGTGGGACTGGCCGGGCAAGCGCGCCGGCCTGCCCGCGCCGGCCGACGCGCAGTGCGTGCGCACCTGGCTCGGCGACGACGGGCAGCACATTCAGGACGAGATGCATTTCGAGTACCACCGCGAGCACTGGTACACGAAGGTCACCGATGCGGACGGCCACGCGACGATCCATCGCTACGACTATCACAACCGGATCGTGCTGGTCGAATATGCGGACGGGACCACGGACGGATTCGAATGGGACGCACACCACCGTCTCGTCGGCACCCAAAACGCATTGGGTCACACGCAGCGCTTCGACTACGACGCGCAGGGGCGCCTCACCGCCGAAACGGACGCGCTCGGCAACACGACGCGCACCGAATACAACGCGGACGGCTTGCCGATCACGGTCACGGCGCCGGATGGCCGTATTACGCAGACCGAATACGACTCGCTTGGCCGGCCGGTCTCGGCGACGGACGCCGCCGGCCGGACCACGCGCTACACATGGAGCGGCAACGGCCGCCTGCTGTCGCTGACCGACCCAAAGGGCGGCGTGAAGCGCTTCCGCCACGACAACGCGGGACGGCTCGTCGAGTCGACCGACTGTTCCGGCCACACGACGCGCTACGGCTACGACGAGCGCGGCCACCTGTCGCGCATCACCGATGCCGAGGGCCACGCGACGATATACCACTGCGACACGCGGGGACAGGTCGTCAGCGTCACGCATCCGGATGGGGTCGAGGAGCGCTTCACGTGGGACGGCGACGGCAACCTGCGCACCTACCGGGATGGCGCGGGCCAGCTGACGGAGTATGCGTTCAACGCCCGCCGGCAGCCGACCTGGCGCAAGGATGCAGCGGGACGGCAGCTGACGTATGCATACGACCGGCAGTGGCGGCTGACCACGCTGATCAACGAGAACGAGGAGCAGACGCGGTTCCGCTACGACCCGCTGGGGCAGTTGATCGAGCAGACGGACTTCGACGGCAGCACGACCCGCTACCGGTGGGACGAGGCAGGCCGGCTGGCCGGCTCGCAGGAAGGCGACGTCGACACGGCCTACACGCGCGACCCGCTCGGGCGGCTCACGCGGCGCGAGATCGACGGGCCGAGCGGCAGCGTCACCGCGCATTTCTATTACGACGCGCGCGGCCGGCTGACGACCGCGCAGGGCACCAACAGCACGGTCCGGCTGCACTACGACGACGCCGACAACCTGATCGCCGAAGCGCAGACCCACGGCCCGGACACGGGTGTCGCCTACACGGCGGTGACGCGGCACGAATACGACGCGCTCGGCAACCGGATCCGCACGCAGCTACCGAATACGCGCACGATCGACTGGCTGCGCTATGGCTCGGGCCATGTGCACGGGGTGCTGCTGGACGGCCAGCCGCTGGTCAACTTCGAGCGCGACAAGCTGCATCGCGAAACTGTTCGCCGTCACCGCAGTTTCGAGCAGATGCGCGAATACGACCCGGCCGGGCGGCTGCGGCGGATGATCGTGCGCCGCGATGCGCACGCGCTGCCGACGGACTGGATCGCCGCGCGACAGTACCGGTACGACGCGGCGGGCCAACTGACGCGCATCGAGGATCGCATGCGCGGGGCGACGGACTACGCGTACGACCCGGTGGGGCGGCTGCTGAAGGCGGTAACGCCGGACCTGAAGGAAGTCTTTGCATTCGATCCGGCCGGCAATCCGGTGGACCCGGAGAAGCTGACGCCGCGCCCGACCGAGGAGACGCGTGAGGAGATGAGCCGGCGGCACCAGCGCATCATCGCGCAGGATCGGGCATGGCAGGACGCGCATCCGGGCGAGCGGATGACGCCCGAGCAGATCGCGCGGCGCACGCGAATGGCAGACGAAGCCGGCCAGCTGAACGCGTGGGAGCAGGCGCTGCCGAAGTGCGTGGGCAACGTGCTGAAGGAATTGAACCGCACCCGCTACGACCATGACACACACGGCAACCTGATCCGCAAAACCGAGCCGGGCGGCGTGACGTGGCTGTACGCATACGATGCGGCGAACCGGCTGAAGCGGGCCGATCGCTACACGAAACCGCCGGCGGCGAACGAGATCGACCGGCTCGAGCGGACGCAGGACGGCACCGCGTTCATCCCGGGCACGATGCGGCCGGCATTGCAGGTGCGCTTCGAATATGACGCGTTCGGGCGGCGCACGCTGAAGGAGGTGGGACGGCCGGACGGCAGCATCGACCGGACGGTGTTCACGTGGGACGGCGACGTGCTGCTGATGGAGGAGCGCTTCCACTTGCCGCCGCGGCAGCCGGGCGAATATGAGCCGTTGACCTTCCGGCCGGTGCAGATCGTGCGCGAGGATCCGGACGATGCGTATTCGCTGCCGGTGGCGCAGCGAATGCATACGCTAAGCGAGCGGCATCAGTGGCAAGGGGCGTCGCTCTACCTGCATGAACCCGGCACGTTCGTGCCGCTGGCACGGCTGGACGAGACGCTGGTGGAAGCGGCGTTCATTGCGACGGGGACGGATGGCCGGTTCGTGCAGGTGCCGGCGAAGACGCGGCATGCGACGCTGTTTTACCAGAACGATCATCTGGGGACGCCGCAGGAACTGCTCGATGAATCGGGAAAGGTGGTGTGGCTCGGCCGGTACCGGGCGTGGGGCGGAGAGAAGGCCGTTTGGAGGGCGCAGCCGGAACGCCATGAGGCGAGGAACCCGATCCGGTTCCAGGGGCAGTACCATGACGAAGAGACAGGGCTGCACTATAACCGGCACCGGTACTACGATCCGAACTCGGGACGGTTCGTCAGCAAGGACCCGATCGGGCTGGCGGGCGGCATCAACGTCTATCAATACGCTCCAAACCCGACGGGTTGGATTGATCCGCTAGGGTTGGCGAGAAAGTGTCCTTCATGTCAGGATAAGAATGATCGCCAGTGCGATGAAGTACACAATGACTACAATCAAGCGATGAATAGTGCCCTTGACTTTACTAAGATTACAGCAAAGGGGGCTATTCCAAACCCAGCAAAATTTGGCTCTCAGCCGTTTAACGGACGACGCGCTCCTGATGAATATCGCGGGTTTCGTGTTGAGCACGACGAAAGGCATGGTGCTCACATCAATGTGTTCAATGGGAAAGGAAATGAAAAAACAATCTGCTTCAATGCATCTGGCAAGACAGTTGCCAAGATAGTCAAGAGGTTCAATCGATGATTTTCTCCAAAGAATGTGTCGGTTACATTTCTGCCCACTCATGCACCGAGAGTGAAGAGAGAGGTGCGCTTGACTTTATCAAGAAATCTCTTCCCGTTACTTCGTCGGCTATCAATTGGAAGCGTATCGTCAACAAGGAAGAAGTGAATGATGTTGATAGAGCGCGCCTGGGTGTTGAATTGACTGGCATCGCAAATTCCATGGGGGTGGTGGTAAATGACGTTTTTTATGTCATCAATGTTGATGATGCTTTTCCAGTGCTTAAGACGAGCCTATCAGAGTGGTTGAGATTTTCCGGTGAACTTGATTTTGTCGATACGATATTTGTATCGGAGTCTAAGGGGGTGATTATTCATTGGGATTTTTATAAAAATCTGCACGCAACAATCGTGTGATCGGCCCTTTACGTATGAGTGGTCAGTCGAAGCTGGGCGAGATAGAAATCGTGCATCTGACGTGATTGAAGGAGAGGAGGATGTACTCGCCGGGTGTGAATACCAAGAGTTCGATGTGTGTCCGGTGTGCCACCCGATCTGCCCTGGTCAACCGTCGTGCGATGTCGAGATGCTTACTACGCAAGGCTCAGCGACGTGTTATCCACCGCGCGATACCGCTACGACGATGAATGCGACGTGCATTGCCACAGGTGATTTCGACAACTGCATCGTCGGCCGTAGCGGCAAGTAGAAGGGGCTGCACTATAACCGGTGTCGGTACTATGATCCGCAATCAGGACGCTTCGTGTCGAAGGACCCGATCGGGTTGGCGGGAGGGTTGAACGCATTCCAGTATGCGCCCAATCCAGTGGGCTGGATCGATCCTCTTGGATTGACTGGTAGCAATGTGCCTGCGTTACCGGCGCCGAATCAATCTGATGTGTCGGTCCCCGCGCTCAGTACAACTCCGGTCGATCCAATTACTAAGGATCCAATCGGTTGGGTAATTGTTGACGGTAACGGAAACGCGGTAATTGAACCGGTGGGAGGTAGCACTGTGGCGAGAAGTAACGGAATTGATACTCACACGTTGTACGCGAATGGATCCAACTGTTACCGCTTGAATCCTAAGGGGCATGCGAATAATCCATGTCCGCATGGTCATGCTCATGCGCTTGGAACTGGTCCCAACATGAAAGGGCAAGGGGCATCCTTGGATATTAATGGGAATGTTGTTCCGTCAAATAGTGCGGCTGCTCATATTCAACTGAAATGATGGATAATCCTTTTGATTTTTTTAAAACTGTATATCTTGGTGATCGCGCGTGCAAGGCGATCTCCATAAATACTTGGGATTCAGTGGTTAGGATCCAGATTGATCTCATTTCCAGGATTAGGTCGACATCCGGGAATTGGGATTACTATACTGATGAGGATGTCGAGAATGGGTTTATCGTCTTCAAAAATGTGAAGTACCTTTCTATGGCGCCGGAAGGATTGTTGCCCAATGATCTTATAAATTCGGTGTCGGTGGAAAAAGATAATCGGGAAGGTTTCTGGGTATTTGTATTGGGTATTGACTCAGCTGATGAGCGAGGCCAGTCAGAGGAGGTTAAAATAAGAATTGTGGCCGAATCTGTCTTCATTGAACGCGAAGACGGAATGGCCGTAGCTGAATGACATTTGCGTTGCGCGGTTCACTGTGTTGGCCATAGACGGTATGAGGCTGGACAACTCGCGTGAGTGATCGACCCGGACGGCAACCGCGAAACTTTGGAACGCGACGCCGAAGATCGCCTGCTGACCATTTATTATGGCGAGCGCGGGCGTGTACTTTGTTGGCAAGGATGCGGTTGAATTGATTTTTGATTGATTGTTTATTTTATGGGATTTTTATGAAACCAAGAAGGGCTTCATTGATTGCTGGTCTGGTGGCGCTATTTGTATTTAATGTTGCGCAATCGGAGGAGCTGAGTTGGTTGGCTGACAAGACACTGTGCACTGCGAGCATGCCGAATAAATTCTATAAGCCTGATGGCAACTCGGATCTCTCGAAGTTGCAACAGCTTCGCAAGGTGGTCGGGGCCGGGAAGGCTATCGCAGACGGTGCAGAGGTGATATTTGGTGTGAAGCCGGGGGTGACGCTATGGGGCTTCCCGGTGGAGTCGGTCGTGTTGCTGAAAAACGCTTATCCAGCTGGATCCAGCTTGGCGATTGACGTCAAGGGAAATATTGAAGACGTCAAGGCAAAACTTGATCGGGCGCTGACGGGATACGAGCGCGCGGGGCCTTTTGTGAGTCGATTCAATGATGCGTCGCAAGGAGATTCGATTGCGTATGTGCGCTCGGTCAAGTACAACCCTGGCTATGTCGACCAAGGCTTGGACGAGAAAATTGGAACGTTCAGGGTATTCCTCAGCACGTCAAAAAGCAGTTCTGATCTTCGTACGTCCGTGTATTGTGCTGTAGAGCAGGAATGAGAGACTTTGAAGTGGCCTCAGGCGCATGCGTTGACAAGTCTCGCTCGAATACAGAGTGGGAATAGGTTGTACGCGGAGCTTTAAGCGTCGGCGGAAGCGGGCTGAAAATCGATAAACCCTCAGTAAGAAAGCGTCGCTCTCGCAATAGTGTGAATATTTCCATTGCTTTCGGACATCGGTAAATTCGGTGCTCTGCAGCATCGAGATCAGCGCAACAGCCACTCGCCGAGACCTGAAATATGAAGCCTACTAATGTGAATTTTCCTGGAGCAAACCAATGACATCAATTGCATGCATCGGCGACCCAACTACCCACGGCGGCTCCATCATCACGGGCTCCGATACGATGGACGTGATGGGGCGCAAGGTTGCCCGTCTCGGCGATCTGGTGTCGTGTCCGATCGAAGGGCACGGCGTGAACCCGATCATTGAAGGATCGGACATGATTCTCGACAACGGCGTTCCTGTCGCCCTGCACGGTCATCGGTGCGCATGCGGTTGCCAGTTGATCGCAGTCGGAACCGACGCGACTATTGAATAAGCACGGGCGTCACTTGGCGCTGATCTGCTTGCCAGTCGGAAACGCTTACCCACCACCAGCCCGCTCCCGCGCATGCGCCGCCTCCAGACAAGATTGAAACAACAACGCCGCCCTAGACGGCCGAGGCGAGCGCCTTAGCAGGCTCACAAACCGGCACGTGTAATAGAACCGATGCGGCGCGATCGCCTGCATCAATCCCTTGTTTTCGAAGCTCTCCGCGTAATGATCCGGCAAAAAGCCAAGATACCGCCCGGACAGGATCAGCGTCGCGATCGACTCCTGGTCCGACGCGGTCGCACTCCGCGTGAGCTTCGCGCGATGGCTCAGTTCCATGTTCGGCGAATGGAATCCCAGCCCCGCGAACGCATGATGGCGGATCGTGGTCCACGTCAGCTTCCCATGCGGCGCGTCGAACAGCGGGTGCTGGCGGCCGCAATACAGCAGCATCCGTTCGTCGAACAGCTCCGCATAGACGAGGCTGCCTGAACTGCGGTGCGCCGGAATGATCCCGACCTGGTAACTGCCGTCGATGATCCCGCGCTCGACCTCGTTGATCGAAGCGACATGCAGGTTCAGCGCGACGTCCGGCGCCTCGTCGGCGAACTGCCGGATCGCGTCGCCGAGGCGCGCGTTCGGGTTGGTCGCCGTCTTGTCGAACACCGCGATGTGCAACTCGCCGCCCATCCGGTCGTGAATCCCGTCGACCCGGCTGCGGAACGCCTCCATCGACGCGAGCAGGCGCAGTGTCTCCTCGTACACCGTCTGCCCCTCCGGCGTCAGCGTGAAGCCGGCGCGGCCGCGCCGGCACAGCACGAGGCCGAGGCGCGTTTCCAGATCCTTCACGTGGCGGCTGATCGTCGAGATGCCGATGTTCAGCTCCAGCTCGGCGGCCGCCATCCCGCCGCACTGCACGACGCCCTTGAAGACCCGCAAGAGGCGCAGGTCCATGTCGCTGAGCTGCCCGAGCAGCGCGCGACTCTTCGGTTTCTTTGCTTGCATAGTTGCGCAAGTGAACATTGATATTGCGATATTCAAAAGACTAATTGTCGTCCCGACAATGCGCAACATCTACCAAGAAGGAGGGGCGCGCCGCGCCGACCGACATGACCGACGCCATTACCGCCACGCAACAGGAAGACACGTCGCTGCGCACCGACGCAGCTTGGCTCGACGCGCACTGGATGCCGTTCACCGCGAACCGCCAGTTCAAGTCCGACCCGCGCATGATCGTGTCGGGCAAGGGCGCGTATTACACGGACGCCGAAGGCAGGAAGATCTTCGACGGCCTGTCGGGCCTCTGGTGCACGGGCCTTGGCCACGGCCGCACCGAGATCACCGACGCGGTGAGCCGCCAGGTCGCGCAGCTCGACTACGCGCCGGCATTCCAGTTCGGCCATCCGAAATCGTTCGAGCTTGCGAACAAGATCAAGGATCTGACGCCGGCGGGCCTCGACTACGTGTTCTTCACGGGCTCGGGCTCGGAAGCGGCCGACACGTCGCTGAAGCTGGCCCGCGCGTACTGGCGCGCGAAGGGCAAGGGCACGAAGACGCGCCTGATCGGTCGCGAGAAGGGCTACCACGGCGTGAACTTCGGCGGCATCTCGGTCGGCGGCATCGGGCCGAACCGCAAGCTGTTCGGCCAGGGCCTCGACGCCGACTTCCTGCCGCACACGCAACTGCCGGAAAACAAGTTCTCGCGCGGGATGCCTGAGCACGGCGCGGACCTCGCCGACCGCCTGCTCGACCTGATCGCGCTGCACGACGCGTCGAACATCGCGGCGGTGATCGTCGAGCCGTTCTCGGGCTCGGCGGGCGTGGTCGTCCCGCCGAAGGGCTACCTGCAGCGCCTGCGCGACATCTGCACCGCGCACGACATCCTGCTGATCTTCGACGAAGTCATCACGGGCTTCGGCCGCGCCGGCGCGATGACGGGCGCGGAAGCGTTCGGCGTGACGCCGGACATCATGAACATCGCGAAGCAGGTGACGAACGGCGCGCAGCCGCTCGGCGCGGTGATCGCGAAGAAGGACATCTACGACACGTTCATGGCCGCGGGCGGCCCCGAGTACATGCTCGAGTTCCCGCACGGCTACACGTACTCGGCGCACCCGGTCGCGTGCGCGGCGGGCGTCGCGGCGCTCGACCTGCTCGTGAAGGAAGACGCGGTCGCCCGCGTGCGCGAGCTCGCGCCGCATTTCGAGGCGGCGGTGCACGGGCTGAAGGGCCAGCGCCATATCGCGGACATCCGCAACTACGGCCTCGCCGCGGGCCTGACGATCGCGGCGCTGCCCGGCGAACCGGCGCGCCGGCCGTACGAGATTGCGATGCGCTGCTGGGCGAAAGGCTTCTACGTGCGCTACGGCGGCGACACGATCCAGCTTGCGCCGCCGTTCATCGCCGAGAAGCGCGAGATCGACAACCTGATCAACGCGCTGTCGGACGCCCTGAACGAAGTGGCCTGAGCCACGCCGGCAGCCGGCTTTACGAATGACCGAATTCACGAACGAGTCTCAACGATGAAACACGATAGCAACGTCACCTCCATCCTCGGCCACCTGATCGACGGCAAGCGCGTCGACGGCGGCAGCCGCGTCCAGCCGGTGTTCGATCCGGCCACCGGCGAGTCGAACAAGAGCGTCGTGCTCGCCGACAAGCTGACCGTCGAGGCCGCGATCGCGTCCGCGCAGGCGGCTTATCCGGCCTGGCGCAACACGCCGCCGCTGAAGCGTGCGCGCGTGATGAGCCGCTTCAAGACGCTGCTCGAGGAACACGCGGACGAGCTGTGCGCGCTGATCACGGCCGAGCACGGCAAGGTGCTCGCCGATGCGATGGGCGAACTGCAGCGCGGCATCGAGAACGTCGAATACGCGAGCTACGCACCCGAGCTGCTGAAGGGCGAGCACAGCAAGAACGTCGGCCCGGCGATCGACTCGTGGAGCGAGTTTCAGGCGCTCGGCGTCGTGGCGGGGATCACGCCGTTCAACTTCCCGATCATGGTGCCGCTGTGGATGTGGCCGATGGCGGTTGCGTGCGGCAACACGTTCGTGCTGAAGCCGTCGGAGCGCACGCCGTCGTCGACGCTGCGGATGGCCGAGCTGGCGCTCGAAGCCGGCCTGCCGCCGGGCGTGCTGAACGTCGTGAACGGCGACAAGGAAGCGGTCGACACGATCCTGACCGACGCGCGCGTGAAGGCGGTGAGCTTCGTCGGCTCGACGCCGATCGCCGAATACATCTACACGACCGGCTGCGCGCACGGCAAGCGCGTGCAGGCGCTCGGCGGCGCGAAGAACTTCGCGGTCGTGATGCCGGACGCCGACATCGGCAACGCGGTCAACGCGCTGATGGGCGCCGCGTACGGCTCGTGCGGCGAGCGCTGCATGGCGATTCCGCTGGTCGTCGCGATCGGCGACGAAACAGGCGACAAGGTGGTCGCGGGCCTGACGGCCGAGATCGCGAAGATGAAGGTCGGCCCGGGCACCGGCGCCGGCATCGACATGGGCCCGCTCGTCACGCAGCAGCACTTCGAGAAGGTGACGGGCTTCGTCGAGGCCGGCATCGCAGCCGGCGCGAAGCTGGTGGTCGACGGCCGCGGCGTGAAGGTCGACGGCCACGACGGCGGCTACTACCTCGGCCCGTGCCTGTTCGACGACGTGAAGCCGGGCATGCCGATCTACCAGCACGAGATCTTCGGGCCGGTGCTGGGCGTCGTGCGCGTGAAGTCGCTCGACGAGGCGATGGCGCTGATCGACGCGCACGAATACGGCAACGGCACGTGCCTGTTCACGCGCGACGGCGAAGCGGCGCGCTTCTTCAGCGACAACATCCAGATCGGCATGGTCGGCATCAACGTGCCGCTGCCGGTGCCGGTCGCGTATCACTCGTTCGGCGGCTGGAAGCGCTCGCTGTTCGGCGACCTGCACGCGTATGGTCCGGACGCGGTGCGGTTCTACACGAAGCGCAAGACGATCACGCAGCGCTGGCCGTCGGCCGGCGTGCGCGAAGGGACGGTGTTCAGCTTCCCGTCGAATCGCTGACGCGCATCGCACGCGCGTGACGCCCGCCGGTTCGGCGGGCGGCGCAAGCCTGTCATCAGTGTGAACGGGCCCTGAACGATCGGGAGGCTGCTGGAACGGGGCGTGCCGGAATCGGCAGCCTGAACGACCGCTTCAGGCGGGAAGCCGCCGTGCCGTCGAAGTCAATCATGCCTGCGTTGCGACCGAGCACGCGGTCGGCGAATTTCGACAGGTGAAATTCGGCGTCGGACCGGCGGCAATACGGCTCCCATAATGCGGCGGACTTCGGCATGACATCGAACGGATAATGCCGGACAGGTAATTGTAAAAATAACCCTGCATGGGCATCTGACCCACCGGCCGCGCATCAAGATAATCCGGACCCGCTCCGGCAGCCGGAGACGCCGGAATGGCGAATTCCCGGCGATGTGGAACCGGCAAGGTCAAAGACTTTCGAAGTCTCGAAAGGTTAAAGTAATCAAGTGCGGGTTTCGATATCTATTTGGGGACATATAACTTGTTTGAAATTTAAAATTTCAAAATGTTTATCCTGTTTCCCCGGCGGCGTCATTCATGGATTATGATTTCGTCGCTTGAATGCCATTAACAATGACGAAGGCATTCCGAGGGGAACCACATGCAGCTGTCCGACGTTGCAGGGTTCATGAACCTGCAAAACAGTCGCCTGTTGACTGTAAAGACGCCCTTGTCCGGGACGTCCGAACTCGTTCTCAGCGACTTCCAGTGCAGCGAAGGCCTGTCGATGCTGTTCGACATGCAGCTCGGCCTGGCATCACGCAATCCGAACATCGAGCTGAAGCAGATGATCGGGCAGCCGGTGACCGCGTCGCTGCAACTGACGAACGCGCTCGGCAGCAGCGAAGTCCGGTACTTCCACGGCTACGTGACGCATTTCGCGCACGTGGGCACGGACGGCGGGCTCGCGAGCTACACGGCGTCCGTGCGCCCCTGGCTCTGGATGCTGTCGCGACGCGTGGATTCCCGCATTTTCCAGGAACAGAACGTCCAGGACATTCTCGGCAAGGTCTTTTCCCAGTACGCGAAGCTTGCGTCGTACGAGTTCCGCGTGTCCCGCGCGATCAAGCCCTACAGCTATTGCACCCAGTACCGCGAGACGGATCTCAATTTCGTGTTGCGCCTGATGGAACAGGAGGGGCTGTACTTCTGCTTCGAGCACAAGGAAGACGGCCACAAGCTGATCGTGACGGACATGTCGACCCATGCGAAGCCGATCGACGGGCAGGTTGCGCTGCGTTACGCGACCGGCGAAGTCTTCGACGACGAGGGCGTGATAACCCAGTGGGTCGCGCAGCGCCAGCTGTCGTCCGATACGGTCAGCGTGAAGACGTTCGACTACAAGGTGCCCAATGCCCGGCGCTATGTGTCGGGCAATACGCCGATCGAACAGGGCCAGGTCGACCACTATGAGGTGTACGACTACCTCGGGCTGCACGGCTTCGATTCGACGGACCGCGGCGAGGAGCTCGCACGTTTCCGCCTGGAGGCGCTGGCGGCCAGCGGCAAGGGGTTTTCGGGTTCGACCAACAGCCGCACCATGGCGCCGAACCGCTGCTTCAAGCTGAACGACCACTACGACCGGGGCAGCGGCAGCCAGGAAGACCAGGAGTTCCTGATCACGGCCGTTCGGCACCACGGCGTGAACAACTACCAGTCGAATGACGGCTCGGCGTCATATTCGGCGAGCTTCCAGTGCATCCGCAAGAAGATTCCGTACCGGCCGACGCTGTCGATTCCGCGTCCGGTCATCGCCGGGCCGCAGACGGCCATCGTGGTGGGCCCGAAGGGCGAGGAGATCTATACCGACAGCCTTGGTCGTGTGAAGGTGCAGTTCCATTGGGATCGCCTCGGCCAGAAGAACGCGGCCAGCTCGTGCTGGGTGCGGGTGGGGCAGCCCTGGGCAGGCGGCGGCTTCGGCGCGATTCAGATTCCGCGGATCGGCGACGAAGTGGTGGTCTCGTTCCTCGACGGCAATCCGGATCGGCCCTTGATCACGTCGCGCGTCTACAACGCGCAGAACATGCCGCCGTGGGCGTTGCCGGCCAATGCGACGCAGAGCGGCATCCTCACGCGGTCGAGCAAGGAGGCGAGCGCGGCGAACGCAAACGCGATTCGCTTCGAGGACAAGAAAGGCCAGGAGGAAGTCTGGATCCACGCCGAGAAGGATCAGCGCCTCGAGGTCGAGAACGACGAGTCGCATACGGTCGGCCACGATCGCGCCAAGACCATCGATCACGACGAGACCGTGCAGGTCGGCCACGACCGGACGGAGACGGTCGGCAACAACGAGACGATCACGATCGGCGCGAATCGTACCGAGCGGGTCGGCAGCAACGAGACGCTGACGGTCGGCGGGAACCGCAATGAAACGATCGACGGGCTGCAGAACCTGCTGATCGCGCTCGCGTCGACCGAGACGGTGGGACTGGCCAAGGCACTGTCGATCGGGGCCGGCTACGCCGTCACGGTCGGCGGCGCGATGAATACGGCGGTCGGGCTGGCGAGCGCCGAGGAGGTCGGACTGTCGAAAAGCACCGTCGTCGGGAAGACCTACACCATCCGGGCGGGCGACCGTCTGCAAATCAAGGTCGGCAAGGCGACGATCGTGCTCGACAGCAACGGTGACATTTCCGTCAGCGGCGCGAGCATCACGATCGACGGCTCGGGGCCGATCCGCATCAACGGCAACAAGGTCGATATCAATCCCTGACGCACGATCCGGATGTCACGGAGCAGCGGGCGGGGCACCGGCGGGATGCTCGAAGGTCGCGGTCCACAGACTAACGCAGAGGTCGAGATGGGTTTGATCGAAAAATTTCAGGCTCCGGCCACGGATGCCCGGCCGCGTGGAAATGACGAAATCACGCTTGGCGCGATTGCGTCCGTGAGCGCGGATGGCAACGTGTTCGTCGATTATCCGGACAATCCCGTGGGGAGGGCGCTGCACGCGGTCTGTGCCGCCCGGATCGAGGCGACCGCTGTCGGACGTCGGGTTGCGCTGCTGTTTGTCCAAGGCGATCCTGCTCGCCCCATCGTGCTGGGCCTGATCCGGCAGGCGAGCGTTTCGAACGGCGTATCGGCCGAGATCATCAACGGATCGGTCGTGTTTCATTCGGCGCATGAGTTGTCGTTCCGATGCGGGGCGTCGAGCCTGTCGATGAGCAGCGATGGCCGGGTCGTCGTCCGGGGAAAATACATCGCCAGCTATGCCGACGGCACCCAGCGCATTCGCGGCGCCACCGTGGAAATCAACTAGGCGCGCGTCATGCTGCAGCTGGTGAATGTCACGCCGTTCTCGACGGAACGCGCGATTCTCTATAACGAGCGCGGCGAACACGTCTGGGTGGTCGTCATCAAGGCGACGTACGCGTTTTATCCGGACGGGTCGCTGGACCTGGCGAACGCGCAGGAACCGGTCAGTACAGCCCCGGAATATTTCGGCGAGGCCGGGGCTTCGACCTTGCGAAGGGATGCCGAAATCGTATTCGCGCATCCGGGCACGGCCGTGATCATCAATGCCTCGGCTTATGCACCCGACGGGCAGCCGGTGCCGCACATCGATGCGGGCGCCGCCGTGGGCCCCGTCAAGAAGACGGTGCGTGTCTTCGGCGACCGGCACTGGGCGCGAGGCCTGACGAGACTGAGGGTCTCCGAACCCGAGCCGTTCGCGACGCTGCCGATTCGCTACGAATTCGCGTTCGGCGGCGCGTGCGACGGGGACGACAGCGTCTATGAACCGAATCCGATCGGACTCGGGTACTGCACGAGCAGCACGCATGCCGTCAACCGGAAACTGCCCCGGGTCGAAGATCCGTCGTCGTTGATCCGCTCGTGGAAGGATCGTCCGGAACCGGCCGGCCTGGCCGCCATTCCGGCGGCGTGGCCATCGCGCAAGCGCTTGGCCGGAACGGCCGACGAACACTGGATACGTACGCGTGCACCGCTGGTGCCGCGGGATTTCGATCCGCTGTTCTTCAATGCCGGCGCGCCGGGCATGACGACCCGTACCCCGTTGAGCGGCGGAGAGCCCGTCGTTCTCGTCAATCTCGCGAGTCAGGCGAGGATCGAATTCAACCTGCCCCGGGTTTTCTTCAACATCCTGACGTATGTGGGGAATCAACGAATCCGGCAGGCCGAGCAACTCGATCGCGTGATCATCGAACCCGACCGACGCCAGGTCGTGCTGGTCTGGCGCAGCGTCCTGAACTGTGGGCGCGACGCCCGCGCGGTCGAAATGACCCATATCGATACGAAGGTCAACGCACAGAATGGAAGACGTTTCGGAATCTAGCGGGACGGTCGCGTTTGCCGGGTTCGGCGGCGTGACGTCCGCCGGGCTGACCGCCGCGCAGACGGTCAACGCGGTCCTCGCCGGCTGTCCGCGCCTGGCCCATTCACGACGCCATCCCAGTGCGAGAACCGGAGAGGACATCAAGGTTGCGAGGCTGATGTGTCTTGACGACGCGATGTCCATCGAGGAGCGCATCGTCGCGCTCGGCCGGCACGCACTCAAGGAGGCGCTGGACGCAAGCCGGGAGACGCTGGACGCCGTGCCGGCGACGAGGTCGCGCGTGCCGGTTCTCCTGGCCTTGCCCCCGCACCGGGTGGGACTGGCGTCGCAGGCTGCCCGGCGGATGGCCGGCGAGATCTGCGATGCTCACGACGGCATCGACAAGGCGGCCAGTCGCATCTTCGATACCGGGCATGCCGGTTTCCTCGCCGCGCTCGCGGCCGCAGGCCGGCTCATTCGTACACGTCGGTATGACGCTTGCGTTGTCGGTAGCGCCGATTCGCTGGCGGATCTCGACTATCTCCATTGGCTCGAGCAATCCCGGCGTTTGAAAGCGCCGGACGCGCCATTTGGATTTTCCGCGGGAGAAGGCGCAGCATTTGCCGTCGTGCACCGAGCCGATGCCCGAGCCGATGCCGGCCGGCCGTTTGTCCGGATTCACGAAGTCGGTTTCGATGCGGAACCGGATCTGTGGTTCGAAGGGCAGGCCTCGCAGGGACACGGCCTGACCTCTGCGATCGCGCAGGCGCTGGCCGGGAGAGACGCCATCGACTGCTGCTACGGCGACCTGAACGGCGAAACCTGGCGCAGCGCCGAGTGGGATTTTGCGTCCCTGCGCAATGGACGGCAATTTCGCAGTCCGCTGGATGTGCGGCACCCCGCCGAGATATGGGGGGATACGGGTGCGGCGTCGGCCGCGCTGAACTGCCTGCTGGCCTGCAGCGACTTGCTTGGCGGCGTCGAGGACTTCCGTCAGGTGCTCGTGTTTGCTTCATCCGATGTCAACCCCTGGCGGGCGTCCGTCGTGCTCGAACGAATCGATGCAGGAGGCAGTCATGATCCCGACCGTTATCGTCAATAAGCTGACGATCGTTCATCAGCAGAGCGATGGCTCCGTCACGAGCGCCGGGCCGGATTTCTGCAAGACACCCGGTGCGGGTGTCGTGCCGTACGTGAATACCGCGTTCTCCAGGGATCTCGTCAACGGATCGCGAAGCGTCAAGGCCAACGGGGTTCCCGCTGCGTTGAAGGAGTCCGAATTCCGGCCGAGCTACGGCAACGAGCCGGGCGTCGGCGGCGGGGTGATATCGGGCGTCAATCGAGGCTGGGCAAAATTCACCAACTACAGCTTCGACGTCAGGATCGAAAGCCGCAATGCGGCCCGGTTGTCCGATCCGATGATGATGAACGGCAATGCTTCGAACACGGGGAGTCCTGCCGAGGTCCAGGGCAATCTGCTTGCGCCGGGCGGGCTGCTGTGCCGGATCTTTTGCTGGTGCAACCAGAAAGGCGCGGACGAGCAGAAGGGCAAGGACTTCGTGGTCAAGATGAGCGGCAACATGATGGCGTAGGAGCGCGTGATGGCGAGCAAGGAACCTCAAGGAAAAATGTCGGGCAAGGAGAAGTGCTTTCAGGCTGCCTGGGATACCGTCAAGGAAACGACCGGCGACGAGTCGATGGATATCGATTCGCAGCAGACCTGGGGGCTCGAAAACGGTCAGTGGATTTCGAACTACGACGGCTGGTGGCAGGCGATCCGACGATTCATGGGCGCGGTTGCCACCCAGGTTCGCCGACCGGATCTGACGATCACCCAGAACGGGACCAAAAGCGTCGTCGATCTCAAGTTCAACCGCGAAAACGGTCAGCCCGACAAGTGGGGAACGAAAATCGGCAACAGCGGCGGCACCCAGAAAGAAGATTATGGGCAAATCAACAAGCAGCAGAACGGCGGGAAGGATCCCTACGACAACACGCCCGAATTGAGCGAACAATCGTGCAAGTGCAATGAAGAGACGAAAGTCGAGCAACTGGTCGTCTCGCCAAGCGCGTCGTTTGCACAGGACCCGCTGCTGTTCCAGGGCATGGATCCAACGACGGCGCAGGCGCTGCAGGAAGGGTTTGCGGCCGCGGGCAGGGGTCTCCAGGGCATCGGGGAGCTGGGCGGCAGATTATTGGGGGGGCGCGGAGGCTTCCTGGAGGGAGAGCCGATTGTGCCGTAATGCCGGCGACGCCGTCCGAGCGTGACCTCATCACCTGAATACAGGACATCGATACATGAAGATTCCGGTAGACGACCTGTCATACGAAGCGGACGGCGTTCGCCTCGTCAGCCCATGCCTGTGGCTGGAGATATTTCTCGAATATGCGGAAGGGCCGGAGATACTCGACTTCTATCAGAAGGCGCGCGATGCGCTCGGTGACGGCCTGACGCACTACGACCTGGGAAGCGGGCGAAGAAAGCGTGTATCCGGTCGCTCGGAAACGCTGGTGCCGACATGGTGCGCAAACCCCGCTTACTCGCCCGGCAAGCAGTATTTCATCCTGATGAGCGGCGCCGAAGAGGGCGCAACGTCATCGGAACTGGTCGTGGAATTCTGGCCGCGATCCAGGACGGCCGAGCCGCCGGCGCGCGGCGCCTATCCTTATTCGGCGGTTGCGTGTGCGATACCGCTCGACCATCCTCTCGTGGTCGAAAACAGGTTGATCGACTGGATCAAGGGATTGGAGATCCTTTCCAAAGGCACGTTCATTTCCGGGTCCTGCGGAATCGGGCTGAATTTTCCGATCAACTTCCCGACCATCGAATCGTCTCGCGAAGCGACGAGGCATGTCGCTTCGGCCATCAGGCGTTATCCGGGGCTCGATGTTGCCGCGCGCATGATCGGCGTGCGCTTCGGGTTGCTGAAGATCGATCAGCTCCCCGGCAGCGCCAAGCCATCGCGCCGGACATTTCTGAAGCGTGTCAACTGGCTGTCTTTTGTCAATGAGAAGCAGGTCGAGCGATTGAGCGCACCGAGCTCGCTCGAAGCGCAGCTGCATCAGCTGGACGGCATCCGCGTGCACGGCCTGAGTCACGGTCTGCTTATCGAGGCGGGCGGGACGCCAAAAATCGGCGACAGCGCCCAGGGCGACTTCGTGCCCGTTTATCAGTCGGTTGCGCATCTGCTTCGTCCGGCCCGGCTGGAATCCATCGACGGTGGTCACCTGTCGCATGTGCTCGATGACCAGGCCGCGGCAGACTGGCTTGGCGCATTCGACACGCCTCAGTGATCTCGAACGCAATACTGGGCGTCATCAGGAGAACGATGCGGTGAAACTCGACATACGCGGCACCGGGCCGGGCATCGCGGAGCTCGAACACCTCGACGATCTTCCTGTCGAGCTGCGGGATCCCGTTCGGATGTTTGCCGACCTGATCAACGCCGGATTCGTGGTGCCCGACGACCCTGTCTCCCGGCGCCCCGAAAGGCCGCGCGTCGTTTTGACGGGCCCTCGGTTCAGCGATGCGCGCGACACGGCAGCGTGGCACATCGATGCGCCCGGCTTGCCTGTCAGCCATCTTCTGATCGCAAAGAACCTGCTCGGCATGAGGGCGATCGAAGCCTCGTTCGTGGCGGCCGGCAACCACGAGCCGCTGACGTTGGAGAACGTCGATTTCCCGCGCCACGAGGCTTCCGTGCCGTTTGCGTTCACGGTGGATCTGGATGAGAGCGTGCCGATTCGAGGATGCATGATCTATGTCCAGTATCGGGCGCCGCTCGAGAAGGCGCGCGCGGATCAGTTGTGCAAGCAGTTCTCGATCTGGGGCAACGTGGCGATGTGCGGGGGATTTACGCCGCCGGGCGTTGCTCCTGGCAAGGCGGGAACCTTGTTCGTGGCCGCGTTCCAGTACGATCCGGGCACGATCGCGCTGGAGTTCGAGGAATGCTTCGCCATCGATTTTGCGAGTTTCGAACTGATCAAGCGCTTCTTGCTTGAACAGACCGATGCGGGCAATCCGGTCGTCGATGTGACGGTCGAATAGCGTATGGGCGCACTCTCCGATGCCGACTTTGATCGAGGGTTCTGTGAAGAGCATCTCGACGAGTTGCAGTACCTCGTCCGCATGCGCGAACGGTCGATGCGGGTATCGGATCTCGTGCTCGCCGAATTCGTTCGGCTCGACAAGCGGATTCTGGGGCATTTGCGAGGGCTGACGCTTCGTCCCGGGATCGCCTGGCGATGTTTGACGGAGCGTATCGAACGAGACGGGCTATCCGATGAGCTTTTGTTTGCAGCGGGCGTGATGGCCCTGGCCGGTTCCGATGCCGAGCGGCAAGTCGTGTTCTTTTCATGGTTCGGCGCGTCGGGTTCGCCGCGCCGATTGATCAGGAACGTCGGCCGCTGGGTTCCGTACTGCCGGGCCTCTGGAGCTGCTCCGGACGTTGAACCTGCCGATCGTGCGCTTGCCTGCGTGCTTCGGCTGTCGATGATCCAGACGGCCGACGAGGCGGACGCACTCGTCGCATCGATACCGACGCATTCTCCGAACGACGTGTTGATTGCCGTTGCAAATACGATCGGCGAATACGGCCTGGAGCGCTTCAAAGCCGACATGGATGACCTGGCCGACCATGCCGATCCGGAAGTCAAACGTGCGGCGCTGGGCGCCTTGTTGCGACTGACGCCGGCGGCCGCGACGGAACGGATCTGGGGCCTGGGCTGGGAGGATATCCAGGACCATCAAGTGTTGTTCCGCGCGGCGGTCGCGCTTCACCGGGCAGTCGTGCCGGAATGGGTGAAGCGACTCGAGATGGGCGGGAAAGGGTCGGAGGCGCTGCTGTTCGCGGCGTTCTCGGGCGTGCCGTCGATGTCGGGTTACTTGCGCGAGAAAATGGCTGATGCGTCGCTCTCGCCGGTCGCGACGTTGTGCCATATGGCGGTTGCCGGGCAGCGTACCGAAGGCGGCACACGCGTATCCGTACGGGACGCAAGGGCGGATGCGACGGACCCGCCCGGCTTCCCGTCCGGAAAGGGTACGCGTGCGCACGAACACGTCCTTGATGGTGGGCAATTGACGCCGGAACGTGCGCTGCTGATTCTTCGCGATGGATTCCAGCTGCAGCGTGTCATTGCCAGCTACTGGCTCGGGCATGTGCTGGGGCACGGCGTCGATATCGACATGCCTGCGTTTGCGCAAATCCGGGCCTTGAAGAGAGGCCCGGCGCGGCGGCTGACCGGCTGATGGACGGTCCGCGCATGCCGGGCGCGTCAGGTGCTGCCGGTGCGCGGCAGCGAGCGTCATGCGTGGCGCAGCCCGGCGGTGTGCGTGCCTACGGCGCGACGACGTGCCACATCTTGTTGAAGTTGTCGCCGTTGCGCTCGCCCTGTTTCATGTCCTTCGAGAAGAAATACAGCGGCTTGCCCTTGTAGGCCCATTGCGGGCTGCCGTCGTCGCGCTTGACGATCGTATATGGGCCGACGGGCATGTCGGTCGCGCTCGCCTTGTACGGCGGCCAGAAGGACTCGCATTGGCCGGTGCACGCGCTGGCATTGGGCTTGTCCTTGTCGAAGTTGTAGAGGGTCATCCCGTTCGCGGCGACGAGCGCGCCGTTTTCGACGCTTGTGATGGCGCCCTGCGCAAACGCCGGCGCCGATACAACGGCGAGCAGGGCGGAACTGGCGAGAAGCGCGGCTTGCTTGATCATGATTGCCTCCTTGTTGTCCGGTGGGCGGTCGCGATCGCTCGCGCGTGGCGGCTGCGCGGTCCGGGATCGCGATGCGGAAAGCCCGCGGCGGGCGACGCGATCGGCAGCGGATCGGGTGGCGGACCGCGGGGGCGCTTCATTCACGATAGGCGCTTTTTCGCACGGACGTGAGCTTGCACGCCGATAAATGTTCCCAATTGATCTTCATAAATATTAAAATACGGAGTAATAGGGAATAAACTCGAGGGCCAACCGGCATGCAGGACGTTTTTTACACGGTCGACGAGGCGGCGCAAAAACTCCGTCTTCATCCGAAGACCATTCTTCGCTTCATCCGGGACGGGAAGCTGAACGCGAGCCGCGTCGGGAAGGCCTATCGGATCCGGCACGCGGACCTTGCCGCCGTCACCGGGGACGCAGTCGAACCGGAACCCGTTCGCGTCACTACCGTCGTCGACGTGCCCGACGCCCGCGCCGAACTGCATCAGTACGTGGCAAGGAGCTTGCAGGCCGTGCTGAACACCCCGACGGCGCGCGACAGCGCCGTGCATCTCGAAACGATCTTCGATCCGGAGCGAAGCCGGATCCGGGTCGTCGTCATCGCGTCGCTCGGCGATACCGCTGCGCTGCTTCAGACGCTGGACACCTTGCTGCAGTCGTTTCGCGGATGAGCGGCAGGTCGTCGGAAACCACCCGGGCGCGAGGCCCGATTCTGTCAACGGAACAGGGAGAAACGGCGATGTCCTCGAACGTGCTCAAGCTCGGCGATCAATGCGTGCTGGTGTGCGCGGACCGCGACACGGTGCTCGCGGGCGAAGCGGATGCGATCACGTTGATCGGCGACGCGTGGTCGCACGAAGCGGGTTGGGTCGCGGTACCGGTCGCGGCCATGCACGACGACCTGTTTCGGCTCGAAACCCGCCTGCTAGGCAACATCGCGCAGAAGTTCACGAACTACGGCATCGGCCTTGCAATCGTCGGCGACATCGACGGTTGGCTGGCGCGCAGTCAGGCGCTGCGCGCGTACGTCCACGAAAGCAATCGCGGCCGCACGGTGCTGTTCGTTCCGCATGTGTCCGCACTGGAACAGAAGCTCGCGGCCGGGGCGTGACGCGTTCGACCCGCGCCGCGCATCAGCGGCCGACGCGATTCGTCAGCGTGACGCCGGCGATCACGAGCACGCCGCCGACGAGCATCGACTGCGTCAGCGATTCGCCGAGCAGGACCACGGACAGCAGCACTCCGAACACCGGCACGAGATTGGTGAACACCGCGGTGCGGGCCGGGCCCAGTGCGCGGATGCCCTGCGAGTACCAGACGAACGCGACGACGGTGCCGACCGCGCCGAGATACGCCATCGCGCCGACCGCTTGCCAGGTGAGCGGGGCGGTCGCGCCCGCGTGCGTATCCAGCAGGCTCGCGCCGAGCAGCAATGCGAGTCCCCAGAGCGTCGCATAAGTGGTCGACACGAGCGGTGACAGCCCGTCGAGCGCGTAGCGGCCGATGACGGTATACGCAGCCCAGCTGGCAACCGCGCACAGCATGTAGCGTTCCCCGGCGCCGAACGTGCTGTGCAGGTCGGTGAGGACCAGCATGAGCTGCCCGCGGCTGATCACGACCAGCGCACCGAACAGCGCCAGCGCGATGCCCGCCCAGCGGGCCGGCGTAAGCCGCTCGCGGAACCCGACCGACAGCAGGAGCGCCGTCGCGACCGGATTCAGCGCGACGAACAGCGCGGTGCGTCCCGCCGGCATGCGCGCCAGCGCGGCAAAGAAACACAGGTTGTAGAGGAAGATGCCCGTCACGCCGAGCCCGAAGGTCGCCAGAAGCTGCCGGCCGTTCAATCTCGGCAGGCGTCCTTCGACTTTCCACGTCAGACCCGCCAGCAACAGCGCCGCGATCGCGAATCGTCCGGTCGCGGCTGTCGTCGCGGGCAGCGACGCGGCGAGCACGCGGCCCGCGATGAAGGTGCCGCCCCAGAACAGTGCGACCAGGGTGAGCTTGACGTAGATCCCGTTGGGCGACAGCGCTTTGGCTGCGGCGACCGGTGTGGCGGGTGCGTTCATGTTTTCGACAGGGTGGGATGGAAAGTCGTGTGGGCAACGGATCGCGCCGACGGCATCATCGAAGCGCCGACGCCGCGACGAGCGTGGTCAGCACGGCCGGCATCGCGATCGTCGCGAACAGCGTCTGGAATGCGGTGATGCCGGCCATCAGCGGCGCGTCGCCGCCGAGCTGGCGCGCCATCAGGTACGACGCCGACGACGTCGGCAGCGCCTGGAACAGCAGCGCCACCGTGAGGGCCGCGTCGCCGAGCCCGAGCGCGCGCCCCGCGACGAGCGTGAGCAGCGGCATCGCGACGAACTTGAACGCCGACGCAACGCAGACCGGTTGCATCCACGCGCGCGCGGCGTCGAACGTCAAGGCCGCGCCCACGCACAGCAGGCCGAGCGGCATCGACGCGGCGCCGAGCGCGCGCACGGCCGGTTCGATCGCGGGCGGGAACGTCGCGCCGCTGGCCTGCATCGCGATCCCGATTGCGCAGGCCACCACCAGCGGATTCGACACGATCTGGCGCACGAGCGCGGCGACACCCAGGCGCGTCGATCCGTAGCGCGCGAACACCAGCACGCACATCAGGTTGACGGTCGGGACGATCGCGGCGACGCACACGGCGGCCAGCGCAATGCCCTGGGCGCCGAACAGGCCCGCGGCCAGCGATGCGCCGACGTAGTTGTTGAAGCGCACCGCGCCCTGGAATACCGACGTGAAGCCGGCGCCGTCCACGCGCACGAACGGGCGGATCAGCAACAGCGTCGCCGCGACGGCCACCGTCGAGCCGACCAGCGCGAGCGCGAGCGGCGCCACGGCGAGCGATTGCAGTCGGGCGTTCGCGAGCCCGTGTGCGAACAGCGCGGGCAACAGCACGTAATAGCACAGGCGCTCGGCGGACGGCCAGAACGCGTCGGCCACGAAGCCGGTGCGCTTGAGCCCGTGGCCGAGCGCGACCAGCAGTGCGACCGGCGCCAGCGCGAGCAGGACGGCCCCGATCATCGCTGCGCTCGCGCACGCATCACGCGCGCCGGCGATGCGGCCGGGCGATGGGGCAATACGGGAATCCGTCCGGCGTGCGGCATGGCGACGAGCGTTCGAGCGAGTGGCGACGCCGCCAAGTTAACACGCGCAGGCAACAGGAATAATTGTTAATTATCGTCCGTCCAATGAGAAATGCTCATGGATGACGCGGTGACTTCCGCGGCCAGCGCGCGGGCGAAGCGCTCCGCCGGGCGCGACTGATGCTCGAGCAGCACGACGGCGCGCGCCATTTGCGGCTCGCCGAACGGCAAGCGGGTCACCGCGGGCAGGCGCGCCAGCGTCGCGTCGGAGAGCGCGACGATCGCGGCGCCCAGGCCGCTCGCGACCATGCGGACGATCGTCTCCGTGCTGTCCAGGACCATTTCCTCGCGCACCCGCACGCCGAGCCGGCGCAGCTCCGCGGCAATCATGCGGCCCGCCCACGCCTGCGCATCGAAGCGGATGAACGGCAGCGCTTCGAGCAGCGCGCCCGCGTCCCGCTCCGTGCAGTGCGGCGGGGCGAGCAGCCAGAAGCGATCCTCGTAGAGCGGGGTCCAGGTCAGTTCGGCCGGATGGGGTTTGACGGGGCGCGTCGTGATCGCCGCATCGAGCTCGCCGGCGGCGACGCGCTGCGCGAGCTCCGCCGACATCCCGGCGGACACGTGCACGCGCAGCGACGGATGCGCGTGACGCAGCGCGAGCAGCGCGTCGGGCAACGGGCCGGCCAGCGTGGTCTGGATCGCGCCGATCCGCAGGCGGCCGACCAGCTTCTTTTCGTCGCTGAGCGCGTCGGGAATCCGGTCGACCATCGCGAGGATCTGCTCGGCCTGCGCGACCAGGATGCGGCCCGCCTCGGTCAGCGTGGGCTGCCTGCGCGACCGGTCGAACAACTGGACGTTGAATTCGCTTTCGAGCGTCTTGATCTGCAGGCTCACCGCCGACTGCGTGAGCCCGATGGCTTCGCCGGCCCGGGCGAAGGTCCGGTAGCGGGCGATCGCCACCAGCGTTCTGAATGCGCGTAGTGACATGGACATGCTGACGTGGGCAGCCGGACAGAAAAAAGGGGCGGCAGCGTGCCGGCTCGCGCTCATCATGCCCGCGCGCCGTCAATCGGGCAACCGACGCGCTGACACGGTTTCAAATTTATACCCGGGTAATATTGACACCCGATTTACACCCGGGTATAAATTGAGCCGTTCAACTTCACGATGGATAGGAGGAGCAGCATGCATTCCGGTTCGTACACGGCTTTTGAAGGCTATCGGCGGCTCGCCACGGGTCCGCTTGCTACGGTCGCGCTCACGGTCAGACGGGCGAACGATGCGGGTCCCGCCGCCACGGTGCTGATCTTCGACGACGCGACCGGCCGTTCGATCGACATCGATACGCGCGGCTCGGACGATGAGATCCGCGCGCGCTTCGAACCACCGCGAGAACACGCGCCAGCGCCGACGGACGCGGAGGCCCGCGTGGACGAGCCGCGCGGCCGGGGCCGCCCGAAGCTCGGCGTGGTGTCGCGCGAGGTCACGCTGCTGCCGCGCCATTGGGACTGGCTGGGCGCGCAGCCCGGCGGCGCGTCGGTCGTGTTGCGCAAGCTCGTCGACGAAGCCCGGCGCGCGCGGGCAACGGAAGACCGCAGCCGCGTGGCGAAGGATCGGGCCTATCACTTCATGTCGGCGATCGGGGGCGATCTGGCCGGCTTCGAGGAGGCGGCGCGCGCGCTGTACGCGAACGATCACGCCCGGATGGGCGAGCTGATCGCGGCCTGGCCCGGCGACGTGCGCGATCACGCGCTCGCACTCGCGCTCGGCAAGATTCCGCCGGGCGCGGCCGACGATCAACCGCTGGAGCCCTGACGACATGACGACGTTCGATCTGAATGGCGGCGCGGTGGCGCCGGTCGCGGATGAAGTCGATCTTCATGACCTGCGCATCACCGGAAGCATCCCGTGCGACCTCGACGGGACCCTGCTGCGCAACGGCCCGAATCCGCTGCGCGGCCGATTCACCGGCAACGACGTGCTGTCGTGGTGGCCGGAATCCGCGATGCTGCATGCGCTGTCGTTCGACGGCGGCCGCGTGACCGGCTACCGCAACCGGTGGGCCCGCACGCGGCGCTGGGCGGACGTGTTCGCGCCGGAGCGGGCGGCATCGCTGCCCGACACCAATCCGAACGTGAACGTGCTGCGGCACGCGGGGGAACTGTTGGCGCTGGCCGAAGGCGGCATGCCGCTGGCGATCGGCGGCGATCTCGACGCGTTCGGCGTGCCGACGCGGCATGCGGGGCTGGCGGGCGGCATGACCGCGCATCCGAAGGTCGATCCGCGCACCGGCGAACTGATGACGTTTCGCGCGCACTGGGAGGCGCCGTGGCTGCGTTACGGCGTCCATGATGCACAGGGGCGGCAGACCGTCGACGTCGAGATCGACGTGCCGGCGCCGTCGATGATGCACGACATGGCGATCACCGCGACCCACAGCATCCTGCTCGACCTCAACGTCGGCTACGACTTCTCGATGCTGTCGCAAGGACACCGGATGCCGCTGCGTTGGCACGACGAGCGCCGGGCGCGCCTCGGCGTGATCCCGCGTCACGGCGGCGTGGTGCGCTGGTTCGACATCGCGCCGTGCTTCATCCAGCACGTCGTGAACGCGTACGACAGCGACGATGCGACGATCGTGCTCGATGCGGTGCGATACCCGTGGTTCCTGCGGGTCGGCAAGCATCCCGGCGCGTTCGAGGACAACCCGCTGGGCGTGCTGTGGCGCTACGTGATCGACCTCGATCGAGGAACGGTCGCCGAGACGCGGATTGGGGAAGCGGGCATTGAATTGCCGCGCATCAACGAAGACCGGACGGGCGGCGCGTACCGGTTCTTCTATGCGGTCGAACAGCCGACCAATGCGGAACTTCGCGGCATCGTCCGCTACGACCTCGAGCAAGGAACGGTCGCACGTTACGACGTGCCCGAGGGCGACCAGAACAGCGAGCCGGTGTTCGTGTCCCGCGCCGGGTCGTCCGCCGAGGACGACGGTTGGGTGCTCGCATGGGTGTACCGTCGCGCGACCGATACCAGCGACCTCGTCATTCTCGACGCGCGCCGCATCGAGCGCGGGCCGGTTGCGACCGTCCATCTGCCGAGGCGCGTGCCGGCGGGATTTCATGGCGCGTGGGTGCCCGGCACGCGCTGACCCGCGGACAGGCCGTGCGGGTCGCGCCCGTCAAACCCACAGCCGATACAGCCAGAACGACTCGTCGTCGGCGAAGCGTTGCGCGAACTCGCTCGGCGAGAATCCGGTGATGCGCTTGGACGTCCGGCTCAGATGGGCCTGATCGGCGAATCCCTCGTCGAGCGCCAGCGTCGCCCAGTCGAACGGATGCCCGGTCTCGTAGCGCTCGCGCGCCGCGAAGAACAGGCCTTCGGTCCTGACGAGCGCCTGCCACTCGCGCAGCGATCGCCCGCTGTAGGACTTGATGCGGCGCTCGACCTGACGCGGACTTTGCGTGCGCCGCCATTCGCGCGCCTGCCATGCGAGGCGGCCGACCCAGTGCCGGCCTGCGTCGCGCAGCGACGACAGGCCTGAACCCTCGCCCCGATGCGCGCGCCAGCGCGGCGCGAGATGGCGCTCCAGCGCGGCCAGCGTGGCCGCGTCGTCGTCGGCGCCGGACAGCGCATCGCAGAGCGGCCGCCAGTCGTCGCCGAGCAGTTCGCGCGCATCGACAAAGCGGTCGTGGATCGCGGGCAGCGCGACGCCGAACAGCGCGCGCGCGGCATCGGCGGTGAAACACGCGATGCCGCCGCGTCCGGTCGTCGGCGCCCAGCTCGTCAGCGGCCGCGACTGGCTGCCGGAAAGCATCACGGTGGCGCCGAACGGCTCCCAGCGCGGGCCGTCCGCCGTCTGCTCGACGAGCCCCACGCCGAAGTCGCGATACCACGACAGGCACACGAACGGCGAAGCCGCGAAGTGGGTCAGGTTTTGCGCGTCGCTCAGCGCGAAGCCGCGCGTGTCGCGGCAGATGATCGCAACGACCGCGCCTTGCAACGCAAGCGGCGCGGGATACAGCCGGCCGTGAGGCGGCCGGCCGCCGCTCAACGCACGGGGCGCGCGCGCGAACGGATCGGGGCACGGCGTCAAGGTCGGTAGCGGGGCGCAGGACATGACGGGGCAGTATAGGGAGGCGCAACCCGCGTGTCGATGTCGTTTGCGTTCAAGACCGCCAATCGGTGCGCGCGGACAATGCGCCGCATGAACACACGATCCCATACCCAATGCCCGTTCCACGCGGAAGCGCCGTCGCCCGCGCCCGCGCTTCACCCGCCCGGCGTGTGGCCGCCGGGGCCGCGCGCCGGCCTGACCGGTTGGGGGCTGTTGCGCGCCATGTCGCGCGACCTGCTCGGCACGCTGGCCGGATGGCGGCAGACCTACGGCGACGTCGTTCACCTGCGCATGTGGCCCGAGCATGCGGTCGTGGTCACCGACCCGCAGCTCGTCCGCGAATTGCTGGTCACGCACCACGACGCGCTGGTGAGATGGGAGCGCGGCACGCGCGTATTCGGGCAGGTCCACGGACACAGCGTGCTGATCGCCGAGGGCGACGCATGGCGCGACAAGCGGCAGGCGTTGCAGCCGAGCTTCATGCCGAAGGCGGTCCAGGGCTTCGTCCCGACGATCGCGGGGACGGCCGGTCATGCGCTCGCGCAGTGGCCCGCGCACGATCCACGCTGGCCGATCGAAAGCGCGCTGACGTCGCTGGCGATGGACGTGATCGTGCGCACGATGTTCTCCGACGTGATCGGCGACGACACACGCGAGGCCGAGGCCGCCGTGCGCACCGTGAGCGCAGCGGCCAACGCCGAGTTCTACCAGCCGTGGAGCGCGCCGGACTGGATGCCGTGGAAGCGGCGCAAGGCACGGGCCTCGGCGGTGCTGAACGACCTGATCGATCGGCAGCTGCACGCGCGTCTCGACGTGCCGGACAGCGCGTGGCCGGACGACCTGCTGTCCCGGCTGTTGCGCCTGCACCGGGCGAACGCGCGCAGCTGGCCGTTGCGGGCGGTGCGCGACGAATGCATGACGGCATTCCTCGCCGGACACGAAACGACGGCGGCGACGCTGACGTGGTGGGCCTGGTGCATGGCGTCGAATCCGGCGGCCCAGGCC
The DNA here is from genome assembly GCF_002097715.1 of Burkholderia ubonensis subsp. mesacidophila. NCBI lineage: Bacteria > Pseudomonadati > Pseudomonadota > Betaproteobacteria > Burkholderiales > Burkholderiaceae > Burkholderia > Burkholderia ubonensis. The sequence goes on from NZ_CP020738.1 coordinate 1,665,717, forward strand.
GTGGCGCGGGAGGAAGTCGCGCGCGTGCTGGGCGGCCGCGCGCCGACGGCGGAGAAGCGGCCGTTGCTGCGCTATCTGGCGCAGACGCTCGAAGAGACGCTGCGCCTGTATCCGGCGGCGCCGATCCTGATCAGCCGTCGCGCGTTGCGGCCGATCGCGTTGGGCGGGTGGCAGTTGCCCGCGCGGACGCTGTTCATGCTGCCGCTGCAGCTCATGCATGACGACCCGAGATGGTTCCCCGAGCCGGACGCATTCCGGCCGGAGCGCTTCGCCGAGGATGCGCCGGCCGTGCCGCGCGGCGCGTACATGCCGTTCGGCACCGGGCCGCGGGTCTGTCTCGGGCAGCATCTGGCGACGACCGAGATGATCGTGATCGCCGCGATGCTGTTGCAGCGTTTCGAACTGTCGGTGCCGGCGGGGATGACCGCGCCGCGGCCCGTGCTGAACGTGACGCTGCGGCCGGACCGGCCGTTGCAGCTTGGGATCGCGGCGATCGACCCGGGGGCGGACTGATCGGGCAGGCGCGCGGGTTTGTCGACGCCGCAGGACAGTCCGTCACGGCGAGTCCCGCTCCCCCAACGCCTGAATGAACCGCGAAAACAGTTCCGGCTGCGACGAAATCCCGAGTTTCGCGTACAGATGCCGCCGATGCACCTTCACGGTTTCCGGCGAGATCGCGAGCCGTTCGGCGATCGCCTTCGACGAGTTGCCGCGCAGCACCATCCGCGCGATCGCCATTTCGCGCTCCGTCAGAAGACCCGCCCCGAACCGCGCGAGCGCCTGCTCGACGCGCGCGCCGAGATCGCCGTCGGGCGCCGCGCGCGCGGCGTCGCCGACCAGCTTCCAGTGCTGGCGGATCGTCGCGAGCACCCACGGCATCGCGGCCGTCAGCTTGCCGAGCGGCTCGACGTCGAAACGGCTTGCCCCTCCGAGCGACAACGACAGCAGCAGGTCCGGCTGCGCGCGCACCAGAATCTGGATCTCGTCCTCCCCGACCGCATCGCGGAAATAACTCAGGAAATACTCGCTCTGCCGGAACAGGTCCGGCGCCACTTCCTCGAGCCGATAGCACCCGTCGCCGAGCCCGTCGTGCGCGGCCTGCAGAAACGGATCGAGCAGATATAACCCGTTGAGGTAAAGCGGCACCGGCGACGGCTTGTCCGTCCCGCCGGTGTCGTATTCGTCGAGCACGACCGGCACGCCGTCACGGCCGATCGCGGTCGCGAGCGCGTTGTCGAACGGCGCCATCTCGTTGAGCAGCAGCACCAGGAAACGCCAGAAGCGCGGCTGGCCGAGATGGTCGATCGCGCGACCGAGCGCCTGGTGCATCGCGATTTCCGAAAAGAGACGATCCATACCACCACCGGAAGGGCGTAACACGAAGGGGGAATAGCAGTCTTGAAATTGGCTTCCTAGACTGCCACGCAATCAGGTGGCCCCGAGTATGGGCGTTCAAAAAAACGCAGCACAGGAGAGCAAGATGGCGATGATGTCGGATACGACGGGCACGCTGCAAGCGGCGCCCGCAACCAGCGATGCGCCGCGCGCGCTCGCGCAGACGCTCAGCGTGCGCGACGCGGTGATGATCACCGTGTCGGGCGTGACGCCCGCGAGCTCGATCTTCGTGATCGCACCGTTCGCGATTCAGCAGGCCGGCAGCGGCGCGGTGCTGTCGTTCGTGCTCGGCGGCGTGCTCGCGTTCGCGTTCGCGCTCTGCTATGCGGAACTGAGCGCCGCGCATCGCAGCGCCGGCGGCGAATACGTGATGGCCAAGCGCGTGTTCGGCACGCTGCCCGGCTACCTGACCTTCATCGCGGTGCTGTCCGTCAGCGTGTTCATTCCGGCCGTGCTCGCGAGCGGCGCCGCACCATACCTGAACACTGCGCTCGGCACGCGCTTCGGCAACCAGTCGGTCGCGCTGACGATCGTGCTGCTCGGCTACGTGCTCGGCATGCTCAACATCAAGACCAACGCGTGGATCACCGGCGCGTTCCTGGTCGTCGAAATCGGCGTGCTGATGCTGATCGCGGGGCTCGGCTTCGGCGCGCCGCATCGCGGCGCCGACGCGCTGATCCATCCGGTCGTCGCGAGCGGCGGCGTATTGACGCCCGCCACGGCGGCTGCGATCGTGCCGGCGATCGGCACCGCGATCTTCTGCTACAACGGCTTCGGCTCGGCGGTGTTCCTCGCGGAAGACCTGCGCGGGGGCAACCGCAACGTCGCGAAGGCGGTCCTCTATTCGCTGATCGTGATCCTCGTCGTCGAGCTGGTGCCGCTGGCCGCGATCGTGCTGGGCGCGCCGTCGCTGACCGAACTGTCGAAAAGCGCGGATCCGATCGGCTACGTCGTGAGCGCGCTCAGCAATCCGGCCGTGTCGCGCGTCGTCAGCGGCGGCATCTTCCTGTCGGTGTTCAACGCGATCATCGCGATCGTGATCACGATGGGGCGCCTGCTGTACAGCAGCGGCCGTCACGCGCTCTGGTCGCGCGGCTGCAATCGCGCGTTCTCGGCGATCCATCCGCGCCTCGAGTCGCCATGGCTCGCGACGCTCGCGCTTGCGGTGCCGTCGGCGGGCCTCGTGTTCGTGTCGAGCCTCGACGAGCTGACCGCGTTCACGGTCGACCTGCTGCTGCTCGTCTATCTCGTCGTTGGCCTCGCCGCGCTCGCGAGCCGCTTCGTGCGCCGCGACGTGGAGCATCATTACCGGATGCCGTTCTGGCCGGTGACGCCGCTCGTCGCGGTGGCGGGCGCCGTGTACACGCTCTATACGACCCTGGCGACGTCGGCGAAGCCGGCCGACCTGATCATCATCGCGGGGCTGTTCGTCGCCGCGCTCGCGATGTATGCGATGTGGGCGCGCCACAGCGACGCGTTCCGCGCACTCTGACCGACGATCGAACCAACCATGGGAGGAAGGGCAACATGCGCACGAGGGATCTCGGCATCCGCATCGGACTCGGCACGCCGGGCCGCTTCAACGCGATTACCGACGTCGTCGGCGTCCGGGTCGGGCACTGCACGCTGAACGCCGACGCCGGCGACGCGTCGGTCCGCACCGGCGTCACGATCATCGAGCCGCGCGCCGGCGCCGTGCACGACGAACCGTGCTTTGCGGGCTTGCACGTGCTGAACGGCAACGGCGATGCGACAGGCCTCGAATGGATTCGCGAAGCCGGCATGCTGACGACGCCGATCGCGACCACCAACACGCACAGCGTCGGCGTCGTGCGCGACGCGCTCGTCGCGAACGAACGCGGCTTCGCGCGTGACCGCGTGTACTGGTGCATGCCGGTCGTGATGGAAACCTACGACGGCCTGCTCAACGACATCTGGGGGCAGCACGTGACGGCGGCGCACGTGCGGCAGGCGCTCGCGGCCGCGCGCTCGGGACCAGTCGCGGAAGGCGGCGTCGGCGGCGGCACGGGGATGATCTGCCACGAGTTCAAGGGCGGCATCGGCACCGCGTCGCGGGTGCTCGACGCGGCTTCAGGCGGCTGGACCGTCGGCGCGCTGGTGCAGGCGAACTACGGCTGCCGTGAGATGCTGCGCGTGGCCGGCTATCCGGTCGGCGAGGTGCTGCGGCACGTGCATTCGCCGTTTCGCGCGCCGGCCGCGCGCGGCGAGGCGGGGATGGGATCGATCGTCGTCACGCTCGCGACCGACGCGCCGTTGCTGCCGCACCAGTGCACGCGGCTCGCGCAGCGCGCGAGCGTCGGGCTCGCGCGTGCCGGCGGCGGCACCGAGGATTCGAGCGGCGATATCTTTCTCGCGTTCGCGACCGGCAATCACGGGCTGCCGGCCGCGAACTACGGACGCAAGGGCATGCCGACGACCGCCGTGCGGATGGTCAACAACGATCACATTTCCGCGCTGTTCGTCGCGGCGGCGGAGGCAGTCGAGGAGGCGATCGTGAATGCGCTCGTCGCGGGCGGCGACGTCGAGGCGAGAGGGGCGCGCGTCGAAGGGCTGGGCGGGGCGCGCTTGCTGGATGCGTTGCGCGAAGTCGGCTGGCGGCCGGGGCGGGGGACGTAAACGCGATGCGCGCCGGCTCAGGCGAGGCGGCGCGAACAGGTGATGCAGGTGATGCGGAGCGGCGATCCGGCGTTCGGGCGCACGCCCGCGCACCCGGCGAGGGCGCTGCGGGCATGGCCGTCGCGACGCGGCGTCATGCTCAGCTGCCGAAGTAGATGTTGCAGAAGCTGACCGGGCCGACACAGGCGTTCGGATCTTCCTTCTTCGATTGCGCATGGTCGACGCGGCCGGCAGCTTGCACGGCTTCGGCGCGGTTCGCCTGTTGCTGGGCCTGTTCGGCCGGCGCCGGCTGAGCGTGCGCGACGGCGGCGGTGAGCGACAGGGCAACGAGGGCGAGGTGCAGCGGCTTCATTTCAATTTCTCCTGGGTGACTGCCAGTCCTGCTGGCGTGATCAAACTATAGGCTCGCCCTGCCTAAAGATTAATCACCCGGCGAGGAGAGCTTATTTGCATTCCGAACAAGGATGGCGTGTCGCACGCGATCAATGGCGATGCCGGTTGAACGGCGCATCCTTGTCGAGCAGCGCGCTGCGCACGAAGTGCAGGCAGCCGACGATGCGCTGCATCCGGCGCCGTTCGTCGGGCACCGCATGCCACGCGACCAGCGCGTGCTGCGCCGCGCGGATCGCGAGGTTCACCGATTTCAGCGTGCGCGCGTGGCGGGGCGGCGTCGGGTCGTCGAAGAACGGCGGCAGCGTGTCGAGCACCGCGTCGATCGATGCGGTCCAGCGCAGCGTTTGCGGCGGCTTCGCCGCGGAGAACGCCTGCACTTCGTCGCGCAGGTCGATCACCGCGTGGCCGACCTCGAGCGTCGCCAGCATCCAGCGCAGCGCGTCGCGATGCTGGCGCGTGCGCCTGACGAGCAGCGTGCGCAGCTGCGCCATCAGGTCGTGCGTGCTCGACTGGAAGCGCTGCGCGAGGCCGTCGCTCGCGCCTTCGCAGGCGAGCGTCACCTGGCGGCGCAGGTCGTGCGCGATGCGGCCCGTCAGCCACGGCATGTGCGTGGGGAACACGACTGCGAACACGATCGAGCACGCGAGCATCGCGACGACGAGCGCGATGCCGTTGTTGATCAGCACCTCGGGCGTGTACGCGATCACGTTGTCGGGGCCCGCGAGCAGGCAGAAGAACACCGCGAAGCCGATCCCGTAGCCGGACAGGCCCGGTCGCATCGCAAGGAACGCGCCGAAGCCGAGCACCGGCGCGAGCGCCGCGCACAGCAGCGGAAAGCCGTCGATGTTCGGATACACGTAGCACAGGAACAGGTAGCCGACGAGCGTCGCGAGCGCCGCGCCCGCGCCCATCTGCGCGACGAACTTCGGCGCGCGCGGCGACGTCGAGCTGAGCGCGCACGCGATCGAGGCGCCGATCACCGCGAGCGCGCCGCTCGGCCATTCCGACGCGATCCAGAAACAGCTCATCGCGCCGACCGCGACCACCGTGCGCAGGAACGTGAAGCCGACGAAGAACGTGTTGGTCTTCACCGCGTAGTGGGTGACCGAGCGCTCGAACGCGTGGTCGTCGTCGTCGAGCGACGCATAGGTGTCCGCGTAGCCGAGGAATTCGCCGACGAAGCGATACATCAGCTCGACGGCCGTATCGAAATCGAGCAGGCCGCCGGCCGCATGATCCTCGAGGTCGCGGCGCGACGCGCGCGCGGCCTTGGGCAGCGCGGTGTGGAGGCGGCGCAGCTCGAGCAGCGCGCCGGTCGCGCGCGCCGGCCCGCGCTTGAGCTCGCCATCGAGCGCGGCGAGCCGCTGCGCGAGTGCGTCGAGATGCGGTGCGAGCGCCGCGGGCACCGCGTCCGCCTGGCTCTCGCGCAGGCGCTTGACCAGCTGGTGCAGCGCATGGAGCCGCGTGCACGCATTCATGAATTCGCTGTTCAGCCGCGCGAGCCGGCGGCTGCGCGCGCGGATGTGCGGGTCCTCGAACGACGCGAACGCGCGGTTCGCCTCGAAGCCGACGATCTCGTCGACGAAATCGGCGAACTGGCGTTCGAACCCGCCGCGCTCGATGTCGCCCGCGAGCGCGCCGGACGCGAACGCGACGAACTTCGCGTGACGCGCGCTCAGCGAGCGCATCAGCGCGTTCGCCGAGCTGAGCGGCAGGACCAGCGCGCTGACGACGCCGGAACAGACGATGCCGAGCGCGACTTCCGCGGCGCGCGTCAGCGCGGACTGGAACAGCGTCTGCGGCGTCATCACCGACGGCAGCCCGATCAGCGCGGCCGTGTAGCCGGCGAGCACGAAGCCGTACCAGCGGAAGTGGCGGTTGCGCACCGCGAGCGCGATGCAGCCGCCGACCCACAGCGTGATGCCGGCCATGTACAGCTCGGGCTGCTGCGCGAACAGCCCGCCGAGCGCCAGCGCGGCGACGAGGCCGGCCGCGGTGCCGAGCACCCGGTAGAAACTCTTCGCGAACACCATCCCGGACAGCGGCTGCATCAGCACGAACACGGTCGTCATCGCGGTGCGCGGCTGCGACATCTCGAGCCGCATCGCGATGCCCATCGCGAGCAGCGCCGCGAACACGGTCTTGGCGAGGTGCAGCCAGATCAGCCCGTCGCTCGCGGCCCAGTCGCGCGCCGCCTGGCCGAGCGGATCGAGCCAGCGTCCCGCTCGTTGGAATCCGGCGGAAGGGGGCTCGATCGCAGGTTGTGGCTTCATGACAAGAGGGGACGCGCACTTCGCCGGGCGCGTTGCCGCAGCTCGGCCGAACGCGCCCGTTCGACTGGTGAGGCGCCGATTGTAGGAGCGCGGCGCCCGCGCATTAACGCAACCCGGGGGAAACGATAGTTGCAGCCGATGTAACAATGCATCGCATTCCGTGGAGGAAAATAGCGGCTCCGACACAGGTGGTTCACAGGAATGGATACGCTTCAAAACATGCGGGTGTTTACGCGCGTCGTCGAGACGGGCAGCTTCACCGCCGCCGCGCAATCGCTGAATTCGACGACGGGCGCGATGTCGCGCGCGGTGTCGGAGCTCGAGGCGCGGCTGCGCACCCGCCTGATGAACCGCTCGACGCGCCGCCTCGCGCTGACGTCCGCCGGCGAAAGCTATCTGCGGCGCTGCCGGCAGATCCTCGCCGACGTCGATCGTGCGGAAGAGGAAGCGAGCTGCGCGCACGAGCGGCCGGCCGGCGTGCTGCGCATGCACAGCTTCGCGAGCGTCGGCCATCACTACGTCATGCCCGCGCTGACGCGCTATCACGCGCAGTATCCGGACGTGTCGATCGAGCTGTCGCTGTCGCAGCGGATGCCCGACCTGTTCGACGGCACCAGCGACATGGCGGTCGTGACAGCGTCGTCGCTGCCCGATTCGGAACTCGTGTCGCATCTGCTCGGCTCGACCTTCAGCATCCTGTGCGCGTCGCCGGACTACGTGCGCCAGCATGGCGCGCCGGCCCGTCCGCAGGATCTTGCCGCACACCAATGCCTGACGTTGTGCACGCCCGCGTTTCCGACGCACGAATGGCTGCTAGAAGGGCCGGGCGGCGTCGAGCAGATCCACGTGACGGGGCCGGTGCAGACCAACACGGCCGAATCGCTCGCGCTCGCGATCCGCGACGGCATCGGCATCGGGATGCTGCCGGTGTATTCGTCGATCGACGCGCTGCGCGACGGCACGCTCGTGCGCGTGCTGCCGGACCATATCCTGCAGAAGATGAACGTCTATGCGCTGTATCCGTCGCGCCGGTTCGTCGACGCGAAAGTGCGGACCTGGGTCGAGCTGCTGCGCGCCCAGGTGCCGGACATGATCACGCACGACGTCGAGATGCTGGCGGCGCTCGGGCGGGAACAGCAGGCCGCGTGATCCGCGGCGTTGCGCTGCATGTGCGCGCGTCAGGCGCGCGCTTTGGCGATTTCCATCGTTCGGGCATTTCGCCCCGCATGCGCACTGCGGCGCATGCGGGGCGACGTGCGTGATGCTTACAGCGCCGGCTTCGCGACCGCGCCCGATTCCGCGCCCGCCGTGCCGGCCGGACCGTATGCGGCCGCGCCGGCCTTGCGTTCGGCGAGGCGCTTGGCGGCAAGACGCTCCTGCGCGGCCATGATGTCGTCCGGATAGTTGCCGGCGTCGCCGAGCGACGGGTTGTAGCCGACGGATTCAAGGTCGTACAGCTCCTGCAGCACCTGCGCGCGCGTGACGGGCGACTTCGCCGACTGGGCGAACGACAGGGTGGGCGCGGCAAGCAGGACGGCTGCGGCGGCTGCGGTGACGACGAGCGATTTCACGATTTCCTCCAGGATGTTCGATGCGGTCCGGCAATTAGCGAGTGGTCCGAACCGTTGACTGAAGTCTACGCAGCGCTCATGTGCGTAAAAACCCCGATTCCAGACAGGCTGCCTTCCAGAACGAGCAACATTGAAAGGCGCGAAGGAACGCATCGTGCAGGGGGATTCGAACGCGGGGCGGGCGCTGCCGCCGCCGGTTCATGTGCCGCATGCGGCGAAACAGGCACGCTCGCGCGCGCCTGTTTCGCCGTCGCCGGCCGGTTGCATCGGCAACGTTGCCGATGCGACCGGTCAGTCACGAACGGATCGCCGGAACATGCGGCGGACGTGACCGGCTGGCGGGATCAGCAGCCGATATTGCCGCCGCCCACCGAGGTGCCGAGCAATCCGGTGAAGCGCTTGTAGGTGTCGATGCGGTCCTGGCGCTCGGCCGCGTTGCCGCCGTTGCACTCGAGGGCGCCGTTGATCGAACGGATCGTTTCGCCGAAGCCCTGGCCGGTGCTCATCGCCTGATGCGGCGTCATCCTTCCGGCCCCCGATTGCGTCATCCAGAACCACAGGGCCGTTTCCCACGCAATCGCCGCATTGGTCGCGACCCAGTCCGGATTGCCGAGCAGGTCCAGACCCAATGCGATCCCTGCCGTCTTGTAGTTGTAGTCCCAGCTCAGCTGCATCGGGCCGCGGCCATAGTACAGCTTGCCGCCGCAGTTTCCGGTCGAGCAGTACTTGTCCCAGTTGGCCTGATTGACTTCCCGAATGTAGACCAGGCCGCTGGTTTCATGCGACACGTTGGCGAGGAACGCTGCCGCTTCCTGCCTCGCCACGGCCTGATCGGGTTCGGTCGCGAACTCCGGATACTTCTTCAGCGCCGCGATCAGGCCGTCATAGGTATAGAACGCATTGCGCGTCGGGAACATCTGGTCGAAGGTGGCGCGGCTGACCACGAAGTTGCCGCCGCCCGCAGGCGGCGGCGACCCGGCGTCGCACGTAGTCGGGGCCCAATACCAGGAGCTGATCGTCGGATCGGTGCCGTCGCTGCCGTTGCTGCCGACGTTCACCACTTTGTAGAACCGGCCATTGGCTTGATAGAGCACGATTGCGCCGAGCGGATAGTTGACGCCGCGCGTCCATGCCGTGTACTGGCAACCGGCGAGCGCGGCGCCTTGAACGGGCGCGGCCGTCTGTGCGCCGGCTTGCCCGACGCTGCCCAGCAATCCCGCCAGGATGCACGCGAGGATGGTCTTGATTTTCATGAGCATAGCCCTCTTGAAATTTGGGAGAGAAATTTTTGAATCGGTTGTTTAGTCGTAAATGCCGATTGTTTATTCGCGCGTGCTTTGCCTTGCAGGAGATTTCTCTGCGCGAGCGAAACGAAAATCGGCTGACCTGGCAACCGCGCATCGCGGCTTGGCGAGCAGCCCGTTCTTGAATTGCAAAAACTCGCAATCGAGCGCTGATGCCATTTCAGAAAATGAATCGCGATGCAGAGCCAATATAATCACAAATTTAATTACTTAATTATTAATGTGATTTATTTGATATTTCTAGGATGTTTTTGTTGCTGGATTTGGATTGGAATTGCTGTAAATGTGGAAGAGATAATTGCATTGCCGGCGGTTAATGTTCTCTGACTTGCCGGTGCGCCGTCGACCGCTCGAGTCTGCGACGAAAAAAAGCCCGCCATGGCAGGCGGGCTCCGGGAGTCCCTCGCACCGAAGCGCAAGGAACTCGGGACGGCGCGCGTATCGGACGCGCAGTGGTGCGCGCGGCCGATACGCGACGGCGCTCAGAAGCGCGTGCGCATGCCGATCGTGCCGACGATCTGGTTCGGCGTGCTCGACGCGCCGCCCGACCCGTTGATGAACGCCTGGTAGCCGCGGCCGGACGCATGCTGGTACATCGCTTCCGCATAGACGTCGGTGCGGCGCGACAGCTTGTAGACGGCCTGCAGGTCGACCTGGTGCCACTTCGGGTCGTTGCCGTGCTTGCTGTCCGGGTTCGACACGCTGGCGTCCGTGTACACGTACGCCGCGCCGAGGCTGAACGCCGGCGTCACCGCATAGCGGACGTTCACGTCGTAGTTGTTGAACGCGATCTGGCCGGTCGAGCCGAACGAGCCCGTGTTGTCGTATTGCGAGCGCGTGTACACGAAGCCGACGGTGGCCGGGCCGAACGCGTAGTTGATGCCGCCGCCATACGAACGCATGCGGTCCGAGCCGATCGACCAGCCGCCTTGGTTCAGGCTCTTCGCTTCGGCGGCGTCGGTCGCGCCGGGGCTCGCGCTCGTCGAACCCTTCGTGCCGTTCATCTGCAGGTATGCGCCCGCGAGCTTCAGCGGGCCGTTGGTGTAGCTCGCCGCGACGCTGTACGCACGGTTCGCGCCGAAGTTCGTCGCGTTCGAGAACGCGTACATCGCGCCGACCTTGAAGCCCGCGTACGTGTCGCTCGTGTACTTGACCGCGTTGTTGATGCGCAGCGAGTGGTTCAGGTTGTCGTTGTCGAACGGGTGCGCGAAGCTCGCGTCGCCGAAGTCGCCGGAGGTGGCCGACAGCGGCGCGACGAAGTCGACCATCGTGTCGTACTGGCGGCCGAGCGTGAGCGTGCCGTAGCCGCTTTCGCTGAGGCCGATGTATGCGTGACGGCCGAACAGCTTGCCGTCCTGGCCGAGCGAGCCGTTGTTGACGTTGAAGCCGTTCTCGAGCACGAACAGCGCCTTCAGGCCGCCGCCGAGATCCTCGGTGCCGCGCAGGCCGAAACGGCTGCCGTTGATCGTGCCGCTGGTCATGCGCCACAGCGAGGCGCCGCCGGCATTGTTGGTGTAAGCGATGCCGGCATCGATCAGGCCGTACAGCGTGACCGAGCTCTGTGCGTGCGCGAGCGGGGCGAACAGGGCGGCGGTGGCTGCGCCGGCGAGAAGGGTTTTTTTCACGTAAAGGCTCCTGCGTGTGGGACTGCGGACAAAAAGTTCGGCGCAAGTATAGGGACGCCAACGCGGAGATTTCGACGGTCCGGCGCGACAGCTCCGTTGCAGATCGAGCAAGAGTGCTTCACAAAACTGCCATGTATCGCGTTGCGCGCCCGCAGGGTGGCCGTGTCCGCGAGATGGCATCGGGACGGCCGATGGCCGATGCCGCGCGCTTGTCGCGCGGTTGCAACACGCCGCGTCCGGCCGGCCGGCGGTTGATCGGCGCGGCGCACGCGCGGAGAATGGGCGTCTCACGCCCTCGATCGGGAGACTGAAGATGACCAAGCCCAGCCGCCGTCCCTCCGTCAGTTCCGCCGTGTTCTATCGCGACCCGTGGGCCGCGCTCGACTGGCTCGAGCGGGCGTTCGGCTTCGCGCGCAGCGTCGTCGTCAGCGCGCCGGACGGCAAGCTCGCGCATGCCGAGCTGACGTGCGCCGGCGGCACGGTGATGATCGGCGGCGAATGGGCCGAGTTCGTCACGAGCCCGCTGGGCGTCGGCGGCAGGAACACGCAGTGCGTGCATGTGCATCTGGCCGACGGCATCGACGCGCATTGCGAACGCGCGAGGCAGGCCGGCGCGGTGATCCTGCAGGAGCCCGCCGACCAGTTCTGGGGCGACCGCACCTATCGCGCGCGCGATCCCGAACAGCATGTGTGGACGTTCGGGCAGCAGGTGCGCGCGGTGTCGGCGGAGGAAGCCGCCGCCGCGACCGGGCTGAAGATCGAAGGCTGGTCGTGACGGGCGGCGCCGACGCGCACCCGGTCGTTCCTTTCCATTCACGCGTCCGTTGCGCGCGCCGCGCGGCCGCTTCTTTCTGCCAGGACCCCGCATGAACCTGTTCAACGTACGCCTGCGCGGCCGCGACGGCCTGTTCACGATCGGCGTCGACGCGGGCCGGATCGCCCGCATCGACGCCCAGCCGGCGCCGATCGTGCCTGCGGGCGGCGCCGACATCGACGCGGGCGGGCGGCTCGCGATCCCGCCGCTCGTCGAGCCGCACATCCATCTCGACGCGGTGCTCACCGCGGGCGAACCCGCGTGGAACATGAGCGGCACGCTGTTCGAAGGCATCGAGCGCTGGGCCGAGCGCAAGGCGACGATCACGCACGAGGACACCAAGGCGCGCGCGCACACGGCGATCGGCATGTTGCGCGATCACGGCATCCAGCACGTGCGCACCCACGTCGACGTGACCGATCCGTCGCTCGCCGCGCTGAAGGCGATGCTCGAAGTGAAGGACGAGGCGCGCGGGCTGATCGACCTGCAGATCGTCGCGTTCCCGCAGGAAGGAATCGAGTCGTTCGACGGCGGCCGCGCGCTGATGGAGCAGGCGATCGAGATGGGCGCGGACGTCGTCGGCGGCATCCCGCATTTCGAGAACACGCGCGAACAGGGCGTCAGCTCGATCCGCTTCCTGATGGACCTGGCCGAACGCACCGGCTGCCTCGTCGACGTGCACTGCGACGAAACCGATGATCCGCATTCGCGCTTTCTCGAAGTGCTCGCCGAGGAGGCGCGCGTGCGCGGGATGGGCGCTCGGGTCACGGCGAGCCATACCACCGCGATGGGTTCGTACGACAACGCGTACTGCTCGAAGCTGTTCCGGCTGCTCAAGCGCGCGGGGCTCAACTTCATCTCGTGCCCGACCGAGAGCATTCATCTGCAGGGCCGCTTCGACACGTTCCCGAAGCGGCGCGGGCTCACGCGCGTCGCGGAGCTCGACCGTGCGGGCATCAACGTGTGCTTCGGGCAGGACTCGATCAAGGACCCGTGGTATCCGCTCGGCAACGGCAACATCCTGCGCGTGCTCGATGCCGGGCTGCACATCTGCCACATGATGGGCTACCAGGATCTGCAGCGCTGCCTCGACTTCGTGACCGGCCACAGCGCGGCGACGATGCAGCTCGGCGAACGGTACGGGATCGAAGTCGGCCGGCCGGCGAACCTCGTCGTGCTCGACGCGGACAGCGACTACGACACGCTGCGCCGGCAGGCGAAGGCGGCGCTGTCGATCCGGGGAGGGCGCGTGATCATGCGGCGCGAGCCGGAGCGGATCGACTATCCGGGGTGAGGGGCGGGCTCCTGCGCAGCGTGCCGATGCATCGAGTATTCAAAAAATGCATGAGTCGATTCGAAAAATACGTTTGTCTCATGAACATGGCCAACCTAGGATGCGGGCTGACGACGGCATGCGCGATGCATGCCGTTCCCCCGACTTCAGCCAGCCGATCCGATGCGCGCCGACATCCCGCCCGTTTCCTCACCCACGTTGCCGCCGAGCGGCGCTTCGTTCCCCCCATTCAACCGATTCACCCGGCTCGCCGCGGTCGCGGTACTGACCGGCGTCGGCGCGGGCCTCGGCGGCATGCTGCTCGCGCTGCTGCTGCACGCGATCCAGCATCTCGCCTACGGCTACAGCACCGCGCAGGTGATCAGCCATGAGAGCTTCCTGGCGGGCGTGACCGGCGCCGCGCCGCTGCGTCGGCTCGCCGTGCTGGGCGGGTGCGGGATCGTCGCGGGCGTTGGCTGGTGGGCGCTGTACCGCTACGGCCGACCGCTCGTCAGCATCCGGCGCGCGGTGCGCGCCGACGATCCGCGGATGCCGGCCGTCAGCACGACGATCCATGCGCTGCTGCAGATCGTCACGGTCGCGCTGGGCTCGCCGCTCGGCCGCGAGGTCGCGCCGCGCGAGATCGGCGCGCTGCTCGCCGGCCGGCTCGCGCACCGCGCGGGGCTGACGCCGGCGGACTGCCGGCTGATGGTCGCGTGCGGCGCGGGTGCGGGGCTCGCCGCCGTCTACAACGTGCCGCTCGGCGGCGCGGTGTTCGTGCTCGAAGTGCTGCTCGGCACGTTCGAGCTGCGCGCGCTCGTGCCGGCGGTCGTGACGTCCGCGATCGCGGCCGCGGTCGCCTGGCTCGGCCTCGGCAACGAGCACCAGTACAGCGTGCCGCCGTTCGCGCTGGGCGCGTCGCTCGTCGCGTGGTCGGTCGTGTGCGGGCCGGTGTTCGGGCTCGCCGCGTACGGCTTCGTGCGGCTCACGGGCCGGGCGCGCGCGGCCGCGCCGAAGGACTGGCGGCTGCCGCTCCTGACACTCGTCAACTTCGCGGCGATCGGCTGGCTCGCGATGCGGTTTCCGCAACTGCTCGGCAACGGCAAGGGGCCCGCGTCGCTGAGCTTCGACGGCGCGCTGACCGTCGCGATGGCCGCGACGCTGCTCGCGTTGAAGGTGCTGATCACCGCGAGCAGCCTGCGCGCGGGCGCAGAAGGCGGCCTGCTGACGCCGGGCCTCGCGAACGGCGCGCTGCTCGGCATCGTGCTGGGCGGCCTCTGGAGCGCGATCTGGCCGGGCGCCTCGCTCGGCGGATGCGCGCTGGTCGGCGCGACCGCGTTTCTCGCGGCGTCGATGCAGATGCCGATCACAGCGGTCGTGCTGCTGCTCGAGTTTACGCGCGCGGGCCACGACAGCCTCGTGCCGATGCTGCTCGCGGTAGCCGGGTCGCTCGTCGCGTACAGGTGTGCCGAGCGGCTGGCCGAATGCCGTACCGCCGCGCAACGCGAAACGGTGCAGGGACTGGCGGTCGCGGTTCGCCAGTCCTGACGCTTCCCGGGAAACCGGACGCCACCTCCCGTTTTCCAAGCATCCCGATGCGGTTCGAAGCGCGAACTTCGGTTCTGTGCAAGAATCCGCGCGGCCCGCGCCTCTCCAACAACCACACCCGCGCGGCCGTTCATATCAGGAAACGAGGAGCTCAAGTTGATTCAGCGCATTTCCCGCTTTTTCACGCAGGTGGTCCACCGCGTGCTGCCCGACCCGTTGATTTTCGCGATCCTGCTGACGATCGCGACCTTCGCGCTGGCCTTCGGCCTCACGCCGAATTCCCCGGCACAACTGACGACGATGTGGGGCTCCGGCTTCTGGAACCTGCTCGCGTTCTCGATGCAGATGGTGATGATTCTCGTGACCGGGCACGCGCTCGCGAGCTCGCCGCCCGTCAAGCGCGCGCTGGTCGCGCTCGCCAGCGCCGCACGCACGCCCGGACAGGGCGTGATGCTGGTCGCGTTCGTCGCCGCGCTTGCCTGCGCGATCAACTGGGGCTTCGGCCTCGTGCTCGGCGCGATGCTCGCGCGCGAGGTCGCGCGGCGGGTGGCCGGCAGCGACTACCGGCTGCTCGTCGCGTCCGCGTACATGGGCTTCCTGAGCTGGCACGGCGGGCTGTCGGGCTCGATTCCGCTCGTCGCCGCGACGAAGGGCAACCCGATGGAGAAGACCATCGGCCTGATCCCGGTGTCGCAGACGCTCTTCACCGGCTACAACGCGTTCGTGACGATCGGCCTGATCGTGATGCTGCCGTTTCTCGCGCGGCTGATGATGCCGAAGCCGGAGGACGTCGTCAGCGTCGATCCGGCGCTGCTCGCGGAGCCGCCGAGCGTCGAGCGCAAGCTCGGGCCGGACGCGACGCTGGCCGAGCGGCTGGAGGAAAGCCGCCTGCTGGCCGTGCTCGTCGCGGCGCTGTGCGCGGTGTTCCTCGTGCTGCGCTTCGTGCAGAAGGGTTTCGCGCTCGACATCGACACCGTGAACCTCGCGTTCCTCGCGGCCGGCATCCTGCTGCACCGCACGCCGATGGCCTATGCGCGCGCGGTCGCGGGCGCGGCGCGGGGCGCGTCGGGGATCATGATCCAGTTCCCGTTCTACGCGGGCATCCAGGCGCTGATGGATCATTCGGGGCTCGCGGGCGTGATCACGAAATGGTTCGTCGACGTCGCGAACGTCCACACGTTCCCGCTGCTCGCGTTCCTGAGCTCGGCGGTGATCAATTTCGCGGTGCCGTCGGGCGGCGGCCACTGGGTCGTGCAGGGGCCGTTCGTGATGCCGGCCGCGCAGGCGCTCGGCGCCGATCTCGGCAAGGCCGCGATGGCGATCGCGTACGGCGAGGCGTGGACCAACATGGCGCAGCCGTTCTGGGCGCTGCCCGCGCTCGCGATCGCGGGGCTCGGCGTGCGCGACATCATGGGCTACTGCGTGACGACGCTGCTGTTTTCCGGCGCGGTGTTCGTCGCGGGGATGTACCTGTTCTGAGCGGCGGCCCGGCGAGGCGCGACAGGCCGCGTGCCTCCGGAGCGCCGATTGGCGGCGTAGGGAGCCTGTGTTATAAAGTGCCGCGCCGCAGTTGTGCGGCATTTTGAACATTGAGCGGTTTTTCCCAGAAGAATCATGGTTGAACGGGGTAGTGACGAGGGTCGGGACACGCGGGTGCGCGTGTTGTTCCATGTGACGGATTTCGGCAACGGCGGCATCGAGTCGTCGCTGATCCAGTGGCTGCGGATTCTCGACCGCAAGCGTTTCCGGATCGCGCTGTCGGTCACGTACGCGTCGCCGATGCTCGCGCAGCGGTTCCGCGCACTGATTCCCGACGACGTGCCGGTCGAGATCCTCGTGCAGCCGCGCTGGCTCCGGTATTTCCAGGACCGGCGCCATGCGCGCCAGCTCGGCAAGGCCGGGCGGATCGCGCGCGATATCCACGGCGCGTTCGCGGTGCGCCCGCACATCGCGAAGCGGGTCGAGGAACTGGCGCGCAACGTCGACGTGATCGTCGACTACGACCTGTCGCTGCGGCGGCTCGCCGGCCAGTTCGGCGTCGCATGGATCGGCGTCAATCACTTCAGCTTCATCGCACGGCTCGGCGGCCAGGGCCGCCGGGTGCGCCGGCTGATGAACCAGTACAACCGCTACGACAGCATCGCCGCGCTGAATCCGCAGATGGCCGCCGAAGCCGGTCAGATGTTCGGCGAGCAGCAGCCGCGCGTGATGGTGCTGCCCAATGCGATCGACATCGACGCGATTCGCGCGAACGCGGCGGCGGCCCATCAGCCGGTCACGCCGGGCGGCGCGCCGTACATCGTGTCGGTCGCGCGCCTCGACGAGCTGCAGAAGGATCACCGCACGCTGGTGCGCGCCTACGCGCAACTGGTCGCGCGGCACGCGGTGGCCGAGCATCTCGTGCTGGTCGGCGACGGCGCGTATCGCGACGAACTCCGGCAACTGGCGGACGGGCTCGGGATCGGCGCGCGCGTGCATTTCACCGGGCAGCTGCACAACCCGCATCCGGTGATGGCGGGCGCGTCGATCCTCGTGCTCAGTTCGAAGAACGAAGGGATGCCGATGGTGCTGATCGAGGCGCTCGCGCTGGGCAAGGCGATCGTGTCGACCGACTGCCCGACCGGGCCGCGCGACATCCTGGACGACGGCCGGGCCGGCATGCTGGTGCCGATCGGCGACGTCGACGCGATGACCGACGCGATGGCGCGGCTCCTGACCGACGAAGCGCTGCGCACCGACCTCGCGGCACGCGCGCGCGAGCGCGCGGCGAGCTTCGGCATCGACGAAAGCAACCGGCGGCTCGGCGCGTGCATCGACGCGATTCGCGCGCAGCGCGCCGGCTGACACCTTGCCACGGAGGCGGCGGGTTTCACCGCCGCCTCCTCCCCACGAACGAACCTCGACAGCCGTGCGCGTGACGCGCGCGGCCGCTCAGCGCGCCGGCTCGTCGGTCAGCGTGTGCAGGAACGCTTCGATATCCTGGATATCCTGCGCCGACATCGCGGGCGCATCGCCCGGCTTGCGGTCGAACGGCGCATCGGTCACGTCGAGGTTGGCGCGATAGGGCGCGGGCAGGTCGTCGTACGCGTCGACCTTGCCGTCCGGCCCGCGCGGATAGAACTTCTCCGGCGCCGTGTTGCGCTCGTTGTAGAACGCCATCACCTGGTCGAGCGAGTGGAACACGCCGTTGTGGAAGAACACGTGGCGGGTCGCCGCGTTGCGCAGCGTCGGCGTGAGGAACATCCCGCAGTACTGCGTCTGGTCCTTCAGGTCCTCGCGGAACGGCCCGCACACCCCGAGGTCGTGGAACGCCGGGTCGCGGTTCTGCGCGAGCAGGCGGTTGCGCGGCGCGCCGAGCGCCTCGTACTGGAAATCGGTGAACATCGGCGGCAGGCCGCCTGCGCCCGGCTTCGACAGGTGGCAGCCCGCGCAATTCGCCTTCGCGGGGTCGTTGAAGAGCCGCAGCCCGCGCAGTTCCGCCTGCGTGAGGCGCGCGCGGCCTTCGAGCCAGCGGTCGTACTTGCTGTTATACGGGTGAAACGACGGGTCCTCGACCTGGTAGCGCGCGATCGCGAACATCGCTTCGGACACCGCCAACTGCGCGCTGTCGAACACGCGCGGCCCGAACAGCTGCATGAACTGCGTGCGGTGCGGCGACTGCGCGAGCTTGCGCGCGACGTCGTCGACGCTCGGGTTCGCCATCTCGACCGGATTCAGCAGCGGGCCGAACGCCTGCTGCTGCAGCGTATCCGCGCGGCCGTCCCAGAACATCCCGCCTTGCGGCACGAGCTGCGGCGCGGCCGCAGTGCCGGCCACCTTCTGCGCCTTCACGACGCCGGCCGCCGACGCGGCCTGCTGCGCGATGCTCGCCGCGTCGTCGTTCTCGCTCGCGTCGGGGCCGATGCTGAAGTTCGGCTGCCGGTACAGGTACATCAGCGACGGCGGCGGCCGGTAGCCGTGCAGCGTCATCGCGATGCCGCCGGGCTGCACCTCGAGCGCGTTCGGCGGGCCGTACGCGTGATCGGGGCTGTGGCACGACGCACACGACTGCTTGCCCGATGCCGACAGCGCCGGATCGAGGAACAGCGCGCGCCCGAGCTGCGCGACCGCGGAGAGCGGTGCGGCGGCGGGACGCTGCAGCACGATCGGGTGCGGGTTCGCGCCGGTCCAGTCCGCGACGGCGTTGGCGATCGCCGCCGGCGTATGCGCCGGAAACGCGACGGCGAACGCGGCATAGCCGATCGCGCCCGCGCCGAGCGTGAGCGCCGCGCGGCGCAGGAAACGGGACGGGCGGCGTGGCGGGGCGGCGTCGGGTGCGCCGGGCGGCGGAAACGCGGGACGGGCGGTCATGCGGTCGAGGGCGAAGTCGGGCGCGGCGAATGCAGCGCGTTGAAATGGAAACGGCCGGCGCATCGCGCGCCGGCCGGCCGGATGATGCCGACGCTCAGATCGCCGGCGCGGAGCCGAGCGCGGTGCCGAGTGTCGGGTCGAGATACAGCGGCGTCGTGTTCGGCTTCGACGCGAAGTCGAACAGGCCGCGCAGGTCGCCCGCCGACGCGTCGAACGAGCCGCCGCCGATGCGCTGGCCGCCGAGCCAGTTGTCCTCGATGAAGCGGACCACCGACGCCTGGTCGATCATCGTGTGGTCGACGTAGTTCTGCTTCGCGTACGGCGAGATCACGACGAGCGGAATCCGCACGCCCGGGCCGCAGCGGCCGTTGACCGGCTGGCCGTTGACGCCGGCGCCCTGCGTGCCCGTGCCGCACTTGCCGCTGCCGTTCAGCTGGTCGACCGCGTCGAACGATGCGCGCGTCGGGCTCGCATAGACGTGGTCGTACCAGCCGTCCGAGTCGTCATAGGTGACGATCACCGCGGTGTTCTGCCAGTCGGGCTGCTGCTGCAGGAAGTTGACGACCTTCGTCACGAACGCCTGCTCGTCGAGCGGATCGGAGTAGCCCGCGTGCGCGTCCTGCGCGGCCGGCGCCTTCAGGAAGCTGACCGACGGGAAGTTGCCGGCCTTCACCGCGGCGAAGAAATCGTCGGTGTCGTACTCGTGGTTCGCCGGCTCGGCCGTCTTGCCGTCGGCCTGCACGCTCTGGCCGATCGCCGCGACCGAGCTCGGCCGCGTGTGCTGCGGGTTCGCGGTCGATGCGTAGTACTGGAACCAGTTGTGGTGCGGGATGTAGTCGGCCGTCGCGGCGTTCACGGCGGTCGCGACCGTGCTGCGGCTGCAGCCCGTCGTGCCGTTGCCGTTCACCGTCGACAGGTTGAAGCCGCCCATGAAGCCGCCCCATGTGACGTTTGCGGCATTCAGCAGGTCGCCGATGTTCTTGCCGGCCATCATCGCCTGGTCGGTCGCGCTCGAGCAGACGTCGAAGCCCGGATCGACGTCGTTGATCATCGTGAAGCCGCCCTGGCTATCGTTGATGTAGTACGACGTTGCGGCGAGCGTCGACGGCTGCTTCGACGTCTTGACGATCTGCATGCCGTTGGTCTGGCCGGAAATCACGTTCAGCGCGCCCGGCGTCGACGGGCCGTACACGGTCGTGTACATGTTGTCGCTCATCGCGAAGCGCTGCGCGTAATTCCACAGCGCGGTCACGGTGTTGCCGTCGAAGTAGCCCATCACCTGGCCCTTCGTGCCGAACGCGCCGGCGCCGCCGGACGAGCCCTTGCCCGTGTATTTCGGGAACAGGTCGGCGAGGCCGTTGTCCTCGGCCTGCTGCTCGGACGTGTACGCGTGGTTCTGGTCGGCGGTCGCGGCCTGCGTGCGATCGAGGCGGAACGGGTTCGCGGCGTCGGCGCCGTTCGCGGTGTTCGTGAAGTTCGGGTTCGCGGTCAGCAGCGTGCCGGTCAGGCCGTTGACGGCCGGCGTGTTGGCGGCCGCGGTGAACGCCGGCTCGCCCTGCGGGTTCGTTGCGTTCGGATAGGTGCCGAAATAGTGGTCGAACGACACGTTTTCGCCGTAGATCACGACGACGTGCTTGATCGGCGTGGCGGTCTGAAGCGCATCCTGGGACGACAGCGAAGCCGTGGCCGGCGTCGAATTGTCGCTGCCGCCGCAGGCGAACAGCGCGAGGGCGGCGCCTGCGCAGGCGGTGACGAGCAAGGCTTGGCGGAACATCTTCGGGAACTCCATGCGGGCGGGTCGGGGAATGCGGCGCGGCATGCCGGATGACGGCTACGGCAGCGGGCCGGTGACGAGCACGCGCATTGAAACAGGTCCGTATGAAGATATGGAGGCCGGGCGCTTTCGGCGGCGTTACGCGCGAATATCGGGTGTCTTACGGTGCGGCGAAGCGAGTCGGAGAAGCGGTGCGCGCCGGCTTCGGCCGGCGCGCCGCCGAGGAGGGCGTCAGAACGGGCTGCGCGTCGTGCTGCCGTCGGTGAAGATCGCATCGACCACCTGATAGAAGCCCATCGACGTGTCGGCCACTTCCCACACGGCGAGGATCACGTGATAGCCGGTGCGCACCGGCAGCCGGCACTGATGGATCGTCGGCTGCGACGGAACGAGGTTCGCGCTCGGGCTCCAGTACGGCTGGCCGGGATTCTGGATCGTGCAGAACGGCGTGGGCTCGAATTGCGCGCGGGTCAGCTTCTGCGACGGATCCCAGTCGGCGCGCGTGATGAAGTAATTCCAGCGGCGCGTCTTGTGCACGGCGCTGAATTCCCATTTGAAGTTCTGCAGCGCGCCGGAGCGCAGCGGAACCTTTTGCCAGCGGTCCGGCGACTGTTCGTTCAGCAGCGGCACCGCGCCGTTCGTGCTGGCGCCGGCGATTTCACCGTCCGCGGGCGGCGCGACGTTCTGCGCGTCGGCCGGCGCGAACGAATCCGACAGGCCGCCTTGCGTGGCCGGAAAGAACTTGCCGTTTTCCATTGCGTTCGCATGCCACGCGTCGATCGGGCAATTCGGGTTCTGGCCTTGCGTGCACAGCACGATGCGCGACGCCGGTTCGGTCAGGCGGCCGTGCGCGTGCGCGCCGGCCATCACGGTCAGCAGCGCCGCACCGGCCAGCGCGCGCAACATGACGGAAGAAACGGATCTTCGGATGGTCTGTTTCATGGGCCCTCACTGCGGTGAAGTCGGAATGGTTGTGCGCGCAACGGCTCGAACGCGATGTCGCCGAATCGCGCGATGACAATCGGCTTTCGCCGACTCGAACCATAGTCGTAAAAAACGGAAAAGGAAATTGAAAACGAATTAATCGTCGATTAAATCATCGACGTTTCCGTTTTCGCAGTTGTGATGCGGAATGTGCTTGTTTTTAAAAGAGTACTTTTTGAATTGGGCACATATCGGCGTGAAAGGGAGGAGCCATGAATCCGGTTGAAAAACCGGTCATTGACGACGCGATCATTTCGCTTCCCGATGTGCGGCATTCCGGTCGAAGAAGAGAAGGCGTCGGCCGGTTCAGCCTTCGACCGGCATCGCGCTCGTGCACTTGATCTCGTCGAGGCAGACGCTCGAATGCACGCCGCTCACGCCGGGGATGCGCATCAGCGTCTCGAGCAGGAACGTGGACAGGCCTTTCAGGTCGTGCGCGACGACCTTCAGCACGTAGTCGATGTCGCCCGTCACGGAGAAGCACTCCTGGATCTGCGCGAGCTCGGACACGAGCTTCTGGAACTTGGACAGGTCGCGAATGTGCCCACGCTCCATCGTCACGTGCACGAACGCGGTGACGCCGAAGCCGAGCGTGTCGGGGCAGAGCCGCGTCTCGTAGCGGCGGATCGCGCCGATTTCCTCGAGCCGCCGGTGGCGGCGCAGCGTCTGCGCGGGCGACAGGCCCACCGCCTTCGCCAGCTCGAGATTCGATGCGCGGCCATGCTCCTGCAGGATCGCCAGCAAGTTCCGATCGATGCGGTCGAGTACCGGTTCAGGCATTTTTGTTTCCTCGTGTGTCTCCCGAATGCAATCTTATCTCATAATGTAGGGTTTGCATGAACGGGTTACGCAACCCGATTTCGTCGGCGCGACGCTAAACTGACCCCGGATTTTCGTGCGCGATCGCGGCAACGCGGTCGCAGGCGGCAGTCGGCGGCCGGTTGGGTGGGCTTGCCGACGACGGTTGGGCGTCGCCGCGCGAGAATTGCAGTCCCCAACCTGGCGGCCCCACGAAGGGCCGCCGGCACAGCAAAACAGCGCGCGGCACACCGACGCGCACCGCTTCCGCCGGAAGCGGACAAAGTGGAGAAGACATGGTTTCTGAACACGAGAAGGACGGCCTGAAGCGCGGGCTGAAGAATCGCCACATCCAGCTCATTGCGCTGGGCGGCGCGCTCGGCACGGGGCTGTTCCTCGGCATCGCGCAGACGATCAAGATGGCGGGCCCGTCCGTGCTGCTCGGCTACGCGCTGTCGGGCGTCGTCGCGTTTTTCATCATGCGGCAGCTCGGCGAGATGGTCGTCGACGAGCCGGTGGCCGGCTCGTTCAGCTACTTCGCCGACAAGTACTTCGGCCACTTTGCGGGCTTCCTGTCCGGCTGGAACTACTGGGTGCTGTACATCCTCGTCGGCATGGCCGAGCTGTCGGCCGTCGGGATCTACGTGCAGTACTGGTGGCCGGGTGTGCCGACCTGGGTGTCCGCGCTCGTGTTCTTCGTCGTCATCAACCTGATCAACCTGGCGAGCGTCAAGTCGTACGGCGAGACGGAATTCTGGTTCTCGATCATCAAGGTCGCAGCGATCGTCGGCATGATCGGCTTCGGCGGCTGGCTGCTCATGAGCGGCCATGCGGGCCCCGAGGCGAGCGTCGCGAACCTGTGGCAGCACGGCGGCTTCTTCCCGCACGGCGTGTCGGGCCTCGTGATGTCGATGGCGGCGATCATGTTCTCGTTCGGCGGGCTGGAGCTCGTCGGCATCACCGCGGCCGAAGCGGACGATCCGCAGCACAGCATCCCGCGTGCGACCAACCAGGTGATCTACCGCATCCTGATTTTCTACATCGGCGCACTCGGCGTGCTGCTGTCGCTGTATCCGTGGGAGAAGGTCGTCACCGGCGGCAGCCCGTTCGTGCTGATCTTCCACGCGCTCAGCAGCGACCTGGTCGCGAACGTGCTGAACGTCGTCGTGCTGACGGCGGCGCTGTCGGTCTACAACAGCGGCGTGTACTGCAACAGCCGGATGCTGTTCGGCCTTGCGCAGCAGGGCAATGCGCCGAAGGTGCTGTGCTCGGTGAACAAGCGCGGCATTCCGCTTGCGGCGCTCGGCGCATCGGCGCTCGCGACCGGCATCTGCGTGGTGGTCAACTACTTCATGCCGGGCAAGGCGTTCGAGCTGCTGATGGGGCTCGTCGTGTCGGCGCTGATCATCAACTGGGCGATGATCAGCCTGATCCACCTGAAGTTCCGCCAGGCCAAGCGCGAAGCGGGGCTGCAGACGCGCTTCCGCAGTCTGGGCTATCCTTTCACGAATTACGTGTGCCTCGTGTTCATGGCCGGCATTCTCGTCGTGATGTACCTGACGCCGGGCCTGCGCCTGTCCGTGTACCTGATCCCGGTGTGGCTCGCGGTGCTCGCGGTCGGGTATCGCTTCCGTCAGAAGAATGCGGGCTACGCGCTGCGTGAAGGCGCGTCCGCGCAATGACGCAGGCAAGGCCGGCCATCTCTGGCCGGCCACAAGATTTCTCATCCAACCAGACCGATAAAGCCATGTTCGAACACATCGACGCGTACCCCGGCGATCCGATCCTGACGCTCAACGAGAACTTCCAGAAGGACCCGCGCGACCAGAAGGTCAACCTGAGCATCGGCATCTATTTCGATGCCGAAGGCCGGATTCCGGTGATGGAGGCCGTACGCGAGGCCGAGACCGCGCAGCAGCGCGAGATCGGTCCGAAGCCGTATCTGCCGATGGTCGGCATGGCGCCGTACCGCGACGCGGTGCAGGCGCTCGTGTTCGGCGCGGATCATCCGGCGCGCGCGGCGGGCCGCATCGCGACCGTGCAGACGCTCGGCGGCTCCGGCGCGCTGAAGGTCGGCGCCGATTTCCTGAAGCGCTACTTCCCGGATGCGCAGGTGTGGCTCAGCGATCCGAGCTGGGAAAACCACCGCTTCATCTTCGAACGCGCCGGCTTCACGGTGAACACGTACCCGTACTACGACGCGGCGACGGGCGGCCTGAAGTTCGACGCGATGCTCGCGGCGATCGACGCGCTGCCGGCGCGCAGCATCGTGCTGCTGCACGCGTGCTGCCACAACCCGACCGGCGTCGACCTCGACGAAGGCCAGTGGCAGAAGCTGATCGACGTGATCGAGGCGCGCGAGCTGCTGCCGTTCGTCGACATGGCTTACCAGGGCTTCGGCGCGGGCCTCGACGCGGACGCGTTCGCGGTGCGCGAGCTGGCCCGCCGCGGGCTGCCGGCGCTGGTTGCGAACTCGTTCTCGAAAAACTTCTCGCTGTACGGCGAGCGCGTCGGCGGCCTGAGCGTGGTCTGCGAGGACGCCGCCGCGGCCGATCGCGTGCTCGGCCAGCTCGCGGGCGCGGTGCGCTCGAACTACAGCAATCCGCAGATCCACGGCGCGAAGATCGTGGCGACGGTGCTCACCACGCCCGCGCTGCGCAAGCAGTGGGAGGAAGAGCTCGCCGCGATGTGTCGCCGCATCGCGCGGATGCGCCAGTCGATCCACGACGGCCTGCGCGAACATGTCAGCGGCGAGGCGCTCACGCGCTATGTGAAGCAGCGGGGGATGTTTACGTATACGGGCCTGACCGAGTCGCAGGTCGATGCGCTGCGTGAAGTGCACGGCGTGTATATCCTGCGGTCGGGGCGGATGTGCGTCGCGGGGCTGAATGATTCGAACGTCGGTATCGTTGCTGATGCGATTGGGAAGGTGTTGAAGAGCGGCGTTTGAGCCCGCACACAAGCGCAAGCACGAAACCGGCTGTTCCTTTGCGGGGCAGCCGGTTTTTTTCGGGGCCATCGAGGATTACCGGGGAACTCGGAGCAGACCGTCGGCGTTCGGCGCGTGAAGCGACGCTTGTCGGCGTACTGCGCCATTTGAACGACCGTCGCAGCTTGAGAACGGTCGTTAGTCATTGGCTCTGGCCGAAAGCCGGTGATCGAGCGCGCTGAAATCTCAGGTGCACGCGAGGTGACCAATCACGCTTATTCGCGTAGATTCGCGGTTTTTTTCAATGCAACGTTTATAACGAGCTTTCGATCATCGTACATGATCGAATGATTTTCACCGCGATTTAGCACGATTGTTGCGGAATCCACTGTTGCAAATTCGACGAAGGCAAAGCCTTTCGCAATGGATTTGGATCGTGGAACTCGGAGATCGACTATATCCCCAAACTCTGAGAAAATTTCGAAGAGTTTTTGATTGGTTGCATTAGGCGGGACATTGCCGACATGGAGTCGGCGCGATAGAGCTTCGCCTTGTTCGACCTCGGCATCGGATAAATCTAAATCACCCTGGGTCGAGTTTGAAGGCACTACGTCTACCTGCGTCGGCGGTAAACCGATGCGGTATCGAGGGTATTCGCGATAGGGTATTTTTTTGCTTCTTGCCCGTTTTTGCGCAACGGTGCGTTCTACTTCGTTTTGCAAAATACCGAACTTCATAAGTGAGTCGACCAGCTTCCGATAGTCCTCCGTGTCTACGATTCCGACGGCATCCCACACGTTAGCGGCCGAGAAAATCCTGCCTCCCTGTCCCAGCAGAACGATTGCTTTTTGCTTTCGATCAAGATCAAAAGCGTCGAATTGACTCAACCATAGCAAATCCTTAGGCGAATACATCGCCTTATTGGTCAAGGTTATGCTGAACCCTTCAGGCGCACTTGCGAGTTTTGGAGGGGCCAGTTCATTGCTGTGCATGAGATCATAAATGCGCCGCATGCCTTCCCCGAGTTCGCGCATATAGCCCAACTCGCGCAAGACGCGTGCGACGTAAGTGTTGCGAGACTGATGCACTCCTTTTTTGCCAACAATATCCTCCATCCTGATCGTGGTGAGTAGAGGGCCGGGATTGCGGATTTCCAAATTATTGTCAAAGATGTATATTTCGGTCCCGCGCCCCTCGTCTGCATAATCTCTATGGGCGATCGAATTGAGAACCGCTTCTCTGCATGCGAGCTCAGGATAAATTGCTCTTTGCTCGAAACGAGCGTGCTTATCGATTTTCGTTTGTACCAAATGCGGCCGCAACGCCTCCCAGGCGGAATCAACTAGGGTAAGGATGTTCCCATGTGTCGTTTGATCAGAGACGATGTTATATGCTTCCCCAGTCTTCACTTCGTCCCCGTCAACCTTCAATATTCTAACTTGAAGCCGTGGATGCCATTTTGTAGGGTTTTTGGCAAAAAGCAGCAATGCTGCCCGCCGATATCTAAGCTGGGACATTCCATATTCCGCCAGCTCTAGGTACTGCAAGCATTTTTCGGGGGACATGCCTTTGAGCACCTGATCAGCGACAACCCGAACCAACTCCAAGTCAAGGTCGTCGGCTGTAACTCCGTCGATGAATTGACGGTCGTACTCGCGAGATGCCTTCTCCTTCCGATCGAACTGAATCATTTCAGCAGCAACCGGCGCTGATTCAAGGTCGCGTCGTTGCAAACACCGGCCATCAGACGTCATATGAACGAATTCCGTGCTTTTCGGGACGGAAAAGTACAGGATCTCCTTCTCATCGATCTTGATTTTCTGGCGTTTGACGGACGGGAGTGGGGTATTTTTAAAAACTCTTTCAGTCGGCGCATTTTCCAGGATATTCAATTCGCCGGGGGAGAGGCCTAGCAGTCCCGTAACGTCGCCATTGTCCTCCACGCCGACGAGCAATTCACCACCATCGGCATTAGCGAAGGCCACTAACGTTTGCGCTATGTCTGTCGCAATTTCCTTCGCAGGGCGTTTCCG
The DNA here is from genome assembly GCF_002097715.1 of Burkholderia ubonensis subsp. mesacidophila. Taxonomy (NCBI): domain Bacteria; kingdom Pseudomonadati; phylum Pseudomonadota; class Betaproteobacteria; order Burkholderiales; family Burkholderiaceae; genus Burkholderia; species Burkholderia ubonensis. The sequence goes on from NZ_CP020738.1 coordinate 1,693,418, forward strand.
CTTTTCGCCGGGACGCCCCTCTAGCGCGCTTTTGAACTCTCTGAAGTGGCTTTCGCCGAGTTCAATGGCAGTCCTTGCCCGTTCGGCAGTCGCAATCGCACTCATCTCTTTTCCGTTTGTAGGGTTTCAACACGACTAACTAAGATGCAGCTCCCGCTTCGCTGTGAGTGCATAACAATACTCCTTTTCTGCGTCGCGAGAAGGGGTCCGTCCTAACCGGCTTCCAACCTAACGGATCGACTGACCAGCAATCACTGAGCGCGATATCTCCTTTCGTCAATATGGAACGGTGTCGTGGTGTCAGTTGTATTCTGCCTGTTGCCACCAGAATCCCTTGTGCCGACGAATGATTCCGGTCAAACAGCTGGGCGATCTGCTGAAGCGATTCGCCAGTCCGCCAGCGTTCCCACATTTGCGCTTTCTGGCTCTCGATGTAGTGGATCCGTCGTCGTTGCTTCATTTGTAACAACCCTCGCTGCTCATGCAACCTGTAGTGTGTTGCATCGACCGGTTGAATATGCACTTGGGAACTGCCGCTCAAGGGACACTGTGCGGACTGGCAGAAATGGGGCAGCAAACGACATACAGGAAATTCCATGAGGTACCGTTTTTTGTGCAGTGCCCGACCCCGCATCACACATCTGTCACCACCACGCACACGGCGTTACGATGTGCGCATCGAAACCATCGAACCGAAGGAGCAATGCACGCATGAGCATCCGGATCGTACAGCTGGGGTCGCCGCGCGCGGCCGGCGAGGGCCTGCGGATCGGCACGGTGCGGCGCCCGCCGCGCGGCGTGCCGAAGGCCGAGTTCGCGTCGCGCAACTATTACGACGTGTGGCTGCCGACGCTGTCGCCGACCCCCGAGCTCGTCGCGCAGGCGCAGGCCGCCGGGACCGACGCCGACTGGCGGGCCTTCGCCCGCAAGTTCCGCGCAGAAATGAATCACGGCGACGCGCCGAAAGTGCTGGACCTGCTCGCGGCGCTGTCGGCGACCACGCAGTTCTCGATCGGCTGCTACTGCGAGAACGAACACCGCTGTCACCGCAGCATCCTGCGCGAGCTGCTCGCCGAGCGCGGCGCGGCGATCGAGCCGGACGCATCCTGAGCGGCGCGGGCTGTCGCCGCCAGTCAGCCCGCCGCCACATCAGGCGCATCACGCGCCGCCCACGGCGGCAACTCGGCCCAGCCGAGCGGACCGTACACCGTGCCGCCCGCCGACTCGACCGTCTCGACGAACGTCTGCAGCGTCGCGCCGCCCATCACGCGCAGCGTGCGGCCGTCGAGGAAATTCTCGCTGCGCAGCCACGGCGCGGCGCCGCGGTTAATCTGCTCGACGCTGCACGCGCAGGCGTGCCGGCCCGCTTCGGGCGGCAACAGCAGCGGCGCGTCGAACGCGACCTTCAGCACCTGCGTGCGCGAATCGCTGTAGGGCGGCTTCGCCACTTCCTGATAAGGAACCGCAGCCCAGCTTTCGCCGCACTGCTCGTCGAGCGGCAGGCAGGTGAAATAGGCCCACGGCGCGCGCACGAAGCACAGCCGGTACAGGTCGCGGGCGCCGTCGAGATTCGCAATCAATGCCATCGTCGGGTCCCATGCAGTCCCGGCCCCGTCCGCCGGCGGCGCGCCGCGCGCGGGGCGTTCGCGCGGATCGGGCGATTGCGCCCGAGCGGGCCGGTCTGCTTCTACTGCCTTTGACCACGGCGCGGCCGCGGCGTTGAGCGGGGCCTCGGGGGACTCGCTTGACGTGGGTCAAGCGTGCGGCGGCGCGCGCCTCTATGCTCACGTCATGGACACGTCGGAGCAGTGACGGACAAGCCGATGCCGATGCAGATCGATTTCCCGCCGGATCCGCCGGAATACTGTGCACGGGACCTGGTCGTCGCGTTCACGGCGATCGTGGATGACAGCTGTGTGCAATGTGCGATCACAGCCGAAGCGCTCGAGGATCATTTCGGCGCGGCGTCGCTGCTCGAACGGGATCTGATTCGCGCGTTCGACACGCACCGCCCGGAGATCGAGGGCGTCGCGCGCCGGATGCTCGAGGAGATCGGCGGGCGGCCGGTGCTGCTGCACAGCGGTCATTTCCGTTTCGGCGGCTGACGCGGCGTGAAGGTCTCAGGAGGGGACATGACACTGTCGGGCAATATCCGCGAGGACGACTGGTCGGTCGAGGTCGAGACGCGGCCGGACGCCGGCGGCGGGTTCCGCTGCCGCGTGCAGGTCGAGCATGGCGTCGGCGCCGGCCGGTTTCACCATGCGTTCGAGCACAGCGAGTCGTATCCGACCGAGCGCGAAGCCGTGCTCGCGGGCCTGCGGGCCGGCATGACGTGGATCGAGCTGAAGCGGTCGCAGACATTCAACGTATAAAAGAAAGGGGAGCCGCACGCGGGGGCGTGCGGGCAACGCGCGACGGGGTCGCGCACGATGCCGGTCGGACTGCGGCCGGCGAAAACAAGCCACGCAGTCACTACAGATGAATCTTCGCCGTCTCGCGGCCACGCGGGCGGCGCATATCAGGCGATCGGCACGAGGGCGGCGCCGTCGGGAGAAACAACATGGGCGTGGGCATGCAGATCGCCTACTTCGGATTCGCCGGTTCGGCCGCGCTGGAAGCGGAAGCCGGCGAGCAACTGGTGCGCCTCGAACGGTTCCGCACGCTGATCAGCGGCTGCCATCTGGCGATCGAGTCGCGCACGTCTGGCTCCGGCCAGCGTGCGTACGACGTGCGGCTCGACCTGATCACCCGCAACAACGAGCTGAGGCCGATTCCGCATTGTGCCGGCGAGGATCCGCACGAAGCGGTACGCCGCGCGTTCGCGGCAGCCGAGAGGGCGCTGATGGCATGGCAGGTCGGGCAGGGGGCGGGCACGCCGGGCACGGCCGGGCAGGGTTCGCATGCGCTGCGTTGAGCACGAAGGGCAGCATGAAGGGCGGCGCAACGATTGCGCGCCGGTTCGTGCCGACCGGTGCATGCAGCGAGCCGCAGCCGGTGCGCCGGCTGCACGGCTTCCCGGCCGCTCAGACGCGCGCGAGCCTTTCCGCGTCGAGGATGCGCACGCGCTTGCCGTGCGTCTCGACGAGCGATTCGCGATGGAACCGGGAGAACATCCGGCTGACGGTCTCGAGCTTCATCCCGAGGTAGCAGCCGATTTCCTCGCGCGTCATCCGCAGGTTGAACTCGGAGGCCGAATAGCCGCGCGCCTGGAAGCGCGACGACAGGTTCAGCAGGAACTGCGCGACGCGCTGCTCGGCCGACATCGTGCCGAGCAGCAGCATCTGGCTCGATTCGCGGACGATTTCGCTGCTCAGCATCTGGTACAGGAAATGCTGCATCGGCTTCATTTCGCGGCAGGCCGCCTCGAGCTGGCCGAACGGGATGATGCACACGACGCTGTCCTCGAGCGCGATCGCGTCGCAGCAATGCTGGCCGCTGCTGATGCCGTCCATGCCGAAGGTCTCGCCGGCGATCTGGAAGCCCGTCACCTGTTCGCGTCCGTCGCGATGCACCATGACCGTCTTGAACGACCCCGCGCGCACCGCGTAGATGCTCTGGAACGGATCGTCCGTGCGGAACAGCGCGTCGCCCTGGCGGACATGGCGGGTCGTGCAGATGATCGAGTCGAGCCGGCCGTATTCGGCCGCGGTCAGGTGCGGCGGCAGGCACAGGGAACGCATTGCGCAGACCGAGCAGCGCGCGGCGGGGTGTTTCGGGGCGTCGGCACGGGCAATCGCGTGAAGCGGCGTCGCAAGCTGCCGCGCGACGGGCACGGCAGCCGCGCTAACGGATGCTGATGACATGATGCACTCCGGCACTTTCAGGTGCGGTGCGCGCGACGCGAGCGCACCAGGGATTCGATGACGTGGCATGCGGCGTCGAATTCGGCGGTCTTGTCGAAGAAGTAGTCCGCTCCGGCCGTCGCGCATGCCTCCCTGAACGCCGGCGCCGAATGGTTCGTCAGCACGATCGTGACGACGTTTGGCGCAGCCTTCGACAGCATGCCGATCAGGTCGAGGCCGCTGCCGTCCGCGAGCCGCAGGTCAACGATCACGACATCCGCCTGGCACCGGCGGATGTGTACCCACGCACCTTGGCCGTCCTCCGCTTCACCCACGACGTCGACACCCCGGATCGCGCCGACGAGGAGCGCAATCCTGCGCCGTACCGCGACGGCGTGATCGACGAGGAACACCCGGAGCGCGACGGATGACAGGCTGGCATTCATGAAAGCCAGTATCCGGTTGCGACGCCAAAAAGGAAATCGGCCGAATTGGAAGATTGCGTAGGCCGCTTCGCCGCGTTGTAGGGTTTTTCCTACATTCGGCACGGCGATGGGGCCGAAACGCGGTGGGGCCGGAACCCGTGCCGCGCCGCCCGGGTCAGCTGGCCCGCCGTGCGTCGAGCGCGTCGCGCGCCGCGCGGCAGGCGGCGAGATCCCACGCCGCGCAGCCGACGCTCTTGAACAGCAGCGGCCCGCCGCGCACGAACGCGCCGCCGAGCACGTCGGCGAGCGACGCGACGTTGCGCCAGTCCACCTGCGCGAGGATCAGGTCGCCCGCCTCGTGGCGCGCGCCGGCCAGGTCGTCGACGACGAGCCGGCTGTTGCGCACGGTGCCGGCGTCGATTTCCGCCGCGTCGGCGGTGAACGCGCCGACGCCGACCACCAGCCGGCCTTCGCGCGCGGCTTCGCGGTAGACCGGCGTGCGGCTCGTCGTCAGCGTGACGACGACGTCGACGGTGTCCGGAATGTCGTCGCCGTCGAGCGGCGCGAGCTGCGGCGCATGGGCGCGCTGGGCGTCGCAGAACGCGGCGGCGCTCGCGGCGCGGGTGCCGCGCACCAGCAGGCGTGCGTTCGGGAAGATCGCCGCGAGCGCTTCCGCGTGATTGGCCGCCTGCCGGCCGGTACCGATCAGCAGGATTTCGCGCGGCGCGGCGCCGTGCAGCGCCTGGATGCCGAGCGCGGTGATCGCGGCGGTCCGCCTTCCGGTGACCGTCGGGCCGTCGAGCACGAACCGCATTTCGCCTGTCGTCGCGTCACATGCGATGACCTGTCCGAGAATCGTCGGCAGCCCGCGCGCGGCGTTGCCGGGGCAGACGTTGACGAGCTTGTGGATCGCGATGTCGTTCGCGCTCGACGGCATCGACAGCATCACGCCGCCCGCCTGCAGCGGCACGACGAGACGCTCGGGGCTGACGATCCCGCCGGCCGCGTACTCGACGACGGTTTGCCGGAGGGCGGCGAGCAGCGCCGGATAGTCGAGCAGCGCAGCCGTCGCGGCGGCGCCGAAAACGGGAGTCTGGGAGAGTGCGGTCATCGTATGCGTCAGTTGAACGTGGACGGCGGGCGGACAGCGCGCCCGGTGCTGGGTTGCCGGATACCGCGAGACGGGCAGTCTGGATCGAATCTATACCAATTTATCGCGATATGACAAGCCAGAAAATAAAACGGCCGGGTGCTTTTGGTTCTAATATCTGTCCAGAAGCAGGCGCGGCGACGCGCCGCTCCGGTATAGTGCGAACCCGTCCACGACCCCGAACATCCGGCAGGAGCCCCACGATGTCGTCCGCGCGTCTCGAAATCCTCGAAAACGGCTTCCGGCCGCTGCAAATCTACGAGCAGGTCGCCGAAAAGATCCGCGACGAGATTCGCGCGGGGCACTACGCGCCCGACACCCGGCTGCCGTCGGAGCGCGAGCTCGCGGCGCTGTTCCAGGTCGGCCGCCCGGCCGTGCGCGAGGCGCTCGGCGCGCTGCAGAACGAAGGACTCGTGTTCACGAAGCGCAATTCGGGCACCTACGTCGTGTCGGCCCCGCTCGACGTGCTGGCGCGGCGCGGGGACCGGCGCGCCGCCGCCGAGGCCGATTTCAGCCCGACCTCGACCCTCGATGTGCGGCTGATCCTCGAGCCGGCGATCGCGCGCCTCGCGGCCGCGCATCGCAAGCCGGACCCGGTCGCCGAACGCTATCTCGCGCAGATGGAAACGATCACCGACGTCGACGATCCGCAGCAGCGCGCGCTGTGGAACGAGAGCGACCGGCTGTTCCATCGCCAGCTCGCGCTGATGACGGGCGACGCGCTGATCGTGAAGATCGCCGACGAAGTCGCGAAGACGATGGACCAGCCGCTGTGGAAGCGCCTGAAGGACGACGGGATCTACGACGCGGGCCGGATCCGGCTCTACGTGTCCGAGCACCGGCTGATCTACGAGGCGATCGTCGCCGGCGACGCCGACGCGGCCGCGTTCTACGTCGAACAGCACATCCTGCGCGTGCGGCGCGACATCACGCCGAAGTGAGCGGCGTACCGGCGTTCTGGTCTGATATTTGACCAAAAGGCTGGCGCAGTTTTTGAAGCTGCTTGAATAATGACCAGTTGTGTCCTACATTGGTTCGACTAAAACCAATCAGGAGACACACCATGCGTCAACTCGTCGTTGCGCTCGCCGTGGCTGCCGCCACCGGCGCGCTGGCTTCCGCGCACGCGCAGGAAGTCGTCATGCTCGGCCATTCGGCGCCGCTCACCGGCCCGCAGGCCGCGAACGGCAAGGACAACGAAAACGGCGTCCGCCTCGCGGTCGACGAACTCAACAAGCAGGGCCTGAAGGTCGGCGGCAAGACCGTCACGTTCAAGCTGGTGTCCGACGACGATCAGGCCGATCCGAAAGCCGGCGTGCAGGTCGCGCAGAATCTGGTCGACAAGGGCGTCGTCGCGGTGCTCGGGCCGTACAACTCGGGCGTCGCGATCCCGGCGTCGCGCGTGTACAGCACCGCGGGCGTGCCGATGCTGCCGGTCGCGTCGAACCCGGCGCTCACGAAACAGGGCTTCAAGAACATCTTCCGGATCGGCGCGAGCGACGAGCAGCTCGGCGGCACGATGGGCGCGTTCGCCGCGAAGACGCTCCACGCGAAGACCGCCGCGATCATCGACGACCGCACCGCCTACGGCCAGGGCGTCGCCGAGCAGTTCTCGAACGTCGCGAAGGCGAACGGGATCAAGATCGTCGACCAGGAATTCACGAACTCGTCCGCGACCGACTTCCTCGGCATCCTGACGAAGATCAAGTCGACCAACCCGGACGTGATTTTCTTCGGCGGCTACGCGGCGCAGGGCGCGCCGATGGCCAAGCAGATGAAGCAGCGCGGCCTGCGCGCGAAGCTGCTCGGCGGCGACGGGATCTGCTCGGCCGACATGGGCAAGGTGGCGGGCGAGGCGGCGTCGATCGTCTACTGCGCGCAAGGCGGCGTTGCGCTCGAGAAGACGCCCGCCGGGCGCGAGTTCCTGAAGAAGTACCACGACACGTTCCACACCGACCCGCAGGTGTACGGCGTCAACTACTACGACGGCGTGAAGCTGCTGGCCGACGCGATGGTCAAGGCCGGCTCGACGACCGACAAGGCGAAGCTCATCGCGCAGCTCGCGAAGTCGGACTACAAGGGTGTCGCCGGCACCTATTCGTTCGATGCGAACGGCGACCTGAAGGGCGCGCCGACGACCGTCTACGTGATCCGCAACGGCTTGCCGGTGCCGTACGGCGAATGATCGCCGCGCCACAAGCGGCTTGCGCGGCCGGCGTGCCCGCCGGCCACCGCCGCGTTCCCGATTCGATCCTGCTGAACCACTCATGAAAATTTCGCGATCCATTTCCACCGTCGAGGTCCACACCGGCGGCGAAGCGTTCCGCATCGTCACGAGCGGGCTGCCGCGCCTGCCCGGCGACACGATCGTCCAGCGCCGCGCGTGGCTCAAGGAGAACGCCGACGAGATCCGTCGCGCGCTGATGTTCGAGCCGCGCGGCCACGCCGACATGTACGGCGGCTACCTGACCGAGCCCGTGTCGCCGCACGCGGATTTCGGCGTAATCTTCCTGCACAACGAAGGCTACAGCGACCATTGCGGGCACGGCGTGATCGCGCTGTCGACCGCGGCGGTCGAGCTCGGCTGGGTGCAGCGCACGGTGCCGGAAACGCGGGTCGGCATCGACGCGCCGTGCGGTTTCATCGAGGCGTTCGTCAAGTGGGACGGCGAGCATGCGGGGCCGGTGCGCTTCGTCAATGTGCCGTCGTTCATCTGGAAGCGCGACGTGACGGTCGACACGCCGTCGTTCGGCGCGGTGACGGGCGACATCGCGTACGGCGGCGCGTTCTATTTCTATGTCGACGGCGCGCCGTTCGACCTGCCGGTGCGCGAGGCCGCGGTCGAGCGGCTGATCCGCTTCGGCGCGGAAGTGAAGGCCGCCGCGAACGCCGCGTATCCGGTCGTGCATCCCGAGATTCCGGAGATCAACCACATCTACGGGACGATCATCGCGGGCGCGCCGCGCCACCCGGGCTCGACGCAGGCGAACTGCTGCGTGTTCGCGGACCGCGAGGTCGACCGTTCGCCGACCGGCTCCGGCACCGGCGGCCGTGTCGCGCAGCTGTACCAGCGCGGACTGCTCGCGGCGGGCGACACGCTTGTCAACGAATCGATCGTCGGCACGATCTTCAGGGGCCGCGTGCTGCGCGAGACGACTGTCGGCGACCTCCCGGCGGTGATCCCCGAGGTGGAGGGCAGCGCGTACGTGTGCGGCTTCGCGAACTGGATCATCGACGAACGCGATCCGCAGGCGTACGGCTTCCTCGTGCGCTGAATGCGCGCCCGGCTGTCGAGCACGGGCCGAACCGGTTGCAGTACCAGGCTTGGCGCGCGGTTCCGATTGCCGGACGCGCGCCTTTTTTGCGCGCATCGCCGGCCCGGCGGCCAGCGCGCGCAGCCGCCCGCCTGACGGAGCGCCGCGCGAGTTTTGGTACGATGCTGCCTTTCCAGCAGATCCCACATCCGCGTGAATCGCCGAAACGTGTCGTCAGTGCGTGACTTCTGTGCCAAGTGGGCCGCGCGCGCCCAACCCGTCGCGGCGGCCGCCGCCGTTGTCACTGCGCCGCTCAAGCGCCTCCTCGCCGCCGCCTGGTTCCACCTGCGTCATCCGACGCGTCGCGGCGTCCTGCTCGCCGTCGCCGCCGTGCCGGCGCTGTTCGTGCTGTACGTGCTCGCGCTGATTCCGTTCACGCCGAGCATCGGCGACATCCGCAAGGCGCGCGTCGACCAGCCCGCGCAGGTGCTGTCCGCCGACGGCAAGCTGCTCGCCGAATTCAAGCCGTCGAACCGCGAATGGGTCGCGCTCAAGCAGATCTCGCCGCACATGATCGACGCGCTGATCGCAACCGAGGATCACCGCTTCTACGAACACCACGGGCTCGACTGGCGGCGCACCGCGGGGGCGGCGCTGCATACGTTCTCGGGCAGCCGCCAGGGCGGCTCGACGATCACGCAGCAGCTCGCGCGCAACCTGTACCCGGACGAGATCGGCCGCGCGCCGACGCTTACGCGCAAGCTGAAGGAGGCGATCACCGCATTCAAGATCGAGGCGGTCTACAGCAAGGACCAGATCCTCGAGACCTACCTGAACACGGTGCCGTTCCTCTACAACGCGTACGGCGTCGAGATGGCCGCGCGCACCTATTTCGACAAGTCGGCCGACGAGCTCGACGTGCTCGACAGCGCGACGCTCGTCGGGATGCTGAAGGGCAACAGCTACTACAACCCGGTGCTGAACCCCGAACGCGCGCTGCAGCGGCGCAATACCGTGCTCGGCCAGATGGTGAAGTACGGCAAGCTGACTCCGGCGACGTTCCAGCAGCTGCAGCGCCGAGCGCTGCGGATCGACTTCGAGCGCCAGAAGGAGCCGCCCGGGCCCGCGCCGCACTTTGCCCAGCAGTTGCGCAAGTGGCTGATCGCGTGGGCCGACCGCAACGACTACAACATCTACTCGGATGGCCTGATCGTGCGCACGACGATTGACGCCCGCCTGCAGGCGATGGCGACGCAGGCGCTGAAGCAGCAGGCGAACGCGCTGCAGGGCATCGCGAACGGCGCGTGGAGCGGGCGCGACGGCTGCGGGACCGACAACGAGGTGTTCCGCACGTTCATGCGCGAGGCGCCCGAATACAAGGCGATGCAGGATGCCGGCAAGAACGACGCCGCCGCGATGAAGGCGCTCGCAGCCGACCGCAACTTCATGCGCGCGCTCTGCAAGACCAAGACCGACGTGCAGGCGGGCTTTCTCGCGATCGATCCGCGCAACGGGCAGATCCGCGCGTGGGTCGGCAGCCGCGATTTCACGGCCGAGCCGTTCGACCACGTCGCGCAGGCGCGCCGCCAGCCGGGCTCGACGTTCAAGCCGTTCGTCTACGGCGCGGCGTTCGCGAGCGGGATGAAGCCGGACGACACGTTCGTCGACCAGCCGGTCGAGATCCCGCTGAAGGGCGGCGAGATTTGGCGGCCGAACGACGACGTGCCGCCTACCGGCAAGCCGATGACGCTGCGCGACGCGATCGCGCTGTCGCGCAACCGGATCACCGCGCAGGTGATGGAGAAGGTCGGGCCGGCGAAGGTCGCGCGACTGGCCTACTCGATGGGCGTGCGCGACAGCGCGCTCGAGCGCGTGCCTTCGCTCGCGCTCGGCACGAGCCCGGTGACGCTCAAGGAGATGGTGGCGTCGTATGCGACGATCGCGAACGGCGGGCTGTACGTCGAGCCGCAGATGGTGACGCGCATCGAGACCCGCCAGGGCGAGGTGCTCGCCGAGTATGCGCCGGCGCCGCCCGAGCGCGCGCTCGATGCCGAGATCGACAAGACGCTCGTCGACGTGATGCGCGACGTCGTCAATCGCGGCACCGGCGCGAGCATTCGCACGCGCTTCGGGATTCGCGGCGACGTCGCGGGCAAGACCGGCACGACGCAGGACAACACGGACGGCTGGTTCATCCTGATGCAGCCGGGCCTCGTCGCGGGCGCGTGGGTCGGCTTCGACGACGGGCGCGTGACGCTGCGCAGCGATTACTGGGGACAAGGCGCGCACAGCGCGCTGCCGATCGTCGGCGAAGTTTTCCAGCGTGCGCTGCGCGCGCGGCTGATCGACGGCAAGGCGAAGTTCGACACCGAGCCCGCGCCAGGTTGGCTCGAATCGCTGCAGGACCGGATGACGGGCCTGTTCGGCGGCTGGTTCAAGTCCGACACGAAGACGCCGCCGCCCGCACCGAAGGCGTCGCGTGCGCCGCGGCCGGCCGAGCCGGAGGCAAGCGAGGCGTCGGCGGCGTCGGCGCCGGAAGCCGCGTCCGGCGGCATCGTCGAGGAATGGGTGCCGGCGTCCGAGGTAGCCGCGTCGGCGGCGGCGCTGTCGGGCAGCGCCGCCAGTGCGCCGCAGGCGCCGTCGAACGGCGAGAGCGGCGGCAATGCGGGCAACGGCGCGGCGCCGTCGCCGGTCCCCGCGCCGGCCACGCCCGACACGCAAGCGCCCGCCGGGGCGAGCGGCGGGTAGTCATCCCCGGGTAATCCTCGGATTCAGGTTTCGCGCAGGCTGCCGTAATACGTGCCATCACGACAGCCTTGCGCGGCTCGTCCGCGCCCTCCCGATGCGCACTTCCTACCATTACGTCGCGCTCGAGCACGACGATTTCCTGGCCGGCGCGCCGCTCGGCTTCGACGTCTACGATCTCGGCGGCGCCGCGCTGCTGCCGGCCGGCACGACGCTGCACGACCCGGCGCAACCCGCTTTCCTGTTCGACCATTTCCAGCCCGCGAGAAGAGATGCGGCCGGCTCAGGCGCGGCCGGCCAAGGCACAGCGGCCGGTCCGGCGGAACCGCCGAAAGGCGACGCGCTGACGATCGCGCACATGGGCCTGTGGATGGGCGCGCCGATCGGCCTGCGGCGGCGGGTCGGCGCGACGCGTACGATGCTGCGCTGCCGGCTGATCGGCCAGCGGGCGTCGCAGTCGCTGCTCATCGAGCCTCAGCATGCGACGGCGCTCGAATTCAGGCCGGGCGACGGCGTCGAGGCGATCGCGATCGGGCGCGCCGCGGCGTACCGCTTCGCGGCGACCGTCGACATGGTGCAGCCCGGCCCGGCGCCGTTCATGGCCCTGTCGCCGCCCGGTTTCATCGAATGCCTGCGGGTGCGCGCCGAGCCGCGCGTGCCGGCGCGGCTCGCTGCCCGCTGCAACAGCGGGCAGGACGGCGTGGGCAGCTTCGGGATCGTTCGCGACATCAGCCTGAGCGGGCTGTCGGTGGCGGCGAGCCGGAGGATCGCCGCGGCAGGCGAGCCGCTGCGGATCCGGCTGCCTTGCGAAGTCGGCGGCAGCGTCGCGCTGCTGGTGCTGGACGGCACGGTGCGCCACACGCACGCCGACCCGGCTGCGCCGCAGCTCGTGCTGCATCACGTCGCGTATGGCGACGACATCGAGGCGGCCGATGTCGTGCGCCTCAAGGCGCTGCTGTTCGACCGGCTGATGGCGTCGACGGAATGGGGCGGCGCGAATTGAATGGCGTCGCGCCCCGCGCCCGTCATGCGCGAGGCATTCTTTATCGCTGGATGGATAATTGTCTGATTAATTGACCGGATGGGCGGCGATTGTCCGTTTTGCGTCAACAGTGAATTAGTGATTTAAGTATTTACCCTGATTGCGGGGACTCCTAGACTTCAACACATCCGCACCGAACCATGTGTCCGATGCGTTTGAAAAACAATCTCGGAGGTTCCAAATCATGAATTCGCTGATCAAGGCAGTTGCACTGGCCGTCATCGTGGCCGCCCCGGCCGTTTCGTTCGCCCAATCGAACCAGCAGCCGCTGACCCGCGCGCAAGTACGCACCGAACTGGTCGAGCTCGAGAAGGCCGGCTACAACCCGAACGACTGGATCAACTATCCGGAAAACATCCAGGCCGCGCAGGCGAAGGTCGCCGCCGCCCGCAACTCGGGCGCGCAGGCCGACACGGCGGGCTACGGCGCGAATGCCGCCGCAGCGTCGCAAGCTGGTCAGCGCGTGGTCGTGCCGGTGTCCGGCGACACGTCGTCGGTCTACCGCGGCCACTGAGCCGACGCGCCTGGCCGGATTGCCCGGACGATAAAAAGCCCGCACACGGTTCATCCGGGTGCGGGCTTTCTTACATGAAAGCGCCGATTCTTGCCCGCGCCGGCACCCGCAAGCGCCCGGCGCTCACTCCCGCGCGTCGGGCGGGCGCTGCGCCTGCGGCGCGGCTTTCCCATGCGCACGGCTGGCGAGCACGAGCGCGATGCCGCCGAGGATTGCCGCCGACGCGATCGCGAGCCGCCACGTCGGCCGTTCCGCGAGGAACAGCACCGCGCCGCACGCGGCGATCGGCGGCACCGACAACTGGACCGCGGCCGCGCGCATCGCGGTGAGGTGTTTCAGCGCCGCGTACCAGATCACGTAGCCGATGCCGGACGTCAACGCGCCCGACGCGACCGCGAGCAGCGCGCCGCGCGTCGTCGGATGAAAATGCCCGGCGAACGCCGCGCTCAGGATCAGCGCCATCGGCGCGGCGCGCAGGAAGTTGCCGGCGGTCGCCGCGAGCGGATCGGCAAGCCCGCGTCCGCGCAGCGAATAGACGCCCCACGCGACGCCCGCGGCCGACATCAGCACGACGCCGCCCGGTGTCGGCGCGGACACGCCGGGCGACACGAGGTACAGCAGCCCCGCGACCGCGGCGGCCATCCCGACCCAGCCGGGTGCGGAGAACCGTTCGCCGGCGTACAGTCCCGCGGCGAACATCGTCAGCTGGACCGCGCCGAACAGGATCAGCGCGCCGGTCGCCGCGCTGACGCTCAGGTACGCGAACGAGAAGCACGCGACGTACGCGAACAGCATCGCCGCGGCCAGCCAGTCCGCGCGCGGCGGCGGCCGGCTGGCGCCGGCGCGGACAATGATCGCGAGCATCAGCGCGCCCGACACGAGGCGCAGGCTGCCGAAGCTGGCCGCGTCGATCTGCGCGTCGCGCAGCGCGAGACGGCACAGCAGGGAATTCGATGCGAACGCGAGCATCGCGACGGCCGTCAGCAGCACGGTGCGCGCGGCCGGCCGCAGGCGCTGGACGGAACCGGACGTGACGAGCGGGCGCATCGCAGCCTCACAGAAGCCCGGCGGCGATCAGCACCGCGCCGCCGAGCAGCGCGAAGCCGAGCGGCGCGGTGACGCGGCGCCCCCACACGGCGTTCTTCTCGATCGCCATCACGGCCGCGAGCGCGAGCATCCAGCCGAGGCTGCCGGCGCCGACGACGAACATCAGCAGCATCAGCGCCCAGCAGCAGCCGACGCAGAACAGCCCGTGCCGCCCGCCCAGCGCGAACGCGTGGCGCTGCGGCGCGCGCCCGCGCCAGTGGCTGATCACGAAGCTGAGCGGCGTGCGGCAGCGCTCGAGGCAGCGCGTCTTCAGCGCGCTGAACTGGAACGCGCCGGCGAGCGCGAACACCGCCGCGCCGATCAGCCAGCCGCGCCACGCAAGCGCCGGCACGTGCGCGACGCCGGCCAGCAGCAGCGCTTGCAGCGCGTGCGCGAGCAGCCCGAATCCGCTCCACGCGGCGACGTAGCCGAGCCCCACGAGCGCAAGCAGGCGCGCGCGGTCCGGCCGGTCCGCGACGACGCGCGCAAAGGCGTTGAATAGCGACAGCGTCGTCGGCAGCATCATCGCGAGAATCATCAGCGTCCACGCCGCGGCGTCGAACGCGGCCGGCAGCCACACCGTGCCGCCCGGCAGCGCGCGGCACAGCGCGGCGGCCGGCCCGGACGCGGTCCAGCCGCCGTGATCGAGATAGCGCCCGTAAGGACTGCTCGTCCACGCCCACAACGCGGCCCACGCGAGCGCGACGAGGCTCGCGAGGACGAGCGGAAAGACGCGTCGATGCGCGCGCGCGGCCATCGCCGGTTCCCCCGCCGCCGCGCGACCGGCTCGTCGCGCGGCGCACGGCGCCGTTCAGGCGTCGAACAGGAACGTGCTCTGCAGCGCGTTGTGATTCGTCAGGTTGACGTCGATGCCGATCGCCGCATTCTTCGAGCGATAGACGGGCGCCTTGCCGACGAACACGGGCGCGCCGGGCACGGTCGAGAACACGGTGTCGGTCAGCGTCGTCTGCGCGCCGCTCGGGCCGAGGTACGGCTCGAGCTCCGCATAGTAGTCGGTGCCGATCGTCAGCGTGCCCTTCGCGCCGGCGACGTCGAACGTGATCGGCGCGCGCTCGACCGACACGACGGTGCCGATCAGCTTCGCCAGCTCGGCGATCGGTCCGCCGGCCTGGCCCGTATAGACCTTGAGCAGCGCCTGCTCCTGCGCGTCGGTCGCACTGTCGTTGATGAAGATCGCGGCGGTCCAGTTGCCCTGCAGGATGTTGCCGGGCACCCGGCAGACGGCGGCGATCGTGCAGCCGGCGACGTCGACGCCGTCGATGGCGCCTTTGTCCATGTGCCACGCGACGATCGTGTCGCAGCTGCCGAAGTCGGGATCCTCGCCGATCCAGCACGGACACAGTACGCGGCAGTTGCAGACCTCGAGCAGACGGCCTTCCAGGTGATAGCTCATTGTTTCCTCCATTGTGCGATGGCGACCGCGCAAAGGGCGGCGCACGGGCGACCGGCCGACGTGACGTCGTGCGCGTGTCGACGGTGCGAACGCGGATTGCGCTGAGGAATGCAGCGGTTGCGGGGAGCAGGATGGATGCGCTAGCGGGATCGAAACGTGGTTTCGATTTTCCAGTGTAGGCGGGCAAGGGGCAGATGCAAGCACGGCCCATGCGGCGGCTGGCTGACAAGCGCGCGGGCGTGCGCTAGCATCGCGGTCGATGTCGCCGCGCCGAGGCGGCCGCCGCGCGTCGATACGCGCCGGCCCGGCGCGCGGCGCCGTGCTCCGAGGCGCGGCAGGGCGGCCGGCCCGGCATCGTGTTCCACGACATCAACGAATAGAAGGAGCGTCCATGCGTGTCTTGACCGGTTTGCTGTTGCTGCTGGCGGTGGCGGCGAATGCCCATGCGCAGTCGAACTGCGCGAATGCCGCCGACCAGGCGTCGATGAGCGCGTGCGCCGATCGCGCGTACCGCAAATCCGATGCGGAGTTGAACCGGGCCTACGAGGCCGTCACCGCGCGGGTGCGGGACAACCGGCCGCTGGCGGAGAAGCTCGTCTCCGCGCAGCGCGCATGGGTCGCTTACCGCGACGCCGAATGCGGGTTCTCGAGCGCGGGCGCGGAAGGCGGCAGCGCCCATCCGATGGTGGTGTCGATGTGCCTCGACGATCTGACGAAAGCGCGCACCGAGAGCCTGCAGGGCTATCTGTCGTGCGAAGAGGGCGATCTCGCCTGCCCGGTGCCGGCGAAGTAACAGCAAAGCGACGGCGACGGGACGCGCGCCGCCGGCGCGCGTCCGCCCGACGTCGCCGTTACACGTCGTCCGTCTCGTCGAGCAGCTTGTGCCGCATCGCATAGCGCACCAGCGCGGCCTCATGCGGCATCTGCATCTTTTCGAGAATCCGCGTCTTGTACGTGCTGACCGTCTTCGCGCTCACGCATAGCGCCTGCGCGATCTCGGTCAGCGTCTGCCCGGCGGCGATCCGCCGGAACACGTCGAACTCGCGGTCCGACAGCCGCTGGTGCGGTAGCGTTTCCGCCGGCTCGTTCAGGCTTTGCGCGAACTGCTCGGCCATCGCGAGGCTCACGTAGACGCCGCCCGACGCGACCTTCGTCACCGCGCCGACCAGCTCGGCGCTCGCGCTTTCCTTCGTCAGATAGCCGGACGCGCCCGCGCGGAACGCGCGCACCGCGTACTGCTGCTCCGCGTGCATCGTCAGCACGAGCACGCGCAGCGCGGGCTTCTCGTCCTTGATCTGCTTGATGAGTTCGACGCCGTTGCGCCCGGGCATCGACAGGTCGAGCACCAGCACCTGAGCGGGGGTCGAGCGCACCAGCGCGATCGTCGTCGGGCCGTCCCAGGCCTCGCCCGCGACCTCGAAGCCGCTGGCGTTCTGCAGAATGTGCCGCAACCCGTCGCGCACGAGCGTATGGTCGTCGGCGATGAGCACAGTGATCATGTGATTGAAGTTTCCTGTTGAATCGTGGTCAGCGGCAATGCGACGGTGATCGAGAAGCCTCGCGAGGGCGCGGTGTCGATCGTCACGGTGCCGCCGAGCATGTGTGCGCGCTCGCGGATGCCGATCAGGCCGAACGACTTGTCTTCGTGCGTCGACCCGCCGGGCGCCGCGCCGCGGCCGTTGTCGGCGATGCGCAGTACGCAGAAGCCGCTTTCGACGTCGAGCGTCAGCGTCACCCGCGTCGCGTCCGCGTGGCGGGCGACGTTGGTCAGCGCTTCCTGGACGATGCGGAACAGCGTGGTTGCGCCGGTGCTGGTGAAGGCGAGGCCGGCGGGCTCGATGTGCCGCTCGACGTCGATCCCGTAGCGGTTCGTGAAATCGTTCGCGAGCCATTCGATCGCCGGCACGAGGCCGAGATCGTCGAGCATCACCGGCCGCAGGTCGGCCGCGATGCGCCGCACGGACGCGACCGTCGCGTCGATCAGCCGCCGCATGCCCTGCAGGTGGGCGAGCACGTCCTCGCCGGCCCGCCCGTCGTCGGGCGCGCGCAGCGTGTGCTCGACGACCGACAGGTCCATCTTCAGCGCGGTGAGCTGCTGGCCGAGATCGTCGTGCAGCTCGCGCGCGATGCGCGTCTTCTCTTCCTCGCGGACGTTCTGCAGGTTCGCCGACAGCTCGCGCAGCTCCTCGCGCGACTGCTTCAGCGCGTTCTCGGCGCGCACGCGCTGGGTGATGTCGCGCAGCATCACCGTGTAGAGCTTGCCGGACGCGTCGCGGATCTGCGAGATCGACGCTTCGATCGGGAATTCCTCGCCGTTGCCGCGCAGCCCGAACAGCACGCGCTGGCGTCCCATCTGCCGCTCGGACACGCCCGTCACGCCGAACTGGTCGACATGCTTCGAGTGCGCCGCGCGGAACCGCTCCGGGATGAAGCGCGACAGCGGCGCGCCGATCGCCTCCATCGCGGACACGCCAAACACCTGTTCGGCCATCGGGTTGAAGATCACGACCGTCTGCTTCTCGTCGATCGTGATGATCGCCTCCATCGACGAGCGGATGATGCCCATCATCCGCGCTTCGTTCAGGATGCCGCTGCTGCGGGCGCCGAGCTCCGCTGCCGACCCCGGCCGGCCGCGCAGCAGCGCATGCACGAGCGCCGCGAACACGACCGACGCGATGAGGCCGGCCGCGAGCACCGTGCCCGCCGTGCGCTGCGCGCCGGTCGCGCTCGGCCGGCCGTCCGCCGAGTAGGCGAGCGTCAGCGTGCTGCCGCCGAAGTTCAGCACCTCGGTCCGGCGCATCAGGTCGGGCGAGAGCGACGCCTCGTCGGTGGTGGTCTCGGCGCTGAAGATCGGCCGCGGGTCGCCGTCGATGCTGATCCGCAGGTCGATCCCGCGCTCCGAGTCGAGCGCGCGCTCGACGAGCCGCCGCGGGCTGAGCGCCGCGAACAGCACGCCGTCGATGCCGCCTTCCCGCGCGGCCGGGTGCTGCGAGTCGGCAACGGGCAGGAACAGCGTGACGGTGCGGGCGGCATCGTCGTCGGCCGCCCGGATGCCGAGCGCGGCGTTGCCGGTCTGCACGGCGCGCCGCAGCGAATCGGCGTCGGCTGCGCCGAAGCGCGCGAGCGGCGCCGGCGATGCGGGCGCGCTGAGCGCGGCGACAGCGACCGGCCCGGCGGCCGAAGGCGCGGCGTCGCCGGCGAGCTCGCCGCGCACGTCGGGCGGCAGCGGCGCATAGCCGAGCTGGCGGATCGGCGAACGGCTGTTGTCGATGGCGAGCGCGTCGACATACTGGCGCCACTGCACGGGCGTCATCTGCGGCACGAGGCCGAGCGCGCCGCGCGCGCCTTCGAGCACGGCGACGCCGTCCTGCAGCTCGTGGAGCAGCATCGCCGTCACGTGCGCGACACGGCGCTCGAAACGGGCATGGACGGTGTCTTGCCACTGCTCGCGCACCAGCAGCGCGACGCCCAGCGACAGCGTTGCGCCGGCGCAGAGCGCGACGATGCCGGCCGCGAACGGCTGGCGTAACATGTTTTGAAAGCGCGTGCGCACCGGGGCGTCGCGCGTCGGGGTTCCGCTGGCGGTCATCTACGGGCCACTCTGTCCGAGGTCGCCCTGGCACCGGGGCGACAAAGGAAAAATCGGGCGCGGTTGGCGTCCGATGCTTGGCGGTATCTGTTATCGAGACGAAATTGTGCGCGTTTTATGACTTTTTTGTAATGGGGGCAGCGGAAATTCAGACAAAAGATCGGGGGGGCGGGGTGTCGACCGTATTTGATACGCGTCAACGGGCGCCCGGGGGCGTAGGGCCAGACTAAGTGCAGGGGCCGGCGCAACCGTCGGCGATCGGATTCGAACCTGCCTTGCGCAATGCGCAAGGCTGTCCGGTGAGAGGTGCGGACCATGTACAAGCGGATTTTCGTGGCGCTCGACGACAGCCCAAGTGCGCGTCTGGCGCTGGATGAGGCGATCAGGATCGCGGTTGCGTCCGGCGGCGCGATCACCTGTGCTTCAGTCGTCGAGCACAAGACGCAGCTCGTCGACGTCGACGCGGGCTTCGCGGACACGCGGGAACCCGAGCCGTCGGCGCTGGACGCCGCGACGCTCGTGCTCGACGACGCGAAGGCCGCGCTCGATGCGCACCACGTGCCGGGCACGGTGCGCGCGCTGACCGCGTATGGCGAGGATGTCGCGGCCGTGCTGATGCGCACGGCGGCCGAGGCCGACGCGGACCTGATCGTGATGGGTACGAGCGGGCGGCACGGCCTGCGCCGGTTGCTGGTCGGCAGCGTCGCGGAGTCGCTGCTGCGCGCGGCGGACCGACCGGTGTTGCTGGTGCGGCACGACGAGAAGGTGGCGACGGCGCCTGCCTGAGCCATGCGTGCATGAACCGGGCCGCGTGACACGCGGCGACGGGCCGGCGCGCCGCGCAATGCGTCGTGCCGGCGCCGCACATCCGGAGCGGCGCACCTGCTGCGGTGCGTCCGCTCACCTTGCGATCACGCGCCGCGTTCAGCCGCGCGAAAGTTGCACCGCGCAGCGCACATCTGGCAGCATCCTTGCCGTAGCCCCCCCATTTTTCGCTCATCGCCGGGCGCGCGTCACGCCGACGCGCGACGGGGCCGGCGTCCACGGAGCCCATCACGCATGACAATATCAACCAAGGGACTGCGGCTGGCCGAGGTGTGGTTCCAGCGCGCGCTGTGGATCATCGCCGTCATGTTCGCCGGCTTCCTGATCGGACTCGGCGGCCTGATCGTCGGCGACCTGCCGCGCGTCGAGGTGACGCTCGACCGCGACGCGTTCATCGACCGGCAGGCGGCTGCGCCGCTGCGCCAGACGCTCGCGAAGCTGTCGACGGACCTGACCGCGAATCGCGACGCGACCGAACAGGCGTCGATGCTGCTGACCGCGGCCCAGCAGGACACGCAGCAGGCGCGCGAAGCGTTCCGCACAACGATCGCGAGCCGCCATGCGACCGAGCGCGCGGAGCAGGATCCGGCCGTGCTCGCGCATGCGCGCGCGCTCGAGGCGGCGACGCAGCGCGAACGCGACGCGCAGGCCCGCATCGGCACGCTGAAGCAGGCCGCGCAGGCGCTCGAGCGCGAGCAGGGCGCGACCCGGCTCGCGCTCGGCGAACTCGAAGCGCAGGCCGACCGCAAGCTCGAAGCGGCGCAGCGCACGCAGGAACTGCGCGTGTTCGGCATCCGACTACTGTTTACGCTGCCGCTGCTGCTGGTCGCCGGCTGGCTGTTCGCGAAGAAGCGCGGCAGCCGCTACTGGCCGTTCGTGTGGGGCTTCATCTTCTTCGCGCTGTACGGGTTCTTCGTCGAACTGGTGCCGTACCTGCCGAGCTATGGCGGTTATGTGCGCTACCTCGTCGGCATCGTGCTGACGATCGCGGTCGGGCAGTACGCGATCCGTGCGCTGTCGCGCTATCTCGAGCAGAAGCGCCGCGAGGAGCAACAGCCGGACGTGTCGCGGCGCGAGGCGATCGATTTCGTGACCGCGTACGCGCGCATCGCGAAGAAGGTCTGTCCCGGCTGCGAGCGGCCGCTCGACACCGCCGATCCGAACGCGAATTTCTGCCCGCATTGCGGGATCTGCGTGTTCAACGCGTGCGGGCAGTGCCGCACGCGCAAGAACGCATTCAGCCGCTTCTGCCCGTCGTGCGGCACGTTCGCCGGCACGAGCGCGCCAGCCGAGCCATCCACCCCGGCCGGGTGACGCGCGCGGCGGGAGGCGCACCGTACAGCGCGGCGTTCATCAAACCCGTTTAGAATGCCGGACATGCCGTCCCCGCTGCGGAAGTGCCGCGGCGATCGTTGCTCGGCCGCCCGACGGCCGCCGGCGTCGGGCCGGCCCGCATGTCATTCAGGAGCGCCGCCGTGTGGCACTTTCCCGTCGCGATTCCCTCGTCGCTCGGCCCGTGGGCCGTATTCGCGAGCGTGCTCATCACCCAGCTCGGCGTGCCCGTGCCGGCCGTGCCGATGCTGATCCTGGGCGGCACGATGGCGGCGATGGGGCAGGCGTCCTATACGGCCATGTTCGCGGCGGCCGTCGGCGCGACGATGCTCGCCGATTCCCTGTGGTTCTTCATGGGCCGCACGCGCGGCCGGCGCCTGCTCAACGGCCTCGTGCGCTTCTCGCTGTCGCTCGACACGACGCTGCGCTTCGCGCGCAACCTGTTCGAACGCCACGGCGCGCCGCTTCTCGTGCTCGCGAAATTCCTGCCGGGGCTCGGCCTCGTGTCCGCGCCGCTGCTCGGCACGACGGCGATCGGCGTCGGCGTGTTCCTGCTGTGGGACTTCGCCGGCGCGGTGCTGTGGGCGGGGTTCTGGCTCGTCGGCGGCTCGGCGATTCATGACCAGATCGTCCAGGCCGTGCTGTGGGTGCGCGCGAGCGGCGGGACGATCCTCGACGCGTTCCTCGCGATCTTCATCACGTTCGTGCTGTACCGCTGGGTGCGCCGTGTGCAGTTCCGGCGCTGGCTCGCGCAGGTGCGCATCTCGCCGCCGCAGCTCGCCGAGATGATGACGTCGGACGAGCCGCCGCTGATCTTCGATGCGCGGCCGCGCGCGGTGCGCGAACGCGAGCCGTTCCGGATCGCCGGCGCGGTGCCGCTCGATCTCGATTCGCCGGAGCTGATCGATCCCGACGCGCTGAAGCGGCCGATCGTCGTCTATTGCGTGTGCCCGAACGAGGCGACCGCCAAGCGCATCGTCGCACAGCTGCAGCGCAAGCAGATGGCCCGTCACATCAAGGCGCTGAAGGGCGGCCTCGACGCGTGGGAAAAGCACGGCTACCCGGTCGAGCCGATGCCGGCCGATCTCGACGCGTCCCGTTACTTCGTGCGGCACGCTGAAGCTGTCTCAGGCGATGAATACACCGTTCGCGCTGCGCTAAGAGGCCGCTCGTGACCGAAAGCGTGTAGCCGCATGATTTCATGCGGCGTGACAGGCCCGCTTGCCGAGCCGAGCGCGGCGCACATCGCGCCCATCGTGACCGAAATGACCGGGAATGTGACGCCACGACTGCCAAGGCGACACGATGAGCATGAATGCCAACCCGATCAGCATGCTGATCGGGTTGTGTCGGTCACGCCGACCATCCCGTTAAGGCCCGCCGACATGGGCCTTGTTTAACGGAATTATTTTTCCCACCAGTGGCGATTGGCGTCCTTCAAATTCTTCTCCACGCCTTTGCTGACGTTTCGATTTGCATCCGCCTGAGATTGCACCGCATCCGTCTCCGCTTTCGATCGCGCGAGGTCGGCATTGATGCGATCGTTTTCGCGCGCAACTTGCGCTTCCATCTTTTTCAGCTGCAGTTCCTTGTAGCGGTTTTCGTAGCTGCGGTCCTGATCTTCGATGGCACGCTGACGGTCGACCGCAGCTTGCCGGTCGCGATTGGCCTGCGCTTGCGCAGCGGCATGCGCCTGGCTGCGCTTGCGCTCGGCCGCAGCTGCCTGCTGCCGCTGCCTGCGTTGGTCGGCTTCGGCCTTTTGCTGTTGCACGGCGCGCTCGTGTTCGGCATTCGATTCGAGCGCTTGCATACGAGCGATGCCGTTATCGAGATTGACGGGCGCTTGTTCCTGCGCGAACGCGGGAAGTGTCGTCAGCAAGAGAAGCGTAAAAATTTCGCGCTTCATTTACTTCACCTGCGCCGGTTGTTGTGCCGCGTCGACGCCCGGACATTGCGAGTTCGGCTGAATGCGCGTCGTCTTGCCTGAGCCGACCATCAGCGCCGTACCCGGCTTGAATTCGCACACGCGGCCGACCTGAGCCGATGCGAATG
Organism: Burkholderia ubonensis subsp. mesacidophila; assembly: GCF_002097715.1. Classification (NCBI taxonomy): domain Bacteria; kingdom Pseudomonadati; phylum Pseudomonadota; class Betaproteobacteria; order Burkholderiales; family Burkholderiaceae; genus Burkholderia; species Burkholderia ubonensis. Next base: position 1,716,628 of record NZ_CP020738.1, read on the forward strand.
CCGACTTGCCATCGCGGTACATGATCTGCACGCCGTCGACCAGCACCTTGTCGTTCACCATCGAACCGGCCGCGGCACCCACGACACCACCTGCGACCGTACCTACGCCCGTGCGGTTCCAGCCGCCGGGGCCGGTCGTACCGCCGATTGCAGCGCCCGCGATCGCGCCGAGCATCGTGCCGGCCAGTTGCGCGGTTTTCTTGTTCTGCTCGTTGCTCACCTGCACTTTGCCCGGCAGGATCGTCAGGATTTCGATGGTGCGCACTTCTTGACGCTGATTCACATCGAGCACGTTGTACGCGTCCGCCTTGTTTTCCATGCCAGGCGTGGCGCAGCCAGCGAGTGTGATCGAAGTGGCGATGAGGGTGAGAGCAACCTTCCTCATGAATTTCCTTTGCGTATGGTTAATTGAAGATCCCGGACTTCGAAAAGAGACGTCCACGGACTGAATCGACGGGCATCGAGCAGTGCGGGACGTTGAAATCCGGTTAACAGTTTACGGCAATATTACAAATTCATTTAGGCTGTCGCAGCGCGAAATGTATTTAAAAAATCATCGGCGTGTGCGGTCGTCCACCGCTGCCCGCAGCATGAAAAGCACCGGCAACGTTTGCGAGCGGCGTCGGCACTTGCCACGCAAAATCGACTGGCGCGAATCGTCTGATCATTCATATAATCCCGCCTGCATATTGCATGCGCGTAATGGCGCACACAGGAGGCGCGGCATGCCGCGCCGAATCCGATTGAATTCCCGTTGAACGCGATGCCCGGCCCGGCGCGCACTGGCGCGCCGCGTCCGGCCTGTCGGCGCGTTCCCCAAACGGTCCGAGCCGTTTTTCGGATTGTTCCGGAATATCACGATAATGCGCGGCGATTCTGAATGGATTCGCACAATATCGGCATCATTTCCAATCCGGAAATATGCGACGGGAATCATTTCGTTTTCGGCGGCCTTCATCGGCACCGGCAAGCCGTGCGCTGATATCGACACAGTGACGGCGGTCGCGCGCGGCCGCCAGGAGACGCAATTGAAACAACAAGAAGACCAGCTGCACCGCAGGCTGGAAGAGCGGCACATCAACCTGATGGCGCTGGGCGCGACGATCGGCGTCGGCCTGTTCCTCGGCTCGGCCACCGCGATCCGCAGCGCCGGACCGGCCATTCTGCTGACCTACCTGCTGGGCGGCATCGTGATTTTCCTGATCATGCGCGCGCTCGGCGAAATGGCGATCACCAATCCGGTCGCCGGCGCGTTCAGCCGCTACGCGCGCGACTACCTCGGGCCGCTCGCGGGCTACCTGACCGGCTGGACCTACTGGTTCGTGTGGATCGTCACCTGCATGGCGGAAGTCACCGGGGTCGCCGTCTACATGAACGTATGGTTTCCCGACGTGCCGAACTGGATCTGGGCGCTGCTCGGGCTCTCGGCGATGGGCGCGGTCAACTTCGTCGCGGTGAAGCTGTACGGCGAGTTCGAGTTCTGGTTCGCGCTGATCAAGATCGTCACGATCGTGCTGATGATCATCGGCGGCGCGCTGATGATCACGCTCGGCCTCGGCAACGGCGGCACCCCGACCGGCATCTCGAACCTGTGGGCGAACGGCGGCTTCATGCCGAACGGCTGGTCCGGCGTGATCGGCGCGCTGCCGATCGTGATGTTCGCGTATCTCGGCGTCGAGATGCTCGGCCTGACCGCCGGCGAGGCGCGCAATCCCGAGAAGTCGCTGTCGAAGGCCGTGAACTCGGTGTTCTGGCGCGTGCTGATCTTCTACATCGGCGCACTGTTCGTGATCATGTCGATCTACCCGTGGAACCAGATCGGCACGCAGGGCAGCCCGTTCGTGATGACGTTCACGCGGCTCGGCATCCCGGCCGCCGCCGGCATCATCAACTTCGTCGTGCTGACGGCGGCGCTGTCGTCGTGCAACAGCGGCCTGTTCAGCACCGCGCGGATGCTCTACAACCTCGCGCAGCAGGGCCAGGCGCCGCGCGTGCTCGGGCGCGTGAACCGCAACGGCGTGCCGGTCTACGGCGTGGCCGTGTCGGTCGCGCTGCTGCTGGTCGGCGTGCTGCTCAACTATCTCGCGCCGCAGCACGTGTTCACGTGGCTCACGTCGGTGTCGACGTTCGGCGCGATCTGGACCTGGTGCGTGATCCTGATCGCGCAGATGCGCTTTCGCCGCACGCTGTCGGCCGACAAGATCGCGCGCCTGCCGATCCGCGTGCCGTTCTATCCGCTCGGTTCGTATGTCGCGCTTGCGTTCCTCTCGCTCGTCGTCGTGCTGATGGCGTTCACGCCCGATACGCGCGTCGCGCTCGTGATCGGTCCGGTGTGGATCGTGCTGCTGGGGCTCGCCTACCTGCTGTTCTACGCGAAGCGCCCGGTGACGTCGGTCTCGACGGAATCGTAGGCCGCACCGGCTGCGTGCCGCGCCCGGCCTGCCGCTTGATTTCGATCATGCAGGCGCGGGCCGGGCGTTCTATGCTGTCGGCATCGCTTGTCCGCGCTTCGCGCGGCCGCCCGCCGATGCCCGCGATCGTGCGCCGGCGGCCTGATCCGCCGCACGCCACTGCCGCGTGAAGCCCCGGCGCCGTCCCGCCAAGGACGGCGCGCACGAACGGAGGCCTTCGCCATGCAGCCTGACCCATCCCTCCCGTCGCTCTCGCGACTCGTGCTGGCCGTCGATGCGACGCCCGAATCGATGCGCGCCGCGCAGTACGTGCGCACGCTGCTGCGTCCCGGCATGCAGCTGCGCGTCATCAGCGTGATCGACAATCCCCGCCTGCTGCTGCCCGACATCCCGCGCGTCGATGCGTTGCTCACGTCCGCGCGCGAGGAAATGGCGCACGACGCGCAGGCCGTGCTCGACCACATCACGCCGCTGTTCGCCGAATGCGGCGCGGACGTCGAGCAGGGCATCGTCGATGCGTCGGTCGCGGGCGGCACGATCGCCAACGCGCTCGTCGGGGACACCGTCGCGTGGCAGGCCGACGCGCTCGTGGTCGGTGCGAGCCCGCATCACGGCCTGCTGCGGCTCGTCGAGGGCGCGGTGTCGGACACGCTCACGCGGCGCAGCCGCTGCGCGCTGTTGATCGTCCCGGCGAGCTACGAGCGGCCAATGGACGGGCCGCCGCAGCGGATGATGTTCGCGGTCGACGGCAGCGAGCCGTCGCTGCACGCGCTGCAGGCCGGCATGGTGCTCGCGACGCCGACGACGCTGCTCTACGCGGTGTATGTCGTCGACCGCGCGATTCGTCTGACGGACATCGTGCCGGTGCGCGCGCTCGAGGACGCGTACCGCGCCGAAGGCGAGGGCGCGCTCGCGCGGGTGGCGACGCTGTTCGACGGATGCGCGAATCCGACCAAGCGCGGCATCATCGAGACGCAGGCAACGAGCGACGACGTCGCGCACGCGCTGATGCGCGAGGCCGTGCGCTGGGATGCGGAGCTGCTGGTCGTCGGCACGCACGGCCGGCGCGGGCTGGCGGCACTGCTGATCGGCAGCGTCGCGCGTCGCGTCGCCCATCTCGCGCAGGTGCCGGTGCTGCTCGTGCGCGGCTCGGACTGACGCCGGACGGGCCAATTCGGGAGCGTGCGATGAAAACCGACAGACAGGTGAAGCAGGACGTCGAGGAAGAGCTTGCGTGGGATCCGGCGGTCGATTCGACCCGCATCGGCGTCGAGGTCGAGGACCGGGTCGTCACGCTGTCGGGGCATCCGTCGAGTGTCGCGGAGAAGGTCGCGGCGGAACACGCCGCGCATCGCGTGGCGGGCGTGAGGGCCGTCGTCGTCGACATGACCGTGCATCTGCCGCACGACGAGCGCCATACCGACGAAGACATCGCGAAGGCGGTGCGCGCCGTGCTGCACTGGACGGCCGGCCTGCGCGACGATGCGATCCACGTGCAGATCGAGAAGGGCTGGATCACGCTGACCGGCAAGGTCGAGTGGGGCTACCAGCGGCAGCGCGCGTTGCGCGCGGTGTTGCAGATGCGCGGGATCATCGGCGTATCCGATGCGATCGAGGTGGGCTGCGACGTGGTCGCCGGCGACATCGGCGCGACGATCCGCAAGGCGATGCAGCGGCACGCGGAACGCGAAGCGAATCGTATCGACGTGATCGTGGAGGACGGCACGGTGACGCTCAACGGCAAGGTCGACTCGTATGCGGAGCGCGAGGTCGCGCGCGGCGCCGCCTGGTCCGCGCCCGGCGTGCGCGCGGTGGTCGACAACCTGGTGGTCGAGTAGGCGCGCGCACGCAGATGCCGCCGGCCCCGGACATGAACGCTCCGGCACGGGGGTAGGCAGCCGTCAGGTTGCCTTGGAGGACGGGCAGGGGTGGTTGACCCCGCCCGCCTTCCTGGCCCCGTGCCGACGCTTTTCCTCGTACGTGAACCGGTGACGGCCGAACGCGGCCAGGCGTGCGCGTGGCCGCGCGCACGACATGCGCCGTCGATGTTGCCGTGCTGCTTGCTTGGCCGGTCGGGCCGGTTCGTCAGGCAGCGGCTGCCGGTGCGCGGTCAGCGATGTCAGGGCATGCAGCCCGGACGGGCGCTGCGCCGCTGGCGCCCGCCGTGTCGCGCATGCGCGCGATGGCGCGCCGTTTCGAGCGGGCAGGCGCGGCACGGCGAAAAGCGGCGCGTGCGGTTCACGCGCACGTGCCCGCGGCGCGACGCGCGCCGCACCGTCGACGGCGCGGGCGCGGCGACGGCCGCCTGCTGGCGCAGCGCCGCCGCGAACCGCTGCAACGCGGCTACCGACCCGACGATGCTCTGGTACTTCTCGCGGCCGATCTGCCCGTCGAGCGTCACGAGCAGCCCGGCCTGGCGGGCGAGCGCGAGCAGCGCATCGAGATCTTCGCGGGGTGCCGGCGCGGGTTCCGCGGTCGCGCGCGTCGCGCGCCGCTGTCCGTCGCCGTTGGGAAAACTGCCGAAAGCCATGAGTGGTCTCCTCCGCCTGACCCGCGTGCCGGCTCGACGGCCGGCTGCGCGATGGCCCTGCATGAACGATGTGTCCATGGAATCAGTATCGTGTGGCAAAAGGACGCTTCCAATCAGGGCGCGCTGAAGTCTGCGTCAGGAATTCCGCCGCGCCATAGGAATTTCCTGACACGCGCGCGGCGGGATGGTGAATGCGGGCGTTGCGTGCACCGCGTCCGGCGTGCGATCGCGCGGTTTTCAGCGAACGATTCACAGCGCAAGCGCCTTGACGAGCCTTTTCGTCCGGTCTAACTTGGTCTCTACGCCGACCGCCGATGCCTGTCCACGACAGGATCGCGCGTCGGCGCCGCGCTTTCGGGGAAGCGTGGTCTTTCATCGGACGATCCGTGCGGCGCAAGCTCGCACCGGCCAGGTTGCAGGCGATCCGCCGTCGGATCGCGACGCTCGACGCCCGCTGGGCGCTGCCCGCGTCGCTCAGGGTTGTTGATGCCGCGCAAGGGCACGATCGCGCATCGCGCGCGGCATCGCTGCTCATTCTTTACGCTACCAATACATCCATCGTTAATTGCCTCGACAGTAAGGAGTTCGTCGATGTCACGGGACACTTTGTTGGAAGCGCTAGCGGAAGTTGCCGCGCAGCGGTCGATCAATCCAGACCAGTTGCGCGCCATGATCGACGACGAGGTGCGCGCACTGTCCTCGGACGCACGCGTGCACGACTACATTCACGTGTTTGCGGTCCGGCACCTGCGCGAGCGGATGCGGCAGCTCGACGAGCAGGCGGCGGGCGAGCCGTCGTCGCGGCAGCCCGCGGAGCCGGATGTTCAGGCGAGCCGTCGCCTATGAGGGAAGTCGTCTGGGTCGCTGACCGAGCGGCCGAACCCTGATCGACGTTCACGCGTGCGGCGCCTGCCGCACTGGCGCGATACGACTGCGCCTTTTCACGCGGGCGGGCAGGTCCACGCCCGCATGCGCTTGCGAGCACGTCCACGCGGATTCGCCCGAATCCGGCGGCGTATCCGCACCCCACGCAGCCCGCAATCGCCGGGCGCCGGGTTTTCCCCCAATTGATCGATCCAGCGCCCGCATGCAAGGGCTTGCTGTCGGGCATCAAACAACGAATTGTCTGATGAATGCGACCCTTAAGTAATCGCGAATGCCGCCGTTTACACGGTGAATTCGTCCACCGGGCGTTCGCGCTCCCAAATAGAGTCGTTGCCATGTTTTCGTCCATTCGCGCCCGCATCATCGCCGCGTGCGTCGCCATCGTCGCGGCCGCACTGCTTGCCAGCACGCTGATCAACTATTTCATCGCCCGGTCGTACAACGACGACGCGATCGACCGCAACCTCACGTCCGTCGCGAGCGGCCACGTGGTCGGGATCGGCGACTGGGTCGCGACGAAAAGCCGGATGATCGCGTCGCTGCAGGATGCGACGCTGTCGCCCGATCCGTTGCCGGTCTTCAAGCAGATGGCCGCGGCGGGCGGCTTCACCAACGTCTACGCGGGTTACGCGGACAAGACGTTCAAGTTCTCCGACCCGACCGGCATCCCGGCCGACTACGATCCGACCGGCCGCCCGTGGTACAAGCAGGCCGCGCAGGCCGGCAAGCCGGTCGTCACGCCGCCGTACGTCGACGCCGGCACCGGCAACCTGGTCGTCACGTTCGCGGTGCCGATCTTGCGCGACGGCGGGGTCAAGGCCGTGATCGCCGCCGACGTCGCGATGAACGCCGTGATCGCGAACGTCAAGTCGATCCACCCGACGCCGGCCAGCTTCGGGATGCTGATCGACAGCAACGGTCACGTCGTCGCCCATCCGGACTCGAAGCTGACGCTCAAGCCGGTCAACGACGTGTCGCCGGAACTCGGCGCGATCGCGCCCGCGTCGATCGTGAACGCGAGCGCGCCGGTCGAGGTGGACGTCGGCGGTGCGGCGAAGCTGGTCCGCGCGCTGCCGGTGCCGGGCACCGACTGGTTCGCGCTCGTCGCGCTCGACAAGTCCGAGGCGACCGCGGGGATGCGCTCGCTGCTGACCGCGTCGCTGATCACGCTCGTCGCGGACATCGTGATCGCATCGCTGATCGTCGGCGCGATCACGGCGACGGCGTTCCGCCGCCTGTCGCTGGTCCGCCAGGCGATGGCGGCGATCGGTTCGGGCTCGGGCGACCTGACGCAGCGCCTGCCGGCGGACGGCGGCGACGAGGTCACGGACATCGCGCGCTCGTTCAACAGCTTCGTCGACAAGCTTCAGGAGGTCATGCAGCAGATTCGCGATGCGAGCGAATCCGTGCGCACGGCGGCCAACGAGATCGCGGCCGGCAACCAGGACCTGTCGTCGCGCACCGAGGCCGCGGCCGCGAGCCTCGAGGAAACGGCCGCATCGATGGAGGAAATCACCGCGACGGTCGGCCAGTCGGCCGCGGCGGCGGGCCAGGCCGACCAGCGCGCGGCGGCGGCGTCGAAGATCGCGTCGCACGGCGGCGTGGTGGTGTCGGACGTGGTCTCGACGATGGAGAAGATCGAAGAGGCGTCGGGCCGGATCGGCGACATCATCGGCGTGATCGACGGCATCGCGTTCCAGACCAACATCCTCGCGCTGAACGCGGCCGTCGAGGCCGCGCGTGCGGGCGAGCAGGGCCGCGGCTTCGCGGTCGTCGCGCAAGAGGTGCGCAGCCTGGCGCAGCGCAGCGCGCAGGCCGCGCGCGAGGTGAAGGTGCTGGTCGAATCGACGGTCGCGAGCGTCGAGGCCGGGTCCGGGCAGGTGCGCCAGGCCGGCGAGACGATGCAGGAGATCGTCACGAACGTCGCCAACGTGACGACGATCATCTCGGAGATCACGCACGCGGCGAACGAGCAGACCCGCGGCATCCAGGAAGTCAACCGCGCGGTCACTCAGCTCGACGAGATGGTGCAGCAGAACGCGGCGCTCGTCGAACAGTCGACGGCCGCGGCCGCGGCGCTTCAGACGCAGGCGCACGCGCTCGCGGCGACGGTCGGGCAGTTCAAGGTCGCGTGACGCGGCGCGCATCGGGGGCCGGGCCGGCCGCGCGGCCGGCGTCAGCCCCGATCGTGCGGTTTCGAAGGCGGGTGCGGCGTGCGCTTGTCGCGCTCGCCGGACGGCTTCGACGGATCGATGCGGGAAGCGCCGCCGATCGCGGGCGGGTCGCTCGCGGGAAACGTTTCTTCGAGCCCTTCGTCGATGCGTTCTTCCGTCTTGTCTGCGGGCGGCTTGCGCTGCGACGCGAGCAGGCGGGACAGGCCGGCGGCCGTCAGTACGGTGGTGCGGCTGCCGGTGGGATGGACGATCATGGTCGAACCTCCTTGGGTCGATGGAGAATGTCCGCAGGCATCATGGCGGGCCTTCGTCGCGGCTACGACGCCGATCCGCATGGATCGTGACGAAGGCCTCCACACAAAGTCTACGTTACCGGGCGGACCTCGGCGGCGGCGCATGAAACGCGCACGGAAAAACCTGCGCTGACGTGCACGCAGCGCATCGGCAGGTCACGAATTCAGCGTACACTGCATTTCATGCGTGCCGCATGCGGCCTGCCGGTACGGCAAGCGATGCGCGGCGTCCCCCGGTTTCATGCAGCCGTCAGATACCGCCTATGGTCATCGCTCGCCTGTTGCTGTCGCCCGGCACACGCCGGTTCCTTTCCGGTGTGTCGACGGTCGCGGCGCTCATGGCGGCCGGCCCCCAAGTCGCACGCGCGCAGACGCCGTCGCCGCTCGGCGAGTGGCAGCTCTCGGCCGGCGTGCCGCTGATGAAGCTGTACGAACCGAATCTGCCGGACTGGCAAGTCAGCGTCGGCGCCGGGATGACGCTGGAGCCGCGCTACACGGGCGCCGATCGCTATCACGTGCTGGGCGGGCCGAACGTCGACATCCGCTATCGCGACCTGTTCTTCCTGTCGACCGGCGAGGGCCTCGGTGCGAACGTGCTGCGCGGCCCCAACTGGCGCGTCAGCCTGTCGGTGGGTTACGACCTCGGGCGTCGCACCGCGGACGACCTCGACCACCTGAGTGGCTTCGACAACATCAACCCGGCGCCGGTCATCAAGCTGTCGGCCGATTACGTGATCTCGAAGGACTTTCCGCTCGTGCTGCGCGCGGACGTGCGGCGCAGCGTCGGCGGCTCGAACGGCTGGGTCGGCGACCTGTCCGCGTACATGCCGATGCCCGGCGGCAACGAGCACTTCTTCTGGTTCGCCGGGCCAACGGTCTCGTTTGCCGATGCGCGCTACATGAACAGCTGGTTCGGCGTCAGCGATGCGGCCGCGGCGCGTTCCGGGCTGCCGCGCTATTCGTCGGGGGCGGGAATCCGGTCGGTCGGCGCGGGCGTGACGATGGTCTGGTTCGTGAACAAGCACTGGTTCCTGACGATGGACGGCGCGATCGAGCAGCTCGTCGGGCGCGCGGCGCGCAGCCCCGTCACGCAGCAGACGACGAACGGCGTGCTCGACCTGTCGGTCAATTACCAGTTCTGAGTAACCGTCTAGCGAGTCAAGCGGAATGAAGCGAACTGTCCCAAGGAGTGCTGGTTCTGACCATGGCGTTGAGCACGGTCAAGAGCTTGCGCATGCAGGCAACCAGTGCAACCTTGGGCGGTTTGCCGGAAGCAATGAGCCGTTGGTAGAAGGCGGTAATGGCGGGGTTGCGTCGCGAAGCGGTGAGCGCAGCCATGTACAGAACGCGGCGGATATCAAAGCGTCCGCCTTGGATTCGCCTGCGTCCGCGGACGGTTCCAGAGTCCCAAGCCATCGGGGCGACACCGACCAAGGCTGCAATCTGGCGCCGATTAAGCCGACCGAGCTCAGGCAATTCCGCGATCAATGTGGCGCTGGCTACCGGACCGATACCGCTTGCGGAGCGAAGCAACACGTCGAGCGCACTGTAGTGCTCGCGAACGTGAGCGACCATTTGGGCATCGACATCATCGAGTTGCTTGCGAATGGCGTCGATCATGGTCTCGATGCTCGGGCGAACGACTGGAATCGCCAGTTGCAGACGCTGTCGCTCCGAGAGCAGCATGCCGAGCAACTGACGACGACGCGTGACCATGGCGGCCAGGGCTTGTTGCTGGGCGTCCGCCAGCGGTCGAATGAAGCTGGCCAGATCCTGGCGGCGAACCAGTACCGATGCGAACTCGGCCAGCATATGGGCATCGATCGTGTCAGTCTTGGCCAGACGTCCCATCGATTTAGCAAAGTCGCGCGCCTGACGCGGATTAACCACGGCAACCGGCAGACCAACCGCTTGCAGCGCGCAGGCAAGCGCTGCTTCGTAGCCGCCAGTGGCCTCCATGACGATCAGGCTAATGTTCAGCGGTTGCAAAGCCGCTGCCAGTGCCGAGTGCGCCTCGGCATCGTTAGCCCATCGCTGAGAAGCCAGTTCAGCGCCCAAGACTTCAATATCGACGTGTTCTTTGGCCACGTCGATGCCGACCACCACTGAGGAAACAGACATGATCTTCAGATCCCTTGCTTGTGCATGCGCTCTCGATCAAATCGGGGCGGGTAACCGTTCGGGTTTCAGGAAGACCAGCACGGCAACCGTGCGTTCTGTACTCAGAAACGGGCTCATTGGCCCAAGCGCGAATCAAACTACACGGTTCAGTCTGGTTGCTCCCAGACTTTACCGTACCGGTCAGGCTTGAACATACAAGCCCGGACCTGCGTGGCTGAAGGGGCAGGTGTTCTGCGCGCAAGTGCGGGACGCGCGTCATGAATCACGTCCGAACGCTTCGCGCAGTTTCTGCTTCGCGCGTTCGAGCGTGTCGCGACGCTCCTGCGGCAGATGCGCGCCGGCCCGGTTGATGTAGAAGTTGAGCATCGACATCGCGGACTGGTACGGCGTGCCGTTGCGGCGCGTGCTGCGTTCAGCCGCGCGTTTCAGCGCCTGCGCGACTTCGTCGGGATCGTCGTGCGAGAACGTGCCCGGTTCGAGATCGAGCGCGTCGCTGCGTTCGGTCGCGTGTTGCGACCAGCGCTGCGCGGCTTGCGGCGCGGAACGGCCGTCTTCGCGGGAACTGCCAGGCGGGCGGCGGGTTGTCATGGCGGACTCCTTCGGCGCGATGCGCCGCTGTACGCCGGACGATCCGCATGCTTCGCGGGCGCGCTGGCCGAAGCACGAGGACCGTCGCGCGATGTGACGCTCTCGATTGTGCGCGCGTGCGAGCGGACGTGGCAACCGCGCATCGCCCGCCGTCGACTTCACATTTGCTATGATTCCGACCTGTACAAACGTACAGTGACCGATCTCCGTGACGCCATCTTCGCCGCCTCCGCCGGCGTTTTACTACCTGACCAATTTCGAACGTGCGCTTGCCTGGCTCGGCGAGCGCTACGACGACGTGTTCGACGACTGCGAACGGGCATTCCTGCAGGCCTTCCCGTCGCTGCCGCAGGCGTCGCGCGCGCTGCTCGTGCGAATGCTGATGCGCAACGGCCCGGACTTCCGCGCGAGCAAGCTCGCCTACGACGAGATCGGCTGTCCGCTCACGGCAGCCGCGCCGCTCGTCACGGCGGGCTGGGTCGATCCGGCGCCGGCGCTGACGCTCGACGAAATCTTCGCGTTGTGCACCAAGGCGGAACTGCTGCGGATGTTTCCGACGCTCGGCGCCCATGCGGGCGAGCGCAAGAGCGAATGGCTCGACCGGCTGCGGCCCGCGCACGACTCGGCCCGGCCGTTCGACGCGTGGTTCTCGGCCGGCCATCCGCGGGGCGGCCGTCCGCCGAGCGACGACTGCGTGCTGCGGGTGACGGTCGGCGCGCTGTGCGACCGGCTGCGGCTGATGTTCTTCGGCAATCTCCATCAGGACTGGAGTGAATTCGTGCTCGCCGATCTCGGCGTGTTCCAGTACGAAAGCGTGCCGCTCGCACCGTCGTCACGTGCGTTCCAGCGGCGCGACGACGTCGACGCCTATCTTGCGCTGCACGTGTGCCGCGATGCGCTCGACGCGTGGCCGGACGACGCGCCGCTCGAAGCGCTCGTCGACGCAATCGGCACGGTCGCATGCGGCCAGCCGTGGCTCGAGACGCGCCGCGCGAAGCTGCTGTTCGCGGTGGGGCAGACCGGCGAACGCCGCGGCGCATGGCCGCTCGCGCTCGACGCGTATGCACGCAGCGCGTGGCCCGGCAGCCGCCACCGGCGGATCCGCGTGCTCGAGCGCAGCGGATGCGACGGCGACGCACTCGCGCTGGCCCTCGATGCGCGCGCCGCATTCGAGAGCGACGAGGAGCGCCAGCGCGTCGAACGGATGCTGCCGCGCCTGCAGCGCCGTGCCGGCCGCGCGGTCGAGCGCGCGCCCGCCGCGCCGGACGTGCCGCGCGACACGCTGGTGCTGGCGCGCCCCGATGCGTTCGTCAGCGTCGAATACACGGTGCGCGACCATCTCGCGCAACCCGGCGCGCCGGTCCATTACGTCGAGAACACGCTGATCAATTCGCTGTTCGGCCTGCTGTGCTGGGAGCCGGTATTCGCCGCCGTGCCGGGCGCGTTCTTCCACCCGTTCCAGCGCGGGCCGGCCGACCTGCATGCGCCCGATTTCGCTGCGCGCCGCGCGGACGCGTTCGCCGCGTGCTTCGCGCAGCTCGATTCCGGCGCGTACCGGGAAACGATCCGCCGCCATTACGCGACGAAGCTGGGCCTGCAGTCGCCGTTCGTGTTCTGGGGCGTGCTGAGCCCGGAACTGCTCGACGAAGCGCTCGCATGCCTGCCGCCCGCGCATCTGCGGCTCTGGTTCGCGCGCCTGCTCGCCGACATCCGCAGCAACCGCTCCGGGCTGCCCGATCTCGTCCGTTTCTGGCCGGCCGAACGGTGCTACGAGCTGATCGAGGTGAAGGGGCCCGGTGACCGCCTGCAGGACAACCAGACGCGCTGGCTCGGCTACTGCATCGGCCACGGGATGCCGGTGCGCGTCGTCGACGTCGAATGGGCGGGTGAGGTCGTCGTGCCCGCCGAGGCTGCGGGGCACGGCGCATGACCTACGTCGTCGCGGTGCGGGCGATGTGCGAGTTCACCGCGCGGCGCGGCGATCTCGACCTGCGCTTCACACCCGCGCCGACCGCGCTCGAAGGCATCGCGGGGCATGGCGCGGTGACGTCGCGCCGCGGCGCCCGCTACGAGACCGAGATTCCGCTGACGGGCACGTGGGGGACGCTGACCGTGCGCGGCCGCGCGGACGGCTACGATCCGTCGGCGAACCGCCTCGAGGAAATCAAGACTTACCGCGGCAACCTCGACGCGATGCCCGCCAACCATCGTGCGCTGCACTGGGCGCAGGCGAAGGTCTATGCGCACCTGCTGTGCGACGCGCGCGAGCTCGCGGAGATCACGGTCGCGCTCGTCTATTTCGATATCGTGTCCGAGCGCGAGACCGTGCTGAGCGAGACGCTGGCGGCCGACGTGCTCGCGGCGTTCTTCGCCGAACAGTGCACGTGCTTCGTCGGCTGGGCCGAACGCGAAACCGCGCACCGTGCCGCGCGCGACGCGGCGCTGCGTGCGCTGCAGTTTCCGCATGCGCGGTTCCGCAGCGGGCAGCGCGAGCTGGCGGTCGCCGTCTATCGCGCGGCGCGCGATGAACGCTGCCTGATCGCGCAGGCGCCGACCGGCATCGGCAAGACGCTCGGCACGGTATTTCCGCTGCTGAAGGCGTGCGGCGAGGATCAGCTCGACCGCGTGTTCTTCCTGACCGCGAAGACGCCGGGCCGCGCGCTCGCGCTCGACGCGACCGCGACGCTCGGCGCCGGCACGCCGGCGCTGCCGTTGCGCGTGCTGGAACTCGTCGCGCGCGACAAGGCGTGCGAGCACCCGGACAAAGCGTGCCACGGCGAATCGTGCCCGCTCGCGCGCGGCTTCTACGACCGGCTCGCCGCCGCGCGCGACGCGGCGATCGGCAAGGGGCTGCTCGACCGCGAAACGGTGCGCGCGGCCGCGCTCGCGCACGACATCTGCCCGTACTACCTCGCGCAGGAACTGACGCGCTGGTCGGACATGGTGGTCGGCGACTACAACTACTACTACGACGGCAGCGCGATGCTGCACGTGCTCGCGCAGCAGAACCAGTGGCGCGTCGGCGTGCTCGTCGACGAAGCGCACAACCTGCTCGACCGCGCGCGCAAGATGTACAGCGGATCGCTCGACCCGTTCGCGTTCGCGGCTGCGCGCGACGCGGCGCCGACCGCGCTGCGCAAGGCGTTCGAGCGGCTCGGCCGCGCCTGGGGCGCGCTGAATCGCACGCAGGAGACGCGTTACGCGGCGTATCCCGGCATCCCCGGTTCGCTCGTATCGGCCGTGCAGAACCTCGTCGCGGCGATCGGCGAGCACCTGACCGACGCGCCGCGCGCGAACGACGACGCGTTGCTGCGGTTTCATTTCGAGGCGATCCAGTTCGGCGCGCTGGCGGACGCGTTCGACGACGCGTCGATCTTCGACGTCACGCTGCACGGCGAGCCGACGCCCCGGCAGCCGGGGCTCGACGGCGTGGCGCCGGCGGGCCGGCGGCGCCGTGCGCAATCGACGCTGTGCGTGCGCAACGTGATCCCGGCCGGCTTCCTCGCGCCGCGCTTCGCCGCCGCCCGCGCGACCGTGCTGTTTTCCGGGACGCTGCGGCCGTTCCATTTTTATCGCGACACGCTCGGACTGCCTGCCGACACCGGCTGGCTCGACGTCGACGGGCCGTTCCGCGCCGAACAGCTGACCGTGCGCGTCGCGAGCCACGTGTCGACGCGCTGGCGCGACCGCGACCGGTCGCTGGCGCCGATCGCCGACCTGATCGCCGCGCAGTACGCGGCGCGCCCCGGCAACTACCTGAGCTTCCTGAGCAGTTTCGATTACCTGCAGCGCGTCGTCGCGCTGATACAGGAGCGTCATCCGGACGTGCCCGTATGGGCGCAGGCGCCCGGCATGGCCGAGGCCGAACGCGACGCGTTCCTCGCGCGTTTCGACGCGGGCGGGCGCGGCGTCGGTTTCGCGGTGCTGGGCGGGGCGTTCTCGGAAGGGGTGGATCTGGCGGGCGAACGGCTGATCGGCGCGTTCATCGCGACGCTCGGCCTGCCGCAGGTCAACGACGTCAACGAGCAGATGCGCCGCGCGATGGACGCGCGCTTCGGCAACGGCTACGACTACATCTACCTGTATCCCGGGCTGCAGAAGGTCGTGCAGGCGGCCGGGCGGGTGATCCGCACCGAGCAGGACGAGGGCGTCGTGCACCTGATCGACGACCGCTATCGGCGGCGCGAGGTGCGTGATCTGCTGCCGCGCTGGTGGCGGATCGGTTAGCGGGGCGGGCGGGAGCGGGCTCAGAGCACGTTGAGCATCGCGAGCGCGGTTTCCTGCAACGGCGGCAGCACGCGCCGCACGGCCGCTTCGGTCGGTTCGGCGCCGATCGGCATGTTGGTGCTCAGCGCGGCGACGACTTCGCCGTGACGGTTCTTCAGCGGCACCGCGATCCCGCGCACGCCGACCTGCAACTGCTGCTCGATCACCGCGAAGCCGTCGTCGCGCGCGCGGTCGATCTGTTCGAGCAGGCGCGCGTTGTTGGTGATCGTATGCGGCGTGAACGGCGGCAGCTCGGCGCCGTCGAGCCACGCGCGGACCGCGTCGCGATCCGGATGGTGCGCGAGCAGCACGACGCCCGGCGAGGTCAGCGGCGCCGGCACGCGCGCGCCGAGCACGAAGCCGGTCGTCATCACGCGCGACACGCCGTTGCGCGCGATGAACACCAGCTCCCACTCGTCGAGCACGCTCACGTACGCGGATTCGTTCAGCGTCGCGCTTAGTTGCTGCAGATACGGCTGGACGGTGCGCGGCAGCCGCGCGGAATCGAAGTACGACCAGCCGACCCGCAGCACGCGCGGCGTCAGGCCGTACAGCTTGCCGTCGGTATAGACGTAGCCGAGCGATTCGAGCGTCAGCAGGTAACGCCGCGCGGCTGTGCGCGTGAGACCGGTGCGGGCGGCGGCCTGGGTCGGCGTCATGCGCGCATGCTGGCTGTCGAACGCTTCGAGGATCATCAGGCCCTTTTCGAGGCCGGCAATCCAGTCGCGCTTGTCGAGTTCGGCCTTTTTCATGTCGCGCAGCGCCGCACGGCTCGCATCACTCGCTGCTCGTCCACTCGACGTTCGCGCCGACCGAACGCAGGTTCTCGACGAAATGCGGATGCGCGCGGCGGATCGGCAGCGCGTTCATGATTTCCGAGCGGCCCTCGATGCTCGCGGCAACCATCAGCAGCGCGATCGCGACGCGGATGATGTACGGGCTCTCGACGCGCGCCGGCGCGAGCTTCAGCCCGCCGAACGTAATCAGCCGGTGCGGATCGGACAGCAGCACGTGCGCGCCGAACTTCGACAGTTCACCCGACCAGCCGAGCGCGCCGTCGTAGACTTTGTTCCAGAACATCGCGCTGCCTTCGGCTTGCACGCCGAGCGCGATGAAGATCGGCAGCAGGTCGACCGGCAGGTACGGCCACGGTGCGGCCTCGATCTTGGTCAGGATGTTCTGCGTGAACGGCCGGCGCACGCGCAGCGGGCCGTCGCGCTCCGCGCGCGACCAGCCGTCGTGGTGCGTGACGTGCACGCCGAATTTCGCGAACGTGCGGTCGATCAGCGGGAAATGCTCGGGCACCGAGTTGCGCACGGCGATGTCGCCGCCCGTGATCGCGCCGAGCGCGAGGAAGGTCGCGATTTCGTGAAAGTCCTCGGCGAAGCGGAATTCGCCGCCGCCGAGCTTTCGCCCGCCGGTCACGCAGAGCCGCGACGTGCCGATGCCTTCGATGCCGACGCCGAGCATCGCGAGGAACTGCGAAAACTCCTGCACGTGCGGTTCGGATGCGGCGTTCATCAGCGTCGACGTGCCGGCCGCGGCGGTCGCGCACAACGCGAAGTTCTCGGTGGTCGTCACCGACGCGTAGTCGAGCCAGTGGTCGTTCGCCTTCAGCGGGCCTTCCGAGCGCACGATCAGCGAGTCGGGCGTGCGTTCGATCTGCGCGCCGAAGCGCTCGAACACCTCGACGTGCGGATCGATCTCGCGCACGCCGAGCGTGCAGCCCTTCACGTCGTTCTCGAGGCGCGCGACGCCGAAGCGCGCGAGCAGCGGCGGAATCAGCATGATCGACGAGCGCATCGCCTCGGGCAGCCGGTGGACGGCCGGATCGAACGTCGTGTTGCGGTGATGGAGCTCGAGGATGCCGGTCTCGAAATCGATCGATACGTCGCTGCCGAGCGTGCGGAAGATGTCGAGGATCTTGCGCACGTCGGTGATGTCGGGCACGCCGACGAGCCGCAGCGGCTGGTCGGTGAGCAGGGTGGCGCACAGGATCGGCAGGACGGCGTTCTTGTTCGCGGACGGCTGGATGTCGCCGCGCAGCGGTGTGCCGCCGTGAACGATGAGATTCGACATGATATGGGGGTAGATCGGTGACTGACGTAGGCCCATATGATGCCATTGGTCGACATGGCAGTGGAAAGTGCAAGCGGGAAATCAGGAGATCAGCGCAGGGCTTGACAGTGTTTGACGCTGCGCGGCGCTGCCCACACGCGCTCGACACGTGCAGGCAGCCGGCCGGAGAGTCAACCCGCCACCCGCATCCGCGCGGCGACGATCAACGAGATCAGGCACCCCACCGCGAGATAGCCGGCGACGAGGTGCCACGAGCCGCCGCCCACGCTGACGAGGCCAACGGCGATGAACGGCGTGAAGCCGCCGCCGACCACGCTCGCGAACTGGTAGCCGACGCCCGCGCCGCTATAGCGGTATTCGGCGCCGAACAACTCGGTGAAGAGCGGCTGCTGGACGCTCACGACCATGTCGTGCGCGGCGTTCGCGAGCAGGATCGAGAAGATCACGATCCACGCGATCGAACGCGCCTCGAGCGCGACGAAGAACGGCACCGCGGACGCGAGGCCGATCAGCGCGCCGACCAGGTAGACGCGGCGCAGGCCGAAACGGTCGGCCAGCCACGCGAAGCACGGGATCGTCACGCAGCTCACCGCGCCGACCAGCAGGCCGATGTTCAGGAACAGGTCGCGCGACATGCCGAGATTGGTCGTCGAATAGCTGAGCGCGAACGCGGTGACGATATACATCGTGAACAGTTCGGCGAGACGCAGCGCGACGATCAGCAGGAACGCCTTCGGATGGCGCGTCAGCGCCTCGAGCACCGGCAGGCGCAGCTTGCGGTTCCCGTGCTCGACCTTCTCGACGAACTCCTGCGACTCGTCCATGCTCTTGCGCACCCACAGGCCGATCAGCACCAGTACGATGCTGAACACGAACGGCAGGCGCCAGCCCCACGACTTGAACGCCGCCTCGCCGAGCGTGTGGCTCAGGATCGACACGATGCCCGTCGCCAGCACGAGGCCGACGCCGTAACCGACCTGCACGCCGCTGCTGTAGAACGCCTTCTTTTTCTGCGGCGCGCTTTCGACGGCCATCAGCGCCGCGCCGCCCCATTCGCCGCCGACCGCGAAGCCCTGGATCGCGCGCATCAGGACCAGCAGCACGGGCGCCCACCAGCCGATCGTCGCGAAGGTCGGCAACAGGCCGATAGCGACGGTCGACAGGCCCATCATCATCACGGTCAGCACGAGCATCCGCTTGCGGCCGAGCCGGTCGCCGTAGTGGCCGAACACAACGCCGCCGAGCGGCCGGAACAGGAAGCCGACACCGAACGTCGCGAACGCCGCGAGGGTGCCCATCGTCGGGCTGACCTTCGGGAAAAACTCGGAATTGAACACGAGCGCGGCGACGATCCCGTACAACAGGAAGTCGTACCAGTCGACGACGGCGCCGACGAAGCTGCCGAGCGCGGCCCTGCGGGCCTGGCTGCGCGCCCGGACGGTGCTTGCGGTGTCGACGGTGTCAAAGGCGGGGGTCATGGCGGTGTCTCCTGGCACGGCGCATCATGGAATCGTGGCGGCGCCGCGTCCGATGCTGCATTGAAGGCGTTGGGTGAACGGAGCATAGGGCGCGCATCGCGGCGCGGCAATTGGCCAAACGGTCAAAGTGCGCGATTATCGTTCAAGTCCGTGCGTTAATCGCACGATTTTCGGGTTTGCACTAGGCGGGGCGTCGCGCAGTCCGTTCGGCCGATGTGTGCCGCCGTGAACGGTTTGGTTAAAATCGGCACCATTGATAACATCGCGCGGAACAGTCGCAGGCCCGGACGCCGCGCACGCGGGGTCGCGATGGCGGGCCCGCGCTACACCCTCATCGACCTCGCTTGTCCCCGGAGACTGGAATGCCTGGCACTCATCCCCCCCTGTCCAGCGATACGCCGCCTGTCGAGAACCCGGCCGCCAATCCGCTCGGGATGGCCGGGCTAGAATTCGTCGAATTCGCAGCGCCCGTGCCGGACGCGCTCGCGCAACGCTTCGAGCAGCTCGGGTTCAAGGCGATCGCCCGGCACGTCAGCAAGGCCGTCACGCTGTACCGGCAAGGCCGGATGAATTTCCTGATCAACGCGGAGCCCGATTCGTTCGCCGCGCGTTACGCGGAGGAGTACGGCATGGGCGTATGCGCGATCGGCCTGCGCGTCGCCAGCGCGCGGCGCGCGTTCGAGCGGGCGATCACGCTGGGCGCGTGGGCGTTCGAAGGCGAGCGGGTTGGCGTCGGCGAGCTGAAGATTCCGGCGATCCAGGGCATCGGCGATTCGCATCTCTATTTCGTCGACCGCTGGCGCGGGCGCGACGGCCAGCGCGGCGGCGTCGGCGACATCTCGATCTTCGACATCGATTTCCGGCCGATCGACGTCGCCACCGCGCATACCGATCTTGATTTCGTCGGCACCGGGCTGCAGCAGGTCGACCACTTCACGCAGACGGTCGGCGCGGGGCGAATGCAGGAATGGCTGGATTTCTACCACGACCTGCTGCATTTCCGTGAAATCCATGAAATTGACCCGCACTGGCACGTGTCCGAGGAATCGCGCGTGATGGTGTCGCCGTGCGGCGCGCTACGGATTCCGGTCTACGAGGAAGGCACGCGGCGCACCGAGCTGATGCACGCCTACCTGCCCGACCATCCGGGCGAGGGCGTGCAGCACGTCGCGCTCGCGACCGACGACATCCTGTCGTGCGTCGACGCACTGCGCGCGAACGGCGTCGAATTCATCGAGCCGCCCGCACGCTACTACGACACGGTCGATGCGCGGCTGCCGGGGCACGGTCTCGATCTCGACGCGCTTCGGCGCCGCGCGGTGCTCGTCGACGGCGAAATCGGCGACGACGGCGTGCCGCAGCTGTTCTTCCAGACGTTCGTCAAGCGGCGGCCGGGCGAGATCTTCTTCGAGATCGTCCAGCGGCAGGGGAACCACGGGTTCGGGGAGGGGAACCTTGCGGCGCTTTCGCAAGCGCGCGACGTTGGCTGAATGGCCGTCTTCCTCGTATCCGGCGCCGCGCTTTACATTACCTGACAGCAACCAGACGTGTCCGGTGGTCGCGGAATCCGGCCGCTGCACGCGACGTTCCGCGACTCGCCGGCGCCAACTGGGGCAATCCGATTCGGGATTGCGATGACATCAATGCTTGCATCCTGCCGGTGAGGCGCTCTCATTGATAGCAAATCCGACTCGAGGGATGTATGGCGAATCTACTGGTACGTAACGTGGATGACAGCATCGTTCAGAGCCTGCGCGAGCAGGCTGCGGCGCATGGCCGGAGTGTGGAGGCCGAGCATCGGGCCATTCTCGCGAGTGCGCTCGCCCGGCCGAAGCGCAGGACCTTCGCGGAAGTGCTGAAGTGCATCCCCGATGTTGGCGAAGACACGGATTTCGAGCGTGTGCAGGATTCCGGCGAGGCCAGGCATGTTTTTGATTGAATCATTCGATCGGACAGAGAGCTTTGTCTCATACGGGGCCGAACTCATTCGGAACCCATTAAGAATCCACCTTCACCCGGATCGGTTCAACACCCTGTGCGTCGACATAGATCGCAGTGACGTAGTCGACATGTAGGCGCCTGTTTTCCTTCACCGGTCACGGCTTACGCAATTTGTCTCGCTGTCCACGGGCTGTGTTTCGTACATGCTCGACGTGAATCGCCGCATCGCGGTTCAGTTCCTTGGCGCGCTCGATCGCTCGCTCGGAACCGGGCTTGGGTCAGGGCGAATTGCTGCCACCGTCCTGCGGATACCCACGGCCGCCGCACGGCTCTGCATGAGCCGACGGTGCAGAGAGGGCCGCATAGGTGCCGACGGTACCGCCGACCACGGTCAGCAGGGCAACGGCAAGCAGGAAACTCTTCATGACGTGTTTCATGGTTTCTCCCCGGGCAGCAGCGATGCTCATCCAAAGTCTAGTTCGCCTATTGCTCGCCGCAGAAGATCGAAATTCCTTTAACAGTCAATGCAGCAGGTGATTTTTCGTCAAAATTTCCGCCCAACCAATTGAAAACAAAAGGAAAAATCCTGATCGCCCAGCCTATTTGATTGATACGAACGTCATCAGCGAAATCAGAAAGGGAAAGCGAACCAACAACGGCATGCGGGCATTCTTTCGGCAAGCCGAAGCCGGCGCGAGCGCCCTTTACCTGTCCGTCGTGACGGTGTCCGAATTGCGGCGGGCGTCGAGATGATCCGTCATCGCGGCGATGTCCGGCAGCCGTCGACGCTCGAAGCAGGGCTGGAGACGCTTCTGTCCGACTATGCGCCGAACATCCTGCCGGTCGATATCGAGATCAGCCAGATGTGGGGGATGCTGCGCGCCCCCATCCAGCGCAAGAACTGGACAAGCTGATCGCAGCCACCGCGCTGATCAACGACCTCACGGTCGTGACCCGCAATGTCGGCGATTTCGCGAGAACCGGCGTGAGATTGCTGAATCCGTTCGACTAGGGAAGTGATCCGGCCCATCTCTGCAGCGCCCGTCGCAGCAGGCCCGGCGACGCCATGCGACGCCTCATCGCACCGAAAAAACTTGACGCGACGACCTGTACCGGGTAGTGTCCGTGACCGAAGTCTTCAAGAAGCTCGATTGCTCATCATTGGCCGCTGCTTGCGGCAGTCGTTGGTCTCTCCCTCTTCGATTCTTTGTCTGTTGCCATCAACTGGCACGACCATTCGTTTGTTTTAAGGAAGTATTTATGGATACCGGTACCGTCAAGTGGTTCAACGAAACCAAGGGCTTTGGTTTCATCACGCCGGACAAGGGCGGCGATGACCTGTTCGCGCACTTCTCCGAGATTCGTGGCACGGGTTTCAAGACCCTCGCCGAAAATCAGAAGGTCAGCTACGAAGTGAAGCGCGGCCCGAAGGGCCTGCAGGCGTCGAACATCACGCCGCTGTAAGTCGTATCGGCACCGGTCGCCCGCAGGGCGGCCGGTGCCGCAGGGATTCTTCGCGCGGCACTTGCCGCCATGGCGGATGCGGTCGGTTCACGACGGCAATCGCCTCACTTTCAAGCGTCCAGCACGCATGGACGCGCACGTATCGCCGGCGAAAGAGACGGCACGTCGCGACATTTGCGACGCACCCATCGTCAGGCGCTCCATTCATCGCGTGCTCGAACGACGCGCAACGAAACACCTTGGCGAAGCGTCAGTCGCATCGCACCGCATCGAGACAATCGAAGCAACTCAAGCACGCCGAGGCCATGCCGAAGCCGGCGCGGCCTTGATCCTGGCGGCACTCATGGCACCGCCTTCCGATCGCACCAAACGGCGACGCGTCGGGCTCGGAACTCGAGCCGGATCAACCGCTCGTCTGCACGAACGCATGCGCTCGACATCGAGCCGTATTACCCGCCCTTTGCGAGGGAGCAGCGCTCGACGGACCGTTGCAGCTGCGGTCAATCATCTTGTCTGGAGGAATTGGTTTGGCAAAAGAAGAACTGCTGGAATTGGACGGAATCGTGGACGAAGTGCTGCCGGACAGCAAATATCGCGTCACGCTGGAAAATGGCGTGGTGGTCGGCGCGTATGCATCGGGCCGCATGCGCAAGAACCATATCCGCATTCTCGCGGGTGACCGCGTGACGCTGGAATTGTCGGTCTACGACCTGACGAAGGGGCGCATCAATTTCCGGCACAAGGATGACCGCTCGCCGGCCCGGCCGCCGCGGAGCGGACAGCCGCGCCGCTGATCAGTCGCAGCGGATGCAAGCGGCGGGCGGAATCCGCCGCTCGAATCCATCTGATGCAGCGGGGAAGCCCCCCGCGTCGTGATGTCGTCACGGTTGATCCGTGACGGCAAACGACTGATCTTTACGTGAGTGCCGGCCGAACAGTACACTCGTCGGCACTCCGCGACCGACACGCCTTACAACGCTTTCAACAATCGGCCACGCAGCCCGGCGAATCCAGCTGTCTCTCGAACGACGGAAGGAGGCTCCATGTGTGCAGACGCAGCGGCCGCATCAACGTCAGTCCAGTCGCCTATCCAGCATGTATTCGTATTGATGCTGGAGAACCGGTCGTTCGACCATCTGTTTGCGTTGTCGGGCATACCCGGCATCGTTGCCGCCACTGCGGCGAGTGCCAACGCCTTTGGGGGCAACGTCTATCCGTTCGGCGGCGGCGCGCCCGCGCAGATGCCCACCGATCCCGGCCACGAGTTCACCGACGTCGTCGAACAGCTCTGCGGCGCGGGCGTCTCCTTCCGGCCAGGCGAGCCTTATCCGCCGATCGACAATTCCGGCTTCGTGTCGAACTACGCGACGACCCACAGCGAAGGTGCGCCACCGCAAGCGGCCGACGTCGGCAAGATCATGCAGGCCGTCGATACCCGCACCCAGGTTCCGTCGCTGTACCAACTGGCCACGTCGTTCGTGCTGTGCGACGGCTGGCATGCGTCGGTGCCCGGCCCGACCTGGCCGAACCGGTATTTCGTGCACGGCGCGTCGTCGGCGGGCCTCGACCACTCGCCGACCAAGGAAGAAATGGGCGGCTGGGAAACCGTCGATGGTTTTTCGTATCCGAAAGGCTCGATCTTCGACGCGCTGGGCGACGGCCGCTACCGGCTCTACCAGGACCAGTCGGGGTCGCCGTTCGGACGCGTGCCGCAGGTGGCATCGCTCAAGGGCATCAGCTTCTTCGACGTCGACGACCTCGCGCATTTCGAAGCGGACCTCGCGGCCGGCTACACGGCCCGCTACACGTTCATCGAACCGGGCTACGGCAATATCGTGGAGGGTACGTACGAGAACGGCACGTCGCAGCATCCGATGGACGGCCTCGCCGGCGGCGATCAACTCGCGGCACGGGTCTACAACGCGATCCGCAATTCGCCGCTGTGGGAAAGCAGCCTGCTCGTGATCCTCTACGACGAGCATGGCGGCTTCTACGATTCCGTTGAACCGGGCGCGGCGCCACCGCCAAACGACGGCGCGGCCGCCACGCTGAACGCGAACGGGTTCGGGTTCGACGTCTACGGCGTGCGCGTCCCCGCGATCGTCGTGTCGCCGTGGGTCGCGCGTGGCCAGGTCGACCACACCGTGTACGACCACAGTTCGGTGCCCGCGACCGTCGAGCGCCTGTTCGGCCTCCAGCCGCTGACCGGCCGCGACCGCAACGCGAACGACCTGCTGTCGCTGATCACGTCGACCTGCCGCACGGATTGCCCGCCGAGGATCGGATCATGACCCAGGACGCTACCCAAGTCCCGCGCGACGACGAGCCGCTGCGCGACGGCACGAGCCTGATCGCCTACCTGCACATCCTGAAGAAAGCGCATGCGGCGCTGGTCGGGCACGACCGGGCGCATCAGCGTTTCGGCGAGGTCGTCACGCGCGGCCAGGCAAAAAAGTACATCGCGGAACTGATGCCGCAGTTGCTCCAAGAGCGCGACGTGCATCGGCGACGGCGCGGCGCGCGACACCACGGTTCGCATTGAACCGCCCGACACGCTGATCCTGATTTCGGCTGCAAGCGCAATGGTTCGGCACGGCGACGAGCGTGCGCTACCTCACACTCGGCTCGTTCGCCGGGCGCGTGTTCGACGGCACCGGGACGGCAACCTTGCGGCGCGCAACCCGATACCGCCGTCGCTCCGATCTAATCGATCAGTATGACGAAAAGAAACTGCGATTCGCAGCGGCACGCTCAAGACTTGCCGCCCGCTCGGCGGCCAGACGGGTCGCCGCCACGGTCCGGCGGCGTATTGTTCTGATCGATCTTCGCGAGCACGAGACCTTGAGTAGAGGGAAGGGTGACGGGCATGCGAGACACCGTGTGCGCGATCCCAGCCTGCGCCGCGGCGGGTGGGGAACTGAATGACGTAGCGCCCGGTTGAGCGAACGCCGAAACGGAAACGGCCGCTAGGACGGCGGCGATCGCGTGCGTGTTCATGGCAACTCCTTTCGCGACGAAACTGCGTAACAACTCATTCAGTCTAGGTCGCGAAACTTAACGTCACGTGAAGGTGTGACGTCGCGCGCATGACAACATCTTCAACGCGTCGGGCCTTGCGTGATCATGCAGGCACTCGCCAAAAAAAGCGTCCCGCTTCAGCAATTCTTCAGTCGAAACCACGGTCCGCGATCAACGTCGTTCGCTGCAGATTCGCGTCGCATTTGCATGGGCTCGGCAACATGAACGATCGCGCGTCGACGTCTTGCACGTTGCGAGAAAGGAAATGGTTCTGCGCGTTGCTCACGCGGCGCGCGCGGACACGTATTACTCCCGATTGCCGCACGCGCTTTCTTGCGCCGTGGCGTGCTCTGGTCAGATGTTTGTGTGCGCAACCTAATTCAGGGTTTGCCGCATTAGCGAAAACGCGAACGTGCTCAAGATACCGGCATGCTCGTTGCGTGCATTCGGCGCGCGCCGGCTTTACCGTATCCGCGAAACCCTTGCTGGACAGGGATGTGCTGCGAGCAGAGACATGCGGCACCCGGAACGCGCGAGTAAAAATTACGCTCACGCAACGCGCGTGCCCGCGCGCCGGCGTGCGACTTCCTTGCTGCAACGCAACGCCGACGCGAGTTCGGCGATGGTATGCTGGCCATCATGTAGTTGTACGTCAGGTTGCATGCATGGCGAAACTCGCGTTCGCATATTCCAACGAGACATCCAGCCCGCTCGCCCGCATCACGGCTCAGACACGCGCACCGCTCGCGCGGTTCGTCCTGCGCGCCGTGTTCGCAGCAACCTGCCGCCCGATCATCCTCCCCATCTCGCGGGCCCAGCCCGCTTCCCCCATCCCTGCCCGATAAATCTGGAGACATTCTCATGGAGCGAAACACCACGGCCGAAGCGATGCACGGCGCGAAAATCGCACCGCCGACCTTCGTCAAGCATCGTGGACTGATCGAATGGGTCACGCGCATCGCTGAACTCACCGAACCCGAGCGCGTCGTGTGGTGCGACGGCTCGCAAGCCGAATACGACGCGCTGTGCAACGCGATGGTCGAACAGGGGACGCTCACGCGGCTCAATCCCGCGAAGCGTCCCAATTCGTTTCTGGCGCAGTCCGATCCGTCGGACGTCGCACGCGTCGAGGACCGCACGTTCATCTGCACGCCGTCGCACGACGACGTCGGACCGACCAACAACTGGATCGCGCCCGAGGAAATGCGCACGACGCTCGACGGGCTGTTCCGCGGCGCGATGCGCGGCCGCACGCTGTATGTCGTGCCGTTCTCGATGGGCCCGCTCGGCTCACCGATCGCGCATGTCGGCGTCGAGCTGTCAGACAGCCCGTACGTCGCGGTGAACATGCGGATCATGACGCGCATGGGCCGCGACGTGTACGACGTGCTCGGCGAGGACGGCGAGTTCGTGCCGTGCGTGCACAGCGTCGGCCATCCGCTCGAAGCGGGCCAGAAGGACGTGCCGTGGCCGTGCAACCCGGTCAAGTACATCGTCCACTTCCCGGAAACGCGCGAGATCTGGAGCTTCGGCTCCGGCTATGGCGGCAACGCGCTGCTCGGCAAGAAGTGCTTCGCGCTGCGCATCGCGTCGACGATGGGCCGCGACCAGGGCTGGCTCGCCGAGCACATGCTGATCCTCGGCGTGACGTCGCCGGCCGGCAAGAAGTATCACGTCGCGGCGGCGTTCCCGTCCGCTTGCGGCAAGACCAACTTCGCGATGCTGATTCCGCCGAAGGGCTTCGACGGCTGGAAGGTCACGACGATCGGTGACGACATCGCGTGGATCAAGCCCGGCCGCGACGGCCGACTTTACGCGATCAACCCCGAGGCGGGCTTCTTCGGCGTCGCGCCCGGCACCGGCGTGAAGACCAACCCGAATGCGATCTCGACTCTGAAGGAAGGCGTGATCTTCACGAACGTCGCGCTGACCGAGGACGGCGACGTGTGGTGGGAAGGGCTGACCGACGCGCCGCCCGCGAAGCTGACCGACTGGCAGGGCAACCCGTGGACGCCCGAGATCGGCAAGGAGACGGGCCGCAAGGCCGCGCATCCGAATTCGCGCTTCACCGCTCCGGCCGCGCAATGCCCGTCGATCGACGGCGAATGGGAAGACCCCGCGGGCGTGCCGATCGACGCGTTCATCTTCGGCGGCCGCCGCTCGACGACGGTGCCGCTCGTCACCGAGGCGCGCGACTGGGTCGAAGGCGTATACATGGCCGCGACGATGGGTTCAGAGACGACCGCGGCGGCGGCCGGCCAGCAGGGTATCGTGCGACGCGATCCGTTCGCGATGCTGCCGTTCTGCGGCTACAACATGAGCGATTATTTCGGCCACTGGCTGAAGCTGGGCGAGCGGCTCGCCGCGAGCGGCGCGACGCTGCCGAAGATCTACTGCGTGAACTGGTTCCGCAAGGGTGAGGACGGCAAGTTCGTGTGGCCGGGCTTTGGCGAGAACATGCGCGTGCTGAAGTGGATGCTCGATCGTCTCGAAGGGCAAGGCGGCGGCGCCGAGCACGCGTTCGGCGTGTCGCCGGCCTACGACGACCTGCACTGGGACGGACTGAACTTCACGCGCGCGCAGTTCGATACGGTCACGTCGATGAATACGGCCGAGTGGCGCGACGAACTGATGCTGCACGCGCAGTTGTTCGACACGCTGAAGCTGCGCTTGCCGGCCGCGCTGCTCGATACGATGAAGCGGATCGAACAGCGCATCGGCGCGTAGTAGCCAGCCGCGCCGGCCACCGGTGCCGGCGCGGGATTTTTTTATGCGCGCCGGCAACGGGTTGCCGTGCGCGCCACTGCGCCCGCGCGTCAGCCGAGATCGAGCGCGTTCGTCAGATCCCCCGGCGGCGTCTGGCCGCGCGCGGCGAACGCCTGGTTGCGCGCGACCACGCCGTCGAGCGGCGCGAGCCCGTGCACGCGGCTGATGAAGCGCAGGATCGAGTTCGTGTCGTACAGCGTATGGTCGACGTAGCCCTTCTTTGCGAACGGCGCGATCACCAGCGCCGGAATCCGCGAGCCCGGCCCCCAGCGGTCGCCGAGCGGCGGCGCGACCGGATCCCACCAGCCGCCGTTCTCGTCGTGCGTCATGATGATCACCGTGTTCGCCCACTGCGGGCCACGCCGGATGTGCTCGATCACGGTCGCGATGTGCCGGTCGCCCGACGCGATGTCCGCGTAGCCCGCATGCATGTTCAGGTTGCCCTGCGGCTTGTAGAACGTGACCGCGGGCAGGCGGCCCGCATCGATGTCCGCGAGCAGCCGGTTGGTCGACGGCTCGTCGCCGAGGCCCGCGTCGCGCAGATGGCGGCGGCGCGCTTCGGTGCCCGGCGCGTACTTGACGAAGTAGTTGAACGGCTGGTGGTGATACTGGAAGTCGGGCACGTCGCCGGTGTCGCGGTGCTCGAGCGCGTACTGCCATGCGCCGCTGTACCACGCCCAGTCGATGCCCTTGTCCGACAGGCGGTCGCCGATCGTCGCGTAGCCCTGCGGCGGCAGCACGCGATGGTCGTCCGGGTCGGCATACGCGGCGTTGCCTTCGGCGGGCGGCGGCACATAGCTCGGCTGGTACGGCGGCGCCATCGTGTTCACGCCGTAGCCGTCGGGCGTCAGCGCGCCGTCGCCCGCGAACTTCGGCGGGCCGTCGAGCGCGGAGGCCGGCGAATCGGCGGCCAGCTTCAGGCGCGTGCCGGTCGGGGCGTCGCCTTCGACCGCCGACAGCAGCTTCGCCGCTTGCGGATGCTTGTGCGCGTCCGGATACAGCGGCGGCTGCGCGCCGATCAGATACATGTGGTTGAGCCACGAGCCGCCGAATGCAGCCATGAAGAAGTTGTCGCACAGCGTGTACTGCTGCGCGAGATTCCACAGCCGCAGCGTGTCGGCCGAATTGCGGTAATGCCCCATTACGAGGCCGCCGGAATCGGCCCACGCGACGAACTGGTCGTTGCGGCCCGCGTTGATCTGCATCTGGTTCTGGTAGAAGCGGTGCCACAGGTCGCGCGTGATCACGCTGTTCGGCAGCGGCTTGCCGTGCGCATCGCGGATCAGGAACGGCGCGTTCGGCAGCTTCTCGATGTCGCGCTCGCCGATCATGTAGCGCGTGCCGTCGACTTCCTGCGCCTGCGGCACGAGGCCGCCCCAGATCTTCGGCAGGACCGGCAGCGGGGTCTTGCCGTCGCGGTCGAGCTGGCGCGCCTGCGCGGGCGGCACCGCGCTCAGCGGATGCTGCACGCCGGGGAAATCGCCGTACAGGTTCGCGAAACTGCGGTTTTCCGCGTAGATCACGACGATGTTGCGCACGTGGTGGCGCAGCGCGTCGTCGAGCCGGAGATCGGCGGCCGAGCGCGGCGGCGTGCCGGCGAGCGGCGAGGTTTCGCAACCGGTTAGCGCAACGCTCGCGCCGAGCGCGGCGATGCCGCCGAGCATGCGGCGGCGGTCGGGATCGTCAGGAAGGTCGTCGGGCCGGGCGGGGGTGTCGTTCACGTCGTGTGCTCCTCGGATGGGCGGATGGATGTTGTCGTTCGATGCGCGGTCGCGTCGTGCGGGCGGCCGCGGAGGGGACAGCAATCGCGGTTGCGCGCCGGAACCGCCGCGGCGCGCGTCGCGTTGTCACAGAACTGTCACGAACGCGACTATAACGCGACGAGGGTCGGAGTTGAAAGGCTAGGGTCTGTTCACATATGGAACACGCCGGCCGCGCCCGCGGTCGCGCGACCCGCGACCGCGAACTAGACTGGATTTACGAGCCGCATGCAATCGCGGGCTGCGCGGACGAGACCGCGGCATGCGACGCGACAGAGTCGGTCAAGGGCGCGCGAACGCGCAAGCGCCCATTCCTTTGACGAAACGAGGCGACGATGAACCACTCGAACTCCACTCCCGGACAGTCGGCGATGCGGCGCGACCAGCGGCCGCCCGCGCATACCGACGACAGCTATCACGCGCCGAAGCGGCTCAAGACCGCGACCCGTTGCACCACGTGCGGCGCATCCTACGACGACGGCCGCTGGACCTGGCACGACGCGCCCGTCGACGCGAAGGCGCAGCAGTGCCCGGCCTGCAAGCGCACCGAGGATAATGCGCCGGCCGGCGAACTGATCCTGAGCGGCGCGTACCTGGACCGCCGCCGCGCGGACATCCTCGCGCTCCTCAATCATCAGGCGGATGACGAAACCCGCCAGCATCCGCTCGAACGGATCATGGAAATCGACGACGGCAATGCGTCGCTGACGGTCCGCACGACCGGCGTGCACCTGCTGCGGCGCCTGGGCAAGGCGATGCTGCGCGCCCACCACGGCAAGCTGACGCTGCACTACCCGGACGGCGAAGGCATGCTGCGGGCCGAGTGGATGCGCGCGGACGCGTAGGAGAAGCGAAACGCCGCGCACGCGCGGCCGGCTCGATGCCATGGACAAGAAATTCGACTATCCCGGCCTGCTGATCGCGATCGGATTCTTCATCCTGTTCGCGGTGCAGCTCCTGATGCTGCACCCGACGTCGACGCCGATCGCGTATAGCGACTTCCATCAGCTCGTCGCCGCGCGGCTCGTCGACGATCTCGAGATCGGCCAGGCGTCGATCTCGGGCACGCTGAAGATGCCCGAGGCCGGCGCGATGTTGCCGGCCTCCGAGGCGACCGTCGTGAAGGAGGCCGGCGCGCCGTGGCGTTTCTCGACCAACCGCGTCACCGACGACCATCTGGTCGACACGCTGACCGCCGCCGGCATCCGCTATCACGGCACGCCGGACACGAGCTGGCTCGCGGCGCTCGCGTCGTGGGTGCTGCCGCTGATCGGCTTCGTGTTCATCTGGAACATGATGCTGCGACGGCGGGGCGGGCTGCAGGACTTCAGCGGGATGGGCAAGAGCCAGGCGCGCGTGTACGTGCAGCAGGCGACCGGCATCACGTTCGACGACATCGCGGGCATCGACGAGGCGAAGGCCGAACTGCAGCAGCTCGTCGCGTTCCTGCGCAACCCGGAGCGCTACCAGCGGCTCGGCGGCAAGATCCCGAAGGGCGTGCTGATCGTCGGCGCGCCGGGCACCGGCAAGACGCTGCTCGCGCGCGCGGTCGCGGGCGAGGCGGCAGTGCCGTTCTTCTCGATCAGCGGCTCCGCGTTCGTCGAGATGTTTGTCGGCGTCGGCGCGGCGCGCGTGCGCGACCTGTTCGAGCAGGCGCAGCAGAAGGCGCCGTGCATCGTGTTCGTCGACGAGCTCGACGCGCTCGGCAAGGTGCGCGGCGTCGGCATGATGTCCGGCAACGACGAGCGCGAACAGACGCTGAACCAGTTGCTCGTCGAGATGGACGGCTTCCAGGCCAATTCCGGCGTGATCATCATGGCCGCGACCAACCGGCCCGAGATTCTCGATCCCGCATTGCTGCGCCCGGGCCGCTTCGACCGGCACATCGCGATCGACCGGCCGGACCTCAACGGCCGCAAGCAGATCCTCGGCGTGCACGTGAAGCGCGTGAAGCTCGCGGCCGGCGTCGATCTTGCCGAGCTGGCGTCGCGCACGCCGGGCTTCGTCGGCGCGGATCTCGCGAACGTGGTCAACGAGGCCGCGCTGCATGCGGCGGAGCACGGCAAGCCGGCGATCGAGATGATCGATTTCGACGAGGCGATCGATCGCGCGATGACCGGCACGGAGCGCAAGAGCCGCGTGATGAACGAGCAGGAGAAGGTGACGATCGCGTATCACGAGGCCGGGCACGCGCTCGTCGCGCAATGCCGCACGCATTGCGATCCGGTGAAGAAGGTGTCGATCATTCCGCGCGGCGTCGCGGCGCTCGGCTATACGCAGCAGGTGCCGACCGAGGACCGCTACGTGCTGCGCAAGAGCGAGCTGCTCGACCGGCTCGACGCGCTGCTCGGCGGGCGGGTCGCCGAGGAGCTGGTGTTCGCCGACGTGTCGACGGGCGCGCAGAACGATCTCGAACGCGCGACCGCGATGGTGCGCCACATGGTCACGCAGTACGGGATGAGCGAGAGCATCGGCCTCGCGACGTTCGACGACGGCGCGAAGCGCGCGGGCCTGCCCGGCGCGTGGAACGCCGGCGAAG
This sequence comes from Burkholderia ubonensis subsp. mesacidophila, assembly GCF_002097715.1. Classification (NCBI taxonomy): domain Bacteria; kingdom Pseudomonadati; phylum Pseudomonadota; class Betaproteobacteria; order Burkholderiales; family Burkholderiaceae; genus Burkholderia; species Burkholderia ubonensis. The sequence goes on from NZ_CP020738.1 coordinate 1,748,941, forward strand.
GGCGTTGCAGCGAGCACACCGCGCAGCTGATCGACGACGAGGTGCGCGCACTGCTCGCCGACGCGCACGCGCGGGTCGCCGCGACGCTGGCCGAGCATCGCGACGCGCTCGAGCGGATCGCGCGGCGCCTGCTCGAATGCGAAGTCCTCGAGCACGACGCGCTGCAAGCGCTGATCGCACCGCCCGACGCCACGCCGCGGCGCGCGGCGCCCGGCGCCGAAGCGGAACCGGGCACGGCGAGCGGCCCCGGCGACGCAACCGCCGACGTGCACGATTTCATGACGTACGGCGCGCCGCATAAACCCGAGCATTGAACGACGGCGCGCCGGTTCGACGCCGGAATGCGCCGATCGCCCGGCAGGGCGCTCGTCGGCATCCGGCGCAGCGGCGCGCTGATCTCCACGATTTCGACGGAGTCGCCATGAGCGAAGAGCGTGTGTCGGTCGACGTCGCACAACGCGAACGTTTCCATTTCGAGGTCCGCTTTACCGGCACGGACCTGCCCATGATGCTGACCGACGAGCCGCCGCCGCTCGGCCTCGGCAGCGGACCGAACCCGGTGCGTCTGCTGGCGGCGTCGGTCGCGCATTGTCTCGCGGCGAGCCTGCTGTTCGCGCTCGAGAAACAACGTATCGATCCGCAGCCGGTGGCCGCGCATATCGACGTCGACATGCTGCAGAACGAAACCGGGCGCGTGCGGGTGGGGGCGATGTCGGTGCGGCTGTCGATCGGCAAGGCGTGGGCTGATCTCGCGCAGGCGTCGCGCGCGCTCGAGCAGTTCGATGCCTATTGCGTCGTCACCGAAAGCGTGCGCACCGGCATTCCGGTATCGGTGGACGTGTGCGACGTGAACGGCGCGGTGCTCGAAGACGTGCAGACGAGACTGTAACGTCGGACACGCCGCGCTGCATGCGGTCGCATCACGGCTGTGCCGCGTCGGCGACCTCCGATGCATCGGCGAGCGCATCGAGAAAGCGCGTGCGCCACCAGTGCACGTCGTACTTGCGCACGGTCGCCATCAGCGCCGCGTAGCGCTGCCGGCGCTCGTCGATCGACATCGTGAGCGCGCGCTGGATCGCCTGCGCGGTGCCTTGCGTGTCGTACGGATTGACGAGCAGCGCTTCCTTCATCTGCTCGGCGGCTCCTGCGAAGCGCGACAGCACGAGCACGCCCGGATCGGTCTCGTCCTGCGCGGCAAGGAATTCCTTCGCGACGAGATTCATCCCGTCGCGCAGCGGCGTGACGAGCGCGACGCGGCTCGCGCGGTAGAGGCCCGGCAGCCGCCGGCGCGCGACCGTGCGATGGATGTAGCGCATCGGCATCCATTCGAGCTCGCCGTAGTCGCCGTTGATCGCGCCGCACAGGCTGTCCATCTCGCGCCGCAGGTCGTCGTAGGCGCCGAGGTCTTCGCGGCTCGGCGCGGCGATCTGGATCAGCGTCGCGCGATTGCGGTTCTCCGGGTACTGCTCGAGCAGTTGGCGGAACGCCTGCACGCGCTGCGGCAGGCCTTTTGTGTAGTCGAGGCGGTCGACGCCGACGAGCAGTTGGCGGCGCGAATACTCGTCGCGCATCCGTTCGAACATCGCGATGCCGTCGCGGTCGCCCGCGAGCGATGCGAATTCGTCGACGTTGATGCCGATCGGAAACGCGCCCGCCGACAACGTGCGGCCGAAGGCACGCAGCCGGCCGTCGGGCAGGCGCGCCGCGCCGGCTTCCGCTTCCACGTAGTGCTCGAAGTGCAGCAGGTCGCTTTCCGTCTGGAAGCCGACGAGGTCGTACGCGAACAGCGAGCGCATCAGCCATTCGTGCTCCGGGATCGCCGCCATGATCGGCGGCGGCGGCATCGGAATGTGCAGGAAGAAGCCGATCGGATTCATGCAGCCGATCGCGCGCAACTCGGCCGCGAGCGGAATCAGCTGATAGTCGTGCACCCACACGACGTCGTCGGGACGCAGCAGCGGGTACAGCTTGCGCGCAAAGAGCTGGTTGACGCGGCGATAGCCGTCCGCGAAACGTCGGTCGAATTGCGCGAGGTCGAGCCGGTAGTGAAACACCGGCCACAGCACGTTGTTGGAATAGCCGAGGTAGTACGCGTCGTAGTCTTGCGGATCGAGGTCGATCGTCGCGAGCTGGATGCCGCCGACGTTCTGGATCTGCACGTCGTCGCCGCGGCTCGGATGGTCGTCCTCGCCGCGCAACCGGCCGCTCCAGCCGAACCATACGCCGCCCGTTTCCTGCAGGCTGTCCCGGACTGCGACGGCGAGGCCGCCTGCGGCGGCTTTACGTGGATCTGCGATGCGATTCGAAACGACGACGAGACGGCTCACCAGCTCTCCTGACGAATGATGGGGAACATGCCTGTGCGGCCACGACGCGCGACAGCCGCCGCCATCGGCTCACTCAATATGCACGATGGGGCCGCGTCGATCGGGCTGGTATCAAGGCACGCGACCCGTCGCCCGACCGGAGGTGCTTTTTTAGGATACTCGGCATTCATCGGTTTTAAAAGTCTGCATGTGCGCCGATGCGGCGCGCGGCGTCAGCACGGATGGGCATCCATCAGCCCGAACGCGCCGCCGGGGAACACCGACGGGAACGTCGGATCGGGGCGGAAGATCCTGATGCTTTTCAGGCGTTCGCGCCACGCGACGAAGAACAGCGCGTCGATTTGCGCGAGCGAGCAGCGACGGTCGACGTTGACCGTTTTCGAGATTGCCGCGTCGACGCAGGGCTGAAGCGCGGAGAGCATCGACACGTGATCGGCCGGTGCGATGTCGGCCGCCTTCGCGAAATAATCGGGCAGCGGCGCGTGCTCGCCATGCAGCTGACGAAACAGCCGGTACGCGTGATTCTCCGCACGAATCGCATGCAGGTGGTTGTCTCCAGTGCGCACCTCGCGGCGCTCGACCCATTCGATCGCGGGCTCGATGCCGTGCGAGCAGTTGTCGCCGAACGCGAGGCTCACGCTGCCCGCCGGCGCGAACGACATCACGTGGCTGTTGCGCAGCCCGTGGCGCGCGATCGTCTCGCGCACGGTGAGCGGCAGCGGCGCACGATGCGCGGGGCCGTCGAGATAGTCGGCGGCGTCGTAGGCGGGAAACACGCCGCGCTCGGCCGCGAGCGACGCCGACGCGGAGAACGCATGCTGGCGCATCGTCAGCGCGATCTCGCGCGCGACCATGCGCGCGGCGCCGCAGTCGTAGCGCAGGCGCAGCATCGTCAGCGCATCGGCGAGCCCCGTCACGCCGACGCCGATGCGCCGCTTCTCATGCGCTTCGCGCGCATGCTCGGCGAGCGGCCACACGGTCAGGTCGATCGCGTTGTCGAGCATGCGCACCAGCACTCGCACGGCTTCGGCAAATGCCGCGAAATCGAAATGCGGCTCGCCGTCGACGCCGAACGGATGACGCACGAACCGCGACAGGTCGATCGGCCCGAGTACGCAACTGCCGTACGCGGGAAGCGGCTGCTCGCTGCACGGGTCCGTCGCATCGATGCGCTCGTGCGCGCGCAGCGAATCGGCCGCGTCGATCGTGTCGAGAAACAGCAGCCGCGGCTCGGAGCTGTCGCGCGCCTCGTTGACGATCACATGCCAGAGCGCACGCGCGGGCACCGTCGCGTAGGTCCAGCTGCCGTCCGGCAGCGCGGTCTGCGTGCAGGCCGGCGAGCAGGGCGGCACGCGGTGCCGCAACGTCCACGGCAGGTTGCCGGCGACCGCTTCCATGAAGGCGTCGGTCACGCCCACCGCGAGGCTGAAGGTCGGCCAGCGCCGCCGGCCGTGCTTTGCTTCGACGAATTCGACGATGTCGGGATGATCGCAGCGCAGGACCGCCATCTGCGCGCCGCGACGCGGGCCCGCATAGGGAAGCGCGCGGCACACGATGTCGAAGCGGTCGATCGCCGTGCACACGTCCGGCGTGTCGGCGCCGCGCCGCTCGTAGGCCGCGGCCGGCGGCAACGGCGAGAAATCGTAGCCGACGCCGCCGCCCATCAGCAGCGTGATGCGCGCCTCGTCGAGTGCGTGCGCGAGCGCTGCATGCACGGCGGCGAGCGAGGCGACGCCGGGCATCGCGACCGGATGCACGAAGCAGTTGACCATCGTGCCTTCCGCGCCGGCGCCCGCGTTGGCCATGATGCGTCCGCCGCCGATCGCGCCGCGCTGCATGTTGCGATAGAACAGCTGCTCGACGCGCGCGCGCGACGTCATCGGCTCGGCAAGCGCGAGCGCATGCGCGACCCGCCGGAAAATCGCCGCGCGCGTCGTCTCGCCCGCGCGCGCATAACGATCGGCGAGCACGGCGGCGCATAGCGGTTGTTCGTCCATGGCGGGCTTTCGTTCCGGCAATGAGGACACTTTATGAAGCGCGCGGAGATTGATTTTGATCAAACGCAATTCGTCCACGGTAGGACGAATGCTTGCGGTGCGTTGTGAGAGGCGACGGGGAGCGCGACAGTCCGCGCACAATGGGTTTGCGAAACGCGAGGCTTCGGCGCATGCGCGTTTACGTGTACGTCGCGTGCGTCGACGCATGCACGTTGCCGGTGCGCACGCGCGTGCGCGAACATCCTCCTTGCGACACGTGTTCGTCCGACGTGACCTTACGGGGCGCCCGGCATGCACGCACGCCGAGCGCTCGATTCATCGCGACACCACGTCATGCGGCAACCGCACGCCACGCGCCGCGCGCGCCGGCCGCATGCGGATAGCCGCTCGACTGCGCCCGCTCGCCGCCCGGCATCCGGAACGCGGCAACCGTCTCGCTCAGCTCGTGCCCCTGCGCCTCGAGCGACTTCGACGCCGCCGCAGCCTGCTCGACGAGCGCCGCGTTCTGCTGCGTCGTCTGATCCATCTGCGTAATCGTCACGTTGACCTGCTCGATCCCGCGGCTCTGCTCGGCGGACGCCGCCGCGATCTCGCCCATGATGTCGGTCACGCGCGCCACTGCCTGCGTGACGTCGAGCATCGTCCTGCCGGCCTCGCCCGCGAGCGTCGAACCATCGCGAATCGTCTGCACCGACGCGGTGATCAGCGCCTTGATCTCCTTCGCCGCACTCGACGAGCGCTGCGCGAGGCTGCGCACCTCGCTCGCGACGACCGCGAAGCCGCGCCCCTGTTCGCCTGCGCGCGCGGCTTCGACGGCCGCGTTCAGCGCGAGGATGTTGGTCTGGAACGCGATGCCTTCGATGATGCCGGTGATGTCCGCGATCTTCGACGAGCTGTCGCCGATCTCCGACATCGCGTCGACCACGCGCCCGACCACGGCGCTGCCGCGCTGTGCGACGTCCGACGCATTCGCGGCGAGCGTGCTGGCCTGCTGCGCGTTTTCCGCGTTGTGGCGCACCGTCGACGTGAACTGCTCCATCGTCGCGGCCGTTTCCTGCAGCGACGCGGCTTGCTCCTCGGTCCGCTGGCTCAGGTCGAGGTTGCCCGCCGCGATCTCGCCCACTGCGGTCGCGATGCTGCTCGACGAATCGCGCACGCGGCTCACGATGCCGATCAGCCGAGCGTTCATCGTATGCAGCGCGTCGAGCAGGTCGCGCGTCTCGTCGTTGCCGCGCACGTCGATATGGCTGCCGAGATCGCCGTCGGCGACCGTGCGTGCGACGCCGACCGCCGTGACGATCGGCGTCGTGATCATGCGCGTCATCCACAACCCGCCGGCGACCGCGAGCACGATCGCGACCACGCTGATCGCCGTGAGCACGTTGCGGTCGAACGCGTAGCGGTCCGCGAATGCCTGCGCGATCATGCGTTCCCGCTCATGCGTGAAGGATGCGTACGCATTGGTGGCGCTCACGAGCTGCGCGAGCAGCGGACGGCAGTGGTCGTTCATCTCCGCGATCGCCTCGTCCTTCTTGCCGCTCTGCGCGAGGCTCACGATCTTGAGCGCGACCGGCCCGTAGCTGGATTCGATGCGCGCGATCTCGGCGACCAGCTCGCGTGCGCGCGCGGTCGTGTTGCCGGTGGTCATCATGTCCTTCAGCTTGCCGAGCCGCTCCTGCACGTCCTGGTGCGCGCGCTGCACCTCGGCAAGCTCGAGATCGAAGTCGGCCGGTTTCGTGACGAGCACGAGGTTGCGCGCCGCGATCGCGCGCCGGTCGACCGCGGTGCGAACCTGCGCGGACAAGCCGGCCCGCACGTTGACGCCGTTCATGTACCGGGAAAACTCGTCGTTGGTGTCGGACAACGCCTTGAGCGCCATGCCCGACACGATCACGACGACCGCGGCGAGCAGGCCGAAGCCGCCAAGCAGTTTTGCTTTGATGGTCATTCTGGCGATTTTCACGGTGGGCCCCTTGGACGAATTAAGGTCGGTTGATTTATTTTTCGACCGGCAATCCGGTTCGTGCCGGCTTTAACGGGAAGCCCGAGTAAATCTTTACCCTTCCTAAACCCTAACCTTTGCCTTTTATTCAGCGCAATCGCCCTTCTGAAAAGGCGTGCGGCGCATCAATGTGCATCGCAAGCCATGGTCATTATCAAGGGGCTCAATCACTCATGATTCAGGCACTTTATATTCGAATAATCGCCAGGGAAATTTATGGACGATTCAATTGATTCGTTTATTTTTAAAAATCATCAGTAAATACTTCAATATTTGTCTGAGGTTTCATGAGGGGCAGGGCCACGCGCCCGCGGACGCGGCCGCGGGCCGTGACATCAGAACGTCGTCCGCAAGCCGGCCATCACGCTGCGGCCGCCTTCCGGCGCGAACCCGCGCACCACCGAGCTCGCGTAGCGGATGTCCTGGTTCGTCAGGTTGTCGCCGCGCAGATACGCGAGCCAGCGCGTCGCGCCGACCCGGAACTTGTAGGTCAGCATCACGCCGAGCGACGTGTAGCCGGCAGTCGGCAGGTCGTTGTCCGGCACGCGATGCTGCGACCACGCGTGCGTGACCTGCGCGCGCGCGCCGAACGGCCCATAGCCGTAGTCGGCCGCGAGCGTCGTGCGCAGCGGCGCGATGCGCGGCAGCGGCTGGCCGGTGTCGACGTTGCGCGCATGCGTATAGTCGGCGGTCAGCTCGAGGTCGACCGTGTGGCCGCGCCGTGCGAACGCGCGCCACTTGCCGTCGAGCTCGACGCCGTAGAACTCGGCGCGCACGCCGCGGTAGACCGCTTCGGACAGCGCGCCGTCCGCGCCCGGCGCGACCGGATCGCCGTCGCTGTCGACGATGCGGCCCGTGTTGAACTCGGTCAGGTAGTTCGAGAAACGGTTGTAGAACACGCCGACGCTGCCGCGGTTCGGCCCGCTTGCGTAGCGCAGCGACAGGTCGGTCGACACCGCCTTTTCCTTTGACGCGTTCGGGTTGCCGATCAGGAACTGGCCGGTCGCGTCATGCGGGCCGTTCGAATACAGCTCGTAGAACGTCGGCGCGCGCTCGGTGTACGCGACGCTCGCCGCGACCGACCACACCGGCGTGAGCGAAAACAGCGCGCCGGCGGACACGCTGCCCGCGTTGAAGTCGCGCGGCTGCGCGCCGGCGAATTTCTCGGCGCCGGCCGGGTCGGGCTGCAGCTTCACGTGCTCGTAGCGGCCGCCGACGCTCAGCTTCAGCGCGTCCGACACCTTCCATTCCTCGAGCCCGAACAGCGCGACGCTCGTCGTGCGCGTGCTCGGCACGAGCGTTTCGTCGCCGAGCGCGGAGAACCGGTTCTGGCCGAACTGCACGCCCAGCGCGCCCTCGAACGGGCCGATCTTACGGTGGCGGGCCTCGATGCGCGCCTCGTAGCCGCGATTGCGGAACATCGTCGCGGTTTCGCCATGGTCGACTTCCTTGTGCCGGTAATCGGTGTACGCGAAATCGAACTTCAGCTGCGAGAACGGCCCGCTCAGGTTGCGCACCTCGGACGCGAGCGCGAGGCGCTCCTGGCGCATCTTCAGGCGCACGTCGTCTTCGGCGACCGAGCCGTAGTTCGACTCGTAGCCGCTGTACGAGAGGCCCGTGAAGCCGTCCGCCCACGTGTACGACGCGCCGACCGAGCCGCCGTGCGCGCGGCCGTCGCTGTTCGGCACGCTGCCGTACGGCTGAGGCCGGTCCGGGCCGTCGAGCGCACGCTGCGCGTCGCTGCGTGCGTAGCCGGGAATCCGCAGCTTGCTCGTCTCGCGATCGAACGCGTCGACGTGGAACGCGAAGCGGCCGTTGCCGCCCTCGACCTGCGCGGCACCCGCGCGCACCGAGTTCGCACCGCCGTAGCGCGCATCGACCGCGCCCGTCACGCCTTCGATCGCGTCGCGCGGGATGCGGTTGTCTATCGTGTTGACGACGCCGCCGACCGCGTTGCCGCCGTACAGCAGCGCGGCCGGGCCGCGCACGATCTCGACGCGCTCGATCGTCAGCGGGTCCTGCGGCACTGCGTGGTCGTACGACAGCGACGACGCGTCATAGGCGGCGACGCCGTTCTGCAGCAGCCGGATCCTGTCGCCGTCCATGCCGCGGATGATCGGGCGGCCGACCATCGGCCCGTAGGTCGTCGTCGACACGCCGGGCAGGCCGTTCAGCGTCTCGCCGAGCGAATCGGCCTGGCGGCGCGTCAGCGCGTCGCCGGACAACTGGGCGGTCGGCGCGATCAACTGCGCATCGCCGAGCGGGTTCGCGGTCACGAAGATCGGCGCGAGCGGGCGATCGCCGGATTGGCCGGGCGCCGTATCGGCCTGGCCGTGGGCCACGGTGGCGAGCAGCATCAGGGAAAGCGGGGAGAGCGGGCGAAGGGGGTAACGAGGGTGGTCGCGCATGGTCGATGAATCTTGTCGAAGGGGAATCAAACGGGGACATGGCACAGCAACGATATATTGTTGCATTCGCTGCGCACAATGCCCCCGTGGAGGCATGCTCTGGGCGCACCGGCTGATCTCGGGGCGGCACACCAAGCGGTCAAGATGATACGTTATATCATTTCGATGCGACAACCCGGTGTGCTCGTCTGACCGCGCTTGATGCCACGCGACGCCGCAACGCAGGAGCGGCGGGACATGCGGACTCCTTTTTCTTGGGAAGGTTGATTGGCGACAAGTCCGCTCAGTCAACCAGCACGGCCTTAAAATCGAGATATTCCAATCTTGAAAAATGGCCCTTGAATTCCCGCCATTAGTCGATTATTGTGCTCAACGCATCATATTTTCCCGAAACTCGATATAAAGGATGGCGAATGACACGACCTGGCTTCATTGCTGCATGGGCCGCTTCGCAGCGAATTTACGATCCCGAAAATCCAGGTGCCAAGGTTGCCAAAATAATCGGCGGATATGTTGAGAAGAACATCAATAACCCCGATCCAAAACAGCGCTGGAGCAACACCTGTGCGGTGCGAATGAGCTACATCTTGAATCACGCCGGATTGACCATTCCAGCTATTCCAGGGAAAACGGTATCAGGGGCAGATAAGCGCCAATACTTCTTCCGGGTTAAAGACCTTATTGCATTTCTTGAGCAACGATGGGGCAAACCCGAAATCGTCAAATATCCACCGTCGGGCGGAGGGACGCTCGCCAGCAAGAAAGGCATCGTTTTGTTTGAGGTTTCCGGCTGGGACGATGCCCAGGGACATGCCACGCTGTTCGATGGCAAAGCCTGCTACGACCACTGCTATTTCAACGAGCCAGAAGCGAGATACCGCACCGACCGTGCGAACTTTTGGAGCCTGCCGTGATGAAGCGCTCATTTCTCGTCTTGCTGACCATGCTCGCGTTAACGGCATCCACGACGCATGCAAAGGATCAAACATTTGCTTCGCCGCAGGCGGGGGCTCGAACTTACGCGCAGAATTACAGAGACATGATTCTTGCCACGTGCATAGCGAATGCCTATAAAAACGACAAAGACGCACCGGTTGATGCCGGCAGCAGTGTAAGCGCACTGCGGGATTGGACCTCCTACGATATGGAAAAAAGTCCGGATGCAGTCAAGTCATTGGTGGATCGCTATTTGGCCCGCGATTATCACAACCCTCTGGCCGAATCGGAAATCAAGGGCATCAGATTCGACTTTCTCAAGTGCCTGGACCTGTATCACAGCAAAGAACTGGATATCCTGGTCAAGCAGCTTGTTATTAACCCGGGGCGCACTTATCGGCAAGACAATGCTTCGCCGGCAGCACGAAAGTGAGAATGAGCGCGCCGGCCTCGCTCGACAGACGCGTGCTGTTCGTAGAAGGCCATCGCCCGACTAGTCCCGCTCGGGCGCGCCCAACGGGAAGAAGCGCCGATAGGGCCGCGCCTCGTCGACGACGCGGGCCACGGAAGGGCGGGCCAGCAGCCGCGCCCGGTACGCGGCGAGCGCGGCATGGCGCTCGGCAATCGGATGAACCCAGTCCGCATAGAACAGCGCCGGCGCGGCGGCGCAATCGGCGATCGTGAATCGCCCGCACGCGGCCCATTCCTTCACCTGCAGACGCGCGTCCAGCCAGCCGTAGCTGCGATCGAGCAGCGCATGCGCGTCGGCCACGCCGCGCGGGTCCCGTTCGTCTTCCGCACGCAACGCATCGCCGACGATCCGCTGCATCGGCGCGTTGACGTAATCGTCGAACACGTCGGCCATCATCCGCGCGTCCAGCGCCTCACGCGCGTCCTCCGGCACCATCGGCCCGCCGTCGCCGTGAAACAGGTCGAGATATTCGATCACGGCATTGCTTTGCGTGATCGCCGTATCCCCGTCGACCAGCGCCGGAAATTGCCCGGTGGGCGAGAGCGCGGCCATGCGTGCGTGGTTCTCCGGATGATCGGGATCGACCATCCGGAACGTGAAGGGCACGTCGCGCTCGTAGAGCGCGATCAGCGGCTTCCAGACGAACGACGCGAACGGGTGCCCGTAAAGTTCGACCGTCATTGGATGGCTCCCGAGGACCGAAGGGTGGTCTCGATTGCGTCGTACATGAGTCCGCTCCCGTGGCGGCGATCGGCGGTGCCGTCCTTGCCGTCCAGGAACACGATCTGCTCGGTGTAGGAGACGCGCGTCCCGTTGCCCTGCGGTTCGAGCTCCAGGCTCGACAGCGTGACCGAATGAAAGCGCCCGGAGTGATGGAGATCGTAGCTGTAGACGAGGCGCCGGGCCGGCTCGATCACGTGATAGCGGGCCTCGAACAGCGTCACCATGCCGCTTTCGTCGAAGCGGCCTTCCAGCACCTCGGCGCCGCCCACCCGAAAATCCATCGAGCGGCGCTGCAGCGTCCAGCGCTCGGTCGGGCCGGCGAACCACTGGGCCTTGAGGTCCGGATCGGACCACGCGGCGAACACCCGGTCGGGCCGGGCCGCCCACACGCGGCTCAACGTGAAGGTGCCGTGGAAAAACGGGGTTTCCTTCATCTTTCGTCTCCTTTGCGTTCATCGCTTTCAAGCAGTTTGCCAAGGCGATCGAAGCGGCTCTCCCAGAGGAGGCGACGCTCGCTCAGCCAGTTTTCCACGCGCTGGACCGCCTCGGCGGAGATCCGGCATTCGCGGACGCGCCCGCGCTTTTCCGTCACGACGAGCCCGCTCGCCTCGAGCACCTGCACGTGCTGGTGGATCGCGGCGAGGGACGTGTCGTACGGCTCGGCCAGTTCGCTCACCGACGCCGGCCCGCGCGACAGGCGCTCGAGCATCCCCCGGCGCGTCGCGTCCGCGAGCGCGTGGAAGGCTCTATCAAGTTGTTCCGAATACTCAATCATTCGCTTAAGTTATGGCGCGGTCGCGCGAAAGTCAAGCGAATGCTTAAGTATTGTTGCGCGACCGGGTGCCGCGCCTGCGCCGCGCGCGTCTTGTCCCGTTGATGCACGTCAACCGTCCCCGATTCCGCATGCGGATACTGGGTCGCTCATTGATCCATCAGGAAGGAGCGACGCATGACGCAAACCATGAAAGCCGCCGTAGTGCATGCCTTCGGCGAACCGTTGCGCATCGAGGAGGTGCCGGTGCCGACGCCGGGCCCCGGCCAGATCCTCGTCAACATCAAGGCGTCCGGCGTCTGCCATACCGACCTGCATGCGGCCGACGGCGACTGGCCCGTCAAGCCGTCGCTGCCGTTCATTCCCGGCCATGAAGGGGTGGGCGTGGTCGCGGCGGTCGGTGCGGGCGTCACGCACGTGCGCGAGGGCGACCGGGTCGGCGTGCCGTGGCTGTACACGGCCTGCGGGCATTGCGAACACTGCTGGTCGGGCTGGGAGACGCTGTGCCACGGGCAGCAGAACACCGGCTATTCGGTCAACGGCAGCTACGCGGAATACGTGCTCGCCGATCCGGACTACGTCGGCCACCTGCCGGCGCAGGTCGCGTTCGACGAAATCGCGCCGATCCTGTGCGCGGGCGTGACGGTCTACAAGGGGATTCGCGTCACCGATACGCGCCCCGGCCAATGGATCGCGATCTCCGGGATCGGCGGCCTCGGGCACGTCGCCGTGCAGTATGCGCGCGCGATGGGGCTGCATGTCGCGGCGATCGACATCGCGCCGGACAAGCTCGCGCTCGCGAAACGGCTCGGCGCGGAACTGACCGTCGATGCGTCGACCGCCGATCCGGCCGCGGTGCTCCAGAAGGAAATCGGCGGCGCGCACGGCGTGCTCGTCACCGCGGTGTCGAGAAGCGCGTTCGCGCAGGCGCTCGGGATGGTGCGGCGCGGCGGCACGGTCGCGTTGAACGGGCTGCCGCCGGGCGATTTCCCGCTGCCGATCTTCTCGACCGTGCTGAACGGCATCACGGTGCGCGGCTCGATCGTCGGCACGCGGCGCGACCTGCAGGAATCGCTCGAGTTCGCGGCGGACGGGCTCGTGCGCGCGCACATCCACCGCGACCGGCTCGGCAACATCAACGACGTGTTCGCGAAGCTGCGCGCGGGGCAGGTCGACGGGCGCATCGTGCTGACCGACATGCACTGACGCCCGCGCCGCGCCCGCCCGGGGCAAACACCACGGGCGGGCGGTCCGTCACGCCATCCGGCTGATGGTCTGGCGGAACCGCTTCAGCGACAGCAGGAACAACACGCCGCCGATCGCGAGCAGGAGCGCGAACTGCGGCCACACCGCGTCGAGGCCCGCGCCGCGATAGAGGATGCGCTGCGCGAGCTCGACGAAATGGGTCGTCGGCGCGGCGAACATCACGTCCTGCACGGCCTGCGGCATGCTCTCGCGCGGCGTGAGCCCGCCGGACAGCAGTTGCAGCGGCAGCAGCACCAGCACGAGCAGCATCCCGAACTGCGGCATGCTGCGCACGAGCGTCGCGAGGAAGATCCCCATCGACGTCGTCGCGAACAGGTGCAGCGCCATGCCGGCGACGAACAGCCCGAGCGAGCCCGCGATCGGCACCTGCAGCGCGCCGCGCACGACGAAGATGAGCGACGCCACCGCCGCGACCGTCACGACGAGCCCCATCGACCAGACTTTCGCGAGCATGATCTCGGCGGGGGTGACGGGCATCACGAGCAGGTGCTCGATCGTGCCGTGCTCGCGCTCGCGGATCAGCGCCGCGCCCGTGAGGATCATCGACAGCATCGTGACGTTGTTGATGACTTCCATCAGCGCGCCGAACCAGACCTCGTCGAGATTCGGATTGAAGCGCATGTGCACCGCGAGATCGACCGGCAGGTCGGGGCCGCCGCGGTAACGGCGCACGAACGCGTCGATCTCGCCCGCGACGATCTGCTGCACGTAGCCGCTGCCGGTAAACGCCTGGCTCATCCGCGTCGCGTCGACGTCGAGGCGGATCGTCGCGGGGCGCCCGGCCAGCACGTCGCGCTGGAAGTTCGGCGGGATGTCGAGCGCGAACGTGTAGTCGCCGTCGTCGAGGCCGCGATCGACCGCCGCGGCGCCGACCATCGCGGGCACCGTGAACTGCGGCGGAAAGAACGCCGACGCGATGCGCGCCGACAGCGGCGACGCGTCCTCGTCGACGATCGCGATGGGCGCCTTGTGCAGCGTGTCGGGCCGCGCGGTGGCGGCCGCGTAGATCGATGCGCTGAACGTGTAGACGATCAGCACGAGCATGATCGGGTCGCGCGCGAGGCTCCACAGTTCCTTGACGCCGAGCCGGTAGATCGTGAGCAGACGCTGCATGGTCAGGTCTCCTGCTTTCTGAGCAGCGCGACGGTGGCGGCCAGCAGGACCGGCACCGTCGCGAGCATCGGCCAGAACTGCGGCCACAGGTCGGCCAGGCCGAGCGCCTTGTTGTACACGCCGCGGCTGATCGCGAGCATGTAGGTGGCCGGATAGAGCGTGCCGATCCACTTGCCGACGCCTTCGAGCGACGACAGCGGCGTGAGCAGGCCGGAGAACTGCACGACCGGGATCAGCGTGCCGATGATCGTCATGAAGATCGCGGCGATCTGGCTGCGCGTGAAGGTGGACGCGAGCAGGCCGACGCCGGTCGCCACGACGTTGAAGATCAGCACGGCGAGGAGCAGCGTCGCGAAGCTGCCCTTGATCCGCACGCCGAACGCGAGATCGGCGAGCACCACCATCAGCAGGAAGTTCAGCATCGCGAGCACGATGTACGGCGCCTGCTTGCCGATCAGGAATTCGGTGCGCGTGACGGGCGTCACGTACAGGTTGACGATCGAGCCGAGCTCGCGCTCGCGCACGACGGCGAGCGCGGTCAGCATCGCCGGCAGCATCAGCAGCAGCATCGGCATGATCGCCGGGATCATCGCGGGCAGGCTCTTCACGTCGGGGTTGTAGCGATAGCGCACCGCAATCTCGACCGCCGGCGCGAGCGACACGCCGAGCCGCCGTTTCGCCTCGTCGCGCAGCCAGTTCTCGTGCATGCCGGCCACGTAGCCGCGGATCGTCTCCGCACGCAGCGGCATCGCGCCGTCGATCCACATGCCGATCTGCACGCGCCGGCCGCGCGCGACGTCCCGCGCGAAATCCGGCGGAATCTCGATCGCGAGCGACAGCTGCCCGCTGCGCATGCGCCGGTCGAGGTCGTCGTAGCCCGCGAGCGGCGCGCGCTGCACGAAGTAGCGCGACCCGGCGATGTTCTGCGTGTAGCCCTGGCTCAGCATCGTCTGGTCGCGGTCGAGCACCGCAAACGTGAGGTTGTCGACGTCGAGGCTGATGCCGATGCTGATCACGCACATCAGCACGAGCGAGCCGAGCAGCGCGAGCGTCGCCCGCACCGGGTCGCGGCGCAGCTCCAGGACTTCGCGCCACATGTAGCTGCCGGCGCGCGCGAGACTGAAGCGCGGCGCGGGCCGGGCGGCGTCGGCCGACGGTGGTGGGCCGGCATCCCATGACGCATCGTCCGGCGCGACCTGCGGCGCGTCGCCCGTGCGTTGCGCGTCGACGAGGTAGCCGATGAACGCTTCTTCCAGCGTGCGCGCGCCGCGTTGCCGCACCAGCTCGGCGGGCGTATCGCTCGCGAGCACGCGGCCCGCATGCATCAGCGAGATCCGGTCGCAGCGCTCGGCTTCGTTCATGAAGTGCGTCGAGATGAAGATCGTCACGCGATCACGCCGCGCCAGCTCGATCATCAGCTGCCAGAAGCTGTCGCGCGCCACCGGGTCGACGCCGGAGGTGGGCTCGTCGAGTATCAGCAGTTCCGGCTTGTGCACCATCGCGACCGCCAGCGACAGCCGCTGCCGCATGCCGAGCGGCAGGCGCTCGGGCAGCGCGTCGAGCGCGTCGGCCAGGCCGAAGCGCGCGGTCATCTCGGCCACGCGCGCGGCCACGTCCGCCTCCGGCACGCCGAACAGGCGCGCATGCAGCACGAGGTTCTGACGCACGGTCAGCTCGCCGTACAGCGAGAAGCCCTGCGACATGTACCCGACCCGGCGGCGCGTGTTGATGTCGCCGGCCGCGACGGGCCGGCCGAACAGCTTCGCGTCGCCCTCGGTCGCGGGCAACAGGCCGGTCAGCATCTTCATCGTCGTCGACTTGCCGCAGCCGTTCGAGCCGAGAAAGCCGAAGATCTCGCCGCGCCGAATCCGGAAGCTCACGTGATCGACGGCAACGAAATCGCCGAAGCGCATCGTCAGGTCGTGCGCCTCGATCGCGTAGCCGGCGGCGTCGTCCACCTGCAGCGGCGTCACCCGCACCGGCACGTAGCCGCGCCGCCGCTCGTCCGGCAGCAGCGCGATAAACGCCGATTCGAGCCGGTCGCAGCCGGTGCGCGCGAGCAGGTCGGCGGGCGTGCCGGTGGCCAGCACGCGGCCGGCGTCCATCGCGATCAGCCAGTCGAAGCGCTGCGCCTCGTCCATGTACGCGGTCGCGACCACCACGCTCATCGACGGGCGCGCCGCGCGGATCCGGCCGATCAGCTCCCAGAACTGCGCGCGGGCGAGCGGATCGACGCCGGTCGTCGGCTCGTCGAGGATCAGCAGGTCGGGATCGTGGATCAGCGCGCAGCACAGGCCGAGCTTCTGTTTCATGCCGCCCGACAGCTTGCCGGCCGGGCGGTCGAGGAACGGATCGAGGCCGGTGCTGCGCGTCAGGCTGTCGATCCGGCGCCGCCGCTCGGCGGCGTCGTGGCCGAACAGCCGCGCGAAGAACTGCAGGTTTTCCTCGACCGACAGCGTCGCATACAGGTTCTTGCCGAGGCCCTGCGGCATGTACGCGATCCGGCCGCACACGCGATCGCGGTGCGCGGCCGACGCCATGTCGCCGCCGAGCACGGTCACCTGGCCCTGCTGGATCGCCCGCGCGCCCGACGCGAGCGCGAGCAGGCTCGACTTGCCGACGCCGTCCGGGCCGATCAGCCCGATCATGCGCCCGGCGGGTACGTCGAGCGTCACGCCGTCGAGCGCGCACGCCGCGCCGTAGCGCAGCGTCACGCCGGACAGGCGGATCACGCCGCCGTCGACGCCGCCGGCCGGAGCCGGCGGGCGCTCGACCAGGCCGGTGGCGTCCTGCTCGGGCGTCACTGCGGCACCTTGACCGCGAGCGTGTCAGGCCAGCTCGCGCGCGAATCGACCTTCAGCCACGCGACGCCCGGCAGCCCGGTCTTCACGAGCCGGAGATGGCGCTGCAGCAGGTCGCGGTCGATGCGCGCCTTCACGCGGAACATCAGCTTCTGCCGCTCGTTGGCCGTCTCGACCGTCTTCGGCGTGAACTGCGCGGTGCTCGACACGAACGACACCCGCGCCGGGATCACGTACTGCGGCGCGGCGTCGAGCACGATCCGCACGTCGGCGCCGAGCGGCACCTTGCCGACGACGGTCTCGGGCAGGAAGAACGTCATGTAGACGTCGGCCAGATCGACGACGTTGAGCACCTTGCCGCCGGCCGGGAGCACTTCGCCGGCCTCGGCCACCCGATACTGCACGCGGCCGTCGCGCGGCGAGGTCAGCTCGCTGTCGGAAATGTCGGCCTGCACCCGCGCGACGGTCGCCTGCGCGGCCGCGACGGCGGAGTGGGCGGCGACGAGCTGCGCCTTCGTCGCATCGATCGCGGCCTGGGCCGCATCGACCTGCGCGCGGGCGGCCCGCACGGTCGCCTCCATGCTGCGCGCGCGGGCGCGATCGTCGTCGAGCTCCTGCAGCGACGACGCGCCTTCGCGTGACAGCGTCTCGGAGCGCGCGAGCCGGCGCCGGGCGGCGTCCAGCTCGCTTTCGCGCTGCACGACGGACGCTTCGGCCGCCGCCTTGTCGCTGCGGCGCTGCGCAACCTGCGCGTCGACGCTCGCGGCCGTGTTCAACGCCTGCTGCTCTTTCGCGCGCGCCTCGTCGAGCTGCGCGTGCAGCACGAGCACGTCCATGCTGGCGAGCGGCTGGCCGGCCTTCACGAAATCGCCTTCGTCGACCAGCATCGCGCTGACGCGCCCCGGCAGCTTGGTCGCGACGTCGATCTCGGTCGCCTCGATGCGGCCGTTGCCGCTCACGAGCCCCGCGTCGGCCCGGCCGTCGTGCCAGAGGGTCCAGCCGTACCAGGCGGCGCCGAGCGCGAGCGCGGCCGCGCCGAACTCGATCAGATAGTGGCGGTTAGGCATCTTCATTGCGTGGAACCCGAATCGGTCGAAGCGTGAGGGGAAGTGGCCGGCGCGTCGTTGCCGGCCTGCGGGGCGCCGCCGAGCGCGCCGTACAGCGCGACGCGGCTCGACAGCAGCGCGCGGCGCGTCTGCACGAGCTGCTGCTCGGCATTCAGCAGGTCGCGCTGCGCGTCGAGCACTTCGAGAAAGCGCACCGCGCCGCTGTCGTAGCGCAGCTTCGCGAGCCGCGCGCGTTCCGTCTGCGACGCGAGCGTCGCGCGTTCGACGCGCAACTGCTCGGCCTGCCAGTCGCGCGCCGCGAGCGCGTCGGACACGTCGCGGAACGCGCCTTGCACGGTTTTCTCGTATTGCGCGACGGCCTCGTCGCGCTGCGCCTTCGTCAGCGCGAGATTGGCGCGATTGCGTCCGGCGTCGAAGATCGGCATCGCCAGATTCGGGATCAGGCTCCACGTGCCGGTGCCGGACGAGAACAGGTTGTGCAGCTCGCTGCTGCCCGAGCCGATCGCGCTCGTCAGCGCGATGCGCGGGAAGAACGCCGCGCGCGCCGCGCCGATATTCGCGTGCGCCGCGCGCAACTGGTGCTCGGCCGCGATCACGTCCGGGCGGTTTTCGAGCAGCGCGGACGGCAGCCCGGGCGCGAGCGCCGGCATCACGGCTTGGTCGTCGAGCGTGAGCGGCGCGGCGGGCAGGTCGGGCGACGCGCCGACCAGCAGCATCAGCGTGTCCGCGGCGGTTGCGCGCGTCTGGCCCAGTTGCGCGCCGAGCGATTCCGCCTGCTGCAGCAGGATTTCCGATTGCGTCAGATCGAGCCGCGAAATCGCGCCTTCGTCGTGGCGCCGACGGAAAATCCGCAGCGACTCGCGCCGGCTGTCGATCGTCGCGCGGGTCAGCGCGAGGCGCTCGTCGTACGCGCACACGGCCAGATAGGCGTCGGCCACCTGCGTGATCAAACTGAGCGACACCGCGCGGCGGGCCGCGTCGCTCGCCAGATACCGTTCGCGCGCCGCATCCTTCAGATTGCGCACGCGGCCCCAGAAGTCGATCTCCCATTGCGTTTCGGCAAGCTGCACGTCGTAGAGCCGGCCGATGAACGGCGACGGCGCGAGCAGGCCGCCGGGCGTGCGAAAGCGCGCATACGCGGCGCCAGCGTTGATCGACGGCCATTGATCCGCGCGCCGGATGCCATACACGGCGCGGGCCTCGTCGACCCGCGCGACGGCCACCCGCAGGTCGCGGTTGTTCGCGAGCGCCTGCTCGATCAGCGTGCGCAGCCGCGCGTCGGTGAAGTACGTGCGCCAATCGGGGACGGCCGTCGCGCGCGCCGCTTCGTCAGCGTTGACGTCGGGATAGGCCGCGGGAACCGGCTGCGCGGGACGTGCATAGTGCGGCGCGAGCGACAGGCAACCCGACAGCAGGCCGCTGCACGAGAGCGCGATCGCAATGCACGCGGCCCGCGCACGGACGGCGCGCGCACCGGCAGGCGGCGGGTCGGGAAGCGCAACGTGGCGCATGGCTTTCCTCGTTATCGGTTGGCGACCGTGCGTGACGTCGCCATGGCTGGGGCTTCCGGCGAAAGCCGGGCCGCGCATGACCGATGCGCGCGCCCGTTCGCCGGAACGCGTCCAGTTATATCCGATGATTGCGGTGGCAACCGTTGATCTGAGTCAGAGGCGGATGGAAGGGCGTGTCGAGCGGTTCCTCGCTTGACACGCACGCGGTGCTTGGCGGCTGTGGCCTGGGGATGCGCCGACGAGCGTCGGCGCGAGGCGATGCCGAAGACCTTGCCCGGCCGCCGCGAAGGCGGCCGGGCAACGGTCACGGCGCGAAGAACACGTCCGTGCGGTTCGCGAGATTGTTGGAGTTGGTCTGCACGAAGAACGGGTGGAACGACGACGACGGCCCGACGTCGAGGCCCTGATAGTCGCCGATGAAGAAGCCTTCCGCATTCGGCGCGACCTTCAGGTCGAACGGTCCGCCGACGCGCCGCTCGGCGACGAACGTGCGTCCGCCGTCGAGCGAGATCTTGCGCCAGAAGCCGGTGGGCAGCGTCGTGGTGTCGCCGGCCGGCAGGTCGCGGAAGTCGTAGTGGGTAACCATCACCGCACCGCCTTCGTTGATGCGCACGGACGGGTTGAACGCCGCGCGGCCCGTCGGCGTGTTGACCTGCAGCGGCGCGCTCCAGGTCGCGCCGCCGTCGGTCGACGTCGACAGCGCGATCTCGTCGTAGTGGCCGCCGTTGAAGCGGCTGTCCTGCCAGACCACGTAAAGCTGCCCCGATGCCGGGTCGATCGCGGGCTCCGGAATGATGTCGCCGGTGCGCACCGGCTCGCCGGTAATCGGATCGGTCACGCCCACCGTCTGCAACCCGGCGATCACTTTCGGCTGCGTCCACGTCGCGCCGTCGTCGGTCGACTTGATGAACGCGACCTTGCCGGCGTTCTTGCTGAACGGCGGCTGGATCAGGTTGAAGAAGTTGTAGAGCGTGCCGCTTTTCGGATCGACGACGATCTGGTTGCCGATCGTCTGCTGCCGCGACGGCACGTGGACGATGACCCGCGCCTTTTTCCAGGTCTTGCCGCCGTCGACCGTCTTCGAGAACAGCGTCGGCCCGCGGAATGCCTGCGTGTGCAGGTTCGCGTACGGATTGCCGTTCGGCAGCTCGAGGCGGTCCCACACCGCGTACGCGGTGCCGGCCTTCACCGGGTTCGCGGTCACCGATTCCTTGTCGTTGAAGAACTGCGTGGTCGGCTCGCTGTCGGCGAACAACAGCGCCGGGCTGCTCCACGTCTGGCCGCCGTCGCTCGACACCGACGCCGCGACCGCGTTGCTGTTGTTCGACTGGTTGAACGAGATCGACACCGAGTAGGCGGTGCCGTCCGGCCCGATCGACACCCACGGATCGGACGCGCGCTCGTAGGGCAGCCCGCCCGGCGCGCAGGCGCTGAACGGCTGCGGCGTCTGCGCCCAGGTCGCGCCGCCGTCGAACGTGTAGCCCGCGACGAGGCCGTGCGCGCCGCCGTTGGACCAGCGGTCCTGCTGCCACACGCCGATCATGTTGGTTGGGCGGGCCGGATTGACCGCGAGCCACGGCTCGACTTCGGCATTCACGTACACGGTGCCGGGGCCGCCGATCGTGCAGGCGGCGAACGGGCTCGGGCCGGACACGCGCACGGGCTCCGCATGCGCGGCGGCCGTGAACGCGAGCGCGGCTGCAATGGTCAGCCGGGTAACGAGCGGATGAGGCAGGGTAATGCGTCGCATGGACTGCTCCTCGTTGACGTGCGGAAGCCGTGGCCTGACAGGCTGCGGCCTCGCGCGTCGTCGCGCGGGGTGTGCGCCTGGTCATCAACGCAGCGCATCGACGCTTCGGATCTCGCGTCGACGCGTGCCGGACAGTACGCCGCTTCTGCCATCGCCATCCGCCTTCGCTGGGTTCCGCCAGCGTATCGGTCAAGACGCCTTCTGATTCTTCTTGCTGCCGGGGGGCGGCGCGCCACGTCGGGCGGCGCCGTTGTCCCGCCGCTGTCCTTTCAATACGACGATTGCCGTTGAGGTCGAATGCAATGTAGGCGAACCCAACCCCGGAAAGCAGGCGATTTTTTGTAACAGAGCGTAGCCGGAAAGCGTTGCCGAAATCGCACGCGGACGAGGAGAAAAATTTGCGGAAAACCGGCGAAAAATTCGCGCAATCGTGAGCGGAGGGTCGAATCGAAGCGCGAATTGAAATTGCGTCGCGTTCAGCGATCCGCCGGGAAGCGCGCCTGCAGCGTGCGCAGCCAGCGCGCGACGACGTCGAGCTCGTCGTCCGAAAACCCGTCGCACAGCTTCGCGTTCAGCTCGCGCAGCAGCACGCGCGCCTTCTTCAGTGCGGCGTGGCCGTCGTCGGTGAGGAACAGGCGGGTGGCGCGCCCGTCGTCCGAATCGCGATGGCGCGTGAGCAGGCCGGCCTTCGCCATGCGGTCGGCGAGGCCCGTCATCGCGGACGGCGCAAGCTGCAGCGCCGCGCCGACTTCGCCGACGAGCGCGCCGTCGTGTTTCGCGAGATGGAACAGCACGCCGGCCTGCGCGGCGCTCGCGTGCGTATCGGTTTCCGCCTTGCGGTCGACCCAGCGCTGCGCGCGCCGCTGGCCGATGTTCAACAGCAAAAACAGTCGTCGTTCGTCGCTCAAGCTCGGTTTCCTGCTGGCGTGGAGGAGGGAATGCGGTGTGCATCGCACGGCCGGTCGAGCGCCTGCGCGAGCCAGTCCGCGATGCCCGGCCACAGCACCGCGCCGGGCCGGCTGCGGAAGAAGCCCATGTGCCCGACCGGCCCGCTGCCCGCGGCGCGCGGATCGATCTGGCGGCGCTCGACCGCCGCATGCGTCAGGTAGCTTACCAGCAGGTCGATGGCCACCGGGTTCGCCCACGGGTCGTCGTCGAAGCCGAGCGCGAGAATCGGCAGCCGTTGCTGCGCGAACCGCTCGGCCGCGCCGAGCGTCGGATCGTCGAAGAAGTAGCGCGGCAGTGTCGTCCAGCCGCTCCATTCGCGGAACACGCCGGCCGGCAGGTCCTCGCCGAGCCCGAGCCGCCTGCCCGGCACGTAGCCGAGCAGCGCGGACGTCAGCGGCCCGAGCACGCGCAGGATCAGCCGCACCTTCAGCCGTTCGGCCGCGCGCGCGATCAGCCGCGTGCTGCCCGCGTGCGACGCGACCATCACCGCCGCCTGCAGGTGGCGCGACCCGGCCGACAGGCCGATCGCGTGGCCGCCGACGCTGTGTCCGACCGCGAGCAGCGGCACGCCGGCGAACGCGTGCCGCGCCCACGTGGTGGCCGCCTCGACGTCGAGATCGACCCAGTCGCGCATGCGCGCGCGCAGCTGGTTCAGGCGAGCCGGACGCGACGCGTCGATGCCCCGGTAGTTGTAGGTCAGCGCCGCGAAGCCGCGCTCGGTCAGGTAGCGCGCGAAGCCCGCATACAGCCGCTCCGGCACGGCGGTCGCCGGATGGATCAGCACCAGCGCGGACGGCTCGGCGTCCGGCCGCCACAGCGTGCCGCGCAGCGGGTAGCCGTCGGCGGCGGAAAATTCGATCGATCGGGTTGTCATGAGGCCCTCGGTCCGATAGGTATTTCGCATGCGAAATATAGTCCGCAAACTATTTCGCGCACGAAATATCTGTCGAGGGAGGATTCGAATATTTGGCGCGCCACGCGCGACACGGCGCACTGACTTCATAAAACATCCGCATCTTTACTTAGCAGAATATTGCGTTTGTTTTATGGCTCCAGGAAACGTATCGTCTGCGGTTCAACCCCGTCCGACCATCCATCCGGGAGATCACATTGCTGAGCCGAATCGTCACGGCGCTCTTGCTGGCGCTCGCCGCGCAGCCGGGCATCGCGAAGGACACCGTCACGCTGCGCGTCGGTGAACAGAACTACTTCAACATCCAGGCGTCGATGGAAGCGTCCGGCGTGCTCAAGGACCTGCCGTACACGATCGAGTGGAAGCACTTCCAGGCGGCCGCGCCCGTCGCCGAAAGCCTCAACGGCAATGCGATCGACCTGGGCTTCCTCGGCGATTCCGCGCTGCTCACGCTCGCCGCGCGCGGCGCGCCGGTCAAGGTGGTCGCGGTGTCGCGCCAGAGCCTCGACGGCGTCGCGATCCTCGTGCCGAAGAACTCGCCGGTGCGCACGGTCGCCGACCTGCAGGGCAAGACGATCGCGGTGTGGCGCGGCGCGTGGAGCCAGCAGCTCGTGCTGCGCGCGCTCGAACACGCGGGCATTCGCGCCGACGCGGTCAAGTACGCATACCTGATGCCGATCGACGCAACCAACGCGCTCGCGAACGGCTCGGTCGACGCGGTGTCGCTGTGGGAGCCGTTCGTCAGCACGCTCGCGCTGCGGCAGGGCGCGCGGCCGGTGGTCACCGCGCAGGGGCTGATGCCCGCGCTCAGCTTCGTCGCCGCGAACGAGCAGGCCGTCGACGGCAAGCGCGCGGAGATCACCGACTTCCTGCACCGCGTGGTCGCCGCGCGCCAGTGGGTCGACAGCCATCCGCGCGAATACGCGGACCTGTGGGCGAAACGCGCGAAGATCGAACCGGACGTCGCCTACCGCTGGCTCGACAACGCGCACCAGCGCGTCGGCCCGGTCGACGCCGCGGCTGCGAAGGACGCGCAGAACACCGCCGATTTCCTGCACAAGGCCGGCGTGATCCCGAATCCGTACGACACCGCGAAGCTGCTCGACCGTTCGTATGCGGGCGCGTTCGCCGTGCCTGCGCAGAAGACCGCCGCCGCGCGATAACCGACGCGGCGCGCGCGCTGCCTGCTTCACCTCTCTTCGAAGGACATTCCGACATGCCAGTCGACATCATCGGCATGATCACCGCGACGCCCGGCGCGGAGGTCGACGTGCCCGGCGGCGCGGCCGTCCAGCCCGACTACGTGCGGCGCTTCGCGCAGGCGCACGAGGCCGCGGGCTTCGACCAGATCCTCGTCGGGCATTTCAGCAACGCGGCCGACGGCTTCATCGTCAGCGCATTCGCGGCCGCCGCGACCGAGCGGATCCGTATCCTGCTCGCGCACCGGCCGGGCGTGATCGCGCCGTCGGCCGCCGCGCGGCAGATCGCGACGCTCGATGTGTTCAGCGGCGGCCGGCTGGCGCTGAACATCGTGTCGGGCGGCGACGACGCGGACCTGCAGCGCGACGGCGATTTCCTGCCGCACGACGCGCGCTACCGGCGCACCGGCGAATATCTCGACGTGCTGAAGCGGATCTGGCTCGCGGATGCGCCCGTCGATCACGACGGCGAGTTCTACCGGCTGCGCGGCGCATCGCCGCTCGTGAAGGGCGCCCAGCAGCCGCACGTGCCGATCTACTTTGGCGGTTCGTCGCCGGCGGCGCTGGCTGTGGCCGGTCGGCATGCGGACGTCTACATGACATGGGGCGAGCCGCTCGCATCGGTGCGGGAGCAGATCGCGCGGGTGCGCGCGGCCGCCGCGCCGCATGGGCGCATGCCGCGCATCAGCGTGTCGTTCCGGCCGATCGTCGCGGCGACGGAAGCTGCCGCGTGGGAGCGGGCCGAGGCG
Organism: Burkholderia ubonensis subsp. mesacidophila; assembly: GCF_002097715.1. NCBI lineage: Bacteria > Pseudomonadati > Pseudomonadota > Betaproteobacteria > Burkholderiales > Burkholderiaceae > Burkholderia > Burkholderia ubonensis. The sequence continues at coordinate 1,773,895 of NZ_CP020738.1, forward strand.
ATCCGCGCACGCGTGCGCGCGACGCGGCTCGCGAGCGGCCAGCCGATCGCGGGCCACGCGCCGCAGAACGCCGGCTCGCAGCGGCTGATGGCCGCGGCCGCGCAGGGCGACGTGCTCGACGAGCGGCTGTGGATGGGCGTCGCGAACCTGACCGGCGCGCGCTGGAATTCGACCGCGCTCGTCGGCACGCCCGAGCAGGTTGCGCACGCGCTCGGCGCGTACTACCGGCTCGGCGTGACGACGTTCCTGATTCGCGGCTTCGATCCGCTCGAAGATGCGCTTGCGTATGGCCGGGACCTGATTCCGGCGATCCACGCGCATATCGCCGAACTCGACCGGCAAAGTGCGGCGGTCACGGCGTAAGACCACGTCGCATGCCCCGGCTTCAGCCGCCGAGCGCGATCTCGTATCGGATGTGGCCGCTTCGCTTTGCGACACGATCGTACGTAGCCTGGGCTGCGGCATTCTCTTGATTCGTTACCCAGTAAATGCGCGTCCAATTCTCCTGGACGCCCATCGCCTTCAATCGTTCGATGAAGGCTGTCGCGATGCCGAGCCGCCGCCCATGCGGCGCGACAAATACGTCTTCCAGATAGCAAACTGTCCGGTCACTCCATGTGTTTGGATGACACACGTAGTGGCAGAAGCCCAGTACGGCGCCGTCAGGCCCACACGCGACCAGTCCGTGTATCGGAACGGAGGGATCAACTACCCGACGCCACGTTTGATCAGTGACTCCCGGAGCCAAAGTGACGTCATAAAAGGCGCAATACATGCTCCATAGATCGCGCCAGGCGTTGTGATCGTCGGGGGAGATGGGGCGAATCTCGAAATCGGAAGTGGGCTTCATGCTCGGAAATTTTTTTGTCAGTCCGCTCCTGTGAGCATAACTCGACCGGGTGCCGAGTCGGCTGACGCCAAAAACATTCCGGAATCGGAACGGCCGCACTCAGAACGACGGCAACCCCGGCGGGTTGGTCTCGGCACGCGTGACAGCCTCGTTTTGCAATCCCCAACGTGCAAGCGCCTGTCCGTACCGGCCATTGGCGATCAGCGTATTGGTGGCAAGCGTCAACGCGGCGGCCAGGCCGCTGCCCTTGCGCGTCGCGATCGCGACGTCCGCGTTGGCGGGCCAGCCCGCATTGACGAGCCCGACGCGCCGCAGCTTGCGGTCCCGCGCCGCTTCGTAGGCGAGCGCCGCGTCCGGGTTCAGTTCCGCATCGGCGCGCCCCGACAGCAGCGCGACGCGCGCGGCCGCGTCGTCGTCGAAGTACTGCAGCTCGGTCGGCCTGAGCCCCTGCGCGACGTTGCGCCGGCTCCATTCGAGCAGGATCCGCTCCTGGCTCGTCCCCGCGCCCGTGATGATGCGCAGCCCGGCGATGTCCTTCGGCTCGGCGATCCGCGTGATCGAGCTCGCGGTGCGCACGTAGAAGCCGTGCAGCCCGAGCCGGTACGTCGTGAAATCGTATTTTTCCTTGCGCTTCTCGGTCACGCCGACGTTCGAGATCACCGCGTCGTACTTGCCCGAGCTCAGCCCGAGCGGCCAGTCGGCCCACGCGATCGGCACCAGCACGAGCGGGCGGCCGAACGCGTCGGCAACGAGCTGCGCATAGTCCGGATCGGCGCCGACCACGGTGCGGGCGTCCGTCGCGTAGGTCGATACGGGCGGCGCATGCGGCGCAATCGCGACGGTGAACGCGCCGTCTCGCACCCAGCGGTAGCCGCTGGCCGCGCGTATCGCGGCCGGATCGCGCGGCGCCCGCACGCGGCCCGCCTGGCGCGGGTCGAGATCCGCGAGCGCGGCGGCGGCGAGCGCCGTGCGCAACGGCAGGCCGGCCGCCGCGGCGAAGGCGGCCGTGAGGAACAGGCGTCGGTCGATCATCGGCTCGAGTCTCGCAGGTCGGAAGGCAAGGTGGGGCGCACGGGCGTCACAGCACCCGCGACAGGAATTCCCGCGTGCGCGGATGCGTCGGCTGGTCGAGCACGATCGCGGGCGGCCCGGCCTCGACGATGCGTCCGTTTTCCATGAACAGCACGTTGTCCGCGACTTCGCGCGCGAAGCCGATTTCGTGCGTGACGATCACGAGCGTCGTGCCGGAACGCGCAAGCTCCTTGATCACGTCGAGCACTTCGTTGACGAGCTCCGGATCGAGCGCGGACGTCGGCTCGTCGAACAGCAGCACCTTCGGCCGCAGCGCGAGCGCGCGGGCAATCGCGACGCGCTGCTGCTGGCCGCCGGAGAGCTGGCGCGGATACGCGTCGGCCTTGTCCGCGAGCCCGACGCGCGCGAGCAGCGCGCGCGCGGTGCGCTCGGCGCCCTCGCGGGTCGCGCCGCCGACGGCGACCGGCGCCTCGACCAGGTTCTCCAGCACGGTCAGGTGCGGGAACAGGTTGAAGTTCTGGAACACCATGCCGACCGCGGTGCGGCGCTTCAGCACGTCGCGCTCCTTCAGTTCGTAGAGCACGTCGCCGTCGCGCCGGTAGCCGATCAGCTCGCCGTCGATGTCGATGACGCCGTCGTCGACGCGCTCGAGATGGTTGATCGTGCGCAGCAGCGTCGACTTGCCCGAGCCGGACGGCCCGACGATCACCGTCACGCTGCCGCGCGGCGCGACGAACGAAACGCGCTCGAGCACGCGCTGCGCGCCGAACTGCTTCGACACCGCGTGCACCGCGATCTCGCCGCCCCGTTGCGGCGCAGCCGTGTCGGGGGCGGACGGCGCCGCAGCGGCCGTGTTGCGCACGGCCAACCGCCGCCACAGCGTGCCGGCGCGCGCAAGCACGAAGGTGAGGGCGGACGGCGGCGGGTTGCGCAGCGCGCCGCGCGCATAGTGCCGCTCGACCTGCACCTGGATCGCCGACAGCACCGTGAGGATGATCAGATACCAGACGGTCGCGACCATCAGCAGCGGAATCACGTCGAGGTTGCGCCGGTAGATCACCTGTACCGTATAGAACAGCTCGGGCATCGCGAGCACGTACACCATCGACGTGCCTTTCGCGAGCCCGATCAGGTCGTTGAACGCGGTCGGCAGGATCGCGCGCATCGCCTGCGGCAGCACGATGCGCGCCGTCTGACGGCCGCGCGGCAGGCCGAGCGCCGCCGCGGCCTCGAGCTGCCCCTGGTCGACCGCGAGGATGCCGCCGCGGATCACCTCGGCGGAAAAGGCCGCGTGGTTCAGCGTCAGGCCGAGCACGGCCGCGAGGAACGGGCTGATCAGGTCGGTCGTCGCGACGTCGACGAACGTGATGTCGGTGAGCGGCACGCCGAGCCGCACGTGCTCGTACAGGTAGCCGAGATTGTTCAGGATCAGCAGCAGCACGATCAGCGGGATCGAGCGGAACAGCCACACGAAGGCCCACGCGCTCGCCGACAGCAGCCGCGAACGCGACAGCCGCGCCAGCGCGACGAACGCGCCCAGCACGAGGCCGAACACCGCGCCGAGCGCCGTCAGCACCAGCGTGCGCGCGAGCCCGGACAGCACCGGCGGCGCGAAGAACCAGTCGGCGAACACCGGCCAGCCCCATTGCGGATTGCCGAGGACCGACACCAGCACGAGCGCGATCAGCGCCAGCGCCAGCGCGGTGCCGGCCGTGCTCGAACGATGGCGCGCCGGCACGATCCGCAAGCGCGTGCCGGCGTCGCGCGCGGCGGGAGAAAGGGGGGAAAGGTGCGGCGAGGCCGCGCCGAGGTGGGTGGTGTCGCTCATGTCGGGTCGGTTTCCGGTACGGTTCCTGCGGTTGCGCCTGTGGGCCGGCGCGCCGCACGCGGCGGCGGCCGGCCGAATGGTCGTCAGGCCGGTGCGTCGGCCAGGGTGGCGCGCGCTGCGTCGGCCGCCGCGTAGCGGCTCGCCTTGCGCGGCAGCCCGAGGTGATCGCGCAGCGTGCTGCCCGGCAGATCGCGGCGATAGCGGCCGCGCGCCTCCAGCACCGGAACCACGAGCTCGAGGAAATCGTCGACGCCCTGCGCCTGCACCGCGAAGCCGAGGATGAAGCCGTCGGCGGCGCCCGCGTCGATCCAGCGGATCAGCTCGTCGGCGACGTGCTCCGCGGTGCCGATGAAGTTCGGCCGCGGCGTCGCGACCTCGAGCGCGGTTTCGCGCAGCGTCCAGCCGTGCTGCGCCGCATCGGCCTTGATGCGGTCGGTGGTCGAGCGGAAGCTGTTGCGGCCGATCTCGCCGAGCTCGGGGAACGGCGCGTCGAGCGGGTATTGCGAGAAGTCGTGGTGATCGAAGAAGCGGCCGAGGAATGCGAGCGCCTCGTCGATCGTCAGCAGGTTGCGGATCGCCTGGTATTTTTCCTCGGCCTCGGCGGCCGTGCGCCCGACGATCGGCCCGATGCCCGGAAACACCTTCACGTCGTCGGCGCGGCGGCCGTGCTCGACCGCGCTCTGCTTCACGCGCTGCGTGAACGTGCGCGTGTCGTCGAGCGACGGCGAATGCGTGAACACCGCGTCCGCGTACTTGCCCGCGAGTTCGATTCCCGTGTCGGACGACCCGGCCTGGAAGATCACCGGCTGCCCCTGCGGCGAGCGCTGGATGTTGAGCGGCCCCGCGACCTGAAAGAAGCGGCCGTGGTGGTCGAGCGTGTGGAGCTTGTCGCGCGCGAAGAACTGCCCGGTCGCGCGGTCGCGAACAAAGGCGTCGTCGTCCCAGCTGTCCCACAGCCCCTGCACGACGCTCAGGTACTCGTCGGCGATCTCGTAGCGCAGTGCGTGATCGGGATGCGCCTTGCCGAAATTCTTCGCGGTGCCTTCGAGCGGCGTGGTCACGACGTTCCAGCCGGCGCGGCCGCCGCTGATCGCGTCGAGCGACGCGAGCTGGCGCGCGACCGTGAACGGCTCGCTGTACGACGTCGAGATCGTGCCCGCGAGCCCGATCTTCTTCGTCGCGGTCGCGAGCGCGGACAGCACCGTCAGCGGCTCGAAGCGGTTCAGGAAGTGCGGGATCGACTTCTCGTTGATGTAGAGGCCGTCCGCCACGAACGCGAACGCGACGCCGTGGTCTTCGGCCTTGCGTGCGATGCGCGTGATGAAGTCGAGGTTGATGCTCGCGTCCGGCGGGTTGCTCGGATGCCGCCACGCATTCATGTGGCTGCCGGCGCCTTGCAGCATCAGGCCGAAAGTGATGGATCGTCGGGTCATGGGCGGGTCAATGGTGGGTGTCAGGGAGAAGAGGGGAACCGGCGGCAACGGCGGCGGCAGTCGCGCGCGCAGGCGTGGCCGCGATCGCGCCGCCGAGCCATTCGACCGACGCGAGGCGCGCCGCGTAGTCGGTCAGCGGCGAATCGACGACGAACTCGTCGACGTCGAGCCGCCGGCTCAGCGCGTCGAGCGCGCGATGCACGCGCTCGGGCGTGTCGGCGAGCACGGCCGGACGCAGTTCGTCGATCCGGTAGTCGGTCGCGCCGCTTTGCCGCGCGAACTCGGCCGCCGCCTGCGCGCTGGCGAGGTTGAAGCTCTGGCCGCTCGCGAACTGCAGCTTGAAGATCCGCAGCGGCCCGATCAGCCGTTCGGCGTCGTCGCGGGTCGCCGCGGCGACCGCATACAGCGCGACGAGCGGCTGCGTGCCGCCGGCGCTGCGATACGCGTCGAGCGAACGCTCGATATTGGCCTCGTCGCCGTTGAAATGCCCCGCGTAGCAGAAGCGCCAGCCTTCGCGCGCGGCGAGCTCGGCGCTGTCCGGCGAGCCGCCGAGCAGGATCCGCTGCGGCGGCTGCGGCGGCACCGGCATCGCGACCGCGCCCGCGAGCGGGTGGTCCTCGGCGACGCCCCAGCCGAGGAACGCGTCGAGTTCCGCGAGCTGGGCGGCGAACGCGGGCTTTTTCGCGCGGTCGTGGAACCACTGCAGCGCGCGGGTCGTCAGCGGCAGCCCGCCGGGCGCCTTGCCGACGCCGAGATCGACGCGGCCGGGCGCGAGCGACGCGAGCAGCTTGAAGGTCTCGGCGACCTTGAACGGGCTGTAGTGCTGCAGCATCACGCCGCCGGAACCGACGCGGATGCGCGACGTATGCGCGAGCAGGTGGGCGACGACGATCTCCGGCGCGGAGCTCGCGAACCCGGGCGCGCCGTGATGCTCGGCGACCCAGAAGCGGCGGTAGCCGAGCTGTTCGGCGCGCTGCGCGAGCGCGACCGTGAAGCGCAGCGCGTCGGCTGCGCGCGTGCCGTCGGCGATCGGGCTCTTGTCCAGCAACGATAGTGAGTAAGACATGATGGGCGGCGAATCCTGCGGGTGACGTTGACGATGGCGTGCGGCGGATCAGGACTTCGGCAGGCCCGGCGGATTGGTGCGCGCCTGGTCGATCGCCTCGGAGCCGAGACTCCAGCGCTCGAGGATCCGCTGGTACAGGCCGTTGCGGATCAGCCCGTTCAGCGCGATCGTCACCGGCTCGGCGAGGCCGCTGCCCTTGCGCGTCGCGACCGCGATGTCGGCGGTGCGCGGCCAGCCGCCGCTGACCGCGCCGACGAGCCGCGTCTTGCCCTGTTGCGCGCTCTGGTACGCGAGCACCGAGTTCACGCTGAACACCACGTCGGCGCGGCCCGACTGCACCGCGACCAGCCGCATCGCCTGGTCGTCGTAGTACTGGACGGCGACCGGCTTGAGTCCGTGCGCGACGTTCTCGCGGTCCCACGCGAGCAGGATCTTTTCCTGGTTGGTGCCCGCGTCGGTCACGACGCGCAGGCCCGCCACGTCCTTCGGCTCGCGGATCGACGTGACCTTGCTGTCGTTGCGCACGTAGAAGCCGACCTGGTCCTTGCGGTACGACGAGAAGTCGAACTTTTGCTTGCGCTCCTCGGTGACCGTGACGTTCGAGATCACCGCGTCGACCTTGCCCGACGCGAGCGCGAGCGGCCAGTCGGGCCACGAGAGCGCGACGATCTTCACCTTGCGGCCGAGGCTGTCCGCGACGAGCTGACCGACGTCCGCGTCGAAGCCGACGACCGTGCGCGCGTCCGTCGCATAGGTGCTGATCGGCGGCAGGCTCGGCGCGATGCCGATGGTCAGCGTGTCCGGCTCCGCGAACCGGAACCCGGCGGGCACCGCGTGCTCGGCCGCCGGGTCCGCGGCGCCGCGCGGGCGGCCGCGCTGCTCGGGGCTCAGGTCGAACGTCGCGGCGGTTGCGGCGATGGCCGTCAGGCCAAGCAGCGCGGCGGCCAGCGTGCGGATGGCGCGGGAAGGGAAGGGTGCGGCTCGTTGCATGAAGGCGTCCTGTTTCAATCGTGGAGGGTGGAGTCGGATGGGAGGCGCTCAGCGCGGCAGCGCCGGTTCGGGCGCCCACAGGTCGACGAGCGTCGACGTGCGCGACGGGTCGATCAGGTCCTTGCCGAACGGCAGGTGGAAATACGCTTCGGGATCGATCGACGAATCGAACAGGCGCGCATAGCCGGTGCGGTCGTACAGCGCCCAGGCTTCGGGCTGGCGGAAGCCCGTGGTCAGGTAGAGGCGGCGATAGCCCTGTTGCGCGGCGCGCACTTCGAGCGCTTCGACGATGTGCCGTGCGAGCCCCTGGCGCCGCAGGTCCGTGCGTGTCCAGATGCGCTTCAGCTCGGCCGTCTTCGCGTCGTAGCGCTTGAATGCGCCGCCGCCGATCGTTTCGCCGTCGCGCAGCAGCAGGATGAACGCGCCTTCGGGCGGCGCGAACCGTTCGGCCGGATAGCGGGCGAGTTCCTCGCGCGCGGATGCCCGGCTATCGGGGCGGTACGCGTCGTAACGCGTGGAATACTCTTCGATCAGCGCGTCGATCAGCGGTTGCGCGCGGACGTCGAGCGGCGTCGTGTCGAGGATGCGGTCGGTCGTGGCCATGGGTGTCGCGAAGGGCGCGCGACGCGGACGTTCCTTGCGGGGCTCGGGCACACGGCCTGTCCGCTATCGTCCGTTATCGCGGCGCGGTTGTCGTCATGACGGCGGCCGGTGCGCATCCTGCGATGCGCGTGGCGGTCCGCCGCCGTTTCGAACACGTTAGCGGCGCGGCAGGCAAAGGCGAACGAAGCAATTTCGATAAGGATTTCGCGGGGAACGTCAGAAGGCTTGCAGGGGGAGTGGGGTAGGCGGGCGAAGGGGGCGCGCATGCGTCGAAGATCGGATTCCACGCATGCGCGATGTCGAATGGCGGGCGTCTATGCCGCGCGTACTTCGGCAAGCAGATCCGGATGGCGGTCCAGGATCTTCAACAGCTTCACCAGGGCGAGCGGCGGGTTCGTCTTGCCGGTCTCGTAGCGGGAAAACGCGTTGATCCCGCCGCCGAAGAGCTCGGCCGCCTCGCGCTGATCCAGCATCAGCTTCTTGCGCACCTTCGCAATGAACTTCGGGTCGACGATGGTCGCGTTCACCTGCTTGTTGAACGCCGCTACCGCTTCGCCGAGACGGGTCGCCTCGGCGATGGCCAGCACCGACTCTCCGCAGGCCGGACAGAAATCGCCCGTGATGCCGGGGACGACCGTCGATCGACCCTTGTAGGTATAGGGAATGTCTCGTGTGTCGCGGATCAGCTTTGCGGCACCGCACGCAGGGCACTTCATTTTCAACGCTCCTTGAAAGACACGATCAGCACGTCGTCGATCACGGTCAGTTTCAGATACACGTGGCCACGCGACGTGTCGCGCTGATACACGTCTTGCCAGATCGTGTGGTCGGCATAGGTCGTCATGCTCTTGTGGAAATCGACGGCTGTCAGCGACATCACGACGCCGATCGCTTCCACTTCGGTGAAGCCAAGTTGCCGAGCGCCGATTACCGCACTCGCGGTCAGACGCACCTTGCCGGTCTCGACGAGCGCTTTGACTCGGGACAGCTTGCAGTGAGGCGTACTCTTTTCCATCTGCGATCATAACCAAAAGGGTTAATTTGTCAAGTTGGTTAATGGCGCACGCATGCCGTCCGCCACGTATGGCAGACAGCATGGGGAAAAGAAGGATCCGGTTTTGGCCTATTGGCCGATGCCGGGCGGCTCAGCCGGCTCCGCGAGCTGGAACAGGCAGTCGCCGCGCTGCACCTGGGCCTGCACGCGCTTGCAGACCACTTCGCCGTCGCCCGCGAAGCGGTGCAGCACCGGCTCGCGCAGCGGCGTGTCGGGGAAGTGCACCCAGGCGGCCGGCTGTCCGGCGTGCACCCGGTCGCCGAGTTCGGCGAGCGGTTCGTAGAGGCCGCGCTCGTACGCATACACATGGTGACGCTCGCCGTCGACCCGCATGAAGCGCGTGACGGTCGGCGGCGCGTCGGGCACGAGCGCGCCGTGCAGCAGGCCGATGAAGCCGAGGTAGTGCAGCAGCCCGTGGCGGCCGAGCCGGATCAGCGCCGGATCGGCCATGCCCGCGCCGCCGAGCTCGGTGACGATCGAGATCGCGCCCTGGCGGCGCGCGGCCGACGCCGAATGCACGGGATTCGGCGCGTGCAGCAACGCGTTCGGCAGCCCGAACGCGACCAGCAGCGCGTTGAGCCGCGCGGCCTCGTCCGCGTCGAGCGGATCGATCGCGAGCATGTTGCCGCTGTGATAGAGCAGCGAGCTGCCCCCCGAATGCAGGTCGATGAGGTATTGCGCGCGGGACAGCAGCGCGTGCTCGATGTAATGGGCAATCATCTGCGTCGGCGTGCCGGCCGGATCGCCGGGAAAGCTGCGGTTCAGGTTGCCGCCGTCGAGCGGCGACACGCGCAGGCCCGCGTCCGCCGCGGGGAAGTTCGCCATCGGCAGCAGGATCAGCTGCCCGGTGACCATCTCCGGCTCGATCTCGCGCATCAGCTGCGACACGATGATCTGGCCTTCGTATTCGTCGCCGTGGTTGCCGGCCATCACCAGCGCGACCGGGCCGTCGCCGTTGCGGATCGATGCGATCGGGATCGGCAGCCACCCGTAGGCGGAGCGGTGCACCGAATGCGGCAGGCGCAGATAGCCCGCGTGCTTGCCGGGAGCATCGAGGTCGATTTCGCAGCGGATCGGGTTGCTGGGCTGGTAAGTGGCGGTCATGTTCGGGAGGGGCGTGTCGGGCGTGGCATGCGCCATCTTATCGGGAAACGGGCGGGGCGCGGCGGACGGACGGCCTGCGCGGAGCGGATCGGTCAACGCGCGCAATGCGCCGGTCGGCCGGACGGCGCGCGCCGGTCACGCATCGGGCGCAGCTTCGCGTCGAAGGCTCGCGCGCGTCGTTCGGCTACAGGAAATCTCGGGAAGAATCGCTTCGCGTAACGATCGCCGCGGTTGCATCGATGAAACCACCCGGCGTCATGCCGACGGCGGCAAATGCACCGCATCGCGCGCTGCCGCCTGCTTCGGCGCGGCGCCGGCGCGCGCCTGGCGTCACCGCCCGGCGGTTTCAGCCTCGATACGTCCTTCTTCCCACAGCGCCCAGAAGCGGCTGCCCGCGCGATACGGATTCGCGCGGCGCGCGGCGTAATCCTCGACGCCCTGGCGATATGCGCCGTACAGCGTCAGCGGCGGGTTGTCCATGCACTCGGTGTCGCGCGGGTCGGAACTGCGGACGGTGGTCAGGCGGCGGATCAGCGCGGCGCCGTCGATCACGCTCTTTTCGTTGATCGGCTCGTTGCAGCAGATGACTTCGACGGTATCCATGATTGCGCTCCCCGGGCACGTTCGTTGGTACCCGTTGAACAGCAATAAGAATGCCAGCCTGGAATACCCCGCCGATGCGCCGATCGTGCAGGCTTCTGCCACGAACTGCGCGGCCCGTTCGGCCCGATGTTACGGAACATGTAACGTGACGCCGCGTGCGGCGCTTGAATCGTATCGCGCATGAAACCGGGAGGAGGAATCGTGCGCGCCGTCAGCCCGCCGCGGCCGGCGCGACGCTCCGGCTGCCGTTCGAATAGAACCGGTAGATCCCCTTGCCGGACGACTTCGCATCGTACAGCGCGCTGTCCGCCTGCCGGATCAGCTCTTCGGGCGTGTCGCAATCGCGGTCGAGCGCGATCCCGATGCTGATGCCGAGGCTCACGGTCGCGCCGATCGACAGCGTATACGGCACGGAAATCCGCCGGATGATCTGCGCGGCCTGGACTGAACACGCCTGCATCGTCGTGTCGTCGATCGCGACGACGAACTCGTCGCCGCCGACCCGCGCCACCAGCTCGCCCGGCGGCAGCGTCTCGCTGAGACGCGCGGCGACCTGCGTCAGCACGTCGTCGCCGGCGTGGTGGCCGAAGCGGTCATTGATCGCCTTGAAGCCGTCGAGATCCAGGTACATGACGGCCGGCGCGAGGCCATGACGCCGCGTGCGCCGCGCGAGCATGCGCTTGAGCTCCGCGTGGAGCTCGTGCCGGTTCGGCAGGCCCGTCAGCGCATCGTGCCGCGCCAGGTGGCGGATATGCATCTCCGCGCGGCGGCGGGCGGTAACGTCCTCGACGATGATCACCGCGTTGCCGTCCGGCACCTGGCGGCGCGTCATCTCGAGCTGCCGCCCGTCGGCCAGCGTGATCTCGAACGGCGCGGGCTCGCGGTCAAGCCAGCCGGCGCAGCGCGCGGTCAGCTCGGCGCCGTCCGGGTCGGCGGCCACGCCCGCGCCGAGCGCCGCGACGGCGTCCGGAAACGGCATGTCCAGCATGATCTCGCGCGGCGAGCCGAACAGTTGCGCGGTGCGCCGGTTCGCGACGATCACCCGGTTCTCGCCGTCGACCATGCACAGCCCGTGCGGCATGTGCGTGAGCGCGGCGTCGAAGCGCGCGACGAGTTCGGCGTTGCGCTGGCGCGCGGCGATCAGCGCGACCAGCACCTTGTAATGCCGCTGCACGACCGTGCGCATCGCGACGAGGTAGATCGCGATCGGCGGCAGCAGCAGCCATGCGCCGCTGCGCGGCGCCAGCAGCGCGCCGAGGCCGATCGGCAGCACGCCGAGCGTGATCTGCGTCATCGCGAGACGCGGCAGCGCCGAATTGCGCGACGCGATCCCGCCGAACACGCCGCCCGCGACCAGCACCGACAGCGTGCCCAGCTCGACGTCCGCGGCCTCCACGCAGCCCATCGTGCCGAGGCCGAGCAGGAAGCACGCGACGAGCGACACCGGCGCGTAGCGTCGCGCCCAGTACTCGGTGCGGTCGTCGCCGGGTTCCCGGCGCGCGACGCAGACGCGCGCGATCGCGACCCGCGCGGCGAGCAGGCCCACGTCGGCGATCAGCCAGACGAGACACCACGTCTGCTGCAGCCGGAACAGCGCGACGGCCGCGACGAAGCCGCTCGCGAGGCCGGACAGGAACATCGGCCGGATGTCTTCGAACAGGGTGGAGAGGAGGGACGGGCGCAACGCCGCCGTGACGCGGTGATTGCCGGAAGGAGGCGTAGCGAGAACGGAGTGCAGGAGTGACGCCCTGACTGCCATGATCGATAACCTCGACGCGATGAGGGCTGGCGACGCCCGCGCGGCAACGTTGCGGGAGAAACCGTTCGCCGGATGCGCACGACCATAGCACGAAACATGGCGGTCCGGTCGGGCGCCCCCGTGCGTCGACCGTTATATGCATTCCAATAAGTAATACATGTGAGAAACGCTATAGCCGTCATCCTGTAAAAAATGACAGAATGCGCGCCGCTCCGAACGCCGCGACACCCGCCCGCCTTCGCGAGCCGCACCAGGAGGTCCCCCCATGAAAAACCACGGCCTGTCACGGCGAGGTTTTCTGAAAGCCAGCGTGCTGGCGGGCGTCGCAGTCTACGTCGCGCCCATCGGCAGCCGCGCATTCGCAGCACTCTTCGAAGAAAAGCTCCTCACCCCGGTCAAGTGGAACAGCGTGACCGGCATCCCGCAATTCCGCATCGACGGCATCGCGAAGGTCACCGGCGCGAAAGTGTTCGCGCGTGACGTCCGCGCGGCCGACATGCCGCACTGGCCGCAGCAGCAGTCGCACGCGCTGATCCTGCGCGTCGCGCAGGCCGACCGCGTCTACGAGGGCTTCGACCTGTCGCTGCTCGGCGACGACCTGAAGCCGGACCGCATCGTCACCGCCGACGATCTCGCGCGCGACGGCGTCGCGTTCCCGGCGTTCTACGGCGACGACATGCTGCTGCCCGCCGGCAAGACGCCCGCGTATCTCGGCCATGCGGTCGCGATCCTGATCTACCACGACTTCGCGCGCTTCCGCTTCGCGAAGAACCTGCTCAAGTTCCGCGACGACGTGATCCGCTACGGCGCGGTCACGGGCCCGCTCGAACGCGACCCGTGGGGCACGTTTCGCTACGTGCGCGTCGGCGGCAAGAGCGCCTATGACGACGACGCCTATTCGAGCCTGAAGGACGCGCCGATCTTCCCGAGCATGATGCGCAAGCACCAGCCGGTATGGCCGGACGGCAAGGAGCACGGCAAGCTCGACGAGCAGGGGATGTTCCACGCGGCGCGGATCGCCGACGAGCTCGATCATCCGTCCGCCGACTGGCTCGTGTTCGACCGCGAATACAACACGCAGTCGGTCGACACCGCCGCGCTCGAACCCGACAATGCGAACTGCTGGTACGACGCCGCGACGCAGGCGCTGCACCTCGTCGTGCCGACCCAGTCGCCGCTCGAAGTCGCGGAAAATGCCGCGGCGATGGTCGCGAAGTGCCGCTTCCCGGTGAAGAAACTGTTCGTGCATCCGTGCTACACCGTGGGCTACGGGTCGAAGGACCACTTCAACGTGCCGTTCTACGGCCTCGTGTGCGCGCTGTACGCGGACGGCCGCCCGGTGCGCTTCGCGAACGACCGCTACGAGCAGTTCCAGACGTCGCTCAAGCGCCATGCGTTCAGGATGCGCTACCGGATCGCCGTCGACCGCAACACGGGCCTGCTGCAGTCGTTCAAGGGCGACTTCGAGGCGAACGGCGGCGGCCGCAGCAACTTCTCGCCGTCGGTCGCGATGGTCGGCGCCACCGCCGCGCAGTCGATCTACTACTTCCCGAAGAGCGATCTCGCCGCGGTCGCGATCGCGTCGCGCGCGATCGACGCCGGCTCCGCGCGCGGCTACGGCACGCTGCAGAGCATGGCCGCGACCGAGATGGCGATCGACGAGATCGCCGCGCAGCTGCAGATCGATCCGATCGAGTTCCGCCTGAAGAACGCGCTGCGCTCGGGCATGAAGAACACCCAAGGCGCGATTCCCGCCGGCGCGCTGCGCGTCGACGAGGTGCTCGAACGCGCGCGGCAGCATCCGCTGTGGACGCGCCGCGCGGCGCGCAAGGCCGAATTCGAGGCCGCGCATCCGGGCCGGCGCTACGGCGTCGGCTTCTCGTGCGTGCAGAAGGACTTCGGCACCGGCGCGGAAGCGTCGTTCGCGAAGGTCGAGTTCGACGAGAACGGCCAGGTCACGCTGCATCACACGGCCGCCGAGATCGGCACGGGGATGTCGACGTCGCAGGCCGTCGCGGTCGCGAAATGGCTCGGCCGGCCGGCGACGGAGGTGCGCGTCGCGGTGACGGAGTGGCCGGACCTGCCGGTCGAGACGAGCGGCGATCCGTACCTGATGTCGCAGGCCGACCAGGACCGGCTGAGCGCGAACCCGCGCTGGTCGCCGAGCTACGCGTCGCCGTCGAGCGCGACGAATTCCGCGTACTACTTCACGCACAGCACGCGCGAAGCCGCGCGCGCGGTGTTCCGCTACGGGCTGTGGCCCGCGGCGATGTCGATCTGGACCCGCGGCCTCGGCGGCGGCCAGGCCGCGCCGTACACGGTCCGCATCGAGGATGCGCGCTGGGTCGACGGCAAGCTGACCGCCGACGGCCTCGAGCCGCTGTCGTTCGAGCAGCTCGCGAAGCAGGCGCATGCGCTCGGCCTGCCGACCGGCGCCGTCGTGCACGTGTTCAACCGCTGGCAGTGGACCGACGCCGAGTTCGAAGTCGGCGGCGCCGTCGAGCGCTTGCCGATCGACGGGCTGTCGCTGCGCATGGGCGCGCCGAAGACCGGCGACGGGAACGGGCCGGTGCCGGGCACCGCTGCGCCGGCCGGCGCGACCGCGATGCGCGGCACGCTGCCGCCGACCGCGAACGGCTACCGCGTGCTCGACCGCAAGCGCGTGTTCATCCCGCCGACGAGCCGCAACAACGCGGCCGTCACGTACTACACCGCGGTCGGCACGCTCGTCGAGCTGGCCGTGCACGAGTCGACCGGCAAGGTCGAGCTGCTCACGCACCATTCGATCATGGAGTGCGGCAACCAGATCTCGCCGCAGCTCGTGTCGGGCCAGCTGCAGGGCGGCCTCGCGATGGGCATCGGCCACGCGCTGCACGAATACCTGCCGCTGTACGAGGACGGCCCGGGCAACGGCACGTGGAACTTCAACCGCTACCAGCTGCCGCGCGCGTCCGACGTCGCCGTGTGGACGCAGACGGGCGAAGTGCTGCCGCCGTTGTCCGAAACCGATCCGCCGAAGGGCGTCGCCGAAGTGGTGATGATCCCGGTCGTCGGCGCGATCGTGAACGGCATCGCGCACGCGATCGGCCATCGTTTCACCGACTTGCCGGTGACCCCGCAAAAGATCCAGGAGGTGCTCGCATGACGACCGCCCAAACCGCCGCGTCGGCTGCCAGCGCCACCAGCGCCGCCGGCGTCGTTCCCCCGGCCGCCGCGTCCGCCGGCGCCGCCAGCGCACCGGTCCCGGCATCCGCCGCCGTGCCGGCGCAAGCGGCCGCGCCTGCGGCGCCGGTCGAGCGCCCGCTCGTCCGCTATCAGCCGAAGCCGCTGTCGGTGACCATCAACGGCCAGTCCGTCGGCCCGATGCAGGTGCCTGAAGGGCTGATGATGATCGAGTTCCTGCACGAATATGCGGGCCTGACCGGTTCGCGGCTCGGCTGCGGGCAGGGCATCTGCCACGCGTGCGTCGTGATCCTCGACAAGCCCGACGGCACGAGCGAGGAAGTCCGCAGCTGCATCACCGGCGCGCATTTCTTCCACGGCCGCTCGATCCGCACGATCGAAGGCCACGCGAAGCGCAACGATGCGGGCGAAGTGGTCGAGCTGTCGCCGATCCAGCAGAAATTCCTCGAGCATTTCAGCTTCCAGTGCGGCTACTGCACGCCGGGCTTCGTCAACGCCGCCACGGTGCTGATCGAGCGGCTGAAGCGCCAGCCGGTCGCGAAGGCCGACGTCGAACGCACGATCACCGAGGCGCTCGACGCGCACATCTGCCGCTGCACCGGCTATGTCCGCTACTACGAAGCGGTGAAGGACGTCGTGATGACGACGCCGGGACTCGTGAAGGACACCGCATGACACGCACATTCGCCCAACGGGCCGCGCGCGTTGCCCGCGTGCCCGCGCTCGCGGCCGCCTGCGCGCTGACGCTCGCCGCCTGCGGCGGCCACGACGCGCCGGCCGCCGGCACCGCGCCGACGCCCGAGCAGATCGCGCGCGGCCGCTATCTCGTCAAGGCGGCCGACTGCGCCGCGTGCCATACCGCGAAGGACGGCGCGCCGTTCGCCGGCGGCGCGAAGCTCGATTCGCCGTACGGCACGTTCTACGGCTCGAACATCACGCCGGACAAGGACCAGGGCATCGGCAGCTGGAGCGCCGGCGACTTCTACGCCGCGCTGCACGACGGCAAGGCGCCGGGCAAGCGACTGTATCCGTCGATGCCGTATACGTCGTACCGGCAGCTCACGCGCGCCGACACCGACGCGATGTACGCATACCTGATGTCGGTCAGGCCGGCCGCGCAGGAAAACCGGCCGCACGAGCTGCAGTTCCCGTACAACCTGCGAGTCGGGATGGCGGTCTGGGACCTGCTGTTCCTGAAGGACAGCCTGCCGGACGCGTCGAGCGGCCAGTCCGCCGACTGGCGGCGCGGCCGCTACGTCGCGAACGCGCTCGGCCACTGCGCGGAATGCCATACGCCGCGCAGCTTCACGGGCCAGCTCGACGGCGCGAAGCCGTTCGCGGGCGCCGCGCTCGGCCGCGTGGCGGCTCCTGACATCACGCCGGCGGGCCTCGCCGCGCGCGGCTGGACGGGCGCGGACCTGCAGACCTTCTTCAGCGTCGGCATCGCGCCGCAAGGCTCCGCGTTCGGCGAGATGTATCCGGTCGTGCACCTGAGCACGCAGCACCTGACGAAGGACGACCTGCGCGGGCTGTCCGTGTACCTGCTCGGCGACAAGGCGCCGGCGCCGCAACCGGTCAAGCCGGTGTCGGCCGACGCCGCGCAACTCGCGGCGGGCCGCTCGGTCTACGTCGCGGTGTGCGCGGGCTGTCACGGACTGAACGGCGAGGGCAAGCCGCACGTCGCGGTGCCGATGAACGGCAACTCGACGCTGCGGCAGGGCGATCCGCGCAACCTGCTCGTCGCGATGCTCGACGGCATCGACGAGCAGAAGTTCGCCGGCGTCGAAAACATGCAGCCGATGCCGGGCTTCGCCGGGACGCTGAGCGATGATGAACTCGCACAGCTGTCGAACTACCTGCGCGCGACGTGGGGCGGGCAGCCGGCCAGCGTCACGCCGGCCGACGTGAAGGCGATGCGCTGACGGAGCAGGGCGGGGCGCCGCGACGCGAGGCGGCCGGTTTCCGGCAACCGTGCGCGGTGCTCCGTCCCGCCGACACACGCCGGCAGGCACGCGTCAACGATAGACCATGTCGGCACGCCGGTTCTGCGACCACGACGCCTCGTCGTGACCGAGCGCCACCGGTTTTTCCTTGCCGAAGCTGACGGCTTCGAGCTGCGTCTCCGGCACGCCCAGCGTCACCAGCACGCCCATCACCGCTTGCGAGCGGCGTTCGCCGAGCGCGAGGTTGTATTCGGACGTGCCGCGCTCGTCGGTATTGCCCTGGATCAGCACGCGCTGCGCCGGGTGGCGGCGCAGGTAATCGGCATGCGCCTGCAGCAGCGTCCGGTATTCCGGTTTCACGTCGTAGGCGTCGAAATCGAAATAGATGCTGCGCTTGGCGAGCGGGCTGTTCGGATTGTTGAGCTCGTCGGTCACGACCGACGGCGTGCCGAGTGCCTGGCCACCGGCGCCCTGATTCATGCCGGCGTTCTCCGGCGTCTTCGCAGCGTGGTGGCAGCCCCCCAGCAGAGCCAGAACCACGATCACCGCGTATCGGTTCGTTTTGTCCATCGTTCGTCTCCTGCGGTGTTGCTTGTACCGCTGCAATCAGATTAGGAGATAAACGTCATAACGTGACCTGTTCGTCGCCAGGTTCGGGCCGGGGCCGGCGGAGAGATCGGGGACGGGGCACGCGGCCGGCCAGCGTAACGCCGGCCGACGGGAAGGCCATGCCCTGAAAGGAAAGGGTCAGGCGCCGCGGCGCTCGCGCGACGCGGGCCATACGGTGGAACGCAACCGGTCAGTATCCGCCGCCGCCCCCACCACCACCGCCGCCGCTTCCACCCCCGCCCGCTCCGCCGTAACGGCCGACCGCGTGGTTCTGCGAAGCGCCGTTGTCGGACATGCATCCCGCGGAAAGCAGGAGCGTCAGCGCCGCAACCACGGCTGCAACAAACGCTGTCGATTTCATCTCAGCCTCCTATCGACGTGCGGGCGGCCCGATCGCGTCGTCCGGCCAACCGGCCGGTCCAGGCGCCCGCGCGATCACGTAACGTTCGGGGCAGCCGGCTTATTCCATGTCCGGGCCCGCCTCGCGTTCCCGTTTTCGAGATTGCGGCGGTTGAACGGGAACCCGCGGACGCGCCCGAACGCTCAGGCATCCTGCGCCTCGCCGGGATCGTCTTCCCCCAGCCGCGCCAGCACCTGCGCGACCACCCGGTCGCATTGCGCCCCGCGAAAATCGAACGCGTCGCGGCCGGCCATGTCGAGATCGAGCGTCAGCGACGCACGCAGCATCCGCCGCGCGCGATGATGCCGGCTGCGCACCGTCGCCTCGGGCAACGCGAGGCATTGCGCGGTTTCCTCGACGGTCATTTCCTCCACCGAGCGCATCACGAACACGATCCGGAAGGCCGGCGGCAACGCATCGATCCGGCGCTCCAGCAGGTTGCGCAACTCGGCGCACGCCGCCGACCGCTCGGGCGAATCGGGCGAGAAATCGATCATGTCTGCCTCGTCGAACGCGTCGCCGACGTCGCGCATCGGCAGCGCGCCGGCGCGCCGTCTCGCGCGCCGCACGCGGCCGAAGCATTCGTTCAGCACCAGCCGCGACAGCCACGTGCCGAGCGCCGCGTCGCCGCGAAAGCGCGCGATCGACCGGTACGCGCACAGGTACGCGACCTGCAGCGCGTCCTCGGCTTCCGCGTCGTCGCGCAGCACCGCGCGGGCCAGCCGGTACAGGCGCCGGTTGTGGCGGCGCATCACCCGCTCGAACGCGTCCGGATCGCCGGCGACGATCCGGCGGATCAGGTCGGGTTCGTCGCCGGAAGGCGCAAGCACATGTGAATCGACAACCGTCGTCATGGGCGACACCTCGTCGGCGAATCTAACGGACGATCAACGTGCCGTGCATCGTCGGATGGAACGTGCACGAGTAGGGGAACCGGCCGCGCTCGCGCGCCACGTAATGCCACGACGCCTGCGGCGCGATGCTGCCGGAATCGAACCCGTGGCCGTCCGCGCTCGCCGTATGCGGAAACAGGTCGTGGTTGACCCAGGTCACTTCGTCGCCGCGATGCACGGTCAGCTCGGCCGGCGTGAAGCGCATCTGCTCGACCACGATCACATGCGAGTCCGCGCTAGCCACAGGCGCCGCGAATAGCGCGCACAGCAGCGCTGCCGCCACCGCCGATCGAGCACCGATGCCGCACCGCGACGGCGCCGTCAGCGCGTCATTGCGCGCCGCCACCGCCTTTCCCCAGCGTCGACTGCAGATGCCGCGCATGTTCGAGGTGCGCGACGAACGCCGGCTCGCTCTTCACGAGCAGCGTCTTCAGCTCGGCATTCTTCGCCGACGGAATCAGCGTGTGATCGATCGCATCGAGCACGGCTTCATGATAGGTCACCTCATGATCGATGTACGCGCGGTCGAAACGCGCGCCGTCGAGCTTGCCGAGGTTCTGCAGATTGGTATCGCCGCCTTGCTTGAGATTCATGCTGGTCGGGTTGTCTTCGGGCGTCACGCCCAGCTTGCGCACGAGGTCGCTCGCCGCCTTGTTGACCCCGGTGTGGTCGGTCACCATGCGATCGGCGAAGGCCTTGACGTCCTTGTTGCGGGTTTTCGATTCCGCCAGTTTCCCCGCGTCGATGTCGACCTGGTTGGCGGTGACGACGATCGCCGCGATCTGCGGGTCGGTCGGGCCGGCCTGCTGCGCGGACACGGGGAGGGCGACGGCGAGCAGCGCGCCGCATAGCGCGGCATCGAGGGTCATGTTCATTTGCATTCCTCCGGACATTGGCTGACGGAATCACGCCGTCACGCGGACGCGGCTCGGGGCCGCTCATTCGATTGGATGTCGCGTGTCGCGTGCCCGTTTCCGGAGGGCCGCGGGGGAAGGTTCGATTGCGCGCCGGCTTGATACACTTCGGCGGGCCGCCATTCCGATCACCGACAAGAACCATGACGACTGCCGCTCGAAGCCAGCCGCGCAAACCGTATTCCCCCTTCGACCGCGCCGTGTTCGGCGTCGCGGCGTTCGCGATCGGCGGGCCGCTCGTCGCCGCGCTCGTCGCGCCGACGATTGCGTTGATCATCTGGTCCGCGCTCGGCCTGCCTTTCTGGGACACCCTGAAGATTTGCGCCGGCATGGCGCTGCTGGTGCTGTTCGGCTCGTTCCTGTTCGGCTATTTCCTGCCGATTGCCGTGACCGGCGGCATCATGGGCGCGCTCGGCCCGCGCATGCGCCGCCGCTGGTTCGTACTGCTCGGCATGCTCGTCGGCACGGCGACGATGATCGGCCACGTCTTTGTACGCGCTTACCTGACGCACTGGTTCGACGACGAGATCAGCGGCCTCGACGTGATCGCGATCGCCGACGCGTTCATCACGTCGGGCGTGCTGTCGGGATGGCTGCACCGGCGGCTCGCACGGCTGTCGAAAGCCGGCAAGGCGGCTCCGCCGGATGGGGACGACGATCGCGAACGCCGTGTCGATCCCGATGCGTCGCCTGCGCCGGACCAAGCCGCGGCTGACGCCCAGCCTGGACCGGCAGCGGCAGGCCGCGCGTCGCCATAGTCACTGCGACGCAATTGCCGTGCCGCGTGGCATCGCGGCGCCCGTCACATCTTCCAGACGAACACTTCGTGAACGTGCGACGACGCCTGCACCTGCACGCTGCGCCGCTGGGTCTGACCGTTGTAGGTCGCGGTCACCGAATAGCGGCCGGCAGGCAGCGCGGCCAGCAGGAACGGCCCCTCGGTCACGGTCGACAGGACCTGATGGCCGTGCGCGTCGGTGACATTCACGGGGATGTCCGCCAGATAGTCGTTGTTGCCGCTGACGGTTCGTCCGGCGAACTCGAGCACCAGCGAATAGTCGCGCATCTGCTGCTTGAGCGCGGCCGACTGATCGCTGCCGATGCCGCCCGATACATAGGCGACCGGGCCCTCGTGATTGGGCGGCGGCAGCGAGGCTACATCGGCGGCCAGCGCATGCTGGCCACCCAGGCCGATCGCCACGGCGGCAACCCCCAGCTTCAAGGTGGATAAGCGTTTCATCGTGACCTCCCTCCGTTGGCGCCATGCGAAACCGCACATGACAACGGCGCGACGGCGCGCGCTGCGCCGGATGGCATCACGGCATGCGCCAGGGGCGGGACCGGCTGTGGATTGGCGTTCGGGAAAGCGCGCCGGGTCGGCGGCGAGAGGAACGCCGTCGGCTCGCCGTTTTCAGGGTCGGGTCTGGTGTGAATGCCCGACCTTCGACGCTTGCGCCGTGACGTTTGCCGTACCGTCAAGCAGACCGTGGCGGTGGACGCGGGGCAGCGGGCGCGGGGAAAGGGGCGGTGAGACTGCGCCGCGCCAGCCGCAGCGGGGGCGAGTCGGTCACATCGAACTGCAACGCGTGGTCACGCGTTGCGTGCCATGCTTCGCTCCTGTCGCATGGCGTGGCCGTCAGCCCACGCACGACGCGCCCGGCCGGAATGGCCGCTTCACGGTACGGCACTTTCAGCCTAGGTCGAAAGGATTAAGACAGGCTTAAGCGCGCACCTTTTAACCGGCAACGTATTAAGCTGACGAACGACGCAATTGCGGCTTTCAACGAACCGAGCGGAGGGCAACATGCGCTACGCGCTTTATTACTGGCCCGGCATCCAGGGTCGCGGCGAATTCGTGCGGCTCGCGCTTGAAGCGGCCGAAGCCGACTACGTGGACGTCGGGCGCCGATCCGGGCGCGGCATGGGCATGCCGGCCATGATGCGCGTGCTGGAGAGCGCTTCCGACGCATGCCTGCCGTTCGCGCCGCCGTTCCTGAAGGCCGGCGACCAGATCATCGGGCAGACCGCCAACATCCTGCTGTTCCTCGGCGGCCGGCACGGCCTCGCGCCTCAGGACGAAGCAGGGCGGCTGTGGGTCCAC
The DNA here is from genome assembly GCF_002097715.1 of Burkholderia ubonensis subsp. mesacidophila. Lineage (NCBI taxonomy): Bacteria > Pseudomonadati > Pseudomonadota > Betaproteobacteria > Burkholderiales > Burkholderiaceae > Burkholderia > Burkholderia ubonensis. The sequence continues at coordinate 1,796,260 of NZ_CP020738.1, forward strand.
CAGCTCCAGCTGACGGTGACCGACTTCGTCGCCGAGATTCACGACACCCATCACCCGATCGCCGCCAGCCTCTATTACGAGGATCAGATGGCGGAAGCCGCGCTGCGGACGCAGGATTTCCTCAAGCATCGCGTGCCGAAATTCCTCGGCTACTTCGGCAAGGTGCTCGCGCATAACCCGCACAAGAGCGGCTATATGGCGGGCGGCGAACTCAGCTACGTGGATCTGTCGATGTTCCAGCTGATCGAAGGGCTGCGCTACGCGTTTCCGAACGCGATGGCCCGCATCGCACCGAAGCATCGCGGGTTGATCGACCTGCACGACCGGGTTGCGCAGCATCCGCCGGTCGCGCGTTACCTGGCGTCCGACCGGCGGATTCCGTTCAACGAAGAGGGGATCTTCCGGCATTACCCGGAACTGGACGCGTAGCGCGCCGGACCATGAGCTCAGGCGACCAGTTCCACCGCGAGATTCCCGAACTCGCCGAATCGTACGGTCAGCATCCGGCCGAGCGGGGTTTCGATCGCACCGGCATACGAACCCGTCGTCACGATCTGGCCGGCCCGCACGGATTCGCCGCGCGCGGCGAGGAAATTGACGAGCCACAGCAGCGGCCTGAGCGGATGTCCGTCCGGGTGCCGGCCGTCGATCGACCGGTTCACGCCGCCGTGCAACTCGAGCGCAATCGCGTCGAGCGTCGCGTGCAGGCCGCCAGGCACGACCGGCCCGACACACAGGCCCTGGTTGAATTGCCCATCCGCGAGCAGTTCCGGCACGGTCGCCCGCGACGGCTCCGCGTAGCGGCAGCCGAGCACTTCGAGCGCGAGACGAACCTCGCGGATCGCGCCGCGCACGTCGGCTTCGTCGTAGGGCTGCTCGCGCGGCGGCAGATCGCGGTCGATCACGAACGCGATCTCCGGTTCGATCCGGACGGTCGGCGCATCGGCAACGACGTGGAAAGGGCCGCCCGACGCGTGGATCGTCGATGCGAAGATCGGCGCGACGACGACGCGCCCCGGCGGCGGCAGCGCGCATTTCCATCCGCCGACCGCCTCGCCGGACAGTTCGACGACGCGGCGCTGGATCGCGAGGGCCGTTTCGATGTCGTCGGGCCGGTATGCGTCCGGCAGGAGCGGACCGGCGACGCCGGCGTGACGGGCCGCAAGCAGATGCCGGGCGGCGCCTTCTACGCGTTCGGGAGTGTTTGTCATGTCGTTTCCGGGAGTCAGCGGTGCCTCGCGGCGCGAGGCGGGCCGGGGAGGCGAAGGAATCGATGATAGCGGGTTTGGGTGGGCATGTTGACCCGTCGATGCCATGCTTGAATGTCCCGCCGACATCCCGGCGAAAAATACTTGTCCGGTTTTCGGTTGTGACGCAATGAGCCGGACGCACATACTGACGCCACGTTCAATCAAGGAGCTATCCATGCACTTTGCCCGACTGCACCATCAAGCCGAACCGCTGCTGCTCGCCAACGTCTGGGATGTCGCAAGCGCCCGCGCAGCGAAAGCTGCGGGCTATGCCGCCATCGGCACGTCCAGCGCGGCCATCGCCGATATGCTGGGCTATGCCGACGGCGAGGGTCTGAGTTTTGCCGAGCTGCAAGCCCTGGTCGCGCGTTTGCGCGCGGCAACCGACCTGCCGCTGACCGTCGACGTGGAAGCTGGCTATGGCGAGACGGCCGAGACGGTAGTCGCCAACCTGCGCGAGCTGGCTGCCATGGGGGTGGTCGGTGTCAATCTGGAGGACAGCGTGGTGCGCAACGGCCAGCGCACATTGGTGGACGCTGAAGCCTTCGCCCGGCGTCTGCGCGACATCCACGCCGGCTTGAAGGCAGCCGGCGTGGAATTGTTCGTCAATGTGCGCACCGATACCTTCCTGCTGGGCGTGGCGAATGCTCGTGAGGAGACCCTCGCCCGCGGCCGGCGTTATGCCGCCTGCGGCGCCGACGGCCTGTTCGTGCCCTGTGTGACCGACGACGCGGATATCGCCGCCATCGTGGCGGGCGTGTCCTTGCCGTTGAACGTGATGTGCATGCCGAATCTGCCGTCGTTCGAGCGCCTCGCCGCGCTGGGCGTCAAGCGCATCAGCATGGGCAATTTCCTGCACGGGCGCGTGAAGCAGACCCTGCAGCAACTCTTCACCGCCGTGCGCGACGAACAATCCTTCCGGGTGCTATTCGACCATGCTGGTCACTGATGTCCGACAAATCGACGCCTACTACCGCGCGCTGGTCGAGCGCGCGGCGGACCATGTCGGCATCTTCTACGTCGCGGTGAAGACCACCGGCGTGTTCTGCATCGCCACCTGCCGGGCGCGCAAGCCCAAGCGCGAGAACGTGGTGTTCTACACCGGCTTCAAGGAAGCGCTCGATGCCGGCTACCGGCCGTGCAAGGTGTGCAAGCCGACCGAGAACGCGAATGCCGCGCCGCCCGACGTGGCCGAGGCTATCGCGTGGGTGCGCCAGCATCCCAAGGAGCGCCTGAGCGATGGGCGCCTCAGGGAACGCGGTGTCAGCCCGGAGCGCATCCGGCGCTGGTTCCAGCAGCACTACGGGATGAGCTTTCAGGCGTTTCAGCGCGCGCTGCGCATCAATACGGCGCTGGAAGAGCTGAAGACCGGTCGCCGCGCAACCGATGCCGCGCTCGACAGCGGCTACGATTCGCTCAGCGGCTTCGGCTATACCTGCAAGAAGCTGACCGGCGGCGCGCCGACGGCGGCCGCCCAGGTCATCCTCATTCACCGCTTTACCACGCCGTTGGGGCCGATGTTCGTCTGTGCGACTGAGCGCGGCGTCTGCCTGCTGGAATTCGTGGACCGCCGGATGCTGGAGACCGAGTTCGAGGATCTGCAAAGGCGCTTGCAAGCGCGCATCCTCGCCGGGGAAAACTCGCACACCCGCCAGGCCGAGCGTGAAATCGGCGAGTATTTCGCCGGCAAGCGCCAGCGATTCGAACTGGCGCTCGATACGCCCGGCAGCGGGTTCCAGCAGTCGGTGTGGCAAGCGCTCCAGGCCATTCCCTATGGCAGCACCGCGAGCTATTCCGAGCAGGCCGAGCGACTCGGCAAGCCGCAGACGGTGCGGGCAGTGGCCGGCGCCAACGGCGCCAACCGCGTGGCGATCGTCGTGCCCTGTCACCGGGTGGTCGGAAAGAACGGCGCGCTGACCGGCTACGGCGGCGGCCTGGCTCGCAAGCAATGGTTGCTGGAGCATGAGCGGCGGCATGCCTCCGGTGGCTAGGCCAGTGTGCGGGAACATGGCCGCGCCGGCCCGCGCAACCGCGCGGCCGGCATCCGCCGCGATCAGACCATCGCGTTGTCGCTGCCGGGGATCTCGTGCGCCTTGATCTGCTTGCGGTGCAGTTTGTACAGCAGTTTGCCCAGCATGCCGTCCTCGTGATACAGGCGCGTGATGTTGCGCACGTATTCGTCGTCCGGCGCGATCGCCTGGGCGCCCATGATCCAGCGCACGCTCTCGCGGTAGTTGTAGAACGTCTTGTCGCGGCCGTCGCACAGGATCACCGACAGCGCGGCCATCGCCGCCGGATGGCCGCCGTCCGCATAGCGGCGCAGCTCGTCCATGTAACGGTGGCGCGACGGGATGTCCTCGAGGACGCCGATGTAAATCAGCATGTCCTTCAGGCCGTCGGTGTGCCCCATCTCGTCCGCCTTGCGCGCGGCCTCGATGGCCTCGATCCTCAGGTGCTTGCGCTCGTCGGGGTCCTTGCTCGCATTTGCTAGGCGATAGCAGGCATCCGCGAGCATGTACGCCCCCATGTTGCCGCCGCTTTCCATCGTCAGGCGATAGTAGTGGGCGGCCCTGTACAGGTCGGGCTGCACATGGATGCCGTCTTCGTGGAAGAGCGCGAGCAGGTATTCACAGGAATCGCCGCCGGCGGCCAGCCCGAGCTCGGCGATCGCGAACGCTTCGGCGCAGCGTCGACGCTCGAAGCGCAACGCGGACGCCACCTGGTTCCAGGCCAGCGACCCGGGCTCGTGCGCGCGCGCCGCGTCCAGCCAGGCCTCGCCGCGCGCCTCGTCCAGCGCAAAGCCGAACGTGCCGTGGCGGTGGCCGTAGCCGCGCAGGATCAGGGCCGCCGTACATTGGCGCGCGTCGGACGCGCGCTCGATGGCCCGGGTCAGCCAGTTGCCATTCGGATCCTGTCCCAGCGTCAGGTTCACGGCCATCGCCATCGCGCGGTTGTTGTCGATCGGATGGTGCCACTCGGCTTCCAGCAGGCACGCGTAAGCCGGCTCATATTCGCTGCGCATGAAGTGGCTGACCGCAAGCCAGTGCAGGGCTTCCCAGCGGTGATACGGATGCAGCGCGGCGTCCGCCCGGGCGCGCGTCTCGGCCATCCAGTGGCGCACGTCGTCGGGATCGTCGTCCTCGTCCGCGGTGTCGTTCAGGTACTCGTCGCGCCAGATTTCGTGGCGCAGCCGGTCTTGTTCGACGTCGCTCAGGTGCGCGCAGGCGTCGGAACCGATGAACGCGAGGATCTGCTCGTGCGTGCCGCCCCAGCGCGGCAGCATGTACCAGATGAACTTGCGCAGCACGAAGAACAGTTGCGGATGGAGACGCAGCGTGGCGTCCATCCAGTACCACTTGTCGCTGCGCATCTTCCTGCCCTGGACCGGGCCGGGCAGTGCGTCGGGAAACTCGGCCGGGCAGGCGACCGGCTCGTCCGGATTCAGGCCCGAGCGCGCCAGCACGCCCAGCAACGCGTCGCGTGCGGCCACGTCGGCCAGCGGCAGGTCATCGCGTAGCTCGGTGACGGGCCACTGCCGCTGCTTCACCAGCCGGGTGAGCCAGCCGGGCTCGCCGAACGACGCCACGCTCTGGAAGATCAGCGCGGGCGCGCTCCACATCGTCGGAGACAGCAGCAACGCCCGCAGCGCGGCCAACGCGGTGCGCGTCGCGCACGCATGGGCACAGGCCCAGCTCGCCTCGGTGACCGACTCCGCCCAGCCGGAGCCCCGGTATTCGTAGGCCCAGTGGTGCCAGTAATGCGCTTCGCACAGCCACGCGTGGGCCGAGCGCGGATTGGCGGCCTGCCAGGCGCGCAGGCGGGCAAGCCCTTCCGCGCCGGCCGCGGTGCAGTCGCGCAGGTCGCCGGGCAGGGCGTCGGCGTAGCGTGCCTCCTCCTCGCGACTGGTCAGGCTGGCGGCCAGCGCCGCATCCAGCTTCGCGTCGAGCGCGGCATAGTCGCCTGCGCGCAGCAACGCATCGATGTCGAACAGGAACCATTTCGACGGTGCTGGCGGGATCAGGTCGTGAGAGACGGAGGACATGTCGGTGTCGGCGTTCATGATGAAACGGGTTGGGGATCGAAGATGCGATAGCGCTTCCAGGGCAGCGTGACCCAGTTGCCGCTCGGGTTGCGCAGGTGCTCGCGCACTTCCTGCGTGGCGCGCGAGGAGGCCGGGCCGTCCTGGCTGCTGCCGCGCAGCCATTCCTGGCGGGCGCGGGCGTAGGCGAGGCCGAAGTCTTCCCAGCTGTCGAAGCTGTCCTGCGCGCGCTGGGCGTTGAGCAGCAGCACCAGCCACGCCTGCGGCTCGGGCGCCCAGCCCAGCAGCGCGAGACAGCGCACGAGAAAGGCCGTGCGGGCGCAATCGAAGGCGAGCGCGTCGCGCACGCGCCCGTCGGCGGCCAGTTGCTCGTAGAACCCGTCATGCGAGCGGCCTACGCCACCGACCCATCCGGCCAGCACGTTCTGCACGCGCTGGGCGATCTGCGGCTCGGGCAGGTCCGCCGGCAAATCCAGTTCGCGCACCAGCTGGCGGGCAAGCTGCTCGCGCTGCGCGTCCGGCAGTGGGTAGACGAGGGTGTCGCAATCGCAGCGCATGCCATTGCGGATCAGCAGGATGTCGGCCAGCGCGAGCGCCCAGCGGCGGCGGTTCGGCGGCGCCTGCTCGGCCTGGCTGCGGGCGAAGCGCATCGCGGCGCTGTCCCGCGCCGGCACGGCCTGGTCCGGCGCGGCGGCCTGCTCAGCGTCGACCTCGCGCACCAGGCGGGCCGCGATCCGGTATGTGCGCAGCACGTACCACAGCAGCACCAGCCCGACGATCCAGGCGAGCAGCTTCAGCATGGTTCGTCTCCGAGCGTGGCCGGCTCGAGCGCGAGCGGGCCGCAGAGCGCCGGATCGATCGGGATGCCTTCGATCGCGAACGCAACGGGCGGCGCAGCGGGGGGCTGCGCAACGGGCAATACGTTGCCCGACAGCGACTGCCGCGCGGCGGCCGCCACCGCGGGATCGACTTGCCGCAGACGGCCCAGCGCGTGGGGTGCGTTGCGCAACAGCAGCCATTGCAGCACGGCAGGCGGCTGCTCGAAGTGCTCGATCAGATGGAAGTTGGCGCTCATCACGCTCAACAGGTAGTCCGGGGAGCGCACGTCGGTGACGAACGTCCATGCGCCGACGGCGGCGCCCGGCGCTTCCGGCTCGAACACCAGGCCCATGCCTTCGCAGTCCGGGTGGCGTTCGCCCTTGGGCGCGAGCGCGCGCAGGAACTGCCGGACGTCGTCGGTGTAGCGGCGCACCGGATGGCGGTTCTGCTTGCCCTTGATCTGGTCGATGCGCAGGCCGTCGGAACGCATCGACAGGCTGATGGTCACGTGCGGCTGATTGCCCGCGCCGCGCAGCGTGAACAGGCGCAGCCGTCCGTCCTGGACAGCCTCCGCATACTGCTCGCCATAGCCGCCGCGCAATTGCCGCCGGTCCGAAAACTGGCCGAGGCAATGCTGCATGTGATACGACTCGTAGGCCATCTCCTCGCGCAGCGCCGCGTGGCTGCCGACGAATTCGAAGATCATCCCGTTCGCGGTGCGCAGCACTTCGCGCAGCGCGAGGCCGCTGCTGGGCACCCAGCCTTTGTCGCGTCGCGCCTGCATCCGCTGGTGTTCGCGCTCCCACATCGCGAGGGCCATCGCGCACGTGATGCGCTGCAGTTTCTGCGCGAGCCGCGTGCCCGCGCGCGAGCGCAGGAACTCGACCAGCACGCGCTCGCGATCGATCAGCAGCAGGTGTTCGGGATCGATGAAGTAGAGCGGTTTCGGAACGGCCGGCGCCTGCGATGCCGCGGCGTCGGCCCCCGGTGCATCGGCCCCCGGTGCATCGCCGGACGCCGGGCGCGGCATGAATCGTCGCACCAGCCATTCGGGGGCAGGCTGGCCCGTGCCGGCCGCCGCGCGGTAGTCGGCCAGCGAATGCAGCGGCTGCGCCTGCTCGAAGCCGCCGATGACCCAGCGGAAGAAATGGTTGGCCAGCCACGCCGAGATGTCGGCGGGGTCCCCGCGTTCAGCGCTGCGACGCGCGATTGCCGCCTTGATGTCCGGCGCGTTGACGACATCGCGCGGCTGATACGACGCGGACGAGACCCGGGAATCGGTCACCATGCGGGACCTCCGGTCATCGGGAAAAGCTCCGTCGCGCGCCGGAGTCGGGCTTTAAAAAATCATTCTGCATATTGGTTGAATAGCCCTGAATTGCAGCGCCGTTCTCTCGGGGCGGCGCGTCATGCTCCAGTTGCAGGCGAAACGATTCGTGAAACTCGGACGGCTGATTTTCGGCGGCCGGCCGGGAGTCGAGTCACGACGCTTTTACCTCAAGTGGATTTAAATCGGAACCTTTGCCCGGCGCGGATTCGATTCGCAAGAGCGGGGTAACGACCGGCATTCTAATTTAAACGGCGGCCCGACGACTGAAAACCGCCTTGACAATTTTTATCAAAACCGGCGTCGACGCCATTCCGAACTTCTGCAAGCCGACGCGTTTTGCTCCCGGCGCCGATGGTTTGTTTCGAAGCTGAAACAACTTCCGCGTTTTTTCTCGGTCTTGCGCGCCAGGGGAGCGTCAAACCGCAATCAAATCATTCGGTTACCCGGGCATGGCATGAACGATGCATGCTCGCGCAGACGGAGCTGGAACGCGACGTGACGCAACCCGTTCCTTTGCGCTGCGCGCGACTCCCTGCCTCTTTCGGGAGCCGTGTGGCCGGGGCATCCAACGACGAAGACACACGAGGGGAAGTCGGCTTCCCGGAGAAGATCATGCTCAAGAAACTGAAATCGGACATCCTGATACCGCTTCTCGGCATTCTGCTCGTCATCGTTCCCGGCTTGCCCGAGGCAAGGACGGTTTCGCCTTCGCGACTCGTCACCCAGATCATCGACGAGCGCCAGACGGTGGAATTGCCCGGCAATACCCGTCTGGAGGCAACCGCCGGCAACGATCGCGGCCGGGTTGACGACAACCTGGTTCTGGAGCACATGCAGTTGCTGCTCAACCGCCCGGCGGAAGCCGAGGCCGCACTCGATCGCTTCATCGACCAGCTTTACGATCCGAATTCCCCCAATTCCCATCACTGGCTCACCCCGGAACAGTTCGGGGCCGAGTTCGGTCCCGCCAAGGAGGATGTGTTCGCGGTCACGGATTGGCTGCGCCGGCATGGCTTTACCGTCAACAACGTGCAAAAGAACGCGATGGTGATTGATTTCTCGGGAACGGCCGAGCAGGTTCGCAGCACGTTTCAGACCGAGATCCATAAGCTCGATATCAACGGCATGGCCCACATCGCGAACATGAGCAATCCGCGCGTTCCACAGGCGCTCGCCGGTATCGTGCGCGGCGTCGTGTCCCTGCATGACTTCCGCCCGCACGCGAACTTCAAGCCGAGGCGGGCCTATACGTTCACATCGTTGTTCGCGTCGTACAACGCAGTCGTCCCGGCCGATCTCGCGACCATCTACAATCTGCAGCCGCTGTTCGCGGCCGGCATAACCGGCAAGGGGCAGACGATCGGCGTCATCGAAAATACCAACATGTACAGCGTTGCGGACTGGACCGCATTCCGTTCGACCTTCGGCTTGTCCAGCTATGCAACCGGCTCGCTGTCGCAGGTTCACCCCGGCAACTGCGCCGACCCCGGTGTCGTCGCCGGCAACGAGATGGAAGCCGAGCTCGATGCCGAATGGGCTAGTGCGGCCGCTCCGGGCGCAGCCATCGTGGTTGCGTCGTGCCAGGACACCAGCACCACGTTCGGCGGGCTGATCGCACTGCAGAACCTGCTCAACAGCGGGAACGCGCCGGCTATCGTCAGCATCAGCTACAGCGAATGCGAGGCGCAGAATGGCGCGGCCGCCAACGCTGCCTACAACGCCGCGTATCAGCAGGCGGCCAGCCAGGGCGTTTCCGTGTTCGTGGCGGCCGGCGACGAGGGCGCAGCCGGCTGCGATCCGAATGTGACGAGCGCGACGCACGGCATCGGCGTCAACGGCCTTGCGTCGACACCCTACAACGTGGCTGTCGGCGGCACCGACTTCGGCGACACCTACGCAGGGACGAATTCGACCTATTGGAGTTCGACCAACAGCTCGACTTACGGCTCGGCGCTGTCGTACGTCAACGAAATTCCATGGAACGACTCCTGCGGGAGCACGCTGCTCGCCGCAGCGAACGGCTACACGACGACATACGGACGCGGGGGCTTTTGCAACAGCCTGTACGGCGTGTTGTTTTATCAGACCACGGCAAGCGGCAGCGGAGGACCCAGCGGCTGCGCGACGGGTGTCCCGCGTCAGCAGGGCATCGTCGGCGGCACGTGCAAGGGCTACGCCAAGCCATCCTGGCAGATGTCGCTGGTCGGCAATCCGGCCGACCTGGTGCGCGATCTTCCCGATGTTTCGCTATTCGCTGCCGACGGCGCCTGGGGACACTACTACGTGTTCTGCGACTCCGACGCCGCTGATGGCGGCGCAGCCTGCACCGGCGAGCCGAGCGGCTGGGCGGGGGCGGGCGGGACCTCGTTTGCGTCGCCGATCTGGGCTGGATTTCAGGCGCTCGTCAACGAGAAGAAGAACGCCAGTCAAGGGAACCCGAATCCGGTTTTCTACCGGCTCGCCAAAACGGAATATGGGGCTGGCGGCAGCATCGGCAGCTGCAATTCGAGCAACGGCAGGAATGTCGGCGGCAGCTGCATTTTCTATAACGTCACGCAGGGCGACATGGACGTGAACTGTACGGGGTCGATCAACTGCTATCGCGCGGGCGGCGTCAGCGGCGTGCTCTCGACGACGAGCAACAGCTACCGGAAAGCCTTTGGCGCAGGCGTCGGCTGGAACTTCGCAACCGGCATCGGCACGGTCAATGTGACGAACCTGGTGAATAGCTGGTGAGCTGCGGATCGTTCGACTGCTGCGGAGCCTCAATTCGACGAATGGCGCGTCGCCCCGTCACGCCGGTAGCGTCCGAAGGGCCGGGTAATCGGTATAGCCGTCGGCCGTCGGGCCATAGACGGTCGGCCAGACGACTTCGGCGAGCGGCGCATCGATGGCGAAGCGCTGCGGCAGATCCGGATTGGCGATGAACGGGCGTCCGAAGGCCACCATGTCGACCAGCCCCGCCTCGATGAGTCGATTGCCGCGCGCACGATCGATATCGACGTTGGCGATCATGTTTCCGCAGTAGAGGCTGCGGAAATGGCGGAACATCCCGTCGCCGGCCAGTGCGGCCAGCGGCGTTGCCGACAGGTCCGTCATGGCGCCCATCAGCAGCAGATGGGAAAGATCGAATTCGTTGAGTCGGGCGATCACGTATTCGGATGTCGCAAGGGTCTCGTCCGTCGAAACGAATGCCCCGGTTTCGGACGTCGCCGGTCCGGTCTTGATGCCTGTCCGGTGTGCGCCGGCGGCCTCGGTCACGGCCTCGACGACCTCGAACAGGAAGCGCGCGCGGTTTTCGACCGAGCCGCCATATTCGTCCGTGCGCAGGTTGGTACGAACGTTGAGGAATTGGTTGAACAGGTAGTGGTAACCGCCCTGGATCTGTACACCGTCGAAGCCGGCCGCGATCGCGTTGCGTGCTGCCCGGCCGAAATCGGCCACCGTCCGACGGATTTCGGCCTTGTCCATCGGACGCGGCACGACGGTGTCCTTGCGGCCGGACGCCGTCACGCTCTGCTGTTCCGGGTTCACCGCGGAAGCGGACGGCGGCGCGTCGCCGCCCAGGAAATCCGGATGCCCGAGCGAACCGGTATGCCAGAGCTGCGCGACGATGCGGCCGCCTGCGCGATGCACGGCCTCCGTCACCACGCGCCAGCCGCGCACCTGGGCGTCGCTCCACAGGCCGGGAACGTCCACCCATCCGAAGCCCTCGGGGCTCACGAAAATGCCTTCACTGATGATCAGCCCGGCGGACGCGCGCTGCGCATAGTAGTCGGCGTGCAGATCGGTCGGCGCATGCTCGTGATTCGCCGCCCGCATGCGCGTGAGCGGCGCCATGACGATGCGGTTGGGCAAATCGAGAATCCCCATGCGAATCGGTTCGAGCAACGGCTGGCTGTTCTGGTTTTTCATGAAAAGCTCCTGCGAAATAGGAAGGATGTCCCGCACGTGCCGGTACGGCCGGCGCTATTCGGTGTGGAAATCGATGCTGCGGAAGTCGATGGACACCAGCAGCGGTTCGTCGATCTTTTGCGTTGCCTCGTCGTAAGCAAAGACTCGACGCGACATCGGCACCATGACGCCGCATACGTTGCGGTAGCTGGACGCATAGTTGGCGCCGCGTGCTCCACCCATCACATCGACCGTGTAGTCGTGGCGGCGCAGCAGCCCGTCTGCGCCGAAATAGGAAATCTGCTCGCGACTGTGGCTGGCGATCGCATCCGGGAACGTGACTTTCAGGCGCCGCCAGGTTTCGCCGTTCTCGTGCCAGTCAGGTAGTTCTTCCGTATGGAAACCCGGGCGGGTGTAGAGAAACGGAATGGTCAGGTAGGTCCAGAGCGCGTAGCCGGTGAAGTACAGCGCATGCAGGCGATCCCAGCGGGTTTGCTGGGTATGGCCTCGATACGCCGTTCTCGGCGTGCTCCGCTCGTCGGCAGCCCGGCCGTTCACCGAGCCGATACCGACCACGTCCGGCGTGAACGTACCCCGCCAGCCGCCAGCCTTCGACGTGATCGCGACGTACTGGCGCCGCAGGTCGGCCGCCAGTTCGATACTCTGGAACATGTCGGGCTGGCCTTTCAGATGCCAGACGGCGCCCCCGATATCGAGTTCCGCCGAAACCGCGCGGAGCCTTTCCCAGTTGTCGATCCCGCCATGGGCCTCGACGGCCTGTTCGAGCAGGGTGCTCATTGCGTTCTCCCTGTCTGGAGCGACATGGCGCGCGAGCATCAGCGCTCGTCGCCGAACTTGTCGCCGAACATCGGATGGCCGCCGGCGGATTCGCTGCGCGCCGCTTCGTTCTGCAGCACGTCCCAGTGTTCGACCAACTTTCCGTTCTCGATTCGCAGGATATCCAGCGCGATCAGCGCGGTGGGGGTGGCAGAGTTGCTGTAGCGGCTGTGCACCCACACGAAGTCGCCGTTGGCGGCCACCATGTCGTACTCGAAACGCAGGTCGGGCATCGAATCGACGAGGCCGAACAGGCCGTCTCGTCCGGCCGGAACGTGCTGGCTGTGCTGGATGTACGTGTCGGACCAGAACTGCGCGGCCTTCTCGTAATCCTTTTTGTTGAACAACGTGTCGAGCGCCTCGAGAACGAGCGCGATGTTGTTTTCCTCAAATGCCTTTGACATGATTTGTACTCCGATGATTTAAGGTGTCGTTCCGTTCATTCCGGTTTGCTTTCGCCCGGACTTGATGGTCCGAAACGACGCGGCAGGGTGACTGGAAAAACGTCTTCAGTACGTCTTCTTGAATTGCCCGACGAACACCAGTGCCGACGGCGACGATCCTGCGCATGCGTCGACGCGTGTTCACGACGGTCAACTGCCCGTGAGGTGGCGCTGCAGGAAACCGCCGACCGCGATCAGCGTGGGCGCATGCGTCGCGATGCCGGCGCGCGTCGTGCCGGCGTAGCGCGCGCATTCCGTGGGCACGCCCGCGGCGATCAGCGACGCGGCGTACTGTTCGGCTTCGATATGCAACGGGTCGTGCTCGACCGTCGCGATAAACGTGGCCGGCAGATGGGCGAGGCGGCACGATTCGAGCGGCGCGGCATAGGGGTGAACGCGCTGCGACAGCGTGGGCAGATAGGCGCGATAGCTGGCCGTCAACGTGTCGATCGCAGGTGTCGCATGCATCGCGTATCGGCCGATGCGCGTCATGCTCGGGTCGAGCAGCGGCGCGAGCAGCACCTGCGCTCGGATGCCTGCGTCGCCGCGGTCGCGTGCGATGGCGGCGAGACCCGTGGCGATATTCCCGCCGGCGTCGTGGCCCGCAACGGCCATCTGCCGCTGGTCCGCATGCATCCCTTCGGCTTCCGATCGCACCCACTGCAGTGCACGATGCGCGTCTTCCACCGCATTCGGAAAAGGAAAGGCCGGTGCGAGCGAGTAGCCCACGGAAAGCACCCACGCACGCACCTGTAACGCGAGCGCCTCGCAGACGGCATTCGTCTCGTCGAGCGTGCCGGCGGTAAACCGTCCGCCGTGGAAGTAGAGGATGATCGAGAGCGGGTGCTTCCGTGCCGACGGCCGGAAGCTGCGCACGTCGATCGGCTGGCTATAGCCGTTGATGCGCGCTTCTTCGACCAGCAAACCTGAAAGGGAAACGGTAGACATACCAGTCAACGCGGCAGCGTTCTCGATTGCTTGAACAATGCACGTATTCTGGTTGTTACCGTCGCACCGATAAATCTCGCGCTTGCCGCAACAGTGTTCTCTCTGCGAGAACAATGCGGCGGCCTGTGCCGGCGGGGCTTGCCTACGCTAACGGCTCGTCTTCATCGCCGTCCAGGTCGAGTTCGTCACCGTCCTGGGCGTCGATGCTGGCCGGGCCGCACCGCGCATCCGTCTCCGGCGTACTGGACAACCGCGGGTCGTTGCGGCAGAGCTCGGCGATCCAGTCGACGAACGCGCGCACGGTGGCGGACAGGTGGCGATTGTGCGGATAGACCGCCGAGATCGGCAGCGGCGGCGGTTTCCATTGCGACAGGATCTCGACCAGGGCGCCCGATTCGAGGTGCGGCAGCGCCAGGAAACGGGCGCCCTGGACGATGCCGAGGCCCTTCAGCGCGCCGCTCAGATAGGCTTCCGCATCGTTCACGGCGATGGAGCCGCGCATCTTCACCTCGACCGCGTTGCCGTCGACGTCGAACGTGAGGGGCATGATCCGACCCGTGCGCCCCCAGTAGTAGTTCACCGTCCGGTGATCGGCGAGTTCTTCCAGCGTCTGCGGCGTGCCGCATTGCTCGAGATAGCCCGGGCTCGCGACGGTGACGCCCTGATAGATGCCGACCCGTCTCGCCACGAGCGACGAATCCTGCAAGGTGCCGATGCGCACCACGCAGTCGATGCCTTCCTGGACCAGATCGAGCGGCTTGTCTCCCAGACCGAGCATCAGGTCGATGTCGGGATAGCGCGCGTGAAAGTCGCTCAGCGCGGGCATGACGATGACGCGCCCGAGCGCGCCGGGCATGTCCACGCGCAACCTGCCGTGCGGCGATCGCTCCTTGCCGAGGAACGAATTCTCGATGTCGTCGAGATCCGCGAGGACGCGCGCGCATCGTTCGTAGTAGGCAGCGCCGTCCGCCGTAAGGTTCAGGCTGCGCGTGGTGCGCTGCAGCAGACGGGCTTTCAGGTGAGCTTCGAGGCCCTGGACGATCACGGTCACGCGTCCTCGTGTCAGGTCCATCGTATCGGCCGCGCGCGTAAAGCTTTTCGTTTCCACGACGCGGGCGAATACTCTCATGGCCAGCACGATATCCATGACCCGGACCTCTTCGGAGCGACGCGTTGAAAGCACACGCGGCCCCCCCGGTGCGCTCGATACGCAAGGGAGGCCACAACCCGGACGATCATGCCCAGCGCGCAGTCTAAACCGCGGCGGTCAATGCCGCCACACGCCGCGGCGGCTATGTGATTACCCGGCGGTTCATGTTGTCGAGTTGTCGGTACGTGCCTGCGCATGTCGAAGGACTTCGCCGGCGTCGAGGGGAGCGCCGTGCCTCATGTAAAAACACCGGGTGCCGGCCCGGACCAGGCGCTCCAGCTCCGCGGCGACGGTCAGCGGATCGTCTTCGAATGGCGGACGTTTCGCGCGACCCGTCAACGCAATGCCGCCGAGCAGAATGCCCGAAGCGACGAGATCGCCGACGGACGCATCGCTGGACGACAACTACGCCGAGACACGGCTCTCATCGGCCCGCAGCGGCCGGTGTGCGTCGAAGCCGCTCTTCGGCGGCTTCGCGAAACACGCGTTGTAGGCCGCGATGAAGGAGGGTGCATACGCATTGGCGTCCGCCACCCGTGCTGATACCGCGCAGCCGCAACTCCTTCACCAACCGGTCCTGCAGCGTCAGATGGGCGCGCTCGACGCGCCCCTTGGCCGGGCTGCTGTTTGCGCAAAACGTGTCGATGTTCAGCTCGTACATCGCCCTGCCGAAGTGCGTCACGCTGCGGCCGGTCTCATGCACCTTGACACTGCGAAACACGCTGTACTTGTCGCTGTACAACGCTACCGGCTTGCCGTACCGCTCCAGATACGCGCGCGTCGCCTCGAAATAGCTGAACGTCGATTCCGTCGCCGTAAAGTGCAGCATCATCAACCGGCTCGTGGCGTCGTCGACGTACACCAGCAGCGTGCATTGCGGCGCCCGCTCCTCGAACCACCGATGCTCGCTGCCGTCGATCTGGATCAGCTCGCCCAGGCACGCACGCCGCGCCCGCGGCTGGTAGACCTTCGGCGGCCGCTGCCGACGCGGAATCCACAAGCCCGCGTCATACATCCAGCGTCGGACCGTTTCCTTGCCAAGTCGGATGCCGTGACATTCCCAGAGCTTCTCGCAGGCTAGCGTCGGCCCGAAATCAGCGTAGCGCTCCCGAATCAGCGCAATCGCACGCGCGCGCAGATCGACGGACAGTTCCCGATTGCTCGGCCGCCCGCGCTTGGCTGAAACCAGTCCGGCTGGACCCGCGGCCTCATAGCGCCGGCACAACCGGCTGATCTGCCGTTCACTGAGCTCCAGTCGCTCAGCCGCCTGAAAACACCGCAGGCGGCCTTCAACAACCGCCTCGATGACCTTGACCCGCTCGAGTTCGCGCATGCTTGCCGTGATCAACTCACGTCCGTTCATGGTTCGCCCCTGGTCGATGCCTCACGAAAGCGTGCACTTCAACCAAGGCAGGAATCGGACATTTCTTATATGGTCGCCTCCCATTTGCAAGGCGATTTTGGTCGAGGCGAGAAGGGTGGTTGCGGACTTATATCCGGACTCGATCGCAGGACATGCCTGCCGGCCCCGATGGATTTCGCCGCAAGGTTCCTAATCTAACTAGCGGACTCGAAGTCCGAGAAATGTCTCAGGCTTATCCTTGCGCGGTCCAACCTGTCCTGCCATCGCTCAATATCACCAGTGCAACCGTGGAATGAGTTTGACGCTCGTTGAACGGGGCTTCAGCTCGGCAGCGATGTCGCGGGCTGGTAGGTTCGACCGTAAGCGAGTAATGCCCAGATCGTTCGAGCCATCTTGTTGGCCAACGCAACCGCCACCACGTTGGTGGGACGCCGTGCCTGCAGATCGCGCATGTGCGCCGGCAGATGCTTCGAACTCGAGATCACGGCTCGGGCGCCGTGAATCAGCAGCGTGCGCAGATAGACGTCACCGCGTTTGCTGATGCCGCCAAGCCGGACCTTGCCGCCCGAACTGTTCTGTCTCGGCACGAGACCAAGGTAAGCCGCAAACTCCCGTCCAGACCGGAAGGTTTTCGCTTGACCGATAACCGACACGGCTGCAGTTGCCGTCAATGGGCCCACGCCCGGGATTTCCGAGATCCGCCGGCATGCTTCGTCACCGTGTCGCCATTCGATGATGCGCTGCTCGATACGTTGAACCTGGTCGTCGAGCAGATGAAGCCGAGACAGTTGATCCCGGAGGCTATCGATCAGCATCGCGGGCAATTGATCGGTCAGCGTTGCGATCGCCGCTTGGGCGGCTTGGATCGATGGGCGTCGACCTTGTGGCAAGACGACGCCGAATTCATAGAGCAGTCCGCGCAGTTGGTTGACCTGCATGACGCGAATCCGGACCAGTTGCTGGCGCATTCGGTGCAGCGCCAACATCGCCTGTTGATCCGCCGATTTGACCGCCACGAAGCGCATACCCGGTCGCTGGGACGCTTCCCAGATCGCGGCCGCGTCCGCGACGTCGTTCTTGTTCGACTTGACGAACGGACGCACGAACTGCGCCGCAATGAGTCGGACTTCGTGCCCAAGCGCCGTCAGTTGCCGGGCCCAGTGATGCGCGCTGCCGCAGGCTTCCATGACGATTCGGGCCGCTGGCCGGTTGGCGAAGAACGGCAGCATCTGGACGCGCTTGAGCACCTTGCTATGAATCGCGCCGTCCGTATCGACAAAGTGGATCTGGAAAACGCGCTTGGCCAGGTCGATGGCAATCGTCGTGGGCTCCATTGAAACTCTCCTTAACGGAAGAACGGACAAGGCACTGTCGCACATCCGTACCCGAACCCAGACGCATCGTTAGGTGCCGGAACGGCCGATGTGGCGGGAGGCGACCATTCCATCTAACGAGCCCAAATCGGACATTACTAAAAAGCCGTGACATCCGATTTAGTGATAATTCACGTTATGTCAACTTTAAATCATGGTCGGCAAACAACCAACAGCGTCCCCATTGGGTTTGCACGATTCTGTTCCCGCTTCTTGCAGACTTTCGTTCCTGGCTTGCTTCAAGCGAGTTCGCAGAAAGTTGTTCCAAACCGCGCGCCGTCATCGCCGACACGCGGTCTAGCCCGATTACGGCTGCGAGATTCGGCGCAAGCGATCAGCCGCCGATTCCGAGCCGGCGGGTGCCGCACCCGAAGCGATACGACGCGCCTCTTCGACCGCAGCTTGTTGGTCGAGCGGCTTTTGAAGCGGTAGTCGCTCAACGAGACCCAGACCACTCGCGCATCCATGCCGTCGCCATCAAACGCCAGCAGTTGGTTCTTCTTCACCGTCGGCGAAATGAGGCAGGCCCTTCGCGGTGACCGCCAGAAGCTGACGACTGTGCAGGATCTTCGGAGGCTGCTTGTACGCGTGATGGATCCACGCGTATTAGCACAGAATGACCACCCTGCCGCTTTCATGCACGACACTATTGCTGGGCAAGGCCTGCCTTCAAGGCTTGCCAGAAGCGTGAATCCTCCATCCCCAGCGCATACATCGACGTCCCGGCCAGCCCGTAGGCATTGACGAGGCTCGTCTTGAGCTTCACGCTGCGCGCATTTTCAGTCCACACCGTGTGCGTACCGCTACCGTCGTCGGCCGTGTAGCGAAACGTCACCGAGTTGTTCGAGCCGACGTAGCTCGGTGTCACCCCATACTGCTTGACAAGCGCATCGGTATCGGCCCAAAAGAGCTGCTTGCCGGAATAGTCGGCACGCCAATCGTAACCGTACGACGGCAGGCCGTTCAGGATCTTGCCCGCCGATACCAGCGAGACGGCGTAGTCGAGGTCGTTTTCCATCCAGTCGGAGCCTGCGACGGGGCCAGGCGCCCAGGTCGGAATCCGCTCGTCGTAGGTCATGATCTGCAGGTAATCCGCACCGGCGCCCAGCGCGCGCAGGTCATAGCCGTAGTTGGCCGAATGCGTCTCGTCGACCGTCGAGAATGCCGGTACGCTCACGATGAGCTTGAGCCCTTTCGCACGCAGCGCTCGGCCCAGCACCTGCACGAAGTTGCTGAAGTTGCTGCGGTCGCCCTGATCGACCGATTCGAAATCGATGTTGATGCCCGCGAATCGATTTTTCTGCGCGAACGCGACGAGGTTGCGCACGGCCGTATCGAGGCTCCTGGTCGCCACGTCGTGCGCGATCGATGGACTCCAGTCGGTATCGACATTCGAGACGCAACCGTATGCGGGAATGCCTTTGGACTTCAGGAAGGCGAGCGCCTGGGTGGACGCCGGATCGCCATTGCCCGTGACGACCCCGTCTTTCGTCACGTTGTAGAAATCGACCGAAACGGCATTGAAATTGCCGTAATGGCGGGTCAGCGAATCGTAGTTGTGCGGATAGCCCGAATAATAGGCGAGCACCATCGGTTCGGCCGATGCGTTGATCGACGCGGCAGACAGGAGGCCCGCAATGCAGGCGACGATACGTTTCATCGTTGTGTTTCCCAAGTGTTCGCAACCGGACAGTGCGCTGCAATCGAGATGTTGAAATGGATTTCCTCAGCGTCGCTCAGATCCGGGGCCATCGCGGCCCATGGTTTTCGTTGCGATCCAATCCGTCTATATCGGCCGATTCCCATCGCTCTGTAGTTTCAACGGAGCGTTCCGTCAACGATTGCAGAGACGGACGGTCATTGCCCGCCCTCGCCGCTCGACTCCAGCAGCAGGTATTCGCCGTCTTCCGCTGCGCCGGCGCCAATCTCGGTAAAGCGGCACGCGCGATAGAACGCAAGGGCCGGCTCGTTGGCGCGCAGGCACTTGAGCCGGTAGCGCGTCGCAGGCCAGCCCGGCAGCGCGCGCAGCAGGGCCCGGCCGACGCCGCGCCGGTGGTGCGCCCGATCCACGTACAGGTGATGGATGAAATGGTCCGGCTCCCAGACCGACACGAAGCCGGCGAATCGCCCGCTGTCGTCCTCGGCGAGCAGCAGCCGCTCGCCTTCCGTCTGGTCGTCGAAGTCGGCCAACCGGAACGCGTCGCCCGGCTGCCAGAAGAAGGTCTCGCGGCGCGACCGCAGGAACAGCTCGCGCAAGGCCGGTATGTCCCCGGCCACGGCGTCGCGTACTGTGATCCTCATGAATCGATTACCTCGCAATGGTTTTGGTCGCCCGGCGGGCGCATTCTTAAATCAACAATAAAAAATATTATTTGATTAATTCGCATCATGCCTTTCTTTTTCACCGCCGCGCCCTGATCACATTCCGATCAAACGTGCGGTGTGACGATGAACTATATAGATTGCCCGAGCACCGTCCGACAGAACCATCGTTACTGGAGACAGGCGTGAACACATTGTCCGGACCGGCACGCGCGCTGGATGCAGCAAGCGGTCGGAACACCTTCGTGCTCGTCGCGTTCACCGCATTGACCAATCTCGCGGACGGCGTGACCAAGGTCACGCTGCCGCTGATGGCGACCGCCCTCACGCAATCCCCGATGTACGTGTCCGGCGTATCGCTGACGCTTACGCTGCCGTGGCTGCTCGTCGCGCTGCATGTCGGCGTGCTGGTCGATCGCGCCGATCGCCGCGTGCTGCTGTGGAGCGCCAACGGCATGCGGCTCGCCGCCATCGCGACGCTCATCCTGCTGTCGCTCTCGAACGGCATCACGCTGCCGGTCCTGTACGCCGGCGGTCTCGCGCTCGGCATCGCCGAAGTGATTGCGCTGACGTCGGCTGCCGCGCTGATTCCCGACGCTGTCGCGCCCGCCGCACGCGAACGCGCCAATGCGTGGGTCGCCGGCGCGGAGACCGCCTGCAACGAGTTCTGCGGGCCGCTGGTGGGCGGCCTGCTGCTCGCCGCCGGCACGGCGTTCGCGCTCGGCACGGTGGCGGGTGCGTACCTGATCGGCGCGCTGGTGCTGTTCCTGCTGATCGGCCATTTTCGCGTCGCCCGTGCGACCGATGCGCCGCATGAGCCGGTGCGCACGCAGATCGTCGAAGGGCTGCATTGCCTGTGGCGCGAGCCGATCCTGCGCCTGATGGCGGTCACGCTCACGGTGCTGTGCGCGTGCTGGGGCGCATGGCTCGCGGTCATGCCGCTGTTCGCGACGAAGGTGATGGGCCTCGATGCGCGCGGTTACGGCGTCATGTTGAGTGCGCTCGGCATCGGCGGCTTCGTCGGCGCGGTCAGCGTCACCGCGCTGAACCGCTGGTTCGGGCGGCGCACGGCGATGTTCATCGACCTGTTCGGCACGCTCGCGATGATGGCGATGCCGGTTGTCACTGACAATCTATGGGCGGTGGCGGCAAGTGCATTCGCAGGCGGGCTGGGCGGCACGCTGTGGACCGTCAACTCGCGCACCATCAGCCAATCGCTCGTTCCCGGGGCGCTGTTCGGACGCTACAACGCCGCGGCTCGCCTGTTCAGCTGGGGCGCGATGCCGGTCGGCGCGGGGCTCGGCGGGCTGCTCGCCGAGTCCGTCGGGATGCGCGCGGCGCTCGCGGGTTTCGCCGTGGTCACGCTGTTGCTCGTCGTGCCGTTTTTGCGGGTTGCGACACCGGCGGCGTTGAATGTCGAAGAGAACAGCCCGTGCTGAGAGCGCTTCTATCATCCGACGAGGCATCGTACGCGCCATGAACGATAGCGGATCGTTATTGGCCAACACTGTCCCGCTGCCCCTGTAGATTCGGCGTCGTTCGACGGCAGTTTCGCAACCGGTGGGGAGCGAACGACTCGCCCAGTGAGACATATGGGCCAGAAACGTGCAACGAATGGGTCCACGCCGTGGCCCGCAAAAATCCGTTCACGAATATGGGGCGACCCGCCATGCCTCCCATCCCTACGCCGGCGCCGTCCGCGCTGGCGATGTCGCCCGCAACCGAGAACGCGGGCTTTCCGAACTGCACGCCTTCGGCAATCAACGGCTCGCTCATCAGATCGGCTTTCGCGCGCTTCAGTTCGGATGCCGTCGCGTTAGCTTGGCACGAGAACTAAATCAAGGGGGGGTGCCGCCATGATGATTGCGTCCCAACCTGATGCCAGCACGGCTCACCTTCGCACGGCAGTATCTTGTGCCTCAACTCTGGATCATCAGTACCGTTTGGTCTTATATCCAAAATCGGTATGTCGCCAAAAAAATGCTTGTAATAATTACTGACCAGAGGCTTCGTCTCATTTACGGTTATGTCTATCCCGGCTACGACCCTTGCAAAACGACCACCACTGCTTAGCTGCCAAGTGTCCACAATGCCAAGGTCCAATATCCCGCTCCTTGGATATGCTTTCTCCTTTCCCTCGGCATTCACATAGGTTGTCGGCACCCGGAAACCATTCCGGCCGATAGAAGCTGGTTGCCAGCAAAAGCGATAGCGTCCCTGCAAAAGAGGATTTTCATCATTAGCCTCGATCGCAAACTGCTCAAGGATGGCTTCTGATTCGTTTTTGGTTGCGCCCCAACTGACCGCTTTATTGCCCGCCTGGGCCATTATTTGAATAATTTTTCGGAAAGTGTCGTCAGCGCTATCCAACCCCATGGGGTCGGCCCAAGATATGGTGTTGTTGGCATACCGGTAAATGTTCGTAGCAGGCCATATGCCAAGTGGATCCTGGGATACAAATATCCCGACGTGACTGTCATAGTACCGGTACCGGTTATAGTGCAATCCCGTTTCCGCATCGAAGTACTGCCCCTGAAACCGGAGCGGTTGGTTGAATTCTTCCAAGGCAGAGCTTCGGGCGACCGTGCCCCAGGCCGCGTAGTTGCCCGCCCAGACGACCACTCCAAGCGGATCGGTGATCCGGGTTGGCGCACCGTTGGGATCGGAATGAAAGTAGTACATTTCTGAAGGGGCGCGCGTCGGTCCCGTGTCTTCCCACACGTCGTCATCGCCAGTTGCGTGTCTCGCATTCCGCGTGTCGCTAGCTGGAGGCCTTGGTGTATCCGTTGCGGATACGCGCCGCATTCCTGCCAGCGGAAAAAATGTCCCAGGATAGTAGATCCACTCCCGCGTTTCGCCATGTAAATGCGTTAATCCAGGTAACGCATCTCGCGTATCGACTGGCCGGCTTGGGAATTGAAACTGTGTCGTACGCGCGCTTGAGGGCACATTTGTCGGGAGCTGGACAATGTCTTCGCCGACCGCCGCAAATTCACCCACCATCGCATCCCCTTCCCAGAAGTAGCAGCTGGTCCGAAGCGATGTTGACCAGGAGGACGCTGACCCTGCCCGGGAATCGACGTCGCGCTGAATCTCCGTAATCTTCTTTGTGCGTCGATGGAACACGTCGTACCCATAGCGCGTACGAATGCTCAGCGTGCCGCCCGAGTCCACCGCATCCGCGGGTGCGCGACGCACTGTCAACGTTTCGATCAACAAGCCGTCACCATCCCAGCGCAGCATCAGCTCCTGTTGCGGATCCTGTTTGCTCACGAGGTTGCCGATACAGTCGAACGCATAGTAGCAGCCGTCATGTTCACCTTCCCGGATCCACGTGTCCTGCCCGAAGGCGCCGGTCTGGTTTCCCCGGCGAATCCGCGTCTTCAGCAGGTCACCCGCCGGATCGTACAAGAAGCGATGCAGCTTGCCCGTCGGGTCCAGGTGTCCAGTCAACCTGCCCACCGGATCGTACTGGTAGTGCTCGACACCAAGTTGCGAATCACGCTTTTCGGTCATTTCGCCGTTGGCGTCGTACGCGTATTCGCTGGCGAATAGAAGGCTGGTTCCCGAAAACAGCGCTTGTTTCGCCAGCGCCCCCTCGGACGTGTATGAGAGCTCGTGCCGCAGCTCGGTGCCAAGATGCTCGACGCGGATCTGCCCAAGCGCATCGCGCTCGAATGAGATCGGCGTTGCTTCGTCAATCTGGACCGAGCTGACCACGTCAAACGGGTCATACCTGTAGCGAACCGTATGAGCGATGAACTCACCGCCCGCGTTGAGTCTGGTCCTGCGTTCGATCCGGTTGCCAGCGGCGTCATACGCATGGGTGATCACGAAGTCGTCGCCCTGCCTTTCCTCGACGACGCGACCAAGCGCGTCATAAACCCATTCGACGCGGCTGTCTGGATTCTCGGCGACGATCAGGTTGCCGCGGCGATCGTACGAGAACATCTCGGTACGGTCCCCAGCCGGTTGCCGCGGATCCCGCACACGCTTTTTCACGAGGCGGCCAAGCATATCCCATTCGTAGTCGATCGCCTGCCCCAGCGGATCGATACTGCGCAGCAACTCGCCCTTCGGGCCATACACGTAGCGCCGCGATTGCCCCCAGTAATCAACCTCCTCCACGATCCGTCCCAACGCATCACGTTTGAGCCGATATAGTTCGCCGCGCTCGTTGATCACCCCAACCAGTTTCCCCTCGGTGTCGTACTGGTATTCGATCACGCCAACATGCGGCGTCAGTCGTTTGCGCACGTGCCCCAATGCCGAATATTCCAGCTGCGTAACCTGGCCATTCGGATCGCGATAGTGCGTCACGTTGCCGCCGGCGTCATATCTGCAAAAGGTTTCCCCTCCCCCCGGCTCGATTGCCCACGTCAGGTTGCCGTTGCGATCGTATTCATAACGACTCACCTGCCCCAGAGCGTTGACGATCTGGACGATGTTAGCCCGCACATCGTATGTGTAACGGGTGGTATGGCCAAGCGCATCGGCAACAGCATCAAGATTGCCATCGCGATCGTAAGCGAAGCGGGTCACGGCGCCGCTGGGTCCCGTACGGGCCACAAGCTGCCCATGCCGGTCGTACTCATAGCGCGTGGTGATCTTTATTGGCGAAGTTTGTTCAAGCAGATTGCCGCGCTCATCCCACGTATAGCGCCACTGCCGGTCACCCGGCGCGCTCATGCACACGAGTCGGTGGTCCGCGTTGTACCCGACACGGACGAAGCGACCGTCCGGCAGCGTCTGCGCCAGCAGATTGCCGTACGCGTCGTACTCCCAGAAGGTCGTGCGCCCGGCAGGGTCGGTTTTTGCGCTTGCGCGCCCCAGCGTGTCGTAGCGGTAACTCCACACACCACCCAGCGGGTCGATCTTTGCCACCGGCATGCCGCGCTGGTTCGCCTGCAGGATGGTCATGTAGCCCAGCGAATCGGTCATCCGGGTTTCACGATTTGCGACATCGTAGACAAAGCGGTAATCGGCAATACCATTGTCGCCCCAGGCGTGTTCGACCCGCCACCCCCCGTCGTCATGCCGCCGGTGACTGTAATAGAACGAGATCCCCCGGGCGCTCGTGTGACGCACCATACGGTGGCCGTCGTCGTACGCGAAATGATGCGGCTGGCTCATCGCATCCAGCGCGGCAACCAGATTCCCGCTCCGGTCGTGCTCGTAACCGACAAGCGGATGGGTGCAACCGCCGGCATCGATTAGCGTCAGCGCGGTGAGCAGACTCGCATGACCTCTGGCCTGGTCGCCAGTGCCCGCCTCACACTCGATCATGCGCCCGGTCGCCTCCTCGCCCTTCAACTCGACCAGGCGCGACAGGCTTTGATCCGGTTCACGCTCGAATACCCACGCGTTTCCGTTCAGGTCAGCCATCCGCATGACGGGCAACTTCGCCGTGGCGCCTTCCGCGAGCCCCTCCAGCGCGCGTTGCCATTGCGCGGGCAATGAAAACTCATATTCGATGCCGCGCGCACGGAGGACCATCTGATCGTCCTGCCTATACAAGGCATAGCCGTATTGCCAGTCATACACTCGCACCGGCCACCCCGCTGCATGCGGCATCGCATCGAAAGCCGTCGCGTGATCCAGGAAATATGCCGCCACGCCCATCGAGCCTTCGTGCCGCATCAGTTCGAGTCGAATATCAGCCGGTGTCCGCCAGCCCACGCCAACAGCGCCGCGCCACGTGTCGTGACTCGCGTAATGCCGAACCCATACGAGCGGCAAGCGCCCCGACAGTGTGAAATCGCGCTGTCGCATGACCACTTCGCCGGTGATCATGTCCACCGGATCGGCTCCCAGCACCGTGCAACGCAAAAATCCCGGTTTCAGATGCAGTTTGTCTGCCAGGTTCTTTGCCCACCCTGAGCCACGAAACGCCTTGAACAATCCCACTGCCGCCGCCGCCATGTTCATGACCGGCGCCCCGCCCACCAACACCGGCCGCCCCACCGGAATCGGCAGCATCACCGAACTCGGCATCGAAGGATAGGTCCGTTCCGTATGCGCGCCATTGTGCGAAGGCGGCTCCATGCCGATCGACCAGCAGCTCAGCGCCTGCAACGCCATGTACGACATCGGATCGTTGTTGGCCAGCACCGTCTTGCTGCCCATGAACGATTCCCCGTCGTTCGACGGCTCCGGATCCTCTGCCGGCGGCGGCACGAACGCTTCCCCTAGCGGGAAATGCAGCCCTGGAACGTGATACGCGTGCGTCCCGGCCGTGGCCCGCAGCAAACCGTTCACGAAAATGGGCCTGCCGCTGCTTCCCCCCGCTCCGACGTTGGAGCCAAGATCATTGCTGATGCGGCTCTCGAGCTTCTTGCCCTCTTTCGCAAGGCTCCCCCCCTCCGCAACAACAGGGTTGTCCTCGATGTCCGGCAGCTTGCCGCTCATCCAGCCGGCCATGTCGTCGACCTTCCGCATCGCCGCGTCGGCCTGGTCCTCGAGCTTCTTCACCTCGTCGGGATGATCTTCGATGTACTCGATCACCTTCTCCTCGACGATCGTCATCGCAATGCTGCCGACCACGCCCTTCGCGGCCTCGACATACTCGCGCAAGTCGAGCATGAACCCGACATGCGGATGCGGCAGGAACACCGGCGGCGTCCCCGGCGTGACCAGCACCGAATGAACATCGATCCCGACGACGGGATCCAGATGCTTGACAGCCAGCAGTGCCATTGCGCCCCCTCAGCGCCCGCCGCGCAGCGCGGCGACCTTCTCGCTCAGCTCGCCGCGCCGCCGATCGAACGCCCCCACCTGCGACACCATCCATTCGACGACGAGCCGCAGGTTGCTGTTCACGCGCATCGATTCGTCGATCATCAGCCCCGCGTCGAGCGCATTGAACCCGGCTTCGAGCGCATGCTCGCGCTCCCCCGCCCGCTCCCAGCAGACGGCGCTCATGCGCCATGCCTCGACGGTCATCAGCGCATCCTTGGCAGCAGCGGTCGATGCCGCCGCACGTTCGTAGCAATACGCCGAATGGGCAAAATCCCTGTGCGTCAAATGCACGCTCGCCTCGCCGAACAAACCGTTCGCGACGAGCTTGTGCCCGGCCGGGTGTCCTGCCTCGACCGCGCGCAGGCCGCTCGCGGCAGCGCACCGATACGCATCGATCGCCCGCTCGCGGTCACGCCATTTCAGATACGCGGCGCCGGCGATCAGGTGCACGACGACGCACTGGTCGAACCACTGCTCGCGCTCCGCCACCTTCAGCGCCGCCGCGCGCAATTCCTCGAGCCGCGCCGGATGGCCGCCTTCGATCGTCTCGCTCAACATCACGAACAGGCGCCGGAACTCGCCGCTGGCGCCGCGCTCGCCGGATTCCGCCAGCAGTTCGCGCGGCACGCTCGCCATTGCGTAGCGGCCATGCACGACGCGCACGGCCTCCGGATGACGTTGCAGCAGCCCCGCCAGCGGCGCGACGTCGGTGCGCGGCACGACGAAGCGCACGCGCTCGCCGAGCTTGGGCGAGGCGGCAACGCCTGACAGCAATCCGTCCAGCCAGCGCGACCATGCAGCGTCGTCACGCACGCGCGCCGGCTCCAGCACGAACACCAGCGCCGGAAAGATGTCCGGATGGTGATGCATCAGGCTGTCGGCGACCGTGAGCAGATGCAGCACCGGATTCGCGCCGGCATTGCGCGGCGCCTGCCAGTCGGCACGCAGCCCCTGCGCATTGGACGCCTCGCGCCGGCTGTCGTAGAACGCGACGAGTTCATCGACCAGCGCTTGCACATAACGCGCTTCGCCGTCGAAGCCCGCACGCATCGTCCGCACCGCGCACGACGTTTCCTCCTGCACCTGGAAATACAGCCGCACGAGCTGAGCATCGGTCTCGTCGGTCTGCCAGACCATCAGCCGCGCGGCCTTGTCCTTTGCGAAACGCATCCAGTCCGTGTGCGCGTCCATGAACCTGCGCTCCACGGGATTCGTCGGTTGCCAGTTCTGCATGTGCGCAGGCCCCGTCAGGGATTCAGCTTCAACACCGTGCCTTCGACCGTGTGCTCGCCCGTCGCCGACGACGTCACCGTCTTGCCGCGCACGCTGTGGCTGTCGGAGCCGGTCGATTCGACCTTGACGCCCTGGATCACGATCGTGCCGTCGCGCTGCATCACGATGCTCGACTTCCCGCAGACGAGCGAAAGCTGGTCGCCGGCGTTGACGAGCACCTGCTGCTGCACGTTCATCGTGTGATTCACACCGACGTTGACCGACTGCGCACCGCCGACGGTGAGCACATGCGCGTTCGTGATCGACGACGTGCGCGCGCCGATCTCCTCGGTATGCGTCGCCGCGACCGTCGTCTTCATGTCCTGCGACGTCGTGTGATAGAGCTGCGCGACCGTCAGCGTCTTGCCTTCGCCGATGGTTTCGGTCTTGCCGTGCGCGACCGTCTCCTTGTGACTGCCGCCGATGGTCGCGTCGCGATTCGCGCCGACCGTCACGGTTTCGTTCTGGCCGACCGAGCGCGTCCGGTTGCCACCGACCCCATGCGTCTCGTTCCCGCCGATCTGCGCGACCCGGTGCTGGCCGATGTTCACCGTCTCGTCCTGCCCGACGCTGCGCTGCCGGTTGTTCTTCACCTGCATCGTCTCGTCGTTGCCGACCGTATGCGTATGGTTGTTCCCGACCGACAGCGAATGATCGGCCTCCGTCTCCGCGTCGAAGTTGCGCTCCGCATGCAGCCACAACTGCTCCGCGCCCTTGCGGTCCTCGAAGCGCAGCGCGTTCGCGTGCTCGGTCGTGCCGCCCGGCGACGAACGCGACAACAGACCGCTTTGCGTCGCGCTCCCCGGCAGCCCCCACGGCGGCATCCGCTCGCCGTTGTACACGCGCCCGGTCACGATCGGCTGATCGGGGTCGCCGTTCAGGAAATCGACGACCACCTCGTCGCCGATGCGCGGAATCTGCACCCCGCCAAACCCGCCGCCCGCCCACGGACTCGACACGCGCACCCAGCACGACGAATCCTGGTTGCTCTGCCCGTAGCGGTCCCAGCGGAACTGCAGCTTCACGCGGCCGTACTGGTCGGTCCAGATCTCCTCGCCCGGCGGCCCGACCACGGTCGCCGTCTGCGGGCCGCTGGTGCGGGGCCGCGGCGTCGTGCGCGGTGACCGGTACGGCAGGCTCGACGGCTGCACGAGCACCTGCGACGCATGCACGACCGCGTCGGCGCCGCCGCCGGTCGCGTATGCGTTTTCCTGGAACCGGTACGCGCACTGCACGACCAGGTATTCGCGGTTCTGATCGGCGCGCGGGCAATGCGCGAGCGTGAACAGCCAGCCCGGCGCGATCCCGCGCACGTCGGTGCTCGCGCTCGCGCGCTCGTGCTCCGCCTGCCGCTCCTCGAGACGCACGCGGCTGTAGTGCGCGCCGGGCGCGTCGTCGCGATAGCCGCCCGGCCATTCGAACGACGCGAAGCCGTCGTGGTCGTGGCCGCGCGGGTCCACCTGCTGCGCGGACAGGTCCGCGCGCGGCTTCGTATAGTCGTAGTCGCTGGTCTGGTGCTTGCCGATGCTCACTTCCTGCGCGGGCAGCCAGCTGTCGACGTGCTCCTCGTCGGCGATCGCCGTGCGGTCTGGCGCGATGAACGGAATCGTCGCGTAGCCGGGCAGCGCCGCATGCGACGACATCGCGTCGCACAGCGTCAGCGTGTGCGATTGCGCCGCGTGCCGGAAGTAGTAGTAGATCCCTTCGAACTCCATCAGGCGCGACACGAACGCCTCGTCGGTCTCGTTGTACTGCACGCAGTAGTCGCGCGGCGCATACGATTCCGTCAGCCGGTTGTCGATCGGAAACCCGTACGGCGCAAGCACCTCCTGCACGATTTCAGGCACGGTCTTGTTCTGGAAGATCCGGCAGTCCGAGCGGCGCGTCGCGAGCCACAGCCACGGGCGCACGACCAGCGCGTAGCCGTAGTGGCGCTCCGCGCGCCGTCCGGCGAGCGACGCGCGCGCGACGATGCCGTTCAGGTAGCGCGTCGAGTGATCCTGCTGCTCGATCCGGACCGTCACGGGTTTGCCGAGCAGCTCCTTCAGCGACAGGCTGTGACTGTCGGCGAGCGCCTCGATCCGGTATTCGAACAGGCGGCCGAGCGCTTCCTCGCCGTCGAGCCGGTGGAATTTCAGGTCGTCGCCGTTCGGGCTGTCGAGTGTGAAGACACGATTCACGGCGCTTGCTCCTCGTCGAACCGGTAAACGAACTGGCCGTCGGCCGCGCCCACCTCGATCGCCGCGAGCGCGCGGCCGTCGAGCGTCGCGCGCAGGATCGCCTGGCCGATGCGCGGCAGCACGGTGTGCGTGAGGATCGCGTCGACCATCCGGCCGCCGGATTCGATCGTCCGGCAACGCTCGACGATCAGCGCGGTGGCCGTGTCGGCGCAATGCAGCCGGATGCCGTGATGCGCTTCGATCCGCCGCTCGATGCGCTGCAGCTGCAGCGCGACGATGCGCGCAAGCAGCACGTCGGTCAGCGGGTAGTACGGCACGACCGTCAGCCGGCCGAGCAGCGCGGCCGGGAACACGCCGAGGAGCGGCGTGCGCAGCGCATCGGCGAGCGTCTGTGCATCGGGCAGATGCTGCGGGTCGCGGCACAGCTGCATCACGCGCTCGGAGCCGACGTTCGACGTGAGCAGGATCACCGTGTGCCGGAAGTCGATCGCGCGGCCTTCGCCGTCCTCCATCCAGCCCTTGTCGAACACCTGGAAGAACAGCTCGTGCACGTCGCGATGCGCCTTCTCGATCTCGTCGAGCAGCACGACGCTGTACGGCCGCCGCCGCACTGCCTCGGTCAGCACGCCACCCTGCCCGTAGCCGACGTAGCCGGGCGGCGCGCCCTTCAGCGTCGACACCGTGTGCGCCTCCTGGAATTCGCTCATGTTGATCGTGATCGCGTTGTGCTCGCCGCCGTACAGCGTGTCGGCGAGCGCCAGCGCCGTCTCGGTCTTGCCGACGCCGGACGGGCCGCACAGCAGGAACACGCCGTGCGGCTTCGCGGGATCGTCGAGCCGCGCGCGGGCGGTCTGGATGCGCTCGGCGACCAGCTCGATCGCGTGGCGCTGGCCGACGACGCGCTCGCCGAGCGTATCGGCGAGGTTCAGTACCGCCTGCGTCTCGTCGCGCACCATCCGGCCGAGCGGAATGCCGGTCCAGTCGGCGACGACGGCCGCCACCGCGTGCGTGTCGACCGCCGGCAGCACGAGCGGCGCGTCGCCCTGCAGCGCGGCGAGCGCCGCCTGTGCGCCCGCCAGCTTCGCCTGCAGGTCCGCGCGCGCTGAAGCGTCCGACGGCGCGGCCGAAGTTGCGCAGCCTAGCAACGCGGCGCGCGCGCCGACGATCGTCTCGAGCGCGCCGCGCTCCGCCTGCCAGCGCGTTTCGAGCCGGTCGAGGTCGGCCTGCGCGGCGGCGAGCGCCGTGTCGATGCCGTCGAGCCGCGCCGCATCGCCGGCGCCGAGCGCGCACTCGCGCGCGATCCGCTCGCGTTCGACCCGCAGGCCGTCGATGCGCCGGCGCGCGTCCTCGACCGGCGCCGGCACCGCATGCTGGCTGACCGCGACGCGCGCGCACGCGGTGTCGAGCAGGCTGATCGCCTTGTCGGGGAGCTGGCGGGCCGGAATGTAGCGATGGGACAGGTTGACGGCCGCCTGCAATGCGTCGTCGAACACGAGCACGCGGTGATGCGCTTCGAGCTTCGCGGCCAGCCCGCGCAGCATCGTCAGCGCCGCGTCCTCCTCCGGCTCGCTCACCTGCACGAGCTGGAAGCGCCGCGTGAGCGCCGGGTCCTTCTCGATATGCTGCTTGTATTCGGACCACGTCGTCGCGCCGATCGTGCGCAGCAGGCCGCGCGCGAGCGCGGGCTTCAGCAGGTTCGCGGCGTCGCCGGTGCCGGCCGCGCCGCCCGCGCCGACGAGCGTATGCACTTCGTCGATGAACAGGATCACCGGCCGCTCGCCGGACATCGCTTCGTCGATCACGCCGCGCAGGCGGCTCTCGAACTCGCCCTTCACGCCGGCGCCGGCCTGCAGCAGCCCGATGTCGAGCAGGTACAGCGCGACGTCGCGCAGCGCCGGCGGCACGTCGCCGGCGGCGATCCGCAGCGCGAACCCTTCCGCGACGGCGGTCTTGCCGACGCCCGCCTCGCCGACCAGCAGCGGGTTGTTCTGCCGGCGCCGCAGCAGGATGTCGACGATCTGGCGGATCTCGGCGTCGCGCCCGATGACGGGGTCGATCTCGCCGGCGCGCGCGCGGGCGGTGAGATCGACGGCAAAGCGCGCGAGCGCCGAGCCGTCGGCGGCGGGCGCAGCGCGCAACGCCGCCGACGGCTCGGCGCCCAGGCCCGCCCGTGCGGCCGGCTGCGCCTCGGGCGATCCGTCGACGATCGCTTCGAGCTCATCGGCCAGCACATCCGGCACGACGCGCTCGAATTCACGCGCGACGCCGTACAGCACGCTGCGCAGTTGCGGCGTCTTCAGGATCGCGAGCAGCAGCGTCGCGCCGCGTATCCGCGCCGCGTCGTATTTCAGCGTCGCGTAGACCCACGCGCGCTCGACGGCGTCGTCGATATGCGCGGACAGGTCCGACACCGAGCCCGCGCCGCGCGGCAGCCGGTCGAGCGCGGCGACGATGCCGCGATCGAGCGCCGCGGCGTCGATCTCGAAGCGGCGCAGGATCCGGTGCAGGTCGCCGTCCGGGCGCTGCAGGATCTGCTTCAGCCAGTGCGCGAGCTCGACGTACGGGTTGCCGCGCAGCCGGCAGAAGCCGGTCGCCTGCTCCAGCGTCTCGTAGAGGAACGGATTCAGTTTTCCGAACAGGGTGACGCGGCCGATGTCGGACATGGCGGCTCCCGTTTATGCAGGTTCACGATGACGCGCGGCATAGCGGACGACCAGATCGCGCGCCGGCCCCGGCTCGAGCCGCCGCCCGAGCCACGCGGTGCGGCCGATCCCGTGCGGCGCGCCGAGCGCGAGCGCCGGCACCGCGTCGTGCGCGAGTTCGAGCTGGACGTCCCAGTCGTATTCGACGCCCGCGTATTCGCGCACCCACTGCGCGAGCTGCCGCGCGTAAGCGCCGCCGGGCAGGAACCGCCGGTACGCGTCGAGCGACAGCGGGCCGAGCACGATCCGGAAACGCGACTGCGCATCGCGCACCGCGAGGCCGAGCACCGCGCCGCCGAGCGGCTGGGTCGGACGCGTCGCGTGGAGCGCGCAGCGCTGCGCGCGGTCGATCGCCACCCATTGCGGCACGTGCTCGACGACGCGCACCGCGACGCCGAAATGACGCCGCAGGATCTGCACGAGCCCTTCGGGGTTGCGCGTATGCCGCACCAGATGGCCCGCATGGAAATAGCGCGCGTGCGGCGCGAGCGCATCGGCCGGGTCCGCCGGCCGGTCAGCCGCATCGGCCGGGGCGGCGCGCCCGATCAGGCTCGCGACGTAGCCGTCGAAGCGGGCGCGCGCCGGCCGATCGAGGCTCGCGGTCGGCTGCGCGTCGGCCCATGCGCGATAGAACAGCAGGATCAGCCGGTGATGGAACAGGTCGGCGAATGCGGCGAACGCGCGATCGCCGTGCTGGCTCGCCCGCTCGTGCGCATATTCGGTCAGGTGCGACGGCAGCGGCCCGTTCGGCCCGAACAGCCCGAAGCCGTGGATCGCGATGCGCGGCACGGCGCCATCCTCGTCCACGCCGGCCAGCATCGCCGCCGCGAACGCGAGCGACGGCGCCTGGCCCAGCCGCACCGGCTCGTCGCGCGGGCGCGTGGCGCGGCCGAGCGGCGCATGCGCGGGCGACAGCGCGTCGAGCCAGCGCAGCGCGTCGAACAGGTCGTAACCTTGCGGCGCGGCGCGCAGGCGCGCCCAGAACGCGTCGCGGCGCGCCGCATCGGCGGCGGGATGCATGGCGGCCGCCGGGCCGCGCGGGTCCGGTGCGCGCGTCATATCGCGGGCCGCCTGCCGACGCGCGCCGGCCAGTGCGCGAGCCTGCCGCGCTGCGCGCTCGTCAGCACGCATTCGGCGAACGCGTTGATCGACACGTGGCGCGCGAAGAACTGTTCGAGCACCGCGCCGAGCAAAAACGGGCTGTCGCCGGAAAACGCGTGGTCGTCGACGGTCACGTCCACCTGCACCCCGCGCCCGAACATC
Organism: Burkholderia ubonensis subsp. mesacidophila; assembly: GCF_002097715.1. Classification (NCBI taxonomy): domain Bacteria; kingdom Pseudomonadati; phylum Pseudomonadota; class Betaproteobacteria; order Burkholderiales; family Burkholderiaceae; genus Burkholderia; species Burkholderia ubonensis. The sequence goes on from NZ_CP020738.1 coordinate 1,830,183, forward strand.
AGCGGCCCGGCGGCCGGCAGGCGGCGGAACACCGGCGCGAACGCGACCCGCCGCACGCCGTCGATCTGCCGGCGCATCGCGGCGTCGGCCGGGTCCGCGTGCAGGCCGAGCAGTTCGCGCAGCACGTGTGCGCCCTCCTCGTCGTCGAGATCGGTCAGCGTGTGCCGCGCGAGCCCGAGATGGCGGATCAGCCGCCACGCGGTCTGCGCATCGGCGATCGGCGGGCGCGGCCGCGACGGCCCGCGGATCGCGACGATGCGCTCGACGGGCGCCGACACGCGCAGCGTGAACGTGTTCGCGTCGCCGGGCGGCTGCAGCAGCACGAGATCGCGGTTCGTGCACAACGTGTCGACGGCCAGGTAGCGCATCGACTCGTCGTACGGCGCGCACTGGCTGTCGACCAGCGACACGTAGGCCTCGCTGCCGACGTAGCCGGTGCGCGGGCCGTTCGCGCGCGCCTGCGCGGATACGAGACGCGGCTCGCGCCGCACCGTGTAATACGCGCCGAAATTGCCGTCGTCGCCGGCGAACGACGCATGAAACGGCCGGAATTCGCGCGGCGGCCCGCCGTCGCGCGGCTCGCTCGCGAGCCGCTCCACCGCATAGACCTCGTAGTCGAGCGGCCGGCTGCGATCGACGACGACGTGATGCTCGCGCACGCCCTGAGTCACCGGGATGCGATCGCCGCGACGCTTGAACAGGTTCACGGCCGGCGTGCAGTTCAACGCGAGGTGCCGCGCGTCGACGGCGGCCTCGAGCGCCGCGTCGTGGCGATCGAACAGCAGCGTCAGCTCGCATTCGTCGCCGGTCGCGCGCGCGAGCGCGGGCCGCAGCCCGTCGATGCTGAAGAACAGGAACCGCGCGGGAAACGCGAAATACTCGCGCAGCAGCCGGTAGCCGTGGAAGCTGCGGCCGTCGTCGGGCAGGATCGCCTGGCCGGCGTCGAAGCCCTGATGAGCGACCGCGTCCGCGCCGAGCGCGTGCGCCCAGCGCGGCGGCTCGCCGGGATCGTGAACGACGACGCCGAGCGTATGCGCGGCGATCAGCTCGAGCAGGTGCAGCGCATCCCGTTCCGGGCCGGCGAGATGGAACATCAGCTGGTCGAGCGGCATCTGCGCGAGACGCGCGCCGCCGCGCGCGCGCAGCCGGATCCGCAGCGCGCCGCGCACGTCGCGCCGGGCCGGAACGATCCCGCGCGGCAGGTAGGCCGGCGCGCCCGTCACCGCCGCGTCCGCCAGTTCGAGCGGCCACAGCGTCAGGTCGTGCGCGGTGCGGAACTCGCATGCCGTCGATTGTTCGGACCCGGCGGGCCGCGCGCGCAGTGCGGTGCCCGCCGGCAGCCGCCAGCCCTGCGCGAGGCTGCCCTCGTTCATCACCGGCGCGAACTGCACGATCGCCATCGACGGCAGCGGCGCGACGTAGCCCGGATACACCGCATCGAGTAGCGCGTGCGTGAAGCGCGGAAACTCCGCGTCCATCTTGAGCTGCACGCGCGCGGTGAGAAAGCTGAAGCCCTCGAGCAGCCGCTCGACGTACGGATCGGGCGGCCCCGACTCGGGCAGCCGCAGCCGCGCGGCGACCTTCGGGAACTGCTGCGCGAACTCGGCGCCCAGCTCGCGCAGGTACGCCAGTTCGCGGTTGTAGTACTCCAGCAGGCGCGTATCCATCGGGTCAGGCTCCCGCCGCGGATTGCAGCGACATCGCGCCGGTCTCGAGATCGAGATCCGAGCGCAGCACGAATTCGACCGGATGCGGCACCGACCACAGCGTGCCCCGGATCTCGAACAGCAGCACGTTGTGCCGCCGCTCGCCGGCCGCGCCGCCGGGCGCATCGGGCACGCTGCGCACCTCGACGCTGGCGGGCGCGATGCGCGGCTCGAAGCGCTGAATCGCGTCGCGGATCGACGTCTCGACCGCGAGCCGCTCGACGCCCGACATCGGCTTGCCGACGAGCGGCCGCATCCCGTAGTTGAGCACCGACGCCTGCGCGTGCGCGAACGCCGACCAGTCGACGAAGCCGTCCTCCGCGTTGCGCGTGTTGAGCAGCCACGCGAGATCGCGCAGCACCGCCGCGCGCAGCCGCTCCGCGCCGATCCACTGCGCGCCGGGCGGCTCGGCGTGGCGCTGCGGGTCGGCGTCGGTCAGCCGGTCGAGCAGCGCGGGCTGCAGCCGGTCCCGCATGCCGCCGTCCCGGTCGTCGCCGGGGCGCACGTCGTTCATGGTTCGCCTCCGGGCCGCTACATCTCGGTGTTTTCCTTGATGTTCCAGCCGACCGACACCTCGGCGCCCTTACCGCCGTTGTCGTTCTGCTGCCAGTACTGCTTCTTGACCTTCGCGGCCTGGAAGCCGTAGTGCATCAGCAGCCGGTCGGCGGCGTCGCCGGGGTCGACGCCCGCGACCTGCGCGGACGTGACGAGCACCTCCTGCAGCGTCACGCGCATGAACTCGACCTGCGTGCCGCCGGTCTTGCACGCGGAGATCTCGACCGACGGCAGGTGCTTGCCGCTCGCGCAGTTCTTGATGATCGCGGGCGCGCCCTTGTCCATGTACGCGGCCACGACGAGATCGTTGAAGCTCGCCTTGCCCGCGTTGCCGCCGCTGCCGCTCGCCATCGCGCCCGGCTGGCTCGCGCCCCACGAGAACGTCTGGATGTCGGTCCAGCCCTTGTGCTGCGCGTCCGCCGATTCGCCGGTGACGCCGTCCACCTTCATAAACATCGCCACGCCCATTGCTGCCTCCGTCTGGTTGAATGCCGTTCGCCGCTCACTCGCCCGCCGCCTTCGCGGACGGCAGCTTCGAGATGAGCCGCAGCGACACGGTGAGCCCTTCGAGCTGGTAATGCGGCCGCAGGAAAAACTTCGACGCGTAATAGCCGGGGTTGTCCTCGATCTCGTCGACGACGACCTGCGCGGCCGCGAGCGGCTTGCGCGCCTTGGTTTCCTGCGACGAGTTCGCCGGATCGCCGTCGACGTAGTTCATGATCCAGTCGTTCAGCCAGCGCTCCATGTCCTCGCGCTCGCGGAACGAGCCGATCTTGTCGCGCACGATGCACTTCAGGTAATGCGCGAACCGGCAGCACGCAAACAGGTAAGGCAGGCGGCCGGACAGCCGCGCGTTCGCGGTCGCGTCGGGATCGTGGTACTCGGCCGGCTGGTACAGCGACTGCGCGCCGATGAACGCCGCGAAATCCGAGTTCTTGCGATGCACGAACGGCATGAAGCCGTTCTTCGCGAGCTCGGCCTCGCGGCGGTCGCTGATCGCGATCTCGGTCGGGCATTTCTGGTCGACGCCGCCGTCGTCGGTCGGGAACGTGTGACACGGCAGCCCCTCGACCGCGCCGCCCGACTCGACGCCGCGGATCGACGAGCACCAGCCGTACAGCTTGAACGAGCGGTTGATGTTGGCGGCCATCGCATACGCGGAGTTCGCCCACGTATAGCGGTCGTGGCTCGCCGCGCCGGTGTCCTCCTCGAAGTCGAACTCGTCGACCGGGTTGGTGCGCGCGCCGTACGGCAGCCGCGCGAGAAAGCGCGGCATCGCGAGCCCGACGTAGCGCGAATCGTCGGACTGGCGCAGGCTGCGCCACGCCGCGTACTCGGTGTTCTGGAAGATCTTCGTCAGGTCGCGCGGGTTCGACAGCTCCTGCCACGAGTCCATCTGCATCAGCTCGGGCGACGCGCCCGCGATGAACGGCGCATGCGCGGCCGCCGCGATCTTCGACAGCTCGCCGAGCATCTCGACGTCGGGCGGGCTGTGGTTGAAATGGAAATCGCCGACGAGGCAGCCGAACGGCTCGCCGCCGAACTGGCCGTACTCCTCCTCGTAGACCTTGCGGAACAGCGGGCTCTGGTCCCACGCGACGCCCTTGTAGCGCTTCAGCGTGCGCGCGAGCTCGTTGCGCGACGCGGGCAGCGCCTTGATCTTCAGCAGCTCGTCGGTTTCGGTGTTCGTGACGAGGTAATGCAGCCCGCGCCACGCGCCTTCGAGCGTCTGGAACTCGCCGTGATGCAGGATCAGGTTGATCTGCTCGGACAGCTTGCGGTCGATCTCGGCGATGATCCGCTTGACGCTGCCGTAGGCATCGGTCGTCATCCCGACCGTGTTTTCCAGCGCCTGCTGCGCGAGCGTGCGCACGGCCCGCTCGACCGATTCGCGCGCCTCGGCGGTCTTCGGCTTGAACTCCTTCTGCAGCAGCGCGGCGAACTCGTCGCGCGCGACGGCCGGCTGAGCGGCCGGGCGCGCGTCGCTGCGGGTCTGGGCGGATTCATTCATCGCGCACCTCCGGGTGGGTCGTGCCGTCCGGCAAGGCCGGCGTATCGTTCGACGCAGCTGTTGCCGCCGCCGTTGCCACATTTGGCTGGCGCGACAGCGACTTCAGCAGCTCGGGATCATTGATCGCCTGCTCGATCAGCTGCTCGGCGCCGTGCTTGCCGTCCATGTACGACAGCAGGTTCGACAGCTCGGTGCGCGCCTCCAGCAGCCGGCGCAGCGCGTCGACGTTGCGCGCGATCGCGGCCGGCGAGAAATCGTCGATGCGCTCGAACGTCATGTCGACGTTGAGCATCCCGTCGCCCGTCAGCGTGTTCGGCACCTGGAACGCGACGCGCGGCGCGACCGACTTCATCCGCTCGTCGAAGTTGTCGACGTCGATCTCGAGAAACTTGCGCTCCGGCAGGTCCGGCAGCGGCTCCGCGCGCTTGCCCGCGAGATCCGCGATCACGCCCATCACGAACGGCAGCTGGACCTTGCGCTCGGCGCCGTACGTCTCGACGTCGTACTCGATCTGCACGCGCGGCGCCCGGTTGCGCGCGATGAACTTCTGTCCGCTGCCCGCCCCTTTGATTCTGTCCGTCATCGTCTGCTCCTTCGCATCAAGTTGCGCCGTTCGCCGCCGCCCGCGCGGCATCGTGTCATTCGCTCCGCTGGCCGCTCAGCAGGTCCAGCTTCGGCAGGCTTTCCGGAGCGAGGTCCCGGATGATTTCGTAGAAGTCGAGCGCGAGCAGCCGCTGCGCGCGCCGCAACAGCAGCGGCGCGGGATGGCTCGGCTCGTGCAGCTCGAAGTACCGGCAGATCTTGTCGAGGCCGATCCGCACGTCGTCGCGGCTCGTCACTTCGGCGTCGCGCCACGCGCGGCCGTCGGGCGGCGCCGGTGCGGTTGCCGTCGCGTGCAGCGCCGTGGTTTCGGATGCATCGGCCGGTTCGCCGGACGGGTTCGCCTGCTGTGGCCCGGACGCCGTCAGCACGTCGAGCGCGATCCGCCGCAGCGCTTTCTCGAAGTCGCTCTCGTCGGGCGCCCATTCGTCGCCGAGCTTGTCCGTCACGCGCGCGCGGATCGCGCCGAGCGCGTCGAGCGCGGCAAGACCCGCCTCCAGCGGCCGCGCGCCATCGCCGCGCACATGCGCGAGTTCGGCGATCAGCCGTTCGCGGCCGCCCGGCGCGCGTTCCGCGTCGCCGTCGCGGCCGTCGAGCACGCGCTCGGCGTCGCGCACGCTCGGGCCGCCGTCGAACAGCGGCTGGCGGCGCGCCGCGCGCGCGCAGTCGTGCGCGCCCGCCACGTCGGCCAGCGCGTTGATCCGCGGCGTCGGGTCGGGGTCGCCGTCCGCATCGACGCGCGGATGCACGTCGTCCCACCACCGGTCGAGCAGCCCGGCGACGACGGCCAGCCCGTCCGCATAGCCGGCGACGCCGTGCAGCTCGGTCCAGCTGCGCGCGAGGTGCGCGGCGACGCGCAAGTCCTTCGTGCGCTCGGACAGCGCGAGCGCGAGCCGCTCGACCGCGTTCCAGTCCGGCGCTTCGGCCGGGATCACGGTGTCGCCGTACTGCTGCTCCGGGCGCGGCGTCGCGCGTTCCTGCAGTTGCAGGAAGTCGGCGTCGTACTCGAGATTCGCGCCGCACGGCGCGTCGGGCGCGAGGCCGGCGAGCAGGCGGTCGATCAGGTCGGCGCGCGGCGTCTGCATGCGGGCTCCGTTGGCGGGTGGGGGTGCGGTGGCGGCACGCGCCGCTTCGCTGGCGTCATTCGAATGCATAGTCGATGCTGATCGGCTTGCTGCCGGGGTCGATCGTCACGGTGCGCCGCAGCGGCGGCAGCTCGCCGTTGCGGATCTCGATCTGGTAAGTGCCGGGCGCCAGCGACACCGAGCGCAGCGGCGGGCTCGCGCCGCGCCGCACGCCGCTCACGTAGATGTCGCCCCACGGCCGCACGTGAAAGCGCACCGCGACGGTTGCCGGCCGGTCGGGCGGACGCTGCTCGTCCGGGACGGCGGCGACGCTCTCCGCCGAGGTTGCGGCAGGCGGCGCCGCGGCGTCCGACGGCGGCACGGTGACGACCCGCTCCGACGCATCGAGGCTCGCGGCCGGCGCGATCTTCGAGCCGGGCGCGGAGGGCGCGACGTTCGCGGTGTCCTTTGCGATCTGCGGCGGGGGCGGCGCGGCGGGTTCGCTGGCGACCGTCGTTGCGACCGTCGGCGTCGGCTCCTGCACGGACGGTCCGGCGGATGGGCTCGACGGCGGGATGACGATCGGTGTGGCGCCGTGCTGTGCGACGGCGGTCCCGGTGTCGCGGCCCGGTTCGGGCGCCGGCGCTTGTGCCGGCGCGGCTGCCTGCGGCACGCTTGCGCCCGATGCGGACGCGTCGGCCGTGCGCGCCGGCTTCGCGAGATAGGCGGCGCCGATGCCGACCGCGAGCAGCACGGCGAGCGCGCCGCCGACGTAGACGCCCGTGCGGCGACCGCCGCGCCATGGTGCGCGCGGAAGGCGTGACGCCGTGCGCGGGGCGTCCGTTCTCGGTGGGCCGCTGGCCGAAGCGGCAGCCGTCTTGTCCGTGGCTGCCTTCGCCGACAGGTTCGACGCGTCGGCGACGGGCTGCACGCCGGGTGTCGGCGATGCCGGCTGATGTGACGACGCGGGCGCCGCGCGGGATTGGCCGGATGCAGCGCTTTCATCGCTCGCAGGCCGAAGTTGCGTCGATGTCGCAGGCGTCTCGCCTGACGAAGGCGAAGCGGCACTGGCGGCGCCGGACGCCTGACGCTTCAACGCCGATTCAGCATCCGCCGCCGACGAAGCTTGCGCCGACGCAGGCGCGTCGCCGGACGAAGCGGCCGCGCCAAACCCCACCCGACCGAACCCGCTCAGCCCCAACTCGGCCGCGAACGCGGCCACGGATTCCGGCCGGTCCGCGATCCGCAGCTGCAGCGCATGATCGACCGCCGCCAGGAATGCCGGGCTGTACCGCTCGCGCGCCGGCAGCTCGCGCGTCGCGAGCGGCCGGTACGTGTCCTTGATGCTGCGCACGACCGCGGCCGGCGGCAGCTCGCCGGTGATCATCGCGTGCATCACCGCGCCGAGCGCGTACAGGTCGGTCCACGGCCCCTGGCTGAACGCGGGATCGTCGGCGTACTGCTCGATCGGCGCATAGCCGGGCTTGATCATCATCGCACCGTCGTCGACGAGGTCGCCGATCTGTTTGCGCGCCGCGCCGAAGTCGAGCAGGATCGCGTTGCCGTCCGGACGGATCAGCACGTTGTCGAGCGCGACGTCGCGATGGAAGCATTGCGCGCGGTGCAGCGTGTCGAGCGCGCCGAGCAGCGCCGCGACCACGTCGAGCAGCTGCGTCTCGCTCATCTGCATGCCGCCGTCGAGCAGCTGCTTGAGCGTGCGCCCCTCGTAGAACGGCATCACCATGTACGCGGTGCCGTGGCTCTCCCAGAAATGCAGCACCTTGACGAGCCCCGGATGATCGAACTGCGCGAGCAGCCGCGCTTCGTTGAGGAACGCGCCGCGGCCCGCGTCGAACGCCGGCGCGAAGCGCTCCGAGCGCAGCGACACCGTGTAGTCGCCGCCGCGCGTCGCGAGCATCGACGGCATGTATTCCTTGATTGCGACCGCGCGCCTCAGCGTGCGGTCGAACGCGCGATAGACGATCCCGAAGCCGCCGATGCCGAGCACCTCGTCGAGCTGCAGCTCGCCGAGCCGATGGCCCAGCGGCAGCGGCCGCACCGTGACTTCGGCCGCGTCGCCGCGGCTCGCCGTGTCCTGCCCGTTGTCTCTCGCAATTGAGTCCTTCATGTCCACCTCTCGATGCCGCTACGCGTCGCCGCCGAACAGCCGCAGAAACAACCGGCTGTCCGGCGCGCCGGTATGCGCGAGCGTGCGCAGCGGCGATCCGTCGGCGCGATTGGTCCACCAGAAGCTCGTCGCGCCGTGCGGATCGAAATACCCGGAGAGCCCCGGCCACGCGGGCGCCACCGGCTGCCCAGGCAACGCCTGCGGCGACCGCTCGTCCAGTTCGACGTCGCGTGCGGCCGGCCCTGCGCCGCCGGGCGCGAGCCGCACCTGTTCCAGCGTCTCCTCGAGATCGACCGGCGTGCGCGCATGCCGGATCGCGTCGAGCAGCGCGCTGCCGATCTGCCAGTAGAACGCGTCGGCGGCGTCCGGCAGCCCGCTCCAGTAATCGGCCGTGCTCAGCGGCAGCGTGGCGAGCACCGGGTAGTAGCGCCCCACCCGATCGCAGCTCGGCGCGACGCAGCCGGGCTGCACGCACGCCGCGCCGGCCCCCGCCGGGATCAGGAAATTCCAGACCGGCGCGACCGTGTAATGGCGCGCGATCTCGTCCGCGCCGCGCTGGCGCAGCGCGGCCATCCCCTGCTGGAGCCAGCGCTCCCACCAGCCGGCGAGCGTGTGGGGCAGCCGGCGGTTCACGAAGTCCCCCGCGCCGGGAATCTTCCCGTACCAGGCCGGCGGTTCGCCGCCGGTCGTGCGTACCGGCGTCGTGCTCATGGCTTCGGAGGGCATGCGAAGGACTCCATCTGGGCCAGCCTGAACGGATTGCGGACGCTGCTCGCGGTCACCAGCAGCACGATCGGTTTGCCGTCGACCGAGAAGCGCGCGACCATCTGCTCGGAGCCGCGCCCGGCCGACAGCGCCGCGCGGTCGAACAGCCGGTGCAGCGCCCACGGCCCGTCGGTCGTGATGCCGTCCGCCGCGCCCGCCGTGCCGCTCGCCTGCAGCCGCACCTGGTTGCTGCCGCGCGGGCCCGGCCACTGCACCGCGCTCGGCACGAGCGGCCCGTGCGCGTAGCGGACGATCTGGCCGTCGACGTCGAGCACCATCTCGGCGATCGACGGGTCCATTTCGAGCGGCTGGATCTGCGCCTTCAACTGCGCAACGCGCGCGCCGCCTCCGAAATACACGTCGCGGATCACCGCGGCCTTCTCGAACGACGCGAGCATCGCGGCCGCCGCCGGGTCCGCATCCGCGTTGCGGTTCGCGAAGCGCCACGGATGCGACGTCGTATCGACGATCGGCTGCAGGTTCTTCTGGAAGAAGTCGTCCATCAGGCCGCCGGGCGCGAACAGCTGCGCGAAGTCCGACGGCGCGACGTCGCGCGACGAGCCGCGCGCGAACGGATAGCGGCCGTCGATTGCCTGCCGGCAGAAGTCGCCGACGTTCGCGCCCGCGCGTTGCGCGACGCTGCGCTGCTCGATGGTCGCGACGCTGCCGTTCGCGACGTTCGACAGGTCGTCGAGCACTTCGCGGAACGGCGTCGGCAACCGGCCGGCCTGCGCGCGCAGCCGCGCCGGCGCATCGGACGGCGGCGGCGTCGCGCCGCTCCTCAATGCGTCGTCGGTCGCGGTCAGGTACGTGTACAGCGCGTCGATCGCCTTCAGCACCGCGTCGAACGGCGCGGCCTGCTCGCCGCTGCCCGGCGCGAACGTGCGCAGGCCCGCGAAATGGCTGTCGACGACCTGTTCCGGGCTCGCCGGCGCGGCGGCCCCCGCGTCCGCGTCGCCACCCGGCTGGCCCGCGAAGATCTGCGCGAGCGAGCTGCGCGCTTCGTCGACCTTGTCCTGCGCGCGCGACGCGAGATTGCGCGCGCCGCCCGGCGCGTCGCCGAGCGCCGTGTCGCGCGCGAGCGCGACCATCAGCCGGGTCAGCGGCGAATCCGGCGACGACAGCGTGCGCGCGACCTGGATGCTCTGCGCGAGCGTCGCCGTGCGCTGCAGCCGGAGGTCGGCGAGATAGTCGTCCCAGATCTTCAGGTAGTCGTTCAGGTATAGCTGCCGGACGTCGCGCGCCCACGCGGCCGCGTCGTTCGCGCCCGGGATCTCGGACGCGCCGAGATTCAGCACCCACACCTCCTCGCGTCCAAACGCATCGACCGCGGCGGCCAGCCGTGGCGCGAACACGTTGCGATAGCCGTTGCGCGTATAGAGACCCGGCACGCCGTCCGCGAGCGGCTTGCCGCTCTGGCGGCGGAACACCATCGACGCGTCGGGGCCGACCGCGCGCGCGACGCTGAAGTCGTACGACGCGGTGGCCGGCCGCAGCGTGCGCGCGAGCTGCCGGTACAGCCGCTGCGAGAACGGCACCTGCCGCAGCCGCTCGCGCACGTCGGCGACGAGCCGCTCGTTCATCGGGAACGGCGATACCGCGACGCGATTGCCGAACAGCGCCGCCAGGTGCGCGCGCAGCGCAGCGCGCTGGGCGGTCGTGAAATCGGCGGGCAGCGCGCGCTCCATCTCGAGATCGACGACGGCCTGGACGAACGCGGGGTCGTAATGCGCGCTGTCGTAGAGCATCAGGTACGCCTTCAGTGCTGCGTACGCGTATTCGACGTCGTCCGGCCGCGCCTCGCGCAGCGCCGCTTCCATCCGGCTCGCGGCGATCGGCAGCAGCACGTCGTCGAGCGCGCGCCGGTAGATCGCGTCGACCGCCTCGTCGATCTTCTCGCCCTGGAACAGCCCCCAGCGATACGCGAGCGGCGGGTGCGCAAGATCGACGCCGCCCGCGTTCGCCAGGCTGCCCAGCGCGTCGAGCACCGGCAGCAGCCGCGCGACGTCGGCGGCGCCCGAGATCGTCGCGCCGGCGATCTGCGCGTCGACGGCCGGCACGCGCGCGGCGATCTGGTCGAGATACGCGCGGTTGTTCGAGTAGCTCTTCAGCCACGCGACCAGCATCGCGACGCACAGGAACGCGAGCGCCACGTAGCCGCCGAGCTGCAGCACGCGCCGCCGCTGGTGCCAGCGCAGGTTGCTGCCCGCCAGCGCCGCCTCGCGGAAGATATGGTCCTGCAGCAGCGATTTCAGGAAGAAGCTCTTCCCCGTCGCCCCCGACTGCGCGACGGGCGGCACGCCCTCGATCTTCAGGAAGCGCTTGATGCCGCTCATCACGCGATCGAACGCGGTGCCTTCCTGCGTGCCGCTCGTCAGGTAGACGCCGCGCAGCATCGGCATCGGCTCGAAGCTCGACACCGAGAACACCTCGGCGACGAACTGGCCGAGCAGGTCCTGCAGGTCGGCGATCTGCTGCGGCAGCAGATAGCTCATCTCGCGCTGGCGCGCATCGGTCTGCGACGCGAGCAGCTCGGGCAGCGCATCGTTGAGCCGGCGGTGCAGCAGCCGGTATTCGCGGTCGAACGCCGCGCGCAGGTCGAAGCCGGCCGCCTCCGCTTGCGCGAGCGGGAACGTGAAGCCCCACACCTGCGCGCACTCCGCACGGCCGTATCCGCCGAAATACTCGGCGAAGCCCGCGAGCAGGTCGGCCTTCGTGACGAGCAGGTAGACCGGAAAACGGATGCCGAGCTGCGCGCGCAATTCGAGCAGGCGCTTGCGCAGCACCATCGCGTGCTGCGTGCGCTCCGCTTCGGACGCGCCGAGCAGGTCGGCGACGCTGATCGTCAGCATCGCGCCGTTGAGCGGCTGGCGCGCGCGGTATTTCTTCAGCAGGTCGACGAAGCCCTTCCACTCCGCCTCGTCGAGCGCACGATTGCCTTCATGCGTCGTATAGCGGCCGGCGGTGTCGATCAGCACCGCGTCGTTCGTGAACCACCAGTCGCAGTGCCGCGTGCCGCCGACGCCGCGGATCGCCGCGCGGCCGAACTGCTCGGCGAGCGGGAAGCTGAGCCCCGAATTGACGAGCGCCGTCGTCTTGCCCGAGCCCGGCGCGCCGATGAACACGTACCACGGCAGCTGGTACAGGTACTGGCGCGACATCCGTTCGAGCCAGTGCGACAGCCCCTTGCGCGCGCCGTCGGCCTGGCCGAAGCGGACTTTCTTCAGCAGCGTCGCGGCCTCGTCGAAGCGGCTGCGCAACTCGTCGAGCTGCGCCTTCGCCGCGTCGTCCGGCCCCGCGGATCGCGGCGCGGCGTCACGCAACTGGTTCAGCAGCTGCGCGTTCAGCCGGCCGGCGCGCCAGCCGCGCCACGCGAGGCGCCCGCCCCACGCGGCGAACAGCGCGACGATCGTCAGCGCGCGCACCCAGCCGCTTTCGAGCGGGCGGACGTCCGCGAACGCGAGCAGCGGACCCGCGAGCCAGATGAAGCACGCGAGCACGACGAGCCCCGCGAAGGTCCAGATTTCCCGCGACGGCAACGGGCGAACGAAGCGTGCGACGGCCTGGCTCATGGTCAGCGCGTCTCCTTGGCGGCAGCTGCGGCGTCGCCGCCCGGCGCGGGCAGCAGCGTGATCTCGACGCGCCGGTTGCGCGCGCGATTGGCCGGCGTGTCGTTCGGCGCGACCGGATCGAGCGTGCCGCGCCCTTCCGCCGCCAGCCGCTCCGGACGGTCGAGCCGCGCCGCGAGCAGGCTGCGTACGCTTTCCGCGCGCTCGCGCGACAGGTCCCAGTTCGACGCGAAACGCGCGGTGTGCACCGGCGTGTCGTCGGTATAGCCGCTCACGCGCACGTTGCCGGGCACCTTGTTCAATGCATCGGCGACCCGCGTCAGCACCGGCAGGTAGCGATCGATCACCGACGTCGAGCCCGACTGGAACAGCCCGTCGCCGCGCAGCACGATCACGCTGCGATCCGCATCGTCGCGCACCGACACGAGCCCCGCCGCGATCTCCGGTTCGAGGAACTTCGCGATGCGCGGCGCGCTCGCGGGACGCGGCGCCGGTTGCGCGGGCTGCAGCTTCGGCACGTGCAGCGCATCGATCGACGCGAACAGCCGGTCCGAATGCCCGGCGAGCGCGATCCGCAGGCCCGCGAACACGCCGAAGCCGATCAGCAGCGCGAGCGCCGCGCACACCCACAGCGGCACCGTGAAGCGCCGCGTGACGTCGCGCGTGACGACATCGCGCCAGTGCGGCGACAGCGCCGGATCGAACTCGCCACGCACCGAGCGGATCGTCTGCGCGAGCTCGCGGCGCAGCGCGTCGAGCTGTGCGTGGCCGTTGTCGAGCACGCGATAGCGGCCCTCGAAGCCGAGCGCGAGACAGAAATACAGCAGCTCCAGCAGGTCCAGGTGCTGGCGCGGCTGCTGCGACAGCCGCTCGAGCAGGTGGAAGAACTTCTCGCCGCCCCAGGTCTCGTTGTGGAACGACACGAGCAGGCTGTGCGACGACCACACGCTGCCGCCCCACGGCGTCAGCGCGGCGGCTTCGTCGAGCGCCGTGCACAGGCAGTAGCGCGCGCCGATGATCGCCTCGGACGCGACGCCCGCCTCCTGCGCGCGCGCCTCGAACTGCCGGATCTCGACCACGAGATGCTCGCGCAGCCACGCCGGGTTCGGATGATGGACGGTCGAGCGGATCTGCGGCACGAGGTTGAGCAGCGGGTTCGCGGCTGCGACGAGCGGATTCGTGCCGCTCGCGGCCCAGCGGCCCGGCCTCGGCTGCGATGTGGTCGGTCCGGCCGGGCCAGCCGCCGCATCGGCCGCCGCGTGCATGCCGCCCGGATTCGGCGGCACGAAGCCGCCTGCGCCGGCGGAGAACGAATCGGTAGAAGAGTTCATCGCGTGCCTCCCGCCCTTATCCGCGTATCGCCCAGAACTCCATCGAGAGTCCCGGGAATTCGCCGGCCAGATGCAGCGCGAGACCGCCTGAGCGCGCGAGCTGCTTCCACAGGTCGCCGCCCTTGTCGATCTCGAAGTAGGTATGGCCCGCGTGATACGGAATCTGCCGCGGCGCGACCGGCAGCTGGCGCATCGCGATGCCCGGCAACTGCAGCTGCACGAGATCGCGGATGCGCTCGACGGGCCCGAGCTTCGCCTGCGCCGGAAAGCGCGCGCGCAGGCTGTCGGCCGGCACGTCCGCGCGCACCGCGAGCACGAAGCCCGCCGTGTCGCGCAGCGACGGATCGGCGAGCGTCGCGACCCGCATGCCGTTGCCCGCGTCGCGCAGCTCGATCTGGATCGCGTTCTGTTCGAGCACCGTCGACAGCGAGCGGCGCAGCTCGGCCATCAGTTCTCCGAAGCTCGCGCGCAAGTCGTCGTGCCGGTAGATCGCGAGCGTCTGCGGCCGGCGGCCGGCCGCGGTGAACGTGCTCAGGTCGCACGCGAGCTTCAGCCAGTCGCAGAACAGCGTCTCCGGGTGCGCGGCAACGTCCTGCTGCGCATGCCAGGTGAGCGCCAGATAGCGGTTGACGAGCTGCAGCAGCAGGAAATCCGCGACTTCCGACACGCCGCCGCGCCCCGGCTCCGACAGCCGCGCGGCCAGCGCCTCGCTGCGCTGCGTCAGCAGCCCGTGCAGCTCGCGCGTGTGGCGCAGCAGCACCGGATCGTGCTGCGCAACGAGCCGCGGCGGGATGTAGCCGTCGTCGACCAGCAGCCGGCCGTCGGTGCGCCGCTCGACGATCCGCGCGACGCCGAGCGCGTGCCAGTCGCCCGTCAGTTCCGCTTCGAGCATCAGCCGCACGTTGAGGCGGCCCGTTTGCAGCAGCGCCGGGCCGAGCGCGACCGCGTTCGCGTCGGCGATCTCGTATTCGCGCACGACATAGCGCGCGACCTCCGCGTCGCCTTCGCCGCCGAACGACACCTCCTCCGCACCGCCGCGCCAGTGCGGCAGCGCAAGCACAACGAGCTGGTCCTTCGCGTCGGCGGGCACGTCGAACGGCTCGGGCAGGTCGTCCGGATGCGCGAGGTCGAACGGCGTGCCGTCGCGCATCACGCCCGACGCCGCGCGCAGCGCGACCTTGCCGAGCGCGAGCAGCTCACGATCGATCTCCAGCATGTCGAACCCCCAGCCGAACCCCAGCAGCGGCAGGCAGCGCAGGCTGACATAGCGTTCCCAATGCCGTTCGAGCTGCTGGAAATGCTGCGGCCGCAGGAACATCCCTTCGGTCCACACCACCCGCTGGCGCAGGGCCGCGACCGGCGTCGCTGACAATGACGGTTCGTTCATGGGCGCCCCCGTGCATCGCCGCCCAGCCCGATCCCGCCGTTGCGCACCGCGATCGACAGCTTCAGTTCGCCCGGCGAGGTCTGCCAGAACTTGTAGGCATTGAGCTGCTTCGCGCGCGGCAGTGGCACCGTGAGCCGCCAGCGGTTCTTGTCGAGCACGCGGTATTCGGCGACGACGCCGAGCGCGCCCGCCTCCACGTTGCCGCGGTAATGCAGCGTGCGCGCCTCGCCCGGCCGCAGGATGATGCGGTCGACGCCGAGCAGGTCCGCGCCGAGCACGCCCTCCGGCTTGTCCTGAAGCGAGAAGAAATCCGCGCTCTCGAATGCCGACGCGGCCTTGAGCTGGAACACCTTCAGCACGATCGGCGACGGCTTGCGGTTGAGGTCCGGGTTGACGTCGGGCGCGACGTCGACCGTGATCGCATACGGTACTGCCGCGGCACGCTCCGACGCGCCGCATCCCGGGAGCAGCAGCACGCACCCCAGGACGATGAACCCACCGGACCGCCCTCGCATATTCGATCCTCGCAGCGCAATCAGTCTCCACCGGTTTCCCGACGACGGAAACCGGCCCGATCCTTGAATCATGGACAACGATTCATTCGGTAATTATGTAATCCAGCTTTCCTTTCATCGCGATTTCATTCGGCAATTTATTCATTTAAAAGCCGGGTCGAATCACCCATGTTTTCCGAAAAACCCGAATCTTAAAATGGAAATCAATTGGAATCGATTCCCGACCGGTTCCCGGATGCGTTGCTTGCCGACGCGGCACGAATCTCGTATGCGGACACCCATCAGACGAACGCGACGCACCCTCCGCCGGCCTGGAAGCCGGCAGCGGCATGCGACTCGGGTGAGGTGCCAAGCTGTTCACGCCGCCGGAATAAACGGCCCGCTTTTACGCACATGGATGAGCGCTTCAAAACAACTGACGAAACCAAAAATCACACCGAACTATAGGTTCGATTTTCCGGATTCACAAGGCGCATTCCGAATCAAATAAGGCGATCTCGCGGGATTATTGTTTCAAGATGAAACGAAACGTAACAGCCTGTCCGGTTCCGATGATTGGCACTAGAATCCAACAGCACCGCGCGTCACCCGTCCAATCACTGGAATCCGTCCAAACAAGAATGAAAGGCCGTTTCTCGCTGGTTGTCTGCCTTGGCCTCGTGCTGCTGGGCATGAGCGGCTGCAGCAGCACGTCCACGAGCACTTCCACGAGCACTTCCGCGACCCAGTCGGCCGCGCGCGCCGCGGTCGACAGCGCGCGCGCCGCGTACGCCGCGGGCGACTACGGCCGCACGATTGCGATCCTTGGCCATGCGCGCGAAATCGACGGCGCTGACGTCGGCACGCAGGTCGCCGCACACAAGCTGCTCGCGTTCAGCTACTGCGTGACGAACCGCGTCGCGACGTGCCGGGCCGAGTTCTCGAAGATTCTCGATCTCAATCCGCGCTTCGAGCTGTCCCCCGCCGAGAAGGGGCATCCGATCTGGGGACCGGCGTTCGAGGCCGCGCGCCGCAGACATGCGTCGGCATCCTGAACAAACCGGTTTCCCGGCGAGCGCTTCATCCAGCGAGCGACGTCTGACATGCAACTGATCGTGATCGAACACGCCGGCGAGCCGGTCGGCAGCGACCGCTTCGACGCCGTCGTGTTTCGCCCGCCGGGCGGCACCATCGGCCGCGACGGAGACAATCATCTCGTGCTGCGCGACGAGACGCGGCAGATCTCGCGGCTGCAGGCGCTGCTGCAGGTCGGCGACGACGCGTGCCTGCTGAAGAACCTCAGCAGCGTGTCCACCATCGAAGTGAACCGCGTGCCGATCGCGTATGCGCAGGAGCGGCCGCTCAACGACGGCGACATCGTCCGGATCGGGCCTTACGTGCTGCGCGCGGAGCGCGAGGACGCGGTTGCACCCACGGTCGACATGACGGGCGGCGCACGCGATCCGGTTGCGTCAAGCGACGACACGAAGGGGGCAGGCAATCGCCTGTGGGGGCGGCTGCACGACCGTTTCGCGCGCGGCAAGACGCCGGACGAAGCCGCGCCGCGGGCGCCGGCCGGCAAGGACGGCAAGCCTGCGGCGCGCGCCGCCGCGGCGCCGTCGTCCGGGCCGCCGCGCGACCTGCATCAGTTGTCTATCGATCCGCTCGATCTGTTCGCGCAACCGTCGGGCGACAACGGTTCTCCGGCCGATGCCGAACACAACGATGCGCACCGCGCGTCCGAAGGATCGCAACGCTCATTTACGCAGGCCGACCATGCGCCCGAATGGACGCAGCATGTGCGCGTGCAGCCTGCTGCGGCCTCCGCCGAAACGCCCGACGTCGATGCTGATGCCGATGCGGACGCCCCGCCGCCCGCCGCGCACGCGCCGGAACCCGCGACGCCGGACGCGCTGCTGCGCGCGTTCTTCGAAGGTGCCGGGATCGACGCCGCCGACCCGCATCGATGGTCGGCGGAGCAGTTGTATATCGCCGGCCAGCTGCTCGCGCTGTTCGCGAACGGCACGGTCGAGCTGCTGTCGTCGCGCAGCATCCTGAAGCGCGAGGTGAAGGCGCATATGACGATGCTGCTCGACCGGGAGAACAATCCGCTGAAGCTGCTGCCGGACGGCGGCGCGGTGCTGCGGCAGATGTTCGGGTTGCCGCTGCCCGGCTTCATGACGCCGCAGAGCGCGGTTCAGGATGCGTTCCAGGATCTGCACGCGCACCAGATCGGCATGGTCGCCGGCATGCGCGCCGCGCTGATGGACCTGCTGACGCGCTTCTCGCCGCAGCGCCTGCGCGAGCGCGACGACACGCCGCGGCCGTGGTACGAGAAGCATCTGCCGGTGCTGTACAAGGCGCGGATGTGGGACCGCTATGCGGCGACGCATCGCGATACGGTGTTCGCGATCGAGGACGATTTCGCGTCGGTGTTCGGGAAGGCGTTTTTGGCGGCGTATGACGCGGAGGTGGAGAGTTATCGGGGGAGCGGCCGGCATTGAAGGGGCGGATGCCGGCCGCGACGCATGGGTCTGCGCGATGAACGTCAAACCAGCGGCGGATGAACCGCCTGCTTCAAGCCGCTCGAGTAGTGCTTGTAGTCCCAAGCCACGCTATCGCCGGGTTGCAGGGTGTAGACGGCACATGACACGTCAGGCATCTGGCCGTTGACGAAATACACCCACCAGTAGCCGTTACCGCCCTGGTTCGCTTCTACCCCACTCAAGGCCGTAATGAACAGGCTGGCGCCTGAACCCTGCCATTGCGGGTTGAGGGCGGGCGACACGCCGTCGGCCGTCAGCAGATCGAATACGGTTGTCACGCCGGGGGCAATCGCGATGCTGTCGTTCGCTTGCCACGGTGGATTGTGAAATTCAGAACCCCAATCGACGAATTGATTCGCTACCGAGTTGGCCATGACGATCTCCGTATTGGTGGTTGATGCCTGAACTGCACCCCTCTGTTCCCTTTCGTTGTTTGTTGAAAGTGCCAGGTTCTGACCTGGGTGCCGGAAAGCCATATCGATTGCACGTCGATCGCTCGATTCAAGCGGATCGCCAAATCGCAGGCGTAGCCAATCACGGGCGATCTGTTTCAATCAGGCCGCGCCGCGCGGTGATTGTTGCAAGCTCTATCAGCATGATCCCCGTTTCGTATGGCGCAGTTTTCATTCCGCTATTGCAGGCGCCTTTGCCGTCCGTGAAATCCTGATATTCGTATTGATCAGAGAATAGGCGATGGACCGGCACCCCGCAATGTTGCTCGAACCCGCGAGACTCACTGCTTGATCGGTCATCGTAGTCATTCAGATACTCCGTTTTCCCCGGCGCCCTACGTCTCTTTAACTCGGCAGCGCACACCGGCCGGTAAGCAGCCATACGCCGGTTCTGTCTTGCTGATGCTCGTCGGGTCCGAAGTGAAGGGCCCGCGCCGATAACCCGTGCCGACCGAAGGAATCTGGTTGCGAGAGAAGTCGCCCGGCATGCCCCCCATCCCGGTTGGCGCCGCTCGGCGAAGAGATGACTGCGATGGTGGTCTGGCCATGCGACGAGGGGCGAACGCTCCCTCGAAGTCAGACTCGTCGAATCAACCGACACTGAGCACGAAGCTGCGAACTTCCGCTATGGCGCATCTTGATTAGTCTGGAGAATTTGTGGCGCGTGACCGCCTCAACTATACTGGCCCGCCATCATCGGCCCGACGATGGCCCAATCGGCGGTCGAACTTACGCCGAACCGAACAATAACGCTATCGACGAGGATGCCGACCTTGCCCTTCCCGCACCGTGATCATTTCCGAAGCTGCGCTCGTGTATTGACGATCGCGACAGCCGCAGCCCTGCTCGTCATGGGCGGCGCCGGCTGCAAGCGCAAAGCCGCGTCTGCAGCTACCGGCGCGTCAGCCGTTGCGGCCGCCACCGCTTCTGAGTCCACTGCTGCACCGGCAGTGGCGGAGCACGCGTCGACTCCGCCATTGATCAACGTGGCCGGGTTGTCGCAAGGCGCGTTCGTGGTCGACAAGGATGCCTCCAATGACAAATGGATGCTCATGCTGGACGAGGTGCCGGACTCGATAGGCGTGACGGCCAACGGTGACCGCTACGAGGCGGTCATTGCGCTGGCGGCTCCCGCGAGAATCCAGGCATTGCGCTTCGACCGCATTGCCGAGATGGGCGCCGCGCGCCACGCGCAGGTGCAGGCATCGGACCAAAGCGAAAACGGACCGTGGCAGACGGTCTACGACACCGATCTACCCGCCCTCGCACAACTTGACAGCAAGACAGTCACTGCGCGAGCGACATTCGAGAAGCCGGTCACGGCGCGTTGGCTGCGCGTGACGCTGACGCGCGGATCCGACGGTTCCGGCACCATCAGCCTCAAGCAGTTCATGGCGTTGGGCGAATTCGTCCCGGGTGAGCAGGCAACGCGCGACGTCAGCGGGGTCTACGAATTCGGCATCGCCTTCGACATGAGCGATTTCGTCGCAATCAAACAGGACGGCGGTACGATCCGCGGCTGCTATGGCGCGGGCGACTTCAACGGCGGCAACGTCAAGTTGCGAAAAATTGCCGGCACGTTCGAAGGAGGCATGGAGCCGAACGGTTACCTGCGCTACCTGCGTCACAGCGACGACGAAGCATGGCGCGGCGTGATGAGCTTCAGCCCCAAAGCAGATTTGGCTGCCGCCCAGGAATTTCCTGCAGCGCTTGGCGCGAGCGAGGTTTCGATCCAGAAGACCAGGCATAGTGTGGGGCGGAAGGTTGCGGCTTACCAGAACACCTGCCCAGGACTCGCAACGGATACGGTGAGCGGCGCACTGGAACAAAACAAGCGCGTCACGCTGTACGGCGTGAACTTCGATCTCGACGCAGCCACGCTGCGCCCTGACAGCCGCCCGGCGCTGGACAGCGTGGTCAAAGCCGTCAACGCTCATCAGGACTGGAAGCTCGCGATCGAAGGCCACACGGACAACACGGGCGGCGACGTGCACAACCAGGCGCTTTCGCAACAGCGTGCCGCCACCGTGCGCGAATACCTGATCAATGCCGGCATCGCGGCGGATCGTCTGGTGGCCCAAGGCTTCGGCGCTAGCCGTCCGGTTGCGGCCAATGCCACTCCGGTCGGACGGGCGCAAAACCGCCGCGTCGAAGTGGCGGTGCAATGATCCCTGTCGCGCGTCGGGCGCGCCGTTGCGTCGGCGCGCATGGCCGGGCGGCATTTGAAACGTTGTGGCGAACAACAATGACGAGGAGGTGTAAATGGAAAGCTTAATCCCGGCAGCGAAGCGGTATGGACAGATGCGACACACGTTGCGTCGGCACTGTGTGATGCTGCTGCTCGCCGGCTCGGCCTGGGGAACGTCAGGCGCTGCGCATGCGGCGCTCGCGTGCGACGCGCCGTGGATGCATAAGGGTGGTGGCTTCACGATGTCGGTGTTGCCGGCGGGCATCGTCCTTGAGGTCGAAATGCTTGATTTCAAAAAGACCCACGACGGCAATTGCAGCGGTATGTTACGGGCGAACGGGACGCTGAGCGTGGCGGGCCGCACTTCGCGCAGCCAAAACGACATGGCGCTCCACATCGTTGACGGTCACGCCCGCTTTGGGGCGCTCTCTTCTGATGGATCAATACGCGCATCGTCAAACGACGCGTCGATGGCGGGCTCGGTATCGGCGCAAATGGCCGGCCTGCTCAGCTACGTCGGCGAATCCCTGACCGAGGGCGCAACTCTGCCTGGCACACGCAGCGAGGTGTCGTTCGCGGGCACGGTGTCGGCAATGGGCATGAACGTCAATCACATCTCCGTGCCGAAGGCGGTCGTGACGACCACAGCAAAGCGCATTGGAAAGCCAGAACAACTCGACACAGTTGCCGGTCGGCTCGTGTGTGTGCCGATCAGCTACGACCAAACGCAGCAAGCTACCAAGATCACCATGTTCGGCCACGCGACGACCGTGCCGGCCGCCACGCAGCACGTCGTCGATCATTTCTGCCCCGCGACCGGGCTGGTGATGCTCAAGGATGCGGGCGACAACGGCAAGAGTGGAGCCGTGAAGATCACCGCAATGCATTGAGCGCGCTGCGGTGTTATCGCGTGGCTCGGTTCCTGTCCATTGGATCGTCAGTGGAAGGTGCGCCCCCCGTTCCGACTTTCAAGCTCACGTTGTCACACTAGCCCAACGGAATTCCAGCATGACTTTGTATCGATCGATACTCGCCGCAGCGTGCGGCACACTCGCGTTTGCCTCCTGCGGCGCACAGGCCCAGGGCAAGAGCGAAGTGCCCGGCGTGATTCTGACGCAGCTAACGATGTTCATCACGAGCGCCTATCTGAAGGCGGACAAGATCGGGGAGGCCCCCGACCTCGACGTTCCTGAGCCGCCAACGGCTGCCGCCCTGCAAGCCAAAGTGTTCGCTGGCACGGCTCAGACCCTGCGCATGCGCAAGAAGAAGTGTGCGAATGTCATTGGTGCCCGGGTGCCGGAAGACAAGCACGATACCCGCACGATCGCCGTAACCTGCTCGGATGGCGGTCGCTACATGATCGTCATAGACGAGGCAACGATCACTCCGTGATTTGATCAGCCCATCGGAAAACAGCTTCTGTGCCTTCGGATTCTTGCTCTTCTTGGTCACTGTTGCATCAGTCATAGGACGTTGGTTCCGTTATCGTCTCATGACCTCAGCACACTAAAAATCTGACAGGCTCCCTCGCAGATACGCGTCACGCGGTTTTCCTTATCACCGGCTACGCCCAAACAGACAGGTCGCAACGTGTTTTCATCCTCGTCGCTTCAAAATGAGTGTCCTGTCCAGCCCACGCTGAATTTCACGCCGATGCCCGCTTGCCTGAACTCGGGATGAGCTTCCATCGTTTCCACTACGAGCGCGTAGTGCTCGCCAGGGGTTAGCCTCGGAAGACGATCAACGACCACCGAAACCGTCGAAGTGCCATCCGCCTCTTTACCCCAACCCTCGCAATACGATGTCGGCTCATACTTGTTCTCGATGACCGGCGCCCCGCCTTTATCCAGGGCAAACAGGCTGACCTTCAACGGCACGACCTTCGTGCGTACACCGCTGCCCGTTTCGCAACCGACCATCTTCGATCCACGGACGCGGCGATCGTCATCCTTGAACAAAAAATCGAGCTTCATGGTGTCCGCATCATTTGCGACAAAGCTTTGGATGCTGAATGTCCTGTTGGCGCTTTCGACATCGATATCCAGTGATGCAGGCACGACCCGCAGTGGTTTCGCCATGTCCCGGTACACACCGAACGCGATTGCCGTTGCGCACACAACAAATGCCGCAGCGCAAACAATCACGAAACGCCTGGCCAATCTTTCCATGAACGACTTCATGTTGTTGTACTTTTCCGCAGTCATGCAGCCATCCGCTCACCGGGCCCTGGGCACGCTCTCTACAGAGAAAATGCCTGTTTGATATGCAGCGCCGCCTCTCGCGGCGTGCAAACACTGGTATCCACCACGAGGTCATACTTCATGTCCGCATGGACTCGCTGATACTGCCATCTGGCAAGTCCGATTTCGCGATCGCCCCGGTTTCGTTCACGCTCCTCGATCACTTCTAGCGGCGCAACCACGCCGACGACCAACAGATTAAAACCGGAAAGCAAGCACGTAGTCTTCCTTTTCCTGACCCAGCAATACCTCGTCCACAATGAGATTGTTGCCCTGCGATGCCAAAGCGGCGATCGCGTGCCGCATGCCTTGCATGACGCGCGCGCCGACAGGCCCGCTCTGTATCGATACCACGCGGCGCTCCCCCTCGACCGAGGAGGAAAACATGAATCCTTCAGGGTGATCCATATATTGCCCGGGCAACATCGCCAGGAACGCGTCCATTTGCACGTGCAAAAACACATCCGTTGTCACGGCCTGCAGTTCCCGGGCCAACGCGCTCTTGCCGACACTGCCGACGCCGTTGAGCAGGACGATCGTCGCTTCGTTATTTGAATTTCGCGTCATGAACGGCCTCTGATAGCGCGCAAAAAAACGCCGCCGCCCCACCACACACGGGGCGGCGGCCTACCTGCATTCAATCGCCCATCAAACCGCCATGACCGTCACCGACTTCGTGACGAGATACGGCTCGAGCGCCTCCGGCCCACCTTCCGACCCATAGCCCGAATCCTTCACCCCACCGAACGGCATTTCGGGCCACGGCGTCGCCGGCTGGTTGATCCACAGCATCCCGACCTCAAGCCGCTGCGTGAGCAAATGCACATTCGCGAACGACCGCGTAAACGCATACCCCGCGAGCCCATACGGCAGGCGGTTCGCTTCCGCGATCGCATCCTCGAGCGCGTCGAACCCGCGAATCGCCGCAACCGGCCCGAACGGTTCGTTGTTGAACACGTCCGCCTCGAGCGGCACGTCGGCCAGCACCGTCGGCGCAAAGAAGTTGCCTTCCGTGCCGATCCGCTCGCCGCCCGTCTCGACGCGCGCGCCGACCGCGCGCGCGTTCTCGACGACCGACGTCATCGCGGCGATCCGGCGCGTGTTCGCAAGCGCGCCGAGCGTCGTGCCCTCTTCGAGCCCGTTGCCGATCTTCAGCCCTTCCGCGTGCTTGACAAGCGCCCGCGTGAATTCGTCGCGGATGCTGTTGTGCACCAGGAAGCGCGTCGGCGAGATGCACACCTGCCCCGCGTTGCGAAATTTCGCGCCGCCGGCGGCCTTCACCGCGAGCGCGACGTCCGCGTCCTCGGCGACGATCACCGGCGCATGCCCGCCGAGCTCCATCGTCGCGCGCTTCATGTGCTGGCCCGCGAGCGCGGCCAGGTGCTTGCCGACCGGCGTCGAGCCGGTGAACGTCACCTTGCGGATCACCGGATGCGGTATCAGGTACGCGGAGATCTCGGCCGGATCGCCATACACGAGGCCGATCACGCCGGCCGGCACGCCCGCGTCGACGAACGCGCGCAGCAGCGCGGCCGGTGACGCCGGCGTCTCCTCCGGCGCCTTCACGAGGAACGAGCAGCCGGTCGCGAGCGCGGCGCTCAGCTTGCGCACGACCTGGTTGACCGGGAAATTCCACGGCGTGAACGCGGCGACCGGACCGACCGGCTCCTTCACGACCGTCTGCTGCGCGCCGACGTTGCGCGACGGCACGATGCGGCCATACACGCGCCGCCCTTCGTCGGCGAACCATTCGATGATGTCCGCGGCCGCCAGCACTTCGAGGCGCGCTTCGACGAGCGGCTTGCCCTGCTCCTGCGTCATCAGCTGCGCGATCGTGTCCGCGCGATCGCGCACCAGCGCGGCCGCCTTGCGCATCGTCGCCGCGCGCTCGTGCGCGGGCACCCGGCGCCACTGCTCGAAGCCGCGCTGCGCGGCGGCCAGTGCGCGATCGAGATCGGCGATGCCCGCGTGGGCCACCTTGCCGATCACCTTGCCGGTCGCCGGGTTGATGACGTCGATCGCCTTGCCGCTCGCGGCATCCGTCCATTCGCCGTTGATCAGGAGTTGCGTATCCGTATAAGTCACGTGAGTCATCCAGACACCCCTACTTTTGCGTCAAAAAAGGTGCGCCGCCTCGCGAACGAGCGCGCACCGGTTAACCGAAGTCCGACCCGCGCGCTCAACGCGCCGCCTGGGTCGCCTTGCGGAGCTTCGCCACCTCCGACGCCTGCACGGCCGGCGCGCCGTTGTTCCAGCCGGCGCGCATGAACGTCAGCACGTCGGCGATCTGCCGGTCGCTCAGCACGTTCGAGAACGCCGGCATCGGATACGCGGACGGCACGCCGTCGATCACCAGCGTCTCGCTGCCGTTGAGCGTCACGTTGACCAGCGACGTCGCATCCCGCTCCAGCAGGTTCGGATTGCCGGCGAGCGGCGACAGCAGCGGCGCGTAGCCGCGCCCGTCGACGCCGTGGCAATGCAGGCAGTAAGCGTTATACACCTTCGCGCCCGGATCGTTCGCCGGCCGGCCCAGCACGACCTGGCTCGCCTTCGGGTCGTAGCGGTACGGCGGCGCGCCGTTCCCGCCCGCCGCCGGCAGCGACTTCAGGTAGCGGGCCATCGCCGTCAGGTCCTCGCCGGTAAGCGCCTGCGTGCTGTGGTTGATCACGCTCACCATCGAGCCGAACGCGGTCGCATGCTGGTTCGCGCCCGTCTTCAGGAACTGCGCGACGTCCGCCTCGCTCCAGCGGCCGAGCCCCGTATTGTGCTCGCCCGTCAGGTTCGACGCGAACCAGTTGTCGATCGGCGCGCCCGACAGGAACGCCGCGCCGCCCTCGTCGAGCGCCTTCTCCTGGAACCCGACGCCGCGCGGCGTATGGCACGACCCGCAGTGCCCGAGGCCCTGCACGAGATACGCGCCGCGATTCCACATCGCGTCCTTGCCCGGCTTGTCCGCATAGGCGGTCGTATCGAGGAACACCGCGTTCCACAGCTTGAGCGGCCAGCGCAGGTTCAGCGGCCACGGGATGTCGGACGCGCGGTTCGGCTGCTTCACGGGGTCGACGCCATTCATGAAATACGCATAGAGCGCCTTCACGTCGTCGTCCTTCAGCTTCGCGTACGACGGATACGGCATCGCCGGATACAGGTTGTGGCCGTCCTTCGCGACGCCCGCGCGCAGCGCGCGCGCGAAGTCGGCTTCCGTGTAGCGGCCGATGCCCGTATCCGGGTCGGGCGTGATGTTGGTCGTGTAGATCGCGCCCATCGGCGTGTCCATCTTCAAGCCGCCGGCGAACGGCATGCCGCCTTGCGGCGCGGTGTGGCAGGCGACGCAGTCGCCCGCCTTCGCCAGGTACGCGCCGCGCGCGACGAGCGCCGCGTCGGGCGTCGCGGCCTGTGCGGCAGGGACTGAGGCAGCGGCCGCCAGCACGACAGCGACTGTGACGGCGGCCGCGCCGAGCGCCTTCGCGGCGCGCGCCAGGGGTGTGATTCGAATCATCCGTGTCCTCGATGTCAGGCGGTTTTCAGCTGGTTGCCGACCGGCAGCTTGCGCACGCGCTTGCCGGTCGCGGCGAAGATCGCGTTCGCCAGCGCGGCCGCAAGCGCCGCGGTGCCCGGCTCGCCGATCCCGCCGGGCGCTTCGCCGCTCTTCACGAGGTGCACCTCGATCGGCGGCGTCTCGTTGATCCGCAGCATCCGGTAGTCGGTGAAGTTGCTTTGCGCGACGCGGCCGTTCTCGATCGTGATCTCACCGTACAGCGCGCCCGTGATTCCGAAGATGATCCCGCCCTGCACCTGCGCGTCGATCGTGTCCGGATTGACGGCCATCCCGCAGTCGACCGCGCACACGACACGCTTGACCTGCACGTCGCCGTCGTCCACCGCGACGTCCACGACGATCGAGAAGAAGCTGCCGAACGCGTGCATCACCGACACGCCGCGCCCCTGGCCCTTCGGCAGCGGCGTGCCCCATCCCGCGGCCTTCGACGCGACGTCGAGCACGTTGCGCGCGCGCGGCGACTTGCCGAGCAGCGCGCGGCGGTACTGCACCGGGTCGGTCCTGGTCTGCGCGGCGAGCTCGTCGATGAAGCTCTCGACGACGAACGTGCCGCGCGTCGGCCCGACGCCGCGCCAGAACGCGGTCGGCACGTGGCGCGGCTCCTGCCGCACGTAGTCGACGAGCTGGTTCGGCAGGTCGTACGGCAGCTCGGCCGCGACCTCGACGGCGTCCGGATCGACGCCGTTCTTCACCGCGGGCGGCGCGAAGCGCGCGAGAATCGACGAGCCGACGATGCGGTGCCGCCATGCGATCGGCTTGCCGTTCGCGTCGAGGCCGGCCGAGATTCGGTCGTAGTAGTACGGCCGGTACATGTCGTGCTGGATGTCTTCCTCGCGGGTCCACACGACCTTCACGGGCGCGTTGACCTGCTTCGCGATCTTCACCGCCTGCACGACCATGTCGATCTCGAGCCGGCGGCCGAAGCCGCCGCCGAGCAGGTGGTTGTTCACGACGATCTTCTCGCGCGGGAAGCCGGTGATCTGCTGCACGGCGTCGAGCGCGCGCGTCGGCACCTGGGTGCCGACCCAGATCTCGCAGCCGTCGGGACGCACGTGCACCGTGCAGTTGACGGGCTCCATCGTCGCGTGCGCGAGCAACGGCTGCTCGTAGACCGCGTCGACGCGCGTCTTCGCGTTCGAAAACGCCTTGTCGACGTCGCCGTCCTTGCGCGCGACCGCGCCCTTGCCGCTGTCCGCCGCCCGCGCGTGGTCCGCGGCGATGTCCTTCGTCGACACCTTCGCGCCCGCGCCTTCGTTCCACTTCACGACGAGCGCCGACGCGCCGCGCTTGGCCGCCCACGTGTGGTCGCCGACCACCGCGACCGCGTTGTCCGCACGCACGATCTGGCGCACGCCGCGGATCTGCTTGGCCGCCGTGTCGTCGACGCTCGCGACCGTACCGCCGAACACCGGGCTGTTGACGATCACCGCAACCAACATGCCCGGCAGCCTCACGTCGAGCCCGAACTGCGCGGTGCCGTCGACCTTTTCCGGCGAATCGAGACGCTTGACCGGCTTGCCGACCAGCTTGAAATCCGCGGGCTGCTTCAGCGCGACGCTCTTCGGCACCGGCAGCTTTGCCGCGGCGTCCGCGAGCTGGCCGTACGACGCGCGCCGTCCGCTCGGCGGATGCAGCACCTCGCCGTTTTCCGCGCGGCAGGCCGCCGGATCGACGCCCCATTGCTTCGCCGCCGCACTGACGAGCAGCGTGCGCGCGGTCGCGCCCGCCTGGCGCATCGGCTCCCACGCGTAGCGGATCGACGTCGAGCCGCCGGTGAGCTGGCCGCCGAGCAGCGGGTCGAAGAACAGCTTCTCGTTGGGCGGCGCATGGTCGAGCGTCACGTTCGACAGCGGCACCTCGAGCTCATCGGCGATCAGCATCGGCAGCGACGTGTAGACGCCTTGCCCCATCTCGACCTTCGGCATCACGAGCGTAACCTGCCCGTTGCGGTCGATCTGCACGAACGCATTCGGCGCGAACACGCCGGGGCGCGGCGCCTCGTTCGCATTGCCGCCGATCACCGAGCGCCGCGCATCGCCGCCCGCCGCCGGCACGCTGAAGCCGAGCAGCAATCCGCCGCCCGCGGCCGCACCGAGCGTCATGCCGAACTTGAGGAACGTGCGGCGCGACAAGCCCGCATTTGCCTGGCCGGCTTCGATCAGTCCTCGCGACATGTCAGGCCTCCTTCGCGGCCTGCTTGATCGCCGCGCGAACCCGGTTGTAGGTGCCGCAGCGGCAGATGTTGCCGGCCATCGCGGCGTCGATGTCGGCGTCGTTCGGGTGCGGGTTCGACGCGATCAGCGCGGCGGCGGCCATCACCTGGCCCGACTGGCAATAGCCGCACTGGACGACGTCGAGCTCGCGCCACGCCTGCTGCACCTTGCGCCCGGCCGGCGTCGCGCCGACCGCCTCGATCGTCGTGATCCTGCGCTCGCCGACCGCCGCGACCGGCAGCACGCACGCGCGCGCCGCGACGCCGTCGAGATGCACGGTGCACGCGCCGCACTGCGCGATGCCGCAGCCGAATTTCGTGCCGGTCAGGCCGACGAGATCGCGCAGCACCCAGAGGAGCGGCATGTCGGCGGGCGCGTCGACCGCATGGACCGCGCCGTTGATGTTCAGGTTGATCATTCAGCCTCCGGGCTGGCGTAGTGTGGAGACGGCGCGGCGCGCGCGCCGACGGCTTACGACTGCACGGCGTCGAGCGCCGTGAGCACCTTCACGACCGGCGGCTGCGCGAGCCATTCGCCGGCCTTCGCGCGATAGGCGTTGTAGTGCGGGCTCGCGCGGTGCGCGTCCAGTGCCACGTCGTCCTCATAGATCTCGAACAGGTCGAAACCCGGCGAACCGTCCGCCTGGCGGAACAGGTCGTAGCGCAGGTTGCCCGGCTCGGTGCGCGTCGCGGCGACGAGGCTGCGCAACTCGGTCTCGACCGTCTGCGCATGTTCGGGTTTCGGGATCAGGCTGGCGAATACGTAGACAGGCATGGTGCTTCCTTCTTTCCTTCGTTGAATCGGGATCGACGATGCCGCGCGCCTGAACCGGCGCGCGGCGTGAGACATGAGGTCAGGCCAGTTCGTCGGAGCCGACGCGCACGACGACCTTGCCGAAGTTCTTGCCGGCGAGCAGGCCGATCAGCGTGTCCGGTGCGGCGTCCAGGCCGTCGACGACGTCCTCGCGCGCCTTCACCTTGCCGGCGGCGACCCACTCGCCCATGTCCTTCAGGAACGCGGCATAGCCCTCCGCATAATGATCGAGGATGATGAAGCCCTGCATCCGGACGCGCTTCCTGAGCAGCATCGACGTCAGCAGCGGCATGCGGTCCGGGCCCGCCGGCAGCGCGGTGTCGTTGTAATGCGCGATCAGCCCGCAAACCGGCACGCGCGCGCCGATGTTGAGCAGCGGCAGCACCGCATCGAACACCGCGCCGCCGACGTTCTCGAAATAGACGTCGATGCCGCCCGGGCATGCGTCCGCCAGTTTGCGCGCAAAATCCGCATCGCGGTGATCGACGCACGCGTCGAAGCCGAGCGTCCCGCTGACATACGCGCACTTGTCCGCGCCGCCGGCGATGCCGACCACGCGGCAGCCCTTCAGCTTCGCGATCTGCCCGACGACGGCGCCGACCGCGCCGCTCGCCGCTGCGACCACCACGGTTTCGCCGGCCTTCGGCTCGCCGATCTTCAGCAGCCCGTGATAGGCGGTGAAGCCCGGCATCCCGAGCACGCCGAGCGCGTACGACGGGTGCGCGAAGTCGCGGCCGAGCGGAAACAGGCCCGTGCCGTCCGACACCGCGTAGTCCTGCCAGCCGCCCATGTCGACGACGAGATCGCCCGCGCTGAACGCCGGCAGGTTCGACGCCACGACCTGGCTGACGGTCCCGCCGACCATCACGTCGCCGAGCGCCACCGGCGGCGCATAGGACGGCGCGTCGCTCATCCGGCCGCGCATGTACGGGTCGAGCGACAGCCAGATCGTGCGCAGCAGGACCTGGCCCGGCCCGGGCGTCGGCACCGCGCCGGTTTCGGTGCGGAAGTTGTCCGCCGTCGGGACGCCCGCCGGGCGCGAACTCAGGACGATCCTGCGGTTTGCGGTCTTGCTTTGCGACATATCAACCTCCGTCAATGGGGATGCGTGCTGTTGCACGATCCGGTCTGGAAAGGAAATCGGCGACACGGCAGGCGACGCCCGCGCGCCGCATGTCTGTATCGCCGATCCATGAAAAGTAGACCAGTCGTCTATTATCGGGGCACAAAATAAGGCGCGCGATGCGCGCCTCGCTTACTGCCACGCTCCGTTGCCGGCCGCCTGCGGCAGATTCAGCATCCGCAGCGTCGCGGCCATCGCGGTTTCGAGCGGCTTGCGGTTGCGGTGGATCTTCTCCAGCAGCGTCGCGCCGAGCCACATCTCATACAGCGTCGCGGCGGTGTGAGACGGATCGTCGATCCCGTGCAGCGAACCGTCGGCCAGCCCCGTTTCGATGCCGGCAGCAAGCCGCTCGATGATCTGCCCGGTGCCACGCCGCAGAACCGAGCGCATCGCTTCGGACAGATCCGCCACCTCGGCGCCGAGCTTCACCGCGAGGCACTTGCCCTCCGGATCGTCGTTGCATTGCGTGTGCAGCCAGTTGTTCCAGTAGGTCATCAGGCGCGCGGCGCCCGTGCCCGGTTGCCGGACCAGCAGGTTGTCGAGATGCTCGAGATAGCCTTCGAAGTACGCTTCGAGCAGCGCTTCGCCGAACGCCTCTTTCGAGCCGAAGTAATGATAGAACGAGCCCTTCGGGATGCCCGCCGCGGCGAGAATCTCGTTCAGACCGACCGCCGAAAACCCCTTGTGGAGCATGATCGGCTTCGCGATATTCAGGATGTGATGGCGGACTTCCGCGCCTGAAGATGCATTCATGATGGCGTATGGTAGCAACGATTAGACCGGTCGTCTAGTAATGTTCAGCCGGTATTTTGAGTCGCACTTTACCTGATCCCCGAGCGGTTCCCAATGCCCCCTCCCCGCCGTGCCGCGCGCGGCGTCACATCAGCGCCCCGGCTTCGTCGCGGGCGTTTCACAAATCTTCTGCATAAATACGCGCGGCGCCAGCGCCGGCAAGCGCACAGATGCAGCCGGTATTGCACACGTGTGCAACGCGCCGGACCGTCGTTGCATCCCCCTCGAACCCGTGACCAGGAACGCAGATGACCGCCTCGAGTCCCGCACGTCCGACCACGCCGAACCGCCGGCGCTTCCTCCAGCGCGGCGCCGCGCTCACGCTGTCGCCGCTCGTCGGCACGCTCGCCGCCTGCGGCGGCGACAACGGCGGCGCGACGTCCGCATCGTCGTTCGCCGCCAAGGCCACCGCGCAAAGCGCCGGCATCGCCGACCGGTCGATCACGATCAACGTGGTCAATGCGATCCCGTCGTCGACGCTCGCGTTCGGCAACGCAGCAAGCCAGAGCGGCTCGGTGCCGCAGGCCACGCAAGCGCAGATCGGCACCGGACAGTCGAGCGCCGTCAGCGCGACGAACAGCTGGGGCGATTGCACCGGCTCGTTCAACCTTGCCGGCGGCGACGCGTCGTTCGCGATCTCGTACGTCCATCCGTTCGGCTCGCAGCCGACCACCGTCAGCGTCACGCCGTCTGCCGGCTACGTGTCGGGCGCCGACGCCGCGACGTTTCCCGGTCACGATTCGGTCGCGAACCTCAACCTGTATCGCGGCGTGCCGACCGCGACCGGCGCGTGGGTCGTCCCCCTCGCCCAGCTCGCGACGCCGCCGGCCAACAACTGCCAGGACTTCGCGAACAGCATGTTCGGCAACAACGTGCGCACGGCCGCGGCGATCCGGGCCGCCTATCAGGGAACCGGCCCGCTCGGCTACGTGCCGCCCGCCGATTTCACCGGCGGCCAGCTGGCGGGCTTCGTCGCGCAATGGGTGCAGCGCTGGCTGAACGGCGCGTCGTACACCGTGCTGCCCGACGCCGACGCGCAGCTCGTCGACGCGCTGAAGCAGTACGTGTCCAGCGCGTCGAACGCCGGCCCGCTGACGATGTGGGTGCCGCAGGTCGCGTGGCAGGCCGGCTCCGATCCGGCGATCTTCGCGCTGACGGGCTACCGCGCGTTCCCGTTCGCCGACGCGCAGGCCAACTGGAACGCCGATACGCTGTCCGCTTTCCTGACGCTGCTGGCCGCCGGCTCGCACCTCGTCGCGATCAGCGCCACGCGCGACCTGCCAGCGGGCGTCACGATGCAGGCGTTCGACAGCTTCATGGGATCGAGCGGGCTGACGACGTCGACGGACATCGGCAACTCGCACTACGCGTCGCTCGTGAACACGACGGGCCGCTACTACCTGAGCGTCGGCAGCGATTTCGCGCCGCGCAACTGCGGCCTGATCCTGTCGTTCCTGTATGGACGCACCGTCAACGACATGCTCGCGGGCGCCGGCACGTACAACACGTTCATCCAGCTCGAGGGCTGGCAGGCCGGTGGTTCGCGCCACAACACCGACTACGACACCTATCAGCAGACGCTCTGGAATATTTCGACCTACGGCGCGTCGGCGTACAGCGAGAAGCGCGCGACGTCGATCTTCCTCGCGCCCGCCGGCTGGACGCCGCAGGTCTATCAGACGACGAGGATGATGCCTTACGTCGGCGCGTATGCTCAGTCGAACGGCACGCCGCAAGGCTGGCTCAACACGTCGCTCGTCACGATTCCGGCGGACGCGCCGCCGCTGCCGGCACGTTACGTGCTGAGCTGATGGTTCGCGCGCCGGGCGGGATGCCGCCCCGGCGCGCGCATCGAGACAACGGCCGTCGCGCCGTCAGCTCGATGCTTCCTCGACGCGCTTCTTCGCACGCGGCTTGCGCTCGCCCTGGGTGGCGGCAGGCGCTTTCCTGGCAACACGCCCCTGCGGCGTGCGGCTCGCCATCGCCAGCGCCGCGATCTCCCGCCTCAGCGTATCAAGCTCGTTCCCGTAGACCGCATTCGTCGCCTGCGCGCCGTCGAGCTGCCCCTGAAGCACCCCGCATCGATGCAGCGCGTCGCCGAGTTGCGCCTGCAACCCGGCCAGGTCGTGCCGATACTGGGCGTCGCGCTGTTCGGCGCGCGCGGTCAGCACGTCGAGTTCCTTCTGCAACCGCGCGGCCGTCACGCGCTCGCGATCGATCTCCTGCAGCGCCCGCTTCTCCGATGCGCGCAAGCGCTCTTCGGCACGATTCGCGTCGTCGCGCAGCCGGTCGAGCTGCGCGGTGAAATCCGCGCGCGCCTGCGCGAGCGCGCGATCGCCTTCCGCGTTGTCGGTCTTCAGGCGCTCGATCTCGGCCGCCAGCGCGCGCTGCGATGCGCCATCGGCCGCACGCGCCTGTTCGAGCTCCTGAATCCGCACCTGCGCAACGAGCAGCGCAGCCGTGCGCTGCTCAAGCGCCGTCTCGGTGCGCGCGAGTTCGGCCTGCAACGCGGCGACTTCGTTCTTCGCGACATCCCGCTCCGCTTCCACCTCGGCGCGCAGCGCATCGAGCGACGTCGCGGCCGCGGCCGTCGATCGGCTCCACAACGCCGCCACCAGCTCGCCCGCCGCCACCTGCAGGTCGGCCGGCAAGTCCGGATGTTCGATCCGCACGCGGCTCTTTTCCCGCAGATCGGCCCAGAACTCGCCGAGCACCGCCGTCGGCGTGCTCATGCTGCCCCTGCGCACCAGCTGATACAGCCGGTTGGCGGTCGGCGTGATGCCGAAGCGGAAGAACAGCAGTGCGCACACCTCGCGGTACAGCTCGCGGGTTTTCGGGAAGTCGGCCTTGAGGCGTTCGATTTCGGCGGCGACGCGGGTTTCGTCGGGGGTGAGGTCGGACATGGTCGGGGTTCGCGGGGGATTTCGTAAATAATATAACGTAAACCGTCATATATCCAACTATCCGCCACTTCATATTTGACATTATTTCTATAATGTTGAAATTATGCGTCGCGACTTAGCAGAAATTTGTGGTCCACGTCCGTTTGCAGAAATTGGTTACCGCGTCGCATCGCGCGGCACCGCGACCTTCAGCCGATCCACGT
Organism: Burkholderia ubonensis subsp. mesacidophila; assembly: GCF_002097715.1. NCBI lineage: Bacteria > Pseudomonadati > Pseudomonadota > Betaproteobacteria > Burkholderiales > Burkholderiaceae > Burkholderia > Burkholderia ubonensis. Next base: position 1,864,825 of record NZ_CP020738.1, read on the forward strand.
CACGCATCGCCATCGCCCGAGCCTCGATTTTCCGCCTGCCTTGCCGTTAACCCGGCTTTCTCCCCGCTGGACTAACTAGACCGACCACCCCACTCAAAATCGAGCATGTCCCCATCCACTTCAATCGAGAAAATAGCCGACTGGGCGGGACGAAACCATATCGTCGTCGGCGCGCTGGGCACGCTGATGTCGTTGGCAGCCGTGAGCGTCAGCGTGATCACCCTTTGGGCCGCGAGAAGCGAAGTCGTGAAGCATGCGCACGAGACATCCCGGAACGTCACCGCCCTCCTGGTCAGCGAGATCGAGCGAACCGTCGAAACGTCCAATAGCGCCCTCGTTGTCCTCGCGTCCGAACTCGGCAACCCCGCCGTTCGGCGCATGGATCCGCTATTGCGGCACGATTTGCTGTTCGAGCGCACCGCCGCGAAATTTGTCACGGGGATGGGCGTAACGGACCGCTACGGTCGGCTGATCGACGGCTGTTGCAGCACCTCGCATCTTTGGGATTTCAGCGATCGCGATTACTTCACCGTCCATCGCGAGTCTGCGGACGTCGGTCTTTACGTATCGGAGGCCTATCGGGCGCGTTCGCGCGGCGGCCAGGAGTCCATCGCCCTGTCCAGGCGAATCGACCGGCCGGATGGTTCGTTCAACGGCATAGCGGTCGTCGCCATCGACTTGAACTACTTCGGCCGACTCCTTTCCAGGCTGAACGTCGGCCCCAACGGCATCAGCGCCATCCTGCGCATGGACGGCACCATCCTGGCCAGGAATCCCCCTCTCAGCGAGCACCAGATGACGCGGCTGCGCAATTCGAAGGCATTCGAGCGCATGGTCAGCCGCGATTCCGGATTCTATGCGTCCCGCTCGACCATCGACGGGACCTTGCGGCTGTATACGTTCCAGCGCGTGCCGGGTACGCCGCTCATCGCCGTCGTGGCGCCAGCCGAGCGGGATGTACTGGATGACACCACGCGCATGTCCTGGAAAGTCGGCATTTCCGCTTCACTGATCGGGGCATTGTTCTGTGCGGTGGTCTGGTTGCTGGCATTCGCATTGCGAGACAATCTACGCAAGCAGACCCTGTTGACGGATCTCACCCGGACCGATCCGCTGACTGGCCTTCGGAATCGCCGCGCACTCGACGCGGCGCTCTCGGACGAATGGGGAAGACTCCATCGCAGCAGCAGCGGCAGCCTGTCCCTGCTGTTTATCGACGCCGATCATTTCAAGCAATACAACGACCGCTACGGACATGCGCAAGGCGATACGGCATTGAGATATCTGGCCGAATGCATCCGGAAACATACGCGGCGCCGCAGCGATATCGCTGCGCGATACGGCGGCGAAGAATTCGTCGCCGTCTTGCCGGACACCGACGAAATGGGGGCCGCGAAGGTTGCGGAAGCCATTCGCGTCGAAGTCGAACGCAATCGGCTATCCGGGTTTCCCGATGCCGTGCCCCCTTTCACCGTGAGCATTGGATGTGCGACCGCTCGCAACGCATGCCCTGCTTCGATCGAGGCGTTGGCGAGTCACGCGGATTCGGCACTGTATGCAGCCAAGCGCCAGGGAAGAAACCGGGTTTGTCGCGCCACGATCTAGCGGCGCAGCCGACGTCGTTATCCGGCGGCGGCGACGGCGCAGCGGCGCACGATCTCACCTGAAAACCGGCTGATGCCGGCGCCCGGATCGATGCCGCGGATCGCCTTCCAGGGAGTCTCGCGTCGAAACACTAACATCAATTTCGGTCCGGATTTCCTAAAGCAGACCAGTCGGCGCGACCGCCGCGCCGGACGCTGCCCAGAAAATCGGGATCGGATTACGACGCACGTTCGCAATCCGTCCAATACGCAAAGGGATCACGATGATCGGGGTAGTTCTCGTCAAGCCATTTCAGCAATGTCGTTCGCGCACGGTCCAGATCGGCTTTCAACGACGAACTCGTCATTTCATGCACTTCGCCGGATTTTTCCCGATCGATCACGAAGCATTGCCAGTCGGGGCCGTCCAGCTCCGGATCATCGGCCGCCATCGATGATCGTCCCCAGGCAAACCCCTTGCGTGCGTCGATATAGTATCGAGGATGCACTTTCAGATAGGACATCTCGCCACCCTGCAAGCTGCTCTCCGCGCGCAGTATGTCGTGGCTGTCGACGATCTGCGTGACGCCCGGAAGCTGGCGGAATCGCCATCCGGCAGGCAGTCTTGCCACGGCCTGAACGCTGTCATATGCGCCCCACTCCAAGCCCCAGGCTTCGGCCATGCGCTTCATGAACGCGTCCGCATTCGGGTAGCCGCGCAGCTGGATTCTTGTCGACAGCGCGACTTCGACTCTGCCGCGAACGCCTGGATCGACACCGGCGCTGCCGTCTGGCGCGTCGAACGGACTGCCGGAACGTGACGCGCGATTCGCGTCCGCGGGCGGAGCGCCCGAGAACAGTTGGTCAAGTGCCGCACGAGCTTTTGCCGACTTGTCTGACCGATCCATCACTCACCTCTCGTTCACATTGGGAATCCCGCTCCGAAACACTAACACGCATTTCTGTCCGAGCTTCTCAATGCGGACCTTACAATGCCACCTCAGGCGGCGGCTGCCTGAACAATCGCGTAATCCACGCCAAATAGGCGACCCCGATCGCGAACCACGCGACCCCGAGCACGATCGCCGTCCGCTCGAGACTCGTGAGCAGCCAGATATCCGCAACCAGACCGATCATCGGAAAGACCAGCCCGCCAAGGAGTCCCATGTGCCTGTTCTCGCCACGGCCGGACAGATGGATCTTCGCTACCGACAGGTTCACCATCGAGAACGCGAGGAATGCGCCGAAATTGATAAACGATGTCGATGTCGTCACGTCGAGCTTCAATGCAAGCAAGCCGATCGTGCCCGCAATCGCGATATTGAACACCGGCGTCTTGAAGCGCGGGTGAACGAACCCGAACACCCGCTTCGGCAGCACCTCGTCACGCCCCATCGCATACAGCAACCGCCCGACGCTCGCCTGCGCCGAAATCCCGGACGCAAACTGCGCAATGATCAACCCCGCGAGAAATACGCCAACGAACACGTCGCCGCCGACCTTCTTCGCAACTTCGAACGCAGCCGAATCCACGTCATGGAATCGAACGCCCGGATGCGCGAGCTGCATCGAATACGCGGCGACGATGAAAATGATCCCGCCGATCAGCGCAATTCCGACGATCGCCCGCGGGATGTTCTTTTCCGGCTCGACCGTCTCCTCGGTCAACGTCGACACCGCATCGAATCCGAGATACGAGTACGCCGCGATCGCCGCGCCCGCGAACATCGACGACACCGGCACATCGGCCTTGAAGAACGGCGCCGCCATCGCCATGCCGCCCGGGCCCGCCGCCGACGACGCATAGTGCCAGCACAACGCGACGAACAGCACGAGGATCGCGAACTGCATCGCCATCAGCACGATGTTGAAACGCGCCGCCACTTCGATGCCGACGATGTTGAGCACGCTCGTCGTCACGACGAATGCCACGATCCACACCCATGCAGGAATCGCCGGAAACGCCGCCCCCAGATACGCGGCGCCGATCAGCCAGATCACCATCGGCAGAAAGAAATAGTCGAGCAGCGTCGCCCAGCCGATCAGGAACCCGAGATTCGCATTGAATGCCTTGCGTGTGTACGTATAGGCGGAACCCGCCATCGGATAAAGTCGCGCGAGCTTGCCGTAACTCATTGCGGTGAACACGATCGCGACGAGCGCAATCAGATAAGACAGCGCGGCCGTATCGCCGCTGGCCTTCGCAAGCACGCCATATGTGCCGTAGACGATGAGCGGTGCCATGTAGGCCAGCCCGAACAGCAAGACGGACGAAAAGCCGAGCGTCCGTTTCAGATGTGAATGTGTCTCCGTGTTGCGCATCGCGCTTCCTGCCTTGTCTCGTTGTATGAAGTCGTCAACGGCCGCCGGATGCGTGCCGGCGGCCTGTCGTAGGGAGCTGTGCGGTTATGTGGCGCTCGCCGCCTTTCGCGGGATGACCAGCACGTTCGCCCCGTCTGCCGCCGCCCGGCCGCGCGGCAGATCGAGCGACACCCGCGCATCGTCCAGATACCGATAATCCTTGCGGCTCGCCGCAAGAAGCGAGCGGTCGATCCGCGCCTTGATGGTGGTTTCGTCGGCGGCAGCCAACGCGACGACCTCGCCGAACGGATCCACGAGCGCCGATTCGCCGGGGAATGTCAGGTTGTCGTCACCGTCGCCGCAGCGATTCACCATGACCGCGAACGCCTGGTTCTCCATCGCCCGCGCGGCGATCGCTCGCCGGTGCACCGGGCCGAGCGGATCCATGTTGCCGTCGGTGACGATAAACAGATCGGCGCCGAGCGTCGCGAGCGCACGCGCCCCTTCGGGGAATTCGATGTCGTAGCAGATCTGCAGGCCGACGGTCATCCCGTTCCATGCGCACGTCTCGTAACGGTCGCCCGGCGTGAATACGCCGACATCCGTCGCCCACAGATGAACCTTCCGATAACGCAAAACGACCTCGCCGCTTGCGTCGATCAGCACCGAGGTGTTGTAGCATTCGCCACCGTCGCGCTCAGCGAGACCGACCACGACCGCCACGCGCGCACGCCGGGCCGCTGCACGGACTGCGGTCAATGCCGCACCGTCGATCGGCTGCGAGATGTCGAAGACGTTCTCGCGCGTCGGAAAGCCTGACAACGTCGTCTCGGGAAAGACGACGAGCTGAGTGCCGCCGGCCACGTCGGCGGCCTCGATCGCGTTGATCACTTTGCGCGTGTTGTGCTCGACGTCGCAGTCGACGAGGGTGAGCTGAGCGAGTTCGACTTGCATGCGGATGCTCCTTTTGAATATGCAGCAATGGTTGGCCGCTTCGTCGCGGGCCGCCTGACTTGATCGACGCATTATCTTCATAATGTTTTTGTCCGTAACGCCCCAGATGGGTTACCTCAATGGAGACGTCATGAACCTCGAATGGCAGGATCTCGCTTTTCACCGCGAGATCGCCACCTTGATCGATGCGCTGGACGGGCCACATTTCTGGGCAAGGCTCACGCGTGTGCTGGAGCGCCACATCGCGGTGGATGCGTGGGTCGCATTGCGCTTCGCACGTCATGGGCCGCCGCTCGTCTGCGCCGAGCAGGCGCTGCCCGACGGCCAGGTCGACCTGCTGTTCCAGGAGTACGTCGCCGCGTTCTATCAGCTCGACCCGTTCTATCTCGACGCGTTCGAGCGCCGCGCGTCCGGCCTCTGCCTGCTCGCCGACGTCGCACCCGACAACTTCAAGGCGACCGAATACTATCAACGCTACTTCCGACGGAACATCGTCGGTGACGAGGCCCATTTCAACCTGATCGTCGATTCGGATCATGTGATGGGTTTCTCGATCAGCAAGAAGCAGCGTTACGACGAGCGCGAAACGTCACTGCTGACCCTGTTTTCACCGTGGGTGCTGGCGCTGATGCAGCAGCGCCTGCGCTTCGAGGATTTCGGCAAGCCAGCGTCCGGTTTGCCCGCCGCGCAAGCGCACGCGCCCGATCTGCGCGATCGCCTGACGATGTTTTCCGAACACGCAGGACACGGCGGACTGACCGCGCGCGAAATCGACGTGACGATGCTGTCGCTCAGCGGGTACTCGTCGCGAGCGATCGCCGACAAGCTGTCGATCTCGTTCGAAACCGTCCGCACGCACAAGAAGCACATCTACGCGAAGCTCGGCGTGGGCTCGCAATCGAGCCTGTTTTCGATGTTCTACGAGTGGTGCGGCACGACGGAAGCGGCGGCGGCCGAGGCCAAGCGCGCGCGTCGCGGCGGCCGCGCCCGCGACAACGAATCCGCATAGGCGCCAAGCCGCTCGCGCTCAGGACGATGCCTAGGCATGCGCCGCATGCCTGAACGGGATCACGCCCGCATCCCGCCCGATCGACGCGGGTGTTACCGCGGCGACTGCAACCGCGCAACCAGCGCCTTCGCCACGAGACCCAGCGCATCGCCACGCTCGAGCGGCGAGCGGGTGCGCTCGGTCCCGCTTTGCGCATCGCGCGCACGGGGCGCAAAATCCGGCGACGACGAGAATTTCACGATCGTGAGCGCGGCCTTCGGATCGACGAGGATCGCTTGCCCGAAGCGCCCCGCGGCAGCAAACGAGCCGTCGCCATCGTCGAGTTGATACCAGTAGTCGCGATACGCGTAACCGTCCTTGCCGGGCACGACATTGCCCTTCGCGAACAGCGCCGCGTTTTGCGCGGGCCGCAGCGCCGCGCGGATCGTCGACGCCGGGAGCACGCCCTGCGCACCGCCGAGCCCTGTACGCATGCGTTCGGCAAAGCGCGCCGCATCGCGCAGCGTCGTATGCAGGCCGCCGCTCGCCATCGCCATCCCGTTGCGGTCGACCGCGACATACGCATCGTCTTCGGCGAAATCGCGCCACAACCACTGTTCGACCAGCGCGCTCCACGATTGCCCGGTGGCGCGCTGCATCGCCCATGCCACGGCCTCGGGCGACCCGTTCTGGTAGAACCACACCGTGCCGGGCGCCGCGTCCGCCACCGGCCGCACTGTCTTCAGGAACGCGACGATGCTGTCCGGCGCGTCGGCGCGGCGCGGCAGCAGGCCGACCGCGCCGAACAGGCCGAGATCGGGCGGCAGCCCCGGCGCGTAGGTCATCGGCACTTCCATGTCGAGGTTCTGCTGCAGCGTCGCCGCGCCGAACGGCGTGGCGGCCAGTTCCGGCACGTCACGTGCAAGCGGCGCGCCTGCGTCGAGCGCACCCGCTTCGATAAGCCGCGCGGCGAGCAGCCCCGTCACCGACTTCGTCATCGATGCCCACGCATGCGGCCGGTCGGGCCGGAAGCCGCCGAAATACCGCTCATATACGATCCGGCCGTGATGCACGACGATGAAGCCGTCGGTCGCGGTATGGCGCAGATAGTCGTCGAGCGTCAGTGTCGCGCCGCCGATCGTGACCGGCAATGCGTCGAGATCAGGCACCGCGCGCTCGGGCAGCGGCAACGGCGCCGCCGCGTGGCGGATGCCGTCGGTCGGCACGAGCAGGCGCGTGTTGCGCAGCGCCCAGCGCAGGTTTGTCGGCGTGAAGACGTTCACCTTGCCGACCACCTTGTCGGCGGGCGGCGGAAAGCCCTGCATCACGTCCGTGGCGCGGAGGCCGGTTGCAGCCTGCGCGAACGCCGCGCCGGACGCGAGACAGCCGGCCAGCATCAGCGGGACGGCGATCCGGCTTGCGCCGGCCGGATCGCGAAGGAATCGATGAATCTGCATGAGTGGGTCGTCCGGTAAAGACGACGGCCGCACACCGTGCGGCCGCGTCGGTGTCACAAGGGCTGGTCGTCGATGCGCAACTGGCTCGTCACCGACACGACGCCGTCGACGCGCTTCGCGACGACGGCCGCGAGGCTCGCCTGGCTCGTGTCGGCGACCGAGCCGGCGAGCGTCACGCTGCCGTCGCGCACCCGCACGAGAATGCGGGTCGCGTTCAGTCCGCGGGTGCGGGCCAGCGCCGCGCTGACCCGCCGCATCAGCTTGCGGTCGGCCGTCTTGCGCTGCTTCGGCGTCAGGCTTGCGGATGCCGCCTCCGCAGCGGACGCCGCCAGGCCGGCGTCACCGGGCTGCGCGTGCACGGGCGCGAATGCGGCAGCGCTACCCAGCGCACCGGCCAGCATGAGTGAAAAAAGCGTGAATCGGATTCGCATGATCGAAATGGACTCCGGGTCGAGAGTTGAAAGAAACGTCGCCGCTCAGAAGCGCGTCATCAGGCCGAGCGACACACCGGTCGTCGCGCTCGCGCCGGGCCGCAGGCTCAGCGTGGCAAGCGTCGCGGGATCGCGCATGTAGGCGCCGGTCACGCCGTTGCGATCGACTTCGGCATAGACCTCGGTGCGCTTCGACAGGAAATACTCGGCGATCGCATAGGTCGTCAGCTTGTGGCCGCCCGCGCCCGTCACGTTGCCGAGATCGCGCGCGCGGTCGTAGAAACCCGCAGCGGTGATCTGCAGGAACGGCGTCGCCTGCACGACCATGCCCAGCGACGGGATGTCGTCGCGCCGGGTCGGCGCGCCGGCTTTGCGCGCGGTGACCGCGAGCGATGCGTAGCTCGCGTAGAAGCGCGCTCGGCCGATCTGCAGCGTGCCGCCGGCCTGGATCGTCTGCGCGGACTGCGTGCCGTCGGCGCTGTACGTCTTCGCATACGATGCGCCGCCGAGCACGTTCTGGAATGCATACATCGCCGCCGCCGAGAAGTTCGTGCCGGCGCGCACATTGCCCGCGACGCCGCCCGGCGACCAGCTCGCACCGAACCGCAGGCCGCCTGCCTGCCCGAGATACTTGACCGTGTTGTTGAAGCGCGAATCGAGCGTGAAGAAGTTGCCGTCGAACAGCACGCCGGGCTCGACCGCGAGCGACTGCCCGCGCCCGCCGAGCGGATCGAGGACGATGCCGAGGTCTTCCGCCGCATTGAACTGGCGCCCGAGCGTGATGCGGCCGAAACCGCCGGACAAGCCCGCATAGGCGGCCTGCGAGAACAGCGTGCCGGCGGTCTTCAGCGCACCGGTGCCGCTGTTGAACGCGCCGTCGAGCACGAACAGCGCCTGCATGCCGCCGCCCAGGTCTTCCTTGCCGTGCAGGCCGAACTCGTTGCCGGCGATCACGTTGTTGTTGAAACCGATCTGGCTGCCGCCCGTCAACCCGTTCACCCAGCGCACGCCGCCGCCAATCCGGCCGAACAGCGTGACGCTCGACTGCGCGTGCGTTGCCTGCGGCAGCCCCGACAGTGCGCCGAGCAGCGCCGCCACCATCACCTTCCTCATGCGTCTCCTCCTTCTCTTTCGTTGAACCGCCTGTCTCCGTCCTTCTTTTCGTATGACTGATTTCCTGTTCGTCCACTTCGGATCGGCCGGCCTTGCGCGAGCGATCCTGCCTAGCCGCGCGAGATCCGCATCGCCGCGGGCGCACGACGCGGTTCGCGCGCCATGCGCCGCAGCGAGCGCTGCGGATCGACGCAGATCGCGCAGAACAGCCCGCACACGACGAGCACGACGCCGCACACGAGGCATGCCTGCTCGAAGCCTCGCGCGGTCGATGCGCCGCTCGCGTCGATCAGCATCCCCGTGACGACCGGCGCGCCCAGCCCGGCGAGCGACGCGAAGCCGTTGCTGAGCGCAAGCACGCCGCCGCGCTGCGCATCCGGCGTCACTTCGGCGAGCATCGCCGGCCCGATCGAATACATCGTCAGCGTCATCCCGCTGCCGAGCGTCAGCAGTGCGAGCTTCACGGCGGGCGGCAGGCCCGGCGTCACCATCGCCGCGAGCATCAGGCCGGCGACGGCAAGCGTCGCCGCGACGAACGTGCCGCGCCCGTGCCGCGACGGCACGCCGCGCGAGAGCAGGTATTGCGAGCACCACGCGAATGCGAGGCTCAGCGGCGACGTCGTCGCGACGAACAGCGCGAACAGCCGCCCCGCCTCGTGCGGCCCGAAGCCGAGCCCGAGCTGCAGATAGCGCGGCATCCACGTGAGCGTCATCGCGAGGATCCAGTTCGCGGCGAAGTGCCCGAGAAAATTGCCGATCACGGTAAGGTCGGTCAGCAGCAGGCCGTAGCGCACGCGCTCGCCGCCCGCCGTTTGTGCTGCGCGCACGTGTGTGCCTTCCGCCCCGCACACGGCCCACGCGACGCACCACGCTGCACCGAGCAGCGCGAGGAGCGCGAAGTTCGCGCGCCAGCCCCAGTGCGTCGTGACGACCGGCATCGCGAGCCCGGCGATCAGCAGGCCGAGCGCGCTGCCCTGGTGCAGCAGCGCGACCGGCAGGTTGCGCCGCGCGTCCGGAAACCACTTGTAGAGCGCGTGCACTGCGACCGGCGACGCGGGGCCTTCGCCGATGCCGAGCAGCACGCGGCATGCGATCACGACCCAGATCGAACCGGCGGCGAGCATCGGAAGCTGCAGCACCGACCACGCGGCCGCCATGCCGAGCAGCAGCCATTTCGCGGGCCAGCGGTTCGCGGCGACGCCGCCCGCGACGGCCGCGATCGCGAACAGCCAGTTGAGGCTGCCGCCGATCAGGCCGAACTGCGTCGGGCCAAGATGCAGGTCGCGCATCATCGGCACCGACACGAGCCCGAGCACGACCTTGTCGAGGAAGTTCACCAGCATCATCAGCGCGAGCAGGGTCGCGATCGACCATGCCCGCCACGGACGGTATTGCGCGCCGTCTGTCGTCATCCAAGTCTCCATCGGTTGTGTTGTTCTCCGCCGGCCGCGATGCCGGCCGGTCAGCCGCCGTGCTCGCCGAGCGCCGGCACGTGATCGTCTCCGTCCGGCAGGCCGAGCGAGAACTTCACCGGGAAGCGCACCGCGAGCGAGCCGTCGCCGGCGATCTCGCGCGCGATGGCGCGTGCGCGCACGTGCGGATCGGCGAACAGTTCGTCCGCATCGTGCAGCGGCGACACCGGCAGATCGAGCACGCGCAGCATGCGCATCCAGTCGGTTAGCGTGTGTGTTGCGAAGACTGCGCGCAGCAGCGCACTCACGTCGCGCTTGTGCCGCTGCCGGCCCGCGCGCGCGGCAAAGCGCGGATCGCGCAGCGCGGGAAACGCGTCGCCGAGCGTATCGGCCAGCGTGTTCCAGAACTTGTCTTCGAGGGTCGCGAGCGCAACGTGACGGCCGTCGGCGGTCTCGAACAGATCGTTGTCCGGCATGACCCATCGAACGTCGTCCGGCGCGTCGCAATGCCCGCGCATCGCCCACGCCGCCGGCGCGGTCCACGCGAACATCGCGTCGTGGATCGACACGTCGAGATGCTGGCCGCGGCCGTCCGCGCGTGCGCTCATCACCGCGACCGACAGCGCCAGCGCCGCGTGCAGCGCGGCCGCGTGATCGGCAAGCCGCACGCGCGGCCGCGCGAGTGCATCGTCGATCTGCGCCGGAGTCGCCCAGTAGCCCGCTTCCGCGAGGAAATTCAGGTCGTGGCCGGGGCGCGCTGCATACGGGCCGTCCTGCCCGTAGCCCGAGATCGAGCACAGCACGATGCGCGGGTTGACGCGCGCCAGCGCGTCGTAGCCGAGCCCGAGCCGCGCCATCACGCCGGGACGGAACCCCTCGACGACCGCGTCCGCGTCACGGACGAGCGCGAGGAAGCGTTCACGGCCGGGCGCCGTCTTCAGGTCGAGCGCGACCGAACGCTTGCCGCGGTTGAATTGCGCGAACGCGTCGGCGCCGAAGTGCCGCAATGCGTCGCCGGTTCCCGGTGGTTCGACCTTGACGACGTCGGCACCGAGCTGCCGCAGCAGCGCGCACGCATGTGGGCCGGGCAGGAGCTGGCTGGCGTCGATGATCGTCACGCCGTTCAGGCACGACCACGACGGCTTCCCGCCGCCTGGCGCAGCGGCGCCGTCACGTTCCGGAGCGGCCGCCATGCGTCACGCTCCCGCGCCCGATGGCTCGAGGATCGCCTTCGCGATCGTGTTGCGCTGAATCTCGCTCGTGCCGGTCAGGATCCGGAACATCCGCAGCTTGCGGAACGTCTGCTCGACCGGGTGACCGCGCGTCACGCCGACGTTGCCGTGGATCTGCACGGCCTTGTCCGCGACTTCGAAGCAACGCTCCGACACGTAAAGCTTGCACGCGGCGGCCGTCATCCGCAGGTCCGCGCCCGCGTCGGCGAGCGCGGCGGTGTGTGCGATCATGCTTTCGCACGCCCACAGCGCGGCGGCCATGTCGGCGAGCATGTGCTGGATCGCCTGGAAGCGCGCGATCGGCCCGCCGAACTGCCGGCGCGTGCGCGCATAGTCGAGCGACGCTTCGTAGGCCGACATCGCGAGGCCGAGCATCGTCGGGCAATGCAGCAGCCGGTTCACGTTGATGCGCGACATCCCGAGCCGGAAGCCGTTGCCGACACCGCCGAACACGTTTTCGCGCGGCACACGCACATTGTCGAAGCGGATGTCCGCGTCGATGTGCTGGCCCGACATCGGCACGTATTCGTGCTCGACGCTCACGCCCGGCAGGTCGAGATCGACCAGCACCGCGGTGATCTGCGGCGGCGTCGCCAACGCGTCGGTCACGCACATCACGATCGCGAAATCGGCGAACGGCGCGCCGCTGATGTAGTGCTTCGTACCGTTCAGGACCAGCATGTCGCCGTCCTCGACCGCGGTCGTGCGAATGCTCATCGCATCCGAGCCCGAATGCGGCTCGGTCAGCGCAAAGCAGGTCGACTTGTCGCCGCGCATCACCGGCTTGAAGTAGCGATCGAGCTGCGCGGGCGTCGCGTACTTCAGCATGTTGCCGACGCGCGGCGGCCCGCCCAGCTCGCCGAGCACGTGCGGCGCGAGCGCCGCGCCCGATGCGGCGAGGTCCGCCTTCAGCGCACACAGCTCGACGATCGACAGGCCCTTGCCGCCGATCGCGACAGGCAGGCTCGCCGTATAGAAGCCGAGCTCGGCCGAGCGCCGCCACACGCGGCGCAGCACATCGCGCGGCCACGCGTCCTCGGAGCCGAGACCGAGCTCGCGCTCGATCGGCCGCAATTCGTCGTCGACGAAGCGGCGCACGTCGCTACGCAGCGTCGCGAATTCCGGGCGATCCAGATGATCGAACATGGGCATCCCCTTCAGTTGACGCGTCGCGCGACGCCGTGCCAGTACTGTTCGCGAACGAGCTTGCGGGCGATCTTGCCGCTCGCGTTCTTCGGCAGGTCCGCGACGAAATCGACGGAGCGCGGCAGCTTGTAGTCGGCGAGCCGTGCGCGGCAGTGCGCGACGAGGTCGCCGGCCAGTGCGTCGCGGCCCGGCTTCAGCACCACGACCGCCTTCACCGTCTCGCCCCACTTGTCGTCGGGCACGCCGACGACGCACGCTTCGAGCACGTCCGCGTGCTGGTACAGCGTGGCCTCGACTTCGGTCGGGTACACGTTGAAGCCGCCCGAGATGATCATGTCGTTCTTGCGGTCGACGAGGTAGATGAAGCCCTCGCGGTCGATGCACGCGAGATCGCCGGTATGCAGCCAGCCGTCGACCAGCACGTCGCGCGTCAGCTCGGGCGCATTCCAGTACCCCTGGAACACGTCCGCGCCGCGAATCACGATCTCGCCGATCGCGTCGCCTTCGACCTCGCGGCCTTGCGCATCGACGACCCGCACCTCGGTCTCGCCGAACGGCCGGCCGCATGACGCGAGCCGCGCGCGGTCGCGCAGCAGCGCATGCGCGTGATCGGCGATGCCGAGGCGCGTGACGCCCGACGTCGATTCGCTCGCACCATAGCCTTGCGACAGCACCGGCCCGATGCGCGACCACGCCTCCTCGATGCGCGCCGGCGCCATCGGCGCCGCGCCATAGCCGAGCACCTTCAGGCTGCGCAGGTCCGCGCCCACGAGATCGGGTTCGTTCAGCACCATGTTGATCATCGCCGGCACCATGAACGCGTGCGTGATCCGCAGCCGCGCGACCTCGGCGAGGAAATGCGCGGGATCGAACGCGTCGAACAGTACGAGCGTCGCGCCGCAGAACAGGTACGGCTGCATCAGCATCCCCGACGCATGCGTGACCGGTCCGATCAGCGCAAGCCGGTCGCCGGGCTGCGCGGGGCGATCCATCCCGAGCACGATCTTGCGCAGCGACGCGAGCCGGTTGCCGTAGCTCTGCATCGCGGCCTTGATCCGGCCCGTCGAGCCAGACGAGAAATGCAGCACCGCGAGATCGTCGGGCGCGGGGGCGTAATCGGGCGTGGTGGCGCTCGCCTGCGCGAGCAGCGTTTCATAGTCGAGATAGCCGTCGACCGCGTCGTCGAGCGACACGAACCGCTCGACCGACCGGAAGCCCGGCGAATCGGGCGTGTAGTGCGTGTAGCCGCGCCCGCCGATGAACGCGGCCGGCGTGCAGTTGCCGACAACGTCCGCCGCCTCGGCGGCCGTGAAGCGCGGGTTCAGCGCGGCCTTGACGAGGCCCGCCTTGTACAGCGCGCACTCGATCTCGACGAGCTCGATGCAGTTGCGCGCCTGCACGGCAATCCGTGCGCCGGGCGCGAAGCCGAGCCCGCGCAACGCGTTCGCGAGCCGCGACGAACGCTCGTCGAGCTGGCGGTAGGTGATGCCGCGGTCGCGGTGAAGGACGGCGGGCTGGTCGCCCCAGTAGCGGGCCGCGCGCCGCAGGAAGTAGGCAAAGCTCAATCGGATTCTCCGTAGTCCAGCAGTGCCGCCAGTCTGTAAGATGTGCAGGCATCACCGCAATGCAGTGATGGCTATAAAGGCATAACCAAGAGGAATTCCCTGATGGAGACGCGCGACCTGGAATACCTGCTGGCCGTGGAGCGGCACGGCAGCATCGGCAAGGCGGCCGACGCACTGGGCCTGAGCCAGCCCGCACTGACGAAGGCGATGCAGCGGCTGGAGGCGCAAGTCGGCGTGACGCTGTTCGACCGCACCGCGAACGGAATGGCGCCGACGCCGGCCGGCGCGCAGTTCATCGCCCGCGCGCGCCGCATCGCGCTCGAGTACGACGACGCGATGAAAGAGATGCGTGCGATCAGCGGCGGCGAACAGGGGCTGGTCCGGATCGGTTATTCGCCGACGGTGCCGAACGGGCTCGTGCTCGGCGCGTGCCGGCAACTGATCCGCGAGCGGCCGGCCGCCCGGCTGCGCCTGCGGCGGCGGCTCGCGCGCGATCTGCTCGATCTGCTGGCGGCCGGCGAGCTCGACCTGGTCGTCGCGCCGGAACCGCAACAGACGCGCGACGCGCTCACGATCGTCGAGCTGTTCCGCGACCGGCTGTCGGTCCTCGCGGACGACGCGCACCCGCTGCAGCGCAAGCGCGGCCTCACGCTCGCCGATCTTGCCGAACAGGAATGGCTGCTGCCCGAAACGACGATTCCGGTGCGCCGGCAGATCGACGACGCGTTCCGCACGCGCAAGCTCGCGGGGCCGCGCCTGCGCATCGAAACGGATTTCGGCAGCACGGCGCTGATCCAGCTATTGCGCGGCACGCAACTGCTGTGTGTCGGCGGCACCGAGGCGCTCGACATGCTGGCAGGTGTGCGCGCGCTCGACTTGCGGCCCGGAGAGCTTGAATTGCGCAGGCGCATCGGCGCGATTCACCGCACGGACGCCTACGTGTCGCCGCTGGCGCACCGGATGATTGCGTTGCTGCAGGAGCACGTAAGATAGCGACGCCTGACAATACGACCAGGGCCTGTTCACGCCGGTCAACGTGATGAACACGACCCAGACCTGATCGGCTCGGGCTTCGAAGTGAGCACAGGGCGCCTCCATGGCGCCCTGTGAACCACCCTGGGTCGGGTGGACGCGCAACGACTTGTCATCGCACCGCAGGCAAACCGGACTGGCTGACCTAGAATGGTTTTCGGGCTTTGTCCCTTTCTCGCGTTCGTGCCATCGCTGCGGCAAAGCCTGCATTTCCCTTTCCACGTGTTCTTGCTTCCGGTTCTCTCGCCCCGGTCGAACGACGGCGAAGGGTCGCCGTCCGGCCCGGCGGAACCGGATCGGAGATTGCAGATGCCTACTTCAATGTCGCGACGGGCCTCCGTGGTACTCGCCGGGCTTGCGTGCGCGGGATCGATGACGCTCGCGCAGGCGGCGCCGATGTCGTTTTCCGTGCCGCTTGCCGGCTCGCAGGAAGTCCCGCCCGTCCAGACCCAGGGCACGGGCAAGGCCGACCTGACCTACGATCCGGACACCCGGGTCGTCACGTGGACGGTCGCCTTCAACGGCCTGTCGAGCGCCGCCACGATGGCGCACTTCCACGGCCCGGCTCCGGTCGGCAAGAATGCGTCGCCCCTGATCTGGCTGTCGAAGAAGGGCGCGATGTCGGCCGAGAGCCCGCTCACCGGCGAGGTGACGCTGTCGCCGTCCGACGCCCAGGCGTTCCTGGCCGGCAACCTGTACGTCAACGTGCATACCAAGGATTACCCGGCCGGTGAAATCCGCGGTCAGGTGGTGCCGCCGAAGTGAAGCTGAAAGGCAACTGACGGCCGCCGCCCGGAGATACGTCGCGAGCAACCCGACGGTGACGGCCGCCGCAATGAGGAACAGCAGCGCCCGTCCCGCCTGCGCCGGCCGCGGCACAGGAATCGCGCATTCGACGCGCGCCGCTCACTTGCGCGTTCCGGCATGCCCGCTCCCCATCGATTCGAGCAGCGGCCGCAGCGCGTCGAGCTCGGCGCCGAAGCCGGCCCAGTCGCCCGCCTTCAGCCGTTCGAGCGCGCGCTCGTAATGCGCGAGGGCTTCGCGGGCGCGCGCATCCGCCGCCCCCGGGGGCGGCGCGGCCGCCGGCGCCGTTTCCTTGAACAGCGCCGCGAGCGCCGCGCTCAACGTGTCCTCCATCACGACGCGCTCGCCATACGCGGCGATCACGCGCTTCAGTTCCGGCAGTTGCCCGGACGCCGCACGCAAATAGAGCGGCGAAACGTAGAGGATCGAGTGCTCGATCGGCACGACGACGAGATGGCCACGAATCACGCGCGAGCCCATCTGGTTCCACAGCGAGATCTGCTGCGAGATCTCGGTGCTCTGCTGGATCCGCGCCTCGATCTGGAACGGCCCGTAGACGAGCTTGTCCTTCGGGAACGTATAGACGATCAGCTTGCCGTACTCGGGCGGATCGCAACGCGCCGCCAGCCACGCGATCATGTTCTCGCGCTGGCTCGGCACCATCGGCAGCATCAGCACGAACTCGGCGCCCGTGTCGCCCGGCAGGCGCATCATCGTGTAGTACGGCGCCATCCGCGTGCCCGCGGCATCGCCGCCGTCGATATCGCTCAGCTCGCGCGGGAACTGCCACAGATCCTCGCGGTTGTAGAAGACTTCCGGCGCATCCATGTGGTACGCGCGGTACAGGTTCGCCTGGATCAGGAACAGGTCCTCCGGGTAGCGGACATGCTGCCGAAGGTCCTGCGGCATCGCCGCAAGCGGCTTGAACATGCCGGGGAAGATGCGCTGCCAGGTCCGCACGAGCGGGTCGCCCGGATCGCTGACATAGAAGTCGACCGTGCCGTTGTACGCGTCGACCGCCACCTTGACCGCGTTGCGGATGTAGTTGTCGCCGTCGCCGACGCCCGGCGGCGCATACGGGAACCAGCGGCTGGTCGTGTAGGCATCCTGGATCCAGAACACGCGCCCATTGCTCACGACCGGATACGGATCGTGGTCGAGCGACAGGAAAGGCGCGATCGTTCGGATCCGGTCGCGGATGTTGCGATGGAACAGCATCCGGCTGTCTTGCGTGACGTAGCGGGTCAGCAGGATGTTGGGATCGTCGAACTGCCACGCGAACAGGCTGCGCCGCGCGAGGCCGCCGATCGCGACGCCGTCGCGCCCGCCGTACGTCGTGTAAACGTTGCCATCCCCTTTCGGGTAGTCGAATTCGGGCACGCTGCCCTTCACGATCACATAGCCCTGCTCGCCTTCGCCGAAATAGACGCGCGGCTCGCTGATCGCCGGCCCGCCGTCGGCGACGGGCGGAATGTCCCGCAGATACAGCGAAGGCAGGCCTTCCGCGGATTTCTCGGTGACCGGCGACATCACGACGCCGTTGCCGTGCGTGAACAGCAGGTGCAGGTTCACCCAGGTCCGCGCGTTCCCGGCGAGCATCGCCGGCTCCAGTTCGCGCGCCGACACCATCACCTGCCGGTAGCCGGACGCGAGCGCGTAGCGGTCGATATCGACGGAGAAGAACTTGTAGTAGGTGCGGATTTCCTGCAGCTGCGCGTAGGTATCCATCAGCGGCTGCGTGTCCCACAGCCGGATGTTGTCGATGGTCGCGCGATTGGCCTCGAGCGCCGCGGGATTCAGCCCCTGCCCGGCGTCGAACGGCTGGACCGCGATCCGGGTGAGACCGTAGGCCTGCCGCGTCAGCGCGATGTTGTGCGCGAGATACGGCGTCTCGAGCTGCAGTTCGCTCGGCTTCACGTAGAAGCGCTCGAACAGCGCGGGATAGACGACCCCGAGCACGAACCCGCCGCCGAACACCAGCAGCGCGGCGGCGGCCGGCAGCCGATAGCCGGGCCGGCGCAGGTTGACCACCAACGCGGCCGCCGCCGCGATCGCCACGCCGATGAGCAGCCACAGCACCGGCAGCACGACGTGGACGTCGGTATAGCCGGCGCCGACCACGACGTCGTTGTTGTCGTAGAGCAGCAGGAAGCGGTCCAGCCACCACGACCACGCCTTCAGCAGGAACAGAAGCGCCAGCAGCGCCGAACCGTGAACCGCGGCGGCTGACGAAATCCCTTTCGGCGCCCGCAGCGCGAGGTCGCCGCGCAGCCAGTAGACGGCGCCCGCGACGAGCGCGCTACAGACGAGCAGTTGCAGCAGCCAGTTCCTGACCGCGATCCACGCCGGCAACGAGAACAGGTAGAAGCCGATGTCCTTGCCGAAGATCGGATCGCGTTCGCCGAACGGCACCTGATGAAAAAAGCGCAGCGCGACCGGCCAGTTCGACA
Source organism: Burkholderia ubonensis subsp. mesacidophila (assembly GCF_002097715.1). Taxonomy (NCBI): domain Bacteria; kingdom Pseudomonadati; phylum Pseudomonadota; class Betaproteobacteria; order Burkholderiales; family Burkholderiaceae; genus Burkholderia; species Burkholderia ubonensis. The sequence continues at coordinate 1,883,293 of NZ_CP020738.1, forward strand.
TCTCGTTGCCGGCGATCGCCAGCGCCAGCACGACCGCGGCGACCACAATCACGAAACGCCACGGAATGCGCGCCAGGATCTGCCCGGCCATCGCCCTGACGGCCTCCTCCGCGCGCGTCGACAACGCCTCTTCCACCTGCCAGATCTCGATGCGCGTCGCGTAACGATGCGCGAGCAGGCCCGACGCGGCGATCGTCGCGGCCGATGCGGCGAACGCCACGACGAACAGCAGCACCCGGGTGAGCAGGATCGTCCAGAACACGCTCGCGTAGCCGACCGAAGCAAACCACAGCCAGTCGACCAGCACGCCGGTGACGCGCCCGACGGCGATCAGGCCGGCGACGACGATCGCGGCGGCGATCGCATAACGTCTGACGCGTGACGCGGAAGTCGCTTGCGGGCGCATCGAGGCTCCTTTGCCGGCCCGTCACACGTGGCCGGCCGCGACCGGTCCGTGGTGCGCGGCTCATCCGCCAGGATCGCGGCTGGCCGGATTCTTCATGCTACGCCTGTCGCCGGCGCGCGGCCATCCGGCGGGACGCGGGGCGCATTTGCATGCCCTCCGGACCCGGATCACAATGAACGTCGGCGCGGCGGGCCGCGCCGGGATGGACGGAGGGAGACATGGACGATCCCTATGACCTTCAACGCTTTGTCGACGCGCAGGAGCCGGTGTATGCGCAGGTCTGCGACGAACTGCGCAGCGGCCGCAAGCGCAGTCACTGGATGTGGTTCGTCTTTCCGCAGATCGAAGGGCTCGGCGACAGCGTCATGGCGCAGCGGTACGCGATCGCGTCATTGAACGAAGCCGACGCGTATCTTCGGCATCCGGTGCTCGGCGCACGGCTGCGCGAATGCACGCGGCTCGTCAACCACGTCGACGGCCGCTCGATCCAGGAGATTTTCGGCTATCCGGACTATCTGAAATTCCGGTCGTCGGTCACGCTGTTCGCGCATGCGACCTCAGAGAATGCGGTGTTCGTCGAAGCGCTCGAAAAATACTACGGCGGCGAAGCCGATCACGGCACGCTGGCGCGGATCTAGGCCGCGCGCCGTCAGGCGTCGGCCGCGACACGTGTTACGCCGCGCACTGCTCCGTCTCGCCCGCGGCGTCGCGCGACCTGCCCAGATACGCGTCGACCCGTTCGGCGACCTGCGCCACCGTCGCGCGCGGCGCAAGCCGCAACTGGCGATCGTAGAGCGCCAGCAGCCCGGCGATCGCGCCCGATGCCTCATCGCTCGCCGGCGCACAGGTGCCGGCCACGGCGGCGGCCGGATCGCACCGGTTGATCGCGTCCTGGGCCGCGTCGAACGTCGCGCGGCGCTCGCGATCGTCGCTCACCCCCGCCTCCAGCAGGAAGTGCGTCGCGACGAGCGCGTGCGTCAGCACGGTCAGCGTATGGCCATCGCCCCGGCCGGAACGGAGCGTGCACAACGCCATATAGCATTCGAGCGCGATCCTGTCCCGCTCCGCGGCGGGGATGGGCAGCAGATCGCCCTTGGTTCGAATGGCGGTCTTCAACGGTCTCATGTGAACTGAATGGCGGGCGCTCAAACGTTTGCGATAGCCGGTGATAACGGCAGGTACGCCCCATAGCTTTAGGGTCGGCTTTACCCTGGGCAGGACGTGCCCGATTCGGCTTCCCGCCGTGGCTGGCCAACGCCGGAATCGCATGCCGGCCAAGGCTCGCGCCGCGCGGCAGGACCGTGTCCCTTCCCCCCGGCGGGATGAACCTCGACCAGGCGCCGGCCCGGTCGGGCGACGCTGGACGGTCAGCAACCGGACATCACGTCGCCGCGGCACAGGACCAGGGAAATATTGCAGTTCGGAATCGGCGACGGAAATAGATGCCGTGTCGTCTTCTGCGGATAGAGCCGCCCGCCGCGCGCACGCGCGACGATCTCCTCCGGCGTGACGACGAAGCCGTCGCGCGACGCCACCACCTCGACCTGCCGGTACTCGAGCCGCAACGCCGGAATGCGCGAGAGCCCGAGCGCGTGCGCCGCCGCAAGACGGTGATGACCATCCATCACCGCGAAGCTGTCGCGTTCGAGAATGATCGGCACCCGCCACAAGCCGCTGTACTGCATCGCGCGGGCCAGTTCCGCCGCGTGCGCGTGGTCGTGCTCCTCGTTCGGCAGGATCGCCGCCGTTGAGACGAATTCGATCGGCAACGCGGCCAGCTTCATGCTTGCCCCCCCGGAATCGGCTGCGCATCGCGCGCCGGCTCGACGAACACCCGTTCGGGATGCGGATGGCTCAGGAAGTCATGATGCGAGATGTGCCAGCCGTACGCGCCCGCCAGCCGGAACACGATCCGGTCCCCCACGCGCAGGCGCTCGACCGCCACATCGCGCGCGAGCACGTCCTTCGGCGTGCACAGCTCGCCGCACAGCGTCACGGCGCCGCGCTCGAGCGACGGCCGCGCGAACGCATAGGGCCACGCGTCGTTCGGCACGATCGAGAACGGATGGTCGTGCTGCCACGACGCGGGCAGGCGGAAATGATGGGTGCCGCCCCGCAGCACGGCGAAGTGCTTGCCGTGATTGCGCTTGAGGTCGACGACTTCGGTGACGTAGTAGCCGCAGTCGGCCGCGATGAAGCGCCCGCATTCGAACACGATCCGGCAACCCGCATCGGCGTCCGCCAGCACCCCGCTCAACCCGGCGCAAAAGCGCGGCCAATCGAAGCCGCGCGACGGGTCGGCATAGTTCACGCCGATCCCGCCGCCGACGTTGAGCGTCTCCAGCGCCAGCCCGTGCTCGCGGCGCAACCGGCTCGCGAGCGACAGGTAATGCCGCATCAACGCAAGATGCGAGTCCGCGTCCAGGTTGTTCGACAGCGCGTGCACGTGCAGCCCGGCCAGCTCCACGGCGGGCAGCGTGCGGGCGAGCGCGATCGCGTCCGGCAGCGCATCCTCCTCGATGCCGAACTGCGTCGGCTGCCCGCCCATCGTCAGCGTGCCCCGCGGCCGCCGGTCGTCGCGGTCGGCCGCGAGCGAGTTCGGGTTCACGCGCAGCAGCACCCGCGCGCGCCGGCCCATGCGCGCCGCGACCGCATCGAGCCGTTGCAGCTGCAGCGGGCTCTCGACATGGAACAGCTCGACGTTGCTCGCGAGCGCGCCTTCGAGTTCGGCGTCGGTCTTGCCAGGCCCGCCGAATACGATCCGTGCGTGCGGCCCGACGTCACGCGCGCGGACCACCTCGCCGAGCGAAGCCACTTCGTAGCCCGCGACGACGCCGTCGAGCGTGCGCAGCACCTGCGCATCGCTGTTCGCCTTGATCGCGTAGAACAGCTCGCAGCCTGACGGCAGCAGCGCGACCAGCCCGGCCGTGCGCACGCGCAAATGCGCGAGATCGTAGAGATAGGCGCAGACGGGCGACGCCGCGCCGTCGAGATAGCGTTCGATCAATGTCCGATTCATCGTGGATTTCCGTGAAAGTCTTGCAAACAGGCGCGCAGCTGCGCGGCCATCGCGCGTCGCGCGATCCCGCGATCGTCTCCGCCGATCGCGAGGCGGACGCCGGCGCGATGCATCGCGGCGATTTCGTCCGCATTGCGCGGCAGCGCGCAAAAGGTCTTGCCGTGCGCGCGCGCGGCCGCCTCGATGCGCGCGAGCGCGTCACGCACGTCGGCATGCCCGGTCTGCCAAGGCACGCCGAAGTCCTGCGACAGGTCCGCCGCGCCGCCCAGCAGCACGTCGACGCCGTCGACCGATGCGATCTCGTCGAGCGCATCGAGCCCGTCGCGGTCTTCGATCATTGCGACGACCAGCGTGTCGGCCGCTGCGCGCTGGAGCGCCAGCGCGAGATCGTCGCGGCCGAATCCGCTCGCACCGGTCGCGTTCAGGCCGCGCTGCCCGAGCGGCGCGTAATGGGCGAAGCGCACCGCCTCGCGCGCGTCGTGCGCCGAGCGCACGCGCGGGATGACGACGCCCTGCGCGCCCGCATCCAGCACCGGCACGATCTGATGAAGCGCGGCGACCCGCACGAGCGGCGCGGCGCCGCTCGCCCGGGCGGCCAGCAGCATCGCGCCCAGCGTTGCACCGTCGATCAGCGTGTGCTCGAGGTCAATCACGACGAAGTCGTATCCCGCGGCCGCGATCAATTCGACGGTCAGCGGCGCGGGCGTCGAGCAGAACAGGCCGACCAGCGGCGGCCCGCCGGTGTCGCGCAGGCGCACCTTCAGCGAGCATGACGGCATGGCGGGCGCGTTCATGCGTACTCCGGCTGCGCGAGCGGATTCGCCGTGGCGCGCGTCCGCAAACGGATTTCCGGCAGGAAGCGGCGGCTCGCGAGCAGCTCGATCTCCATCGTCTCGGCAAAGCAGTCGAACAGCGCGAAGCGTTCCGCCAGATCCGGGCAGCGCACCTGATAGTCGTGAATCGCGCGCGCGACGATCGCCCAGAACTCGGCCTCGTCCAGATCGAAGTGGCGCGAGAAGAACCACGCGATCTCCGCCAGGTTGACGAAGAACAGCGCATCGCAGGTGAAATCGCGCAATTCGTCGGCATCGTCGGTCTCGATGAACGAATTCGGGTTGACGCGCGCATGTTCGGCGGGCGGCGCATTCAGCGCCGGCGGCGCGACCGACAGCCATTGCTTCGAGTAGCGCACGCCGTCGTGGAAGTCCTTCAGCGCGACGCGCGTCGGCCATCCGTCGGCGTGCAGCAGCACCATGTTCTGCGCATGGGACTCGAGCGCGGTGCCGTTGCGCCACAACAGATGGAGTACCGGCAGCCATGCCCGCTCCACGAGCCGGCGCACCCATGCCCGCGCGCCGTATCGGGCGACCCAGTCGGCAATGAGCGGCCGGCCGTCCGCGTCGACGTGCGTGATCGCGGTCACCGGCAGCGCCGCCTCGTCCGCGTGCAAGTGCCGATGCACGCTGTCCCGCCAGATGCACCCGAGCGCGCCATACTGCCCCGCCACCGGAGCGGGCGGCACGTAGGCGACGCCGGCAACTTCCTTGAGCATCACGGGGCGCGCGAGCGGTTCCGGCCAGTCCGTGCGTGCGACGAGATCGTCGAGCCAGTCGCTCATCGGAGCGGCGTTGGAGACGGTATGCGGCGCGAGCACCCGCGACGTCGACGTATTGACGAGGTTCATCGCGAGCTTGAGCGACGGCGCGTCGAGCCGATCCACGTTGGCGAGCGTGCGAATCGACTGCTGGGGGCGATAGCGGTCGGCAAGCGGCCCGACCGGCACCAGGTCGCGTCGCGCGAACGCGTGGTGGCAGCCGGTCTCGGCGATCGCGCTCCACTGCCACGGATGCACCGGAAGCGGCAGATAGTCGGCCGGTTCCAGGCCGCGTTGCGCGAGCTGCACGTCGAACGCGGCCCGCTCCTCCGGCGACAGCAGATGGCGCGGATCGCGCGCGGCGACATCCCGGCTCGCGCTCGACCGGCACTGCTCCCGGTGCACCGCGACGAGCAGCGGAACCACGCCGGGCGAGCATTCCGGCGCGTAATGCGCGTTGTCGTCGAGCGTGAACCCGATGCGCGACTTGTACCCCGGATGGTACGGATGCGCACCGGTCAACGCCGACTCGATCTCGTCGTAACCGGCGCTCCGCAGCAGCCGCCCGGCCTGCGCGACGCGGGTCTGCGCATCCTTCACATGCGTCGCCGCCAGCTCGGCGCCGAATTGTGCGAGACGCACCGGATCGGCGCCCAATTGCGGCCCCAGCTCCGCGACGACCCGGGCGACGTCGTCGGCATCGGCCTCGACGCCGCGATGAGTCCTCCGAACCGGCGACACGATGCGGACCCGGCCGAACGACACGGTGCGGCGGGCGCTGCACCGATAGAACACCGGCTCGCCGTCCGCGCCGGTTGCCGGAATCGACAACGTCTCGCCCGACCACGCGACGTCCGGCAGCGCGCGTTCGAACAGGAGCGCCTCGAGCAGCTGACGCACGACCCGTTGTCCGGCATCGCGATAGGCGGCGCTGCCGAGCAGCGCCTCGAATGCGGAGAACTTCATGCGCGCACCTCCTCGACTGCCAGCGGATTGGGAATCTCGACCCAGGCCGGCGCCTCGCCGTGCCGGCCGAAACAGCTCAGCATGTTCGCCTTCGCCGGCAGCGTCGCCCGGCTGCGCACGTCGTCCAGCAGCGCGGCGACGGCCGGATCGGGGTCGCGCGACCAGGCCTCGGCGGTCACGCGCCACAGCAGCGCTTCGTCGCCGTAGCCCGAGCGCGCCGCGCTCGCGATGACATGTCCGACGTGATTGACGAGCACGTAGTAGAGAAAGCGCTTCCATGCGTCTTCGTCGCGGTAGAGCGCGGGGCTGTCGGCGGACAGGCACGCCGGATCGATGCAACGCGTGCGGCTGATGCTCGCCCCTTCCATGTCGCGCACGTAGCCGCGCACGGGCCAGCCGTCGCGAAACGCGACCATCGCGTTCTGCAGGTGCGCCTCGAGGCTCACGCCGTAACGGGCGAACAGGCGCAACAGCGGCAGCAGCGTGACGTCCAGATAGCGCGTCCACCACGCGGCGACGCGGTCGCCGCCGGGAGCCGTCCCGAGCGCGTCGCGCAGCAGCATCGCGAGCGGCGGCTCGCCTTCGGCCGGCTCCTCGAGCACGGTCGCCAGCACTTGCGCATCGTCGCCGATGCCATCGCGCATGCCGTCGCGATAGAGAACGGCCGTGCTGGCGCGCAATGCGCCATCGTCCGTCGCCAGCGACGCGCACGCGCCGTCAAGCAGGATCTCGAACGCATCGGACGCCCGGCTGTCGGCGGGCAGTGCGGCGATGTAGCGGCTTGCGTCCAGTGCGCGGGCCACCTGCTCGGGCGGGTTGTTGCGCACGAAATTCGTGATCCGGACGTCGAGCGGCAGCTTCAGGAACCGTCGCTGCACGGGCAGCCAGACCGTCCGAACCGACGACGTGGGCCACGCCACTTCGCCGAGCGGGCCGAGCGAGATCAGCTCGCGGCGCGCGAGCAGCGCGCGGATCGTGTCCTGCTGCAACAGGTAATCCGCCTGCCACGGATGGCACGGCAGCAGCCGGTATTCGCTGTCGCCGAGCAACGCGGCCGCCGCATGCATCGCGTCGGGATCGATCGGCGGCTGTGCACCGTGGATCGAATGCGTGTCGAGCCAGTTCGTCGCGACCGCGAAGTAATGCAGCCTGAACGACGCGCCAAGCTCGGGCGCGAATGCCTGCATGTCGGTCTCGGCAAACCCCTCCGATGCCTTCGACGTCACATGGAACACATGACCGAAGCACAGCGACTGTTCCGCGCGGACGAACGCCGAGCCGGCCTGCTCCGCACGCCGCGCGTGGTAGTAACGCACGCGCTCGACGCTGTTGCCCATCAGCATCGCGAACCGCGCCGGCCATGCGGGATCGCCCGACGGCAAGCGGCGTTCGAGCGACCGTGCGATGCGCTCGGTCAGCGCGTCGACGCCATCGAACGGCGCCGCGCCGCCGTCGGGCAGCTGCATGGCCGCGCACGGCGCCAGCCGGTGAAATCCGATCGGCGAGAAGTAGTCGAGCGCAACGTACAGGCGGGCCCCGTCATCCGGAAACGTGACCGCCGCGACGTCGAGCCCCGCGTCGCGCCAGCCCTGCACGACGGTGCGCAAGTCGTGCGCGAGACCGGCATCCGCGTCATGCGGGGTGCGCGGGTCGAAATGGCCGGTCTCGCGACAGTACGTGTTGAAGTACTGCTCGAGCAGGCGTCGATCGAGCGAGGACAGGCCGGCAATGGCGTCTTGCGGCGCACCGACGCGACACGTCGCGTGCGACGCCTGGGCTGCTTGCAGCGCGGCGTTGCGCGCCGGCGACGCGGGCCGTGGAGAGGAAAACAGCATGGCTCTTACCTCGAATCGGAAACGGAAAAAGGACGGCCGACCGGCGCGGAGCACGCGACCGCAGCCGCCGTGACGAACATCGCCGCGGTCAGCCAAAGGGTCGCGGCGGGGCCGGCAAACGGAAGGAAGACGAGCACGGCGAGCGGCCCGAGCAACTGCCCGAGCACCATCGCACTCTTCGATACGACGGTCGCGCGGCTGCGCAGCGCGGGCGGCGCCGCCCGGCAACAGAGCAGCAACGCCGACTGCGCCAGTGCCGCATAGCAGGCGCCCTGCGCGATGCGCAACGCGCCGATCTGCCACAGCTGCGACGTGAGCGGCATCAGCGCGAGCACCGCGGCGCATGCCAGCGCGGCCGCGACGAAGTGGCGCGCCGGGTTGCCGCGATCGTTTCGCGCGCCCCACCACGGCCCGGCCACGAGCGTCGCCGCCCAGCCGAGCGCATGCAGCACCCCGGTCTTGCTCGCGATCGATGCGGTGCCGGCAAGCCGCATGTCGACGAACAGCGCGAACACGTTGACGAGCGCGAAGGCGCCGGCCTGCGTCAGCGCGCCGGCGACGAGCCAGCGCAGCAGGACCGGATCGGCAAGCCACGCACGACGTGCTCGCGCGTCGCCTGCGTCGTCGGTCGCCGCACGCCCGTCCGGCTCGCGCAGGCCGAGTGCCAGCACGAGCAGCGCGACGCCCGTGCAGATCGCCACCCCGAGCAACAGCGGCCGCACCGACCAGTGATCCTGCAACACGCCGCCGAGCACCGGCCCCGCCAGCGCGCCCGCCGCGACCGCGGACTCCTGCCAGCCGAGCGAGCGCCCCTGGGCCGCCGGGTCGCTGACGCGCGCGATGAACGCCGTGATGATCACGCCGACCGTGCTGGCGCCTTGCAGCAGGCGTCCGGCCACGAACGTCACGACGTCGTGCGACACCGCCATCGTCGTCATGCTCGCGACGAACAGCGCGAGCGCGAGCAGCAGCGCGCGCCGATACCCGAACCGCTCGCACCATCGCCCCGCGAAAGGCGCGCAGAGCAGCGCGCCGACGCCGGGAGCCGCCAGCGCGATGCTCGTCCAGCGTGCCGCGTCGAGGCCGGCACCGCCGCCCAGGTCATGCAGGTAGAACGGCATGATCGGCACGAGCACCATCAGCCCGAGCGTGATCACGCCCTGACAGCCGACCAGCGTCGCGACCGCGACATTCGGGCGACGCGTCATGGGCGCGGCTCCGTGCGCGGCGGGCGGGCGCCGCGCAGCGGATTGGGTATCGCGCCGATCCCGCTCGGCATCCCGGTGCCGAGCGTCGCGCGCGCGGCCAGCGGCGCGAGCAGCTGCTTGAATGGCCATCGGGGCGCGTCGAACAGCGCATGCTCGATACGCGCGTGTGCCGGCGACGCGCCGAACACGCTTTCGAGGGTGTCGCGCAGCACCTGTTCGACGATGCGCCACCCGGTTGCCTCGTCGTCGCCGTGACGCTCCGCGAGCGCCGCGATGATCGCGTACAGGTTGACCTCGATCGCGAGGGTCTGGAAATACGCGAGCAATGCGTCCGGCTGGTCGAGGATCAGCGTGTTCGGCGTGCCGCGGTCGATCGCGTAGTCGGGCGTCTCGATACCGGCCCCGGCCATCGCGGACGGGCAGATCCGCAGCGTGTCGTGATCGCGCAGCACGATGCCCCGCGGCCCGTTCGCGTCGACCCGCAGCAGCACGTTCTGGCCGTGCAGCTCGGGCATCACGCCGCGCGCGAAGCAGCGCAAGCCGAGCCCGATCAGCAGGCGCGCGATGCGCTCGAACATCCGCCATGCGCGTTCGCTCGCGGCTTCGGCCAACGCGTCGGCTTCGATCGCGCCGCACAGCGTGTCGAATGCGGGCAGGCGCGCGTCGGTCGTCGAGGCCGCGCAGGCGGCCATCGGCAGCAGCCAGCCGTCGCCGTCGGGGTAGCGCCGCAGCACGCACGCCAGTTCGCCCTGCTCGCCGATCAATGTCCCGTCCGTGCCGAGCGCCCACCACGCGCGCTCGTCGCACAGTTCGAGGTGCGCGCCGAGCCACGCGTCGCGTGCGCAAAGCGCGCGCAGGCAACGCTCTGCCAGCACCGCGTTGTGCAGATAGCGCGGCGGCATCACGCGCGACGCGCCCAGCGCCTGCACGCTCAGCGACAGCTTCAGGTGCACCCGTTCGCCCGCGCCGATGCCGAGCGTGCGCAGCGACGCGGTCGGCCGCGCCGTGCCGGGCCCGGCCCCGAGGTCGACGCAGCGCGCCGCCAGCGGCGGATGCTGCCGTTGCAGATGGTCCCATTGCCACGGATGGACCGGCAGCCACAGCGCGGCCGGATCGATGCCGCGCTCGCCCGCACGCCGCGCGAGCTCGGCGCACGCGTCCGCATCCAGCACCGCGCGGGCGACCGGCTGGGGATCGGCATCGGCAGGCGCGTGCGTGCCGGCGTCGCCGGACCACAGCGCGTCGCGCGGAACCGCGACCCAGTGCAGCGCAATCCGCCCCGCTTCCACCTCGTACGCATCGCCCGGGCTGCCGGGCCAGACCTTCGCGCGCGCAAGCGGATGAAACGGCCGGTCGCGCAGGCAGCAGATCGCCTCCCACGCCATCAGGCTGCGCGGCGCGCCCGCGAGCTCGGCCAGCCAGCGCGCCTGCGCGGCAAACGTCTTGGCGATCTGGCGCTCCGCCAGCGCGAACAACTGCGCGAGGCGCGCGTTGTACGCGGGCCACCCGTGCGCGCGCTGCAGCGCATCGAGCGTCTGCGCGGCGCTCAGCGGCCGCCGCCCCGTTGCGCTCGCGATGCACACGGCTGCCCCCGTCCTCGCGAGCCGCAGCGCTCGCAGGCCGTGCAGCCGCACGCCGCGCCACTGCAGCGTCGCGCCGCCGCCGAGCGCCAGCGAAAGCGTGTCGCTGCCGTCGTCGCCGTCCAGCCAGCGCGTGCGATCGCGAAAGCCGTACAGATCCTCCAGCCACAGCGCGTCGAGCAGATCCTGCGCGAGCAGCCGGTCGACGCCGTCGTGCCGCGCCACCGGATCGTCCGGCATCGACGGCCGGCCGGTTCGGGTCTCGACGCCCGTCATAGCAGCGGCAACCGCGTGCCCACGCCCTGCTCGGTCGCGAGGCGATAGAAGTGGCGTGCGCAGACCATGTCGTCCAGCGCCATGCCCATCGGATTGAGCAGGATGATCTCGTCGTCGCGCTCGCGCCCCGGACGCTCGCCGATCACGATCTCGCCCAGCTCCGCGTGCAGGCGCTCGCGGCTGAAACGCCCTTCGAGCACCAGCTGGTTGATGATCTTCTTCTCGCGATTCGACTGGTCCCAGTCGTCGACGATCACCTTGTCCGCCTTCTCGTAGACCTCCTTGTGCACGTCCATGATCGATACGTTGCAGACGAACGCGCCGCGCTTGAGCCATGCGTACTCGAGATACGGCGTGTCGGTGACCGTGCAGGTCACGATCACGTCGGCCGCGCGCACCGCCAGCTCCGCGCTCGCCATTTCCTCGCACGCGACGTGCGGAAAGCGCGCCGTCAGTTCGCGGCTGAACGCGCGCATCGCGTCGCCCGACAGGTCGAACAGGTGCACGCGGCGGATGCCGGGGAACTGCTCGAGCAGCGTCTGCATCTGCATCCTCGCGATCGGGCCGCAGCCGATGCACGCGACGTCCGCGAAGCCCGCACGCGCGAGATGCCGCGTCGCCACCGCGCTGATCGCGGCGGTCCGCATCCCGCTGATCAGCCCGCCTTCCATGATCGCGACCGGATAGTTCGTGTCGGCGTCGTTCAGAACGATCACCGCGCTCGCGCGCTCGAGCCCGAAGCGGGACGGGTTGTGCTGCCGGCTGCCGATCCATTTCAGCCCGGCGATGGGGTCGTTGCCGCCCACGTAGCACGGCATCGCAATGATCCGGTCGGCGATGTGATCCGCGCCGGGCCAGCGCAGATACGGCTTCAGCGGCTGCACGAACGCGCGCCGCGCGTGCAGCGCCAGCCCGTCGGCAATCGCGTCGACGTAAGGCTGCGAGCGATCGCCGCCGAGGGCGATCAGGTCCTGGCGGCCGAGGTAGAGCAGGCCGGGATGGGTGGAATGGGTCATGTCAGTGAACCTCTTCGAGAACAGTTGAAGAAAGCGGCGCGGCGTCCGGCCGGACGCCGGTGACGCGCGCGGCCGCCACCCGGGCGAGCCAGTCGTCGTCGTAGACGCTGTCGAGATAGCGCTCCCCGCGATCGGGCAGCAGCGTGACGATGCGCAGCGGACGCATCGCGCGCGCGAGCAGGCGCTCGATCGCGACGACCACGGCGCCGGACGATCCGCCGGCGAAGATGCCTTCGCGGTCGAGCAGCCGCCGGCATCCCATCGCCGCGTCGTAATCGTCGACATGCTCGACCGCATTGATGTCGTCCCGGCACAGCAGCTCCGGCACGCGGCTGGCGCCGATGCCGGGCAATTCGCGCGGGCCCGGCTGCGCGCCGAACAGCACGGAACCGACCGCGTCGACGGCCACGACCCTCAGATCGGGCCAATCCTGCCGCAGGCGGCGCGCGATGCCGAGCACGGTGCCCGACGTACTGACGCCGAGCACGAGCAGGTCGGCCGGCCGATCGAGCGCGCGGGCGATCTCGTCGCCCTCGCCGTGGAAGTGGCTTTCCCAGTTGCGCGGATTGCCGTACTGATTGATCCACACGGCGCCTGCGTCCGCGGCGAGCATCTCCTGCACGCGCGCGATGCGCGTCTCGAGATAGCCGCCCTGGCTGTCCTTGCGCGTGACCTGCTCGATGCCCGCGCCGTAGCAGCGCAGGATCTTCAGGTTGGTCGGCGAGATCTTCGGGTCGACGACCGCGGTAAAGCGCAAGCCCTTCAGCCGGCAGACCATCGCCAGCGCGATCGCGAGGTTCCCGGACGAACTCTCGATCACGTGCGCGCCGGGCGCGATCGTGCCGTCGGCGAGACCGCGCTCGACGATGTAGCGGGCCGGACGGTCCTTGATGCTGCCCGCCGGGTTCAGCATTTCCAGCTTGGCGAAGACTTCGGCATGGTGCCCTGCGTACAGACGGTCGAGCCGCACGAGCGGCGTGCCGCCTACGCAGTCGACGATGCTTTTGCCGATCATCACTCCCTCCCTATCGAGGATTGGCGAAAATTGAATGAGATTGCGTCTCATTACATCTACGATGCGCACGGCGTCCTTTGGAACGCCGCACGCGCTTACCAGCGGTGGGTATAGCTGGCGGTGAGCACGGCGCCCGCGGCAGGCAGGCGGCTCGTGTTGTTGCTGTTGCGCATGAGCTGGCTGTACTGCGGCAGGTAATAGCGGTTCAGCAGGTTCTCGACGCCGATCGTCACCCGGTCCTTCTTGGTGACCTGGTAGCGCGAGATCAGGTCCAGCGTCGTATAGCTGCCGACGTCCATGCGCCCGAAACTGACCTTGTCGTTGAGCCGGTAGTCGCGCGCCGCGTAGAACGTCGCCTGCAAGCGGTTGCTCCAGCGCGAGCTCGGCCGGTATTCGAGATAGGCGGTGAGCTTGAGCGGCGGAATGCGGTAGCCCGTCATGTCCTGGAAGTTCGCACTGTTCTGCGGCCGCTCGCGGCCCTGCAGGTAGGTGATCGTGCCGCCAGCGCCCCACTTGTCGTCGTCCGACGCGTAGTCGACGGTGGCCTCGACGCCGGCGATCCGCTCGGCCGTGCGCGTCAGGATCAGGCCGTTGTTGAAGCTCTGCACGTCGCCGAGCTCGGACGTCGTGTAGAAGAGCGCCAGCGTGCCGTCCGCATGATTGCCGAGGCTGCCGCGCCAGCCGATCTCGTAGTTGTTGATCTTGACGGGTTCGAGGCTCGACGAATGGATGTCGAACCCGGCGGTCGCATTGCGCAACTGCAGGCCCACGTCGGGCAACTGGAATCCCTGGCTGAACGACGCGTAGACTTCCTGCCCGCGCACCGGCGCATATGCGACGCCGGCATTGAACAGCCACGCGCCATATCCCGTCGAGCCGCCCGGCACCGTGTACTTGTTCGCGAGCCGCAGCTGCGAGAGCGGCACGAAGCTGTCGAAGCTCGCGCTCGCGTGCTCGTAGCGCACCCCCGCCTCCGCCGACCACTTGTCGTTGAACTTGTGCTGCAGCTGCGCAAACCCGCCGACGCTGCGCGTCGTGAGCGGCGGCAGGTACGTCAGCGAGCCGATCTTGCGGTAGACGAGGCCGCCGCTCGCATCGTAGGCCGACGGCGAGAAAATGTCGTCCGGCATGTCGCTGCGTTCCTGGTTGAAGTCGGCGCCCCACTGGAGCTTCGTGCGGCCGGCGCCGTCGAGCGGCGTCGTAATCGTCAGGCGGCTGCCGAACACGCGCGAATCCTGCATTACCTGGTCGATATTGTTGCCGCGCGTCGCGACGGCGCGCGCATCGAACGGCGCAAAGCGCGTGAAGTAGTTCCGGTAGTAGAACTGCGCCGCCACCTCGCTGCCGAGTACATCCTTGTGGACGTACTGCAGGTTGAGCATCGTATTGCGGATGCGATTCTGGTCGTCGAGCTGGAGCCCGTCCTTCGCGCGCGCGACGGCCGAGCCGGGCGGCAGCTTCGCCACCGCCGGATCGCTGCCGAAATGCGTGTCCTGTTTCGCGTCGTAGTGGCTCGCCGACAACACGATGCGCTGGTTCGCGTCGATCCGGAAGCCGAGCTTGCCTTCGACGTTATAGATGTTCGAGTCGAACAGGTCGCCCTGGCTGGGCTCCGGCGCGATCCGGTGGCCGCGCGCGTCGTACGCGCTGCCGACATGCTGCGCGCTGGTGCTGAATTCGTATTCGAAGGGCCCGCGGCTGCCCGCGAAGTACTGCTGCACCGTGCCGCCGAGGCCGCCGCTGCCGAGATGCGACAGTGGCGACGTCATCGAGAACGTGGTCTCGGCGCGCGGCTCCCCGCCGGGCTGCCGCGTCGTGATCGACACGATGCCGCCCGACGCGCCGGCGCCATACAGCGCGCTGCTGCCGCGCAGCACCTCGAGCTTCTCGATGTTGTTCGGATCGACGTTCGCGAGGTTGCGCGCGGAGTCGCGGTTGGTGTTCAACGGCACGCCGTCGACCAGCACGAGCATGCTCCGGCCGCGCAACGTCTGGCCGTAGTCGGTCACCGTGCGGCTGGAATCGGCCATGCCGGGCACCGCCTTGCTGAGCACGGTCGCGAGATTGTTCGAGCCGGCCTCGAGGTCGCGCAGCTCGTCGCGGCCGATGACGGTGATCTGGCGCGTCGGCCGCACGAGATCGCTGTGCGTGCGATCGCCCGACACCTGGATGGCCTCCAGCTCCACCGTCTGCGCGGCGCGGCTCTCGCCCGGCGCGGCTTTCGGCGGCGCGGCGGGCGCCGCGCCTTCGACGGTGAACGTGCTCTTGCCGGTCGCCCGGGCCTGCAGGCCGGAACCCGTCAGCAGCTGGTCGAGCGCGGCGGCGGCGGTCATCCTGCCCTTCACGGCCCGACCGGTGCGCTGCTCGGCGACGGCCGTCGAAAACAGCAGCTGCGCGCCCGACTGGCGCGCGAACGCATTCAATGCCCGATCGAGACGCCCGGCGGGAATGTCGAACGACACTTCCTCGCCCTGCGCCAATGCCTGCCCCGACAGACAGCCGCTCGCAACCGCCACGCATACGACCCGCCCCACCCCCAGGTGGCGCCCAGCAACACCCATGCTGCTACTCCTCGCTTGAATCGGATTGAATCGATGACTCTCACGAGGATTGCCGGATTGCCCGGCGGGTTTGTTGACGTCGGAATGAAAATTTTTTTGCCGCGTCGCGGATCAGCGGCGCGCGACGGTCACGGTGCCGTCCGCGGCGCGCGTCACCTTGAGCGGCAGCACGCCCGGCAGCATGTCGAGCAGCGCGTCGACGTTGTCGGTATTGAACTGGCCGGACAGCCGCAGGTTCGCGGCGCGCGGGTCGAGCTCGACCGGCGCGGCCCGATAGCGGCGAATCTCGTCAATGGCGGCACGCAACGGCGTGCCGTCGAACACCAGCCGCCCGTCGCGCCAGCCGAGCGCGTCGGCGGCGTCGAACGGCCGGCGCGCACCGATCCGGCCCGCCGCGACGACGACCGCCTGATTCGGCCGCAGCGTCGTCGCAACGCCCGGCCCCGCAGCCACCTCCACCGCGCCGGACACGACGCCGACCCGCACCGCCTGCGCATCGCGACGAACCGCGAAGGACGTGCCGATATCGCGAATCGTCACGTCGCCCGCATGCGTGACGAGCGGCCGAAGCGCGGAATGCGCGACGTCGATCGATACTTCGCCACGCTCGACGAACAGTTGACGGGACCGCACGCGCCACTCGACGCGCGCCGCGGAGCCGGTATTGAGCGCGAGCCGGCTGCCGTCGGAGAGCGACCACGCGCGGTGCTCGCCGACCGTCGTCGCCAGCGTGTCGACGCGATAGGCCGGATCGACGAACCAGATCGCGGCGGCCGCAACGGCGCACGACACCGTGCCGCCGACGGTGCGCTGGATCGCCCGGCGACGCGACGCACGGCGGACGATCTCGTCGAGCGGGTAACGTGCGCGCAACGCATCCTTGAAGGGGTCGAGCGAGCCGTCGGGAAGGGAGTTCGATGGTTGACTACGGGAAGGCTCTGGCAACATCGGCATTTGCCGTCTAGGTGTGCAGAGTACTCTGCAGGATCGGAGAGAGGGCCGTCATCGCGCGGGCCATATGCTTGGCGACCATATTACGCGAGATCCGCAATTGCGCCGCCACTTCATCCTGCGACAGCTCGTGCAGCTTGTGGAGGATGAACACCTCGCGACAGCGCGCCGGCAACGCATCGATGATCCGCTCGAGTTCCCGCACGGTCTGCTGATAGCTCAGTGCCTGCGCCCCGTCGACATCATCCGAGCGCATGTCGGGAACGACGATGCCGGCCAGCTCCGTATGATTCGCATGCACTTCGTCGCCTCGCCAACGGTCGATCGCGCGATGGATCGACAGGTGACGCAAGAAGGCAAGCGGCGTATGGACGCTTTCGCCGGGCGGCCGCTGAAGCAGTTGCACCCCGACATCCTGCACGACGTCACAGGCGAACGAACGATCGCCGAAGCGATGCCGGACATGGTTGACGAGTTCCTCGTAATGCTTGACGAATGCGGCGATCAACGGGGAATGAGCGGAGTCGCGGTGCAAGCCTGTCACATTGTTACGGGATGAGCGAGCATCACGCCCAGAATGATAATAATTCTCATTATTTCCTCCGCTTACCGAACTGTCAACAACCTTTACGTAGCGGAGGCGTTCGCCTCGGGTGCGTCGTTGATGTCATGGTTTTGCAACGCTGCGGCGCGCCGCTGTCGAACGGATGCGCGCCGCTCAGGATCGGCGGCGTCCCGCCTCAATGCACCTTCGGAAAGCCGTGCCGTTGCGCGAGCAGTTCGAGGATGCGGCGCGGATCGGTGACGTAGCGCACGTCGCCGAGCGCCAGCGCGTCCGGCGGCGCCGGCTGGTCGCGGCCGAGCACCAGCGTCGGCAGGCCCTGATGCGCGTCGTCGAGCGCGGCGATCACGTCGTGGCGCGGCCGCACGAAGCCGACGCGCTTCACGTCGAGCGACGCCGCGCGCGCCGGGTCGCTCGCGAGCAGCCCCTCGATCGACAGCCCGTGCGGACAGACGAAACGCTCACCCGGATGCTTCGGATCGCTGAAGCCCGGCTCCAGCAAAAACAGCACATCTCGACTCATCGTTGCATGCTCCCTGGTTCGGATCGTTCGAGCACGATACGACCGCCGATGGCGATCCCGAACCAAGCAATTCAGCTATCGTTATGCAGCGCTCCGTCAATCCAGATAATCCGCGTATTCCTTATGCGCGTAGGCTTCAAGCGTTTGCCACGGCAGGCCTTCGCCATGGGCGGCCGAAACCTGCGTCAACGTCAGCTTGCGCGCGACACGGCCGTCGGCACCCCGATATTCGACCGTGAGCGGCGCCTGCAGCCGCTCGCTCCAAAGTATCCGGTTCACGCCGCGCGCGCCGGGCGTATCGATCGTCTGTTCGTACCAGCGGGTGCCGGGCGCACTGCCGGGCCTCGTTACACCGAGCCGTTTCAACCGTGATGGCGGCGTGATGTAGTACGCGTTGTCCCACGAACCGTCGAAGCCCGTCGTTTCGTACTCCGCCGGCGGCACCCGCACGACGGTCCTGTCCGCCGCGTCGACATACTCGATCCGCACCGCCTTTCCGTCGTACGTCACGTGCCGCGCCGCAGCCTGGAAGTTGAAGTGCTTGTGCCCGGCATGGGTCGCGGCCGGCTGCACGCCACCGCGCTTTGTATCCGGATGAACGCGACCCGGATCGTGGTCGTGGCCGCGTTCGTCGTGTCCGCCGCCTTCGGATGCAACGGGCCGCACACGCTCGACCCAGACATGCCCGTCGCGCCGAACCATCCTCTCGCGATACGTCACGATGCGGGTCACGCCGTCCGCGGTCACCGTCCGGCTTTCGTGCAGCAGCACGGCGTCGAGAGCTCCTGCCGCGAAGGCGGGCGCTGCCGCGAGCCAGCATGCGATCACGCCGATGCTTCGTTTCATCACGCGTCCCCGGCTTCCATCACGCCGCCTCATTCAGAAGCCGAACGCGGATTTGACGAGACCGAACACCTTCGTGTTGTCGATCGTGCCCTTGAACGCTTTCGCGCCCGCACCGTCGGCGAACAGCATCACGTCGCCGCCGCCGTGCGTCTCGGAGCCGGCGCTGCCCATCCGCACGCCGACTTCCTGCAGATACGCGTTGTCGAGCGCCGTCGCCGAATCCACCGGCGCGCGCACGTTCGGGCGGTTCGCGCCGTTGCCGAAGACGAGCGTCGTGTACGTGTTGCCGTCCGCGTCCTTGCTCGGCTGGCCGTCGCGATAGCTGCGGCTGATGTCGAGGATCGGATTGCCGCGTTTCGAATAGCCGTTGATCGTCATCGTGTGGTCATGGTCGGCCGTCACGACGATCAGCGTGTTCGACAAATCGACCTTCGACAGCGCAACGCGGATCGCGTCGTCGAATGCAGCCGTGTCCTCGAGCGCACGCTTCGCATTGGTGCCGTGCAGCGCGTGGTCGATGCGGCCGCCTTCGACCATCAGGAAATAGCCGTTCGAATTCTTCGACAGCAGGTCGATCGCCTTCGACGTCATCTCGGCCAGGCTCGGTTGCGTCGCGCCTTCGCCCTTGCCCGCGACGCGATCGAGTTCGTATTCCAGATGGCTCGTCGAACTGAAGAGGCCGATCAGCTTGCCGCCACCCGCCTGCGCGAGCTGATCCTTCGTCGCCACGACCGTGTAGCCCTTCGCCTTCATTTCGTCGAGCAGATTGCGCCCGTCCGCCCGGCCGCGCTTGTTGGCGGCGAGATCGAACGGCGTCCAGTGATTGCGGCCGCCGCCCATCAGCACGTCGACGCCGTCGCCGAGCGCCGCGTTGTAGCCGGCGCCGCCCGGCGCCGCCTGCGCGGCGATGTCGTACTGCGCGTCGCGATGGCAAATGTGCGAATAGGTGGCGGCGGGCGTCGCGTGCGTGAGCTCGGTCGTCGTGATCGCGCCGACCGCCTTGCCGCGCGCCTTGGCCAGCTCCAGCAGCGTGGCGGCCGGCTTGCCGTTGCCCGGCGCGCAGTTGTTGACCGTCTTGTTGCCGTTCGCATCGTTGCCCGGCGCGACGGCGCGCGTGTCGGACGACATCGACAGCACTTCGTTGTTCATCTTGACGCCCGTCATGTACGCGGCCATCGACGGTGCGCTGTCGGTCGTCTGGGCATCGTTCGAGAAGGTCTTGACGCGCGCCGTGCGGGCGAGCTTTTCCATCGTCAGCTGCCCCGACTCGCCGACCTTGTAGATTCGGCTCGCCGTCACGGTCGTCGGCCCCATGCCGTCGCCGAGGAAGAAAATCACGTTCTGCGCCTGGCCGGCGGCATGCGCCGCCTGCCCCAGCGAGCCGCCCGCGAAACCCGCAACGGCAAGCGTCGCCATTGCGATGCGCTTGATTGTCGACATCCTGTTTTCCCCTGTACCTGTAGAGACCGCGCTTACAGCTGCACCGCGCTGCGCACCAGCTCGAAGACCTTGTTGTTCTCGATCACGCCATGGAAGTTGTCGGCGCCCCGGCCGATCGCACCGAGGAACACGTCGGTCCCGCCATGGGTTTCGCTGCCCTTGTCCATCCGCACGACCGCTTCCTGACGGTAGTCGTCCGCGCCGGTCACCGCGTCGGTGAGGTTCGTGCCCGCGCGGCTGCCCTGCACGCGGTTCTCGCCATTGCCGAACCCGATGATCGTGTAAGGCGCGCCGTCGGCGTCCTTCGCGATCGAGCCCGTCTGGTAGCTGCGCAACACGCCGAGCACGCCCGGCTTGCCGGTTTCGGTCTTGCCGGTGCGCGCCGCATAGCCGTTCAGCACCAGCGTGTGGTCGTGGTCGGCCGTCACGACGATCAGCGTATTGCGCAGATCCGGGTCGGTCTTGCGCACCTTGTCGAGCGCCGCCTTGATCGCGTTGTCGAACGCGACCGTGTCCTGCAGCGCGCGCTTCGCGTTGGTGTCGTGCAGCGCGTGGTCGATGCGGCCGCCTTCGACCATCAGGAAATAGCCGTTCGCGTTCTTCTGCAGCACGTCGAGCGCGCGCGTCGTCATGTCGGCGAGGCTCGGCTCCTTCGTCGCGTTACGATCGAGGTCGTAGCTCATGTGACTCGACGCGAACAGGCCGACGAGCTTGCCGCCCTTCGTCGCGTCGGCGGCCAGCAGGTCCTCGCGATTCTGCGCGACCGCGTAGCCCTTTGCCTTCAGTTCGTTGAGCAGGTTGCGGCCGTCGCTGCGCTTGCCGCCGCCGTCCTTCGGCGCGAAGAATTGCGAACCGCCGCCGAGCACGACGTCGACCCCGTCGCCGAGCGCGGCGTTGTAGCCTGCGCCTCCCGGCACGAGCTGCGCGGCGATGTCGTTTTCCGCGTCACGATGGCAGACGTGCGCGTAGGTCGCCGCAGGCGTCGCGTGGGTGACGCGCGTCGTCGTCACGACGCCCGTCGCCAGCCCCTTGGCCTTCGCGATCTCGAGCAGCGTCGGCGCCGGCTTGCCGTTGTTCGCGCCGCAGTTGCCGGTGAGATTCGCGGTCGGTTCGAGCGCCTTCGTATCGGGCGTCATCGAGATCACTTCGTTGTTGGTCTTCACGCCCGTCATGTACGCGGACATCGACGGCGCGCTGTCGGTCACCTGCGCATCGTTCGAGTAGGTCTTCACGAACGCGGTTTCGGGCAACGTATCGAGCGTCAGTTCGCCGTCCTCGCCGACCGCGTAGATCCGGGCGGCCGTCAGCGTCGTGAGGCCCATGCCGTCGCCGAGGAAAAAGATCACGTTGCGCGCGGCCGTCGGCCCGGGCACGGCGCTCGCCGGCCCGTCGTCGCTGCCGCAACCCGCCAGCACGAAGGCGCTTGCACACAGCAGCGCCGCCAGTCTCGTTCGCTTCATGTCTTCGGCTTCCCCTACGTGAATGCTTTCTGAATGAAAGCATTGTAGGGAGCCAGTGTGACGCGAACGTGAATGGAATCTGGAAGGAAAAGAAGGATTGTTGAAAGATGCTTGCCCCAAGCCGGGGCAAAGCGCCTGCGCCGGGTTGTGCTCCCGTGCGGGTCTAGCGGTCCTGCTTGCGCATCACGTCGATACGCGCAGGTGGGATGTTTCTCCAGACGATAGGACTCCGGGTGACGACGAAACCCGGGTATCGAGACGGGCGGTAAGCCGGCGAGCGCAAGTCGTAAGTGAACTGAATCATGACGCCGTCGCCGGACAGCGCGCGATGGCATTGCCCGACGATGGTCGACACCACCTGCCGCGGCAGCGATCGCAGCGGCAGGCACGACACGATCGCGTCGACCCGGGCATCGGGCGGCAGCAGCCGGTCGAGTTCCGCCGCGTCGCCGTGCGCGATCGTCACGCCCGGAAACCGCGCGTGCAGGTGTCGCGCGAACACGTGCGAGCGCTCGACCACCACGAGTCGCTCGGTGGCAACGCCGCGCTCCAGCAACGCGCGCGTCACCGCGCCGGTTCCTCCGCCGAGCTCGATCACGAGCCCGTCGCCGGCCGGCACCGCGGAGGCGATCTCGCAAGCGAGACGCGGCGAACTGGGGCACAGCGCCCCCACCGCAGCGGGACGATCGACCCACTCGCGCACGAATAGCGCGGAGACGCGCCAGGCGTTCGGCCAGATCATCGGATGCCCTCGTTCTGCTCGACGTTCACCTTCGATGCGGGGCCCGTGTATCGGGCACATGCCGCGAGCGCAATGAATGTCTCTTTCATGCGAATCCTCTGTGATGAACAGGTCGCGCCTCAGGAGGAGCGGCGATCAAGCGCATTCTAGGCAACGAAAACTTAAGCCCAGGTGAAGACGTCGGGCGGCAATGGATTGGCAACAAGCTCCGTCTCGAATGATAGCTTGCGACCGTGCGTCGACTTGCCCGGGTATGTCCGGAGAAATGGCCGCTTGCCGCCCGGCGGATCGCGCGCGCCAACCTTCATACGTCTTCACGACCACCCTGCAACCCGCTAACATCGCTCGTGGCACGCTCTTCCGGCTGCGCCGCCGAAAGCCGACAAAACGCTTTCAGATCGCGCAGCCGCGCGTCAATGAATCCCCGTCATGACCCGCAACACATCACATCCCGCCCTGCTCTGGATCGTCGCGTCCGCATTCTTCATGCAGACGCTCGACACGACGATCGTCAACACCGCCCTGCCGTCCATCGCGCAAAGCCTGCGCGCGTCGCCGCTCGCGATGCAGCCGGTGGTGGTCGTCTATACGCTGACGATGGCGATGCTCACGCCCGCGTCCGGCTGGCTCGCCGACCGCTTCGGCACGCGCCGCGTGCTGTCGGCCGCGATCGTGCTGTTCGTGCTCGGCTCGGTGTGCTGCGCGGCCGCCCGCAGCCTCGACCAGCTCGTCGTCGCGCGGGCGCTGCAGGGCGTCGGCGGCTCGATGCTGCTGCCGATCGGCAGGCTGTCGGTCCTGCGCGGCGTGCCCGGCGAACAGTACGTGTCGGCGCTCGCGTTCGTGTCGATCGGCGGGCAGCTCGGCCCGATCTTCGGGCCGACGCTGGGCGGCTGGCTGTCGGAAGCCGTGTCGTGGCACTGGATCTTCCTGATCAACGTGCCCGTCGGCGCGGTCGGCTTCGTCGCCGTGCAACGCTTCCTGCGGCACGATCACGCGACGCAGCCGCCGCCGTTCGATTTCATCGGCTGCGCGCTGCTGTCGGCCGCGATGATCCTGCTGTCGCTCGCGGTCGATCCGCCGGCGCAAGCGCACCGCGCCGCGTGGTCGACGGGCTGTGCCGCGCTCGGCATCGCCGCCGCGCTCGCCTACCTTCCGTATGCGCGCCGGCGCGCGCGGCCCTTGTTCAGGCTCGCGCTGTTCCGCGAGCCGAACTTCGGCGCGGGGCTGCTCGGCAACCTGCTGTGCCGGATCGGCTCGAGCGCGGTGCCGTTCATGCTGCCGCTGCTGATGCAGGTGCAGCTTGGCTACACGCCGATGCGCTCGGGCCTGATGATGCTGCCGGCCGCGATCGCGGGCGTGCTCGCGAAGAACCGGATCACGCCGCTCGTGAAGCGCTACGGCTACCCGGCGTTCCTCGTCGTCAACACGGTGATCATCGGCGTGACCATCGCCGCTTTCGCGCTCGTGTCCGGCCAGTCGTCGCCGCTGCTGGAAGGCGCGCTGCTCGTCGTGTTCGGCGCGGCCAATTCGATGCAGTTCGCGGCGATGAACAGCGTGACGCTCAAGGATCTGTCGCATGCGGACGCCGCCAGCGGCAACAGCCTGTTCACGATGATGCAGATGCTCGCGATGGGGCTCGGCGTGTCGATCGGCGGCGGGCTCGTGAACCTGTTCGCCGCGCACTCGGGCTCGGCTGCGAGCGGGTTCATGCTGGCCTTCGTGTGCGTCGGCGCGATCACGCTGCTGTCCGCGTTCGTGTTCCGGCGGATCGGCCTGCCCGCGCCGCAGCGCGGACCCGCGAGCCCGCTGCCCGGCGGCACGACGGGGAAATAGACCGGACGCCCATGACCACGCCCGTCCCCACCGATTCCGCGCTGCGCCCGCTGCCGATCGACGCGCTGACCGTGCCGGCCGCGCTCGACGGACGCGACGGCGCCAACCGCTCGCGCGCGGGTCACGCGCAGATCGCCGCGACCAATGACCTCGACGCGGTGCGCGCCTGGCTCGCGCGCTTCGTCGATACGCCGACCACGTTCCAGAACTACCGGAAGGAAGCCGAGCGCCTGCTGCTGTGGGCCGTGATCGCGTGCGGCAAGCCGCTGTCGTCGCTCACGCACGAGGATCTGCTCGTCTACCGGCAGTTCCTGCTCGCGCCCGCGCCGGCCGACGTCTGGTGCGCGAGCGGCGGACGCAAGCATCCGCGCGGCGACCCGCGCTGGCGGCCGTTCTACGGGCCGCTGTCGCCGGCCAGCCAGCGGCAGGCGATGGTGATCCTGAACGTGATGTTCGCGTGGCTCGTGCAGGCCGGCTACCTCGCCGGCAATCCGTTGTCGCTGTCGCGGCAGCGCATGCGCAAGCCCGCGCCGCGCATCACGCGCCATCTCGGCCCGGCGCTGTGGCAGTCGGTCAAGGACGCGATCGACGCAATGCCGCGCGACGACGCGCGCGCGCGCTTTCACTACGACCGCGCGCGCTGGCTCTTTACGCTCCTGTATCTCGGCGGGCTGCGGATCACCGAAGCCGCCGACAACACGATGGGCGGGTTCTTCTGCCGGCGCGACGCCGAAGGACGCGAGCGCTGGTGGCTCGACGTGACCGGCAAGGGCGGCAAGCAGCGGCTCGTGCCGGCCACCGACGAGATGATGGCCGAGCTCGCGCGCTACCGGCGCGCGCATCAGCTGCCCGCGTTGCCGGGCCCCGACGAGGACACGCCGCTCGTGCTGCCGGTCGGCCACGCGCGCAAGCCGCTCACGCGCGCGGCGCTGCATACGATCGTGAAGAGCGTGTTCCGGCACGCGGCCGACCGGCTGCGTGCGCAAGGCGACGCGGGCGAACAGCAGGCGCGCGTGCTCGAACAGGCGTCCGCGCACTGGCTGCGGCACAGCGCGGGCTCGCACATGGCCGACGGCCAGATCGACCTGCGCATCGTGCGCGACAATCTCGGCCACGTATCGCTGACCACGACGAGCCAGTACCTGCACACGGACGACGACGTGCGGCACCGGGAGACCGAGGAGAAGCACCGGATCGGGTGGTGAGCCGCACGCCTAGCGCGTCACGCCCGCATACCAGTTCGCCGCCGCCGCGATTTCGTCCGGCGTCATGTTGCGCGCAATGTTGCGCATCTGTTCGGACGTGTCGTTGCGGCGCGCGCCGCTCGCGAAGTCCAGCAACTGCGCTTTCGTATAGGCAGCCGGCAAGCCGTCGAGCCACGGGCTGCCCGTCTGGTGATCGATGCCGCCGTGGCACGCGGCGCAGGCCGGAATGTTGCGCAGCGGCGCACCGCGCACGACGATGTCCGGCGCGACCGCATCGCCGGCGCGCGTCGACGCCGGGCGCGGCAGCGATGCGTAGTACGCGGCGAGGTCCCGCACGTCCTGGTCCGTGAGCCCGCGCACCATCGGCGACATCACCGCGTTCTGCCGCGCGCCGCTCACGAAATCCAGCATCTGCTTGTACACGACGATCGCGTATTGCCCGGCCAGATTCGGCGTGTTCGCCTGGCTCATCCCTTTCTCGCCGTGGCACATCGTGCAACGCAACGACAGCGTCGCGCCGCGGCCGATCGACAGCGGTGTCGCGTCCGCCAGCAATTGCGGCGTCACTTCGACGCGGCTGACCGGATAGGCCGGCGTCACCGTGCTGTCGCTGCCCGCGAGCCATTTGCGCGGCACGCCGGCGGCGCTGCAGATCGCGTTCCAGACGCCCCGGAACTGCGCATCGGGCTGCGCCGACGGCAGCCACACGAACCCGATCACCGCGGACACGAGCGCGACGCCGATCACTGCGCCGACGCTGACGCGGAACCACGGGTTGCGCAACGAGAACAGGCGTTCGTCGCTCATCGCCGCGCTCCGACCGCGATGGCGGGAACCGACGTATCGTCGCGCGCCATCAGCTGCACGATCGGATAGCCGTAGTTGACGATCGTGAGGCCGATCATCAGCGTGAGCCACAGCGCGAAGCCGTTCAGCGCGACGGGCATGCTCGACGTCTCGTGCACCGGCGTGCTGAAGCGGTATGCGTCGGGTTCGCTGCGCGGCGCGCGATGCCCCTGGATCAGCACGATGAAGAACAGGATCGCCGACGCGACAAGGATCAGCCCGCCGATCGCCGACATGGCGACCCACACCGCCTGCGCCGCGATCGCCGGATCGGCGTAGTCGTAATAGGCCATCCGGCGCGGCATGCCGAGGATGCCGACCCAATGCCACGGGAACGTCGTGACGATCATGCCGATGAACCACAGCCACAGCTGCCAGCGCATCAGCCGCCAGTTGGTCAGCGCGCGCCCGGTCAGGTGCGGCCACAGGTCGTAGGCGATCGCGAAGTACATCGTGACGATCGCCCCCGCGAAGATCAGGTGGAAATGCCCGGTGATCCACTGCGTGTTGTGGATCGTCGCGTCGAGCTGGTAGCTCATGTTGATGAGGCCGCCCGCGCCGCCGAAGCCGAGCATCACGAACGAGAACGCCAGCGCGAGCATTTGCGGGTTGTCCCACGGCAGCGCCTTGAGCCAGCCGAACGCGCCCTTGCCGCCGCGCAGCCGCGCGGCGATCTCGACCGACGCGCTGATCGTGAACACCGTGAGCAGCGTCGGCACCGCCACCAGCGACGTGAACACCGACTGCAGGAACTTGAAGCCCGCGCCGACCTGCGGATCGACGAACAAATGATGCAGGCCGATCGGCATCGACACGACGAGGAACAGGATGAACGAGATGCGCGCCATCGCGTCGCTGTACAGCCGCCCGCCGATCGCGCGCGGAATGATCGTGTAGTACGCGATATACGCGGGCATCAGCCAGAAATAGACGATCGCGTGCAGCGTCCACGAGAAGAAGATGCGCGCGAGCCCCGCGTCGATGGTCGTCCTGAGGCCCAGCGCCACCGGCAGGATCTGGAAGATCACCTCGAGCGCCGCACCCACCGCC
Source organism: Burkholderia ubonensis subsp. mesacidophila (assembly GCF_002097715.1). NCBI lineage: Bacteria > Pseudomonadati > Pseudomonadota > Betaproteobacteria > Burkholderiales > Burkholderiaceae > Burkholderia > Burkholderia ubonensis. The sequence goes on from NZ_CP020738.1 coordinate 1,910,227, forward strand.
GTCCAGCCCCACAGGTACGCGCCCGCGACGCTCGCGAACATCGCGAGCGGCACCGTCTCGCCGCGATGGTCGCGCTTCCACGCGGCGAGATTGATCGACATCAGCGCGACCCACACCCACGAGCCGACCACGACCAGCACGACGCCGATGTAATAGAACACGTTGCCGATCATCGGCGGATAGAACGTATACAGGACCGACGCGCGCCCCATCGCGACCGGCACGCTCGCCGACACCGCGCCGAGCGCGACCAGCGCGAGCCCGCCCCACGCCCAGCGCACGCCGACGAGCGGCCGCTTGAGCGCCAGCTCGGTCACCGCGTAGCCGAACCCCATCGCGATCAGCGTCGGGAACACGTAGCCCATCACCGTGCCGTGCTCGGTCACCGACCGGTAGTAGAGCTCGGGATCGCGCAGCCACGCATGCAGAGGACTGCGCACGATCATCTGCCACGCACCGAGCGGCAGCGCGACGCCGAACGTGACGAACGCGAGCCAGAAATGCGCGAGCACGAGGCGTTTGCTATTTAACACAGCTCAGTCTCCGCGATTGGGCGGCCAGCTGCTGGAACGCGGCCTTGTCGATGACCTTCACGTGCGCCCACATGCCCTGGTGGCCGGTGCCGCAATACTCGTGGCACGGCATCAGGTGATCGGCGGGTTCGGGAAAGCGCGTGCGGAACGTCGCGATGTAGCCGGGCTCCACCATCGAGTTGATGTTGGTGTCCGTCACGAGGAACCCGTGCACGACGTCCGCGCTCGTCGCGCGGAACGTGATCGGCGTGTCGGCCGGCACCAGCACGCACTGCGGCGTGAACGAATACTGCTGCGCGACGATGCGCACCGTCACCGAGCCGTTCGGCTCCAGCGCGCTGCCGAGATTGCTTTCGACGAATTCGCCGGCTACGTGCAGCGACTCCGGCCGGATCGTCTCGACGCGCGACGGCGGCATCATCGCCCAATGCAGGCCGGTGAAGATGACCACGCACACGAACACCACGACGATGCCCAGCATCACGGCCGCCCAGCGCCGCTCGACGCGCGCGGCGACGTTGGCGGAGTCCGGCGGGTTCTGAACGGATGAGTTCGCCATGTCGGGCCTGGCTACTGGATGACGCCGCGCGGCAGGAACACCAGGAAATAGAACGCGAACCAGAGCGCGACGACGATCGCCGTCGCGGTGCCGGCCAGCGCGAGCGCGCCGCGCGGGCCGCGCCGCACGATCTCGTCGACGCGTTCGCTTTCCTGATCGGGGGCGCCGTCATGCGACGCGGGGGAAGGCATCATCGTGTCCTCAGAAGATCGGCGCGGAGCGCAGCGCGTTGACTTCCTTCGCGCTCACCGGCTTGCCGTGGTTGCCCCATGCGGTGCGGATGTAGGTGACGACCGCCGCGACCTCCTCGTCCGACAGCAACTGCGCGAACGGCGGCATGCCGTACGGCATCGGGTTCTTGCGCGTGCCGGGCGCATAGCCGCCGTTCAGCACCATGCGGATCGGATTGACCGCGGACGTCATCTGGATCGACTGGTTGTTCGCGAGCGGCGGGAAATGCGGCGGCATGCCCTGCCCTTCCTTCGCGTGGCACAGCGCGCATTGCGCTTCGTAGATCTTCCTGCCGAGCGGCGCGAGACGGTTCGTCTCCTCGGTCACGAGCGGCTGCGGCCGCCCGGTGTCGGCCTCGCCCGAGCGGCCCGGCAGCGATTTCAGGTAGACCGCGACCGCGCGCACGTCGTCCTCGTTCAGGTACTGGAAGCTGTCGTAGACGACTTCCGCCATCGGGCCGTACACCGCGCCCCGATTCGACACGCCCGCATTCAGCAGGTCGACGATCTCGCCGATGCTCCATTCGCCGAGCCCGGCCTCGCGGTTCGACGTCAGCGACGGCGCATACCAGTCCTGCAGCGGGATCAGGCCGCCCTGATACTCCTTCGAGCGCGTGTTGCCGCCGAGCGCGTTGATCTCGGTGTGGCACATCGTGCAATGGCCGAGCCCTTCGACCAGGTAGGCGCCGCGATTCCATTCGGCGGACTGCGCGGGATCGGGCTTGAAGTCGCCCTCGCGGAAGAACAGCGTGCGCCAGCCGAGCAGCAATCGACGCTGGTTGAACGGAAAGGCCAGCTCGTGCGGCCGGTTCGGCTGGCGGATCGGCGGCGTCGACAGCAGGTACGCGAAGATCGCGTCGGAATCGGCGCGCGTCACCTTCGTGTACGACCCGAACGGCATGGCCGGATACAGATACGAGCCGTCGCGCGACTTGCCTTCGTGCATCACGCGATAGAAGTCGTCCGCGCTCCAGCCGCCGATGCCCGTCTCCTTGTCCGACGAGATGTTCGACGAATACAGCGTGCCGAACGGCGTTTCCATCGGCCGGCCGCCGCCGAACAGCTTGCCGGACGGCACCGTGTGGCACGCGACGCAGTCGCCGGCGCGGGCCAGGTACTCGCCGCGCGCGAGCAGTTGCGCGTGGTCGGTCGGCAACGTCGAATCCGCGGCTTGCGGGCCCCCAGCCGTCATCGTGACGCCGGCCAGCAGGATCGCGAACGTGGCGAGGAATCGCGGGCGGATCAAGGCGCGTCTCCGGCTAGTTGGCCACGCTGCCGCAGGCGAGCGGCAACTTCGAGCGGTTTTCGGCGGCCGGCCTCGCGTCCGCAGGCGCCGGTTGCGCGGCGAGCCACGCGGCGACGGCCGTGATGTCGCGGTCGGAGAGCCGTGTGGCGATGTCGCGCATGCAATCGGGCGCGGCCGCGCGCCGTGTGCCGTAGCGCCACGCGCCGAGCTGCGCGCTGATGTACGCCGCGTGCAGCCCGACCAGCCCGGGGATCGCGGGCGCCATGCCGGTCAGCTCGCGGCCGTGGCAACTCGCGCAGGCAGGCACGCCGCGCGCATGGTCGCCGGTGGTGACGAGCGCCTTGCCGAGCGCGAGCGCCTGCGCATCGACGCTGGGCGCCGCGGGCGGCGGGAACGGCGGATGCTGATCGGAGAAATAGTCGGCGATCTGGCGCAGGTACGCGTCGGGCAGGTACGCGAGCAGGTAGTTCATCGGCGGATACTTGCGCCCGCCGTCGCGAAACGCGCGTAGTTGCCGGTACAGGTAGCCGGCGGGCTTGCCGGCGAGCCGCGGGAAATAGTCGTTGTCGGTGCCCTCGCCGTGCGCGCCGTGGCAGGCGGCGCAGCCCATCACGCGCGCCTCCATCGTGTCCGGCGCCGGCGCGGTGGCCGGCCCGGCCGCCCACGCCGGCACGCTCCATCGCAGGCAAGGCACGATCGATACGGCGATGAGCAAGGCCATGCGAACCATCACCGGCGTCCTCGTTCGGCTTGTCGTGGAAGCAACAACGTCACGCTGGACGATCATGCGCGCGGCACGCGGCATGATCGTGACACCCGTCGTCGCCGTCGTTCAGCGGGGACAGAAGCGGGTGCGCAGTGTGTATAACACTAGAGCCTAATCGGGGCCTTTTCAAGGAAGCGGTCCGGGCGTCCAGTGTTGACCGGGGGTGGCGGACGGTGCGTCGAGCTGGCTGCACAGCGCGGTGATGCGTTTCCCGTCGCTGTCGATCAGGCACTGTGCCGACGTGCAGCGATTGCGCTCGTTCAGCCACGCCTTCCGAGCCGCGATCATCGCCATTGGAACGCCTGTTTGTGTCCGGGTGTTCGTCGGCGGTTCGGCCGCGCAGGAAACCTGCTGCACCGCCCACGAGACGCGCGGCATGCAGCGGCCGACGACGCCGCTCAATACACGGCGGCCCAATGCCCCGGCACCCATGCCCAGTGGTTGCCGGCCCACCGGTAATGGCCTTTCGCCCAGTGGTAGCCGGGCGCGGGCGGCGGCGGCATGACCTCGACGACGGGCGCGGGCTGCGGCGGCCGCGCCGGCTCGACGACGCACGCGGACAACAGTGTCGCGCATGTGATTGCGAGCACGACAAGCGGAACGGAGCGGGTCTTCATGGTGGATTCTCCGTTGTGTTGTTGAATCATCGACAGATCGGCTTCGAAGGCGGCCGCGAGCGCGCCGGCATGCGCCGCGTCACGCGGGTTCGCGCAGCAGGCCCGTGAACGGCCGCGGCGCGTCGCGTTGCGCGAACAGCACCGACGCAGTGTGCGCAGGGTCGAGCCGCAGGCTTTCCGCCGCGGCGCCCGCGATCAGCGCATCGAGCGACGCGGTCGGCTTCAGGTCGCGGCCTTCGTACAGATCGCCCGGACGCAGCCCCGGCCAGTCGGCGAGCACGCGCCCGCCCGCCACCGCGCCGCCCGCGAGCATCGCGACCGACGCCTGGCCGTGGTCGGTGCCGCCCGTGCCGTTCGCCGCGGCCGTGCGGCCGAACTCCGTCGCGACCAGCACGGTGGTCTGCCGCCACGCCGGCCCGAGGCCGTCGCGCAACGCCGCGAGCAGCGTGTCGAGCGCCTTCAGCTGGTTGGCGAGCCGCGCATTCTGCGCGCTGTGCGTATCCCAGCCGCCGGTTTCGATCATCGCGATCCGCGGGCCGTCGTCGCGCGCGAGGAACGTCGCGGCGAGCCGGCCGACGCTCGCGGGGTCCTGCCGCGCGCCGGCGTCGCCCGCGAGACCGCGCGCGGCCATCGCCGCCTGCCACAGCGGGCCGAGCTGCGGGTCCGCGTCATACAGCGACGACACGCGCGTCAGCAGATCGTCAGGCGCGGCGGGCAGCCCCGACGGCGCGTAGGACGCCGCCTGCACCGCACCGCGCAATGCGAGCGGCACGGTCGGCGCGAGCGCGAGCGCGCGTTCGCCGGTGGCCGGCAGCATCCCCGCGAGCCGGTTGAGCCAGCCGTCCTTCACCTGGTACGGCGCGCGGCCGCCCGTCTCGAGCACGTTCTGGCCGTCGAAGTGCGAGCGGTCGCGATACGGCGACGCGATCGCGTGGACGAACAGCGCCTGCCCGTCGCGGTACATCTGTGCGGTCTGCGTGAGCGACGGATGGAGCGCGAACGTGCCGTCGAGCCGCGTCGCGGCCGACGCGTCGATCGCGAGCGCGCCGCGCAAGCCTGTGTACGCGGGCTCCGCATACGGCACGACGATGTTGAGACCGTCGGCCGCGCCGCGCTGGATCACGAACACGAAACGCCGGTCGGTCGCGACGTTCGCGAAGACGATCTGCGGCGCGACGAGGATCGCACCGGCGCCGGCGGCGGCGACGCTGAGGAAGCGGCGGCGGGACAAGGCCATGTTCATCTCCGTTGGAAGTCGGGCGACACGATCAGCAGCGCGAGCGCGGTCGTTACGCTTTCGGCGCGCGACAGCGCGGTTGCGGTCGGGGCGCTCATCGAGCCGGCGAGCAGCGTGTTGCCGAGCGTGCGGGGGTCGAGGCCGTCGCCGGTGCGCGCGGCGAGGCGCTGGGCGATTTCGACGCGACGGACCAATGCGTCGGGTGCGGCCCAGCTTGCCGCCACGTCGTCGTAGCCGGCCGGTGATCCGGGGCGCCAGATCGGCTGGCCGAGCTGTGTCATGAGTGACGCGGCTTTCAGGTCGCCTGCGTCGCGCCAGCCGAGCCCGCGCAGCGACGATACGGCCCACTCCCACGGCGTCTTGAACTTGCGGTTGATTGGCGACCATGCGTCGGGGGCGTCGATGAGCGCGCGGTAGACAGTCGCCAGGTCGCCGCCGCTTGAGTCGAATGCACGGGCGAGACGTTCGGTGAGCGCGGGCGGTGGGTTGTCGGCGACGAAGTGGCGGGCGAGCTGGAACGCGATGTGGCGGCCGGTTGCGGGTGCACGCGCAAGATCGTGCAGGATCGCGCGCGATTGGGCTTCGCCCGGTTGGTCGTAGGTGCGGCCCATGACGGTGCGCGTGCCGGGCTCGTGCAGCTTCGGGCGGAATACGAATGCGCCGGGTGCGGCGTCGCCGGGCTGCGGGCCGCGACCGCCGGCAATGCTCCAGCCGGTCAGCGCACGCGCAAATTCGGTGACGTCGTTCTGTGTATAGCCGGTGCGCACGCCGAGCGTGTGCAACTCCATGATCTCGCGTGCGAGGTTTTCATTGAGGCCGCGCCGGTTGGTGGGGTTGCGTGATTCGGCGCGTAGTGCTGCCGGGCTGTCGGGGCCGACCGAGCGGGCCTGGTCGAGAAACAGCTGCATCGCAGGGTGCTGCTCGACCGCGACCAGCATGTCCTCGAAACGGCCGAGCACGTGCGGGCGGATCGCGTCGCGTTCGAATGCGCCGGCGTAGGCGGATACGGGGCCTTTGTCGATTGAGACCGCGAAGTGGTTCGCCCAGAAGTGCACGAGGCGTTCGATGAACGGCGCGGGCGTGGTCAGCGCGCTGGTCAGGCGGGCCGAGACTGCGCTGCGATAGACGTCGTGGCCGTCGCGGCGGATCGACTGTTCGGTCGCGCGTTTTGTGGCCGGGTCGGTGGTGGTTATCGCATTGCGTGCGCTGGCGAAGCGAGTGGCGAGCGCGACGGCGTCGGGTTCGGCGGACCATGCGGCCGGCAACGCTTCATAGCGGGAAAACTGCGCAAGCAGCGACGCTTTCGGGTCGGCAGGCGGCGGATCGTCGGCGCGCGCGCCGAGACCGAAGCGGTTCAGCGCAATGGCGGCCGGGGTGGCGTCGGTTGGGTGGTCCATGGACGGGGCTCTCGCGGTGCGTACCCACGTTTAACGCGGGGTGGCGAGATATCCGTCGGCGGACTGGCAGATTTTTTGGGGTCTTCGCTGGTTTTCGGGCGGGTCGGCTGAGACCCGAAGCCGCCCGTTGGACGCCGGCCAACTGCCGACTGACCGTGCTGACGCCCGAAAGTGGTCGTTGGCTGTTCAAAGCGAAGCGAACATCCGCCGCTTGACGTTAATCACTCGGTGTAAAAAAGGTCCGTGCGCAGCACATACTTCTCGCCCGAATTGACCGACCTACCCTCGTGCCACATGCGATGTTCGAAAAGAAGCGCATCCCCCGCGCGCGGTGCAATCGGCCGATAGGCCCACTGCTCACGTGGGCCATAGGGCATCAGCACCGTCTCCCCGCCATCGGCGTCATTGAGATAGAAGAGCGCGGTGACGAGGCTTTCGTTCTGCCCGTCCTGGTACGAGCCGTCCCGATGCGGCTTGAAATACTGCCCCTCCCGATAGCGGTAAAAGCGGAAGTGGCCGCCCGTCGCCACATAGCGCATCCCGTCCAGCTGGCGAGGAAAGCCATTTCCCATTGCTTTGACAAGACAGGCCTCAAGCTGCGTCGCGAGTTCAGGATTGTCCCACTCGAGCCGGTCGTTGTTCCGCACCGACTCGCGGCGCTGCATTTCGCCATAGAAGTTGACCGATGCCGCCTCGAAAGTCCGCTGGCGCGCGAACTCACGTAACTCGGTGCATAGGGGAGTTGGAATTGCTTCAGGCACGTGCTGGATGAACATTGGAACTCGGAATTTATTATTGGAAGGGCGTCGCCCTACTTCGACAGGGGTTACGGATGATATTTCGGCCTGCTTCTCGTGCCGGGTTACCAGAAGCATGTGCACGTCAGTCGCGCCGATAACGACACAGTCGTCACCGGCTTCATTGCATCCGGCGTCCTCGAGAATCAGCCGACCAGGATATAGAGCGTGTTCTTCGGTCGCGCACCGCCGGGACCGTTGCTGCATTGCAGCAGCAGTTTGCCGGTTTCAGGGTGCGTGATGCCGCCACGGAAATTCCTGATGGCCTCACGCTCCAAACGATCGAAGGCGTTCTCGACAAGGTTGCCCGCCTCCTCGTAAATCGGGCACATCAAACTGAACGAGGGCTTGTGGGCCTGGTGAGAGGCCAGCCGGCTCTTCACATCACCGGTGATGCCGATATAGAACTTGCTGTATTCCGGTTTTGCGGCAAATACGTTCAACACCTGACGCAAATGCCCGATGACAGAGGCGTGGTTAATGACGCCCACGTTCAGCAAATATTTTTCGTAAGGCGCGATAAGCTGCAAGGCCATGGGTGATCTCCACTCGTTGCGAAGCTTCAACAGGTTGTATTAGTGGTTCATCCGGACAAAGTCTGGGCGACTGGAAGTCGCCAAATCCCAAGCATTCCAGGAATGCAGCCGGATGAATATTCATAAGAATGCCCGACTTGCGTTTGCCCGTCGACTGGAAATGGTCCAGGACATCACTGAACATGGCCTGAGCGTTCCGTCATTGGTCAGCAATCGGGTGCATTGCTGACAGTGCCGGCGAGAACAACCATCGACAGCCGATGGTCAGCCGCCAGAGGGAAACTAACGCTTGAATGTCAGCGAGCCAGTGGGTGTCAATGACCCGAACCGTCCGACCTCGGCCCGACACCTTCAGCAGAGACCGCCTCGGAGCGGACGTTTCACATGCGGAATAGCGGCCTCAGTTCCCGTGGCCGTATATCTCGGTGACGATGACATGGCCCACAAGCCGGTGGTGTTCGAGGACATCGATGCGCTGGCCGACCTTTACGTTTTCTGAAAAGTGCATCCAGCTCGCAAAAGCGATTTCGACGTTCAGGGTTTCACCCGGGTAGTGCATTTCATTGTCACCGTATGCATGAAATCCACTGAAAAGGTAGCCGACGAACGGGAATTGGTGATGAGGGGCGTACCCGGAACGCACGCCGCGCACCTTCGGATCGGCGACGTCCAATGCTATATGGAATGTTCCTGCTATGTGTTTCACTGAGCTCCCGGCAGTTTCGTGAATATGATGAAAAACGCGACCTGCTGCGATATCGATACCCATCACCGGCTCGCCGCCTCGTCCGGTTTCTTCTGCTGCTTCACCGGCAGCCGCCAATTGCCGCTGCGCTTCAACCCGTCGACAAACTTCGCGCGCTCATCCGGCGCCAGCGTCACCGCAAAATCGACGACGCTGGTCTCGACCTGCGCGCGCAACGCACTGTCGGACGCCCGCGTACGCGCCAGCGCCGCGTCGATCGCCGGGCGATCGAGCTGTGGCGCGGCGAGCAGGTCCAGCACCATCAACCTGCCGTCGCGCCCTTGCTGCGCGAGATCGCGACCGTCCTGGCGCGCCTGCTTCAGCGTGGCGGCGAACTCGCGCTGGCGCATCCACGACAGCTCGTCCGCCGCGAAGCGCAGCGCGGTGTGCTGCGCCGGCGCGCCGGCCGCGTGCGCGTCCCGGTGCGTCGTCATCCACTGATATGCGCCGCCGACGATCCCGCCGAGCATGAACACGTTCAGCACGGCCGAGCCGACGAACGCGCGCTTCCATGAACGTTCGCTCATTGGTCGCTCCAGTCGGCGCTCGATCCGCCGAAGCTCGTCGTCAGGTAGCCGGGTTCGTGCGACGGCGGCGGGCTGCCGAGCATCAGCATCGACACGGCGGCCGCGCCCGCGAGCGCGCCTGCCAGCCCGACGCCCGCGAACGCCGCGCCGGACCACCAGACCTGTCCGCGCCGCCGCGTGCGCCTTGGCGCGGGCGCCGTCGCCGCGATGCGCTCGACGAGCGCCGGCGCGGGCGGCTCGACCGCGTCGAGCGCGAGCCACGCGTCGAGTTCGGCGGCTTCGCCGAGCGCCGCGGCGGCCTCGGCGGGATGCGCGCGCATCCACGCTTCGGCGTCCGCGCGCTCGTCGTGCGGCCAGCGTCGCGCGTGGGCGCCGTACGCGGCGACGATGTCGCGAAATCGTTCAGGTGTCATCGCTTGTCCTCGCTTGGGTGGTCGCCGGCCAGCTGCGCGCGCAGGTTGCGCCTCGCGCGCGCGAGCAGGCTTTCCAGCGCGTCGACGGTGATGCCCATCAGGTTGGCCGCTTCCATGTTCGACATCTCCTGATAGTAATGGAGCACGAGCGCCTCCCGCTGCCGGGCCGGCAGCGCGGCGAGCGCCTGCCGCACGCGTTCGTCGCGCACCCGGTGCTCGGCCTGCACCGCCGGTTCCGGCTGCGGATCGGGGAGGTCCGGCAATTCGTCGGCCGGCTCCTCGCGCCGGCCGCGCAGCCGGTCGTAGCACAGGTTCAGCACCACGCGGTGCACCCACGTATCGAATCGCGCCTCGCCCTCGCGCCAGCGCGGCGCCTGTTTCCAGATCCGCACGAAGGTTTCCTGCGCAACGTCCTCGGCTTCCGTGCGGTCGCCGAGCATCCGCGTCGCGAGCGCAAGCAGCCGCGGCAGCTTGCGCGCGACGAGCGCGCGCACGGCCGACGGATCGCGCGCGCCGACCCGCGTCACGAGCTCCGCGTCCGGATCCCGCTCGCTCAACGCACGGCGCTCCGCTGCGTCGCGCACCGCCGGTGCCGCGACGGTCCGGCGGGCAGGCCCGCCGTCCGGCTGATGCTCATCGTCGTGCTCTCCTTGCGTGCCTGTCGCAACTTCGAGGCGGCGCCGCGCCGCCGACCCGGCGCGCATCGCCGTGGCATCCTGCGCATCGCTTTCTCCAGCATCCAGTTCGGGCGGCATGTCGACCATGTCGAACGTGCGCCGGCGGCCCGCTCGTGCTTTCCCGCACGGCCGTCCGCCGGCGCGATCACTATACGACGACCGGCGTAGGCGGGTAACAGGCCGGACACGCCGGCGCGGCATTGCAGCTTGCAACCAGCCGCAGCGGAATGGCGAGTTTCATCGGGAAGCTCCGATACGAGATTCACACCGGCCGGAAATGGCCGTTGCCGCGTTAAACGGTGGAGCCGGGAAAATCCGTCGCCGAGCCGACAAATAATTTGCGATGCCGACGTACGGGGATGCGTCCCCAGCCGAACACCCCCGCCCCCACTGTCACAACCCCGCAAAACTCCCCGTCAACAATGCGTGTCGCCGGGATCCCGCTCGCTTCCGGCCCACGCGTCCGCCGGCCCGTGTTGCGCCGGACCGTGCCGCTTTGCGTCCTCGTGCTCCCTTCACCGAGAATCCCGACCATGTCGAACCCGGACAACGCCCCCGATCAACCAAACGAACCGGTCGCCGCCGTCTCGCGCCGCGGCTTCCTGAAACTTGCCGGCGTATCCGGCCTCGCGACCGCGGCAGGCGGCCTCGCGGCAGCCGGCAAGGCCGCCGCGTCGAGCCCGGACGGCACGCCCGAGCAGATCCACCTGACGTGGGGCAATGACCCGGCGTCGGAAGTCGTGATCTCGTGGGCATCGCTTGCGCCGGCGGTCAATCCGCGTGCGCGGATCAGCGCCGAAGGCGAGCATTCGCGCGTCGTGCACGGCGTGCAGCGCCTGTACACGGACGGCCTCAACGGCGAGACGGTGTTCACGTATCACGCGCGCGTGCACGGCCTCAAGCCGGGCACCCGCTACCAGTACGTGCTCACGGCCGACAACGACGGCAACGCCGCGCAGCCGTTCACCGCGAGCTTCACGACGGCGCCGCGCGGCCGCGCGCCGTTCCGCTTCACGAGCTACGGCGATCTCGCGACGCCGAACGGCGCATGGGTGCTGTCGTCGCCGCAAAGCCGCTTCGCGGTGCAGGCGGTCGAGCAATTCCAGCCGCTGTTCCACCTGCTGAACGGCGACCTGTGCTACGCGAACCTGAACCCGGCGCACCAGCCCGAGGTGTGGCGCGACTTCGGCAACAACAACCAAACGTCGGCCGCGAATCGGCCGTGGATGCCATGCCCCGGCAACCACGAAGTCGAGTTCAACAACGGCCCGCAGGGCTTCGAATCGTATCTCGCGCGCTACCAGCTGCCCGAGAACGGCACGCACTTTCCGGGCCGCTGGTACAGCTTCCGCGTGAGCTCGGTGCTGTTCATCTCGCTCGACGCGGACGACGTCGTCTACCAGGACGCGGCCGCGTTCGTCGGCGGCCCGAACCCGCTCGTGCCGGCGGCGAGCACCGGCCATCCGCCGATCGAGCCGGGCACGTCGTTCTACATCCGCGGCTACAGCCGCGGCGAGCAGACCCGCTGGCTCGAACACACGCTGCACCACGCATCGAAGGACGACGACATCGACTGGATCGTCGTGCAGATGCACCAGGACGCGCTGAGCTCGTCGAAGACCGGCAACGGCTCGGACAAGGGCATCCGCGAGGCGTGGCTGCCGCTGTTCGACCGCTACGGCGTCGATCTCGTGCTGTGCGGCCACGATCACGACTACGAGCGCAGCTACCCGGTGCGCGGCTGCAACCACCGCGCGGGCGTCGACGCCGCGACGGGCGAAGTGGTCGACACGCTGCAGCCGCGTCCGGCCGTGCCGGCCGATCCGGCGCGCGCGACGTTCGACACGAGCCACGGGACGATCCACCTGATCCTCGGCGGCGGCGGCACGAGCGCGCCGCTCGACGTGTACGGCGAGAACCCCGCGACGGGCTTCGCGCAGGCGAAGGTGTTCACGAAGCCGAACCGGCCGGTGCCGGGCACAGCGCCGAACACGTTCGTGCGCAAGCCGGCCGACGCGCTCGAGGACGCGGTCTGGTCCGCGCGCCGCGATACCGGCACCGGCTACGGGATCGCGGTGTTCGACCATGATCCGGGCGCGCCGGGCGGCGACACGACGATCACGATGCGCTACTACCACGCGCCGGGCGCGGACCAGCAGCCGACTTCGCAGTACGAGCTGTTCGAGACGATCGTGATGAGCAAGATGCGCCGCGAGCGGTAAGCCGGCGGCATGCGGGTTGCGCGGCATCACGCGCGCAACCCGCCGGCAGGCGACGTCACGATTTCCGAACATGGAATGCGCCACCCGATCATGCAGGCATCGATAAATAATCCATGCCGGGAGACAAAATAACCTCCCCCTCTGTTAAAAATCCTCCGTATAAATAAAACGGCACACCTGACAAATCAGGCAGCTTGCTTGCCAAAAATCTCCTTGGCAACAATACTGCATTGGCATCGAATAGCTGGGACAGGCCAGCACTTCATGGACGACCAAACAGGAGCCGAAAATGTCCAAGCCCTTTGGAATCGCACATCCCGCAGAAAACGAGATCCTTCCTCCAGGCGCCCTGCGCATCCGGGGCTCGGGCCCTGTCGATTACAAGGTTCAGGCTTGCCTCATGAAAGCGGGAAAAATCGTGACGAATGCCGAATGGACAGTGACGATCGATGCCGACGGAGAATGGAAAGCGACTTATCCATCCCTCACCATCGGGGAAGACTGGAGCGTTCACGCATCGCTTATAACAAACATTCCAATCGCACCGGAAAATAAAGCGGTGAATTTCAAGGTTATATAGCATTCCAATATCGACGCGAGATTGCTTCTTAACATTCGCCAGAGCGCGTCCTATGCTGACTGAGAGCGAATGGAACATACCGTTCGTTTAATCATTTTCATTCCTTGACCGATATCGCACACGTGCTGGCCCGCGCGCCGCGCGCGGTTTGTCGTCGATGCGATTCATGCGCCATTCAGGAGCCGAACATGAACCGGACAACCCGGGCCGTGCTGTGGTGGCTGTGTCTCTTCGTCGCGCCGCTCGTGCTGGCGACGATCGAACTGTTTCATCCTGCCGGGTTCACCCATGACCCCGGCATGTTCGATTACCTGTCGAAGCCCGAATACGATCACAACCACGAGGCGCTTGCGTATTTCGGCCCCGCCTGGTGGTTTGCGCTGCACATGATCCAGACGCCGTGCGTCGTGCTCGTCTGCATCGGGCTCTGGCTGCTCGTCGGCGACGATCCGGGCCCGGTCGCGTGGCTGGCGCGCCTGTCGACCTTCGTTTTCCTGGTTGCCTATACGGTGCTGGACGCGGTCGGCGGCATCGGGCTCGGCCGCTTGCTGCAGATCGCCGCGCAGATGACGCCGGACCAGCACACGGCCATCGCGACGCTGCTCGACAAGTTCTGGGTGGACCGCTGGACGGGCGGTGTCGGGTCGTACATCAGTCTGACCGGGTCGTGGGCGGCGTTTTTCGCGACGGCGTTCGTCGGGCTCGAACGCTGGTTGCGCCGGCGCAACCGGGCCGCCGTGGTGCTCGGCATCCTGCTCGCCGCAGCGGGCTACCTGTTGCAGATCAGCCATGCCGCGATGACGGGCCCCGCCGCGTTCGCGTTGCTGACGATCACCGCGCTGGCGATGTATTTCCTCGAGCAGCGCGAAGACGCGAAAACGCCGCAAGCGGCCGCCGACACCCTCGCCGCGCCGCCGGACACGCGCCAGCCCGAGCTGGGGGCATGAGCGCGGCGGGACACGCCGCGCCCAAGACGTCGTGCTCCCGCTCCGTCGCGGATTCTTAACCCCTTGTTTTCCAAAGGATCGACGCAACGCAAGTCGCGTTAGACTGTCCGTCATGGACACATGCCGTTATTGCCAGAGAATCCGCGACGAATGGGATTGCCACGGAGACGAATGCCGCCGGGCGATCGCGAAGGCGCTGCGCCGGCAGCGCGCGGGCCTGCCGATGGTGGCCGACCGCATCCGCAACGAACTCCCTTCCGGCGCCCCCACCCAGCAGGTGATCGCCGTGCTGTCGCGCCAGCGCCTGCGGGCACGCCGCGGCAACGAGGAACGCCGCGAGCGCAAGGAAATCGACGACGCCGACAGCGTCTGACCCGCCCGCCCCCCTGGCTCGGCCCTCCCCCGATCCATGACAAAACGCGCCACAATCATTAGGGACAGACGGTATTTTTCTCGAAATTATTGACTTACGTGTAACTATCTTTCGCCCAAATCCACGTTTACCCTGAATCCTCCGACGCCTACGATGTATTCAACCGCTTACGACATGGTGTCGAACGCGGAAAGCCAAACAAACATCGGAGGTCATCATGAAATCGCTCATCACCGCAGTCGTTGCCGCCACCGCCCTGTCCGCCTCGTTCGGCGCATTCGCGCAAAGCACCGTGACCCGCGCGCAAGTGCGCAGCGAACTGGTCCAGCTCGAGCAGGCCGGCTACAAGCCGAGCGTGGCAAGCCCGCACTACCCGGACGACATCCTGGCCGCGCAAGCCCGCGTGCAGGGCGCCGACAGCACCGGCTATGGCGCGCAGGCCGCACCGGTCGTCCAGGGCGGCGCCCCGGCGATCAACGCACGCAACCCGCGCGACTCGGTCTACTTCGGCCACTAAGTCCGCCGCTGCGCGCCCGGCGTGCAGCCCCGCTCCCGCGACAAGCCCGTCCGACGACGGGCTTGTCGCATTGGCGAACGCCTACGGTGACGCATGCCGCGCGCCGTCCGTGCTCGCGCCGGCGCCGGAAACCAGCTCCTGGTAACGCACGCACGCGCACTGCGCCGACGCCTTCGCCGCGTACATCGCGGCATCCGCCTTGACCAGCAGCTCCTCGGCCGACGCGCCGTCGAGCGGATACTCGCTGACGCCGATGCTCGCACCCACCGCCATGCGCCGCTCGCCGAACTCCAGTTCCTCGGCCATCACGATCTGGATGCGCGACGCGATGTCGCCGATCAGCTCCGGCGTGCGCACCCCGGCGATCAGCACGATGAACTCGTCGCCGCCGAGCCGCGCGGCCATGTCGCCGCTGCGCAGCACCAGGTTCAGGCGCTTCGCGACCGCGACGAGCGTGCGGTCGCCGGCCGAATGCCCGAGCTGGTCGTTGATCTGCTTGAAGCGGTCGAGATCGACGAACATCACCGCGAGCCCTTCGTTGGTCAGCGCCGCGTGGCGGATCGCGCCGTCGAGCCGCTCCATGAACAGCATCCGGTTCGGCAGGCCCGTGAGCATGTCGTGCCCGGCGAGATGGGTGAGCTCCTGCTGCTTCGCGCGCAGCATCGTCACCTGCGTGTGGATCTCGACGCGCATGCAGTCGAAACAGCGCGCGAGAATGCCGATCTCGTCCGAGCGCCCGACCGGCAGCCGTTCGGCGGCGGGATCGTCGAACACGTGCATCGCCGCGCGCGCGAGCACCTGCAGCGGCCGCGTGATCGCGCGCGCGAACAGGATCGCCAGGATCACCGCGAGCACGCTCGAGATCAGCACCATCCGGACGATCCGCTCGCCGAGCATGCCGGCCGGCGCCAGCACGTCCGACAGCGGCCGGGCCAGCCCGAGCACGACGAAGCGGTTGCCTTCGCCGCGGCTGAACGGCGTGCGCGCGAACGCGAGCATCTGCCCGATTGCCTGCTCGGGATCCGCGAGGCCGTTGATCGTCACGTTCGTGCGCGCCTCGTCGAACAGCGGCCGCGTGACCGGGAAGCTGTCCTGCATCAGCACGCGCCGCCCGCGATCGAAGCCGAACATCTGCGATGGATCGGGATGGACGAGAAAATCCCCCCACTCGTTCGCGAGATACACGAGATAGTTTTCCGGCAGGTCGCGCTCGAGCCGCGAAAACACGCGCGTCAGTTCGACGTCGATCACGAGCGCGCCGACCGTCTCGCCAGCCGCATCGACGACCGGCGTGCCGACGCGCAGGATCGGCTGCCCTTCGGCCGCGTGCGAGCCGGTCTCGTGGTTGATCGCGATCGGCGACAGGTAGACGTGCCCCGGCGCGGTCGCGAGCGTATCGAATACGTAGGAGAACTGTCCTTTCTCCTGCAATTCGCTCCCCGGCAGCACGACGACGCCGCGCGCATCGCGATCCACGCGAATCCGCTCGATCCCGAATTGCGCGCGCGCGATCAGGCGGATCTGCATGTATTCCGGATGATGCGTCATGAAGCTGTAGTACACCTGCTCGAGCCGCAGGCGTCGTACGGCGCCTGCGTCATTGCCGCTTGCGACGGCCGGCGACGACGGCATCGTCGCGAGCACCAGCGCGTCGTCGGCGACGTCGCCGAGCGCGGCGGTGAAACGCTGCCCCAGCAGCTGCGTCGACATCAGCAGGCTGTGCTGCGCCTCCTGCACAAGCATCCCGCGATTCGCGCGGTACGTGTAATAGCCGGTCGCGCCGGACGCGACGACGCCGATGCACGCAAGCAGCACCGACAGCTTCGACGTGAGACCGAGCTTCATCATTTGCCGAAACGCTCCGGCCGATCGCCCGACACGATGCGGCCCCACAGGGCCTCGCGGCGCGCGATGTCCTCGACGGGCTGGATCCACACCAGATGCTGCCGGCCCGCGTCGAGTTCCGGCGGCGGCGTGAGCGTGTTCGCGAGCCCCTGGCGTTGCGTGAGCAGCGTGCCGATCTCGGGCTCGAGCATGTAGTTGATCCACGCGAGCGCCAGCTCCGGATGCTCGACGCCACGCGTCATCGCCCAGCAGTCGAGCCAAGCGAGCGCGCCTTCGTCCGGAATCACATAGCCGACGTCCGCGCCGGCGCGGCGCAGCAGTTCGACCTGCTGCGTGCCGTAGTTGCCGAACATCAGCGCCGCGCGATGCAGCACGAACAGCGCGGTCGCCTCCTCGGGCAGCGTGTAGTAGGTGAGCAGGTTGCGGCGCAGGTCGATCAGCTTGCGTGTGACGATGCGCGTCTGCGCCGCCGACAGGTGGAACGGATCGGCATAGCCGAGCGCCAGCGCGGTGAACGAGAAATTGTGCTGCGCGCTGTTGAAGTCGAGCACCTTGCCCCGATAGCGCGGATTCCACAGCTCGAGCATCGAATGCGGCGCGACCGGAATCTGCTTGCGGTCGTAGATCAGCCCCATCGACGAATACGTGAACGGAATCCCGTATGTCACGGCGCCGCGCGTGAGCCCGCCGATCTTCCCGACCTGCTGGAAGTTCGGCAGCTGCAGCCGCCGGTTCGGTATCCGCGACAGATCGAGCGGCGCGAGCAGGTTGTCGCGCGCATAGCGCTGGATCTCGGCGGTGTTCGCCGCGAGCACGTCATAAGGCGGCGGCGAAGCGCTATGCATCCGCGACCATAACGCTTCGTCGGAATCGACGAGCGTCACTTCGACGCGAACATGGAAGCGCGTTTCGAAAGCGCTGACGACGTCGTTGTCCGCGTAACCCGGCCACGCGAGCACGCGCAAAACGTTTTCGTTTGCGGATTCCGGCGCGGCAATGCCCGCCGGGCACGCCACGCCCAACGCCGCTATGACGAGAATCGTGCGCAACGCTACGTTGACCCCGCGCCAACCTGCGCCGATTCCCCTGAACAATCGGACCGAGTCCGCACCGCCTGGTTGCATTCGACTGTCCTTTTTTCTCTAGTCGATGCGATCGCTTGAGCTTGCTACGAGACCATAAAAAGAATCCCCATGCAATTAGCACTCGCCGCACGCGGATTCTTTTTTACGGTTTACTTCCGGGAAAATGGAATGATTCGCGATACGTATTTAATTCGATATCCTGATTCGTTGTGCGCACAAACGAATCAGGAGCGGTCGGGACAATTGTCCGCGGGAAAATGTGACCGCCTCATTTTGATTGCGTGATGGCTCGCGCGATGCGATCGAACGCGCATCCTTCATACGGATCGCATCCTTGCTATCTACATATCGATCGGCAACGCGTGCGAATTGCCTCTTTTCGTCAGGCAACCGTCCGGCACGCCAGCCGACTTCAACGCCACGCCTGCGTGAACTCCGCGTTCACTCGCGACAGGTGCGCGCAATGCCGACGAATGGAAGTGCTCATCGAGCTTGTCCCTCATCGCGGTGACCATGTGCAGCAGCACCGCATTACCGGTGGATGCCACGATGCGCAGGTGAAACTGGCGATCCGCCGCCGCTCATGCGCGGCCCGAGCGGGCATCGGGGGAGCGGCCCAAGCTTTCCTTTTGCCGACGGCCATTGGACAATGTGCCCGCTTGCCGCGCCCGGCTCCTGCCTCCTTCGATGAAACGCTACGAAACCCTCGCCCACACGATCGCCGACGAGATCCGCAACGGCAACCTCGCGGTCGGCACGCGCCTGCCGTCGCTGCGCCAGATCATCGCGCAGCACGGCGTCAGCCAGTCGACGGTGTTTCGCGCGTATTACCTGCTCGAGCAATGGGGGCTGATTCGCGCGCGCGAACGCTCCGGCTATTACGTCGCGCCGGGCGCTCGCCCGAGCGCGAAGCGGCGCGCGAGCCGCGCCGCCGCGACGCGCAAGGTCGACATCAGCGATCTCGTGTTCTCGGTGCTCGACGCCGCGACGCAGCCCGGCATCGTGCCGCTCGGCTCCGCGTTTCCGGCGCCGCAGCTGTTTCCGCTGCCGCGCCTCGCGAAGTCGATCGCGCAGGCGACGCGGCTCGTCAGCCCGTGGAGCACGGTGGTCGACCTGCCGCCCGGCAACGAGCAGCTGCGCCGGCAGATCGCGCTGCGCTATCTCGCGATGGGCGTGTCGCAGCCGGTCGACGAGATCGTCGTCACGAACGGCGCGCTCGAAGCGCTGAACCTGTGCCTGATGGCCGTCACGCGGCCCGGCGACGTGGTGGCCGTCGAGGCGCCGGGCTTCTACGCGGCGCTACAGGCGATCGAGCGTCTCGACCTGCGGGCGGTCGAGATTCCGGTCGATCCGCGCACCGGGCTCGACCTCGATGCGCTGGCGAACGCGCTCGACCGGCACAACGTGCGTGCATGCTGGTTCATGACGAATTTCCAGAATCCGACCGGCGTCACGCTGACGGCGGAGAAGAAGCGCGCGCTCGTCGAGCTGCTCGCGGCGCGCGACGTGCCGCTGATCGAGGACGACGTGTACGGCGAGCTGCATTTCGGCCCCGACTATCCGCTGCCCGCGCGCGCGTTCGACCAGCACGGCCTCGTGATGCACTGCAGCTCGTTCTCGAAGACGCTCGCGCCCGGCTACCGGATCGGCTGGGCGGCCGCGGGCCGTTATGCGGAGAAGGTGCAGCGGCTCAAGCTGATGACGACGCTGTCGGCGAGCATCCCCGCGCAGGCCGGCATCGCGAACTATCTCGAGCACGGCGGCTACGACCGCCATCTGCGCAAGCTGCGCGGCGCGCTGCACGGGCAGCTCGACCGGATGGACGACGCGCTGCGGCGCTGGCTGCCCGCGGGCGTCGAATGGGTGCGGCCCGACGGCGGGTATTTTCTGTGGCTCGAATTTCCGCAGGCGATCGACGCGATGGAACTGCATCGGCAGGCGATCGCGCGCGGAATCAGCTTCGCGCCGGGGCCGCTGTTTTCGGCGGCGCACGGCTTCGAGCGCTGCGTGCGCGTGAATTTCGGCCATCCGTGGAGCCGCGAGATCGAGCGCGCGATCCGCGTGCTCGGCGAACTGGTGGCGGAGCCGGCGGTGCGCAAGGCGGGCTGAGCCGGTCGGGCATACCGCCCGCGCCATCTGCTGCGCCGATTGCGCGCGCATCTGCTGCTTGTTCGCCCGCCCCGCCTTCCCTACCCTGTCCTTCAGTTGCGCAACGCCCGGCAACCTCCCCAACAAGCGGTGCGCGCCCCGTGCGCCGCCGCTTCCCACGCATCCGACTCCATGTATCGATATACGGTATTCGACCGCGCGCTCGTCAGGAGCCGCGCCGCCCAGTTTCGCGACCAGCTCGAACGCTGGCAGCGCGGCGCGCTGAGCGAAGACGCGTTCCGGCCGCTGCGCCTGCAGAACGGCTGGTACGTGCAGCGCCACGCGCCGATGCTGCGCGCCGCCGTCCCGTACGGCGAACTGTCGAGCGCCCAGCTGCGCGTGCTCGCCCGGATCGCCCGCGACTACGACGTGCCCGACGCGGCGACCTACCGTGCCGCGTGCGACGCGCAGGCCCTGCTCGGCACGACGCGCCTGCCGACCCGCAACGCGCACTTCACGACGCGCACCAACGTGCAGTTCAACTGGATACCGCTGTCGAAAGCGGCCGACGTGATGGACCTGCTCGCGACCGTCGACATGCACGGCATCCAGACGAGCGGCAACTGCATCCGCAACATCTCGTGCGACGAGCGCGCGGGCGTCGCTCCCGACGAGATCGCCGATCCGCGCCCGTTCGCCGAAGTGATGCGCCAATGGACGACGCTGCATCCCGAGTTCGCGTTCCTGCCGCGCAAGTTCAAGATCGCGATCACCGGCGCGGCCGAGGATCGCGCGGCGACCGACTGGCACGACGTCGGCCTGAAGCTCGTGCGCGACGACGCGGGAGAGCTGGGCTTTCGCGTGAGCGTCGGCGGCGGGATGGGCCGCACGCCGATGACCGCGACGCTGTTGCGCGCGTTCCTGCCGTGGCGGCACGTGATGAACTACATCGAGGCGATCGTGCGCGTGTACAACCGCTACGGCCGCCGCGACAACAAGTACAAGGCGCGCATCAAGATCCTCGTGAAGACCGAGGGGCAGCGCTACATCGACGACGTCGAAGCGGAGTTCCGCCAGATCGTCGAGCACGACGGCGGCCCGCATACGATTGCGCAGGCCGAGTTCGACCGCATCGCCGCGTGCTTCGTGCCGCCGCAGCGCAAGCCGCGCAGCGTCGACCCGCACGACGCGAACGCGCGCGTCGCCGCGCTCGCGAACCGGCATCCGACCTTCTCGCGCTGGCTCGCGCGCAACGTCGCCGCGCACCGGGACCCGGCGCTGCGGATCGTCACGCTGTCGTTCAAGCGGCGCCTGCAGGCGCCCGGCGACGCGTCGCCGGACCAGCTCGACGCGCTCGCCGATCTCGCCGAGCGCTACTCGGCCGGCGAGGCGCGCGTCACGCATGCGCAGAACGCGGTGCTGCCGTGGGTGCATGTCGACGACCTGTTCCTGCTGTGGGAAGACGCGCGCGCGGCCGGCCTCGCCAGCGCCAACATCGGCCTGCTGACCGACATGATCGCGTGCCCGGGCGGCGACTTCTGCGCGCTCGCGAACGCGCGCTCGATCCCGATCGCCGATGCGATCACCGAGCGCTTCCAGGATCTCGACCTGCTGCACGACGTCGGCGACATCGACCTGCACATCAGCGGCTGCATCAACTCGTGCGGCCATCACCACAGCGGCCACATCGGCATCCTCGGCGTCGACAAGGACGGCGCCGAGTGGTACCAGGTGACGCTCGGCGGCTCCGACGGCTCGGCCGCCAGCGGCCCCGCGCAGCCGGGCAAGGTGATCGGCCCGTCGTTCTCGGCGGACGAGATCGTCGACGTCGTCGACGCGCTCGTCGCCACCTATCTCGACGCGCGGCGCGACGTCGGCGGCCGCAGCGAGCCGTTCATCGACACGGTGCGCCGCATCGGCTCCGAACCCTTCAAGGCCGCCGCCAACCAGGCGCGGCATCTCGTCGCGAACGCATGATGAACGCACGGCAAATGAACGAACCACAGCGCATCCGGCTGCTGACGCCGGCCGAACACGATGACGACACGCGCGACGCGACGCTTGCGATCGCGAACGACGACGAGCTCGAACCGCATGCCGCGCAGATCGCGCAAGCGACGCGCATCGACCTGCAGTTCCCGGCGTTCACCGACGGCCGCGCATACAGCCAGGCGTACCTGCTGCGCAAGCGCTTCGGGTTTGCGGGCGACCTGCGCGCGACCGGCGACGTGCTGATCGACCAGTTGCTGCTGATGGAGCGCACCGGCTTCTCGAGCGCGGTGCTCGGCGCGGATGCCGATCCGGAAGATGCGCGGCGCCAGCTCGAGCGTTTTTCCGGCTTCTATCAGCAGGATGCGCGATCGGCAGCACCCAATTCGCGACGGAACGACATGTCGGAAAGCTAGACGACACCTGTAGACGCCTGAACCGAGGATTCAGGCGCCACTCAAGCATTCCTCAGGCCAGCCATGTCATTGCCCGGCAATATCGGCGCAATCCTGCATTCAATCCTCTCATAGCTTGACATTCGTGGCGCATGACCTAGGTTGACTCTACGGAACGAACGCGCGGCGAATCCCGGTCGATTCGCATAACGACGCGCCTGTCGCACGCATGCCCGTCAAGACAACCACGCCTTACGAATTCATTCCAACCAGGGGACTCGCCACGGACAAGTCATCGTCACGCGGCGTATCGAACACCGCCGCATGCGCTCCGCTCCGAGACGGATCGCGCGTGCCGGCATGCGACTCCTGCATTCCGCCG
This sequence comes from Burkholderia ubonensis subsp. mesacidophila, assembly GCF_002097715.1. Lineage (NCBI taxonomy): Bacteria > Pseudomonadati > Pseudomonadota > Betaproteobacteria > Burkholderiales > Burkholderiaceae > Burkholderia > Burkholderia ubonensis. The sequence goes on from NZ_CP020738.1 coordinate 1,932,930, forward strand.
GTGCGCGCGTCGAAGCATCTGCTCGCTCCGCCGGGCTGATCCCGCTGTCTCTTTCCCGATTCGCTCCATCGAAGCAAAGCAACGCGTCCCGCCGATCGCCGGCGGTGCGTGACTGTTGCCCGCCTTCCGCTCGCCCGGTCGCGCGCTGAAACGGGCGTGATCGCTCGCGAGCATGCATATGGACAGCCCGAAGCCGTTTGCGGTCCGGCCGCCGCCGCAGAACCCGGTGAGGATGAGTCACTGGACAGCGCGTTGCCGCGCGTATTTGCTGAGCGGTTATCTGATTGTCGTCAACGTGGCCGGTGTCGCGATCGCCACGCTTGCGACCAACCGACCGATTCACGAGAGCGGTTTTTGGAAAGGGTTTTGCGCGATCCAGTGGCCTTGGGCGGTCATCCTGGTCAGCGGAATTGCCACCGTGCTCGTGGGCGCACCGCTCATCGTCTTCCTGTGCCTCGGCTGGTATGCGCGTTATGACGAGTTCCAGAACAGCCTCAAGAACAACGCGCTCGACAACTACCTGAAGCGCTTCTGGTCGAAATGGCTGCTGCAGACGATCCAGTTCGCCGAACATCATGGCGGCCCGGTGTTGAACGGCGACGCACAGCGTTTGAATGCGTTCTCCGAACATTGGCCGACGCTGGGCGATCGCCTGTTCGCGAACATCTATCACGAGCAATACGGTCTGCGGGCGTTCGTGCCGCCGTTCGTCATCCTGCTCGTGGTGACCTATGCGATCACGGCGATCGCGACGTGGCTCTGTACCAAGAGCGATTGCGCTTTGTCGGACACGGCGACATGCATTTTCGGACTCGGTTGCCCGCTGATCGTCTCGGTGGTTGCCGGCGCACTGATGTACGTCGTCAGCGATGCGGTGCTGGGCATCCGGCGTCGTGCACTCAACGTGTCCGACGTGCACTGGTATTCGCTCCGCCTCTTCCTTGCGATACCGCTCGCGCTCGTCGCGGCGTATGCGCCGTCGTCCGGCAGCACACCGCATGTCGTGATCGCGTTCACGCTGGCGATCCTGCCGGTCGACGAAATCATCAAGACGATTCGCCGGATCGGGGCGCTCAACCTGACCGAATTCGAAGCGAAGCAGGCTGCGCCGGACGAACTGCTCAACCTGAACGGCGTCACGAAGTTCGTGACCGCGTCGCTGCATGCGGAAGGCATCACGTCGATCGAGCAGATGGCCGCGGCCGATCCCGTCACGCTGTCGATCCGCACCGGATTTCCATTTCGCTTCACGCTGCGGCTAGGCTCGCAAGCGATCGTGCGCCGGCATTTCGGTCCCAAAGCGTCGAACTTGCTGCCGATCGGCCTGGCGGACGTCGTGCCGATCTATCTGCTCGTGCAGGCACTCAACGGCAAATCGCAGGCCGATGAATCGACCGTAGCGCCGGCCGTGCCCGCCGAAGCACCGTGGCTCGATGACCCCGATAAGGTCGTGTCGGCAGCCGCCGCCCTCCTGTTCGCCAATGCGAAAGCCGATCCTGCGTTACCGCAAGATCAGGCGGAAGCCGTCGTGAAAATGAAATTCCGCCAGATTGCGGCGGAAGAGTACACGTTGATGCTGGCCCGGATCACGCCGCTCGACCCGGCGCTATAGCATGCCCGACGTCCGGCGGGACGCGCACACGTCCCGCCGGCATCGCGAGGGGCTAGTTGCCCGCCACCTGCTTCTTGAACGCCGAGAGAATCTGCTTTTCGAGCGCGACATAGTCGCGGCCGAAGTGATGTTCGCCCTGCGTCTTGATCACCTGGATGCCGGAGTTCGCGAGCACCGGGCACATCGTCTCCTTCTCCTGCTCGCCGTAGAAGCACTGCACGATGCCCGGCGGCACCTTCGCGATCTCCGGCGCGACCTTCAGCGCCTTGTCGCTCGCCGGCATGCCGAGCCAGCCCGTCACGCGGATCTGGAAGTCCGCGCTCGGCGCGAAGCCGAGCAGCGACATCACCGACACCTTGTCGCGCAGCGCGGCCGGCAGCCGGTTGTACGCGAACGGCATCACGTCCGCGCCGAACGAGTAGCCGACCAGCGCGACGTTCGTCGCGTTCCAGCGCGCCATGTAGGTGCGCATCACGCGCGCGAGATCGCGGCTCGTCTGCGCGGGCGACTGCTCGCTCCAGAAATAGCGCAGCGCGTCGATGCCGACGACCGACACGCCGTCGCGCTGCAGCGCCTCGGCGATCGTCTTGTCGAGATCGCGCCAGCCGCCGTCGCCGGAAATCACGATCGCGAGCAGGTTGCTGCCGCCCTTGGCCGGCAGCTCGATCAGCGGCAGGTCCGACACGTCGAGCTCGTCGGCCGTCCCGTCGCGCAGATGCGGCTTCACGAGCGCGACGAGCTTCGCGGTATCGCCCGCCGCCGCGGTTTCGACGAAGCCCGGCATCGCGCGGCGCACGATCGTCGGATCGGGCGGGCACGGCTTGAAGCGCGGATCGAGCTTCGCCGCCGGCTCGACCGACACCATGCCGGCGATCGTGTTCTCCGGCGCCATCGACAGGATCTGCTTCGCGATCGCGCCGCCCTGCCCGACACCCGCGACGATCGGCGCGTAATAGCGCGACGACTGCGCGAGCCGTTCAAGCTGGTGGCTGACGGCCTCGGCGTCGCCGTCGAGATGGTGGCAGGTCTCCTGCGTCGCGGCGAGGTTCGCCGCATACCGCTCGGCATCCACGCCGACCGTCATCGCGCCGGCTTTCGCGAGCGCGTCGGCGGCCTGCTGGTCGGCCGCGCTCCAGCCGCTGCCTTGCGAGAACATCACGACAAAGCCGCGCATCGGGCCGTTCGGCTTCGTCACCGTAACCGGGCCGTAGCGACCGCCGGACACGGTCTGCACCTTCACCGCAGCCGGCTGCGTGGCGAACGCGCCGCCGGCCAGCATCATTCCCGCGCAGGCGACCACCGCCCGCGCGATTCGATTCTTCAACATCATGAACGCCGACCTCCAGCCAGCAAAGACAGATCCGCCAGCGTGACGAACACGCCGACCGAGCCCGAAGCCGCGAGATAACGCGGCTCCCAATGCGGCTCGAACTTGCTCTTGAACGCGCGCAAGCCGCGGAAATTGTAGAAACGGCCGCCGAAGCGCCACACCATCAGCCCGACCCGGTGCCACGGCGACGGCATCTTCGCCGCGCCCATCCCCGAGAACGGCGCGATGCCGAGGCTCAGCTTGCGGAAGCCCGCTTCCTTCAGGTGCAGCGCGAGCTGCGTGAACAGGTACTCCATCGCGTACGGCGACGCTTCCGGCAGATGGCGCATCACGCCGACCGTCGCCTCGGTGTTGAGGTCGGTCGTCATGAACGTGACGAACGCGATCGGCCTGTCGGCCTGGCGCACCAGCATCACCGACTGCGTCGCGAGATAGCCGTCGTGGAACGCCGCGACCGAGAAGCTCTTCTCGCGCGCGTCGCGGCTGTCGAGCCAACCGTCGGAAATCCCGCGCAGCGCCGGCAGCGCGGCCGGCACGTCGTTCGGCGCGATCACTTCGACGCTCAGCGCATCCTTGTCGCCGCGGCGCAGCGCATAGCGCAGGTGCGAGCGGTGCGAGCCCTTCAGGTCGAATTCGTCGAGCGCGACGTGCGCCTCCTCGCCGAGCTTCATCAGCGTGAGCCCCGCGTCGAGATACAGCGGCAGCGCGTTCGCGCGCACCTGGTAGAACGCCGCGCGGCCGCCGTGCTTGTGCGCGAGCGCGATGAACTTGCCGATCAGCGCCGGCCATTCGCTGCGCGGGCCGACCGGGTCGTGCAGCGCGGCCCAGGTGCGGCCGTGCTTCGCGTACATCAGGAACGCCTCGCGCGACTCCGAGAACAGGAAGCTCTTGTCGCCCATCAGCGCGAGGCCGGCATCGCTGCATTCCTGCGCGCGGATGATCCGCTCGGCGTCGAGCAGGTCCTGCGGCGCCGGCTTCACGAAACGGCCCGCCGCCGGCCGCAGCATCTGCCACAGCGCGAACATCGCGACGAACACGCCGGCCGCGAGCGTCGCGCGCAGCGCCCGCGGCGCGCGCGCGTCGAACGAGAAGTGCGACCACAGCTCGCGCGTGTACGGCACGTCGCGGAACGCGAAGCACAGCACCCACACCGCGAGCGCCAGCACCATCGCGACCGACACGAACCAGCCGATCGTGAAGCGCTCCGCGAACAGCGACGAATGGCGGTTGAAGCGGCGGCGGCTGACGAGCAGCAGCACCAGCAGCGCGCCGAGCACGCCGGCCTCGACGAACGCGAGCCCCTTCGCGAACGACAGCGCGAGGCTCGCGAGCGTCAGCGCGAAGGTCATCCACCAGGCCGCGTCGAGCCGGCGCAGCAGCCCGCGCGCGACGAACAGCAGCGCGACGCCGAGCACGCTGCAGATCACCTGCGAGCCTTCGAGCACCCACAGCGGCACGATGCCGCGCAGGATCGCGATCCGGTACCAGAAGGCCGGCGTCGCGCTCGAGATCACGAGCATCGTGCCGGTGGCGAACGTCACGAGGCTGAGGAACAGCGGCGCGAGCTGCGACACGCGCGCGGCCTGCCGCGTCACGAGGCGCCGGCGCAGCGCGCGGCCCTCGAAGCCGGCGAGCAGGCCGGCCGACAGCACGAACGGCACGCCGAAGTAGATCGCGCGATACGCGATCAGCGCGGCAACCATCTCGTGCGCGGGCACGTCGCGGCCGAGCGTGAAGACCATCGCCGCCTCGAACACGCCGATCCCGCCCGGCGTATGGCCGATCATGCCGAGCAGCAGCGCGGCCGCGTAGATGGTGATGAAGCTCGAGAAGCCGACCGGCGCGGCGGGCAGCAGCACCCACAGCGTCAGGCCGGCCGCGACCACGTCGAGCACCGCGTAGACGACCTGCGCGACGAGATCGCGCCGCGCCGGGATGTCGAACGCGAGCCACTTGAAACGGGTCTCGACCGGACGCGCGACGCGCCCGCACGCGGCGACCAGCGCCGCCATCACCGCGAGCAGCGCGGCGCCGCCCCAGGTGAGCGCGCCGGGCGCGACGTGCAGCATGGCGGCCAGCGTCTGCGGCACCCAGACCATGCCGACCGCGGTCATCAGCACCAGCGCGAGCGCGAGCGTGCCGCTCGTAAACACCGTCATGCGGCCGATCTGCGCGGGCGTGACGCCGGACACGCCATAGACGCGCGCGCGCACCGCGCCGCCCGTCAGCGCGCCGAAGCCGGTCGCGTTGCCGAGCGCCGAGCCGGCGATCGCGCCGATCCACAGCGCCGCGCGCGGCACCTTGGCCGCGACGTAGCGCAGGCCGACCGCGTCGCGGGCGACCAGCCCGAGATAGCTGAGGGCGGTCGCGCCGAGCGACGCGCCCCATTCGGCGGCCGACATGTGGCGCAGCTGGCGGATCACCGACCGGTAATCGACGGACGCCGACAGGTGCTGGAAGACCACGATCAACAGCAGCCCGATGCCGAGCGCAAGCAGCGGCGACAGCATGCGCTCGTTGCGCAGCAGTGCCGAGACGCGGCCGAACCATGCCGCGGCACGGCTGGGTGAACCAGGGTGGCGGGAAGACATAACTTATTGGCGGTGGTGCATAGCGTGCCGCGGCGCCGGGTGGACCGGGCGGCGGAGAATCTGGTTGTTCTGCTTGGGCGGCCCGCCGATGTGCCAATCGGCGGCGCCTGGATCAGAAATTACAAGTATACAGAATCAATATTACAAATTCTTTCGCGTTGTGCAGAGCCGCGCCGGACAGGCCGATCGGATGAACGGGATATCAAAATCACGCAGCCCCGCATGTGCGAGATGCGCATCATACCGGGAACCGGGAAGGTTTTTTTGTCGGTTGAATGGGCCGCGATGCAAGTGAGGGGAGATATTTCGGGCCGGGCGGCGGAATCGCCTGATGGAAGCCCGGCTTCGCGCACTACGCATCCAGTTCGAACGCGCAGGGTTTTTGCACCTTGCGTTGGCACCCATATCTGCCATTCTGAATCGGACAAGGTGCGCATTTTTGACGCAAGCGGCGCCCAAGCCAAGCGAGTGGCGCTTTCGGTACCCGAGTGCTGAAGTTGAACTGCCGGCAAGGAGGTCGTATGGAACTGCACATTCAATCGCACCATTGGGAACGGCGCACGCCCGACTGGCTCGCCGCGGCCGTGGCCGGTCTTGCGGGCGGCGCCCTGGTGATCGTGCTCGAATTCTTCTGGTCGACCATGGTGCTCGATGAAAGCCCGTGGCAGCCGACCCACAAGATCGCGGCGATGGTGATGGGCCGCAGTGCGCTCGAACAGATGTCGGTCTTCAGCTTCGGCATCGTGGGGACGGCGCTGGTCCTGCACTACGTGCTCGGCGCCATCATGGGGCTGATGCTCGGCGCGATCATTGCGCCGTTCCGCTTCGATTCGAGCGTGGGCATGGAGGCGGTCATCGGGCTGGCCTTCGGGATCGTCGCGTATGTGTGGAACTTCTATGTGATGACGGCCGTGTTCCCATGGTTCGTCTCGGAGCGAGGTTCCGGCCCCTTGTTGGCAAACCTGCTGTTCGGCGTGGTCACCGCCCTCGCCTACGGCATGCTGGCACGGCGCAGGCAGGACGCGATGCAGTGACGCTGAACGACCGGCACGCTCGGGAAACGGCCGCCTCGGCAACCGATGCCGACGGCGGCCGTTTTGCATTGCAGCAAGTGACGCCTCCATTCGCGCGATCGGTATATGGGGCGCACTTCCCCCGTGCGCTGCCTTGCACGCTGCCGAGGCGAGGACTACCTTTTCTCTATAGCCGCTGACAACGTTCAGCAAAGCGGTCCCGGCAGACGTGCCGGCGCAGACGGTACCGAAAGTACGGCCAGGCGGCACGACGCCGCCGGGCGCGTCTTGTCGGCGGCTCCGGCGAGTGACTCGCAACGAGGCGGCCTATGGCGCTTGCGATTGCCCTGATCCTGATCATCGTATTGGCGGTGGGGTTTCACTTTGCCAGTCCCTGGTGGATCACGCCGATCGCGTCGAACTGGGTGCGCATGGACGACATGCTGACGATCACGATCGTCATTACCGGCGCGCTCTTCATCGCGATCAACCTGTTCATCGTGATCGCACTGGTGCGCTACCGCCACCGCAGCGGGCATCGCGCGGCCTACGAGCCGCACAACAGGCGGCTGGAATGGTGGCTGATCGGCCTGACCGCCGTGGGCGTGGCAGCGCTGCTGGCGCCGGGTCTGTTCGTCTACGCGGACTACATCCGGCCGCCGCGCAACGTGCTGCAGATGGAAGTGCTCGGGCAGCAATGGCAATGGCGCTTCCGCTTCGCCGGCCCCGGCGGCAAGCTGGGCACGACGGACGTGCGCTACATCAGCAACGACAACCCGTTCGGCCTGAACCCCGGCGACCCGAACGGCCGCGACAACTACCTGATCGAGACGCCCGAGGTGCACCTGCCGCTCAACCGGCCGATCCAGGTCCTGACACGGTCGCGCGACGTGCTGCACGACTTCTACGTCCCGCCGTTCCGGGCGCGCATGAACATGGTGCCCGGCATGGTGACCACCTTCTGGTTCACGCCGACCAAGGCGGGGCGCTACGACATCCTGTGCGCGCAGCTTTGCGGCATCGGGCACTCCAGCATGCGCGGCGTGGTGGTGGTGGAAGACGAAGCATCGTTCTCGCGCTGGCTGGCGCAGCAGAGCACGTTCGAGCAGCGGCAGCAGGCCAAAGTGCAGGCCGCCGCAGGCGGCAGCGCCCAGGCGCTTGCCGACCAGGGCAAGACGCTCGCGGCGGCCAAGGGCTGCATCGCCTGCCATACCGTGGACGGCAGTCCGCGCGTGGGCCCCACGTGGAAGGGCCTGTACGGCAAGATCGAAACGATGGCCGACGGCAGCACCGCGAAGGTGGACGAAGCCTATCTGCGCGCCTTCATCCGCAACCCGACGGCCCGCGTCGTGAAGGGCTTCGCGCCGATCATGCCGCACTTCGACCTGAGCGAGCAGGAGCTGAGCGCGCTGGTGGCCTACATCGAATCGCAAGGCGGCCCGGCGGCCAGCAGCGCAGCCAACCCCCAGCCCTAGCGGAGCAGACGCAATGACCTACGCGCACACCGACCACGCCCCGCAAAGCTTCTGGACCCGCTACGTGTGGAGCCAGGACCACAAGGTCATCGCCGTGCAGTATTCGCTGACGGCCATCGCCATCGGCCTGGTCGGCCTCGTGTTGTCGGACCTGATGCGGTTGCAGCTCGGCTTCCCGGGCAAGTTCAGTTTCATCGACGCCAACCACTACTACCAGTTCGTCACCATGCACGGGATGATCATGGTGATCTACCTGCTGACGGCGCTGTTCCTGGGCGGCTTCGGCAACTACCTGATCCCGCTGATGCTGGGCGCGCGCGACATGGTGTTCCCGTTTCTCAACATGCTGAGCTACTGGGTCTACCTGCTGGCCGTGCTGGTGCTGACGGCGAGCTTCTTCGTGCCGGGCGGGCCGACCGGCGCGGGCTGGACGCTGTATCCACCCCAGGCCATCCTGCCGGGCACGCCGGGCGTGGAATGGGGCATCGTGCTGATGCTCGTGTCGCTGGCGATCTTCATCGTCGCGGCAACGATGGGCGGCCTGAATTACGTCACCACCACGCTGCAGGCGCGCACGCGCGGCATGACGCTCATGCGCATGCCGCTCACGGTGTGGGGCATCTTCATCGCGACCATCATGGCGCTGCTGGCGTTTCCGGCGCTGTTCGTGTCGGCGGTGATGATGCTGCTCGACCGGACCCTCGGCACCAGCTTCTTCATCCCGGCCGTGGTGTCGATGGGGCAGACGCTCAAGCATGCCGGCGGCAGCCCGCTGCTGTTCCAGCACCTGTTCTGGTTCTTCGGGCATCCGGAGGTCTACATCGTCGCGCTGCCGGCCTTCGGCATCGCGTCGGACCTCATCAGCACGCACGCGCGCAAGAGCATCTTCGGCTACAGGATGATGGTGTGGGCCATCGTCATCATCGGCGTGCTGAGCTTCGTGGTCTGGGCGCACCACATGTTCGTCGCCGGCATGAATCCGTATTTCGGCTTCTTCTTTGCCACCACCACGCTCGTCATCGCCGTCCCGACCGCCCTCAAGGTCTACAACTGGGTGCTGACGCTGTGGCGCGGCGACATCCACCTGACCGTGCCGATGCTGTTTGCGATCGGCTTCATCAGCACCTTCGTCCTGGGCGGGCTGACCGGGCTCTACCTCGGCAACGTGAGCGTGGACATTCCGCTGTCGAATACGTACTTCGTGGTCGCGCACTTCCATATGGTGATGGCCGTGTCGCCGATCCTGGTGGTGTTCGGCGGCATCTACCACTGGTATCCGAAGGTGACGGGCCGCATGCTCGACGACAGGCTCGGGCGCACGCACTTCTGGGTCACCTTCGTCGGCACTTATGCGATCTACTTCCCGATGCACTATCTCGGCATCCTGGGCATGCCGCGGCGGTATTACGCGTATGAGGGCTACAGCTTCATTCCACACTCGGCGCAGACGCTCAACACGTTCATCACCGTCATTGCGCTGATCGTCGCGGTGGCGCAGCTGCTGTTCCTGTACAACCTGGCGTGGAGCCTCGCGCGCGGCAAGCACGCCGACGGCAACCCGTGGCGGGCCACCACGCTGGAATGGCAGACGCCGCAAACGCCGCCGGTGCACGGCAACTGGGGCGCCGCGCCGCCTGTCGTGTACCGCTGGGCGTACGAATACAGCCCGCCGGGGCACGACGAAGACTTCATCCCGCAAAACCAGCCGCCTGCGACGGCGCCTGAACCTGCCCACCCGACGCTCCAACCCGGCGAGGCACGCGAATGACCACCCTGCCCCGCCCCTTCGGTCCTGACACGCCGCCGGTGCTGCCGAATGCGAGCCGCATCGGCCTGATCGTCTTCATGGCGGTGGCGACGACCTTGTTTTCGCTGCTGCTGCTCGCCTATGCCATGCGCATGCGCGAGCCCGACTGGCAGCCGATCCCGCATCCGGCGTTGCTGTGGTGGAACACCGGCGCGCTGGCGCTGGCCAGCGTTGCCATGCAGCGCGCCCGGCGACTGACCTTGCATCGCGCGGCGTGGCTGGTGTGCGGCGGCGTGCTGGCGGCCGTGTTCGTGATCGGGCAACTGACCGCCTGGCGCATGCTGTCGGCGGCCGGGCTGACCGTCGCCGTCAATCCGTCCAATAGCTTCCTCTACCTGCTCACCGGCCTGCACGGGCTGCATGTGCTGGGCGGGCTGGCGGGCTGGGCCGTGACGATCGCGCAGCTCCGGCGCGCGGACCCGTTCCGGGCCCAGCGCGCCATCGCGCTGTGCGCCCTCTACTGGCATTTCCTGCTGGCGGTCTGGCTCGTGCTGCTGGCGGCGATGTGGTGGCTCACCCCCGGGATCGTCGCCGCCATCTGCGGGCCGCTGTATGGAGCCGCGCCATGACCACGCCCACGCTCCCCACCGAATCCTCGCCCCCCCCCCGCCCGCCGACGCCGGGCCCGACGGCTGGCGCGGCATCGTCACGGACTGGTCGGCCGACCGCGAAGCCTTCAAGGTGCCGTGGGGCAAGGCGATGATGTGGATCTTCCTGCTGTCGGACACCTTCGTCTTCAGCAGCTTCCTGATCGGCTACATGTCGGTGCGCATGTCGACCACGGCGCCGTGGCCCGACACGTCCAAGGTGTTCGGGCTCACGGTGGGCGGCGTGGATGTGCCGTTGCTGCTGATCGCCATCATGACGTTCATCCTGATCACCAGCAGCGGCACCATGGCGATGGCCGTCAACTTCGGCTACCGGCGCAACGCAAGGCGCGCCGCCGCGCTGTTGCTGGCGACCGCGCTGCTGGGCGCGAGCTTCGTGTCGATGCAGGCCTTCGAATGGACCAAGCTGATCGTCCATGAAGGCATCCGCCCCTGGGGCAACCCGCTGGGCGCGGCGCAGTTCGGCGCGTGCTTCTTCATGATCACCGGGTTCCACGGCTTTCACGTGACCTGCGGCGTGATCTACCTGCTGCTGATCGCACGCAAGATCCTGCAGCCGGGGTTCACCGAGCACGGCAACTTCCAGATCGTCGAGATTGCCGGCCTGTATTGGCACTTCGTCGACCTGGTGTGGGTGTTCATCTTCGCGCTGTTCTATTTGTGGTGAGGCACAGGCCATGGACCACACCGATCCCGCCCATCGACCCGACGCCGCGCACGGCCAGCAGCATCCGATCGGCATCTACCTGAAGATCTGGGGCCTGCTGTTCGTACTGAGCACGATGTCGTACCTGGTGGATTACTTCCGCGTGCAGGGCCTGATGCGCTGGGCGCTGATCGTCGTGCTCATGCTCGCCAAGGCCGGGCTGATCGTGTCGATCTTCATGCACATGATGTGGGAGCGGCTGGCGCTGGTGTACGCCATCCTGATACCGCCCCTGTGCCTGCTGGTGCTGCTGGTGCTGATGGCCGCCGAAGCGCATCACACCTTCGGCATGCGGGAACTGTTCTTCCACTGAGCCGCTTCGGCGAGCGGAACGCGCATCAGTACACGTCCCGCACGTACCGCCGCTCCTTCGCCAGCCGCGCGACGTACTCGCCCGCCTTGTCGTCCGACATCCCGCCGTGCGCGGCGACCACCGCCTTCAGCGCTGAGTCGACGTCCTTCGCCATCCGCGCGGCGTCGCCGCACACGTAGAAATGCGCGCCCTCCTCCAGCCACGCGAACAGCTCGGCGCCGTGCTCGCGCATCCGGTCCTGCACGTAGACCTTCTCCGCCTGGTCGCGCGAGAACGCGAGATCGAGCCGCGTCAGGAAGCCGTCGTCGCGCATCGCGGTCAGCTCGTCGCGGTAATAGAAATCGGTCTGCGCGTGCTGCTCGCCGAAGAACAGCCAGTTGCGGCCGCGCGCGCCGCGCGCCTGGCGCTCGTGCAGGAAGCCGCGGAACGGCGCGATGCCGGTGCCCGGGCCGACCATCACGATCGGCGCGTCGCCGCTCGCCGGCGGCCGGAAATGCGCGGACTTCTGCACGAACACCGGCACGCGGCCGTCTTCCGCGCGATCCGCGAGGAACGTCGACGCAACGCCCTTGCGCGCGCGCCGGCCGTTGTGGAAGCGCACCGCGGACACCGTCAGGTGGATCTCGTCGCGATGTGCCTTCGGGCTCGACGCGATCGAGTACAGGCGCGGCTGCATGCGCTTGAGCATGCCGACGAGCTCCGCGCCCGACAGCTCGACCGGGTATTCGTGCAGCACGTCGGCGAGCTGCTGCCCCCACAGCCAGTGCTTCAGGTCGGCCTTGCGCTCGTCGGCGAGCAGCGCGCCGAGCGCGCCGTTCGCGCTGCGCGACGCGATGAACGCGAGCGTATCCGGATGCGGGCGCGTGATGTCGAGGTGACGCGCGAGCGCGTCGCCGAGCCGCACTTCGCCGACGCCGCCGACCGTCACGAGCGTGTCGGCCTTCAGCGCGGTGAGGTCGAGCAGCTCGTCGACCAGCGCCGGGCAGTTGGTCGGCCACACGCCGAGCGCGTCGCCGGCTTCGTATTCGAGGTTCGCGCCCTCGGTCGACAGCGACACGTAGCGCGTGTCCTTCGCCGCGCCCGCGTGGTTCAGGCGCAGGTTCGCGACGAGCCGCGACGGCGCCGGATGCGCCTTGGTCGGCAGCGCGCCCGACGGGATCATCCCCTCCGCCGGCACCGCGTGCAGCGCCGCGTCCTCCTCCTTGATGCGCGCGACGACGCGCTCGAGCCAGCGGTCGGCGTCGGCCTGGAACTCGACGTCGCAATCGACGCGCGGCGACAGCCGCTTCGCGCCCAGCTCGGCAAACCGCGCGTCGAGCTGGCGGCCGTGGCCGCAGAACTGGTCGTAGTTGCGGTCGCCGAACGCGAGCACCGCGAAGTGCACGCCGTCGAGGCGCGCCGCGCCTTCGGAGCGCAGCGCGTCCCAGAACTCGCTGCCGTTGTCGGGCGGATCGCCGTCGCCGAAGGTGCTCGTCATCAGCAGCACGTATTGCGCCTTCGCGAGCGACGCGAGCGGGTAGTCGGACATGCAGGTCGTGCGGATCTCGAAGCCCGCGTTCATCAGCTGCGTCGCGTATTCCTCGGTCAGCGATTCGATGTTGCCGGTCTGCGACGCCCACAGCAGCACGACCTTCGGCCGCGTGCGCACGATCCGCACGCCGCCCGGCGCGGCCGCGTCGGCGTGCTCGCTCGCCGGCGGCGCGGCCGCGCCCTGCGCGGGCAGCGCGCGGCTGAACAGCCCGGCGAGCATCCCGTCGAGCCACCGGCGCGTCGGCGCGGCGAGCGGCGCGCTCGCCGGCAGCACGGGCACGCCGCCCGCGCGGCGGCCCGCGTCGCTGCGCATGCCGCTGACGAAGCCCGCGACGTACTGGCGCTCCGCGTCGGAAAGCGCCGGCGGCGCCGTGTCGGCAATGCCGAGCGCGGCGGCGAAAGTATCGATGTCAGCCATGTCGAGTTCCTCGAACGCAGGGGCGCCGTGCGCGGCGACCGGCTCCGGCCGGGCGGGCGCGTCGGCCGTGCCGCGCTGCGGGGTGTCGTCGTCCGCGTGACCGGCGCTCGCCGCGGCGACCCGGCTCAGCGCGACCGCGCAATATTTCAGTTCGGGTTGCTGCGAAACCGGGTCGATCGCGTCGCTCGTGACCGCGTTGATGCACAGGTCGTCGCCGTACACGTCGTTCCAGTGCATCGGCGCGAAGCAGTTGCCGGGCTGCACGCGGTCGGTCACGACCGCCGGCAGCACCGCGCGCCCGCGCCGCGAGCGGATCTCGACGCTGTCTTTCGCGGCGATGCCGAGCGCGCATGCATCGTCCGGATGGATTTCGACGAACGGGCGCGGGTTCAGCTTGTTGAGCATCGCGACCTTGCCCGTCTTCGTCATCGTGTGCCACTGGTGCTGCAGCCGCCCGGTGTTCAGCACGATCGGGAATTCGCGGTCGGGCAGCTCGGCCGGCGCGACGTGCGGCCGCGCGAGGAATTGCGCCTTGCCCGACGGCGTCGGGAATGCGAGGCGCGGCGCGCGGCCGTCCGCCGCGGTGCGCAGCGTCTGGCTCACGCCGTCGTTCAGGTAGCGAACCGGATTGCGGTCGCGTACCAGGGCCGGGGCGCCCGGCGCGCACGGCCACTGCAGCGGCGCAGCGGCGAGCGCCGCGTGGCTCGCGCCGCGCAGGTCGTAGCCGGTCGCCGGATTCGAGAAGCGGACGATCTCGTCGAACACGTCGGCGGCCGACGCGTAAGCGAACGCGTCGCCGAACCCCATCGCGCGCGCGACCCCGGCGACGATCTGCCAATCCGGCAGCGCTTCGCCGGGCGGCTCGATCGCCTGCCGCATCAGCGTCAGGTTGCGCTCGGAGTTGACCATCACCCCTTCGCCCTCGGCCCACAGCGCGCCCGGCAGCAGGATATCCGCGTAGCGGTTGGTTTCGGTGTCGAGGAACGCGTCCTGCGCGATCACGAGCTCGGCCGCCTGCAGGCCGGCGATCGCGTTCTGCCGGTTCGGGACCGTCGCGACCGGGTTCGTGCAGATGATCCAGCACGCCTTGACGTCACCGGCCGCCATCCGTTCGAACAGGTCGACGGTGCCGTGGCCGGTTTGCGTGCGCAGCGTGCCGCGCGGCACCTGCCACAGGTCCTCGACGAACTGCCGGTCCGCGTCCGACAGCACCGAGCGCTGGCCCGGCAGCCCCGGCCCCATGTAGCCCATCTCGCGCCCGCCCATCGCGTTCGGCTGGCCGGTCAGCGAGAACGGCCCGCTGCCGGGCCGGCACAGCTTGCCGGTTGCGAGGTGCAGGTTGCAGATCGCATTGGTGTTCCACACGCCGTGGGTGCTCTGGTTGAGCCCCATCGTCCAGCAGCTCATCCACTCCGGCGCGTCGCCGATCCACTGCGCGGCAAGCCGGATGTCGGCCTCGGCCAGCCCCGTGATCTCCGCGACCTTCTCCGGCGTGTAGTCGGCGAGGAACGCCGGCATCGCGTCCCATCCTTCGGTGAACTCGGCGATGAACGCGGCGTCGGTCCTGCCGTTCGCGTGCAGCAGGTGCAGCAGGCCGTTCATCAGCGCGAGATCGGTGCCCGCGCGGATCGGCAGGTACAGGTCCGCCTTGTCCGCGGTGCCGGTGCGGCGCGGATCGACGACGATCAGCTTCGCGCCGGCCTTCACGCGGTCCATCATCCGCAGGAACAGGATCGGGTGGCAGTCCGCCATGTTCGCGCCGATCACGAAGAACAGGTCCGCGCGATCGAAATCCTCGTACGACCCGGGCGGGCCGTCCGCGCCGAGCGACAGCTTGTAGCCGCTGCTCGCGCTCGCCATGCAGAGGCGCGAGTTCGACTCGATCTGGTTGGTGCCGACGAAGCCCTTCGCGAGCTTGTTGATCAGGTATTGCGCCTCGATCGACATCTGGCCGGACACGTAGAACGACAGCGCGTCCGGGCCGTGCGCATCGAGCACCGCGCGCAGGCGGCGCCCGGTTTCGCCGATCGCGTCGGCCACCGGCAGCGGCACGAGGTCGTCCTCGCGCGAACTGCGCACGAACGCGCGTTCGAGCCGCCCGGACTGGCGCAGCGCGACGTGCGCCGACGAACCCTTCGTGCAGAGCCGCCCGAAGTTGGTCGGATGGTCGGGGTCGCCGGACACCTTGACGACCTCGCCGTCCTCGACGTGCAGCACCATCCCGCAGCCGACGCCGCAGTACGGGCACACGCTCTTCACGTTCGTGGCGGTCATGTTCGCTCCGGGTCCGTCAGCCCGCGACCCACACGAAGCCGTCCTCGACGCGCGACGCATAGGTGCTCACCGACTGTTCCGGCACTTCGAGGCATTCGCCGGTGCGCAGGTCGAAGTGATGCTTGTACAGCGGCGACGCGACGACGATCCGCTCGCCGAGATTGCCGATCAGCCCGCGCGACATCACCGCCGCGTGCGACGCCGGATCGACGTTGCCGATCGCGAACACGCCGCCGTCCGCATGCGCGACGTGGAACACGGCAACCTGCTCGCCGTTGACGAGCGCGCACACGCCGGTGTTCGGCACGATCTCGTCGAGCGCGCACACGGGGGTCCAGGACACGGGAATACGATCGTTGCTCATGACGTTCTCCTTGCTGACGATGAAGGTGACGTTAACTACCGCTCAAACGGTTTCGGTCTCGACCACCACCGGGATCTCGACCGGCTTGCCGCGCACGCGCTCGTCGGGCGTCGCGGGGCGGATCTGGCCGCGCGTCTCGACGAATGCGATGTTCGCGTCCGGCGCGTCGCTGTTCACGAAGTGGCGGAAGCGCTTGCGCGTGTCCGGATCGGTGACGGCCTTCTTCCACTCGCACTCGTAGGTGTCGACCACGTGCTGCATGTCGGCCTCGAGTTCGGCCGCGAGCCCGAGCTTGTCGTGCACGACGACGTCGATCAGGTAGTCGAGCCCGCCTTCGAGGTTGTCGCGCCATACGCTCGTGCGCTGCAGCCGGTCCGCGGTGCGGATGTAGAACATCAGGAAGCGGTCGACGTAGCGGATCAGCGTGGCGCGGTCGAGGTCCGCCGCGAGCAGTTCCGCGTGGCGCGGCTTCATGCCGCCGTTGCCGCACACGTACAGGTTCCAGCCCTTCTCGGTGGCGATGATGCCGACGTCCTTGCCCTGCGCTTCCGCGCATTCGCGGGTGCAGCCCGACACGCCGAACTTCAGCTTGTGCGGCGCGCGCAGGCCCTTGTAGCGGTTCTCGAGGTCGATCGCGAGGCCGACCGAATCGTCGACGCCGTAGCGGCACCACGTCGAGCCGACGCACGACTTCACGGTGCGCAGCGACTTGCCGTACGCATGCCCCGACTCGAAGCCCGCGGCGATCAGCTCCTCCCAGATCAGCGGCAGCTGCTCGACGCGCGCGCCGAACAGGTCGACCCGCTGGCCGCCCGTGATCTTCGTGTAGAGGCCGTATTTCTTCGCGACCTGGCCGACCGCGATCAGCCCTTCCGGCGTCACCTCGCCGCCCGGCATGCGCGGCACGACCGAGTACGTGCCGTCGCGCTGGATGTTCGCGAGGTAGTAGTCGTTCGAATCCTGCAGGGCCGCGTGCTCCTTCTTCAGCACGAACTCGTTGAAGCACGACGCGAGGATGCCCGCGACCGCCGGCTTGCAGACGTCGCAGCCGAGGCCGTGGCCATGCTTCGCGAGCAGTTCGCCGAAGGTCTGGATGCGCTCGACACGGATCAGGTGGAACAGCTCCTGGCGCGAATACGGGAAGTGCTCGCAGATGTGGTTGTTGACCGCGAGGCCGTTCTTCTTCATCTCGGCCTTCATGATCTGCGTGACGAGCGGCACGCAGCCGCCGCACGACGTGCCCGCTCCGGTGCACGACTTCATCGCGGCGATGCTCGTCGCGCCGTCGCCGACCGCCGCGCAGATCTGCGACTTCGACACGTTGTTGCACGAGCAGATCTGCGCGAGCGCCGGCAGCGCGTCGACGCCGAGCGCCGGCTTGGCCGCGCCGTCCGACGACGGCAGGATCAGGAATTCCGGCGACTCGGGCAGCTCGATGCGGTTCAGCATCATCTGCAGCAGCGTGCCGTATTCGGCCGCGTCGCCAACCATCACCGCGCCTTGCAGGAACTTGCCGCAGTCGGATACGACGAGCTTCTTGTACACCTGCTTGCGCTCGTCGGCGTACTGGTAGGTGCGGCTGCCGGCCGTCGCGCCGTGCGCGTCGCCGATGCTCGCGACGTCGACGCCCATCAGCTTCAGCTTCGTGCTCATGTCCGCGCCCGCGAACGCCGCGGCTTCGCCCGCCAGCTGCTTCGCGACTACCCGCGCCATGTCGTAGCCCGGCGCGACGAGGCCGTACACCATGCCGTTCCACGCCGCGCATTCGCCGATCGCATAGATGTCCGGGTCGCTCGTGCGGCAGGCGTCGTCGATCGCGACGCCGCCGCGCGGGCCGAGGTCGAGCCCGCACGCGCGCGCCAGCTCGTCGCGCGCGCGAATGCCGGCCGAGAACACGATCATGTCGGTGTCGAGGTGCGAGCCGTCTGCGAACTTCATCCGGTGCGTGCCTTCCTCGCCGTCGACGATCTCGAGCGTGTTCTTGCCGGTATGCACCGTCACGCCGAGCGCCTCGATCTTCGCGCGCAGCATCCGGCCGCCGCCGTCGTCGACCTGCACGGCCATCAGGCGCGGCGCGAATTCGACGACGTGCGTGTCGAGCCCCAGGTCGCGCAGCGCCTTCGCGCATTCGAGGCCCAGCAGCCCGCCGCCGACCACGACGCCGCGCTTCGCGTGCGCGCCGCACGCCTGCATCGCCTCGAGGTCCTCGATCGTGCGGTACACGAAGCAGTCCGCGCGCTCGCGGCCCGGCACCTGCGGCACGAACGGCCGCGAGCCGGTCGCGAGCACGAGCTTGTCGTACGCGAGCGTCTCGCCCGACGCCAGCGTGACCGTATGCGCGTCGCGGTCGATCGACGCGACCTGCGCGTTCAGGCGCAGGTCGAACTGCGGGTGCTGCTCGAAGAAGCCCGGCGCGACGAGCGACAGGTCGTCCGCCGACTTGCCCGAGAAGAATTCGGACAGGTGCACGCGATCGTACGCGGGGCGCGGCTCCTCGCCGAGCACGGTCACCTGCGGCGCGCCGGCGACTTGCGCCGCGATGCACTCGAGCAGCTTGTGACCGACCATGCCGTGACCGATGACGATGAGTTTCATGATGGTTATCCTCGGAACGTTCACTCAGTTTGCGACGCCGCTCGCGGCGAGCGCGCGTTCGCGCAGCGCCGCCTCGCGGGCCTTGTGTTCTTCGCTGAAGCGCACCGCCATCGCGCACAGCGCCGACGCGGTGACGACGAGCCCGAGCAGGCTCAGCGTGTGCTGCACGTCGCCGATGCCCTTCAGCAGGAAGCCCGCCGCGACCGCGCCCACGTTGCCGCCCGCGCCGACGATGCCCGCGACGCCGCCGAGCGCCTTGCGGTCGATGAACGGCACGAGCGCGTAGGTCGCGCCGCACGCCATGTGCGTGAAGAGGCCGAAGGTCAGCATCGCGGCCAGCGCGATTCCGATGCTGTTCGCATGCGAGAACCAGATCAGGCCGAGCCCTTCGCCGATCATCAGCGCGCACAGCAGCGTCGCGCGCACGTCGAGGCTGCGGCGCGCGGCGACCTTGTCCGACAGCCAGCCGCCGAGCGCGCGGGCGAACAGCGCGAGCAGGCCGAACAGGCCGGCGGCGAGCCCCGCGTCCTTCAGCGACAGGTTGAAATGGTCGACGTAATAAAGCGCGGCGATGTTGTGGATGAACACCTCGACGCCGAAGCACGCGCCGTACGTGACGAACAGCATCCATACGCGATAGTTCGCGCACGCCGCGAAGAAGCTGGCCCAGCTGCCCTTCTTGCCGCTGTCGATCGTCACGCCCTGTTTACGCAGCGCGATGAAGTCGCCTTGCGGGCAGTCCTGCGTGAAGCGCCCGTACACCCACGCCATCACGAGCATCGCGATGCCCGGCACGACGAGCGCGACGCGCCACGCGGACGCGTCGCCGAAGCCGAGCAGCATCGCGGCCGCGACGAGCAGCGGCAGGCACGCCTGCGCCGCGCCCGCGCCGGCGTTGCCCCAGCCGGCCGACGTCGCGTTCGCGGTGCCGACGACGTTCGGCGCGAACATCACCGACGTGTGGTACTGCGTGATCACGAAGCTCGCGCCGACCGCGCCGATGCCGAGCCGGCAGATCAGGAGCGTCAGGTAGTCGTGGCTGAACGCGACCGCGATCACCGGAATCGCGCCGATCGCGAGCAGCCCCGCATAGACGCGGCGCGGGCCGAAGCGGTCGCACAACGGGCCGACGACCAGCCGCACGACGATCGTCGCGGCCACCGCGGCGATGTTGATGTTCGCGACCTGCGTGGCGCTCAGGTGGAATTCGCGCGCGATCAGCGGCATCAGCGGCGCGCACGCGAACCACGCGAAGAAGCAGACGAAAAACGCCATCCACGTCAGATGGAACGCACGCATCGGCGCGCTGCCGAAACTGAAGAGATCGATGCGGGTAGCTTTGTCGGACATATCTCATTCACCAAACAAAAACGGCGTCCTGCGAATCCGGTCTCGTGTCGAGACCCGATGCGTAGGACGCCGTTGCCCAGGGAGCCCGTTGCCGGGCATGTCGGTAATCGGTGCTGCGGGCCAATCGCCGTTGATTGGCTCGATCGACATAACGCAAGCCCCGTGCCAACTCGGGCTGAATCCCATCGTATGACGGCTGGCGGCGTGTTCAAGCGGTTCCGGGCCGCTCTTTGCGCCAGATCAGCGACGCGTCGTGATGCAGCGAGGCACAGTTGTGGTGCGATGCAGCACTGTCGCCGTGCGGCATCACGGTGCACGCTCGTGGTGAATGGCGCACAGGCTTGCGGCATCGCACCGGCACGCACGCACTCGGCCGGCATGCGCATGCGGCGGACATGCGCGGCGGGGCGCGATGCGGAACGCGCCGCGTTCAAAGGCTGGCCCGGATATTGCTGAACAGTTGGCAGACATCGGCAATGGCGCCGGTGTGCGGTACTCGCAACGCGCGCGCCCGCCGTCACGGACGGGAACGCATCCGGACAACGGCGTCCCTCCGTGCCCGACACATGGGCGGCATGGGCGGACGCCGTTGTCGCTTCGACGGCGCGCCTGCGGGCCGCCGCACCGGGACCGTAGCGGAACCCGCTACGCAATCGACCGCCACGCACGCGTGGCAATGGAACGCATCATGACGACTGGCAAGGTCACCCTGCTCGGCGCCGGCCCCGGCGATCTCGACCTGCTGACGCTGAAGGCCGTGAAGGCGCTCGCCGCCGCCGACGTGCTGCTGCTCGACGATCTGGTCAACCCGGAGATCGTCACGCTCGCGCCCCAGGCGCGCGTCGTGCGCGTCGGCAAGCGCGGCGGCTGCCGCTCGACGCCGCAGGCGTTCATCGAGCGGCTGATGCGCCGCTACGCGCTGCGCGGCGCGCACGTCGTGCGCGTCAAGGGCGGCGAGGCGCTGCTGTTCGGCCGCGCCGGCGAGGAACTGAAGACGCTGCGCGACGCGGCGATTCCCGTCGAGATCGTCAACGGCATCTCATCCGGCTTCGCGGCGGCCGCGAGCCTCGGCGTGTCGCTCACGCACCGCGACCACTGCCAGGGCGTCACGTTCGTCACCGCGCACCTGCAGGACCACGGCGAGCCCGACTGGCCGCGCCTCGCGGCAACCGGCACGACGCTCGCGATCTACATGGGCATGACCCGCATCGAGCGGATCGCGGCCGGCCTGCTCGCCGCGCTGCCCGCGTCGACGCCGGCCGCGGCCGTGCAATGGGCGGGCACGCCCGCCGAGCGCCGCTGGACCGGCACGCTCGGCGCGCTGGCCCAGGGCGTCGCGCAGGCCGGGCTCGGCAGCCCGGCGGTGATCCTGGTCGGCGCGGCGATCGGCGAAGCCGCGGCGTGCGCCGGCGCGGCCGATGCCGATACCGACGCTGCCGCCCGGCGCGCGGCGTAGGATGCGGCGCGCACTGCGGCGCATGCCGCCGATCTATATTGAAAGCGTCGGCCGCCCGCGCGGCGGCCGGCGGAAGTCCCGCCGGGACGCCGCTCTCCAGTTTCATCGGCTTGCATCATGAGTGCGTCCGCTACCCACGCCAGGCTGCGCGTGCTGCTCGTCACCGATACGCAGAAACCGATCGGCGACCTGCGCGATGCGCTCGCGCGCCTCGGCTACGAGATGCTGAACGAAGTGGCGACGCCGGCGCGACTGCCGGCCGCCGTCGAGGCGCAGCGGCCCGACGTCGTGATCATCGACACCGAATCGCCGTCGCGCGACACGCTCGAGCAGCTCGCCGTAATGAACGCGACCGCGCCCCGCCCGGTGCTGATGTTCAGCCCTGACGCCAACCAGACGCTGATCCGCGCGGCGGTCGGCGCGGGGGTCAGCGCGTATCTCGTCGAAGGGCTGTCCGCCGAGCGGCTCGCGCCGATCCTCGAGGTCGCGCTCGCCCGCTTCTCGCACGACGACGCGCTGCGCCG
Source organism: Burkholderia ubonensis subsp. mesacidophila (assembly GCF_002097715.1). Lineage (NCBI taxonomy): Bacteria > Pseudomonadati > Pseudomonadota > Betaproteobacteria > Burkholderiales > Burkholderiaceae > Burkholderia > Burkholderia ubonensis. The sequence goes on from NZ_CP020738.1 coordinate 1,954,896, forward strand.
GCGGCTCGCCGACGTCGAGCGCGAACTCGCCGACCGCAAGCTGATCGATCGCGCGAAACGCCTGCTGATGGACCGCCGCCACCTGTCCGAGCACGACGCGTACGCGACGCTGCGCAAGTGCGCGATGGACCAGGGCATCCGCATCGTCGACGCCGCGCGCCAGGTGCTCGCGGCCGACCCTCAACCATGACCGTCACCGCCATGCCCCCTTCGACCGCCGCCGCGCCGGAACGCGCGCATCTCCGTCTCGGCTTCGTCGCACTGAGCGACGCCGCCCCGCTGATCGTCGCGCAGCGCCTCGGCCTCGGCGCGCGCCACGGCCTCACGCTCGAACTGAGCCGCCAGCCGTCGTGGGCCGCGGTGCGCGACAAGCTGCTGTCCGGCGAGCTCGACGCCGCGCATGCGCTGTACGGTCTCGTCTGCGGGATGCAGCTCGGCATCGGCAGCCCGCAGGCCGACATGGCCGTGCTGATGGTGCTGAACCGCAACGGCCAGGCGATCACGTTCTCCGGGCCGCTCGCCGACGCGTACCGCGCGCGCGGCAACCTGCGCGACGCGCTCGCGACGCTCGGCCGCCCGCCGGTGTTCGCGCAGACCTTCCCGACCGGCACGCACGCGATGTGGCTCTATCACTGGCTCGCGTCGCACGGCGTCGATCCGCTGCGCGAGATCCGCAGCGTCGTGATTCCGCCGCCCGAGATGGTCGCCGCGCTCGCGCAAGGCGAGCTCGACGGCTTTTGCGCGGGCGAGCCGTGGCATGCGGTCGCCGAAGCGTGCCGCGCGGGCCGCACCGTCGCCGCGACGAGCGAGGTCTGGCCCGATCATCCGGAGAAGGCGCTCGCGTGCCGGCGCGACTTCGCCGAGCTGTATCCGAACGCCGCGCGCGCGCTGATCCGCACGCTCGTCGACGCGTGCGCATGGCTCGACAGCCCCGCGCACCGCCGCGAAGCCGCGGACTGGCTCGCGTCGCCGGACGCGATCGGCGTGCCGGCCGCGCTGATCGCGCCGCGCCTGCTCGGCGACTACGGCGCGGGGCCGTTCGCCGCGCCGCCGCTGCCGGTCGCGTTTCATGCGAACGGCACGGTGAACCGGCCGTGCGCCGACGACGGCCTGTGGTTCCTGTCGCAGTACCGGCGCTGGGGCATGTTCGACGGCGCGCAGGACGACCGGGCGCTCGTTGCTGCGATCGCGCAAACCGCGATGTATGATGCTGCCGTCGCCGAAACGGGCGCGACGCACGCCGGATGATTCGCGGGTTCGGGAACGCATTCCCGGGCCGGTTCCCGGACGGATGATCCGACGAACATTGGGTCGATGCGCCCGTCCCCGGCTCCCGGCGCGCCTGCCCGAAGCGACGCGCCGCCCGCAACCTGCCTGTCCCCGATGCCGAAACGAACGCATGCGCCGCTCGACGCGCTGCTTGCCGAAATCCGAGCGTGCCGCGCGTGCGAAGCCGAGCTGCCGCTCGGCCCGCGCCCCGTGCTGCGCGCGCACCGCGACGCCCGCATCCTGATCGTCGGGCAGGCGCCCGGCGCGCGCGTGCACGCGAGCGGCATCCCGTGGGACGACGCGAGCGGCAAGCGCTTGCGCGACTGGCTCGGCGTCGACGCCGACACGTTCTACGACGCGTCGCGCTTCGCGATCGTGCCGATGGGCTTCTGCTATCCGGGCCGCGGCGCGAGCGGCGACAACCCGCCGCGCCCCGAATGCGCGCCACTGTGGCTCGACCGCCTGCTCGCGGAGCTGCCGGCGATCCGCCTGACGCTGCTGGTCGGCCAGTACGCGCAGCGGCATTTCCTGCGCGACACGCGCAAGGCGACGCTGACGGACACCGTGCGCGCGTGGCGCGACTACGGCCCGGCGGTGCTGCCGCTGCCGCATCCGTCGCCGCGCAACACCGGATGGTTCAAGCACCATCCGTGGTTTGACGACGACGTCGTGCCGGAACTGCGCCGCCGGGTCGCCTCCCTCGTCCAGCCGTGATCCAAACCCCGAATCCAACCAGGAACCCTGAGTGAACGACATCGATTTCGCGTGCACGGCTTGCGGCAAGTGCTGCCATGACCTGCGCCTCATGCTGACGATCGACGAAGCGATCACGTGGCTGCAACGCGGCGGCCGCGTGGAGCTGCTGTGCGACGCGATCCCGTGGCCCGTCGAACCCGAACCGGACAACGCTTTCGCCGCATACAAGCGGGCCCGCTCGACGCCCGCGCTCAGCGGCGCGCTGCCGGTGCGCGTGACGACCGTGCTCACCGCGTCCTACGCGGGACCGTGCCCGAACCTGCAGGCCGACATGCGCTGCGGGATCTACGACGAACGGCCGCTCGTGTGCCGGATCTATCCCGCCGAAATCAATCCGTTCGTCGCGCTGTCGCCGGAAGGCAAAGGCTGTCCGCCCGACGCGTGGCGCACGACGCCGCTGCTGCGCGGCGGCGTGATCGTCGACGACGACACGCGCCGCAACGTCGAGCGCTCGCGCGCGGCGAACGTGGCCGAGGCGCCGCTGCGCGCGCAGGTGTGCATGGCGCTCGGTGTCGCCACGGCGGCGGTCGCGAACGAGGGTTTCGTGATCCATGCGCCGCCGCCGGACGCGCTGCTCGCCGCGCTGAACGGCGTGCGCACCGTGCCATCCGTGAGTGACGCGGACGCGCAATGGACGCTGCTGTCCAATCGCGCGGCGACCGTGGACGCCCTTGCGTCGACGGGCGCCGCGGCCGGGCTGACGGCGAGCGCGGCCGACGCGCGGCCGTTCCGCTACCTCGGGTTCTTCCCGGACGCGGCCGCCGCGTGACGTACCACGCCGGCGCGGCCCGTTCCGGCCGCGCCGCGTTCGCTGTACCATCGCGGCTCCATCCGCGTCACGAATTGCTGAATCCGTCATGTCCTCCTTCGCCCCGCCGCGCCTGTACGGGATGCCCGAACGCAGCGACCGGCTCGATTTCTACATCCGCGACCAGGCGTCGCGCCAGGCGATCACCGAGCCGCACCGGCACGCGTACTTCCAGGTCCAGTTCAACCTCGGCGGCGACACCGAGCAGCGCATCGGCGGCGTCACGCGGCCGTTTCCGCGCGGCGCGCTCGCGTTCGTGCTGCCGTACCGCGAGCACCTGATTCCGCATCCGGGAGGCGCGCACTTCATCGTGATCAACTTCAGCCAGGCGTTCCTGCGCGCCGATCTCGACGTCGATCCGCTCGACCTCGAGGACGTGCCCGCGCACCGCTTTCCCGAGCTGACGCCGTTCCGCTTCCAGGAGCATCTGGATTTCATCCTGACCGGCGACACGTTCGAGGAGGCGCGCCGTCTCGCGCTGTGCATGATCGACGCCGACCGCGTCCGCACGTTCGGCTCGACGACGCTCTTGCGCGGCTATCTGCTGCAGCTGATCGGGCTCGTCTGCACGCAGTACGCCGGCGCGCTCGACAAGCTCGCGCAGCGCGGCGCGCACCGCGCGGGCCGGCGCGACGCGCTCGCGCGCGTGCTGCGCCACGTGCGCGCGAACCTGACCCGCGAAGACCTGACCCTCGCCGCCACCGCCGAGGCCGCGTTCCTGTCGCCGAACTATCTCGCGCACCTGGTCCGCAAGGAGACCGGCAGCACGTTCACCGATCTCGTGACCGAGCGCCGCATCGCGCTCGCGCAGTCGCTGCTCGCGCACACCAGCCGGCGCATCGCCGAGATCGCGCGCGCGGTCGGCTTCCGCGACGAGGGGTATTTCGCGCGGCGGTTCCGCGCGCGGGTCGGCGTGTCGCCGAAGGCGTATCGCGATGCGAACGCCGCACTGCCGGACGGCGACGCGTAGTTTTGTCCCGGAAATACGCAGTTGCGTAGCATCCGGCGCAACGCGCGTCGAGTATCGTTCATGCATACCGGCCGCCGCGCAATGCGCGCGCCGGCTGCATCTTCAACCCGAACGAGGCCACCCGATGTCCGAATACGTCATCGACGCTCCCGAGCGTCCTTCCGTCGCAGTCGACCAGTCGTCCGCGCGCTTTGCGCTGCGCCGCGTGTTCTGCGTCGGCCGCAACTACGCCGAGCACGCGCGCGAGATGGGCGCCGATCCGACCCGCGAGCCGCCGTTCTTCTTCATGAAGCCGGCCGATGCGATCGTGCCGGCGGCCGGCGCCGTCCCGTATCCGCCGCTGACGAGCGACCTGCACCACGAAATCGAGCTCGTGGTCGCGATCGGCCGAGGCGGACGCGCGATCGACCCGGCCGACGCGCTGTCGCACGTGTGGGGCTACGGCGTCGGCGTCGACCTGACGCGCCGCGACCTGCAGGCCGAAGCGAAGAAGCTCAGCCGGCCGTGGGACTGGGCGAAGGCCTTCGACGCGGCGGGCCCGGTGACCGCGCTGCGGCCGGCCACCGCGACCGGTCATCCGGCGGCGGGCCGCATCTGGCTGGCGGTCAACGGCGAAACCCGGCAGCAAGGCGACCTCGCCGACATGATCTGGCCGGTGCAGGACATCATCGCGGCGGTGTCGCGCTCGGTCGAGCTGAAGGCGGGTGACCTGATCCTCACCGGCACGCCGGCGGGCGTCGGCGCGCTGCAGCCGGGCGACCGCGTGACCGGCGGGGTCGATGGGGTGGCGCAGTTCGAGTTCGTGGTGGGGACGAAGGCGTAAGCGCAACGTTCGCCGATGCGCCCGCTTGGATCCGGACCGAAACCAGCCGACCCGAGCGGGCGTGCGAATCGGCATCAATCATCGCAGGCCATCGCGCGCATCCAGTGAGCGCGCGTACGCCGCCGCCAGCAGCGCGAGCGTGGACGACGCCAGCATCATGCCGAGCGACGCATAATCCGCATTGCCGTCGGTCAGCACTGCGCCCGTCACCGACGACAGCGCGGCGCCGCCCGCGATGGTCATCGCGCCGGCGAGGCCGGAAGCACTTCCCGCGAGGTCGGGCCGCACCGACAGCACGCCGGCATGGGCGCACGGATTCGTCAGACCGTTGCCCACGCCGACCAGCAGGCACGGCCCGAACAACGCGAAGACGTGCCGGACGCCGCAGAAGTACAGTGCGAGACCGATCAGCGGGCCGGCACACGCGATGATGCGCCCCGTGACGATGATCGTCGCGCTCGAGCAGCGCCCCGCGTACCGGCCGGACAGAAAACTGCCGAACATGAATCCGGCCGTGACGCTCCCCATGTAGAAGCCGATCGTCGCCGGCGGGATGCCGAATACCGCTTTCGCGGCCAGCGGCGCACCGGCCAGGAACGCATAGAAGGTGCCCGTCGAGAACGCCATGCACGACGCATAGGCCCAGAAGCGCCGTGCGCGAAGCAGCGCCGGATACGCACGGACTTGCCGCCTCAACGTGTCCGACGGATTCAAGTTGGTCTCGCGGAGGTCGCGCCAGCACCACGCGAACAGCGCGGCGCCGGCTACCGCGAGAAACCAGAAGCTCGCGCGCCAGCCGCACGCTTCGTCCAGCGCGCCGCCCACCATGGGACCGAGCATCGGGGCGATCGCCGCCGCCATCGCGGCATAGCCGATCCGGCTCGCCGCCCGCTCCTTGCCCGCCGTGTCCCGGATCACGGCCATCGAGATCGGATAGCCCGACGTAATGCCCGCCTGAAGCACCCGGCAAGCCAGGAAAATCCGGACGTCGGTGGCCAGCGCGCAGCCGACCGACCCGACGACGAAGACCGCAAGGCCGGCCAGCACGATCGGCCGCCGTCCAAAGCGGTCCGACAGCGGCCCCATGACCAGTTCGAGCGTTGCGGCGACGGCCGCGTATCCCGCGAGCGACAGGCTGACGAGCGCGTAGTCGGTAGCGAACGTGCGCGCGATGTTCGGCAGCGATGGCAGGAACAGGCTCACGGGCAGCACCGATACCGCGCACAGCAGGATCAGCGTGACGAGCTTGGGTGGCGAGGATTCGGGAGTCGTCGGCATCGTCGATCGAAAGCAAGGTGGCTTCGGGCAAAAAAAAACCCCCGACTGAGTCGGGGGCGCACGGGGTACCGGCCTGGTGCCGCTACCGGACCATGCGCCGACTGCCTACTACGATGACAAGGGTCGCTCTCATGTTTGAATGCTCGTGATCGTTTTGTCTGATGTTAGGTGGGTGACGGCGACAGCGTCAACATGGCCGGGTGGCGTCGCGTCAACCTGCGGCGGCGATGAAGCGCCAATTCAGCCGTCAACGCGTTCACCCGCCCTCATCCGAACCGCACGCAATAAACCGGCGGCAAATGCGCGGAAATCAACCGCCAGCTTTCGCCGCCGTCATCGGATGTCCATAGCGCGCCGGTGGTCGATCCCATCGCCAGGCACGTGCCGGAGTCGTCCACCGCGAGCCCATGCCGATACACGAGGTCATAGGCCGGCGCCGGCGGCAATCCGTGCGAGAAACGCTCGAACGTGCGTCCGCTGTCGCGCGTGCGCGTGACGACGAACTGGCCGTTCACCGGAATCCGGCACGCGTCTTTCACGGCGGGCACGAACCAGGCGGTGTCCGGCTCGCGCGGGTGCACGGCGACCGCGAAGCCGAAGCTCGACGGCTGCGCCTCGATCCGCTGCCAGTGCGCCGCGCCGTCGGTCGAGCGGAAGATCGCGCAGTGATGCTGCGTCCACAGCACGTCCGGGTTGGCCACGCATTGCACGACGCGGTGCGGGTCCTGCACGTTCGCATCGCCGCGCCGTTCCGGCGGCATGTAGTCGGCCTCCATGCCGTCGGCGCTCACGCGCCAGGTCGCGCCGCCGTCGTCGGTCTGCCAGACGCCGCCGCACGACACGCCGATCGACACGTGCCGGCTGTTGCGCGGATCGACCATCACGGAATGGATGCCCGGTGCGTCGTAGCCGCCGCCGAACCATTCGCGGCGCTCGGGGCGATCCCAGAGCGCGCGGTTGAGCGTCCACGTGTCGCCGCCGTCGTCGGAACGGAACAGCCCGCCGGGGATCGTGCCAGCCCACAGGACGCCGGGTTCGTCCGGGCCGCCGGTTTCGAGCGACCAGATTTGCTGGAGCGTCCAGGGAGGCGATGGCGGAACGGGGGCGGCGTTGCCGGTTGCGTTGTCCGCATCCGCATTTGCGTTCGTGCTCGCGTTCGCATTGCCATCGGTACGCGCTTCGTCGGGAGGCTGCGGCGGGTACACGGGGACTGCGCACTCCTCCCAATCCGCCGCGCCCGCACGCCGGCGATGCAGCTTCACGCCGAAGTGGCCGAGATTGAGCGCCGCGTACAGCGATCCGTCGCGCGGATCAGGCAGCACCATGCTGACCGGCTCGCCGACGAAATGCGGGTCGCCGAGCGTCCAGCCGCCGTTGCCGTCGGCCTGTAGAACGAACAGACCCTTGCGGGTCGCGACTAGCAATCGATCGTTCATTCCGTGTGCCTCTTCGTCTTCGGGTAACGATGGCTCCCTTTATCCGCCTGACAAAGCCTGTACGACGTACACCCGGCTTTCTTCGCCGAGTGCATCGGACAAATGTTGTCGGTCGCGAATCCGCTGGCCGTCGACAAACACGGCAAGATGCGCTCGCAGCGAGCCCTGGTCGTCGAGGATGTAGCCGCGCAATCGCGGCTGCGCGGCGAAGACGGCTTCGAGCGCTGCGCCGAGCGTGCGCGCGTCGATCTCGCGCTCGGGCGTTGCGATGTGTCGCTGGATCGAGGCAGCGAAGAAGATGTGCGCCATGACGGGAGAGCCGACGGGATGGCCGTGAAGGAACGGCCGGGTCCGTTGGTTCTGTAGTTTAGGTGATACGCCGCGCATGCTTTGGCGTATCGCAAACCATCATCAGTCGGTCGGTTGCGCGTCGGGTGCAGCCGGAGTCGGAAAGGCGACCTTGACCATTGATCTGCGCGGTGCAATCAGGCGGTAACCGCTAGAATTGCGGTTTTAGCCCGGAATTCGCCAATGTCTTTTGCCTCGCTCGGCCTGATCGATCCCTTGCTGCGCAATGTGCAGGACCTCAATTACCAGGCGCCTACGCCGGTGCAGGCCAAGGCGATTCCTGCCGTGCTCGGTGGCAAGGACGTCATGGCTGCCGCACAAACCGGCACTGGCAAGACGGCGGGTTTTGCGCTGCCGCTGTTGCAACGGCTGGTGCAACACGGCCCGGCGGTGTCCAGCAACCGCGCGCGGGTTCTGGTGCTGGTGCCCACGCGTGAACTGGCTGAACAAGTGCTGCAAAGCTTTATCGCTTACGGTAAAGGCCTCGATTTGCGATTTCTGGCCGCCTACGGCGGCGTGAGCATCAACCCGCAGATGATGAAGTTGCGCAAAGGCGTGGATGTGCTCGTTGCCACGCCGGGCCGTTTGCTGGATCTCAATCGCCAGAACGCAGTGCAGTTTGATCAAGTACGAACGCTGGTGCTGGATGAAGCCGACCGCATGCTGGATCTGGGCTTTGCTCGCGAACTCGACGCCGTCTTTGCTGCCTTGCCCGCTCAGCGCCAGACCCTGCTGTTCTCTGCCACGTTTTCCGATGATATCCGCGCCATGGCGGCGGGCATTCTGCGCGGCCCGGTCAATATCAGCGTCAGCCCGCCCAATGCCACGGCCAGCAAGATCAAGCAGTGGGTGGTGCCGGTGGATAAGAGGAACAAGCCTGACCTCTTCATGCACCTTGTCGCCGAGAACAACTGGGAGCACGCGCTGGTGTTCGTCAAAACCCGCATTGGCGTGGATTACCTGGCGGCCATGCTGGATGACGCGGGCTATGCGGTCGACACCATCCACGGCGACAAACCGCAACCCGCGCGCCTGCGTGCGCTGGAGCGCTTCAAGACGGGCGAAGTCAATATGCTGGTCGCCACCGATGTGGCTGCGCGCGGGCTGGATATCGACGACCTGCCGCTGGTGATCAACGTTGATCTGCCGATCGTGGCGCAAGACTATGTGCACCGTATTGGCCGTACCGGCCGCGCAGGCGCCAGTGGTGTGGCGGTGTCCCTCGTGTGTGCCGATGAAGCACCGCAACTGGCCGCGATTGAAGCGCTGATCCGGCAAACGCTGCCCCGTGAAGAAGAGCCGGGTTTTGAAGCCGAACACCGCGTGCCGCAAACCAGCGCGACGGGCCAGATCATCAAGAAACCCAAAAAACCCAAGAAGCCCAAAGTGCCGCCGGCTGCGACGGGCGCCAAGCAGGTGCTCGACAAAAAGCCCCGCCCGCAAAATGGCGAAAACAAGCGCAAGCCTGCGGCGCAGCGCGATGTGGCCGCGGGTAAAGGAACAAGCTTGTCCAGCGGTAGCCCATTCAGCGTGCAAAAGCCACGCAGCAAACCCGCCGGCAAGCCAGCTGCGGGTTCACGTAAGCCGGCGGGCAAACCCGCTGGTGGCCGCGGCAAACGCCAACCCTGATACTTGAGGTCATGGCCCTCACAACGCTGCTCTCAGCCATTCGGGCAGATTGGGGTTGGCCAGAATGCGTTGTCTGAACGTCGAGTCGTCTATCGACGTGATCGGATCGAGCTCCATGGGGTCGACATCACCAGGACCAATGGGTCGTACCCCTGTCACCAATTCGCGAGCATATTCCTCGTCCATTTCAAGCCGCACAAACAACGACTGACTCTCTGCGAACAAGGCCCGGTCGCCGGAGAATCGAGACGCGAGATCGGGCAGGTGCTCCAGCGAATAGCTCAGCGTCTTCGTGGCCTCCGCGAAACTCATGCTTGCGAGCGGATGAGTCGGGCTGACAGTTAAATCGAGAACCAGATCCTGACCGGCGACATGGACTTGCTCGACACCGGCAGTCTGCGGATCGAGTATCGACGCGCGGCCGGCGCGTGGGCGGCCGCCAATAAGGACGGCCACGATATCCTTTTCCGTCGCGTTGATCAGATTCGCATACGGATCCTTGTCCAGCGTATCGACGATCAGCAGGTCGGCAACCTTTCCGGCAGCGATGCTCCCCAGCGCGCTTCCCCACCCGACCATGCTGGCGGACCTCGACGTCACTGAACGGACCAGTTCCAAATCGCTGAAAATCGTTCCCTCTTGCTTGCTCACTGCCTTGGCAACCTTCAACTCCCCAAGCAGATTCTTGGTGCCACTCGGCGCCCAATCCGAGCCCAGCGCGAACGGCACGCCCGCTTCCTTGAAGGTTGCAATGTCCGTCGTCGCTCCATACAGCAGGAAATTGCTCAATGGGGACCACACGAGGCCGCCGCTGGCGCGCATAACCTGAATCCGCGCTTTGTCGAGCGCGGTGCAATGGATGCCGATGAAGTTCTTCCCAATCAGCCAGCTTCCATCGGGACGCTCGAGGTAGTCGAAGACGCTGCGGGCATTCTCATCGGTTCCCTCCGATACGTGCATCAAAAACGCATGGCTTGGATCGGTCAGCATCCGTCCGTATTTCTGCTCGGCTTCGGCTTGCGACCCGAAGTCGTTGATCTGATCCACGGCTGAAGGCCAGGCCGGATCGTCGGGAAGCTCGATGTTTCGCACGAGCCCCCGATACGACTCCACCGTCGCACTGGCCATCGTGCCCAGCGAAAGTCCCTGTGTCGTCGTGACGCCGCCAAGCAACGCGCGGCATTCGACGAATCGAACCACGGCCTTTGCGTTCTCCGACGTTGGGTCGTGCGTCAGCAGTGCCGCGGGAGAGGAAACATGTCGCTTGTAATCGGCGGCGCTGCGCCAGACCTGTCGATCAGGGAATCGGGTCGAGACGGACCAAAGGGGAATGGCGTTGTAGGCGGGGTGGTTGTGCAACTCGAACAAGCCGGGATAAATGGTCCCTCCCGTCTCAACGATCGGTGCACTCTCGAATGTTGCCGCGAGTGGCTGGTCTGCCGGACCGGTGTGCACGATCTTGTCGTCCTCGATCGCGACAACGCCATCCGGAATGACGGTCGCCGCATCGTCCATCGTGACAACCCGCCCTCGAAGAACCAGCCGCGCCGGCGTAATCGCCAATGCGCGGCGGAACCGGTCTTGACTTGTCTCAACGCGAAACCAAGCCATGTTTCACCTCATGTCATGCGTGCGTCCACCATTGTCGAGCGGTCAGTTGCACGGCCACCCCGGTCAATCAAACCGCGAGCGCACTATGTCGCAACCGCCACGCGAGGCGTGGTCCGGCAGTCAGTGAGCACGGAGAATGCGGGAAAATCCGCCAGGCTGTCGTCAGCCAGGTTGTATTGCTCGCAGACCACACTCATTCTCATACAGGAGGTCCGAAGCTCAGTGACGGTATGGACGAGATTTCCAAGGAAATGAATGATTTCGTTACGTTCGGGTTGCACGACGATTTCGCTTTCGCTGCCGACGTTCAAAACCAGGCTTCCTCCGACTGCATCGCGCGGAACGTCGACATATAAGATGCTGACGAGGTTCGGTATCAGTCTGACATTCCCGTTTCCGATCAGCCGGCAATCGATGTGTGGATCGACTCGTGATGAGCCTTCCAGAATCAGGGGGTTGATATAGAAGGCATTGCAGGCCTCGAACAGTGCACAGTCAAGGAAAGGTCGCAGGTACGGAAAGCGATGCTCGACCATGTCGATCCACTCCCGACGGAATACGATCGAGAAGCCTTTGCTGTTGACGAACTCCTTGCCCAGCGGACTCGGCCCAAGATACTCGCTGTTCAGGATGCCCTCTTTGAGCCTGGAAAGTTCCGTTTCGGCAAGCACATGACTCGCTCTTGCAAAGCAACGCTTGAACATTTTGTCGTCCCCGAACCGCTCAGAGAAATGAAGAATTCGTCCTTGAGTCTTCGTCCATTTCCTTTTCCGTCAACCTGTTGAGCACGGACTGGAATTCTCGCATCGACACGATGATTTGCTCTTCATATCCCTGATTGGCGAGATCAGCAAGAAAATCAGCGGTGTAGCGTATATGACCGACTTCGTCCCACACGATGATCGCCATCGCTCGCTCCAGATATCCTCGGCTTGCCTCAGGGGCATGGGCAAAAAGGACCGGCGTTAGAAGCTTCTCGAGGAAAAGGGCTCTGATCTCAAATAAATTTATCAGTATCAGGGAATTCAGCAGTTCCTCGAAATCATGCGATTCGCCCACTCCGTTCGCAGCGGGCGTCGTCAGGTTCAATGCCGGTGCGCAACCCCGCAGCCTGTCGCGAAGCTGCTCGGTTTCAATACGGGGAAACGTGCTGAAAGCGATTCGCGCGAACATTCGTGAATGCTTCGCCTCGTCACAGGCATGCTTTTGTATTCCCCGCGCCATCGCAACCTGTCCGATGCGGGCGCCGTATTCCCACAGCCGGCCAGCACTGTATCCTTCCATATCGACATTCGAGAGCAGAAGCGAGATCAGCCATTCCTGGTCTCGCGAGCGTCGCCTGAAGTCGTTGCCGAACCACCCCTTGGCATACGGGGGATCGTTGCCCGCAAGGGCCTGTGCAAGCACATTCGAGTAAACATCTCGCGCTGATCCATCCGAACGCGCGAGATGCTCGCCGACAAATCCGCAAACGAAAGACGCAACGGTGGTCATGTTTACTGGCCGCCCGGGCTCTTTTTCCCATCGATCTCCAGGCGAATCGTCACTGCGTCGGTGATGCTTTTTGGAATGGGCGCGTTCTCTATCGTAAAGGTGGTTTTTCCAAAGAACTTGGCGCTTGAAATTTGCACTGACTTGCCAGACGCTATGGCTTTCAAATCGTCCGGCGAAAGCTCGAACTCGACTTTCTTTCCTTCATCATTGCTGGAGCCGTCGTGAGTTTCCATCGTATTTCTCCTTCTGTTCGTCAACGTTGGAAGTGGTTCGCTTTCACACGAGAAACGTCACAGCGAAGCTGACACAAGCGTGTCTCCCCGTGATGCATTTCTGGCTTCGATGCTCGCCCGAGCTTCATTAAAAATAGCAGGCTATAACTTACATTCAAGGAAGATCGATAGATTATTTTCTGCGGAAAGCTCGCGCATGCTGAGCGGCCGCTTAAGCTGCGCAGCAAGGGCCTGCCTGGCGCATGGCAACGCACGAGGGTGGAGGTTCAGATTCAGCAGCCTCGCCCCGAAGAAACGCTCGTACACCGCGCGGCTGACGACGGGTTCGTGCGGCATCGATACGGCACGCAGGTCGTATTTGTCTCCCGCAAACAGCCGCATGGCGATGCCCGGCTATGCACGAACAGGCAACGAATCAGATCGTTCAGGGCACCCCGGATAGTAGGTGCGTTGCGCAGCACGATGCTTAACGGCCCCAGCACGTCGATGCTCTGACGCGACGACAGGCGCAGACCGAAATCGCTGCCCCCCGTCACCTCGGCGCTGGCTTCCAGCGGATCAACGCACGGCTCGACCTGCAGCGGGCGGGGGCGTGGCGCCCCGCCCGCCCCCGCCGCCGTCAAAACTCACCCACCCCGCTCACAACGCCCCGATCCCAAACTTCGCCAGCACGAAATCGGCAGTCTGCAACGCGCCCTCCACCCACCCCTGCGCATCCGAATACGCTTCCCCGCAGATGAACAGCGGCTTGCCGTCGATCGGCTGCACGATCTTGTGCTTCACCTCCCAGCTCTTCACGCCGATATTCCAGCTGTTCCATCCGCCGCCGTACGGATCGTCGCCCCAATCCCGGAACGCCGCGTTCCTGACTTCCGGCGTATGCGACAGCCCGTGAACCGTCGCGAGTTGCCGGGCCGCCTCGGCCACCATCCGCCGCGGCGCCTGATACCGGAACCACGGCAGCTCGTCGGCCTGGTCGGCGTCCGCGCCGATGAACGGATCCGCCAGCTCCGCCACTTCGCGGCCGGCTTGCCGCGCCTGATGGCGCCGAGGCCGCAAGCCGTCCCAGAACCCGACGTTGGTGCCGTCGTCGTAGCTCGCAAGCAGCATCGACGGCCCGCCGGTCGCAGCCGTCCCATCCGACTTCGGCCAGTAGTACACCTGCCGCACCGGCAGGTCCGTCACCGACCTGCCCAGCTCCACCGGCACGTACTCCGGCTCGCCGGCCTCCGACTTCCGCGTATAGCCCGACACCCGCCACCACGGGTTCGCGTACGTCGTGAAGAGCTTGAACAGCGGCCGCGGCGTGACGCTCGACGTCAATCCGCCGATTTCCTCGAGCATCGCGCTGCTTTGCGCGAGCAGGTCGATCGACCGCCGCGGCATCGCCAGAATCACCTGGCGGGCGCGGATCCGCTTGCCCTGCGCGTGGAATTCGAACGCGCCGTCGACCCATTCGAGACCGGCGACCGTCGCGCCGAACCGCACGTCCCCACCTGCCTGCATGAAGAGCCCCGCCACCGACTTCGGCACTTCCTGGAAGCCCTTCGTGAAGCCCATGTACGACGCGCCAGTGCCGAAGTCGGACAGGAACCACGGAATCGCGTCCGCCGCGTTCCAGTTGGTCAGGGTCGTGTTGTAGCCGCCGGCGTCGACGCCGAGCTGGTACGCCTCGCCGTCGATGACGCGCAACAGCACGTTCCAGAAGCCCTGCCTGTAGAGCGGCACGCCGCCGAAGCTGGCCTGCTGCGCCATCTGCCGGCGCTGGTCCTCGGTCAGCCCCTTTGCGGTGACGCCGGGCACGATCTGCTCGAGCGCGTTGATGATGATGGCGCCTGCCGTCTCCCCACGGTCGCGGAACGACAGCCGGTACGGCACCTTCGCCGGCTCCTGCGTGAAATCCGACAGCCGCAGATGGACGCCGCGCAGATACGCAAGGTTGACCGGCTCGTCGACCGGAAATTTGTAGAGGTCGATATGCTGGCTCTGCGGCAGGATCGGGTTGAGCGTGTCGATCAGGTTCTTGATCAGCGGCTGCCTCTCCGGCAGGATGCGCATCCCCCCGAGCTCCGCCACCATGTCGTCGATACCCGGCGGCTTGACCGAGAGCAGCCGGCCGCCGATGCGATCGCTGCCTTCGAATACGACGATCTTGCGTCGCGAGTCGGCCTGCTGAAGGCGCCACGCGCTATATACGCCCGATACCCCTGCGCCCACGATCGCGATGTCGATCAGTTCGTCAGCCATGATCTCCTTCCTCCTGTTGTCTGATACGGGTGGATGGTTCTCCGCGCGCAATGCGCTTGCTTCGATGCAAACCCGGCCGCCGTCGGCGGCCGCCTCGGTCAGAAGATCACGCGCAGGTTCGGCGTCGGCGTCCCCTCGCCGTTCGCGCCGAGCGCGCTCAACGCCTCCTCGTGGAACACGTCGAGCGGCGGCTGCTCGATGTAGCGCTGCATCGCCTTCGCGCGGGCCGCTGCGGCAGTGGGCGGCGTCGGCGGCGGGTCGCCGGCGGTGCGCACGTCGAGGACGTACGGCTGGCGCTTCAGCAGCACATGGTCGATGCCGCGCTTCACGGCGGCGCGCACGTTCTGCGGAAGCGCCACGATTTCGCCCTCGGCGCCGCCCAGCGCCTTCGCGATCGACACGAAGTCGGGCGCGGGCCGGTGAATGCGCAGGTAATCGGGATCATCCGTCTTCGGCGTCCAGCCGTAGTCGGGCGACGAACCGTACGCGTTGATTACCTGCTGCAGCCCGAGCTGCAGCGTGTGGTACTCGTGGTTGTTGGTGACGATGTAGAGCACCCCGAGGTCGTGATGACCGGCGGTCCACCAGGTCTGCGGATAGAACAGCGACGAGCCGTCGCCGACCGCGTTGACGACGAGGCTAGTCTCGACGCTCTGCCAGCCGTCCCGCTCGAGCTTGATGCCGAGCGAGGCCGGCATCGACCAGCCGAGCGAGCCGCCGCCGACGCAGTAGTAGCTGATCGGCGCCGCGCTCTCGGTGCCGAGCGGCAGCAGGTACTGGAACGGCGCGGAATCGGACACGGCCTCGTGCACGTAGACGAACTTCCTGCCGAGGCCGCGCGCCTGGATTTCGCGACGCAGCGCGTCGGCGACGACCACCGACCAGATCTCGTCCTTCGTCATCGCCGTCGCAAGGTACTGGTCCCACGCGACGCGCCGGCTGGCGTCGAGCACGCGCAGCCGGTCGTTGCGCGCGTCGGCGCCGGCGGGACGATGCTGGCGCACGATGTCGCTGACGAGCGGCAACGTCGTCTTGATGTCGCCGAACAGGGCCGACTCGCCATAGAAGTTCTTGCCGATATCCCACGTGTTGTTGCTCAGGTAGACCTGCCTGACGCCCGGCGGAATCAGCGGACCGTCCGAATACTTGAAGACGGCAACCTGCGCCTGGTTGCTGAAGCCGACCAGAAACGCGACGTCGTGCCCGGCAAAGGTCTTCTGGACGCCCTGCTGGGCGCCCGGCAACTCGCCCTGCCAGTGATAGTCGTCGTTCGGAAAATTGGCGAGGCTGCTGAACGATTGCAGCAGCACCGGCGCGCCGATCAGCTCCGCCAGTTGCTGCAGCTCGTGCCATGCGCCGGCGTAGCCGACCGCGTCGCCGCCGACGATGATCGGATTGCGGGCCTGGGCGAGCAGCATCGCTGCTTCGCGTATCGCGTCGGCATCGGCGGTGAAGTGCGGCGAGATCCGTGTGATGCCGGGCAGGCGGTCCGCGTCGCCGATGCGGCGCATCGTGAATTCCCATGGAATCGACACGAACACCGGCCCGTTGGGCGGCGACATCGCCTCCTTGAACGCACGCTGCAGCACGAGCGGCAGCTCTTCGGCCGTGCGCACCTCGTGCGCCCACTTCGTGTATTGCCGCGCGATCTCGACCAGATTGGACGCGAGCAGCGGCTCCTGGGTCACCAGCTCGTTCTGCTGCTGGCAGCACAGGATCACGAGCGGCACCTGCGAGCGCGCGGCGTTGAACAGGTTGCCGACCGCGTGCGCGATGCCCGGCGTCACGTGCACCACCGCGACACCCGGCTTGTTGGTCATCCGCGCCGAGCCCATCGCGGCGCCGATCGCGATGTTCTCGTGCAGGCACTCGATGTACTCGACCTGGTTCTCCGGGTAGGACGTCCCGTCGATGATCGGAATCTCGTTGGTGCCCGGCACGCCGAAGATGTAATGGATGCCGATGTCGCGCATCGCGTCGAATACGTAATCGCGCGCCCAGCGCGGCTGGACGGCTTGGGTTCCGGTGGTCATGGTTGCTCCTCGAAAGAAATTCCCGCTCCGCGCGGGCGGCGAATGCGCTTCAGCCCACGTGCGGACAGCCGGCCGCGAATTCGGACGGACGGTTCTTGCGCAAGATCGACTCCACTGCCTGGGACAGCAGGTCGCGCCGCGTGGACAGCGAATAGATGTCTTCCTTCTGCTCGCGCTTGCCATTCGGATCGAACACCTGCTCCGCCATCACGCGGTCGCCGACGATCCGGCCCAGCAGGTTCCGGGCAGCCGCGAGCGTCGGGACAGCCTCCGACACGATCACGTTCGTTTCCCGTCGCTCCGGCTTCATGGTCGCCTTGATGATCAGCTCGTGCGCGTTCTCTCTCGACAGCGTCCAGAGCGCCGACACCACGACATACAGCTGATCCCACCTGGCCTCGCCCAGCGCGGCCTTCCAGTCGTCGAGCACCTTGCTCATCGTGGCGACCTGGGACGCCGCCGCCGTGCTCATGTTGAGCTGGATCGCATCCGCCAGCGGCCGTGCATAGGCCGAAAATCCGTCGAGCGTGAACGCGCCGCTACTGAGGGTGGACTCCATGAACCTGATCGACTCGGTCAGAATCGCGTGGGACGCACTCTTCGCAAAGCCGACCAGCGAAAGCTGGCCGAGATGCTGCAACACCGGCCTCACCTGCTCCAGATACGCCTGCAGCGCCGGCTGCCACTGCCGGTCCCGCGAATACATCCCGTAGCCGGACAGGATCGAAAAAATCCCGAGCGGAACATGCGCGATCGCCTTCGCCTGTTCGTAGACCAGGTCGATGTCCTGCCATGCGTAGGTCGTGTGATCGTCGACCTGAAGCGTGTAGCGTCCGCCGTCGAACGTCGCTTCGGCGTACAGCAGCGGATAGATGTTCTCGCCGATCCGTTCGATATTGGCCGCATAGTTCACGCGCATCGCCGCATCGAGGTCGAGCGCGAACTGCGCCGCCTGCCGGTTCGCGTCCCCGGCATGCTCCGCATAGGCCGGTGGGGTTCGGGGAAAGCCGTTTGCTGGGTCCAGCGCCATTGCATCACCTCCGCTCTTTCGTCATCGACAGTTCACCCATCATCGTCCACACGTGACAAATCGCGTCGCGTACGACGACCCAGATCCCATGGGGCAAGGGCCAGTGCATGTTCATGGTGAGTCGGGCCGGGCGCCGCATGCGGTCGTCTGCACGCGGCCCCGGCTGCCGCCTTCGATAGTCAGATCTTCTCGAGCGTGGCCACCGAGACATGCGGCCAGCTCAGCCCGTTGAAGTCGAGGATCACCCGCTGCGTGTACTGAAGCTGGCGCTTTCTCGCGCCGTCGGGCAACTGGACCGTTTCGATCCAGAAGGTCGCGTCGACGCGCGCCGCGTCGGCATTCGGCCCGCCCGCGGCGCCCTGCAGAAACGAGATATTGGACGTGCCGCCCCCCGTGATCTGCGCCGACTTCGTCTCGATGTGCAGCGTCGTCGTGGAGATGACGTGCTTGCCTGCGAGCCCGTTTTGCAGGACGACGTTCGGGTTGTCGACCCACGCCTGCGTGACGTTCGGAATGTCCTGGGGCGGCGTGCGGAACGCGGACGGAATGGACAGGTTCATTTCCGGAAAATCGCCCGGCGGGAACGTGTGGCCCGGATTGCCGATCGGAAACGGCACGATGCTTTCGTGTGCGAACGACGGCGGCGCATTGAACGGCGGAAACACGCGGCCCTGCATCAGGATCGACGTGCCGTGCGGAATGGTCGCGAGGCGGGCGACCGTCTGGGCGTTCGCCGGATCCGTGGTCAGCGGAACGTGGAGCCAGATTCCGGGCTCGAGATGGATGCCCGGATGGGCGCCGGGAGGCTGCCCGGGGGCGGTGGCGTACGCATCCGACACTTCCTGCATATAGGTCAGGCCATACAGGTTGATATCGGCCTGCAGCAGGCCGCGATTCGGAATCTCGCCGGGAATCTCCTTGAATTCGATCGTCTCGAGCGTTTCGTTCAACTCCAGGAACCGGTCCTGATTGCTGCCCGGCCGCCCCCCGTATCCCGATCCGCCCCCCTTGATCCGGTGCGGCCGCCAGATCTGGTTGAACCCGGTTCCTTTCCAAGTCCCGACCAGATCCCGCAAGGGTCCCAAATGGTCGACGCCACGCTGCTCCAGAATCGTTCCGGATACCGAAGTCAATATGAACTCTGCCATGTCAGTCTCCTCGATTTTTCACTAGCTTCGTTAACCTAACTATTTGAATGACCTTCTCTTTTCGCCCCCCCGCTTGACGCCCACGACGGCGCCGCACCGGCCACAGTCGTTATGCGTGTCGTTCAGCCGTACGTTCTTCGGGGCTGGCCGTAATGGTTGCAGGCTCCCCGCGGGCTGTCGGGAATCATCGGCTGCGTCTCGGGAACGCTGCCCTCGCCTTGCCGCACGATCTGCTCGATGCCGAACCTTGCGCTGTCGATGTCGTGCACCCGCGCCGCCTTGCCGCCGAGACGGCTGAACAGGTTGCCGAATGGCTTGCCGGAATCAACTGTGTTCGACATGTGTCCCCCGTGAACCGTCCGGATTGGCGCGAGAAGCGGAACAATTCGTTCCGCTGCCAACAAAATCATTGTTTTTTGCAAATCGGTCGAATTTATATTTTTCGATTTTCAATCACTCGCATCGACCCAAAGCATTTATGCCGATTCGGCATTTTTTATCAAATTAGACTACGGATCATCCGGCGTCACCCTGATTTTTCATACAGTTCGAACACCGCAAGCGAGTCCATGGCGTCGTCGCGCGCCGACTTCCGAAAATTTCCCGCGAGGATTTTTAAATAGATGTTTATTTACGAATCGAATATGTGCAAATATGCGCCGGCCGCTGAAACGATTGACCGTTGTCGGCTGCGGATTCACCCCGTCGATGCAACGAATTGAAGAAATCGGCTCTTGAGCAAGAACGACGCGATACGTGCGACCCGATGGCCGCGTCGGGCCGGTTCGCGCCCGCCATCCCCAGACACGAAACTGATTTCGAACACCCGTCGCGCTCCCTGATCCGGACCATCGAACCGTGCGTCAGGGCCCGGCGACGCCTTCCCCGCCCTCACGCCACCGGCTATGGGATAATCCCCCGGTTTGCCCACAGCGCAGCTCAAGAGGTTGTTCGCACGGGCGCGAGTGGCCCTTACCCGCAAGGCCCGCTTCCTTTCTGCGATCGAAATTTCACCAGCAACCACAATGCCCGCATACCGTTCCAAAACCTCCACCGCCGGCCGCAACATGGCGGGAGCACGCTCCCTGTGGCGCGCCACCGGCATGAAAGACGATGACTTCTCGAAGCCGATCATCGCGGTGGTCAATTCGTTTACCCAGTTCGTGCCCGGCCACGTGCACCTGAAGGACCTCGGCCAGCTCGTCGCGCGCGAGATCGAGGCCGCGGGCGGCGTCGCCAAGGAATTCAACACCATCGCAGTCGACGACGGCATCGCGATGGGCCACGACGGCATGCTGTATTCGCTGCCCAGCCGCGACATCATCGCGGACTCGGTCGAATACATGGTCAACGCGCACTGCGCCGACGCGATGGTGTGCATCTCCAACTGCGACAAGATCACCCCCGGCATGCTGATGGCCGCGATGCGCCTCAACATCCCGGTGATCTTCGTGTCCGGCGGCCCGATGGAAGCCGGCAAGACGCGCCTCGCCAATCCCGTCACCAAGACGGTCGAGCTCAAGAAGCTCGACCTGGTCGACGCGATGGTGATCGCGGCCGATCAGGCCTATTCCGACGCCGACGTGGCCGAGGTCGAACGCTCCGCGTGCCCCACCTGCGGCTCGTGCTCGGGCATGTTTACGGCCAACTCGATGAACTGCCTGACCGAGGCGCTCGGCCTGTCGCTGCCGGGCAACGGCACGGTCGTGGCCACGCACGCGGACCGCGAGCAGCTCT
Source organism: Burkholderia ubonensis subsp. mesacidophila (assembly GCF_002097715.1). Taxonomy (NCBI): domain Bacteria; kingdom Pseudomonadati; phylum Pseudomonadota; class Betaproteobacteria; order Burkholderiales; family Burkholderiaceae; genus Burkholderia; species Burkholderia ubonensis. Next base: position 1,975,746 of record NZ_CP020738.1, read on the forward strand.
TCAAGCGCGCCGGCCGCCGCATCGTCGAGCTGACCCGCGAATACTACGAACAGGAAAACGAACGCATCCTGCCGCGCTCGGTGGGCTTCAAGGCATTCGAGAACGCGATGACGCTGGACATCGCGATGGGCGGTTCGACCAACACGATCCTGCACCTGCTGGCGATCGCGCGCGAAGCGGGCATCGAATTCACGATGACCGACATCGACCGCCTGTCGCGCATCGTGCCGCAGCTGTGCAAGGTCGCGCCCAACACCAACAAGTACCACATCGAGGACGTGCACCGCGCGGGCGGCATCATGGCGATCCTCGGCGAGCTCGAGCGCGCCGGCAAGCTGCACACCGACGTGCCCACGGTGCATGCCGCATCGCTCAAGGACGCGCTGGACCAGTGGGACATCACCCGCACGCAGGACGAAGCCGTCAAGACCTTCTACCTGGCCGGCCCGGCCGGCATTCCGACGCAGGTCGCGTTCAGCCAGGATACGCGCTGGCCGAGCCTGGACCTCGACCGCGCCGAAGGCTGCATCCGCTCGTACGAGCACGCGTTCTCGAAGGAAGGCGGCCTGGCGGTGCTGACGGGCAACATCGCGCTCGACGGCTGCGTGGTGAAGACCGCCGGCGTCGACGAGAGCATTCTCGTGTTCGAGGGCACGGCCCACGTCACCGAGTCGCAGGACGAGGCGGTCGAGAACATCCTCAACGACAAGGTCAAGGCCGGCGACGTGGTGATCGTGCGCTACGAAGGCCCGAAGGGCGGCCCCGGCATGCAGGAGATGCTCTACCCGACGAGCTACATCAAGTCCAAGGGCCTCGGCAAGGCCTGCGCGCTGCTGACGGACGGCCGCTTCTCGGGCGGCACGTCGGGCCTGTCGATCGGCCACTGCTCGCCCGAAGCGGCGGCCGGCGGCGCGATCGGCCTCGTGCGCGACGGCGACCGGATCCGCATTGACATTCCGAACCGCACGATCGACGTGCTGCTGTCCGACGAGGAACTGGCGCGCCGCCGCGAGGAACAAAACGCCAAGGGCTGGAAGCCGGTCAAGCCGCGTCCGCGCAAGGTGTCCGCCGCGCTCAAGGCGTACGCGAAGCTGGTGATGTCGGCCGACAAGGGCGCGGTGCGCGATCTGTCGCTGCTGGACGATTGAGGTTGCGGCGGGCTTGGGGCCCGCCCGTCTCTTCGTCAAGCCGCTCTCCGGAGCGGCTTTTTGTTTGTGCGGCGGCGGGATATGCATTGCGCTTCGGCGATAATTCGACGACTCGCCGGGTCATGCAGGTCCGGCTTCCGAGCAATCCTCCGCGGTTCAACACGTTGGGCAAACAGATGGCCAAGTCACTCCCCCTGGCGGCATTGCACACGTTTGTCGAGGTGGCGCGATGCGGCAGCATGAAGCAAGCGGCCGACCTGCTTTGCATTTCCCCGGGAGCCGTCAGTCAGCACGTCAGGAACCTGGAGGACAGGCTGACCGTGCGCCTGTTCGAGAGAAGTGTCAGGGCGATCGAATTGACGAGCACCGGTCGTGCGCTGTTCGATCAACTGGTCGGTGGCTTCAAGGAGATCGAGGCAGCGTGGTCGAACATTCACGTCGCGAATCGGCAAATCGTTCGCCTCGCGGTGACGACCACCGCATCATTCGCGAACACGTGGCTGGTGCCGCGCCTCGGCGCTTTCGCGGCCGAATACCCGGAGATCGAAACCACCATCGAGACGCGTGCCCAGCTGGTCGATCTGCGCAGGGATTATGTCGACGTCGCCGTCCGGCACGGGCTAGGCAACTATCCGGGCCATGCGTCGTTCCGAATCTGGACCCCGGAGCTATGGCCCGTATGCAGTCCGCACCTGCTCGATCCGGCAAAACGCATCGAGCAGCCTGCGGACTGCTTGTCCTATCCGTTGCTGCAAGACGCCGATCGCTCCGACTGGACACTGTGGCTTCGTGCGCATGGCGTCGACGACGCGCGCGCACAAAGAGGCGCCAGCTTCAGCGAGGATACCTTGCTGATCAAGGCCGCCGTCTCGGCGCAAGGCATTGCGCTTGTCAGGGACATCTATGCCAAGGACGAGATTGCGGCAGGACGACTGGTTCGCGTGCTGGAGCGATCGTGGCCAACCGAGTTCGCCTATTACATCGTCTGCAGCGAAGCGCGGCAGGGCGAATGGAAGATTGCAGCCTTCCGTGACTGGCTGACCGGAGAAATACGCGCAAGCGCCGGGCAGATCGAGCTACTGTCGTGATCCGCGCGCGGCGGTCGTCATCGGCCCCTTGATCTTTCCCGTCGCCAGCGCCGTACCGAAGAGAATGATCACGCACCCGGCTACGGCCTGGACGGCAATCGTTTCGCGCAGGAAGATCGCGCCCCAGACAACACCGAAGATCGGGATCAGGAACGTCACCGACGCGGCGTACTGCGCCCCCGCGTTTCGTATCAAGCCAAAGTACAAAATGTACGCCAAGCCCGTACACACGGCGCCCAGCAACCCGACGGCCAACCATGCGGACGGCTGAATCGGCGAACTCGGCCAGCGTGCCAGCGCGAAAGGCGCGAGTGCGAGCGTGGCGAACAGCTGGCTCCCGAAGGCAGACACGAATGGCCTGACGCCCGCCAGTTTCCGCTTCGAATAATTGCCGGCGAACCCATACGACAGGGTTGCCAGCATCGCGGCAGCGACCGCGCCGAATACCCCGCCCGTGCCTGCGCCGATTTCCACGCCCGCCAGCACGATCACGCCGAGAAAGCCGAGCCCCAGCCCAACGGCCTGTAGTCTCGTCAGCGGAACGCGCAGCCAGCAATACGCGACGATCGCGGTCCATAGCGGTGTTGTCGCATTCAGGATGGAGTCCGTACCGGCCGACAGGTAAAGCGCCGCATAAGTGAGCAGGCAGAACGGAATGGCCGAATTGACGATGCCGACGACAAACAGCGGCACGACATGCGACTTGAATTCCTTCCTTGCGTCCGGGCTACGCAATACGGGTAGCAACAGTACGGTTGCAATTCCCACCCTGAGCGCGATCAGCGGAACAACGCCGAATTGCGGCGCGCCCATGCGCATGAACAGGAAGGACGCTCCCCAGATCGCGGCAAGGACGAGAAGTTGCAATGTGTTCATCAACGCGCTCCGATACATGGAATAGGCAGTCTGTCGGAATGGAAAAGGCGTCGACACGACTGATCGATGCATTGAACGGCATGGGGTTGCAGCGACGCAAACGAGGTTTTGTGAGACCTCGGTTTAAAAAAATGAAGCGGCGCGTGGACCGGGCGGGCCGGTCGGGAATCATCGGGGCGGCAACTGGCCGGGTTCGGCACGGCTTCGGTCATTCGACATTGGTGTTCGGATCGTCGACAATCGCGGCTGCGCTGCCGGATGATGGCGAATCGGCCAACGACCTGCCTGACACGCCGTGCGGCAACAGCGGGCGGAGGGTCCACCACAACAGTTGAATTCGACTCCGGCCCGTCGACTTCTTCCGGGCAATCTCACTCCTATGCTAGATCCCGCAGTTGCCATCGCCACGTCCGCACTCATGAGCACGGTACTGCTGGTGCTGCTCGGCTCCTTGCTTCGATCGGGGATTCCCGGCGTCCTCGAATGGTTTGCCGCCAATGTCGGGATGGTCATCGCCTTGCCGCTTATCCTGATGCGAGGCCGGATTCCGGACACCCTGTCCGTCGTTATCGCAAACCTGCTGATGGCATTGTCGGCCGTCACGTACTACGCCGGCTGCGCGCGTTTTTTAGGGCGCCCCGCCCGCTGGCCTGCGCTGACCGTCTCGCTTGTGCCGCTTGGCATTGCGCTTGTCTACTGGCGTTACGTCGTCGACAGCATTCCCATTCGCGTGCTCGTCACAGCGCTGTTCAGTTCCGCCGTTTGCGTCGCGGTCGCGCTTCTGGTTCTCCGCCACCGCCCATCCGGACGGTCCGCCTATCCCTATTGGGTTACGGCGGTAATTGCCTTCCTCTTTGCCCTATGCCAGGTCGCACGAGGGATCTATTTCATGACGTTGAACGGCGTGTCGAGCCCGCTGATGTTCGCCACCACCGGCAGCGTGATATTGCTGGTCGCCGGCGCGGCAATCATGCCGACGCTATCGATGTCCGCGATGATGATGGTGCACGACGTCCTTCTCGCCGATGCGCGCGAGGCGGCGAATCGCGATTTCCTCACCGGGGCGCTCTCGCGCAAGGGCTTTGAAGCCGTCGCACGCGCACTGCTGGTCAAAGCGGGCAGGCAGGGTTTGCCGATCTCGCTCCTGATCGTCGACCTCGACCATTTCAAATCCATCAACGATACGCTCGGCCATGTCGGCGGCGACACGGTGCTGCGTGAATTTGTCCGCGTGACGCAAATGCAGCTGAGGCGCGGCGACGTGCTCGGGCGCATCGGCGGCGAGGAATTTGCCGTGCTCCTGCCGGCAACCGGGCTGGACGACGCACGGCGGTTCGCAGAGCGGCTGCGCAACGCCGCCATCGCCCAGCCCGTGGCCACCGTTGCCGGCCCCTGCATTTACAGCATCAGCGGCGGCCTGGCCGCTTGGCGATCGGGCGAGACCCTGGACCACCTGAGCAGAAGAGCGGACACCGCGCTTTACGAGGCAAAGCGTTCGGGACGCAACAGGGTGTGCATTCACGAGGCGATGCGCAGCGCAAACCCGGTGCCGTCACAAGATCGTGTCGAACGGGCTTCGATTCCGTAAGCGCTCGGGCGTCACGCAGTCAATGGCGGACTTTCAGTCTCTCCATCAAGATCGACGGCAATCGAATCGCCGAAGCAGCGCTGCGATCCTCCACGTCTGGACCTGCGTGATAACGTTGCGCCTCGCACCGATCACAAGGCACTCGTCGCTGTCTCACGCGGCTTGAGTGCACGAAACGCCTTCACTCCGATACGCTCCATGTCGCCGACACCGTTGCCTGCCTTGCTCGACGAAGTACTCCGCACCGTCGATCGCCGTTACCGGCTGCCGCCGCTCGTCCGCGCGTCTTCCCTGTCCGACGCCGCGAGTCCTTCCACCACCCTTGCGATCGTGATCGAGGAAGCCCGCGAGGCGCTGGTCGGCGGCCAGTCTCCCGGAGAGGAACTGCGATGCCGCTTCATCGACGCACTCTCACACATGATCCGCGATGCGATGGACCCTCAATCCGGCGATCCCGCGTTTCAGGCCGTGGTGCTTCGGCACAACGCGGCGAGCGTGCGCGAATACGCATCGTTGTCCGCGCGCGCCGAGCAGGACCGCCGGACGCTGCGCTCGGCCGTCAACGCGATCGCCCATCCGGCCAAACGCGAACGTCACGCGCAAGCGTGGCGGCGCGACGCGCTCGCCCAGTTGCATGAGGCTGCGTCGTCCGCCTCGTGGGACAAGCTTCACGCCACGTTGCAGCGCCTCCTTGTCCTGCCGGAGATGGCGACCGACGCCGCTTTCGAGTGCGACATCGCCAAATTGACAGGCAGCCCCGCGCTCGAACGCTTGCGCAATCTCGACGCACTGGCATCGGATGAGCGCGTATGCCAGTACCAGGCGCTCTGGGGACGCAATGGCCCGCACTCGGGCAGCTCGCTCGCCGCGGCGCAGGGCGCCGTTTCGCACCAACGGGGCGCGGCTGTCGAAGCATCGGCCGCGCAGGCGCTCGAAGCACTGGCCGGGCGGCTCAATGCCGCGGATGAGCAGCGCATGTACCGCGTGGTCACCTCCATGCGCGTGCCGGCATCGATACCCGGCCGGCACGACCGCGCGAAAACCGAGTGGGACGCGGTCCTGCTCGAACGCGCGCGAGGCGACGAGCCCGCGCCCGCCTGGCATGTTCGCTTCCTCGTGGAAGCGAAGGCCTCCACGGAGGCCGCAACCACCGATTTGCCGAGGTTGCTGCGCGGCGTGAGCCTGCTCGCCCAAGGCGACAGGAACACGATTTATTCGTTCGAGACGCGCCAAGGCGCGGTGCGCCTGCACGGCGCGTCGCTCTGCGCGCTGGCGACCGACGACGCGACCTTGCAACGACAAGTGCTCTACTGCTGCGATGCGCCTGCGGACGCGACGCCCCGTCTATTGGGCGCCGCGAGCCGGATGCAGTTGCTCTCGGCGCAGGCCAGCCTCGACTATGCGAGTGCGGGGGTGCAACGCGCGGATGCGGACCCGCACGGCCTCGGCGCGATATGGCATGCGCTTCTGGAACAACCGCAATGGCGCGCCGTGCTGCATCAATACCCTACGCTGCGGCAAGTCCGCGAGTTGATGGTTCGGACCGACGACCTCCTGGCCGCCATCGACGGTGCGACCGGCGGCGGCGCTGCAATCGACGCGTGACGCACGCGTATCGCGCCGGCAATCAACGCCTGCGCGCCAAAAGGGCGCCCCCGAACGGCTCACGCCCCTTTTTTACATAGCGGAATCCAGACCCGAAATAATCTGCGTCACGTCACAGGCCGACCCAAAAATCCCGGTCGAATAGCGTGCCGCAGACCGTCCCCGCGCCTGCCGACTGTCGTCGGCATTGCCCGGAACACCTTGTGCGACAAGGCTCTCACGTCAACCGCCGGATCTCGCACGCATTTTATTTCCGCAACTCTTATATAAGATATAAGATATTTGACGCTTCGGCATATTGCGATTAGAATCGCGATCAAAGCAGTGCCCGAAACAGGAACAGCCTCGGAGCGCCTGAAAAGCCTTCCCCTGAAACGCCATATCAGCAGGTCCCCTATGCTTGAAAACTTTCGTGCTCACGTGGCCGCCCGCGCCGCGCTCGGTATTCCCCCCCTGCCGCTGACGGCTCAGCAGACCGCCGAACTGGTCGAGCTGCTGGCGAATCCGCCCGCCGGCGAAGAGCAGACCCTGCTCGACCTGATCACCCACCGCGTGCCTGCCGGCGTGGACGAGGCCGCCCGCGTGAAGGCCGGCTTCCTGGCCGCCGTGGCCAAGGGCGAGACCGCCTGTCCGCTGATCTCGCGCGCTCGCGCCACCGAACTGCTCGGCACGATGCTGGGCGGCTACAACATCCAGCCGCTGATCGAGCTGCTGTCCGACGCCGAAGTGGGCGCCGTGGCCGCCGACGCGCTGAAGAAAACCCTGCTGATGTTCGACCAGTTCCACGACGTCAAGGAACTGGCCGACAAGGGCAACGCGCACGCCAAGGCCGTGCTGCAAAGCTGGGCCGACGCCGAATGGTTCACCAGCCGTCCGGAAGTGCCGCAAAGCCTGACCATCACCGTCTTCAAGGTGACGGGAGAAACCAACACCGACGACCTGTCGCCGGCGCCGGACGCCACCACCCGCCCGGACATCCCGATGCACGCGCTGGCGATGCTGAAGAACGCGCGTCCCGGCATCACCCCGGAAGAGGACGGCAAGCGCGGCCCGGTCAAGTTCATCGAGTCGCTGAAGGAAAAGGGCCACCTGGTCGCGTACGTGGGCGACGTGGTCGGCACCGGCTCCTCGCGCAAGTCGGCCACCAACTCGGTGCTGTGGTTCACGGGTGAAGACATCCCGTTCGTCCCGAACAAGCGCTTCGGCGGCGTGTGCCTGGGCGGCAAGATCGCCCCGATCTTCTACAACACGATGGAAGACGCAGGCGCCCTGCCGATCGAACTCGACGTGTCGCAGATGGAAATGGGCGACGTGGTCGAACTGCGCCCGTACGACGGCAAGGCCCTGAAGAACGGCGAAGTGATCGCCGAGTTCCAGGTCAAGTCCGACGTGCTGTTCGACGAAGTGCGCGCCGGCGGCCGCATTCCGCTGATCATCGGCCGCGGGCTGACCGCGAAGGCGCGTGAAGCGCTGGGCCTCGCGCCGTCGACGCTGTTCCGCCTGCCGCATCAGCCGGCCGACAGCGGCAAGGGTTTCTCGCTGGCCCAGAAGATGGTCGGCCGCGCGTGCGGTTTGCCGGACGGCCAGGGCATCCGCCCGGGCACGTACTGCGAACCGAAGATGACCTCGGTCGGCTCGCAGGACACCACGGGCCCGATGACCCGCGACGAACTGAAGGACCTGGCGTGCCTGGGCTTCTCGGCCGACCTCGTGATGCAGTCGTTCTGCCACACCGCCGCTTATCCGAAGCCGGTGGACGTGAAGACGCACCAGACCCTGCCGAACTTCATCAGCACCCGTGGCGGCATCGCGCTGCGCCCGGGCGACGGCGTGATCCACTCGTGGCTGAACCGCATGCTGCTGCCCGACACTGTGGGCACCGGCGGCGACTCGCACACGCGCTTCCCGATCGGCATCAGCTTCCCGGCCGGTTCGGGCCTGGTCGCCTTTGCAGCCGCCACCGGCACGATGCCGCTGGACATGCCGGAATCGGTGCTGGTCCGCTTCAAGGGCAAGATGCAGCCGGGCGTGACCCTGCGTGACCTGGTCAACGCGATTCCGCTGTACGCGATCAAGCAAGGCATGCTGACGGTGGCCAAGCAAGGCAAGAAGAACATCTTCTCCGGCCGCATTCTCGAAATCGAAGGCCTGCCCGACCTGAAGGTCGAGCAAGCGTTCGAGCTGTCGGATGCGTCCGCCGAGCGCTCGGCCGCCGGTTGCACGGTCCACCTGAACAAGGAACCGATCATCGAATACCTCAACAGCAACGTCACGCTGCTGAAGTGGATGATCGCCCAGGGCTACCAGGACCCGCGCAGCCTGCAGCGCCGCATCGCGGCGATGGAGCAGTGGCTGGCCGACCCGCAACTGCTGTCGCCGGATGCCGACGCCGAGTACGCAGCCGTCATCGAGATCGACCTGGCCGACATCCACGAGCCGATCGTGGCCTGCCCGAACGATCCGGACGACGTGAAGACGCTGTCCGACGTGGCCGGCGCCAAGATCGACGAAGTGTTCATCGGTTCGTGCATGACCAACATCGGCCACTTCCGTGCCGCGTCGAAGCTGCTGGAAGGCAAGCGCGACATCCCGGTCAAGCTGTGGGTCGCCCCGCCGACCAAGATGGATCAGAAGCAGCTGACCGAGGAAGGCCACTACGGCGTGTTCGGCACGGCCGGCGCCCGCACCGAAATGCCGGGCTGCTCGCTGTGCATGGGTAACCAGGCGCAGGTGCGCGAAGGCGCGACCGTCATGTCGACGTCGACCCGCAACTTCCCGAACCGCCTCGGCAAGAACACGAACGTGTACCTCGGCTCGGCGGAACTGGCGGCGATCTGCTCGCGCCTGGGCAAGATCCCGACCAAGGACGAGTACATGGCCGACATGGGCGTGCTCAACGCCAACGGCGACAAGATCTACAAGTACATGAACTTCGACCAGATCGAAGACTTCAAGGAAGTGGCCGACACCGTGCAGATGTAAGCGTGCTGTCGGGCTACGGCGGGCTGTGCTCGTCGTAGCGCCACGCAATGGCGCCGCAGGCTGAATGCCTGCGGCGCCATTTTTTTGGGTGACGCCGGACCCGACGCCGTTCCCCGTACAATTCCCGCCAACCGAATTGCACCTCGAACCGCGTGACCACCACTCTCGACCAACTGCGCGCCGGCCAGCTCTCCGGCGCCCGCCACCTCAAGCTCGCCTGCGGCCTGACCGAATTCCCCCGCGAAATCTTCGATCTGGCCGACACGCTGGAAACGCTCGACCTGACCGGCAACGCGCTGTCGACGCTGCCGGACGACCTGCCGCGCCTGGGCAAACTGCGCATCCTCTTCGCGTCCGACAACCGTTTCACCGAACTGCCCGAAGTGCTCGGCGCGTGCCCGCAGCTGAGCATGATCGGCTTCAAGGCGAACCGCATCCGCACGGTCTCCGGCAAATCGCTTCCGCCCCTGCTTCGCTGGCTGATCCTGACCGACAACGAAGTCGATGCGCTGCCGGCGGAAATCGGCCACTGTTCCCATCTGCAGAAACTGATGCTCGCAGGCAACCGCCTGCGCACGCTGCCCGAATCCCTGTCCGCGTGCTCGCGGCTCGAGCTCGTGCGCCTGTCCGCGAATCAGTTGAGCGCGTTGCCCGCCTGGCTGCTGCGTTTGCCGCGGCTGGCCTGGCTCGCCTATGCCGGCAACCCGCTCGGCGCGGCACTGGAAGCGACGGCGGCAGCCGATTCGAGCCTCCCCGAGGTTCCGTGGGAAACACTGGCGCTGGAGCAAAAGCTCGGCGAAGGCGCATCGGGCGTCATCCATCGGGCGCGACGCCGCCCCGCTGCAACCGACCCATCGCAGCACGTCGCCGTCAAGCTGTTCAAGGGCGCGGTGACGAGCGACGGTCTGCCGGACTGCGAGATGGCGGCCTGCATCCAAGCCGGGCAGCATCCGAACCTGATCCCGGTAATCGGCAGGGTGAACGGCCATCCGGCGAAGGCCCACGGTCTCATCATGGAACTGATCGATCCCGCATTCGTGAATCTCGCCGCGCCGCCAAGCCTCGCGTCCTGCACACGCGACGTCTATGCGGACGACGCGCGATTCGATCCCGCGTCGGCATTGCGTATCGCGCACGGCATCGCTTCGGCGGCCCGACATCTGCACGAGCGAGGCATCCTGCATGGCGACCTGTACGCGCACAACATCCTGCATCGCGGCGCGGGGCAGGCGCTACTGGGCGATTTCGGCGCGGCGTCCTTTTACGATGCCGACGACGCGGCACTCGGCGCCGCGCTGCAGCGGCTCGAAGTCCGCGCTTTCGGTTGCCTGCTCGAGGAACTGATCGAGCGCTGCGACGCCGGCAAGCTGCCCGCCGGTCGCGAACTCGAAGCGCTCACGGCAGCCTGCTTGAGTGAAAACGTCGAGAGCCGGCCTTCGTTCGCTACGATCGCGTCAGGCTTGCAGGCGTGGGCAAACCCGCCGTCGACCGCGCAACGGCCATCCTGAAACGGTCCGGCTCGCGACGACGCATCCACCGCAGCCCCCTACCGCGTTCGCACCGATACGAACTTGCGCGTGTTGTTGCGCTGGATCAGCACCGCGATCACCTTCCCGCCCTTCGCTTCGAGCGCAGCGACGTCGTCCGGCGTTTCGAGCAGCGTGTCGTTGAGCTCCAGCACGACGTCGCCCGGCTGGATGCCGGCAGCGGCGGCCGGGCCGCGCGCGTCGTCCACCATCATCCCGACCGCGAGCCCCGTCGCCCGGCGTTCCTCCTCGGACAGCGGGTGCATCGTCAGGCCGAGACGATCGCCGCCGCCTTCGGCCGGTCGTGCAGCGCCGCCCATGTCGGCGCCCCCGCCCACCACCGAGCCGCCCCCGCCGGCCGTCACCGTCAGCGTGATCGGCTTGCGGTTGCGGATCAGCCGGAGCGGCGTCTTCGCGCCGGGCGGCAGCGCGGCCGCATAGTCGCTCAGTTCGGCCGAGTGGCCGATCGGCCGGTCGCCGAGCTGCACGATCACGTCGCCGGGCTTCACGCCGACCGCGGCGGCCGGCGACCCGGGCTCGACCGCGTTGACGAGCGCGCCTGCCGGCCGCGGCAGGCCGAACGCGGCCGCCAGCCCCGCGCCGACGTCCTGCACGTCGACGCCGAGCGCATTGCCCGACGGGTTGCGTTGCGCCTGCATCTGCGTCTGCAGTTGCGCGCGCACCCTGGCCGCCAGGCCGATCGGAATCGCGAAGGTCAGGCTCGAATAGCGGTCGCCGCCCGTATAGACCTGCACCGCGATCCCGATCACCTCACCGGCGCGATTGAACACCGGCCCGCCCGAGTTGTCGGGATTGACCGCGATGTCGGTCTGGAAGAACGGGAACGCGCCGCCGTCCGGCAGCATGCGCGCGGTCGCGCTGATGATGCCGGCGGTGACCGTGTTCCCCGCGCCGTCCGGTGAGCCGACCGTGATCACCGTCTCGCCGACGCGCACCTTCGACGAATCGCCGAGCCGGACCACCGGCAGCTTCGTCGCGTCGATTCGCAGCACCGCGACGTCGCTCTGCGCGTCGACGGTCAGGACCCTCGCCTTGAACTCGCGGTGGTCGGTCAGCCGCACCGTCACGTCGGTCGCCTGGTCGACGACGTGCGCGGACGTGAGGATCATGCCGTCGGCACTGACGATGAACCCCGAGCCGCTGCCGGACAGCATGCGCGGCGCGGTCTCCGGCGTCGTCGGCGGCTGCGGCACGTCGCGCCGGAAGAACGCGGAGAGCGGATCGTCGGGATCGAGCGCCGCGACACCCGGCGCGGCAGGCGCCGGCCCTTGCGGCTCCGCCGAGGCCGTGCTGATGTACACGACGGCCGGGCCGTAGCGTTCGACGATCGCGGGAAGATCGACGGGCGACGCGGCGGGCGGCGCCACGCGCCGTTCCTTCGCCGCGGCCGACGCGGGGCTCGCCGCGTCGGCCGCCGGCTGCAGACCCAGGCAGCCGGCAAACACGCTCCCGAGCAGCGCGGCGCGAAGCACGGCGCGGACAAGCGTCAGGCGGACCACGGTGCACCTCCCCCGGGCAGTCGCCGCGCCGCGCGATGCGCGAAACGCGCAGGCGGCCGGCAAGCACCAGTACACGACTCCATTTATAGTCCACGCCGCACGCCAGAGCATACGAATCGACGACGGCTCGAACAGGCCACGCATCGGCCGCGAAACAGCGGCAGCATTCGTTCCGGTCAAACCGGCGGCTTCGTCAATCCGCATAACTCCGACGGTCCGCCCATCCCGCTGGCGACGGCCGGATCAGCGACCGCCGATTCGTTTCGCCAGCACGGACACCGTGCGCAGCAGCGGCTCGAATGCATCCGCCGACGTGTTGCCGAAGCCGAGCACGAGCCCGTTGTGCGCGGTCTCCGCGCGCATCGAGAAGCCCGACAGCGGATACGGCACGATGCCGTGCGCACGCGCGGCGTCGACGAGCGCGCGATCCGGGTAGCGCGTCGGCAGGCGCAGCGTCAGGTGCAGGCCGCATGGCCCGCCCTCGACGCGATGCGGGACGCCCAGCGCGCTGTCGAGCGCGGCCAGCAGCGCGAGGCGGCGATCGCGGTACAACCGGCGCATGCGACCGAGGTGCCGGCCGTATTCGCCGCTCTCGATGAAGTCGGCCAGCGCGAGCTGCACGTGGCGCGCGCCGCCGCGCAGCAGCTCCGGCAGCACGGCCCGCACCGCGGGCAGCAGCGCTTCCGGCAGCACCAGGAAGCCGATGCGCAGCGCCGGAAACATCGTCTTGCTGAACGAGCCGACATACAGGACGGGCGAATCCGGCGCGAGCCCCTGCATCGCGCCGATCGGCTCGCCGGTGTGGCGGAATTCGCTGTCGTAGTCGTCCTCGATGAGCCACGCGCGATGCCGGCGCGCGGCGTCGAGCAGCGCGAGCCGGCGCGAGATCGACAGCACCGCGCCGGTCGGAAACTGGTTCGACGGCGTCGTGTAGACGAGGCGCGGCGTCCGGTCGCGCCAGTCATCGGCATCCGCGCACAAGCCTTCCGCGTCGACCGGCATCGGCACCACGTCGAGGTCGCCCGCCTGCATCGCGGTGCGCGCGCCGCGGTAGCCGGGCTCCTCGACCCACACGGTGTCGCCGGGGTTGGTCAGCAGCTGCACGCACAGCGCGATCGCGCCTTGCGCGCCTTCGGTCATCACGATCTGCTCGGGATCGCAGCGCACGCCCCGCGTCACCGCCAGATGCCGCGCGATCGATTCGCGCAGCATGGGCTCGCCGAGCGGATCGCCGTAGCCGAGCAGCTCGCGCCCCGTGCGGCGCAGCGCGCGGTCCATCGCGTGCCGCCACGCATCGACCGGAAATTGCGACAGCGCGGGCACGCCCGGACGGAAGCCGTCGAATTCGCCGCCGTCACCGACGCGGCTCGGACGGATGCGGCCGAGCCGCTGCGCGACGGCCGGCGGCGCCGTGCGCCGACGCGGCTCGGTCCGGCGCGCCAGCCCGACGACGCGCGTGCCGCGGCGATCCGATTGCAGGAAGCCTTCGGCGACGAGCTGCTCGTAGACGGCCGTCACGGTGTTGCGCGAGATGCCGAGCGTGTCGGCCAGCGCGCGCGTGCCGGGCAGCCGCGCGCCGGCCGGCATCGCGCCGCCGAGGATCGCGTCGCGCAGGCGGCGCAGCAGTTGCCGCTGCAGCGAAGGGGCGCCCGGCGCGCGCGACAGCGGCGCATCGAGCTGCGGAAGAACGTCGTCGGAAGGCGAGGCGAGGGTCATGAAATACGTGGCACCATAAATTTGCGAGACGCTGGCGCTTTTCATGGTACCTCGCCAGCACTACGATCGTCTTCAGGCCGGTAAGTCGCCGGCCGTATCCACGAAGCGAGATCGACCTTGTCTACGACCAACGCCTACCAACAGTCCGTCGGGCAGCCGCTCCCCGACTGGTCCGCCCGCCCCCGCCCGCAGCCCGTCACGCTCCACGGGCGTCATTGCCGCATCGAGCCGCTCGACGCCGACCGTCACGCGGCGGATCTGTACGCCGCGTACGCATCGGCCCCCGACGGCCGCAACTGGACCTACCTGGCGCACGGGCCATACACAGACGAAGCGAGCTATCGCGCATATGCGCGCACCGCCGCCGAGAGCACCGACCCGATGCATTTCGCGGTGATCGACGTCGCGAGCGGCCGCGCGGTCGGCACGCTCGCGCTGATGCGCATCGACCCGGCCAACGGCGTGATCGAGGTCGGCTCGGTCACGTTCTCGCCGGCCCTGCAGCGGACGCCGATTTCGACCGAGGCGCAGTACCTGCTGATGCGGCACGTGTTCGACACGCTCGGCTACCGGCGCTACGAATGGAAATGCGACAGCCTGAACGCGCCGTCCCGCAAGGCGGCCGAACGGCTCGGCTTCCGCTACGAAGGCACGTTCCGGCAGGCGCTCGTCTACAAGGGCCGCAACCGTGACACCGCGTGGTACTCGATCGTCGACGGCGAATGGCCCGCGCTCGCGGCGGCGTTCGACGCGTGGCTGTCGCCCGCCAACTTCGACGAACAAGGAAACCAGCGCGCGTCGCTCGCCGCGATCCGTCACGCGCAGGCGAACGCGCGCGACGCCGCCAGCCGCGCGGACGGCGCGACGCGCATCGCGATCCGGCCGCTCGCGGCCGCCGACGAAGCCGCATGGCGGCCGCTGTGGCGCGCATACCAGCAGTTCTACGGCACCGCGCTGAGCGACGCCGTGTTCGCGACGACCTGGGCGCGCCTGATGGATCCCGCCGAACCGATGTTCGTGCTCGGCGCGTTCGACGACGCGGGCGTGCTGGTCGGCATCGTGCACGCGCTGTTCCATCGCTCGTGCTGGACCGAGGGGCCGTACTGCTATCTGCAGGACCTGTACACGGCCGCCGACGCGCGTGGGCGCGGCGCGGGCGGCGCGCTGATCGAGGCCGTGTACGCACGGGCGCGCGAAGCCGGTGCGAGCCGCGTGTACTGGCTCACGCGCGAGACCAATACGACGGCGCGCGCGCTGTACGACCGGCTCGCGAACAACGCGGGCTTCATTCAGTACCGGAAGGACTTGGGGTAACGCGTGCGCGGCGGCCGCCCGGCGAAGGTCACGCCCGGGCGGCCGGGTTCGCCCCGGGTTCGCCCCGGGTACGCCCATCCCGCGCTGGTCGCGGCAGGCCGAGGCGGGCGCGGTCGGGCTTCTCGAGGAACTGGTCAACAACAAGGACCGCAACGTGAAGATCATCGTGCAGCCTGCCGCCGGCTGACGATCGCGACGCGGCGCGCGCAGGGAGGAACCGCCCTATCCGGTTCCGCCCGACCTGCAGGCGGCGGGTGAATCTCGATATACTGGATTCCATCCGGTTCGGGCATCCGAACCCATCATCTGGAATCCCACCGTGAAAGCGCGCGCCGGCCTGGCCCTCGAACTCGTCGTCAACCTGTTGTTGCCGTGGGTCGCTTACCACTTTACCCATCCCCGTTTCGGCGAAACCGGCGCGCTTTATGCGTCGGCCATCCCGCCCGTCGTCTGGTCGGTCGTCGAATTCGCGCGCGCGCGCCGCGTCGACGCGGTAAGCGCCGTCGTGCTGTTCGGCATCGCGCTGTCGATCGTCGCGATGGCGCTCGGCGGCAGCCCGCGCGCGCTGCTGATGCGCGAATCGTTCGCGTCGGGGGCGATCGGCATCATCTTCCTGCTGTCGCTCGTGCGCGAGCGACCGCTGATCTTCTATCTCACGCGCGCCACCGTGGCCCGCCAGATGGCGGGCGGCGCCGCGCGCTTCGAGGCGGTCTGGGACGAGCAGCCGCTGCTGCGGCAGACGCTGCGCCTGATGACCTTCGCGTGGGGCGCCGGGCTCAGCTTCGAGATGCTGCTGCGCTGCTGGATGGTCGTGAACTGGCCGGTCGAGCGCGTGCTGGTCGTGTCGCCGATCGCCGGCTATTCGATCTTCGGCGGCCTGCTGATGTGGACGTTCTGGTACCGGCGGCGCATGCGCACGCGCAACAGCGTCGACATCCCGACCCGCGAAGGCATCACCGAACCCGCCGGCCGTTGACGGCCGGCGCACCCGTTACGGGTGCCCTTGTGTAGACGCGCCTCTCCGGGCGCGCTTCTGCGGGCCCAATACGCAGTCCTGTATGATGCGCGGCATTTCATCGGAGGAATGCCGCCACTCATGTCCATATCGACTGTCCCGTTCACCGCAACCTGGATCGCCATCTTCGCCGCCGCGGCGCTCGCCTGGTGCCGCCCGCTGCGCATCCCCAGCCTGATGCTCGGCGTCGCCGGCTACGCCGGCGCGCTCGCGCTCGGCCAGCTCGCGCCGCTCGCACTGGCGCCGCTGGCATTGCTCGCGCTGGCCGCATGGGGCGTCGCGCCCGCACGTCCGGCCGCGCTGCGCTTCGCCGCGCATGCCGTCTTCCTCGCACTCGCGATCGCGCTGAGCCTGCACCTGCTGCCCGGCTTCCATAATCCGCGCGTGATCGCGCCGACCCGGTTCACGCCGGACGCGGTGCCGTTCACGATGTACCTGAATCTCGACAAGCCGCTCGCCGGCCTGTGGCTGCTGTGGGTGCTGCCGTGGGTGCATCCGGCCGTGTCGCCGGCGCGCGCGCTGCGGGTGGGCGTCGTCGTCGCGCTCGCGACGTCCGCGGCGTGCCTCGCCGGCGCGACCGCGCTCGGCATGGTCGGCTGGGCGCCCAAATGGCCGACGGCCGGCTGGCTCTGGCTCGCGAACAACGTGCTGCTCGTGACGCTCGCCGAAGAAGCGCTGTTCCGCGGCTACCTGCAAGGCGGCCTGACCCGCGCGCTCGGCGCGTTCTCGTGGGGACCGTGGGTTGCGCTGGCCGCGGGCGCCGCACTGTTCGGCGCGGCCCATGCGGCGGCCGGCTGGCAATGGATCGTGCTCGGCACGGTGGCCGGCGTCGGCTACGGCATCGCGTACCGCCGGGGCGGCCTGTTCGCCGCCGCGCTCGCGCACGCGGGGCTGAACGTCGTCCACTTCGGGCTGTTCACGTATCCGATGCTGGCCGCCGCGCATTAAGCGCCGCGCGCGCTTACTTGACCTGGTCGGCGATCGGCTGCAGGAACTCGGAAAAGCCGGTCAGCATGATCTGCACGCCGATGCAAAGCAGCAGGAACGCCGACACGCGCATCGCGACCTTGGTGCCTTCGGTGCCGAGGTAGCGCGCGAGGAACGCGGAGCGGCTGTAGGTCTGCCAGATCACCAGCGCGACGAGCGCGGACACCGCGATCGACACGAGGCTCGACAGCGCGAACTCCGACAGCTTGTGCGTCCGGTTCGCGTTGAGCGCGATCGCGGTGGCGATCGAGCCGGGGCCGGTGGTCAGCGGCACGGTGAGCGGGAAGAACGCGCGCTTCATCACGGTGGACACGTCGATCGGCTTGACCGGCGTATCGCCGCCGCCCGGCACGTCGGGCTCGTTCAGCATCCGCCACCCCGCCACCGCCACCGCGAAGCCGCCGCCGATGCGCAGCGCTTCCATCGAGATCCCGAAGAAATGCAGCACCGGCGTGCCGGCGAAGAACGCGACGAGCAGCACGACGAACGAATTGAACGCGACCTTCTTCGCGAGCATGTCGCGCTCCTGCTCGGTCAGCGACTCGGTACGTTCGAGAAACAGGAAGGCGATGCCGATCGGGTTGATGATGCCCATCAGGCCGGTGAAGCCGAACAGGATCTCGGAGATAAGGCGGTTGACGATCATCGGACGGGGAATCGGTCAGGTCGGATTCGGCGGCGCGCCGGGGGTCACGCATTGTAGAGCAACCGTCTCCGTTTGCGGCGCGGCGGATGAGCGTCGGCAAGCCGCCGCGCCGGGTGTCCGTTCCTGCACTTACGCGCCGCCCGCCTCCCACGCCGGCGCCCGCTTCGCGAAGAACGCCGCGAAGCCTTCCTTCGCTTCGTCCGTCGCGCGCACGCGCGAGATCGTCTGCGCGGTGAAAGCCGCGCGTTCGTCGGACGGCGGATATTCGCCGATCGCGTCGAAGAAGCGCTTGATCTCCATCAGCGCATGCGGGCCGTTGCGGCTCAGCTCCGCGAGGGTCCTGGCCAGTGCGTCGTCGAGCGCATCGAGCGGCACGACCTGGTGGATCAGCCCGATTTCGACCGCCTCGCCTGCGCTCAACTGCGTCGCGGTCAGCGCGAGCCGGCGCGCCTGGCGCTGGCCGACCGCCTCGACGAGATACGGGCCGATCACGGCCGGCAGGATGCCGAAGCGCGCCTCGCTGACCGCGAAGCGCGCCTGGTCGCTCGCGATCACGATGTCGCACGCGGCGCACAGGCCGACACCGCCGCCGAACGCGTGCCCCTGCACGCGCGCGACGGTCGGTTTCGGGCACTGCCGGATCGCGCGCATCATCGCCGCGAAGCGCTCCGCGTCGCGCAGGTTCGCCGCCGCGTCGTTCGCGCTTGCGCGCTGCATCCACTGCAGGTCGGCGCCCGCGCAGAACGCGCGGCCGTCCGAGCGCAGCACGATCGCGCGCACGTCGTCGCGCGCGCCGAGCGTGGTGAAGGTGTCGGTCAGCTCGGCGATCATCGTCTCGTCGAACGCGTTGAGCACGTCGCCGCGCGTGAGCGCGACGGTCGCGATGCCGCGCGCATCGACGCTGACGGCCAGGGTCTTCAATCCATCCATCGATCAGGTTTCCTCGGTTAGTCGCTCGGTTAGTCAGTCAGGCAATGGGGTCAGGCGGCATGCCGCCGGTCGATCACGCGCTTGGCCTTGCCGGTCGCGGTCGTCGGAATGCCGCCCGCCGGCAGCACCGTGACGCCCGCGGACACGCCGACCATCGTCTTGATCCGGTGCTGCAGTTCGCGCGCGATCGCGGCGCGCTCGCCTTCCGGCACGCTGGCGCCCGCTTCCGAGCGCAGCTCGACCGCGAGATCGAGCCGGTCCATGTGGCCGTCTCGCGAGATCGTCAGCTGGTACTGGCCGGACAGCTTCGGTTGCGCGACGACCAGCTCCTCGATCTGGCTCGGGAACACGTTCACGCCGCGGATGATCATCATGTCGTCCGAACGGCCGGTGATCTTCGCGAGGCGGCGCATCGTGCGCGCGGTCGGCGGCAAAAGCGCGGTCAGGTCGCGGGTGCGGTAGCGGATCACCGGCATCGCTTCCTTCGTGAGCGACGTGAACACGAGCTCGCCCTCGCTGCCGTCCGGCAGCACCTCGCCCGTCACCGGGTCGATGATCTCGGGATAGAAATGGTCTTCCCAGACCACCGGGCCGTCCTTGGTCTCGATGCATTCGCACGCGACGCCCGGGCCCATCACTTCGGACAGCCCGTAGATGTCGAGCGCGTCGATGCCCGCGCGCGTCTGCACTTCCTCGCGCAGCGCCTGCGTCCACGGCTCCGCGCCGAAGATGCCGATCTTCAGCGACGACGCGGCCGGGTCCATGCCCTGCCGCACCATCTCGTCGATCAGGTTCAGCATGTACGACGGCGTGACGAGGATGATCCTCGGCTCGAAATCGCGGATCAGCTGCACCTGCTTCTCGGTCTGCCCGCCCGACATCGGCACGACCATGCAGCCGAGCCGCTCCGCACCGTAATGGATGCCGAGGCCGCCCGTGAACAGCCCGTAGCCGAACGCGTTGTGCAGCGTGTCGCCGGGGCGGCCGCCCGCCGCGCGGATCGAGCGCGCGATCACGTTCGCCCAGGTGTCGATGTCGCGCGCCGTGTAGCCGACCACGGTCGGCTTGCCGGTCGTGCCGCTCGATGCGTGCACCCGCACCACCTGCTGACGCGGCACCGCGAACAGCCCGCACGGGTAGTTGTCGCGGAAATCGGTTTTCGTCGTGAACGGGAATTTCGCGAGATCGGCGAGCGTCGTCAGGTCGTCCGGATGCACGCCCGCCGCGTCGAACGAGCGGCGGTAGTGCGGGACGTTGTCGTACGCGTGGCGCAGCGACCACTTGAGCCGCTGCAGCTGCAGCGCCTGGAGTTCGTCGCGGCTCGCGGTCTCGATCGGGTCGAGCGCGGCCATCGGGTGCGTCGGGGCAGTCATCGGGGTGCTCCTCCAGTGGAGTGATGTCGTTATCGTGATCGGGGGGAAAGCGGCGGTCAGGACCGGAACGCACGGCCGGCCGCGCGCAGCGCGGCGATGCGCGGCGACACGCGATAGCGGTCCTCGCCGTAGCTCGCGGCCAGATGCGACAGCACGCGATGCACGCGTGCGATGCCGATCGCGTCGGCCCACGCAAGCGGGCCGCACGGATAGTTGACGCCCTTTTCCATCGCGAGATCGAGATCGGCGGGCGAGCACACGCCCTGGTTCACCGTGTCGGCCGCTTCGTTCGCGAGCATCGCGACGGTGCGCATCACGATCATGCCCGGCACGTCGGCTAGGCCGACGACGCGAAAGCCCGCCTGCTGGAACAGGCCGACCGCGTCCGCATAGGCTGCGTCGCTGCACTGGAGCGCGCGGGTCAGCGCGACAAGCCCGGCCTGTGCGTAGTCGCGCGCGAGGTCGACGAGCACGAGGTCGGCCACGCCCGTCTGCGCGGCGCGTTCGGTCGCGGTGCGGCCGTCGGTCAGCGCGACCGATGCGCGGCCGGCCGTCGCGAGCAGGTCGTCGGGATGGGCGTGCGCGTGCCGCGCGCCGGCCACGCGCTCGGCGATGCGCGCGCGCAGCGCATCGGCCGGGCCGTCCTGCGCGAACAGCGTGACGGCCGCGGGCGCGTCGCGCGGCGGCTCGACGTCCGGCGCCGGCGGCGTCGCGCCGTCCGCATACGAATAGAACCCGCGGCCCGACTTGCGGCCGAGGAAGCCTGCGTTGACCAATTCCTGCTGGATCAGCGACGGCGTGAAGCGCGGATCGTTGAAGTAAGCGCGGAACACCGATTCGGTCACCGCGAAGTTCACGTCGTGGCCGATCAGGTCCATCAGCTCGAACGGCCCCATCCGGAACCCGCCCGCTTCGCGCATCACCGCGTCGATCGACGCGGGCGCGCCGCCCTGCTCGTTCAGCACGCGCAGCGCCTCCGCGTAGTACGGCCGCGCGACGCGGTTGACGATGAAGCCGGGCGTCGACTTCGTCAGCACCGGCCGCTTGCCCCACGCGGCGGCGGTGTCGTACAGCACCTGCGCGACCTCGGGCGCGGTCGCGAGCCCGCTGACCACCTCGACGAGCGCCATCAGCGGCGCGGGGTTGAAGAAATGCAGGCCGGCGACCCGCTGCGGCGCGCGCAGGCCGGCCGCGATCGCCGTGATCGAGATCGACGACGTGTTGGTCGCGAGCAGGCACGCGTCGTCGACATGACGCTCGAGCGTCGCGAAGATCTCGCGCTTCACGTCGAGCCGCTCGGCCGCCGCCTCGACGACCAGCGCGGCGGGCGCGAAGTCGGCCAGCGCGCGCACCGCGCTCACACGGTTCGCCGCGGCTTCCGCCTGGGCCGGATCGAGCCGGCCCTTCTCCGCGAGACGCGCGAACTGAGCGCGAATCCCGGCGAGCGCCTTGTCGCAGGCCGCTTCGTTCAGGTCGTACATCAGCACCGGATGGCCGGCCGCCGCCGCGACCTGCGCGATGCCCGCGCCCATCGCGCCCGCGCCGATCACGCCGACGACCGCCGCCGGCGCCAGCGCGCCCGAGTTCACCGATTGTGCAGAGGAAACAGCCATCGCTTGCGATCCGTCAGGAAATGAGAATGTTGGCGATTATAAACCGACCGGTCGGTAGATTTATGTCAGGGCGAGCCCGGATTCGTCACGTAAAAGACCATTACCGAATCGGCAAAGACAAAAAATGAAAAATTCTCGGCACTTTTTTCAAATCGAAAGGTCAACGTAAGGGTTCGATTTTCGGAGAGCAGCCCGCATCCGCCTGATAAAATCCCGCAACCCGCAGGATTTCAGGGAGAAACCGCGTGCCACGCCGCCATTGCCGCGCATCGCCGGCCGCCCATTCGGGGCCGGAACCGAGCCGCCGGCGTTGCCGGGCGGCGATCCAGCCCTGCTTCCAGCGGCCAGTCGCATCGAACCGGTTCGGCGCGACGGGCTCGGCCCGCCCGCGCTACCTGCCGCCTTGCAGCGGCGAACCCGGGCGGCGCTTTTCCGCGCCGCCGTCCTTCAGTTCCATCGCTCTCGTTCGGCGGTTGTCCGGCCGGGCTTCGTCCAACCCGTGACGGCGCGTTGCGCGCCGCCACTCGAATAAGGAAAACCCTCCATGCCGAAATCGTCCAACCCGCTCCCGCGCTGGACCATCTGGGCCCCGCTTGCCGCCTGGCTGGTGCTCGCGCTGTCGCGCGTCGTGCCGGCCGAAGGTCTCGTCATCGCACTGTTCGCGGCGGCGCTTGCCGGCTCGGTATTTGCCGCCGTCCACCATGCCGAGGTCGTCGCGCACCGCGTCGGCGAACCGTTCGGCACGCTCGTGCTCGCCGTCGCCGTGACCGTCATCGAAGTCGCGCTGATCGTGTCGGTGATGCTCGGTGCCGGCCCCGAGAAATCCGGCCTCGCGCGCGATACCGTGTTCGCCGCGGTGATGATCATCTGCAACGGCATCGTCGGCCTGTGCCTGCTCGTCGGCGCATGGAAGCACGGCGAGCAGGACTTCCAGGGGCGCGGCGCGAGCAAGGCGCTCGCGGTGCTCGCGTCGCTGTCGGTGCTGTCGCTCGTGATGCCGAACTACCTGAGCGCCGCGCCGGGCCCGCTGTTTTCGCGGTCGCAGCTCGCGTTCGCGGGCGTGTCGTCGCTGGTGCTGTACGGCGTGTTCGTGTTCGTGCAGACCGTGCGCCACCGCGACTACTTCCTCGCCGACCACGACAGCGCGAACGAATCCGTCCACGCGGCGCCGCCGAGCAGCCGCACCGCGCTGGTCAGCCTGCTGTTCCTGTTCGTCAGCCTCGTCGCGGTGGTGCTGCTCGCGAAGCTGCTGTCGCCGGCCGTCGAGCACGCGGTGCTGCAGCTCGGCCTGCCGGAAGCCGCGGTCGGCATCGTGATCGCCGCGCTCGTGCTGCTGCCCGAAGGGCTCGCGGCCACCAGCGCGGCGCGCGCGAATCGCCTGCAGACCAGCATGAACCTCGCGCTCGGCTCGGCGCTCGCGAGCATCGGGCTCACGATTCCGACGGTCGCCGCGGTGTTCATCTGGATCGGCCAGCCGCTCACGCTCGGCATCGGTGCGATGGAAACCGTGCTGCTGTCGCTGACGCTGCTCGTCAGCACGCTGACGCTCAGCGCCGGGCGCACGACCGTGCTGCACGGCGTCGTGCACCTGTCGCTGTTCGCCGCCTATCTGTTCCTGTCGGTCACGCACTGACGCATCGGATGATGCCCGTGCTCATCAGGACAAGCAGGATGCAAAAACTTCCCGTCCGGCTGATCGGCATCCTGCTGGCGCTGCACCTGCCCGTGGGGCACGCGCAGCCGGCCAGCGCGCCGGACGATGACATCGGAGCCTAGCATTTCGACAATCCGTTGCTGTATTACGGCGACATGGACACCGACGGCAACGCGCTCTACGTGATCTGCAAAGCCGGGCGGCTTCGGGCCTCGGTGCTGGTGAGCGGCGCCGATCGACATGACGGCCAGCGCGTGCGCGTCACGTTTGCGTCGAACAGCGCACGCGTTTCAAGCCGCGGCGCGCTTGCGCTGTCCGATCTCGACATGTACGCCGTCGCGGAAATCACGGACCGCGCGCGGTTCTATCGCCTGTTCGACGACGACCGGGAGCTTCGGATCGACGTCGAAGGCGATCACCTTCGCCTGCCGTTGCGCGGCGCGCGCGATCAGGCCGTTCAACTGAAAGCCGCCTGTCCGGTCAGGCGAGGACGCTGAAGGCCGCGTCCCGCACACGTCATGGGTTGCGTGCGGCGGCGCCCGCGTTCCCGCATGCGTCCGGCGTCCGGTCGGACGTCCCCGCACACTGCCGCCACACCGCGTCCGGCATCGCCGCGACCACGACGAGATCCTGTCCCGGCGCGTAGTTCCAGATCACACGCCCCGGCCGGTCGCGCGCGGCTTCCCAGATCCTGCGCTTCTGCGCCGCGGTCAGGCGAATCGCGCCGTTCCGGCCGCTCTTGCCGGCCGCGAGCAGCTGCATCTCGTCCCCCCGGAACGCAATGATGCCGCCGGCCGACTCGTCGCCCGGCAACAGCAGGAAACGCCACGCGTAAAACTCGGAATCGACCGGCGGAATCTTCCAGTTCGGGCCGTCGAGCACCAGCGTGCGCCGTTCGCGATCGATCGCGTCATGGGCGCCGTCGATCAACGGCAACCGGTGCGGCAGGGTCGGAGGCTGCCCGGACGACGCCAGATAAAGCGCGCCCGGCCTGCCCTGTGCGTCGAAGGTGCGCACCAGCGCGCCTGCGTCGTCGCGGCGGATCACGCGTAGCAGGCGGCCGCCGGCGTCATGCACGTAGACGAGCCCGCCCGGATCGCCGGCGCGGCCGTCGCACACGTCGGCGCCCGACGCCGCCAGCCAGCCGTGCGCGTCGCGTTTCGCCAACCTCGACAGGATGACGGTCTGTGCGATCAGCACCCCGACCGCCGTCGCGCCGCCGGCCAGCGTGCCGTAGCGCGACACCACCATCGACGCCGCGATCGCGGCGGGAATCAGGTAAAGCACCCAGATCAATCTGCGCCCTCGTTGTTCTTATGTCGGCGGCGACACGCGCCGGCCTCACGCCTGCATGACGGTCCGTCGCTTCGCGTCAGTCCGGCCGGTTGGAACGGATAGCGGACGACGCACCGCTCGCCGGTTTGTCGACGACGGCGTCGACGATATCGCCGACCCAGTCCAGATCATGGTTTTCCCGGCGCGCATGCTTCATGTCGATCTGCGCGCGCATCAAGTCGAAACCCTCGCGCGCGTGGTCGCGC
This sequence comes from Burkholderia ubonensis subsp. mesacidophila, assembly GCF_002097715.1. NCBI lineage: Bacteria > Pseudomonadati > Pseudomonadota > Betaproteobacteria > Burkholderiales > Burkholderiaceae > Burkholderia > Burkholderia ubonensis. Next base: position 2,000,868 of record NZ_CP020738.1, read on the forward strand.
CGTGGCGGCACGACGACGCCCTTCGCCATCTGGCGCCGTGCGAGATCGGCCTTCGCTTTCTGATGCCGGGTCAGCTTCTTCTTGCCGGCTGGTCGCGGTTTCGGTGCCGCCGGCGGCGCGTCGCTTTGCGGCGGCGTCGCGGCCGCCGCGATCTCCCGCTTCAAGCGGGCGCAGAAATTCCGGATGGCGTCGATCAGCATCGTCTGGTTCCGTCTTCGGTGGTTCGAAATGCTCCGAACCGAAGTGTGCCACGCAACCCCGCCGCGTCACACCGTCCCGCCTTCCGCACTCTCTGCGAGAAACGTATCGACCATCGCGTTGAAGCGCGGCAGCGCGGGGTTGTCGTTGTCCGTGCGCCACGCGAGATACAGCTCGGCCGCCACGTCGACGTTCGCGAGCGGCCGGAACACGACGCCGCCGACGTGCAGCGCGCGCGCCGACGCCGGCACCAGCGCCGCGCCGAGCCCCGCGCGCACGAGGCCGAGTATCGTGTGCGTCTGCCCGACGTAGTGCAGGTAGTTCGGCAGCCGCCCGGCGTTCGCGAACATGCCCGAGATCACGTCGTAGAAGTACTTGCCCTCGTTCGGCGAATACGCGATGAACGGCTGCCGGTCGAGATCGTCGGGGCCGATCCATTCCCGCGCGGCGAGCGCCGAGCCTTCCGCGACCGCGACGAGCAGCGGCTCGCGCAGCGCCAGCCGGTATTCGAGCGGCTGGCGGGCCGCGCGCTGCCGCACGAACCCCGCGTCGAGCATCCGCGACACGAGCGCGTCGATCTGCACCGTCGACACCATCTCGCGCAATTCGACGTCGACGTCCGGCAGCGCATGCGCGGCGTGCGCGAGCAGCATCGGGATCATCCGGTACGCGCTGACCGCGGTGAACCCGAGCGTGATGCGCCCCGCCTCGCCGCGCGCGACGCGCTGCGCGGCCTGCTCCGCCCGCGCGGAAAACTCGAGGATGTGCTGCGCGTCGCGCAGGAAGCGCTCGCCGGCGGCGGTCAGGCTCACCTGCCGGCTGTTGCGCTCGAGCAGCGAGATGCCGAGCGCGTGCTCGAGCAGCTGGATCTGCCGGCTGAGCGGCGGCTGCGTCATGAACAGCCGTTTCGCCGCGCGACCGAAATGCAGCTCCTCGGCGACCGCGACGAAGCAGCGGAGCTGGTGCAATTCAATCATTCAAAATCTGGATTGATCGATAGGCTTTTGATGTTAGACCAACATCGATGCGATTTCTATACTCGGTTGCACTTGCTGCCCCACCGCCTGACCGAGCCCGTCATGACCATCGACCTCCTCCTCACCCAACCGCTTCCCGCCGACATCGACGCCGAGCTGACCGCCCGCTATGCGGTGCACCGGCTGTACGAAGCGGCGGACCGCGACGCGCTGATCGATCGCGTCGCGCCGCGCATCCGCGGCGTCGTCACAGGCGGCGCGAACGGCCTGTCGCGCGCGTGGATGGATCGGCTCCCGGCACTGGAAATCGTCGCGATCAACGGCATCGGCACCGACGCGGTCGACCTCGAATGCGCGCGCTCGCGCGGCATCCACGTGACGACGACGCCGGACGTGCTGACCGACGACGTCGCCGACATGGCGATGGGCCTGATCCTGATGACGCTGCGCGATCTCGGCGCGGGCGACCGGATCGTGCGCGCGCGCCGCTGGGGCACGGTTGCGCAGCCGCTCGCGACGCAGGTGACGGGCAAGCGGCTCGGCATCGTCGGGCTCGGCCGCGTCGGGCGCGCGATCGCCGAGCGCGCGCGGGCGTTCCGGATGCCGGTCAGCTATTGCGGCCCGCGCGAGCATCCGGGCTGCGGCTGCCGCTACGTCGCCGATCCGGTCACGCTCGCGCGCGACAGCGACGTGCTCGTGGTCGCCGCGTCGGCGGACCACGGCACCGTGCTCGTCACCGCCGACGTGCTCGCCGCGCTCGGCCCGCAAGGATTCCTGATCAACGTCGCACGCGGCAAGCTGGTCGACGAAGCGGCGCTGGTGCGCGCGCTCGCGAGCGGCACGATCGCCGGCGCGGGGCTCGACGTGTTCGCGAACGAGCCGCACGTGCCGGCCGAATTGCTGGAACTGGAGCGCGTCGTGGTGCAGCCGCACCGTGCGAGCGCGACGCACGAAACCCGCCGCGAGATGGGCCGCATCGTGCTCGCCAATCTCGCCGCGTGCTTCGCCGGGCAGCGTCCGCCGACCAGCGTGACGACCTGACCGCCTGCGCGGCCGCGCAGGGCCGCCCCGACACGACAACACGCCCTCGCGCGACGAGGGCACGGAGACACGCATGCCCAATCGATCCCCCGACGCGGCCCTCGCCGCGTCCCCCGCCGCATCGCACGCGATCGGCCGCGCGCGCTACGCGATCCTCGCGCTGATCTTCGCCGTCACGGTCGTCAACTACGCGGACCGCGCGACGATGTCGATCGCCGGCACCGGCGTCGCGCGCGACCTCGGCCTCACCCCGGTGCAGCTCGGCGTCGTGTTCTCGGCGTTCGCGTGGGCGTACGCGATCGGCCAGATTCCCGGCGGCTGGCTGCTCGACCGCTTCGGCGCGCGGCGCGTGTACGGCCTGAGCCTGCTGCTCTGGTCGGTCTTCACGATGCTGCAGGGCACGGTCTGCTGGCTCGGCGTGTCCGGCGCGGCCGCGACGCTCGCGCTGTTCGCGATGCGCTTCATGCTCGGCCTCGTCGAATCGCCGGCGTTCCCGGCCAACTCGCGAATCGTCGCGTGCTGGTTCCCGACCGGCGAGCGCGGCACCGCGTCGGCGCTGTTCAATTCCGCGCAGTACATGGCCGTCGTGATCTTCACGCCGTGCATGGCGTGGCTCACGCATGCGCTCGGCTGGGAGCACGTGTTCCTGTGGATGGGGATGCTCGGCATCGCGCTGGGCGCGCTGTGGTTCGCGTGCTATCGCGAGCCGCACAGCCATCCGCGCGTCGGCGCGCGGGAGCTCGACTACCTGCGCGAGCACGGCGCGCTCGTCGACCTCGAGGCGAACCGTATCCGCCAGCGCCCGCGCCTGTCGCTGCGCGACGTCGCGCAACTGTTCCGGCATCGCAACCTGTGGGCGATCTACGTCGGCCAGTACTGCATCACCGCGCTCACCTACTTCTTCATCACGTGGTTTCCGATCTACCTGATCAAGGGGCGCGGGATGACGATCATGGAAGCCGGCTGGGTCGCCGCGCTGCCGGCGATCTGCGGATTTTCCGGCGGCGTGCTCGGCGGCGTGCTGTCCGACTGGCTGATCCGGCGCGGCATGCATCCGTCTCGCGCGCGCAAGACGCCGTTCGTCGCCGGGATGGCGATGGCGACGCTGCTCGTGTTCGCGAACGGCGCGTCGTCGAACGCGGTCGTGATCGCGCTGATGACGCTCGCGTTCTTCGGCAAGGGGCTCGCCGCGGTCGGCTGGGCGGTGCTCGCCGATACCGCGCCGGAGGGTATGGTCGGGCTGAGCGGCGGCGTGTTCAACGGCCTCGGCAACATTGCCGGGATCGTCACGCCGCTCGTGATCGGCTATTTCGTCGCGCGCACCGGCTCGTTCTCCGGCGCGCTGTGGTTCGTCGCCGCGCACGGGCTGGTCGGCATCGCCGCGTACACGGCGCTGGCCGGGCGCTTCGAGCGGATTCGCGTCACGCGCGCTTGAGGCCGTCCGTCGCGTGCTCGACGGTCAGCCGGTCCAGCTCGCGCAAATCGTCTTCCAGCGCGGGCGTAAGCGTCGTGCGCAGGTGTTCGAGGAAGGTGCGGATCTTCGCGTCGAGATAGCGGCGCGTCGCGTACACCGCGTAGACGCTCAGCGTCTGCAACCGGTATTCCGGCAGCACGCGGATCAGCCGCCCTTCGCGGATATCGTCGAGCACCGTATACAACGCGACGCACGCGATCCCGCGCCCGGCACGCACGGCGACGCACAGCGCGTCCGGCACGTTGACCTGGAACGGCGCGGGCGGCAGTTCGAACACCTGCTCGTCGCCGTCCTTGTGCTCGAGCCGCCATTCGCTGGCCGGCGACGCCGGCGTGTCGAGCCGCAGGCAAGTGTGCTTCGGCAGGTCTTCCGGCGTCTGCGGCGTGCCGTGCCGCGCGAGGTATTCGCGCGACGCGACGAGCACGCTGCAGCTCGTGCCGCAGGTTTGCGCGACATAGCCCGAATCCGGCAGCTGCGACGCGGTGACGATCGACACGTCGTAGCCCTCCTCGACCAGGTTCGGCATCCGCTGCGCGAGCGTCAGCTCGACCGACACGTCCGGGTTGTCCTCCTGGTAGCGGACGATCGACGACACGACGTGGCTCTGCCCGAGCCCCGTCATCGCGTGGATCCGCATCTTGCCGGTCGGCCGCAGCAGCGCGTTGCGCGCCTCCGCGTTCGCATAGTCGATTTCCGCGAGGATCGATTTCGCCCGCTCGAAATAGCGCTGGCCGCTCTCGGTGAGGCCGAGGTGACGCGTCGTGCGATGCAGGAGGCGCGTCTGCACGTGCGCCTCGAGGTTCGAGACGGCGCGCGACACCTGCGCAGTGGTCGCGTCGATCTCCTTCGCGACCGCGGTGAAACTGCCGGCTTCGACAACGCGCACGAACAGGCGCATGTTTTCGAGCATGTCCATTGAATTGGCTTGGGGAAAGTAGGTGGGAAGGCGTCGGCTGCGCTCGCGTCAGGTGGGTAACGGAACACGGCCGGGAACCACGACGACGCGTTCACCATGCCGGAGAAGAGGCGGGAGAGCGGGCATCGCGTGCGTGGTCAGGACGTTCGGGGAAATCGGTGGGCGGAATTGTACGCCGCTGCAGACAAATGTGCGCTGCTGCGCCCGAAGTTTTCATCCAACGAAAGCTTTCCGAAAGTCTCGCCGGTCGCGCGCCCACGACACCGTGATGCAGCGCGCCAACTTATATCACAACGCGATATAATGCCGCACCCCGACACGCGCGCATCGCCCGCTTCTTTCTTCATACGTTCCATGTCGTCCGGCTCCTCCACGTCCCGCCGCACGTTGCGGCAATGGCTGCACAGCTTCACCCCTCTTCCGATGACCCTCGGCTGGCGCGAGCGCCTGCGCTCGTGCGCTGGCGCGCTGGTCGGCATCGCGACGGTCGGCTTCACGATGCAGGTGGTGCCCGGCGTGCCGGGGCTCGTGCCGCTGCTGGTCGCGCCGATGGGCGCGTCGGCGGTGCTGCTGTTCGCGGTGCCCGCGAGCCCGCTGGCGCAGCCGTGGTCGATCATCGGCGGCAACCTGGTCGCGGCGACGGTCGGCGTCGCGTGCGCGCAGTGGATCGCCGATCCGATCACGGCCGCCGCGGTGGCGGTCGCATGCGCGATCGGCGGCATGTTCGCGCTGCGCTGCGTGCACCCGCCGTCGGGCGCGGTCGCGCTGACGGCCGTGCTCGGCGGGCCGGCGATCCACAAGCTCGGCTTCGGCTTCGTGCTCGAGCCGATCGCGCTGCAATCGGCGATCCTGCTGTCGGCGGCGCTCGTCTACCACGCGCTGACGGGCCACCGCTATCCGCACGGCGGCGTGCGGCCCGACGCGAAGCCGCAGGCGGCCGGCGCGCCGGCGCGCGCAAGCGGCGGCCACGGGGGCCACGGGGGCCACGGCGGCTTTACGCGCGAGGATCTCGACGCGGTGCTCAAGCGCCGCAGCGAATGGCTCGACGTCGATCCGGACGATCTCGAAGCGCTGCTGCGCGAAACCGAGCTGCAGGCCTACGCGCGCACGTTCGGCCAGCTCACCTGCGCCGACCTGATGACGAAACGCGCGATCAGCATCGCGCCGTCGACGTCGGTGACGGCCGCGCTCACGCTGCTCGACCGCCATCGCGTGAAGGCGCTGCCCGTCGTCGATGCGGACCGCCGGCTGGTCGGCATCGTCACCCGCGCCGACCTGACGCGCTATATGCGTCGCCCGACGGCGCTGTGGCAGCGCCTGTCCGCGCGCCTGCCGGAATCGATCGGCGGCCAGCCCGCGAGCGTCGACACGGTGATGAGCCGCGACGTCGCGTCGGTGCCGCAAACGCTGCCGCTCACGGCGCTCGTGCCGCTGTTCACGCACTCGGGCCACCACCACATTCCGGTCGTCGACGCATCGCGCCGGCTCGTCGGCATCATCACGCAGACCGACCTCGTCACGGGCCTGTACCAGCAGACGCAGATGCTCGAAGCCGCATGACCTGACGCCGCCGCGCGGCACGTTCCGCGCTGGCGCCGCTGGTGTAATTCGTGCTTTTATATCATGTTTTGATATATATTCGCGCTACCGTTTTTCCTTCTCTACGACGATGACCGACACCCGACGCGCACTGCACAAGTCCGACTTCGAGCAGCTTTCCGAATTCCGCTACCAGATGCGCCGCTTCGAGCGCTTCTCCGAACGCGCCGCGCAAAGCGAAGGCGTGACGCCGCTGCAATACCTGTTGCTGCTGCACATCAAGGGCTATCCGCAGCGCGAATGGGCGACCATCGGCGAGCTCGCGGAACGTCTGCAGGCGCAGCATCACGGCGTCGTCGCGCTCGTGTCGCGCTGCGAGGCGCTCGGGCTCGTGAAGCGCAAGCCGAGCGAGACCGACCGCCGTCAGGTCGAGGTCCATCTCGAAGCCGCCGGCGACACCCTGCTCGCGCGCCTCGCGGCCATGCACCGCACCGAGCTGAAATCGCTCAAGGGTGCATTCCAGGTTCCCCAACTCGATTACTGACTCCGACGTCCGACACGATGAACGCCCCACACAAACGCGATTTCGCGACCAACGACCGCCTGCCCAGGATAGCGCTGCTTGCCGCCGTGATCGGCGTGCTCAGCACGCTCGCGGCGTTCGTCCTGTTGAGCCTGATCCACCTGTTCACGAACCTGTTCTTCTTCCAGCGGTTCTCGTTCGCCGACCATTCGCCGGCGGGCAACACGCTCGGCGCGTGGGTGATCGCGGTGCCGGTGATCGGCGGGCTGATCGTCGGGATGATGGCGCGCTTCGGTTCGGAGAAGATCCGCGGCCACGGCATCCCCGAGGCGATCGAGGCGATCCTGTTCGGCAAGAGCCGCATGTCGCCGAAGGTCGCGATCCTGAAGCCGCTGTCGTCCGGCGTCGTGATCGGCAGCGGCGGCCCGTTCGGTGCCGAGGGGCCGATCATCATGACGGGCGGCGCGCTCGGCTCGCTGATCGCGCAGTGCGTGAAGGTCACCGCCGCGGAGCGCAAGACGCTGCTCGTCGCCGGCGCGGCGGCCGGCATGACCGCCGTGTTCGGCACGCCGGTCGCCGCGGTGCTGCTCGCGGTCGAGCTGCTGCTGTTCGAATGGCGCCCGCGCAGTTTCCTGCCGGTCGCGCTCGCGTGCGCCGTCGCCGGCTTCGCGCGCGCGGTGTTCTTCGGCGTCGAGCCGCTGTTTCCGCTGACGACCGCCGCGCCGTCGCCGGTCGCGCTGCTGTCGTGCGTGGTCGCGGGCCTGCTGTCCGGGATGCTCGCGTGCGGGCTGTCTGCCGCGCTCTACCGCGTCGAGGATGCGTTCGCGAAACTGCCCGTGCACTGGATGTGGTGGCCCGCGCTCGGCGCGATCGTGATCGGCGTCGGCGGCTGGCTGCAGCCGCGCGCGCTCGGCGTCGGCTACGACGTGATCGGCGACCTGCTGCATCAGCACATCGCGCTGCAGATCGCGCTCGCGCTGCTGGTCGTCAAGGCGGTGATGTGGGTGATCGCGCTCGGCTCCGGCACGTCGGGCGGCGTGCTCGCGCCGCTGCTGATGCTCGGCGCGGGGCTCGGCACCGTGCTCTCGCCGGTGCTGCCGGGCGGCGACCCGGCGCTGTGGCCGCTCGTCTGCATGGCCGCGACGCTGGGCGCGACGCTCGGCGCGCCGCTCACGGCGATCGTGTTCGCGTTCGGCCTCACGCACGACACCAACGCGCTGCTGCCGCTGCTCGCGGCGACGCTCGTCGCGCACGGCTTCGCGACCGTCGTGATGAAGCGTTCGATCATGACCGAGAAGATCGCGCGCCGCGGCTATCACATCTATCGCGAATACGGCGTCGATCCGCTCGAGCGGCACGACGTCGCCGAGGTGATGACGCGCGCCGATGCGATCGTCGCGATCGATGCTGCGACGACGCTCGCGGAGGTCGACGCAAAGTACTTCGGCGCGCAGCAGACGCACCGCGCGTACCCGGTCGTGAAGGACGGCCGCCTGCTCGGCGTCGTCGATCGCGGACGTGCTGGCCGATCGCGCGCCCGTGGTCGCGCTCGCGCATGAAACGTGCCGCCTCGTCGCGACGCGTCTCGCGGTGCACGGCCTCGAGCGGCTGCCGGTCGTCGACGACGCGCAGTCGCTGCGCATGACCGGCCTCGTGTCGCGCAGCGACCTGATCAAGCCGGCGCTCCAGCACTTCGACGAGGAACACAAGCGCGAGCGCTTCCGCCCGATCGTGCCGGCCAACGCGCGCAAGGCGGGTTGACGCGCACGATTCCCGCGCGGCGCGGCGCACCCATGTGCGACCGCGCATTTGAAGTTGCTTGACAGTTCGATCTGCGAAAGTTTGTCATCATGAGCCCCATGCGACGGGGCCTGTCTTCATCCATCCCACGATAACGAGTCGACGCGCGGCATTCGCACGAATGCCGCACGCGGCGACCTTTCACCCATCACACGCTCGGGCAGCGGGACGACCACGCGACGCACGGCGTCGCATGCGTCACAGCACCGGATCCGCGGTTTGGCAAGCGCCTTAACATCTTGTTGCGGAATTGCTTGAACCCGGTCCGCACTGCGCAATCTCACTTGTGCAGTTCTGCTGCGCATCCCACTCAATCAATCACGACCCAAGGGAGATAACGTGAAATACCTACCGCTCATCGCACTGACCGTCGCAATTTCCGCTCACGCGGCCGATCCGTCGTCCGCCGTGCAAAACGTGGGGCAAAGCCAGAAACCGGCTCAGGAAGTCTCGGCCTGCATCGCGAAAACCTGGGCAGACAAATCCCAGCAACAGGTCGTCTCGCAGAACGTGCTCGCGAATGGCCTCGCGACCGACGTCTACGCGCCGGGCCAGCAACCGCCGAACGGCGCGGCCGCGCTGGTGCGCCCGGCCCAGGCCGCAGGCGCGAAGACCTGGGTCGGCTTCCGCGCCGGCAGCGGCGCGGGCGCCGATGCCGCAGGCGACATCAACACCTGCCTGTAATGCGTCCGGCGGACAACCTCGCGCGGTCCGCCAAACAACGAGCCCCGCATCGCGCGGGGCTCGTTCATTGAACGTCCGGCGCGCCGTGCGCGCCGACGTCGTCACAGATAGCTGCAGACGTAGTCGAGCGTTTCGAGCACGTCGATGTCGAAACGGCTCTTGCCCGGCACCGAGAACGACTCGCCCGCGCCGTAGGTCTGCCATGCGTCGCTGCCGTCGAGCTTCACGCGGCACTTGCCGGCCTGCACTTCCATCAATTCGGGCGCGTCCGTGCCGAAGTTGAGCGCGCACGGCAGGATCACGCCGAGCGTCTTGCGCGTGCCGTCCGGAAACAGCACGGTATGCGATACGCACTTGCCGTCGAAGTAGACATTGGCACGCTTGACGACCGACACGTTGTCGAATTGGGTTGCACTGGTCATGTGACGCCTCTGGTTGCTGGATCTGAAAGTTGGCGATGGATTGGAAATCGGCCGGTGCCGCCGGCCGGCCGCTATGATACCGGCTCGCCGGCCGCGCACGGAAATTGCGCCGGGCCGCCGTTCATCATGCGATCCGAATTCTGAGGATTGCTTGGCAATCTGCGTTGACTCATGAACGGCCCGTTCACCGCAACCCTTGCCTGCGCGCCGAATCGCGCAGGCAATCGAGCAGCATCGATGCCGCCGGCGTGAGCGGACTGTCGCGGCGCGTCACCACCTGCACCGACACCGCCGGCAGCCGGTCGCGGATCGGCAGCACTACGAGCCGGTCGCGCGCCCAGTCCACGTCGAGCAGTTGCTCCGGCATCGCCGCAAGCAGGTCGGAACCCATCATCAGGCTATGTGCGAGCCCGAAGCTCGGGCACTCGACGATGCGCGACGGCACCGGCAAACCGTGCGCGACGAAGCAGTTGAACAGCGCCTGCGTCGAGCTTTCCGGCGACGGGTTCATCAGCCAGTCGGCGTCGACGAGCTCGGCGAGCGACGTCGCCGACGCGAGCGGATGCCCGTTGCGCGCGACGATCAGCGAGCGGCTCGCATACAGCTCCGCGTGATCGAACTCCGCCGCCAGCAGCTCGGGCACGACCACCGCCACCGCGAAATCGAGCGAGCCGTCGTGCAGCCGCGGCAGCGCGACGCCCGGGAAGCCTTCGATGAAACTCACGCGCGCAACCGGAAAACGCCGCCGGAACGCGCAGAATGCATCGGGCAGGATCGTCACCGCGGCGGCCGGCGTGATGGCCGCCGCCACCGAACCCGTGGTCGCGCCCTGCGCCTGCTCGATGTCGTCGCGCGCCCGCTGCATCTCGGCGACGATCAGCCGCGCGCGCACCTGGAGCTGCTGGCCGAAGCCGGTCAGCTGCACGCCGCGCGCGGTGCGCACGACGAGCGATACGCCGAGCGCGAGCTCCAGTTCCTTGACCGCCTTGGTCAGCGCGGCCGGCGACACGTTGAGACGGCGCGCGGCCGCGCGGATGCTGCCCTCGTCCGCGACGGTGACGAACGCTTTCAACTGATGATATTTCATGGCGATGCGTGATCCGTGGAAACCCGGACACCGGGCCCGGCATTCGATCTCAGGGTGTTCCCTAGCGGCAACCGGCGGTGAGCACCAAAGCAATTTATCAGCTTCTGGTAGGCGAAAGAAATTCATATGCTTCGACGTCATATGCGCGTCAAAAGCCCCCACCCCACCGGAGACACCATGCAGCCTGCGAACCCCGTCATCCCCGGCATCGCCGCAATTGCGCCCGACCTGATCGACGTGCGCCGCCGCATCCACGCCCATCCCGAACTGGCGTTCGAGGAAACGCTGACGAGCGATCTCGTCGCCGAACTGCTGGGCGGCTGGGGCTACGAGGTCCACCGCGGCCTCGGCAAGACGGGCGTCGTCGGCGTGCTGCGCGAAGGGCAAGGCACGCGCACGATCGGCCTGCGCGCCGACATGGACGCGCTGCCGCTCGCCGAAGCCACCGGCCTGCCGTACGCGAGCCGCCACGCGAACAAGATGCATGCGTGCGGCCATGACGGCCACACCGCGATGCTGCTGTGCGCGGCGCGCCATCTCGCGGCGACGCGCCAGTTTTCCGGCACGCTGAACCTGATCTTCCAGCCGGCCGAGGAAAACTTCGGCGGCGCGCAGGCGATGATGGACGACGGCCTGTTCGACCGCTTCCCGTGCGATGCGATCTTCGCGATCCACAACATGCCGGGCCGTCCGGCCGGCGACATGGCGTTCCGCGCGGGCGCGGCGATGGCGTCCGCCGACCGCGTGACGATCACGCTGCGCGGCGTCGGCGGCCACGGCGCGATGCCGCACTTCGCGCGCGACCCGATGTCGGCGGCAGGCAGCATCATGGTCGCGCTGCAGACGATCGTCGCGCGCGAGGTCGACGCGCAGCAGGCGGCCGTGATCACGGTCGGCAGCGTGCAGGCCGGCGAGACGTTCAACATCATTCCCGAGACGGTCGTGATGAAACTGTCGGTGCGCGCGCTGGACGCAGACGTGCGCGCGCTGCTCGCGCGCCGCATCGACGCGCTCGCGAAGGGCCAGGCCGAAAGTTTCGGCGTGACGGCCGAGGTCGACTACCACTACGGCTACCCGGTGCTCGTCAATCATCCGGAACCGACCGCGTTCGCGACCGACGTCGCGCGCCGCATGCTCGGCGCGGAACGCGTCGACGCCGACACGGCGCCGCTGATGGGCAGCGAGGATTTCGCGTACATGCTCGAAGCGCGCCCCGGCTGCTACGCGTTCATCGGCAACGGCACCGGCAGCAAGGGCGGCTGCATGGTGCACAACCCCGGCTACGACTTCAACGACGACATCCTCGCGATCGGCGCGAGCTACTGGGTCCGCCTGGCCGAAGCCTGGCTCGCGGCCTGACGGTCCTTCATCACGCGCGCTCGCGCTCATCGGGGATTTGCATGGAAACGTCCGCTCTTGCTCTCGCCGGCGCGCCGGCCGACGCGCGCGCCGCCGCGAAAAAGCGCCGCCTGATCGCCGCCGCCGCGGTCGGCAACGCGCTCGAGTTCTACGATTTCACCGTCTACAGCTTCTTCGCGATCCTGATCGGCAAGCTGTTCTTTCCGGTGCATTCGTCGTTCGGCCAGCTGATGCTCGCCGTGGCCAGCTTCGGCGTCGGCTTCGTCACGCGTCCGCTCGGCGGCCTCGTGATCGGCATGTACGCGGATCGCGTCGGCCGCAAGAAGGCGATGATCGCGACGCTGCTGCTGATGGCGCTCGGCACCGCGACGATCGCGGTCGCGCCGACCTACGCGCAGGTCGGCATCGCAGCGCCCTTGCTGCTCGTGGCCGCGCGCCTGCTGCAGGGTTTCGCGTCGGGCGGCGAGGTCGGCGCGTCGACGACGCTCCTGCTCGAACAGGCGCCGCAGCACCGCCGCGGGTTCTACGCGTCGTTCCAGTTCTCGAGCCAGGGGCTTGCCGCGCTCGCGGGCGCGCTGACCGGCGTCGCGCTCACGTCGATGCTCTCCGCCGCGCAGCTCGAAAGCTGGGGCTGGCGCGTGCCGTTCGTGATCGGCACGCTGTTCGTGCCGCTCGGCTACTGGCTGCGCCGCACCGTCGAGGAAGCGCCGGCCGCGGCGCCCGCGCAGCGGGAGCACGTCGCGTCGCTGCCGCTCGCGGACGTGCTGCGCCATCACGGCAAGGCCGTGTTCGCCGGTCTCGGCGTGACGATCGGCGGCACGTCGATCCACTACATCATCGTGTTCTACATGGCGATCTACGGCGTGCAGGTGCTGCATCTGCCGAGCTGGCTGTCGATGACGGCCGGCTGCGTCGCGGGCGCGATCCTTATGGTCGTCACGCCGCTCGGCGGCTACCTGTCGGACGTCTACGGGCGCAACCGGATCGTCTGGTGGACGCGCATCGCGCTGATGCTCGCGATCTATCCGGCGTTCGTCGCGCTGAACCGCTGGCCGGGCGCCACGTCGCTGCTGTCGATCATCGCCGCGCTGTCCGTCGTGCATTCGATCAACATCGGCGCGACCGGCGCGATGCTCGGCGAACTGTTCCCGCGCGCGGTGCGGGCGACCGGCGGCGCGCTCGTGTACAGCGTCGGCGTCGCGATCTTCGGCGGATTCGCGCAGTTCTTCGTGACGTGGCTCATTGCGGCGACCGGCAATCCGCATGCACCCGCATGGTATGCGATCGGCTGTGGGGTGCTGACGCTGCTGGCGCTGCGGTGCATGGACGAGAAGGCGGGGAAGGCGCTCGACTGATGCGCCGCACATGAAAAAAGGGCTTCGGCATCCACTGCCGAAGCCCTTTTGCGTATCGCTTGCGTCCCGCGCGGTCAGAACGTATGCATCATCCCGACATACGCGCCCGTCTGCGACTCGCCCGCCAACGGGCTCGTACTCGGCGTCGCGTCGCGCGGCGTCGCCAGCAGCGAGAAGTTCGAATTGCCGCCGTTGCGCACGTACGCGACGGTGCCGTACAGGAACGTGCGCTTCGACAGGTTGTACGTCGTGCCGAGCACGTACATCATCGCGTGGCCCGACGGATCGTGCGACGCATCCGCGTTGCCGTCGCCGACCTTCACGTAATAGCCGCCGCCCGTCACCGCCCATTGCGGATTCGCGATCCAGGTCGCGCCGAGCCAGTAGTGATCGGCGCGATCGGGGACGCCGGCCGGGCTGTCCGGCGCCTGGTAATGCGTATACGCGCCCTGGATCTTGAACTGCGACACCTTCACGTTCGCGCCGACGAAGTATTCGCGCGAGCTCGAGAAGATGTTGCTGAACTTGCCGTTGCTGTCACGCAGCTCGTCATACATCCCGCGCACGTCGAGCAACGGCGAGTGGTACGAGATCATGATCCCGTCCGAGCGGCCGAAGTCGCCGGGCGCGCCGTAGTTGAAGCCGCGCGACTGGTTGCCGAACGCATACTGCGCCTGCACGTCGAAACCGCCGATCACCGGGCTGTGATATTCGATGTTGTTGCTGGTCTGCTGCCAGTTGCGGCCGCGCACGAGCGACGCCGACGAAAACGCCTGCTGCACGAACGGGTCGAATTCCCACACGCCGTCGCTGTCGATGAACAGGTTGCGGCCGGCCTGCAGCTGGCCCCAAGTATTGCTCTTCAGGCCGACATACGCGCGCCGCGACCACATCCGCCCGCCGCCCGTCGTGCCGTTCATCACCTGGAACGCCGTCTCCAGGTTGAAGACCGTCGACAGCCCGCCGCCGAGATCCTCGACGCCCTTCAGGCCGAACATGCTGGTGCCCCAGTCGCCGCCCTCGGCGCTGAAGCGCGACTTGCTGCCGTTCGGCGTCGCGATGTGGTTCAGGTACTCGACGCCGCCGTCGACCCGGCCATACAGCGTGACGCTCGTCTGCGCGCTTGCGGCCGCGGGCACGGCCGCCGCCATCAGCAATGCGATTTGTTTGAATTGCAAGGTATTGCCCCCTCGAAGTCTCGACCCTACGACGCGCGCCCCATGCGCGCGCCCGGTCAGCCGCGATCGATCGAAAAGCGTCCGGGGCCGGCCGCGCAAAGCGCGAGCAGGCCGCCGGTGATTGCGATGTTCTTGTAGAAATGAATCATGTTGTTCATCTGTTCGCCGCCCGTCATCGTCCAGTAGCGGTGCCCGATGAACGCGGCGCCGATCGTGTAGAGCCCCAGCAGCAGCGCGAGCGGACGCGTCAGGAAGCCGACCAGCAGCGCGATGGCGACGACCAGCTCCATCACGACGGCGATCGCCGCCGAGATGATCGGCGCCGGGGCGCCTATGCTGCCCATGTACGCGATCGTGCCGGAGAAATGCATCAGCTTCGGCCAGCCGAACAGGATGAACAGGATAACGATCAGGATGCGGGCAAGCAACAGCAGCACATCGCGCTGGGACGCGAGAAAGGATTGTCTCGGTGTCATGATGTCGATCAACGAATGCGATGCGCGGCGGCCGCGCATCGGCGTGTCAATGAACCAGGACGGACGGCGACGCGCGTCGCCCGTCCCGCTCAACCACCTCGCATCGGGGCGCCGCCCGATGTGCTGCGCGCCCTCCTCTCGAGAAAGTCCGAGCGCTGTCGTCGCGCGCCGCTCAGCGCAGTTTCGCGACGTCCTGCTCGGTCACCTTCGCCGCCGGATTGCCGAACTGCCCGGTCAGGTAGTTGGCGAGCGCGGCGATCTGCGCATCCGACAGCTCGTGGCGGAACGCGGGCATCCCGACGTCCTCGCTGCCGGCCTTGCGCTGCACGCCGTTCAGGATCACCTGCACGAGGTTGGACGGATTCGGCGCGCCCACCGTCGAGTTATGGAACAGCGACGGATAGTAGCCGTCCGGCGTGCCCTTGCCCTGCATCTGGTGGCAGCTCGCGCAGTTGCCGAGGTACAGGCGCGCCGGATCGATGCCCGACGACGCGAGCGCGACGCCGCGCAGGCGCAGGCCGTCCTCGGCGGGCTTGCCCCACGTGGAGCGCGGCTGCTTGACGCTGCTGTCGGCGACCGCCGGCACGGTGCGGATGTATGTCGCGATCGCGCCGATGTCCGCGTCGGTCATCTTCGAGAAGCTGTGCTCGACCGCCTCGGCCATCGGGCCGGCCGCCTGCGCGACGCCCGGCACGCTGCCGGTGCGCAGGTACTGGACGAGTTGCGGCTGCGTCCAGCCGCCGATCCCCGCGTTCGGGTCCGACGTGATGTTGTAGCCGTCCCAGCCCGCGAGCACCGAGCCCGACAGGAAGCTGCCGCCCGTCTCGTCGAGCGACTTCTCCTGCATCGCGATGCCGCGCGGCGTGTGGCACGTGCTGCAGTGCGCAAGGCCCTGCACGAGATACGCGCCGCGGTTCCATTCGACGCTCTGCGACGGCTTCGGCTGGTACGCGCCGTCCTTCAGGAACAGCCAGTTCCAGATCTTCAGCGGCCAGCGCATGCCGAGCAGCGCGGGGATCTCGTTCTTCGGCGGCGCCTGCTTGACCGGCTCGACGCCGTGCATGAAGTACGCGTACAGCGCCTTCACGTCGTCGTCGCTGACCTTCGCGTACGACACGTACGGCATCGCCGGATACAGATTGCCGACATGCTTCGACTCGCCGTGGCGCACCGCGCGCTCGAAGTCCTCGAGCGTCCAGTTGCCGATGCCGGTGTCCGGATCGGGCGTGATGTTGCTCGTGTAGATCTTGCCGAGCAGCGGCACCGGCATTCCGAGCCCGCCCGCGAACGGCTTGCCGCCCTTCGCGGTGTGGCAGGCCATGCAGTCGCCCGCGACTGACAGGTATTCGCCGCGCTTGGCGAGCGCCGCGTCGGCGGCGTCGGCCGCGCGGGTCAGGCCGGGCAACGCGAGGCAGCCGGCCAGGAGGAAGGAGAGAGTATGTTTCAGCACGGTCAGACTTCCTTCTTCAGCTGGTCGGACATCCGCAGCGCGAGCGCAGCGATCGTCAGCGTCACGTTCACCGTGCCGACGGTCGGCATCGTTGCACTGCTCGAAATGAACAGGTTCGGATGGTCGAACGTGCGGCAGTCCTTGTCGACGACCGAATCGCGCGCATCCGCGCCCATGATCGTCGCGCCGGTGATGTGGTTGTTCGGCGCGAACTCGTCGTTGAACACGACGTCCGTGCCGCCCAGCACCTGCGCGGCGGTCGCGTAGACCTCGCGCGTATGCACCGCGCCGCGCTTCACGTAGTCGTCGATCGCATAGGTGATCTCCGGGCGCGGGATGCCGATCGCGTCGGTCGCCGTCTTGCTCGGCACGATGCGGTTCTCCGGCTGCGGCAGGATTTCGTGGAAGCAGTCGAACTGCACGTAGCGCGCGGAACGGTCGCGGATCTGCGCATCGAGTTCGTCGTGCTTCAGCAGCTTGCCGGCCTTGAAGATCTTCTGCGTTTCCTGGTCGACCCGCGAGATGTTCGACAGGTGGATCTTCTTCCCCGCCTCGGTCGCGCGGAACGGGCCGTCGCGGAAGCCGATCAGCGACGTCATTTCCTGCGGGCCGCGGCCCGGCCACAGCTTCTCGCTCGCGTAGAACGACACGCCCGTGCCCGGGTGGTCCATCAGGTTGCGGCCGACCATGTCGGAGCTGTTCGCGACGCCTTTCGGGAAATCGCGGTTCGCGGACATCAGCAGGATCTTCGGCGTCTCGATGCCGTTCGCCGCGATCACGAAGAACTTGCCTTCGACGCGGTGGTCGGCGCCCGTCTTGTCCTTGTAGATCGCCGCGACGATGCGCTTGTTCGCGCCGGTTTCCAGCTTGTAGACGACCGCGTTCTCGATCAGCTTCGCGCCGGCCTGCTCCGCCTTCTCGACGTGCACGATGCCGTTGTACATCGCGCCGATCGGGCAGATCGGCATGCAGTTGTTGTTGCCGCAACAGGTCGGCCGGCCGTCGTACGGGCGGCTGTTGCGCGCAACCGGCTCGGTCACCACGTGGTACTTCGGATCGTGGTTGTTGAGCGCCGTCTTGATCGTCTTCTCGTTGTACGACAGCGGCAGCGGCGGCATCGGATACGGCTCCTTGCGCGGCGAGTACAGGTCTTCCTCGGGGCCCGGGCCCCACACGCCGAGCTCTTCCTCGGCGCGCTGGTAGTAGTGCTCGAGATCGTCGTACTGGATCGGCCAGTCGCGGCCGACGCCGTACACGGTCTTCAGCTTGAAGTCGTTCGGGATGAAGCGCCATGCGGACGCGGCCCAGTGCCACGTCGTGCCACCCACCGCGCGGATGTACTGCGAGTTGAACTTGTGCTCGCCCTTCAGGATCAGGTAGTCGTTCGGCGGGCCGTACTCCGGATGCGGCGCCCACGGGCTCGACGGGTACGGCGCCATGAAGTCCATCTTGTCCGCCTGGTTGCGGAAGCGCTCGACGATTTCCCAGCGCGGCATGCGCGGGCCGGCTTCCAGCAGGATCACCGACTTGCCCGCCATCGCGAGCTGATGCGCGACGATCGCGCCCGCGACGCCCGACCCGACGACGACGACGTCGGCTTGTTGTGTATCGGCCATCAGGCTTGCCTCTCGATCGGTTTGTCGGCCCAGAAGCCGGGTTTGTTGGGGCAATACGAGCGGATTACGAGCGTATCCGACACAACGCCGAACATTAGTGCTTCTTCGTAAGTAATGACGACGTTGTCGACGATGCCGAGATACCACGCTTCAAGAATCGCGAGCGCGAGCTTCTCCTGGTCGGGGCTCAGCGTGCCCGCGGACAGCGCGCCGGCGAGTTGCGACAGGCTGTCGGCCGTCTTGAACGAACCCTTCTGCAGCGCCTGCAGCAGGCGCTCGCCGATCACGCGGTTCAGGCCTTGCTTGCCGGTCAGCGATTCGGACAGCGTCATGAACGTATCGAGCGGCGCGGCGGCCGGGTTGTCGGCCAGCGCCTTCAGCGCGAGCGAGCCGGTGAGGCCCGCGGCAGTCAGCGCGAGCGCGCCCTGCAGCCATTGGCGCCGCGTGAGGCCGGCGGCGGCGTCACCTGCGCGACGCGGATGGGGAGTGTTGTCGTTGTGCATGCTTCCTTCTCTCTGACGCCAGATTCGGGAAAACCACTCTTGATATTTCTCAAACTTTGGCGCGGGCCTGAAATGTACGCGCACAAATCGGATCGGACAATCTTTTTATAGTCCATGAAATGTTCCGCAATCCGACACAATCGAAATTTCGCCGGATTTTTGTGTCGCCGACACGACAAGTCCGCGATGCCCCGCCTCGTGTCGCGCGCCGGCGACATCCGTCGGACGGATGGGCGGTCATGCCGGTCGGTTAGAATCGCGTCCAATCAAACAGAACGCTTCCCCCGAGGGCAATCGAGCGATGAAGCAGCGCGACGACACCAAGCACAACAAAACCTTTCAAACCATCACGCGATGGCTCTGGCGCACCGGCGCCGTCGCGGCGCTCGGGGCCGCCGCGGTGCTGTCGCTGCAGGCCGACGCCGCGCGCACAGTGAGCGTGTCGCCGCAAGGCACCGTCGCCGAGGTGCGGCAGGCCGTCGTCAAGTTCGACGAACCGATGGTCGCGTTCGGTTCGGCGTCCGCGCCGAATCCCGCGCGCATGACCTGCAACGATTCGGTCGCCGGGCGCGGCCAGGGCCGCTGGCTCGACGACAAGACCTGGGTCTACGACTTCGAGAACGACCTGCCGCCCGGCGTGCGCTGCGCGGTCGCGCTCAACGACGGGCTGCGCTCGGTCGCGGGCAACGCGGCCAGCGGCCCGCGCCGCTTCACGTTCCAGACGGGCGGCCCGTTCCCGGTGTCGGTGCGGCCCGGCTCGCGCGAGATCGAGGAACGGCAGGTGTTCGTGATCAAGCTGAACGGCCCCGCCGAAGAGCGCTCGGCGCTCGCGAACATCTGGTGCGAGGCGACCGGCATCGGCAACCGCATCCCCGTCGCGAACGCCGACGCGGACACGCGCAAGGCGCTGCTCGATCACTTCGACCTGAAGCAGGACGCCGCGCGGGTGCTGACGCTGTCGTGCGCGCAGGCGCTGCCGTCGAGCGCGAAGATGCAGCTGGTATACGGCAAGGGCGTTGCCAGCCCGAGCGGCATCGCGAACGACACCGAGCGGCGTTTCGATTTCACCGTGCGCGCGCCGTTCGCCGCGAGCTTCTCTTGCGAACGCGAAAACGCGAAGGCGCCGTGCACGCCGCTGCGGCCGCTGACGCTCTCGTTCAATGCACCGATCGCGCGCAAGAGCGCCGAAGCGATCCGGCTGCGCAGCCCGGACGGCACGCAGGCGCCGAACTTCGCGGCGGACGACAAGAGCGAGGAGGTAACGACCGTCACGTTCAACCCGCCGCTGCCCGAGCACGCCGCGCTGACGATCGAGCTGCCGTCGGACCTGCGCGACGTCACCGGGCGCACGCTGAGCAACGCCGACCTGTTCCCGCTCGCGACGCGCACCGCGCCGATGCCGCCGCTCGCGAAATTCTCGTCGGGCACCTTCGGCATCGTCGAGCGCTTCGCCGAGCCCGGCATGCCGGCGCTCGTGCCGGTCACGCTGCGCAACGTCGAGGCCGACCTGCACATCGCGGGCCTGAACGCCGGCGGCGCGCAATTCTCGAACCTGAAAGTCGAGAACGACACGTCGATCCGCCAGTGGATGCGGCGCGTCGAGCGGTTCGACAACTGGTCGATGACCGTCGAGGGGATCGACGAGCAAGTCCCCGGCCTGCTCCGGCGCGGCGGGCAGCATCCCGTCTACGTGCCGCTCGCGGCAGGCGAACGCCCGCCCGCGCCGAAGGACCGCCGCATCGACGTGCGTTCGCTGTCGCTGCTCAAGGGCGAGTCCGGCACGCAGACGCTGACGCTGCCGAAGGCCGATCCGAAGACGCTGCGACCGTTCGAGACCGTCGGCGTGCCGATCGACAAGCCCGGCTTCTACGTGCTCGAGCTCGCGTCGCCGGCGCTCGGCCGCTCGCTGCTCGCGAAGCCGTCGAGCATGTACGTGCGCACCGCGGTGCTCGTCACCAATCTCGGCGTGCACCTGAAGCAGGGCCGCGAGAACAGCCTGGTCTGGGTCACCACGCTCGACAAGGGCAAGCCGGTGCCGAACGCGCAGGTGCGCGTGTCCGACTGCAACGGCGACGAGATCGCCGCCGGCAAGACCGACGCGCAGGGCCTGCTGAAGATCGACACGCCGTTCGAGCCGAAGCACGAATGCCAGACGGCCGAGCGCTTCGACGACTACTTCGTGTCGGCCCGCGTCGACGATCCGAAGACCGGCCCCGACATGGCGTTCGTCAGCTCGAACTGGAACCGGGGCATCGAGGCGTGGCGCTTCAACGTGCCGACCGACATGGGCAGCGAGCCGACCATGCGCGCGCACACCGTGTTCGACCGCACGCTGCTGCGCGCGGGCGAAACCGTGTCGATGAAGCACTTCCTGCGCCGGGAAACGCTGCAGAGCCTCGCGTTCCCGTCGCAATACCCGACCCGCGTGACGATCCGCCATCTCGGCAGCGGGCAGACGTACAAGCTGCCGCTGAGCTGGGCCGCCGACCATAGCGCCGACACCCGCTTCACGCTGCCGCCGGCCGCGAAGCTCGGCGAATACAGCGTCGAGCTCGAAGGCGGCCCCGAGGATGCGCCGACCGCCAGCTACTACAGCGGCAGCTTCCGGGTCGAGGCGTTCCGCCTGCCCGTCCTCAAGGGCACGATCGGCGCGCGCGACGCGCAGAAGAGCCCGCTCATCGCCGCGAAGGAAGCGCCGCTCGCGGTGCAGATCGACTACGTGTCGGGCGGCGGCGCGTCGAACCTGCCGGTGCAGGTGTCGGCGCTGATGAAATGGGCGTCCCCGCCGTTCGCCGATACCTATTCCGAGTTCAGCTTCTCGTCGTACCGCCCGGAGACCAGCGACGCGACGGCCGCCGACGACGAGCAGGACGGCGACAACGCATCGGGCAGCGCAAGCAACGATCCCGACGCGACCAGGCTGATCGCCGACAAGCTGCCTCTGACGCTCGACCACAACGGCGCGGGCTCGGTCACGCTCAAGGGGCTGCCTGCCGTCGACGCGCCGAAGCGCGTCGCGCTCGAAGCGACCTTCGCCGATCCGAACGGCGAGGTCCAGACGATCCGCGGCGACGCGATGCTGTGGCCGGCCGCGGTGGTCGCGGGCATCAAGGCGGGCCGCTGGGTATCGGTCGGCCAGCGGGTGCCCGTGCAGGCGCTCGCCGTCGACCTGCAGGGCAAGCCGCGCGCGTCGGTGCCGATCGAGATCAAGGGCGTCGCGCGCATCACGACGACGTCGCGCAAGCGCATGGTCGGCGGCTTCTACGCGTACGACAACCAGAGCGACACGCGCGACCTCGGCGTGCTGTGCTCGGGCAAGACCGACGACAAGGGCCGCATGTCGTGCGACGCGACGCTCGAACAGGCCGGCAACGTGCAGCTGATCGCGGTCGCGAAGGACGGTGACGGACGCACGTCCAACGCGTCGACGTCGGTGTGGGTCACGCGCGAGGACGAGCTCTGGTTCGGCGGCGACAACACCGATCGGATCGACGTGATTCCGGAGAAGACTTCGTACGAACCGGGCGAAACCGCCCGCTTCCAGGTGCGGATGCCGTTCCGCTACGCGACCGCGCTCGTCGCGGTCGAGCGCGGCGGCGTGATGGAGACGCACATCGTCGAGCTGAGCGGCAAGAACCCGACGGTCGACCTGAAGGTCGGCGACACGTGGGGGCCGAACGTCTACGTGTCGGTGCTCGCGCTGCGCGGCCGGATTCGCGAGGTGCCGTGGTACTCGTTCTTCACGTGGGGCTGGAAGGCGCCGCTCGAATGGGCGCGCGCGTTCTGGCGCGAAGGCCGTCACTATGAAGCGCCGACCGCGTTCGTCGACCTGTCGAAGCCCGCGTTCCGCTACGGCCTCGGCGAGATCAAGGTCGGCACGGGCGCGCACCGGCTCGGCGTGACGGTCACGACCGACGCGACCCGCTACACCGTGCGCGGCAAGGCGCAGGCGCACGTGAAGGTCACGCTGCCGGGCGGCCGGCCCGCGCCGGCCGGCACGCAGGTCGCGATCGCGGCCGTCGACGAGGCGCTGCTCGAACTGATGCCCAACAACAGCTGGGACCTGCTCGACGCGATGCTGCGGCGACGCGCATACGGCGTCGAGACCGCCACCGCGCAGATGGAGATCGTCGGCCGCCGCCACTTCGGCCGCAAGGCCGTGCCGGCCGGCGGCGGCGGCGGCAGCGCGCCGACCCGCGAGCTGTTCGACACGCTGCTGCTGTGGAATCCACGCGTGACGCTCGACGCGAACGGCAGCGCAACCGTCGAGGTGCCGCTCAACGATGCGCTGACCCGCTTCCGGATCGTCGCGATCGCGGCGGTCGGCCCCGACCGCTTCGGCACCGGCAGCACGTCGATCCGCAGCACGCAGGACCTGCAGCTGATCTCCGGCCTGCCGCCGCTGGTGCGCGAAGGCGACGCATTCCGCGCGCAGGTCACGCTGCGCAATACGACCGAGCGCACGATGCGGGTCGTCGTCACGCCGCGCGTGACCGGCCTCGACATCGCGCCGCAAACCGTTTCCCTCGCGCCGAACGGCGCCGGCGAAGTCGCGTGGACGATCACCGTGCCCGAGCAGGCGCTCGATGCGAGCGGCGCGCTGAACTGGCGCATCGAGGCGGCCGAGCAAGGCGGCGCACGCGCGGCCGACGCGCTCGCGGTCGTGCAGAAGGTCGTGCCCGCGCTGCCGGTCACCGTGCAGCAGGCGACGCTCGCGCAGGTCGACGGCACGCTCGCGCTGCCCGTCGCGCCGCCGGCCGGCGCGGCCCCGAACGCGCAAGGCGCGCCGCGCGGCGGCATCGCCGTGTCGCTGCAATCGAAGCTGGCCGACGGCCTGCCGGGCGTGCGGCGCTGGTTCCAGCACTACCCGTACAGCTGCCTCGAACAGCAGGCGTCGCGCGCGATCGGGCTGCGCGATCCCGCGCAATGGCAGGCGCTGACCGCGCGCATGCCGGTCTATCTGGACAGCGACGGGCTCGCGAGCTATTTCCCGCCGCGCTCCGACGATTCGCACTACGGCAGCCCGACGCTGACGTCGTACCTGCTCGTGCTGTCGGATGAAGCGAGCCGCCTCGACCCGCGCTTCGCGCTGCCCGAAGACGTGCGCGCGCAGCTCGAAGCCGGTCTCGGGCGCTTCGTCGAAGGCCGCATCCAGCGCGACACGTGGGCGCCCCGCCAGGACCGCGACCTGCGCAAGCTCGCCGCGATCGAGGCGCTGTCGCGCTACGGCGCGGCGCAGGGCCGGATGCTCGGCTCGCTCGAGATCGCGCCGAACCAGTGGCCGACGTCGGCCGTGATCGACTATCACGCGATCCTGACGCGCGTGAAGGACATCCCGCAGCGCGACGAGAAACGCGCGCAGGTCGAGCAGATCCTGCGCGCGCGGCTCACCTACCAGGGCACGCAACTCGTGTTCTCGACCGCGCGCGACGACGACCTGTGGTGGCTGATGACGAGCAACGAGACCAACGCCGCGCGGCTCGCGCTGGAATTCGCGGGCGACCCGGCGTGGAAGGACGAGATGCCGCGCGTGACGTCCGGCCTGCTCGCGCTGCAGCGCCAGGGCGCGTGGCAGACGACGACGTCGAACGCGCTCGGCCTGCTCGCGGTCGAGCGTTTCTCGCGCGTCTACGAGAGCACGCCCGTCAGCGGCACGACGAAGGTGACGCTCGGCGGCGACGAGCGCTCGATCGCGTGGTCGTCGTCGCCGGCTGCATCGGCTGCATCGGCTGCATCGGCAGCGCCGGCCGCCTCGGCCGTCCCGGCGTCGGCGACCCCGGCCACCCGCGCAGCCGCCGCGCGCAGCGTGATGCTGCCGTGGCCGCGCGCCGCCCAGCCGGGCACGCTCAGCGTCGCGCAGAACGGCACCGGCCGCCCGTGGGCGGCGATCGAAAGCCTCGCCGCGGTGCCGCTGCGCGCGCCGTTCGCGGCAGGCTACCGGATCACGAAGACGGTCACGCCGGTGTCGCCCGCGGTCAAGGGCGTGCTGACCCGCGGCGACGTGGTGCGGGTGCACCTCGACATCGACGCGCAGAGCGACATGACGTGGGTGGTCGTCAACGATCCGATTCCGTCCGGCGCGACGATCCTCGGCTCCGGCCTCGGCCGCGACTCCGAGGCGGCGACGCAGGGCGAGAAGACCGCCGACGGCGCCTGGCCCGCCTTCATCGAACGCGACTTCGACGGCTATCGCGCGTATTACGACTATGTGCCGAAGGGCAAGCTGTCGGTCGAATACACGGTGCGGCTGAACAACGTCGGCACGTTCGGGCTGCCGCCGACGCGCGTCGAGGCGCTGTACGCGCCGTCGGTGTACGGGCTGTGGCCGAATCCGCCGGTGACCGTCAAGCCGGCCGACGCCGGCAAGCCGTGAACGCGCGATGAAGGGATTCGCTTCACCCCGGCCGGCGCATATCGCCGGTACTGCCGGCCGCCTCTTCGTCGCCGTGCTGCTCGCGGCCCCGCTCGTCGCGCACGCGCTGCCGTCCTACGACGACGTGCGCCACCGCTGGCGCAGCTCCGACTGGGTGCTGCTCGCCCGCGACGGCACCCCGCTGCAGCGCACCCGCGTCGATCTCGCCGAACGGCGCGGCGACTGGGTCGCGCTCGGCGACGTGTCGCCCGCGTTCCGCGAGGCGATCGTCGTGTCCGAGGACCGGCGCTTCTACGAACATAGCGGCGTCGACTGGCGCGGCATCGCGGGCGCCGCATGGGGCAACCTGTGGAACGAGCGCACGCGGGGCGCGTCGACCGTGACGATGCAGCTCGCCGGCCTGCTCAGCGATTCGCCGCGCCGCTCGGGCCAGCGCTCGCTGCCGCAGAAGGCCACGCAGGCGATGAACGCGCTGCTGCTCGAACGCGGCTGGCGCAAGGACCAGATCCTCGAGGCCTACCTGAACCTCGTGCCGTTCCGCGGCGAGACGATCGGGCTCGACGCGATGTCGCGGGTGCTGTTCGGCAAGGCGCCGTCCGGGCTCGACGTGCGCGAGTCCGCGGTCGCCGCCGCGCTCGTGCGCGCGCCCAACGCGAACGCCGCGAAAGTCGCCGAGCGCGCGTGCCGCATCCTGCGCGACATGCAAGCCGCGCAGCAGTGCGCATCGCTCGACGGCTACGTGCAGCTCGTGACCGCGCGCCCGCCAAGCGCCGCACGCGACGACGGCGCGGCGCTCGCGCCGCATTTCGCGCGGCGCATCGCGGCCGAGGTGAAGCCGGGCGCGGGCGCGCAGGTCCGCTCGACGCTCGACGCGCCGCTGCAGCGCTTCGCACGCGACACGCTGACCCGCGCGCTGACCGAGCTCAATGCCCCCGCCCATCGACGCAACGTGCAGGACGGCGCGGTGGTCGTGATCGACAACGCGAGCGGCGAGATCCGCGCGTGGGTCGGCTCGTCCGGCGCGCTGTCGGGCGCGCGCGACGTCGACGCCGTGCTCGCGCCGCGCCAGGCCGGCTCGACGCTCAAGCCGTTCCTGTATGCGCAGGCGATCGACGAGAAGCGGCTGACCGCCGCATCGTTGCTCGACGACGCGCCGATCAACCTCGCCACGGGTGGCGGCCTGTACATTCCGCAGAACTACGACAAGGAATTCAAGGGCTGGGTGAGCGTGCGCAGCGCGCTCGGCGGATCGCTCAACGTGCCGGCCGTGCGCACGCTCGTGCTCGTGACGCCGCACCGCTTCGCGCGCACGCTGACCGCGCTCGGGCTGCCGCTCACGCAGGAAGGCGACTACTACGGCTTCAGCCTCGCGCTCGGCAGCGCGGACGTCACGCTGCTGTCGCTGACCAACGCGTATCGCGCGCTCGCGAACGGCGGCGTCGCGCGCAAGGCCATCGACCTGCCGGCGCCGGCTTCGTCCGCATCGGCACCGGCGCGCGCGCCCGACGGCACGCGCGTGTTCAGCGAGGCGGCGAGCTTCGTCGTCACCGACATCCTCGCCGACAACAACGCGCGCGTGCGCACGTTCGGCTTCGACAACCCGCTCGCGACGCGTTTCTTCTCGGCGGTCAAGACCGGCACCAGCAAGGACATGCGCGACAACTGGGCCGTCGGGTATACGTCGCGCTACACGGTCGGCGTCTGGGTCGGCAACGCGGACGGCTCGCCGATGTGGGACATCTCGGGCGTGACCGGCTCGGCCCCGGTCTGGTCGGCGGTCGTCGGCTACCTGCATCGCGATCTCGCGAGCCGCGCGCCGCGTGCTCCCGCCGGCGTCGAGCAGCGCCGCATCACGTTCGAGCGCGATCTCGAGCCGGCGCGCGGCGAATGGTTTCTCGCCGGCACCGCGGTCGATACGATCCGGCTCGCCGCGCCCGTCACGGCCGGCAAGGACGGGCCGCGCGCGCCGCTGACGATCGGCGCGCCGACCGACGGGACGATCTTCGCGATCGATCCGGACATTCCGCCGAAGAACCAGCGGGTCTGGTTCGAGCGCACCGCGGGCCGCGCGGCGAAGTTTTCGTGGCGGCTCGACGACAAGGTGATCGGGCACGCGGACCGCGTCGCGTGGATGCCGTGGCCGGGGCGGCACCGGCTCGAACTGGTCGATGCGCGCGGGAATGTCGCCGATACGATCGGGTTCGAAGTGCGGGGCGCGTTCGCGAAGCCGGGGGCGCGCCGGCCGTAAGGGCGGCACGAGCGGGCGCCCGCTCCCGCTTACGCCTGCGCTTCCGGGATCACCTGCACGATCAGCGCATACAGACGCTCGAAATCCTCGTCGAACTTTTCGCCTTCGAACGGATCCCGGTTCGCGCCGAATGCGTCGTCGAGCTCGATCCAGTCTTCCACGGTCAGCCATTGCCGTGCGGCAGGCAGGATGACCTCTTCCTCGACGTGCATGTGCTTCAGGTAGAACGCGGCATATTCGTCGACCGCCGCGCGCAATTGCGGATAGGCGGATTCGCCGACCTGTTCGCAACGCGTCAGCTCATGCTCGATGTTCCGCAGCAGCGCTTCGCCTTGCGCGTGCTGCGCCTCGAGAGCGTCGATGACTTCGTCCAGCGCTTGCGTGCGGCGGCGCAGGCGCGCAAACAGATACCGATCCTCGTTGGGATGATGGATCTGCTCCGGGTACTCGCGGATGTAGTACAGCATGGCCCGGAACACCATCAGCCCCGGCATCGTCGCGCCGCCGGCGAGCCGCTCGACGAAGTGCTGCATACCCGAGATGACGGTCGACAGCTGCCGATGCTCCCTGAGAATGACCTGTACCGCGCTCCTTGGCTGTGGGGCTCGCATTTCACTCACCTCCCGCCGTGCGTTCGGCACGGCAACGTCCCGGTGTTCGTCCGGCGCCGCCTCCGCCGCGCGGGAGGCGCCGCGGCCGGGGCGTTCGGACCAGTCAATTGAAATGGTCGCGCCAACCCGGCCGGCGGGCTTGACCTCGATCAACGCCCGGCGTCAGGCGTCGAGTCAGCCGTCGACCTTGAACGCCGCCATCAGCCGCGACAGCTCCGCGGCCTGCTGGTTGAGGCTCTCCGCCGCCGCCGCGCTCTGTTCGACCAGCGCCGCGTTCTGCTGCGTCATCTGGTCGAGCGACTGCACCGCGTCCCCGATCTGGTCGATGCCGGCGCTTTGCTCGAGGCTCGCCTCGGCGATCTCGTTCATCATCGCGCTGACGCCCTGCACCTGCGAAACGACGTCGCGGATCACCTCGCCGGCCTCGCCGACGAGCCGCGAGCCGACGCTCACCGTCCCGGCGCTGTGCTCGATCAGCACCTTGATCTCCTTCGCGGCCTGCGCGCTGCGCTGCGCGAGGCTGCGCACTTCCGAGGCCACCACCGCGAACCCGCGGCCCTGTTCGCCGGCGCGCGCCGCTTCCACCGCCGCATTGAGCGCGAGGATGTTGGTCTGGAACGAGATGCTGTCGATCAACCCGATGATTTCGGAGATCCGGTTCGACGCGTTGCTGATCTGCTCCATCGTGCTCACCACTTCCCCGACCACCTGGCCGCCGCGCACGGCGGTTTCGGACGCGCCGTTGACCAGCCGCGCCGCGGTACGGGCGGTTTCCGTGTTGTTCTTCACGACGGCGGTGATCTCCTCCATCGACGACGCGGTCCGCTCCAGGTTGCTCGACTGCCCTTCGGTGCGCGCGCTGAGATCCGCGTTGCCCGACGCAATCTGCGAGGAGCCTGTCGCGATCGACGCGGACGCCGCCCGCACGCGATGGACGAGCGTCGAGAGCGACGACACGAAACGGTTGAACGCGTCCGACAGCTGCCCGATCTCGTCCTCGCTCTCGACCGTCATGCGGCGGGTGAGATCGCCCTGCCCGCTGGCGATTTCGGCGAGCAGCGTCGCGGCGCGCCGCAACGGTGCGGCGATCGCCCGGCCGACCAGCAGGATGACCGCCAGCGCGACGCCCAACCCGGCGACGGTCGCCACCAGCGTCGCGTTCCGGATCGCACGGGTCACGGGCCCGAGCAGTTCCGCCTCCGGAACCTGGACCACGACATACGCGTTCACCTCCGGAATGAACGACGTGGCGATGAAACGCGCGCCGTCCGGTCCCGCATAGCTGACGTATGCGTAGGGCTTGCCGGCCAGCAGCACCGCCGACGCGTCGCCGGGCAGCCCGGGTTCGTCCTTCATGAAGTGCTTGCCGTCGATCAGCGCCGTGTCGCGATGCATCATGATCGCGCCGTCCGGGCGCACGAGGTACGCAAACCCGGTCTCGCCGATCCGGTAGGCCGCGATGTTCCTGGCCAGCGCGTCCACCGACAGGCTCATGCCGGCCGCGCCGACCGGATTGCCGTCGCGCTCCACGCGCGCATTGATGAACATCATGTAGCCGCCGAGCGTCACGTCGCGGTCCATGTTGACCTCGAACGGCTTGCCGGACGCGAGGAACGCGGTCAGCCATCGATCCTTGTCGCCGAGCTTGCGCTGCAGCCCGGCCTCGGTGAAGTAGTTGCCGCTCGTCGTCGACACCCACTGCACGGACGCCGCCTTCTGCGCCGTCTTCACGTTCTCCGCGAGACGCACCCAGTTGCGCGTGCCGGCCTCGGGTTCGCCGTCGGCCTCCCATTGCAGCAGAAACGCATCGCCGGCCAGCAGCCGCGACGCCGCGACCGGTCCGGCGAGCTGGCGCTGCACGTCGGCGCGGATGCTGTTCAACGCCGTCGGCAGTTCGTCGTGCACGACACGCTCGCGCACCGCGCTGCCGATCAGGCGGACGCTCAGCACGCTCGAGATCGCCACGAAGACCAGCAGACAGCTGGTCATGCTGAGAACCAGCTTGCGCTGAATGGAAAGCTTGCGCCAGAAGTGCATGGGGGATTCCTCGACATTTGCTCGGTTGTAGCCAGCACGGGTTATCGGCACACGCGCGCAGAACGTTATGGCTGAACGCAAATAGTCGGCATCAGGGATTGAAGATTCTGCGGTTTGCCGGTGCAGACTCCGGCGGCGAACGTGCCGGTCGGTGCTTATCGAACCGTTATAGTCCGGCCCGATGCGGACTTTGAACAACGCGGAAGGAGATGGACGTGCGGCCGCTAAACGAACTGGTGAACGAACGGGAGCCGGCGCTTACTCGACCGGCGGCATGCTCGTGGACAGCGGCTACCTGCGCCTGCTTGGCTCGGGACATCCCAGGCCCACCAGGAACATCGTCGACTGGAACGAAGGGCGATCTTCCGGATTTCTATTGGTCGCGGATGATGTGGTCGGCGGATTCTTCGCGCTGAACGGAGGCGCGCTTGGAAAGGACGTCGGCTCGATGTACTACCTGGCGCCTGACAACCTGACGTGGGAATCGCTCGAGATCGGATACGGCGACTTTCTGCGATGGTGCGTCACCGACAGGCTGAGTGATTTCTATTCGAGCATGCGTTGGCCCGGCTGGCAATCCGATGTGCGGAGCCTGGGGCCGGACGAATGTTTCAGTTTCTATCCATTCCTCTGGACGAAAGAAGGATCGGTTCAACATGGCAGCCGCAAAGCGGTCCGTGTTTCCGAGCTGTACGCGCTCTCGATCGATTTAAAATCCGCGCGCTCAAGACAGCCGTGATCGGGCGCTAACGGAAAATCTGCCAGGCGGGCAAACATCGGCGCGCACCTTAGGTTGCGCACACAACGACCCAGCCCGCCCCGCTCAATTCAATACTGAGCCTGATCCGTCGGATTCCTGAACAGCTGCCGCATTTCGGCCGACAGCGGATAGTTCAGGTTCATGCCCTTCGGCGGAATCGGCTGCGTGAACCAGCGGTTGTAGAGCTTCTCGGCGTCGCCGGAGGTCTGCATCTTCGCGATCACGCCGTCGACGACGCGCTTGAACGCCGGATCGTCCCTGCGCATCATGCATGCGTAGTTCTCGTGGACGAGCGGCGTGCCCGTAACCGTATACGCGCCCGGATTCCGGTCCTTCGCGAGCTCGCCGTAGAGCAGCGGCTCGTCCATCACGAACGCGACCGCACGCCCGGTCGTCACGTTCATGAACGCTTCCGCGTGGTCCTTCGCGCTGATGATCGTCATGTTCATGTTCTTCTCTTCGTTCAGCTTGCGCAGCAGGCGCTCGTCCGACGTGCCGGCCGTCGTCGCGACCGTCTTGCCCGCTAGGTCCGAAAAGTCCTTCACGCCCGAATCCTTGCGCGTGCTGAAGCGGATGCCGTAGAGAAAGATGCTGTTGGAGAACGCCGCCTGCTTCTGCCGTTCGAGCGTGTTCGTCGTCGACCCGCATTCGAAATCGATCGTGCCGTTCTGCAATAGCGGAATCCGGTTCTGCGACGTGATCGGAATCTCCTTCACCGCGAGGCCGGGCAGGTTCAGCTCCGTCTTCAGCTGCTCGATGATGCGCGACGCGATGTCCCGCGAATAGCCGATGTTCTTCTGCTGGTTGTCCGAATACGAGAACGGCACCGACGATTCGCGGATGCCGAGCGACACGACGCCCGTGTCCTTGATCTTCTTCAGCGTGCCCGTGAGCGCCTGCGCGTGCGCGGCGCCCGCCAGCGCGCACGACATCGCAAAAGCCAACCAGCGGTAACGACGGTCCATGCATGTCTCCTGACGAATCGTTGGTCGAACTGCGATCGTACGCTCGACAAAATCTCCCCGCATCAGGGAAAGCGTAAGGTGGCCGGTCATCGCGCAGGCTGCCGCCCGATCCCCCACCCGGCATGCTGCGACGCAGCATCGCCACGGCGGCATGTCGGGTGCCGCCCCCGCTACGCGCGGCCTGACGCCGCCGCCGGCCCCCCGCACGATCACCCGTTCCAAACGCCCGTTCGTGCGGGCGCGCAACAACGCTATCGTTTGCGCGGCCGCCATGTTTTCTTTTGAAACCGCTCAAGAAGCGCCCACGCTGGCCGTTACCCAATGCGTGGCGCGCCGCAGCAACCCTCGCACCGGCCGCCCGAGAACACCGAGAAAGGCCGGCTGTCCGCCGGGCGCCGCCGCGAACGCGGGCGGCGACCGGGCCACCGCCGACCGACCGCCACTGTCGGCACAACGGCTACCTAACAGGAACAACCAACATGAGAGCCAAACGTTTCACTCCCGCCGTGGCCCGATTCACGCAATCCCGCGCCCTCGCCGGCGTGCTGTCCGCGGCGGCCCTGTTGCCGCTCGCCGGTTGCGGCGGCGGCGGCGGCGACAGCGCGACGCCGTCCACGGCCGCGCCGGCGCCCGCGCCTGCACCCGCCCCGGCGCCCGCGCCTTCATCGCCCAACAGCGCCGCATGTGCCGCGCAGCAGGCGTCCACGCAGATGGTGCAGCAGGCCATCGCAGCGAACGCGCCGCCGGTCGACCACCTGATCATCAAGCTGAAAACGTCGACCGCCACGCACGCGATGGCAGCCTCCAACACCGCATCGCGGTTCGACGCCGTGATCCAGCGGGCGATGAACCAATGGGTCGCGCCGACCGGCAGCGCGCGCGCGTTCGCGAGCACGACCGGCCGCTCGCAACTGAACGTGCAGGTCGAGCACGCGATGGCAAGCGGCGCGGCCGTGCTGTCGCTCGGCCAGTCCGTCACCGCCGCCGATGCGGCGGCGCTCGCGCAGATCTTCGCCGCCGATGCCGACGTCGACTATGCTGAGCCGGACAGCCGGATGGGTGTGCGCGATATTCCGACCGATCCGCTCTTCAGCCAGCAGTGGTATGCCACCGATCCGACGGCCGGCATCAACCTGCCCGCCGCCTGGACCCGCGCCAAGGGCTCGCCGACCGTCGTGACCGCCGTGCTCGACACCGGCTATCGTCCGCACCCGGATCTCGCGCCCAACCTCGTGGCGCAAGGCTATAGCTTCATCACCAACGTCAACACGAGCAACAACGGCAAGGGGCGCGGCCCGGACGCGACCGATCCGGGCGACTGGGTCACGCAGCAGGAGCTCGACAACGCAAGCGGCCCGTTCTATCACTGCGCGAGCAGCCCGAGCGACAGCAGCTGGCACGGCACCCGCGTCGCGGGCGTGATCGGCGCCGCCGCGGACAACAACATCGGCATCGCCGGCGTGTCGTGGCTCGGCAAGATCCTGCCCGTGCGCGTGCTCGGCAAGTGCGGCGGCGCGACGAGCGACATCGCCGACGCGATGCGCTGGGCCGCCGGCATCCCGGTCAGCGGCGCGCCGACGAACGCGAACCCGGCGAAGGTCATCAACCTGAGCCTCGGCGGCACCGGCGCGTGCAGCCAGACGTTCCAGCAGGCAATCGACGACGTGACCGCACTGGGCGTAACGGTCGTCGTCGCGGCCGGCAACGACGGTCTCTCGACGGCGTTCGACCAGCCCGCGAACTGCCGCGGCGTGATCGCCGTCGGTGCGAACGACGCGACCGGCCGGCGGGCGTCCTTCAGCAACTTCGGCAGCGACGTTGCGTTGAGCGCGCCCGGCGTCAACATCCTGTCGACGTCGAACAGCGGCACGACCACGCCCGGCGCAGACGTCTACGGCCTCGCGGACGGCACGAGCCTCGCGGCGCCGCAGGTGGCGGGCGTCGCGGCGCTGATGCTCGCCGTGAACGGCAACCTCACGCCGGCCCAGATCCAGCAGAAGCTGCAAGGCGGCGCGCGCGCGACGAAACTTGCGGCCGGCACGTCGTGCTCGGCGATGCCCGCCGGTTCGGGCATCCTCGATGCGGGCGCAGCGGTAGCGGCGGCGGCGCAGTAACGCGCTTCGCCGGCGACGCGGCCGTGAACGGGCCTTCGGCGGCATGCCGAAGGCCCGTTTTGTTTCCGGCGCGCGCAGCGTGACCTAGAATCGATCTGAGCCGCCGTGCGTCGCGATTTCAGCGCCGGCGAAGCATTCGGGCCATTCGAAGGAGCGCCCATGTCCCCAGCCAGCCATCATGCGGACACGCCGCTCGTCGCGGTCCGCCCCGACCGGAAGATCGACACGGCTCAGGGCCTGCCCTATTTCGTCGGCATTTCCGCGCAAACCGCGGGCGCGACCGGGCTGTCGATGCACATCGTCGTGATCCCGCCCGGCGGACATGCGACGCCGCATATCCACGTCGGCTTCGAGACCGCCGTCTACGTGCTCGAAGGACGCGTCGAAACGCACTATGGTCCGGGTCTGCGCCAGACGATCGTCACCGGGGCCGGCGAGTTCCTGTTCATTCCGCCCGGGGTCCCGCACCAGGCGTTCAACGTGAGCGACACGACCGCCGTGCGGGCACTCATCGCGCGCAACGCGCCCGGCGAGCACGAAACGGTGCAGCCTTACGATCCGGCCGACGATGCATGACACGAGGCCGACGCGGACAGCGAAAAAAGTCTTACGAAAGGGTTGACGCTTCGCACTGCCGCCCTTTACCATCGCCCCCGTCTAAACACATGGAGTGTTCTGTGAACACCGATGCGAGTTGTAGTTGGTGCTTGACCAACATGACTGCCGCCTGAGGAAATTGCGCAGAGCCTCGTCTTCTGCCGCATCCCGGGAAGCAGGATGCGGCGTCCTTCCGGCCTGACCGGCCAGATTCCCGCCGAATTTTTTTGAACGATACGCGACCGCTCGCGTGGTCGCGCACGCTCGTCCCGCGCGCAGCACTGCTGCGTGCGCATTCCGTTCGCGCGCCGTCCGGCGTGCGTGCCGTCACGCACGCACCGCCATCGATCGCCCGTGCCGCTGACCGCCAACCGACAGGAGTGCAGATGACTTCCGACGACAGTAGTCGATTACCGCTCGCCGGTGCGGCCATCCGCACGGCACGTCCGATCGCGCATCGCGCGCCGGCGAGCGGCCCCCCCTTCACCGATCAACAGCCGATCGCGCCTGACGCGACGCGGCGGGGAGCGCTCGTTCGTCGATGACGTGCGCTCCCCGCGCGCCGCCTCGCGCGCAAGGAGCAACACATGACGCAACGCAACCCATCGCACAAGAAACAACGCGGTTTCATCAACACCGGCGGCACCGGCCGGCAGGCCGAACCGCACATCATGCGCGCCGCGCAGGAAGCGGCCCGCCCGCTCGACGACACGCTGAAGTCGCTGCGCACCAGCACCCGCGGCCTCACCTACGAGCAGGCCGCCGACCGCCTGCAACTCGACGGCCCGAACGAAATCGCGCACGACAAGCCGCCGCACTGGACCCGCCAGCTGCTGCTGTCGTTCCACAACCCCTTCGTCTACGTGCTGCTGGTGCTCGCCGCGATCAGCTTCTGCACCGACGTCTACTTCGCGGCGCCCGACGATCGCGACTACGTCGGCATGACGATCCTGCTGACGATGGTGACGATCAGCGCGCTGCTGCGCTTCGTGCAGGAATTCCGCTCGCTGCGCGCCGCCGAGAAGCTGAAGGCGATGGTGCGCACGACCGCGACCGTGCAGCGCGCGGTGACCGACACCGCCGAGCCGGCGCGGCGCGAAGTGCCGATGCGCGAGGTGGTGGTCGGCGACATCGTGCATCTGTCGGCCGGCGACATGATCCCCGCCGACGTGCGCCTCCTCGCATCCCGCGACCTGTTCATCAGCCAGGCCGTGCTGACCGGCGAAGCGCTGCCGGTCGAGAAATACGACACGCTCGGCGCGGTCGCCGGCAAGTCCGCGAACACGCGCGCGGCCAGCGCGGCGAACGACGCATCGATGTCGCTGCTCGATCTCGAGAACGTCTGCTTCATGGGCACCAACGTCGTGAGCGGCACCGCGACGGCCGTCGTCGTCGCGACCGGCGAAGACACCTACTTCGGGTCGCTCGCGCGCAACGTCGTCAGCCACAAGCGCATCGAGACCAGCTTCGACCGCGGCGTCGCGAGCGTGAGCTGGCTGCTGATCAAGTTCATGTTCGTGATGGTGCCGATCGTCTTCCTGATCAACGGGTTGACCAAGGGCGACTGGCTGAGCGCCCTCACCTTCGCGCTCGCGGTGGCCGTCGGCCTGACGCCCGAAATGCTGCCGATGATCGTCAGCGCGAACCTCGCGCGCGGCGCGGTCGCGATGGCGCGCCGCAAGGTCGTCGTCAAGCGGCTGAACTCCGTGCAGAACTTCGGCGCGATGGACGTGCTCTGCACCGACAAGACCGGCACGCTCACGCAGGACAAGATCATCCTCGAACACCATCTCGACCTGTCCGGCCACAAGAACGAGGAAATCCTGCGGCTCGGCTGGCTGAACAGCTTCCACCAGAGCGGCCAGAAGAACCTGATCGACATCGCGATCGTCACGCGCGCGAACGAAATCGGCGAGCGCGTGAAGCCGCAGGGCTACAAGAAGATCGACGAACTGCCGTTCGACTTCGTGCGCCGCCGCCTGTCGGTTGTCGTCGAGGACACGCGCGGCACGCACACGCTGATCTGCAAGGGCGCCGTCGAGGAAATGCTGGCGGTATCGACCCACGTGCAGGATGAGGACGGCGTGCGGCCGCTCGACTTCGTCGCCCGCAAGCGGCTGCTCGAACAGGCGAATGCGTACAACGAGGACGGCTTCCGCGTGCTGGTGCTGGCCACCCGCGCGATCCCGCGCGGCGACGAGCGCGAGCAATACCGCACCGCCGACGAGCGCGACCTCGTCGTGCGCGGCTTCCTGACCTTCCTCGATCCGCCGAAGGAATCGGCCGCGCCCGCGCTCGCCGCGCTGCGCGAGAACGGCGTCGCCGTGAAGGTGCTGACCGGCGACAACCCGACCGTCACGATCAAGGTGTGCCGCCAGGTCGGCCTCGAACCCGGCAAGCCGGTGCTCGGCCCCGAAGTCGACGCGCTCGACGACGCGACGCTCGCGCAGGTCGTCGAACGCACGACCGTGTTCGCGAAGCTCACGCCGCTGCAGAAGGCGCGCATCGTCACGGCGCTGCAGGCGAACGGCCACACCGTCGGCTTCCTCGGTGACGGCATCAACGACGCGCCCGCGCTGCGCGACGCCGACGTCGGCATTTCCGTCGACAGCGGCGCGGACATCGCGAAGGAAACCGCCGACATCATCCTGCTCGAGAAGAGCCTGATGGTGCTCGAGGAAGGCGTGATCAAGGGCCGCGAAACGTTCGGCAACATTCTCAAGTACCTGAACATGACGGCCAGCTCGAACTTCGGCAACGTGTTCTCGGTGCTCGTCGCCAGCGCGTTCCTGCCGTGGGAGCCGATGCTCGCGACCCAGCTGCTGGTGCTGAACCTGATCTACGACACGTCGCAGATGCTGCTGCCGTGGGACAAGATGGACCCCGAGTTCCTGAAGAAGCCGCGCAAGTGGGAAGCCGGCAACATCCGCCGCTTCATGATGTGGGTCGGGCCGACGTCGTCGGTGTTCGACATCACCACGTACCTGCTGATGTGGACCGTGTTCGGCGCGGGCGCGCTGTATCACCTGCATGGCGGCTCGGGCGGCCAGGTCGTGATGAATTCCGGCTGGTTCATCGAGAGCCTCGTGTCGCAGACGCTCGTCGTGCACCTGCTGCGCACGCAGAAGATCCCGTTCCTGCAAAGCACGGCCGCGCTGCCGGTGCTGCTGTCGACGGTCACCGCGATCGCGATCGGCTGCTGGCTGCCGTTCTCGCCGTTCGCGGACTCGCTCGGCTTCATGCACCTGCCCGGCAGCTACTGGCTGTGGCTCGCGGCGACGATGGTCGGCTACATCCTGCTCGCGCAGATGGTCAAGACGATCTACGTGCGCCGCTACAAGCAGTGGTTCTGATTCATCGCGCATGAAGAGCGGCGGCCCCGTGCACGATGCGCGGGGCCGCCGCGCGCAACGCCTTTCGGGGAATGTCATGAAAAGAATGCTTCCGCTCGCCGTCGCGGGCACCCTCTTCGCGCCGTCGGGCGCGTACGCGACCCATCCGCTCGTCAGCGACGATACGGGCACGCAGGGCGACGCGAACTGGCAGCTGGAACTGAATGCCGAGGAAACGTCGAAACAGGAAGAGACCGGCCGGCACGGGCTGTGGAACGCGACATTGACGCGCGGCTTCGGCGATCGCGTCGACCTGTACGTCAACGCGCCCTATACGCACGTGCAGACCCGGTCGGACGAGAACGGGGCGGGATTCGGCGATGTCGAGATCGGGATGAAATGGCGGTTCGTCGAGCACGGGCCGTTCAGTCTCGCACTCAAGCCCAGGGTGACGATGCCGACCGGCAACGACCGGCGCGGGCTCGGGACCGGACGCGTCGGCGCCGGCGCGACGCTGCTTGCGCAGGCCGACGTCGCGAAGGTGTCGTTCCTGGCGAATGCGGGGATCACGTACCAGCCGAACCGGCACGACGAGCTCACGTCGATCTGGCAGGTTTCCGGCGCGGCGCTCTACCGTGCGACGGACAAGCTGCAGCTGGTCGTGGACGTCGGGATGTCACGCAATGCCGAGCCCCGCGCCGGCGCGAATCCGGCGTTCGTGATCGCGGGCGCGATCTATTCGCCGAAGCGCTGGCTCGATCTCGACGTCGGGTATCGCCGCGGCCTGAACGATCAGACTTACGACCATTCGGTCATGGGCGGGATCACGGCGCGGTGGTAAGGCGCCGCAGATTCGCGACAACCGAAGGCGGGCTGCTTTGGCGGCCCGCCTTTTTTACGTCGCATCGAAGAGCTGCGCGCACAGCGCGCGCCCTTCATCAGTCAGCGCCGCGCTGCCCGTGCCGTCCTCGCGCAAGGTGGTCGTGGTCAGGCCGCCGCCGTCGAGCTGCGTCAGCACGCGGCGCAGCGTGCTCATCGGCAACTGCGCGCGCTTCGCGAGCTTCGGCAGCGACCATTGCTTGCCGGCCGGATCGTTGGCGGCTTCGTGCAGCGTCGCGAGGGCCGCGACAAGGGCGGGATCGAGGTCGTCTTCGTGTGATGCGGTGGTCATCGTGTCCGTGCGGCAGAGATCGTGAATGAGGCTTGCGTCAGGAGCACAGTTCCGCCTCCTGCCGATCATCACAATGCGTTTTCCGCGGAGCAAACGCATTCCGATGGCCGGCACACTATACCGCTTCCGTCACGACAGGATGCGGCCGGAAACGACGCATCGGCGCTCAGCGGGGCCAATGCTTGCGTGATACAACGGCGAAGCTGATCGCGATCGCGCCTGTCGCTGCGCGAGCGGGCGCGTCGGGTATCGCGTCGCCGAAGCGGACGCGGCGGCCGCGTGCGCCGCGCGGATCGGGACCGCGAACCGGCGCCGCGTCGCGTTCGTCACCGGCCGCGCAGGCGTCCACGTTGGCGGGTTCACCGGCCGCGCCGACGCCGGCCGCGCCGATCGGGTTCTGCAACGTGGGGCGAAGAGACATGACGGAGGATTTCGGGAAGGACATGCCCGTATTGAACGCGCTGCCGATCGATCAGTAAAATGAATGTTTTGACCGAAACGATTCTTTTCCAGAATGGAACTGAAACTCCTCAGGACGTTCCTGACGGTGACCGAGCTGCGTCACTTCAGCCGCGCGGCGGACGCGCTGCACATGAGCCAGCCGGCGCTCAGCAAGCAGATCGGCGCGCTGGAAGCGAGCCTCGGCGGCAAGCTGTTCGAACGGGGGCGGCACGGCGCGGAACTCACGCCGTTCGGCGAGCGCTTCCTGTCCGATGCGCAGGCACTCGTGCGCGACGCGGACGAGATCCTGTCGCGCGCACGGGAAGCGAGCAGCGGCCGGCGTGGCCACTTGCGCATCGGCATCTGCCTGTCGGTGCTGACGATCGTACCGCGGCTGATCGCCGAGTTTCGCCGTCAGCATCCGGACGTCGCCGTCACGCTGAGCGACCTGTCGTCCGCCGAGCAGGCGCGCCGCATACTGGCCGGCAAGCTGGATGCGGGCTTCATGCGCCTGCCGCCCGGGGACGGCCTGTCGTCGTTCAAGGTGGTCGACGAAGCGCTTGCGCTGGCCCTGCCGCCGCAGCTTCGCCATACGCGCGTGCCGGCCGATCTCGACGTGCTCAATGAAATCGGCTTCATCGCGTTGCAGCGTGCACGCGGCGCCGGGCTTGCCGCGCAGATCGACCGGTGGTGCCGCGAACGCGGCTTCGTGCCGAACGTGACGCAGCAGGCCGAAGACGTGCAGTCGGTGCTCACGTCGGTTGCGGCGGGCGTGGGGGTCGCGTTCATTCCTTCGCGCGCGCAGCATCTGCTGCGGGACGCGACGGTGCTGCCGCTGCCCGGCAAGCACGCGAAATGGCGCGTCGGGCTCGCGTGGCCGTCGACGTGCGACGACCCCGTGACGTCGCGCTTCGTGTCGTTCATGCGGGCGGCGATGAAAGGCGGCTGACGCGTCAACCAGCCGCCGCCGCGCGGATATCACACGTCGGCTGCGCGCCGTCCGCACCATGGCCGACGGTCGCGATATCGGCGATATCGATCCGATAGACGTTACGATCCGTACCGACGACATGCAACGCGCGCCCCCGGCCGACCATCCGAACGATCTCGACAGGCTCGGGACCATCGCCCTGCAGGCGATACGTACGAATCAGCCGGGCGTCGCCGCTGCGGCCGAGCCGCACGAGATGCAACGCATTGCGGTCTTCGTACGAGCCGCCCAACAGCGCGACGTATCCGCCTTGTTGCGTCGGATCGGCCATCACGGCGAACGCGTGGCAACCGCGGGCCGGCATGCCCCATGACGCGACCGCCTGCCGGTCGCGCAGATGGACGAGCGCGAATTCATCGTAGTAGCAGAGCCACACGTCCCGGTCGCTCGACACGTTGAGCGCGTAGCAATCGCAG
Organism: Burkholderia ubonensis subsp. mesacidophila; assembly: GCF_002097715.1. Taxonomy (NCBI): domain Bacteria; kingdom Pseudomonadati; phylum Pseudomonadota; class Betaproteobacteria; order Burkholderiales; family Burkholderiaceae; genus Burkholderia; species Burkholderia ubonensis. The sequence goes on from NZ_CP020738.1 coordinate 2,041,522, forward strand.
ATCGCGCCGAGCCCGTCGGGGGGCGCAAATGTGTAGAGCTGGTCGCCCCGCCTGTTCCAGGCGATCAGCCCCGCTTCGCCCACAGGCGGCGACCAGCCGTAGTTGCCGAAGACGCCTTCGTCGAAATAGGACGTCCAGATTTCGCCAGCACCTGTGACCTGCACGGTTTGGATGCCGTCGCCAAGCAGGATCTCGCCGCATGGCGTGCCGTCGCGGCGATAGAGGCGGCCGTTCAGGTCGAAATCGTCCGGCCCGCGGTAGACGGACCGGGCGCAAACGAACAGCAGATCATCACCGACAGGCTGAACTTCGTGAATGTTGAACGGCTCGTTGTCGATGACGAGATCCAGCAGCACGTTCCCGTCTTTCCATGCGAACACGCGATATCGCTGCAACGCCGAAGGCCTGGTTTTCACGAACGAGGCGCCGGTCGACTGGATCCGGTAATCGAGCGGCTCCAGTGCAAACGCCATGTAGACGGCATCGTCCGGCCCCACGTTGAAGGCTGCGAGTTCGCCTGTCGCGGACAGACTGTCGATCGATGCGAGCGGCGATGCACGCCAGACATGGGGACGGCGGGACATGAGATCTCCTGGCAAGAAGCTTCGGCATCTTGCCGATCCGAGCGCCGTTTGTCACGCACTCGCGCCGCTGCGCGGCGCGATCGACCTTATAATTTCCCGCATCCCCTGACCGCCAGCGCATTGCACGCCGCATCGTCGCGCGTGCAAAGGAGACTTCCGATTGACCGGCTTCGTCGTACGCGCCCCCCGCGCCCGGAATTACCTGCTCATCACCCTGTCGATCCTGATGCTCGCTTTTGCCGCGAACGCCTTCGCGCAGCGCGCATCGCACCGTCCCGCACACGGGCATGCGACGGCCGTCAAGAAAGCGACTGCCCACCGCAAGGCCGTCAAGCACCGCCGCCCCCGCGCGCGACATCACGCGGTCAAGCGCCACGCCGCGCCGGCCCCCCAACACCGTCGCGCGAAACGCACCGCCTCGACCCGCCCTCGCCCCGCGACGAAACCCCGCCTGCTGGCGAGCTGCGGCTTCACCCCGCGCGCGGTCGACGCGCTGCATTCACGCGCCGCCTACGTGCTCGACGTCCGCACCGGCACGCCGCTGCTGGCCCGCAACGCGCGCACCGTGCGGCCGATCGCATCGATCTCGAAGCTGATGACGGCGGTCGTCGCCCGTGACGCGGACCGCCCGCTGGACGGCATGCTGCGCGTCACCGCGCACGATCGCGACACGATCAAGTTCACGCATTCGCGGCTGTCGGTCGGCTCGACGCTGTCGCGCCGCGACATGGTCCGCATCGCGCTGATGTCGTCGGAGAACCGCGCGGCAGCCGCGTTGAGCCGCGACTATCCGGGCGGGCGTCCCGCATTCGTGGCCGCGATGAACCGGGAGGCGCGGCGGCTCGGCATGCGCCACACCCGCTTTCGGGAAGCGACGGGCCTGTCGCCGCACAACGTGTCGACGGCCGAGGAACTCGCGCTGCTCGTCGACGCCGCGGCGCGCGACCCGCTGATCCGGCGCTTCTCGACCGCGAAGTCGCGCACCGTCCATCCCGGCGACGGCAAGCTGCTCTACGTGAACTCCGATCCGCTGGTGCGATACGGCCAATGGCCGATCCAGCTGCAGAAAACCGGCTTCATCAACGAAGCGGGCCACGGCGTCGTGATGCGCGCGCTCGTGCGCGGCCGGCCGCAGACCATCGTGCTGCTGGGTTCGCCGACGCGTGACGGCGTGACGAGCGACGCGCTCAGGATCCGTCGCTGGCTGGCCTGCTCGTTGATGTGATCACGAGACATGGACCTTCGGGAGCATGACATCAAGGACGAATATCGCTTCAACGCATTCGGACGCCTGCTTGCGGTGGTGCGCGAGCAGGATCGCTGACGCGTGTTCGACCTCGGCGCCGACGGCAAGCGCCGCCCCGCCAACCTGCCGCTCCCGGCCGACGTCGCCGCCGACGAACTCGCGCAGTACCTCGGCGACCTGCTGCACGAGAACGCCACGCCGCGCAACGATTCGGTCAAGCCCATCGCGTCGCTGAAGCGCGATTAGCGTCGCACTGCGCTTTCCTGCATTCCGCCCGAGTCAATTTGACAGTTTAACTTGCAAGTTAAACTTTCATACCCTATGATCCGCCGCATGAACCCACCGCGCCCCTCCGCCAAAGCCGCCGAAGCGGTCGCCGCCGACCTGACCCTCGCGGTCGGCCAGCTCATCCGCCGGCTCCGCTCCGAAATCGAATCCGAAGGGCTCGGCATGTCCCAGACGAGCGCGCTCGCGCGCCTCGAACGAAACGGGCCGATGACGACCGCCGATCTCGCGCGCGCCGAGGCGATGAAGCCGCAGTCGATGAAGGCGATTCTCGCGAGCCTGGAGGAAGACGGCCTCGTCATGCGCGAGCCGCATCCGACCGACGGCCGCCAGATCCTGTTCGTGCTGACCGCCGCCGGCCGCGAAGCGCGGCGCAAGCGCAACGCGGCCAAGCACCAGTGGCTCGGCGCCGCGATCGACAAGCTCGACCCCGAAGAAATCCGCACGCTCGCCGCCGCGATTCCGCTGATCAGGCGCATCGGCGACACCTGATTCCGGCGATGCGCGCGCCAGCACAGCCGCGCGCGTTCCGCCCCCCACCACCGTCCCCCTCACGGAACCTCCATCATGAGCACAACCCGTCTCGACTCGAACACGGCCCTCGTCGTCATCGACCTGCAGAAAGGGATCGTCGGCCTCCCCACCGCCCATCCGCCCGGCGACGTGGTCGCCCGCTCGCGCGCACTGCTCGACGCGTTCCGCAGCCGCGGCCTGCCGGTCGTGCTCGTCAATGTCACCGGCGGTGCGCCGGGCAGGACGGAACTGCCGCCCCGCACCGAGCCGTTCCCGGCCGACTGGGCCGAGTTCGTGCCCGAACTGAACCGGCAAGCAGGCGACCACGTGGTGACGAAGAAAACCTGGGGCGCGTTTACCGGCACCGGTCTCGACGCGCACCTGAAGGCGGCCGGCGTGACGCAGGTCGTGGTGGTCGGCATCGCGACGAGCATCGGCGTCGAATCCACCGCGCGCCAGGCGTTCGAGCTCGGCTACAACGTGACGCTCGCCATCGATGCGATGACGGACCTGAATGCGCAAGCGCACGCGAACAGCATCGCGCGTATCTTTCCGCGGCTCGGCGAGACGGCGTCCACGCAGGAAGTCATCGCACTGCTCGACGCGCTCGATGCGTGAGCGCGGCACAGGCATGAACGACGGCGTCGCGCGATCCGCTCCACGCCACGCGCGCGCCGCCGGCCGGCTCGATCCGTCGGTCTGGAAGGTCAGCGCGGTCGCGGTGCTGGGCTCGCTCCTGGCGCAGCTCGACGCGACGATCGTCAACGTGTCGCTGTCCAGCCTCGCGACGGACCTGCATGCGCCGCTGTCCGTGATCCAGTGGGTGACGAGCGGCTATCTGCTCGCCCTCACGCTCGTCCTGCCGCTGAACGGCTGGCTGGTCGACCGCATCGGCGCGAAGGCGCTTTATCTGTGGTGCTTTTCCGCATTCACGCTGTCGTCGGCACTGTGCGCATTCGCGTGGTCGGCGCCGTCGCTCATCGCGTTTCGGGTGCTGCAGGGCGTGAGCGGCGGATTGCTCGCGCCGATGGCGCAGATGATGATCGCGCGCGTCGCAGGCAAGCAGATGGCGCGCGTCGTCGGCTATGCCGCCGTGCCGGTGCTGATTGCGCCGATCCTCGGGCCGGTCATCGCCGGCGCGATCCTGCAGCATGCGTCGTGGCGCTGGCTCTTTTTCGTGAACCTGCCGGTCGGTGCGCTGGCGCTCGCGCTCGCCGCGCGTTTCCTGCCGAACGATCGCGACGACACGCAGCGGCGCGCGCTGGACTGGCTCGGTCTCGCACTGCTGTCGCCGGCGCTCGTGCTGTTCCTGTACGGCGCCGAGCGGATCGGGCTGAGCGTCGGCGTCGCGGCGATCGCCGCGTCGGTCGCATTGCTCGCGGCGTTTCTCCGGGTGCAGCGGCGCAAGGGCGCGCATGCGCTGATCGACCTGCGGCTGTTTCGCGGCAAGGTGTTCGGCGCCGCCGCCGGCACGCAGTTCCTGTCGAACGGCGCGCTGTTCGCCGGCCAGATGCTGATTCCGGTGTTTCTGATCGACGCATGCGGACGATCGCCGGGCGAGATGGGCTGGCTGCTCGCGCCGCTCGGCCTCGGCATGCTGGTCACGTATCCGTCGATGGGCGCGTTGACGAGCCGGTTCGGCGTGCGCCGCGTGTCCGCCGGCGGTGCGCTGCTGGCGCTGCTCGCCACGCTGCCGTTCGTGTGGCTCGCCGGTCGCGGGCTCGACCTGGCCGTGCTGATGCCCGCGCTGTTCCTGCGCGGCATGGGACAGAGCGCGGTCGGCACACCATCGCTTACCGCGGCATACGCGTCGATCGACCGGCGCGACCTGCCGATGGCGACGACGTCGCTCAACATCGTCCAGCGTCTCGGCGGCCCGGTGTTCACGACGCTGTGCTCGCTGTTTCTCGCGTGGCGGCTGCAGTCCGCGCCTGCCGGCGACGCCGGCGCGTCTGCCTATGCGTATGCAGCGGCGTTCGCGCTGTTGTGCGTGCTGCACGCGTCGACCTTCGTGATGTCGCTCCGCTTGCCGCTATGGTCCGACGCTGCCGGCCGGCAAGCCGCAGGACACGCGCCGGCCGAATCGCGCTGAACGGCGTAAGCCATCGTGCGGGCCGACGCGACCCGCACCCTGCGCTACTTCCACTTCGATCCGAGGCTCGCGAGTCCCGCCCGGTCGAGGTCGGCCGGGAGCATCACCACGCGAAACTCGCAATCCGCGTTGAACATCAGGAACCACGGCTCCGCGAGCGCCGGAATCCGTGACGGGTCGTCGAGATCGACGATCAGGACGGCGCCGCGCGTGCCGTCCTGCTCGGTGAAGTAAGCAGCCTCCGGTTTGGTCTCCTCGAGGATTCGCGCAATCACTTCGCCGACGCTGCCGTTTCGCACCAGACCATTGAACGGCTCGTGGGGAATTCGTATGTTGAGAAGCATGCGCATGGTCACCTCCGTGATTGAAACCCCGCATGGGGTCTTCAAAGCATAGAAGCTTTCTTGCGTCGCGCCAGCGCGCCCGGCTCGCGTTTGCCTCACTTGCGCCCCGGCAACTGCGGCCTATATTGGAGCAATCGTTCGCGACGCATGCCGGTCGCCGCAGAAGAGGAACAACGCGATGTGCGACACCTTCGACTATCCGAAGCAGTACGGCGGCGCGAGCCGAAGGCGCTTTCTCCGGCTCGCCGGCCTCGCGTCGTTGAGCGGGCTTGCCGCCGGCCCGTTCGCGACGCTGCCGGCACGCGCCGATGCGTTGACGAAGGCGCAGCGCGAGCGCATGACGCCGGACCAGATCATCGAGGTCATGAAGCAGGGAAACGCTCGCTTCCAGCGGGGCGAGCGCAAGGCCCGCAATTACCTGCGGGAACAGAAGGCGAGCGCAAGCGGACAGTACCCCGCGGCCGTGCTGCTCAGTTGCATCGACTCGCGCGCGCCGGCGGAAGTGATCATGGATCTCGGCATCGGCGACATCTTCAACTGCCGCGTCGCCGGCAACGTCGAAAACAGCGACATCCTCGGCAGCATGGAGTTCGCCTGCAAGCTGTCCGGCGCGAAGGTCGTCGTCGTGATGGGACACACCGCGTGCGGCGCCATCAAAGGCGCGATCGCCAATGCCGAGCTGGGCAACCTCACCGGGCTGCTGGCCAGGATCAAGCCCGCCGTCCAGGCCACCCGCTACGACGGCGAGCGTTCCGCGACGAACTATGCATTCGTGGACGCAGTGGCGCGCAAGAATGTCGAACTGACCATCGACGGCATTCGCCGGCACAGTGCGGTGCTCGCGGAGCTGGAATCCGCCGGCACGATCAGGATCGTCGGCGCGATGTACAACCTGGGAACAGGCGCACTGGAATTCCTCGGCTGAGCGCACCGAGGCGAGTGTCGCTCACACCGAGCGGCCGCCCGGGACCGGCGGCGGGCAATGTCACGTCACCGGCGGCGCACGCCCGTGGTCGCCGATGCCGCGCACGTCGTCGTATTCCCGCGAGATGTCCTTGTTCGTGTAATCCCCGAGCCGCGACGCCGCGATCACGCTGATCACCGCGCACACCAGCACGTACGCCGCGATCGCATAGCCCGAGTGGTAGTAGGCGAACAGCGCGGTCGCGATCAGCGGCGCCGGCCCGCCGGCGATGACCGACGCGAGCTGGTAGCCCATCGACGCGCCGCTGTAGCGCAGCCGCCCGGTGAACGATTCGGCGATCAGCGCGGCCTGCGGACCGTACATCATCGAATGCGGCACCAGCGACAGCACGATGGCCGCAAAGATCAGCACGGGGTGCTTCGTATCGACCATCGCGAAGTAGAGGAAGCCGAACGCGCCGGCGACGGCGGCCCCGATCACGTACATTTTCCGCCGGCCGATCAGGTCGGACACGTGCCCGAACAGCGGGATCGTGAAGAACTCCAGCACGGAAGCCGCGAGCACCGCGATCAGCAGCAGGTTGCGCGACGCGCCGAGCGTCGACACGCCATAGGTGAACACGAAGGCCGTGAAGATGTAGAACGGCGCCTGCTCGGCCATGCGGGCGAACGCCGACAGCAGGATGTCCTTCGGCTGGCGACGCAGCACCTCGAGCATCGGCGCCTTCTCGATCCGGTTCTCGGACAGGAGCCGCGCGAAGATCGGCGTCTCGAGAATGTTCAGGCGGATGTAGAGACCGATCGCGACCAGCACGATGCTGAGGAGGAACGGCACGCGCCAGCCCCACGTGATGAACGCGCTGCCGGAAATCCAGCTCATCGCCAGCACGGCGAGATTCGCGAGGAACAGCCCGGCCGGCACGCCGAACTGCGGCCACGCGGCGACGAAGCCGCGATGCGCGTTGGTGCGCGCCCATTCCATCGACATCAGCACCGAGCCGCCCCACTCGCCGCCGACGCCCACGCCTTGAATGAAGCGCAGCACCGTGAGCGCGATGGCGCCCCAGATGCCGATCACCGCATAGGTCGGCACGAACGCCACGGCGAAGGTGGCAAGCCCCATCAGCAGCAGCGTGACGATCAGTGTGGCCTTGCGCCCGATGCGGTCGCCGTAGTGGCCGAAGATCGCCGCGCCGACCGGGCGGGCGACGAAGCCGACCGCGTAGATCAGGAACGCCTGCAGCGTGCCGACGAGCGGGTGCGATTGGGGGAAGTACAGCTTCGCGAAGACCAGGCCGGTCACCGTGCTGTAGAGGAAGAAGTCATACCATTCGATCGTGGTGCCGACCGTGCTCGCGATGACCGCGCGGCGCAATTGGCGCCGGGCCTCCTCGTCGGAGAGGGGCGTTGCCCCGGATTGCATGGCAGCCATTTTGCATCCCCTTGGAACAAGGGCAATAGATGTATAGACAATTTTTGCTGCACGGCGTTCCGGATGGACGCCACGGCGCCGCGGTCGCCGGCGTGGCGCCAGAAAAGCGTTCAGGACTGAAACCATTTGCTCGTCCAGTCGCGGCTCCGCGCAACCGTTTCCCCGCCTTTCCCGCACTGCTGCGACAGGCGTGGACGCCCGGCATCCGACGCGCACGCAACCGGAACGCGCCGCCCGTGTTCGGTCCGGGCCGGATGACAGAAGAGGCTGGGGGCGGCGAATGGTCCGGCAAGCAGGCGTGCGCAACCTCGGCTCACCAGGAACCGCGCGCGATGTTCCCGCCGTTACGTTACATCCGTGAACGATTTCGCCGTTGGCCCGGCATGCCGCCCGCGGCGGCACGAAGCCGACCCGTGCCGGGATGCGCGCCGCGTCGCCGCCCGATCCACCAGCCGGCAAGCTTCGGCGGCCGGTGCCGACGCCCGGCCGCGACGCGTCGCACACGCGTCCGGCGGCACTGGTACGGAATCTGCATCCCGTCCGACACGAGAACGAGCGCCGCGCCGCCGATCGGCGCGGATAAGTGAAAACTGCCGGGCCTGTCTGCGGACACGCCCGCCGAACCGCTGAACGGGGTCAATCATGGATGCGCTGCCGAACCAGTCAGACGCGCAATTCCAGGCGTTCCTGAACCGGTTGATCGAGCAACCGAAGCCCGCCTGGACCGAAAAACAGTGGATGGAGCTCGACATGGCGCTCGCGCTGTCCACCCAGATGCTGCAGATCGCCGAGCGCATGCGCGACGGCCAGGCCAATCTCGAGAACAGCCTCGTGCTGCTCAGGTATGCGAAGGTGCTGGACTTCATCCTGTCGTCGCTCGCGGCGCGCCGGGACATCCACCCGCAGACGCTGCGCACGATCTTCCGGCTCGCGAACGTCAGGATCGTCGACGAATATCCGGAGTAAGCCGGCGCCGCGCGGCTACAGGCTCCCCGGCTCGTGCGCGTCCGGCTGCACGCCCGCGGCCGCGAGCGCCTCGTGCAGCGTCGCGAAGATGCACGACGCGCCGACGATCTCCACGATCCCGTGCCGCTCCATGTCCGCGCGCAGGTAGCGGTTCACCCGGCCGAAGATCACGCCGATCCCGCGCGCGCGCAGGCTCCGGACCAGGTCGCTCACGGTGCGCGCCGCCGAATAATCGACGTCGGTGATCGCCCCCGCGTCGATGATGAACCAGCGCGGCGCGACCGGCGCCGCATCGACGAGCGCGGCGACTTCCGCGGCGAACAGGTGATCGTTCGCGTAGAACAGGTCCGAGCCGAAGCGGTAGACGATCAGCCCCGGCGCCGTCATCGCGCCCGGCCGGGCCGGCACGGGCAGCCACCGCCCGTTGCCGGCCACCGGCTCCAGCACCATCGTATGCGGCCGGTAGCTGTGCCGCACATGCCGCATCAGCGACAGCGCGACGGCCAACAGGATGCCCTGCTCGACGCCGAGCATCACGACCGCCGCGGCCGTCACCAGCGCGAGCGTGAATTCGCCCGGGCTCTCGCGGCGGATCGCGCGCAGGCTCGGCACGTTGATCAGCCCGAGCGCGATCGTGAAGACGATGCCCGCCAGCACGCCATGCGGCAGGTATTGCAGCAGCGGGCTCAGGAACAGCAGCACCACGACCACCACCGCGGCGAACGCGAGCTGCCCGACCTGGCTGCGCGTGCCCGCGCCGTCGGCCATCGCCGTCTGCGTCGGGCTGCCGTTCACCACGAACGTCCCGCTGAACGCGGCGGCCGCATTCGCCGCGGCGAGCCCGAGGATGTCGGCGTCGGTGTCGACCGTCTCGCGATACTGCTGCGCGAACACGCGCGCCGCCGCCGCGCTTTGCGCGATGATCATCACGAAGCACGATGCCGCCACCGGCACGAGATCGAGCAGCTGCTGCCACGTGACGGCCGGCAGGCGCAGCGCCGGCAAGCCGCCCGCGACCGGCCCGAGCACCGCCACGCCGTGCGCGGAGAAATCGAACGCCCGGCTCGCCGCGATGCTGCCCGCCACCGCGATCATCGGCATCGGCACGCGCGGCAGGAACCGTTTGCAGCCGAGTATCGCGCCGACCACCAGCGCCGCGAGCGCGAGCGTCGGCAGATGCGTGCGCGCGAGATGCGTGACGACGTACTCGAGCTGGGCGACGCTGCGCGATGACGGCACCGGCACGGCCATGCCGAGCACGTCGCCGAGCATCGCGATCGACAACTGCACGCCGACGCCGGCCAGGAAGCCGACCAGCACGGTGCGCGACAGGAAATCGGCGAGAAAGCCGAGCCTGAAGATGCGCGCGAGCAGCAGCATCGCCGCGGTCAGCAGTGCGACCATGCCCGCCAGCGTCACGTATTCGGCGCTGCCGAGCGGCGCCATCGCCGACACGCGGCTCGCGAAAATGGTCGCGGTCGCGGAATCGGCGGCGACCACCAGGTGACGCGACGCGCCGAAGATCGCGAACGCGACGAGCGGCAGGAACACGGTGTACAGGCCCGTCACCGCAGGCATCCCCGCGATGCGCGCATAGCCGAGCACTTGCGGGATATCCATGAATGCGAGCGAGATGCCGCCGAACACGTCGCGGATCGCCGCGCCGCGCTTGATCGGGAGAATGCCTTTGAGCAGGCTTACGCCTGACGACGAACTGCCGTTTGAATCGCTCATGCTTGAAATCGTGTCGGTGTCGAGTCTTTTGCGCATCGTGCCCCGGGCGGGCGGCGGCTGGCAAGTGCGCGCGCAACCAACGGCGCGCCCCGCTCAGGAACCCCGCCGCAATAATGCTGTCCCTTTCAGGTGCCCTACAATTCGGGCGCACGCCGCGACGCGGCGCCGGATCAACGCTTCAACGCTTCGAAAGGAACCCTCACCACCCCATGACCGTGAATGACCTCTGGTTTGCGCCGCTCGTCGGCTCCCTCGTCCTGCTGGCCGGATCGTGCGCGATCGCGGCCGCCGTCCACTTCCTGCTGTTCCGCGTGGTCGCGCGGCTCGCCCGGCTTTCCGCCACCCGCGTCGACGATGCGCTGTTCGAGTTCGGCGCGTTCAAATGGCTCGCCCGCATCGTCCCGTTCCTCGTGATCAAGTTCGGCCTCGGCATGGTGCCCGGCGTGCCGGCGACGGTCGCGCAGATCGTCGACAAGGTGCTGTTCGCGCTGATCGCGTTCCTCGTCACGATGACGATCAGCGCGACGCTGTCCGCGCTCGAGCACACGTACCGGTCGAGCCGGCGCGACCAGCCGCGCCTGTCGCTGAAGGGCGCGATGCAGCTCGTCAAGCTCGTGATGTTCATCACCGCCGCGCTCGTCGTGATCGGCGAAGCGACCGGCAAGCAGATCGGCCTGCTGCTGTCGGGAATCGGCGCGATGTCGGCAGTCCTGATGCTGATCTTCAAGGACACGCTGCTCGGCCTCGTCGCGGGCGTGCAATTGTCGTCGAACGACATGCTGCGGATCGGCGACTGGATCACGATGCCGTCCGCCGGCGCGGACGGCACGGTCATCGACATCACGCTCAACACCGTCAAGGTCGCGAACTTCGATCACACGATCATCACGGTGCCGACCTGGAAGCTGATCAACGAGAGCTACCAGAACTGGCGCGGGATGACCGAGGCCGGCGGGCGCCGCATCAAGCGCGCGCTGTCCATCGATGCGACGAGCGTGCGCTTCCTCGACGCCGGCGAAATCGCGCGGCTCGAACGCCTGACGCTGCTGAAGGACTATCTCGGGGAAAAGGTCGACACGCTCGCGCAATGGAACGGCGCGCTCGGCACGGACGGCGCATGCCCGGCGAACCGCCGCCAGCTGACGAACCTCGGCACGTTCCGTGCATATGTGGCGAGCTATCTCGCACGGCATCCGCGCATCCGCCGCGACATGACCTGCATGGCGCGGCAGTTGCCGCTGACCGCCGAAGGCATTCCGCTCGAGCTGTACTGCTTCACCGACACGACGACGTGGGTCGATTACGAGTCGATCCAGTCCGACCTGTTCGATCATCTGATCGCGCTGCTGCCGGAGTTCGGGCTGCGCGTGTACCAGCATCCGTCGGGGTTCGACATGCGGCAGATGATCGATTCGCGAGGGCCCGGCGATTCGGCGCGCACCGCATCCGAGGCGGCGCACATCGGATAGCACGCGTCGAGGGCTCGATCCGCGCGAACGTGCCGGCCGCCCTCAGGGGCGTGATCCGCACGCGTGCGCCTTGACGATTTCGGGATCGAATGCCGCATGCCCGGTTTCCAGGTTCAGCCAGGCGAGTCTGGCATGCTTGCCGTCCGGCACATGCCAGATCAGTTTCACGGTCAGGTCGCTTCCCTTCGATGATTTGAACCATCTGACCATGCGCACCTGCTCGGGAAAACAGGTCGTCGCAGCGCCCTCGTCACCCATGAGCGGACCGTAAAGATCGAAGCCGTACTTCAGCATGGCGACGAGTTGCTCGCGGGATACCCCGGTCTTGAACCCATCGGTCGCGCCGTCGAATATCTCGCCGAAGTGCTGCGCGTTGTATTGCTCGACGAACCGGCTCTCGGCCAGAACCGCCGCGGCCTTGTCGTCGTCGAAATACCCGAAATGAATCCGCGTGCGTGCGGCGACGATCACGATCGCCAACACGCATGCGACGAGCATCGCCGTTTTCCACCGTCTTCGAAGCAGTGCCATCAATTGCATTCCCCGTCAAAACAAGCGATCCGCCGGATAGACCGGCAAGCACCCTCCGCTCACCGCCCCGCGCATTCGGTCGCCAGCCGCCCGAGCACCTTCAACGCGTGCTCGATCTGCGCCGACCACGGATAGCTGTAGTTCAGGCGGATGAAGTGCCGGTAATCGCCGCTGGTCGAGAACATGTGCCCGGGCCCGATGGTGATCCGCTGCGCGAGCGCCAGCTGGTACAGGCGCATCGCGTCGACCTGGGGCGGCAGCTCGACCCACAGCACGTAGCCGCCCTGCGGCTGCGACAGCCGCGTGCCTTCCGGAAAGAAACGCCGCACCATCGCGCTCATCAGGTTCGCCTGCTGCGCGTACTGCTTGCGGATGCGCCTCAGGTGGAAGTCGTACCCGTCGTGCTTCAGGTATTCGGCGATCGCCAGTTGCTCGGTGGCCGGCGTCGCGAGCGTATTCAGGAATTTCAGCTTCTCGACCTGATCGCGATACCGGCCCGGCATCGCCCAGCCGATCCGGTAGCCGGGCGACAGGCTCTTCGAGAACGACGCGCAGTGCAGCACGAGCCCGTCGCGGTCGAACGACTTCAGCGCGCTCGGCCGTGCGTCGCCGTAATACAACTCCTGATAGACGTCGTTCTCGATCGCCGGCACCCGGTGCTTCGCGAGCAGCTCGACGAGCGCGCGCTTGCGCGCATCCGGCATCTGGAACCCGAGCGGATTCTGGAAATTCGGCATCACCATGCATGCGGCGATCGGCTCGCGTTCGAGAATCCGCGCGAGCGCATCGAGGTCGATCCCGTCGCCCGGATGCGTCGCCACCTCGATCGCGCGCATGCCCATCCGCTCGATCGCGTGCAGCATCGCGTAGAACGTCGGCGACTCGACCGCGATCGTATCGCCCGGCTTCGCGACCGCCTGCAGGCACAGGTTGATCGCTTCCGTCGCACCGATCGTCACGATGATCTCGTCGCGCTCCACCGCGATCCCGCTCTCCAGATAGCGCCGCGCGATCTGCCGGATCAGCTCCTGGTTGCCGGGCGGCAGGTCGTCGATCACGCCCCAACGCGTGCGCCGGCGCGCGATCGTCTGCGCGTGCCGCGCGAGCCGCTGCACCGGAAACTGCGCCGCGTCCGGATACGGCGAACCGAGCGGCACGGCGTCGTCGCGCGAGATCGAGCGCAGCGTCGACAGCACGAGCCGGCTCACGTCCACCGACGACGGCGCGGCCGTGGGCGTGGACGCATGCAGCTCCGCGACGGCGGCCTGCGCCATGCGCGCCTTCACGAAATAGCCGGACTGCGGCCGGCTCTCGATCAGCCCGCGGCTTTCGAGCACCAGGTACGCGCGCAGCACGGTCGTGATGCTGAGCCGGTGCTGGCGGCTCGCCTGGCGCACCGACGGAATCCGCTCGCCCGGCCGGTAGACGCCGTTGTCGATCTGCGCCTCGAGATCGTCGGCCAGTTTGTCGTAGCGCTTCACGCAGGTTTCTTTCAAATTGCCTTCACACGTACAGTTCTGTACCGCATTGCGTCAGATTGCCGCAACTGTACTCTTTTTCGGAATGAAAAGGTGTACACGCAGCGGGCGACGGGCCGCGCGTAACCTGCGTCCATCGCTTCCCCCCCGACACTCGCATCATGAAAAAGAAGCCCGCCAACCCACGCATCGAGCCGTACACCCATCCCGCCGCCGGCTGGGGGGCGCTGAAGGCCGTCACGATCAACCTGATCAAGGAAAAGGTCTCCGGCGCCAACTACCGCACGCTGTTCCGCCAGAACCAGCCGGACGGCTTCGACTGCCCCGGCTGTGCATGGCCGGACCGCAAGCACGCGTCGACCTTCGAGTTCTGCGAGAACGGCGTGAAGGCCGTCGCGGCCGAGGCGACCGGCAAGCGCGTGACGCCGGAATTCTTCGCCGCGCACACGGTCACCGCGCTGCTCGAGCAGACCGACTACGAGCTCGAACAGCACGGGCGGCTCACCGAGCCGATGATCTACGACGCGCGCACCGACCGCTACGTACCGATCGCGTGGGACGACGCGTTCGAGCTGATCGCCCGCCATCTGCGCGAACTGCCCGACCCGAACCAGGCCGCGTTCTACACGTCCGGCCGCGCGAGCAACGAGGCGGCGTTCCTGTATCAGCTGCTGGTGCGCCTGTACGGCACGAACAACTTCCCCGACTGCTCGAACATGTGCCACGAGGCGACGAGCCGGGGGCTGCCGCCGTCGGTCGGCATCGGCAAGGGCACGGTCACGCTCGACGACTTCGAGCTGGCCGACACGCTGCTGATCTTCGGGCAGAACCCGGCGACCAACCACCCGCGGATGATGGGCGAACTGCGCGAATGCGCGAAGCGCGGCGCGACGATCGTGTCGATCAACCCGTTGAAGGAGCGCGGCCTCGAGCGCTTCGCCGATCCGCAAAGCCCGATCGAGATGCTGACGATGTCGGGCACCAACATCGCGTCGACGTTCATCCAGCCGACGATCGGCGGCGATTTCGCGCTGATCAAGGGCATCGCGAAGCGCGTGCTCGAACTCGACGACGACGCGCGGCGCAACGGCACCGCGCGCGTGCTCGACACCGCGTTCATCGCCGAGCACACGGCCGGCTTCGACGCGTTCGCCGCCGACCTGCGCGACGAAAGCTGGTCGGCGCTCACTGCCGAGAGCGGCGTGCCGTACGAGCAGATCGACGGCCTCGCGCAGCTCTATGCGCGCAGCGAACGCGTGATCGCGACGTGGGGGATGGGCCTCACGCAGCACAAGCATTCGGTCGCGACCGTGCAGATGCTGACCAACCTGATGCTGATGCGCGGCAACATCGGCCGCCCCGGCGCGGGCCTGTGCCCGGTGCGCGGCCATTCGAACGTGCAGGGCAACCGCACCGTCGGCATCGAGGAAAAACCGTCGCAGGCGTTCCTCGACCGGCTCGGCCAGGTGTTCGATTTCGAGCCGCCGCGCCGGCACGGCTACGACGTCGTCGAGACGATCGAGGCGATGCTCGAAGGCCACCTGAAGGTGTTCATCGGCCTCGGCGGCAACTTCGCGATGGCGACGCCCGACACGCCGCGCACCTGGGAAGGGCTGCGCCGCTGCGACCTGACCGTGCACATCACGACCAAGCTGAACCGCAGCCACCTGGTCCACGGCCGCGACGCGCTGATCCTGCCGACGCTCGGCCGCACCGAGATCGACCTGCAGGACAACGTGCCGCAAGGCGTGACGGTCGAGGATTCGATGAGCATGGTGCACGTGTCGTACGGGATGAACAAGCCGGCGTCGCCGCACCTGATGTCCGAGCCGGCGATCGTCGCGCACATCGGCCACGCGCTGTTCGGCAGCGGCAAGGTCGACTGGCTCGGCTACAAGGACGACTACGCGAAAGTGCGCGACGCCATCGAGGCGACCCTCGACGACTTCTACGACTACAACGCGCGCATCGCAAAACCGGGCGGCTTCCACCTGCGCGTCGCGTCGCGCGACCGCGAGTGGCTGACGCCGACCGCCAAGGCGAACTTCATCGCGCACGCGCTGCCGACCGACACGCCGATCCAGCGCGCCCGCGCGCTGCACGGCGAGCGCCTGATGACGCTGATGACGACGCGCTCCCACGACCAGTACAACACGACCGTCTACGGGCTCGACGACCGCTATCGCGGCGTGTTCGGCCAGCGCCGCGTCGTGTTCGTCAACCCGGACGATCTGGCGATGCTCGGCCTGAAGGCGGGCGAATGGGTCGACATGGAGACGGTGTGGCACGACGGCATCGAGCGGCGCGCCGACGGCTTCCTGCTCGTCGCCTACGATATTCCGCGCGGCTGCATCGGCGCGTATTATCCGGAAACGAACCCGCTCGTGCCGCTCGACAGCGTCGGTGACGTCTGCAACACGCCGACGTCGAAATCGGTGCCGGTGCTGCTGCACCGCGCCGCCGCGCAGGCCGCGCAGGCCGCGCAGGCCGCCTGAAGGAGAACCCGCGATGATCGTCCGCCCCCGCGAGCACTGGCTGCGGATGCTGTTCGTCTGGAACGGCTCGGTGCTGCAGACGATCCTGCCGCAGCTCGCGCTGACGCTGGCGATCAGCATCGTCGCGCTGTGGACCGGCGGGCGCGTGATGGGCGAGAAGGTGCCGCTGAACCCGACGCCGTTCACGCTGATCGGCCTCACGCTGGCGATCTTCGCGGCGTTCCGCAACAACGCGAGCTACGACCGCTATCGCGAGGCCCGGCATCTGTGGGGCGGCGTGCTGACCGCCGCGCGCACGCTGGAATCGCAGGCGCTGGCCTACCGCGTGTTCGACACCGACGACGAACGCCGCGTGTTCGTGCGCGCGCTGATCGCGTTCGTGTACGCGCTCAAGCATCAGCTGCGCGGCACCGACCCCGCGGCCGACCTGCGGCCGCGGCTCGACGACGCGACCTACGCGCAAGTCGAGCCGCTCAAGTTCCGCCCGATCGCGATCCTGCATCGGTTGCGCACGACGCTTGCCGCACGCGCCGACGCCGGCCGCCTCGCGGATACGCGCCTGTGGATGCTCGACGCGCGGCTCGACGAGCTGGTCGCGATGGTGAGCGGCTGCGAGCGCATCGCGTCGACGCCGATCCCGTTCTCGTACGACGTGCTGCTGCACCGGACCATCTACGCGTATTGCATCCTGCTGCCGTTCGGGCTCGTCGATTCGATCGGCGCGGCCACGCCGTTCGTCACGGTGTTCGTCGCGTACACGCTGATCGCGCTCGACGCGATCGCCCATGCGATTGCCGAGCCGTTCGGCACCGGCCCGAACCATCTCGCGCTCGATGCGATCACGCGGCAGATCGAGCGCACGCTGCTGGAACTGAACGGCGAACCGCTGCCGAACGAAGTGACGCCCGGCAAGCACTATCGGCTCCCCTGACCCGACGCGCGCCGCGGCGCGCGTAATAAACGCTCACAAACGATACAAACCGGCCGTCAACACGCGTGGCGCACGCCCCGTTCTTGGGTCAAGCGCCGGATATTCCTGCGCCCGACAACGACAGGAGAAAACACCATGCGAGCCCTCACCCGCCACCTCGCGATCGCCGCCACCCTGATGTCGGTCCTGACCGGCACCGCGTTCGCCGACACGCCGTGGCAGAAGACGCACCCGCGCCGCGAAGAGGTGAACCAGCGCCTCGCGAACCAGAACCGCCGCATCCACCACGAAGTGAAGGAAGGCGAGCTGTCGCGCACGCAAGCCGCGCGCCTGCATCGCGACGACCGCAAGATCCGCCAGGAAGAGCGGGACATGGCGGCGCAGAACGGCGGTCATCTCACCAAGCCGGAACAGCGCGTGCTGAACCAGCAGGAAAACGCGGTCAGCAACAAGATCGGCCAATAAGCGCTCCGCCTCGGTGACTTTCGGACGCCCGCTGCCGCGTTGCGGCCGCGGGCGCTTGTTGTATCGAATCGTTTCAGCGCGCAATGCGTGTCGCACCCTGCGGGTATACTTCGCCGTCAACCGTTGCGAAGCTTCGCGTTTCGCCTGCCCCGCGTTCCAGCCTCGACACGAGAGACACGACGACCACCATGAAACGATTCCTGCTGCTCCTCCCCGCCACCGCCGTGCTCGCCGCCTGCGGTTCCGCACCGACCTCCGAGTCCGCCGCCGAGTCCGGCGCGCAGGCGATGATCTACGTGTCGTCGCAGCGCCCCGCCGACGCGATCGCCAACTGCCTCGACAGCCGGCTGTCGGACGTGCAGCGCTCGCACCACGGCGGCGTGACCGACATCACGGTCGGCTCGCGTTCGTACTTCGTCACGCTCACGCCGTCCGGCTCCGGTTCGGTCATCAAGGTCGTGCGCGGCACCGCGAGCGAGCCGCCCGAGGAAGCAATGCGCTTCGCGATCGCGCGCTGCGCGATCTGATCCGGCGCGCCCGCGCGCGATCGCCCGATCCGCGCCGGCGCCGATTATTTTTACCCGGGCGTCCGTCAATGAGAGAATCGCACCACAATCTCTTTCCGATGGAGCCCGCATGAAGCATCTGCTGTCCAGGCTGTTCGTCAGTGCCACGCTCACCGCGCTCGCCACGCTCACACCGGCCCACGCGGCGACGCCGCCCGGCATCTTCGTCGTCGCGACGCAACTCGCCGAGTTCACGACGCTCGACCCGAGCGTGATCTACGAGCTCGTGCCGTCCGAGTATGCCGCGAACACCTACGAACGGCTCGTGCGCGTCGACCTGAAGGACCCGACGCGCTTCGACGGGCAGATCGCGCAATCGTGGAGCGTCGGCGCGGACGGCGTCACCTTCACGTTCAAGCTGCGCCCCGGCCTCACGTTCCATTCCGGCAATCCGCTCACCGCCGACGACGTCGCCTGGTCGCTGCAGCGCACCGTGCTGCTCGACAAGGGCCCGGCCGGCGTGCTCGCCGACCTCGGCCTCACGAAGGCGAACGTCGCGCAGAAGGTCCGCGCGATCGATCCGCAGACCGTCGTGCTCGAAACCGACCACAAGTACGCGCCGAGCTTCGTGCTCAACGTGCTGAGCGCGTGCCCGGCGTCGGTGTTCGACAGGAAACTGCTGCTGTCGCACCAGCAGGGCAACGATCTCGGCAGCGGCTGGCTGCGCACCAACGACGCCGGCTCCGGCCCGTACAAGCTCGTCAAGTGGACGCCGAACGAGAGCATCGTGCTGCAGCGCTTCGACGCGTACCGCACGCCGTATCCGATGCAGCGCGTCGTGCTGCGCCATGTGCCCGAGGCATCCGCGCAGCGCCTGCTGCTTGAGAACGGCGACGCCGACGCGGCGCGCAACCTGAGCCCCGACAGCCTCGCCGCGCTGTCGAAGGCCGGCAAGATCAAGGTCGCCGCGTGGCCGGTGTCCGCGCTGATGTACCTGAGCCTGAACACGAAGAACCCGAACCTCGCGAAGCCCGAGGTGCAGGAAGCGATGAAGTGGCTCGTCGACTACGACGGCATCCAGCGCAACATCGTCAGCGCGAGCTACAAGGTTCACCAGACGTTCCTGCCGGAAGGCTTCCTCGGCGCGTCGAACGCGCGCCCGTACAAGCAGGACGTCGCGAAGGCGAAGGCGCTGCTCGCGAAGGCCGGGCTGCCGAACGGCTTCACGGTGACGATGGACATGCCGAACGACTACCCGTTCCTGGAGATCACGCAGGCGCTGCAGGCGAACTTCGCGCAGGCCGGCATCCAGGTGAAGCTGATCCCCGGCGACGCGAAGCAGGCGATCGGCAAGTATCGCGCACGCCAGCACGACATCTTCATCGGCGAATGGTCGCCGGACTACATGGACCCGAACAGCAACGCGCGCGGCTTTGCATGGAATCCGGACAATTCGGACCAGTCGCCGACCAAGCTGCTCGCGTGGCGCAACAGCTGGGACATCCCGCAGCTGACGAAGGACACCGAGGCCGCGCTCGCCGAGCCGTCGCCCGCGAAGCGCGCGCAGCGCTACGACGCGCTGCAGAAGGCGGTGCTCGCGCGCTCGCCGTTCATCATCATGTTCGAGAAGGTCGTGCAGGTCGCGACGCGCCCGGGCGTCACCGGCCCGGAAATCGGGCCGATCAACGATTTCGTGTCGTACCGGACGCTGAAGAAGTAAGCCCCCTCGCCGGCGACGCCGGCGCGCGGCGCGCTCAATTGAGCGCCGCCCACACCAGATACGCATTCAGCGCGACGATCACGACCGTCGCCGCGCCCGCCGCAATCAGCAGCGGCGCACGCATCGCATGCGCGCCCATCACGTCGCCGCGCGCCGACAGCATCAGCAGCGCGATCATCGGCATCGGCAGCACGAAGCTCAGCACGACCTGGCTCAGCACCATCGCATGCGTGACGTCGCACCCCAGCGCGACGACGACAAGCGCCGGCGCGACCGTCACCGCGCGCCGCGCCCACACCGGCATCCGGCGCCGGATGAAGCCCTGCATCACGACCTGCCCCGCCATCGTCCCGACGACCGAGCTCGACACGCCCGACGTCAGCAGCGCGACGAGGAACAGTGCGCCCGCCGCCGGCCCGAGCACCGGAATCAGCGTGTGATACGCGTCGCCGATGTCGGTCATGCCCGGCGCGCTCCGGTGGAACGCCGACGCCGCCATCATCACCATCGCGAGATTCACGACGCCGGCCAGGCCCAGCGCGACCACCACCTCGCGGTTCGAGAAGCGCACGAGCCGGCGGCGCTCGGCGTCGTTGCGCGGCGCGGTGCGGCCCTGCGTCAGCCCGGAATGCAGGTACAGCGTGTGCGGCATGATCGTCGCGCCGATGATGCCGACCGCGATCGTCAGCGCCGCGTGATCCGGAAGCTGCGGCACGACGAGATGGAAGGCCGCCGCCTGCCAGTCCTGCGGCGCGATCAGCAGTTCGCCCAGATAGCAGGCGCCGATCACGCCGACGAGCGTCGCGATCGCGACTTCCAGCGGCCGGAAGCCGCGCTTCTCCAGCGCGAGGATCGCGCCGGTCGCGAACCCGGTCGCGACCATCCCCGCGAGCAGCGACAGATGGCACAGCAGCCCGAACGCGAGCGCGCCGCCGAGGAATTCGGCGAGATCGGTCGCCATCGCGGCGATTTCCGACGCGATCCACATCCCCCACACGACCGGCGCCGGGAAATGGTCGCGGCACAGTTCCGCGAGGTTGCGCCCGGTCACGACGCCGAGCTTCGCCGATATCGCCTGGAACAGCATCGCGATCGCGTTCGCGGCGAACACGACCCACAGCAGCCGGTAGCCGTACGCGGCGCCCGCCTGGATGTTGATCGCGAAGTTGCCGGGGTCCATGTAGCCGATCGACGCGATCACGGCGGGACCGACGAACGGCAGCAGCGCGGCGGCGCCGGTGCGGCGCCCTTCCAGGGCGGCGCGCGCCGCGTGCTCGGTCCGCTCGGTGGACGGGCCCGGCAGCGCGAGGCTGCCGGCGGGTTTGCTCGAAATGGGACGCATGTTCGGGTTCCGTTCGAAAGAAGGATACAGCGGACGACGGAGGCGGCCGGCGCGCCGCTTGCCGGCCGCGCCGGCTCACACGGGCACGACGTCCGGGCGGTTGCGCGGAATCTGCGCGAGCACGTCGGGCGCGAGATTCAGGTGCGCCTCGACGAGCTGCGGCGGCGTATGCGCGAGCCAGTCGGACAGCGACACCTCCGCATAGCGCTCGGACTTGAAGATCTCCAGGAACACGAGATCGGTGTTGCCGGTGTTCTGCACGTAATGCCCGAGGCTCTTCTTCACGTAGCCGACGTCGCCCGCGCGGAAATCGGCGGTCTGCGCCTTCGGGCCGGTGTCGAACACGGTCATGCGCGCGTCGCCCTGGATGTAGTACTGCCACTCGTCCGCGTTCGGGTGCCAGTGCAGCTCGCGCATCCCGCCCGGATGCACGGTGACGAGCGCCGCCGAGACGGTCTTCGATACGTTGAAGTTGGTGCTGTCCGCGATCCGCACTTCGCCGCCGCGCGTCTTCACGACGGGCTTCATGTCGCCGAGCGAGAAGATGAACGGATGCGGCGGCGCGCCGCGCGACGACGCGGCCGCGCGCTGCGCCTGCGCGAGCGGGCCCGGCTCGTCGCCCTGGAAGATCCACAGGTTGTCGAGCGGGATGTTCCGGAACGCGTCGGCCGGCACGCCGAAGTTGCGCGCGAGCACGTCGGGCGGCGTATGCGCGATCCAGTCGGTCAGCAGCAGCGTGTTGAATTCGGACGCGCGGCCGTTATCGAACGCGAGCAGGAATTCCGCGCCGTCGCTGCCCAGCCCCTGCAGCGAATGCGGCAGGCCGGGCGGGAAATACCACAGGTCGCCCGTCTTCACGTCCTGCACCGACGGCCGCCCCTGTTCGTCGAGCACGGTGATCCGGCAGCGGCCGTCGAGCATGAATGCCCATTCGGCCTGCTGATGCCAGTGCATCTCGCGAATGCCGCCGCGCGTCAGCCGCATATTGACGCCTGAAATGGTTTCCGAAATCGCGAAATCGTCCTGCGTGACTTCGCGCGCCCAGCCGCCGTTCTGAATGCGCTTGTGCGCATTATTGAACGACGCCCAGAATAACGGCATGCCGTTGATATCGGTCGCGGGCGGATCCTGAAACGACGGAAACTGATTCGCCAATGCCGGATTCTGCGGCCCCGGATCGGTCAGGCTCTGGCGATTGCGCGCATTGACCGCGCCTTCCGGCGGGCGGTCCGGATTGCCGAACGAGGCCGCCTTCGCGGTCACGGCAAGGCCGGCCGCGGCTACCGCGCCGGCCGTATTCGCGAGCATCTTGCGTCGGGACAGATTCGTCATGATTTCCTCTTCAGTTCTTCAGTTAATCGAATGCCTGGCACGGGGCGACCATTCGTTTTCAGATTAACGAATGATTTGAACAACCCGCGACGAAATTTAAAAACAAATCCGACAAAACATTAAATGAATAATTAAGATGGATTCATGACTTAATCTGATTCCCTTTAAGTTTGTAATAATTTTGATCAGGCACGGTGAATGCGGATCACGAAAGCCGATGGATTGCCGGACAGCTGCGATGAACATCGCGGCCCGGATCAGTAGCTATCGACGCCGCTCACGCCATAGCTTTTTTAATCTGGCGCGAATTATTTTGTTTTTGTCAGATGGATGAGAGGTCATGCCACGCCCACCACCTTGTCAAAACCCCTCCGAATGGCCCGGTGCTCGCGCGCTGCCGCAGTCGACAACGCCGACCCGCGGCCCGTGGCGCCTGATGTGATGCACGCCCCCCCTTCCCGTTCACCGACCGATGGAGCCCGCATGAAACTGCCGACCTTCCGGCCCGCCGCCACCCTGGCGGCCCTGGCCGCCGCGTCCGTTCTCGCCGCCGCACCGCTGTCCGCCGCACGCGCGGAAACGCCGAAGGACATGTTCGTGATGGCCACGCTGCTGGACGAATTCACGACGCTCGATCCGGGCGAGGTCTACGAGCTGGTGCCGGAGGAATACGTCGCGAACACCTACGACCGCCTGGTGCGCGTCGACCTGCGCGACCCGTCGAAATTCAACGGCGACGTCGCGCAATCGTGGACCGTGAGCCCGGACGGGCTGACCTTCACGTTCCGGCTGCGCCCCGGCCTCAAGTTCCATTCGGGCAACCCGCTGACGGCCGACGACGTCGCGTGGTCGATCCAGCGCACGGTGCTGCTCGACAAGGGCGCGGCCGCGGTGCTCGCCGGCATCGGCCTCACGAAGGCGAACGTGGTCGCCAACGTGACGAAGCTCGACGACCTGACCGTGTCGGTCACGACCGACCGCAAATACGCGCCGACCTTCGTGCTGAACGTGCTCGGCGCGTGGCCCGCGTCGGTGGTCGACCGCACGCTGCTGCTGTCGCACCAGCAGGGCAACGATTTCGGCAACGGCTGGCTGAAGACCAACGAAGCCGGTTCCGGCGCATACAAGCTCGTCAAGTGGACGGCCGGCGACAGCCTCGTGCTGCAGCGCTTCGACGGCTACCGGCTGCCGCTCGCGATGAAGCGCATCGTGCTGCGCCACGTGTCCGAAGCGGCCAGCCAGCGCCTGCTGCTCGAAAACGGCGACGTCGACGCGGCGCGCGACCTGAGCCCCGACGACCTCGCGGCGGTCGCGAAATCCGGCCGCGCGAAGGTCGCGCCGTCGCCGCAGGCGACGCTGCTGTATCTCGGCCTGAACACGAAGAACCCCACGCTCGCGAAGCCCGACGTGCAGGAAGCGCTGAAATGGCTGGTCGACTACGCGGGCATCCAGGGCCATGTCGTGAAGACGACCTACAAGGTGCACCAGACCTTCATGCCGGACGGCTTCATCGGCACGCTCGACGCGAACCCGTACCGCCTGGACGTCGCGAAGGCGAAGGCGCTGCTCGCGAAGGCCGGCGTGCCGAGTGGTTTCTCGGTCACGATGGACGTGCGCAACGACTACCCGTACACCGAGATCGCGCAGGCCATCCAGGCGAATTTCGCGCAAGCGGGCGTCAAGGTGCAGCTGATTCCGGGCGACAACAAGCAGACGCTCGCGAAATACCGCGCGCGCCAGCACGACATCTACATCGGCGAATGGTCGGCCGACTACATCGATCCGCACAGCAATGCGCAGGGTTTCGCGTGGAATCCGGACAATTCCGACAGGTCGAGCTATAAAATGCTGGCCTGGCGCAACGGCTGGGACATCCCGCAGCTCACGAAGGACACCGACGCCGCGCTGGCCGAGCCGTCCGCCGCGAAACGCGCGCAGCGCTACCAGGCGATGCAGAAGGACCTGCTCGCGCGCGCGCCGTTCGTGATCCTGTTCGAGAAGGTCGCGCAGGTCGCGACGCGGCCCGGCGTCAGCGGGCTCGAGGTCGGGCCGATCAACGATCTCGTGTCGTACCGCAACCTGAAGAAGCAATGAGCATTGGGAGAATGTGCGTCGCCGCGAACACCGGCCCTGCGCGCATTCCCACTCAAGATGCGTCTTCGTGTTACCGGTCCATACGGCTCAGCGGCCCCCATCCAGTTCAAGCCGATTTCCATTCACGACGAGCCTCACCGGATCGGTCTTCTTCCATTGCGCCTTCGGGACGACCAACTGCCACTCGGCACCGCTCTGATCCCGAAAAAACCCAACCATCCCGACGGATTGCGCGTCATCCGGCATCGGCGCCGACAGCTTGACCGTCGCGCCCGGCGCGAGCGTCGCTTCCATGCTACCTAGCAGATCGGACTTCAGCAGCGCGCGGTCGTCGTTGAGCAACTGCGCGTAGCTCGCCTCCGCAAAGGCTTTTGCATCCTTCAACTGGTAAATCCTTATCACGACCGGCAACGACTGTCCCTGACCGTTCTGGTTGAGCATCGCACGGCTTTCGAGCATCAGGTTCATCTGCTTCACTTTCGCGACGAATACCGCCCACGTCGCGTCCACCGTCGTGTCTTTCACCGACTGCCACGTCCCGCACGCAGAAACGGCCAGTGCGAGACCAGCCGCCGCCGTGCATCGCATGATCCATGCTGCCATCAGAAGGGCGCCCCCTCGTGTTCCATGCGTGGATAGAGGACTTCCCTGCCGCCCATGGCCAGCACCAGCCGCATCGAATGGTGGAAGCTCGCGTAGTGGCCCACGAACCGGCTCAATACCTCGCCGAAAAGCGCTGCGTCGCCAGGCCCGTCGAATGCCTTCGCATCGAGCCGGACATGCATGCGGATTTCGCGATGTATATGTACTCGCTCCAGTTCCTGATGTTCGGTAAGCCGCACATCCTCGATCGCGTCGATGCGCCGCATGATCCCGTCGTCGTCCGACCACTCGTAGAGCATCAGCACCGCGCGCAGGGCCGGTGCGCCGCCCTCTCGGATCGTGACCAACTCGTTTGCCCCGCCTGCCGTAAAGTGCCCAAGTACACGCACGTCGTACTCGGGATGGTGGCGCGGCGGATAGAGCGGCAAGGTCGGTGCCGTCAGATTGCGCACCGATGCGATGCCGGTAAAACCCGATACCGCTTCGGTAATCGTCGCCTCGGTCAGCGCCATGCGCGGCAGGTGTCCGTTATTCGCGAGCGCGTGCACCGTCAGATACCGATCCAGCTCGACCGGCCGTGCCTCCACGTCCGCTTCATCCCGGCCGCGCCGGTTCCACAACTGGCCCGAGAGCGTTACCCAGAGTTCCCGCCCCGTTGCGCCGAAGCGGGTCGCGTTATGGAAATATCGTTCGGGCTTCTCGTAGCACAAAATCCAGCCGCGATGCCGGAAGGTCGTGAACGCGCGGTACGCATGCCGCGCGCTGTCTTCCGGATCGGAGGCGGTCACCGCAAGCACGTCATACGGCTCGACATGACCGGCTACGTCGGGCGGCACGCAGATGCGGTGCTCCCGGTCATGCCAGTCCGCGGGCTGCAGCGGCAGCGCGTCCACCTCGAACAGATTGATGACGGGCGTGCAGAACAGGCGGAAGCTCTCGCGGCGGACCGGATGATCCCCGGGCACCCGCCCGTCCAGTTCGATCTCGAAGGTCATCCGTGATTCACCTGCCGGCAGCACGGCCGCATCGAAGCCGCACAGGTCGACGAAGTGGAATTTCTGTGGAAACACAAAATACTCCAACAGCGTCTGCTCACGGTCCAGACCGCGGTCACGCTCGGGATCGGCGACCGGCCACAGCCGCGTCGACGGTCCGAAGCCTGCCGCTTCAAAGCGCACGTCATCGAGCGGTTGCAGCTCGCCATTACGCACCGACGGCAGGCGCAGGCCGATCGATGCGACTTGATGCGTCAACGCCGCGTACAGTGCGGCGGCGACTGGCCGGTCGCCGTGCAGGTACAGTCGGATACGCGACAGGTCCACGCGCTCCCGCTGCTCGGCCAGCCCGAGCCTGAATGCAAGACGGATGACCGTGCGGCCGTCGGCACGTACCGCAGCAACCGCATCCTCCACCGCAAGCGGCAGCAATTGAACCGCTTGCGTCGTCCGGTAGAGGCACCGCACCTGATCGGGGCCGACGGGTGCCGAGCGCACCACGGCCCCAGCGGGGACCCGTGCGCCTGTTGAGGCCGCACTGCCGACGGGTGTGCATTCGATGATCGACAGCGATGGAATCGGTCGTGCCGCATGTTCGTACAGGTTGTCGATCAGCGGCTCGGTGATTTCGGACATGCTATCGTCGAGCTTCATGCGCAGGCGTCCCGCGAGCAGCGCGAACCCTTCGAAGGTCGCGCGAACGCGCTCATCCACTTCACCGTAGCGCATGCCGAGGCGGCGCGCGACTTCGGGATGGGCTCCGGCAAATTCATCAGCCGCCGCACGCAGATAGCGCATTTCCGCATCGAAATACTTGAGGAACGGATTCTCGTTCTCATGCGAGGATCGTTTCCACGGGGCATTCATGGTTGCATCTCCGGCGGCAATGGTGGCGGGGACAGGAATGCCGGTTGGATGCCGGCCTTGCCGACGACGAAGATTCGCTCCGGCATCCGGAAGCCCCGCAGCTTCAGCAGATCCAGCGGTCCGGCGCCGACCTGCGCTCGCAGCACGTAACGCAGCGGTTCGTCATTTGGCGCGTTCCACGTGAGCTGATAGCGAGTGCTGTCTAGCGCTTTCACGTCGGCCTTGCCCAACAGGCGCAGGAATGCCCAGTCGCCCGTCGAATCGAATGCCTGCCGCAATCCCGCATCGACCGTCTGCCACGTCAGTCCCGCATGCCCGTTCAGGCCGTTGCCGGGCCATGCGAGCGGCGTCCAGCTTTCCTGCTGGTTGAAGTAGACGATCTGCTTGCCGTCCACCGACAGTTCCGAGCGCGTCACGTTTGGCGTCGGCAGCGCCATCATCTCGAAGCGTTCGCCCGCGTCACCCTGCAGATACAACTGGGCGCCCACGGTCGACAACTGGCGCAGGCCGGCGAGGAATTTCGGATCGAACTGCAGCGCCCGCGGCGCCAATTCGTTCGGCGCCCAGTGATCCCCCTCCATCGTCAGCACGCCAGCCAGTTGCGTCGAGACGAAGCGTGCGATCAGGCCGGTGTCGGGCCGCACGTAGCGCCCGAGTTCGGCAAACGACGCATCGGCGTTTGTATCGAAGAACGGATACCGGCCGTTCATGGCCGCGTTGAACGGCACGGCGACGCTTGCGCGCCACGCCCCGTTCAGGCTTGCTGCGGCCGGCTGCAGGATGGTCTGCCACGCTCCCTCGAGCGGCTGAGCGAATGCAGCACTGCCGAAGCCCGACCATGCGGCGCCGAGGCTTGCAGCCGTGAGCGCCGCATCGTCGCGGGCCTGCGAGAGGTCCGACAGCTTGCCCTGGAATACCGCCTGCGCGAGCGCGCGGGCCATCGTCTGCGCGTCGGCGCTGCCCGCGATCTGCTGCAGCTTCAGGCGCATCGTCGTCACGGCCGTCAGATAGCGCGACAAGCTGACGCCGTTCAGCGCGATATTGGCGGGCGTGTTGCCCTTGCCGTTGCCGCCGGCTGGTGCGGCGCCGACGTCCCCCATCAGCGCAAGCAGCGGGCCGAATGGCTTGTCGAGAGGATTGACGGCCGGTGTGTCCGACTGCTCGCCGCTGCCTATCAGGCTTTGCGCCTTGCGCACCAGCGTGTCGGTCAGCGCCTGCGATGGCCGGCCCGCCTGCGCCTGATATTGCACTGATTTCATCAGCGCGATCAGCGGCGAGGTCTGCGCATCCGCGAGTCGGGACAACTGCTCGATCGCGCCATTCAGATTCGCCGCCGGTTGCCACTGGATGCTGTTGAGCATGTGCTGCCACGCGGCCGCGTACTCGGCGAAGTAGCGCGCCGTCAGGCGTTGCTTCAACTCCTCGGCCACGCGCTTCTCATCGATTGCCGCCGCCGTCTTGATGGTGCCCACCGAAAGCGCGTTGCGGATAGTCTGCGCCGACTGTGCACCGGTCAGCACCCAATCACCGCTCACGCGACGTTCGCTCGACGCCTTGTCGATCGCCGCCGCGATCATGCCGTCCCACGCAGCACGGGTATAGATGCCCGGCACCCACTGCGCGGTCGTGAAAAAACCATGTGCATCCGCACCGGCGAGCAGCGTCGCCAGCGACGCATCCGCGTACTTGCCGCGCGCCGCATCGAGGATGCCCTGATATAGCACGTCATCGCTGCCTGCCAGCCCGATCTGGTTGACGAGCGTCGAGCGCATCTGCGTGACAAGCGGCATCGATGCGTTGATCCGCCAAGCCGGGTGTGCCTTGAGGTGTGTGGCCCAAAACTCCGCCAACTGCTGCGACGTATCGAGCCACTCTCCCGCGAGCATGCCGGCGGGCGCTGGCCATACGTCGAGCAGTTGAGTCTTGAGGAAAGGCGCATCTGCGCGCGACGGATCGGCCAGCATCAGATAGGCCTTGAGGCGGTTATAGGCGCGCATCTGCGCATCGCGGCTCTGCTGTTCGTCGTCGCGAACCTGCGAGAGCTGGGCAAGCTGGCCTTCCAGCGCCTGCGCAACCGGTTGCTGCAGGTTGCGCGCGGCGATCGTCCGATATGGCGACCACAGCGCGTCGAGCAGTTCATCGTTGCGCGACAGGCCCGCGCGCAGGTACCACGGCACCCCATTCTGCTGGCGGTATTCGAGCAGGCTGATCTGCTTCTGCAGCGCGAGTTGCGCGCGCAACGCCTGCGGCGTGCCGGGCGGAACGGCCAGCGCCACGTCGGCCGCCGTTTGCGCTTCGCGAACCAGTACACGGTTGCCGATGCCGGACATCACCAGCATCACCGTCCATGCGATCGCCCCGAACAACGCGCACGCGGCCAACACGTTCGGCCAGTAGAGCTTCGTGCGTCGGCCCCGATAACGGGGCACGCCGGCGGCAATCTCCCGCCAGACCGGCAGCAGTGCAATCGGCTGTTCGCGTGTGACCACTTCCACCGATATCGCCGGGGCGGACGGATCTTGTGCCTCATCGACTTCAGGGATCGGCACCGGAGTGGTGGATGCCCCCGGAAAGATCGGTACGAACATGATCCCCGTCAGCGGCGCGCGCAGCCACTTCGATGCGGCGAGTGCTTGCCAGCCTTCGATCATCCGCTCGCGTTGGTCACCGATGTATTCCGAGATCTCCAGCAGCCACGTGCACCAGTGCGGCTGGCCGCCCCTGCGTACGCCAGCGTCTGCAGTCGTGTATTCGAGGTCACGCAATCTGTTCAGCAGGAAGGTTCCGGCGGCTTTCATCTCCTTGCGCGAACTGCTCGGCACGAATGTCCCAACCGGATCGAAACGTTCGGGTAAATTGCCGCTTTTAGCCTCGACCGGATGTAGAAAGGTGATCGGAGCGGCCCAGCCCAAAGCGATGGCAATCGCCGAAAGCCTACGAGGCAGATCGGGATCGAAATCGTTTGCGCAGGCCACCTGCACCAAGCCGTCGACCGGGCAGCGGCGGCGCAACTGTCGAATCTGACCGAGCCACTTCGCTGACTCGATCCCGTCCGGCGACGCATGTACCAGCACCGTTTCGTCCACGTGCATGACGCCCGCCTGCTTGAGACCGGGCGCGACCTGATCGACGCGCTCATCCGTGCCGTTCACCAGCAGCCAGCGCAGGCGGCGGCGCCAGAACCAGCCGTGCGCGACGCGTAGTTCCTCGTAAAGACGTTGCAGCCGGGCGTCGCGCTTGGGTGGCTTGGCCGCCGTGGATGTTGTCCTCGTCTCGCCCGTTTCAAGACGAAACAATCGGGCAGCGTTTGCATAGGCGCCCGTCGAGATCGAATACAGATGAGCGATCACGACAGCGACGAGTAACACCGGAATGCCGATCATTATCTGCATACGATGCGTACGATCTGCAATGCCGAGATGATCGCCATAAAACCAGACCAGCCAGAGCGCTACGACGGAAAGCACCAACGCGGCGAAAGGCAAGCCCCAGATCGCCACGCGGCTCGGCGTCGCCTTGTCGGCGGCAACGTGGCGCTCGATGTGCTGCAGGTTATTTTTGGATATCGACATGCGCGGAAACCGTTTGATTCTCGGATATGACATGGAGAATGGCCGACTGCAGGCCATCGACGACAAGTTGCGGTCCGTCATCGGCACGAGCTTCGATGGCAGCGGCAATCGCCATCAAGCTATTGCCCGCGCAGGCGTTGCCGACAATACGATCCAGCCGGCACTGCGCAGCATCTTTTGCGGCAGCCAGGAATCCGGCGGCACGCAAAGCCTCGTCGCACTTTTCAATCGGACGGGTGATCCACGCCCTCTTCACCACCGCCGCATCAGTCTTGCCGCAGATTGCGGCATCGGCGAAACCGTATTCGGGTTCAACGGCATCGCCGGCGATGGGCCGGCACAGCTTCGCTTTCCGGCTGACTTCCGACGGAAGCTTGAAATAACCGGCATCGAGCAATACGGCGGCACATCCCTCGGCGAAGCCTTCGTCGATGCCATCGTCGTACCACGCGGCCGCAATAACGAGAAGCGGACGGCGTTCATGTGCATCAAGCCATGCATCGGCCACAAGCAATCCGTCGCTAGCTGACGCCGGCTGAACCGCCAGCGGGGGAAGCCCTGCCAGACGCATCGCATCACGAACCTGAGCGAGATGCTGGTCCGCCACTTTCGGTTCGACCAGTACGCGCACTTGGGGCCAATAGGTCGCGTCGTATCGGGTCAGCGCGCGGATACTCTCGATCAACGGTTCGAGCGCCAAACGAATCATTTGAACGGCGGGTGCGATCTTTACCGATACAGGTGGATCATCTGTCTGGTCGTCCTCTTCATTCGTCGCGAATGCGGCAACCAGTAACGGATCGTCGTCCGCAAAGCGATTGCATAAAACCTTGCCTGAGCCGTGCCGAGGGGCCTGCTTCTTCAGGATCGGCTTTTTCGCTTCCAGAACTTCGGACAAGGATTTACCCGCCAACGGCAAGCAATAGCCTGCGCCGAGTACGTGCAGCGGGCGCTGTGCGAATCTGATTTTCTCCGCGAGCCAGTGATCACGATGGTGGTTGCGCCAGTACGCGCGATACCACAGCACTTCGTAGCCAGCGCGACTAAAGCCGAGCAGCACCAGGAACAGCCCGTTCGGCGCGCCGACAATCCAGTTCCAGAACTTGAGACCGCTTGCTGGCTCGCCTTTCGGCCATGCAAGCAACACGATCACCGGGCCGAATATGTTGCAGACGAGCCACGCACATGCCCATGGCCAGAAACGCATTCGACGCGGATACGCGCTGGGGCGCCCGGCGGGAGAAAGGTCGACCGGCATCAGGCAATATTGACGTTCTGCAGTGACGAAATCAGCCGGCACCCGCAGGCGCAGCGGTGGTGATGCATGGCAACGAATTTGCCGTCGCGATCGGGAAAACGCTCGTAGCCTTCGTCGATGGTGGTCGGTCCGTGCTGGTCGCAAATTGCGTCGTCGCCCTTGCGGGCAAGCGGTCTGCTCATGAATACGGTCCACGGGGAGCCGCTGGTGACTTCGCCACCGTTTTCGAGTTTGTCGCCTTTGCGGATGGGAGATTTCATATGTTATCTAGTCGGATCTGAACAATTCGTTTATCTCAGCGGCGACGTCATGCCATCGCTGGCGAAGCCATTTCGCGTTCGCGAAAGATCGCAAGAATCAGGGCGTAAAAAGCCGCAGCTTCCCGAGGATCTTCCGCAGGTTATGACCCGCGCGCACATCACGGCATGAATCGCGTCACCCAGTGCACCCTTGAGAAAATTGCTGTCGAGCTTGCATCGGCATTCATATGGCCGCTCGCCGGTTCAATCACGCTACGCCGTTTGATCATCGCCCGTAGCCCACGCGTGATCCAGCGTCGTAAGCCCGGGTGGTAGATCGTCACACCATTGACGGCCCCTCGTAGCCTCGATCGACGACCGCAATTTCCGGACTCACATCGCTCAGGATCGCCGCCCGCCTCCGCAGAAGGTGACCAAATAAAAAGGTCGGCCGCTCGAGAATTCAGCAATTTTTATTAGACATCAGTCACCACTTTTCATGCGAACACTTTGAACAACAGCAATTACTCGATTCACAAAATCCATGGCCTTTATTTGAGACTTCCTATCACTATTAACCGGGATAGCAATTCCAGCATCTCCTCCGGCGATGATGTACCCAAACGGCGTGCGCCTTATTACACAAAGGACTATCAAATCACTGGTCGTTTGATTTGAGAAATAATATGGACGCCTCCATTCGCTGATAACTGTAATCCCATCTTTGTTTTGAATCGTCCCGTTAATTGTTTCCGACATGGACTTCTCCAGATTACCTCCAGCAACACCCGGATTATAAACCCTTCTTTTCCAACGACCTTGATTTGCCTCGTAAAATCCATGAAATCTAAATACGGCTTTTTCCAGACATTCATCATAATCCGGTTTTCCGTCACAAAAATGACTAGCAGCAAGATACCTGCGGCGCGCAATCGTGATGTTTACATGCTCTCCATCCAGATGTGCGTCGGTTAGCGACTTAGGAAATAACGCCTGAGACCGAAACACTGCGATGCATATGTCGCGCACACCCTGACTCCAATAGGTTTCCGGCACATTGCGAAAATGATCCACATTAGAAGAGAGCACCCCGTCATTTTTATTGTCGAACACGAAAAATCCGCAGTCTTTGTATGCTTCATTAATAGCAGGATCGGTAAGCATAGGAGACGTTTCGCCCGCCAGCACGCTCGACCACCCTGTCAGAACTGAAACATGAAACACCATCAAAATGAATGCCCTGACGATTACCTTGATTGTCATAGATCACCCCCGATTTCGAATGAGCGATCTTTTTGGATAACATAGTGACAAAACACAAAACCCGGATCGTTATATTTCACACGCCCCCCAAATGCTGATTTTCATAAAAAATTGACAGCCCCCCTCACATCAACTTTCATCCATGTTGACCCATCCACACCAGACACATCACCGACAACATTACCCACAATAAGCCGGCGATCTTGGACAAACACCACATTAGCAAACGATATCACTACAAGCATGTTCATCAAGATTACAAAGCAAAACCCCTCATCCCATCTCACTCTTGCGAATTGGAGATTGCATACGTCAATTTCCAAACCGACCCTCAATGGGAGATACTTTTGAAGAAATTTTCCTCCCATCTTTAAAATTATCGATATAATAATATCCTTGACCGCTTATTGAATCACAGTAGACTCCCCTGCGCTCAACAAGCGAAACATATCCCTTTGGAGAGACAGAATAGTGCTCTTCCCAGTTTTCACATGCATCCTCATGAAAACATCGCCCAATCAGTTCTTTTCTCCTATCATCAACACTTAAACACGGTATATTGCTAAGACGCTTGTTATAAATATACGCATCCTTAGCCCGCGAATAGAGGTATACATCGTAAAATTCTTGACTAGCCCCTCTATCTCGAAGAATCAATAAATCAACATATCCATTGAACGTAAGATCAACAAACTTTGCATCACCTTGCGAAGCAAGGTCACCAGCAATTATTACCTGCATTTTCCCCGTTGGAGTAGTAACGTATACGCGACCATCAGACACTACAACACTAGGCGAGCTATCAGAAAAGGCCGAAAAGCTCGAAACAAAGAGAAATGCCGCCACGACACACCAACTGATCTTCATAGATCACCCACGATAAGTAGAAACTACCAATCCAGCCTCAACCCCTCTGTGAATACGCATCCTCATAGTCAACCAAAATATCTGACAATTTAGCCACCGAAGCAAGAAAGACGTTTGTTCTAGGTATCAATCCATTCAAAGTGCCAGTACTATTCGGATTGCCAGTATTCACCGCACGCGCGGATTTTTCAAATTGCGAACACACACGAAACTCCATATTAGTAAGCGACACTCGGCACGACTTCGTGCGATAGTTATAATCAGAACACACATTTGTCAATGTGGCCACCGTGAAAACCGGCCAACGATCTGATTCAATATTTATATTATGAGCACTGCCAACCGGCCTAGCACAACTAACCCAATAAAAGCCTGCCGAATCACAAGCTCGAGATAAATCCGACTCAAGCGAGTCACGGTATATAGATGCCGGACCACTCCACTTACGGAAATCGCCATATCTCTTGTAGTTTTCTTCAAATGTCAGCTGAATTACTCCACGCCCATACCATGGAGCATAAGTCGCCAGCGACCCACCAAGCTCAGAGGCACGACTTAGATAGATAGTTTCCTGAATTGCATTTCCCATAAAATAGGCCATTCGCAATCCATTAATAGAGATTATATATTTGCGCAACGCGATATTTATCTCACGAGCAAAGCGCTCAGCCCGACCACACGCAACATTCCAACTAAGGGTAGAAGTCGGATATATAGTTTGGCGCGCCCCATTTTTTGTTTGATCAACAATTTTTCGCGGAAGACACTGTGCAAGTTCAGTCACACTTAACCAACCACACTTCCTGAATTGCCGAATAAATTCTAGCGGGTGAAAAAACCAGATCTTCTGTCCAGCAAGCGGCGTCTTATCCAAAAACTGGAACTTGCTCAAGAATTCAATGAACTTGGCGTACCCGTCCGGGTTAGTATCTTTCTGTTTGCCGAAGAAGCCATCCGGGTCGTTCAATCCCTGATACCGCTCATCGTTATCGGACGGGTCCCACTCGCTGCGCGCCTTGCACACCAATCCCCTAAGCTTTTCGCGCGCGCCCTCTGCGTTCCGCACGTAGCCTGCGAGTTGCAGGTTGGCACTATCGTCGTTGTTCTTGTCGTATTCGAGCGGCGAGATCATGCCTGACGTGGCTTGCGGGTCCGCGACGCCAGTCAGACGGCAGAGCTCATCGTACCCGCAGAGTCCATCGTGATTGAATGGCGTATTGTCCTCATCGACCTTTTGCCAATCCTTGAAGAACGGAAAATCCGCGTCAGACAGCTTGATGATCGCGTCTGACGCGATGTTGACATACCCCTGATTTCCGTTCTCGTCGACTGGCACCGCGACCCAAGTATCACAATCCGCACCTGAGAGCGTTGGATTGTCCGCGAGAATGCGTCCAAACCGAAGCATCTCGTAGCCATCGCTCGGGCAATCGGAATAGAGCGCCATTGAACGCTGATACAGGTCGTACTCGTATTGCTTCGTGTCGTTGTCGTACGGGTCAGCGACCGGGTCAGGCGTGAGCAAGGTAACGCTGCCACTGTTGCCGCGATCGATCCACGCCTGCGTATAGCGCCGCCCCTTGTTGAACCAGGCTTCGACGTAGAGCGTGTCGTTTTCACCAATTGAACCGCCCTGCACTCGAGGAAACCAGACGTCACTCATACCCGCCGGCTGAGGCACGAAATCCTTCGGGCCGGGAACGACAAAATACGTATGCCCCCAATAGTCGCCCGACGTAGGCTGAACGGGGTTCTTTTCACCTAGCTGAACCTTGTGGCCGTCCTGCTCGAACCAGGCCGTGAAATCATCGTCTGCCATGAAAATTTCAAAGTGCAGATGCCGGACGCCCTGATGTCGGCCGACATAACCAAGCATGTCCTTGCGATACACCTTCTTCGTGCCGCCCGGCTGAACCACGCCATCCTTGCCCTCTGCCGTATCGAGCAGCCATTTGGGCAAGGCGTTCGCCGATCCGGTCGCAGCTGGATCGTTCGGTTGGGGCGCGATATCTTCCTGCTCGGTCATGTCCAGCAGGTGCATGTAGAGCGAGTAATACGTGATCGTGCGCCCGTCACCCGTGTCGGTCGTGTGCCTGAGCAGCACGAAGCCGGCATTCGAGTTCAGTTCCGGCTGCCCGGTCGCCGAATCGATCCTGCCATCGGACAGTGCGTTCTTGCAGACCCGATAGGCCACCACATCACCGTCGGCAATCGCGC
Organism: Burkholderia ubonensis subsp. mesacidophila; assembly: GCF_002097715.1. NCBI lineage: Bacteria > Pseudomonadati > Pseudomonadota > Betaproteobacteria > Burkholderiales > Burkholderiaceae > Burkholderia > Burkholderia ubonensis. Next base: position 2,077,886 of record NZ_CP020738.1, read on the forward strand.
GCACGGGTTCGTTCTGCTCGTTCGGCGCCAAATGAATGCCACCGTGAAAACGCCGGTCGAAGGCGACCGGGTAGACCCCGTGATGGCCGATCTCTAACCTATCGACCGCGTCCATCATGGGATCCGGCCTCGACGCATCGTTGGACGTCAGGCCGGATACAGGCAAAAAGGGAGGGCTGATGATCATGGCTTCAATGAGACGACGAGTACTGGTCGGAAATTTTCAGACCGCTTTTCGGCAGGACCGGCAACGGCACGGCGACGTTGTCCGGCCCTTCGAAGGTGAACGACGCCGCCTTGATAACGAATGCGCCGGGACAGTGGAACGTCATGTTGCCGTTTTCGATGACCAGCGACGCCCCGCCGCTGTTGAGCGTGATTTTCGACTTCGCCGCCAGTTGGACATCCGCACTCTCGCTCGCGACACGCAACTGTTTCTGCGCGAACAGGTCCATCCCGTCCGTCAGCGCCGCAGCCGTCAATTTCCCCTTCGCGGCGGTCAGATTGATGCCTAGCTTGTGCGCACACAGCGAGATCAATTCGCCCGCCATCATCCGCAGCCGCTTGGTGATGCTGACGTCCATGTGCTTGCCCGCCGTGACGATCACGTTCTCGCCCGCCGAGTGCTGGGCCGATTTAGGCGTCACGAACGCCATGCCGCCGGGAGCGCTCGCGAGCAGCCCCGCGTCGCGAAGCTGGTTCATTCCGTCCAGCAGCGCCGCCTGCGTGGCCCGGTCGGCCGGTTCTGCCTTCGCCTGCCGCGTGGCATCGGCCAGCTCTGTCACGCGCTGCAGTGCTGCCTTCAGTAGCTGGATGGCGGCTGGCATGTCGAGGTGTGGCGTGTCAACGCCCCCCACCGAGTCCGCGGAAAAATACAGCCCCTTCTCCGCGCGCATCGTGCCCCACGCGCGAGTTGTGATGTCGATCCCCTCTCCACGCTTCAATTTCTTGCTGTCGAGCAGATAGCCGAGATTCACCGCCGACTGGCCGTAGACCGTTCCGATGCGCGCGCTTTCCTTCTCTCGCAGGTCGTTGAACACGATCTCCGCGCCGCGCAGCGGCGAGCGCCAGATCGCGTAGCTGAACATCGCCTGCGCGCCATGCACCAGGTCCGGGTGCGAATAGTCGTGCAGCGCGCCCGATATATGCAAGCGATCGACGTCGTTGTGTTCCCCCTGCAGCAGCACTTCCGTCTGCGGCAGCAACGGTGAATGGAAGCCGCCCTGATACGACGATGACGGACGCACAAGGCGCAGATTCAGCAATTGCTTGTCGGCGCTGTCCGATCCCTGCAGAAACTTGGGGAGGACGGGATAGCGCCCGTGCTCGTCGAGACACGCATAGGGCGCGCTGTCAAACGTCGTCACAACGCCGGCGACGGGTCCTTCCAGAAAACGCCAATGCCTTTCGTAGTCGAATTTCGGCCGGTAAGCGAGATGTCCGGGCATCGCCTTGAAGCTGTTGTGCGCCGGCTTGGTACGGCTGCCCTTCATCTCCATGGATGTGATCACGAACCCGTACTCGGCGCCGGGCATCTTCGTGTTGCCGAGTTTCACCACCACACCCGGCATGAGGCCCTTCACGTTGCTGGTGCCGGACAAGGTGACCTGACGGGCGATCTGCTCGTCGCGCCGCATCTGCGCCAACGCCTCGCCTGCTTGCTGCGTCAGGTGGAATTCCGCGCTACGGTTGATCCGGCCGAACACCGAGCGGTCGCCGTCTTCGCCGGAGACGGTCGCCGTCGCTCGCAGCGGATCTTCCGGCGTACGATAGTTGCGTTCCCATACCTCGATCGTGGCCGGCACCAGCGTACGTTCGCCATTCAGTGAAAGCGCCGCCTCGTGCCAGTTGCCCGTGAGGCCGGAATCCGGCATCAGCGGCACTTCGATCGAACGCACATAGGCGCGCGGATTGTCCGCAAATACGACAGTGTCGAGCTGGCCCTGCTTGCCGCGCCCCTGTTTGTAGAACCAGAAAATGCCTTTGCGGCGGCAATGACGCGCGATGAAGTTCCAGACGGACTCCTCGTACATGACCACCTGCTCAAGCTTCTCCTGCGCCCCTTCCAGGTTGAATTCGATATCGAACGCGTCGAAGTTCTGCCGATCGACAACCAGTTCGGTGATGATCTCCTGCAGGCTCTTGTCGCGAAATACCCGCGAGCCGTGCACGCGCTTGAGCAGAGCGGCAAACCTGGGCTCGATGCGCAACTGGTAAGCCGCCTCGTCGCGGCTGGTACGGATACGCTTCCAGCGCGTGACGATGCCATTGAAGGTGGCCGCGGCATGGTCGACGGGATCGATGTAGTTCACGGAGGGGACGGCTACCCGCTCGTCAATCTGCAGGCCCGCACGCCGCCCGACGCACCACTTGCCGTCGATGTCGAGATGCGGCGAGGTGACCGTGACCTCAACCTTGTAGTCCTTGCAGAACCCCGCGCGCACCCTGAAGTCGAGCACGTCGAGCCCGAGGTCGAGCGTGCCGATCCATATTCCAATATGCTGGCTAAGGTGTGCGCTCGGATGGCGCAGTGCATCCACGAGGGTTTTCGTCACTGCATTCATTCGTCATCCCCATCCTGTTGAACGAAACGATGCGATACCGTTGTACCAGCAACTTTTAGCGCAGTAGCTCAGAAGCAGCAATGTGAAAAAATCAATTCCCGACGAAAAGCATCTGTATTCCTTATCAACATCGTTAAATAAAGTGAACATTTGATTTCCCGGGGCGCGCAACATCGATGTTCGAATAGATACGCCGACTTCAGCACATTCGGTCATCGTGCCGACGCGATCAAGATGATCTTTTTTCGTGCCAATTTCGTTTTCCGCTTCGGGCGGCATCGGCTGATCCGGTTCGAATGCAGGTTGCATCGCGGGCACCAGCACGCTTCAAATATGTGGATGCCGTGTGGCGCCGCTTCATGAAGAAGCGATAAGATTCACCCCATGTCGACTCCCGTCTCCTCCCTCGAAGCCCTGCGCACGCTCCCCGCGCGGCGCCCCGGCGTGCGCTGGGCGCTGCGCGGGCTGCGCTGGGCGCTCACGCTCGCGGTCACGTTCGCGGGGCTGCTCGCGCTGACCTTCGTGATCGGCCGCAAGGTGCCGATCGACCCGGTGCTCGCGATCCTCGGCGATCGCGCGTCGGCCGAGGCGTATGCGGCCGAACGCATCGCGCTCGGGCTCGACAAGCCGCTCATGACGCAATTCCTGATCTACGCGCGCGACGTGCTGCACGGCAATCTCGGCATGTCGCTGCTGACGGCGAACCCCGTGCTCGACGACATCAAGCGCGTGTTTCCGGCCACGCTCGAGCTCGCGACGCTCGCGACGCTGATCGGCATCGCGCTCGGCGTGCCGCTCGGCGTCGCGGCCGCGGTGAAGCACAACCGGCCGATCGATCACGTCGCGCGCTTCGTCGGGCTGATCGGCAGCTCGGTGCCCGTGTTCTGGCTCGGCCTGATGGGGCTGCTGCTGTTCTATGCGCGGCTGCACTGGGTCGCGGGGCCCGGCCGGCTCGACCCGGTGTTCGACGGGATGGTCGACACGCGCACCGGCAGCCTGCTGATCGATTCGGCGCTGGCCGGCGAATGGGACGTGTTCCGCAACGCGCTGTCGCACATCGCGCTGCCGGCGGCGATCCTCGGCTACTACTCGGTGGCCTACCTGAGCCGGATGACGCGCTCGTTCATGCTCGACCAGCTCAGCCAGGAATACATCGTCACCGCGCGCGCGAAGGGGCTCTCGGAAGCCCGCGTGATCTGGCGCCATGCGTTCGGCAACATCGCGGTGCCGCTCCTGACCGTGATCGCGCTCACCTACAGCAACCTGCTCGAAGGCTCGGTGCTGACCGAGATCGTGTTCGCATGGCCGGGGCTCGGCTCGTACCTGACCGGCGCGCTGCTCAACGCCGACATGAACGCCGTGCTCGGCGCGACGCTCGTGATCGGCGCGATGTTCATCACCGTCAACCTGCTGACCGATGCGCTGTACCGCGTGTTCGATCCGCGCGCGCGTTGAGTTGAGGACCGTTACCCCATGACCGTTTCACCGATCGTTGTTCTCGCGCTGCTCGCGCATGCGCCGACCGGAGGCCGCCGATGAACGCCGCACGCGTCACGCTGCGGGCGTGGCTGCTCTCCGACGCGCCGGCCTCGCGCTCGCAGGCCGCGCTCGGCCTCGCATACCGCCGCTGGCGCCGCTTCGCCGCGAATCCGCTCAACCTGTTCGGGCTCGCGATCCTCGTCGCGCTGCTCGGCGTCGCAATCGTCGCCCCGCTGATCGCGCCGCACGACCCGCTGCGCCAGGTGCTCGCCGACCGGCTGCTGCCGCCTGGCTCGCCGTCGCACTGGCTCGGCACCGACCAGCTCGGCCGCGACATCCTTTCGCGGCTGATCGGCGGGTCGCGCCTGACGCTCGGCATCGCGCTGCTGGTCGTCACGATCGTGGTGCCGATCGGCCTCGCGATCGGCACCACGGCCGGCTACTGCGGCGGGTTCGTCGACAGCGTGCTGATGCGCATCACCGACGTCGCGCTCGCGTTCCCGAAGATCGTGCTCGCGCTCGCGTTCGCGGCCGCGCTCGGGCCCGGCGTGATCAACGCGGTCGTCGCGATCTCGATCACCGCATGGCCCGCGTATGCGCGGCTCGCGCGCGCCGAGACGATCCGCATCGCGCAGGCCGACTACATCCATGCCGCGCGGCTGCAGGGCGCGTCCGGCCCGCGCATCCTGCTGCGCTACATCGTGCCGCTGTGCATGTCGTCGGTGATCGTGCGCGCGACGCTCGACATGGCGGGCATCATCCTGACCGTTGCCGGCCTCGGCTTCCTCGGCCTCGGCGCGCAGCCGCCGAGCCCCGAATGGGGCTTCATGGTCGCATCGGGGCGCAACGTGCTGCTCGACGCATGGTGGGTCGCGACGCTGCCCGGCACGGCGATCCTGCTCGTCAGCCTCGCGTTCAACCTGCTCGGCGACGGGCTGCGCGACGTCTTCGATCCGCGACATGGAGCGTGACATGACGACGAACCTCGACCCCACGCCGCTGTGCGAAATCGACGGGCTGCGGATCGGCTTTCGCGGCCACGACGGCGCCGTCACCGACGCCGTGCGCGACCTGTCGCTGACGCTCGCGCCGGGCGAACGGCTCGGCATCGTCGGCGAATCGGGTTCCGGCAAGTCGCTGACGGGCCGCGCGCTGCTCGGCCTGCTGCCCGAGGCCGCGCGCTGGTCGGCGCGCACGCTGCGCTTCGCGGGCCACGACCTGCTCGCGATGACGCCGCGCGAACGCCGGCGGCTGTGCGGCAGCCAGATGGGCATGATCCTTCAGGATCCGAAGTATTCGCTGAACCCGGTGATGACGGTCGCGAAGCAGATGGGCGAGGCGTTCCGGCTGCGCGAGCCGGGGCTGCGCGGCAACGCGCTGCGCGAGCGGATCGTCGACGCGCTCGCGGCCGTGCAGATCCGCGACCCGGCGCGCGTGGCCGGCGCCTATCCGCACGAGCTGTCGGGCGGCATGGGACAGCGCGTGATGATCGCGATGATGGTGTCGACCGGCCCGCGCCTCCTGATCGCCGACGAGCCGACCTCGGCGCTCGACGTCGCGGTGTCGATGCAGGTGCTCGCGGTGCTCGACGCGATGATCGCGCGGCACGGCACCGGCCTGATGTTCATCAGCCACGACCTGCCGCTCGTGATGTCGTTCTGCGACCGCGTCGCGGTGATGTACGCGGGGCGCGTCGTCGAAACTTGCGCGGCGCGCGACCTGCGCCACGCGACGCATCCGTACACGCGCGGCCTGCTCGCGGCGACCCCGCCGCTCGCGAACCCGCCCGACGAACTGCCGGTGCTGCGGCGCGACCCGGCCTGGCTCATTGAGACTGCCCGATGATCGACATCGACCACGCATCGATCCGCTTCCCGACCCGCACGGGTCACGTCGACGCCGTGCGCGACGCGAGCTTCGCGGTGCGCGAAGGTGAGGTGTTCGGGCTCGTCGGCGAATCCGGCTCCGGCAAGTCGACGCTGCTGCGTGCGCTGACGGGCCTCGTGCCGATCGCGTCCGGCAGCCTGTCGATCGACGGCCGGCCGGTCGGCGGCAAGCTCGACCGCGCGTTCCGCCGCCAGGTGCAGATGGTGTTCCAGGATCCGTACGCGTCGCTGCATCCGCGCTTCACGGTCGACCAGACGCTGCGCGAGCCGCTGTCGATCCATGGGATCAGCGACGCCGATGCGCGGATCGCGCGCGCGCTCGCCGAAGTCGGGCTCGGGCCCGCGTTCCGCTTCCGCTACCCGCATCAGCTGTCGGGCGGCCAGCGACAGCGCGTCGCGATCGCCCGCGCGCTGATCGTCGAGCCGCGCGTGCTGCTGCTCGACGAGCCGACGTCCGCGCTCGACGTGTCGGTGCAGGCCGAGATCCTGAACCTGCTGCGCCGCCTGCATCGCGAGCGGCGCCTCACGATGATCCTCGTCAGCCACAACCTCGCGGTGGTTGGCTTCCTGTGCCAGCGCGTCGCGGTGATGCAGCACGGTGAAATCGTCGAGCAGTTGTCGGTCGAGAATGTGCGCGCCGGGCAGGTTACGCGCGACTACACGCGCACGCTGCTGCACGCGACCGAGGGCTATCGCCGGATCGATCCGGCGCTCGACGCGCCCGCGGCGTGACACCTGTGTGACATGTCCGCGTGCGATGCGCGACGCACGCGGCCCCTCCGGCATGCCGGCCGTGCGGAACCCCTGCGCGTCGCGCGGGTCCATTCCGCATTCGTCAATGCAAAGATCTGGAGGTGCGCATGCTGCAATTCATCGAAACGCTGGTGGTCGGGTTCATCATCGGCCTGCTCGCCCGCGCGCTCAAGCCGGGCGACGACAGGATGGGCGTCGTGATGACCACCGTCGTCGGCATCGTCGGCTCGCTGATTGCCGGCTACGTCGGCCACCTCGCCGGCTGGTATGCGCCCGGGCAAGGCGCCGGCTGGATCGCGTCGATCATCGGCGCGATCGTGCTGCTGGTGATCGTCGGCGCCGTCCGCAAGCGCGGCGGCTGAACGCCGAATCCTGTCGCATCGGCAAACGGCCGCTCGTTTCGAGCGGCCGTTTTGCATTCGGGGTGCGGCCGTGCGAAGCGCGATGCAAGAACTTCGCGCAACCGACGATCGTAATGCGCCCGGTATTACCCTGACTTGCGCTAACTCAGTTCCCGCATATATTCAATCTTACGGATTCGCGGTTATTTGATTTTTCCCGTTATTTGCGATTTTCCACTCAAGAGGTTCGATGAACTTGCCGTTTACGCACTTAGCTTCGCAGCGTTGACGGACTGCCACTCGAGCGGCCTCGCTGCGACGCGCTTCTACCCTGGAGCCTGTCATGAAGCCCCGCTTGATTGCCGCCTCATTGCTGTTGGCTGCCCCGCTTCTGGCGTCGTCCCCGGCCTTTGCCGAGGGGATTTCCGGCATCATCCACTTCAGCGGCATGATCGTCGAGCCGCCCTGCTCGTTCGCATTCGACGCAGCCGGCGCCGCGCCCGCGCGCGTGCGCCCCGACTGCCCGCGCCCCGCGACCGGCGAAATCGCGTTCGTCGACACGGCGACCATGCAGGCCGTCAAGACCACGACCTTTACTCAGGCCTCGCGCGCAATCGTTTTACCGAACCGGCCGGGCCATGAACAGGCACCGATGATTGCCGTCGTGACCTACCAGTAACGCGTGTTGCCGGCGGCGCGAATGCGCTCGCCGGTCAGTCGCGATGCTGTTCGATCCACGCGCTGAACGCGCGGATCTTCTGCTGGCTGCCGGCGCTCTCGGGGTAGACGAAGAAATACCGCGCGCCGGTTTCGAGCACGATGTCGAACGGCCGTTCGAGCCGGCGGGCGCTGACGTCGTCGTCGACGAGCGTCACGTCGCCGATCGCGACGCCGAAGCCTTCCATCGCCGCGTTCGTCGCGAGATCGAGCGTGTCGAAGCTCGGCCCGCGATCGGCGTCGACCGTGCGCACGCCGGCGTGGTCGAGCCACGCGCGCCAGTCGCGATGGTCGCGCGTCGGGTGCAGCAGCGTATGGCGCGCGAGATCGCCGATCTCGGCGAGCGGCGCCGTGTGCCGCAGTTCGGGCGCGCAGACGGGCGTGAGCCGTTCGTCGAACAACGGCAGCGCGCAGACGTCCGCGCCCGGCGACGTGCCGTAGACGATCGCCGCATCGAACGGCTCGGTCGCGAAATCGACGTCATGCTGCCACGCGGTCGTGATCTGCACGTGCAGGTCCGGGTGCTCGCCCTGGAACCGCATGATGCGCGGCAGCATCCAGCGCATCACGCAGGTCGGCACCTTCAGCGCGAGATCGGTGCGCTGCCGCGTGAGCTTCATCGAGATGTCCTCGATCCGCGCGAAGCTCTCGTTGACGACCGGCAGCAGTTGCTCGCCTTCCGCCGTCAGCGTCAAGCCCTTCGCATGCCGCTTGAACAGCGGAAAACCGTAATGCGCCTCGAGCGTCTGGATCTGCCGGCTCACCGCGCCCTGCGTGATGCACAGCTGCTCGGCCGCGCGCGTGAAGCTGCGGTGACGGGCGACGGTCGAGAAGATCTGCAGCGCGTGCAAGGGCGGAAGTCGGCGCATGGCGAGGCGAAGTGAACGGACGGAATGCGCGCCGCCTTCGGCGCGCGCAGACGGACACGATAAGCGAAACGCCGGTTTCGCGCGAGGCGGCTCCCCGGCTGTCGAATTGCAGTGAATCGAGCAGCAGTGAAATCAGGCGGCGACAAGCGCGGCGGCCGCGATGCGCGCCGCCTCGGCGACGACATCCGCGCGCGGCGCCGCATCGGCGGCCGGCTGCGTGAACGACACCGCGATGACGAGCGGCGCATGCGACGGCGGCCAGAGCACGGCGACATCGCTCGTCGTCCCGTAGCCGCCCGTCCCGGCCTTGCCGGCGACGCGCCAGTCGGACGGCACGCCTGCGCGAATACCCTTGACGCCGTTCGCACTGCCGGTCAGCCACCTCGTCAGTTGCGCGCGCTCCGGTTCGCCGAGCGCATCGCCGAGCAGCAGCCGGCGCATCGTTTCGGCCATCGCCAGCGGCGTCGACGTGTCGCGCTCGTCGCCGGGCCGCGCCGTGTTCAGCTCGGGCTCCCAGCGGTCGAGGCGGAACAGCGTGTCGCCGCTGGCGTGCGCGAACTCGGTGACCGTCTGCGGGCCGCCGAGCACGCTCATCAACAGGTTCGCCGCGGACTTGTCGCCGGAATGCAGCATCGCTTCGCACAGCTGCCCGATCGTCATGCCGGTATCCGCATACCGCTCCGTGACGGGCGAGCCGGGCACGAGTTCGTAACGCCGATACAGGATGCGGCGCGGCAGCAGCGATGCGTCGAGCGCGCCGCGCACGAGCAGCGCAGCCGCCGCGACGACCGCGAACGTGCCGCAAAGCGGGAAGCGTTCGCGCGACCGGTGCGCGATCCGCGCGCCGCTCGCGGTGTCCAGCGCGGCAACGCCGAGCCGGCCGTTCGACGCTTGTTCGAGTGCGTCGAGCTGCGACTGCGCGGCGCGCAGGCGCTCATGATCGGCGACGGGGGCCGGCGCGCACGCGGCGACGAACGGCGCGGCGACGGCGGCAAGCAGCAGCGAGCGGCGTGACGGTGAGTGATCCATGGATGGCGGGTCGACTGCTTATCGGTGGCTGCTTATCGGGGCGAGCGTTCACGCTTGCGCGAACGGCACGGGCGCGCTTGTGCTCGTGCGCTGCAGACAAGCGTAGCAGCGACCGCGCGCGTATTCCAGCGGCAGCCGCGCGCCGCGCTCAGCCTTGCGTCGACGGCAGGTACGGCATCGGGTTGACCGGCTTGCCGTCGCGCCGCACCTCGAACAGCAGCGCGACGCGCGAATTGTCGAGATCGCCCATCTCTGCGATCTCGTCGCCCTGCCGCACGACGTCGCCCGTCTTCACGAGCAGCTTGCGGTTGTGCGCGTATGCGGTCAGGAAGTCCGCGTTGTGCTGGACGATGATCAGGCTGCCGTAGCCGTTCAGGCCGACGCCCGCATACATCACGCGGCCGGCGGCCGCCGCGCGCACCGGGTCGCCGGCCTGGCCGGCGATCTGGATGCCGCGGTTCTGGCCGGGCCGGAACGATTCGACGACGCTGCCGTGCGCGGGCCACGACAGCGCGACGCCGCTCGCATGCCGTTTCGTTTCCTTGACGACCTGACGATCATTCGCCGACAGCGCGGCCGGCGGGCTCGACGCCACCCCACTCGCGGCGCCGGGCGCAGCCGGCTGCGGCGCCGCCGCGGCCGGCGCCTGCGGCGTTTCCTGCTTCACGATGCGCAGCGCCTGCCCGGCCCGCAGCCGGCTGTGCGCGCCGAGCCGGTTCCAGGTGCGCAGGTCGGCCACGCTGCAGCCGTTCGCCGACGCGATGCGCGACAGCGTGTCGCCGCGTTTGACGACATAGCGATGCGCGACCAGGATCGGGGCTGGCGGCGGCGCCGACTCCGCCGGGGCCGCATTCTGCGGCGACGCGTCCGCGAGCGTATCGCTCGGCGGGACCGACGGCGTGCTGGCGCAGCCGGCCATGACGAAGACGGCGCCCAGGCCCGACAGCCATGCCGCCCTGAGGTTGATCTCGCGCTGTTTCATGGTCGACACGACTCCGATTTGACAATCTTTCAAGCATCTCAAAAACGGCACGGCCGACGTGTAACCGGTTGCAAACAATGATGACAAACGATCACGGAACGCACGTCGGCGCAGACTCGATACCGGTAATACGGTCAAATCGGGAAAAACTTGACGCCTGGCGACAGGTTTTGCGCAAAAAATTCCGGCGTCACCTCAGCCAGTCGATCAGGTCGGAACAGGCGAACGCGACGCCGACGCACAGAAAGAACAGGTGCAGCGCTATCTTGAACGCGACGCCCCACGACGGATCGACATGCATGACGGGTCTCCTCGGGTTGGTGTGCAGGCATGATCCGGCAATGTTCGGGCCCCGAAAATGCGGAACCGGCGAAGCAGGCCTCAGGCAATGCCTGAGCCCGCGCTCGCGGATCCTGCTACCTTATCGGCCATTCCAACGATATCCGTCCCCATCATGCGCTTCGACCTGACCGACCTGCGGCTCTTCCTGCACATCTGCGAGGCGGGCAGCATCACGGGCGGCGCGGAACGCACGCACATCACGCTGCAGGCCGCGAGCGAACGCATCCGCGGCATGGAGGACGAGCTCGGCGTGCCGCTCCTGCACCGGACCAAGTCGGGCACGCAGGTCACCGACGCCGGACGCGCGCTCGAGCATCATGCGCGCACCGTGCTGCAGCAGATCGACCACATGCGCGGCGAGTTGCAGCAATACGGCCAGGGGCTGCGCGGCCACATCCGGCTGCTGTGCAACACCGCGTCGCTCAGCGAGTATCTGCCGGACGCGCTGGCCGAGTATCTGCCGCATCATCCGAAGCTGTCGATCAGCGTCGAGGAGCGGTCGAGCCAGGAGATCGTGCACGCGATCCGCAACAAGACGGCGGACGTCGGCATCGTCGCCGATTCGGTCGGCCTCGGCGGGCTCGAGCAGAAGCCGTTTCGCGAGGACTGGCTGATCGCCGTTGTGCCGGCCGGCCACCCGCTCGCCGCGCGCGACCAGGTCGCGTTCGACGAGATCGTCGATGCGGACTTCATCGGCCTCACCGACGGCAGCGCGCTGCAAGTGCATCTCGCCGACCAGGCCCGGACGCTCGGCAAGCGGATCCGCTATCGCGTGCAGTTGAAGAGCTTCGATGCGATCTGCCGCGTGATCGAGAGCGGCGTCGGCATCGGCATCGTGTCGCGGCACGCGGCGTCGCGGGCGATGCAGACGATGGACGTGCGGATGGTCGAGCTGTCCGATGCGTGGAGCCATAGGAAGCTCACGCTGTGTGCGCGCTCGTTCGATGCGTTGCCGAAGTACACGCGGGAGTTCGTCGGGTTTCTGGCGGGCGAGTCCGCCTGCGCGTAATACCGCGCGCGATCCCGGCGCCCGCCTCGAACGATTCGCCCGAAGCGGACGCCGGCAGCCGAACGCGAATGGCGCATGCATCGCCCGCAGTCAGCGCCGTCGCGCGCAACGCGCGGCAAGGTCCGCCGCGGACACGCTTTCGCGCGCCAGCGTGCGCCGATCCATCCATTCGAAGCGCCCGGATGCGATCGCCTTCCCGCTGACCACCACGCGCTGCCGGCATGCGATCAGCTCGGCGTCCGCGAGCTTTTTCCCGGCCTGCACGACGCGATCGTCCACCAGCACGCTGATCCCGGCCGCCTGCAGGTCGCGCTGCAGCCGCTGCGCCGCGTCCTGGCAAGCCTGCCGCTCCCAGTCGATGACCGTCAGCACGACGTCGAAGGTGTGGAACGCATCGCTGCCCCAGAAGCCCCGCCCGTCACGCTGACGGTCGAGCAGGAGCATCACCAGGCGCGAGATCCCGACGCCGAAACAGCCCATCCTGACGAATTCGCCTTTCGCGTTGACGAGCCCGAGCGCCTTCGAGTAGCGGTCGCCGAGCTCGAAGATGTGCGCGCACTCGAGCGACCGCCGGCCGTCGGCCTCGTCCTCGCCCAGCTCGCTGACGACGTGGAACTCCTCCGAGCTCCGGCCGCCGATTTCGCCGTTGTCGCCCGATTTGGCGATCGCGTCGAGGCCCAGCCGCTCGAAGATGCGCCGGTACGCGTCGCGCACGGCCTCATAGGCGGCGCGCGCGCCGTCGTCGGTCGCGTGGAACGCATACGCGTCCTTCATGATGAATTCCCTGGCCCGAACGAGTCCGCCGCGGGTCCTGAGCTCGTCGCGATACTTGTTGCCGAACTGATAGAGCCCCAGGCTCAGGTCCGTCCTGTTGTAGTGCGTCCTGACCATGTTCGCGGCCAGTTCCTCGCACGTCGCGCCGAGGCAGAACAGCCGCCCGGACCGGTTGGTCAGCCGCATCAGTTCGTCGCCGTAGATGTCGAGCCGCCCGCTTTGCCGCCACAGGTCGGCATCCTGCAGCAGGCTCATCTGGACTTCGCAGAATCCGGCGCGGTCCATCTCGTCGCGCACGACGCGCTCGACGCATCGCTGCGCCCGCAGGCCCAGCGACATCCACGAGTAAAGGCCCGCCGCGTCCTGGTGAAAGAAGCAGGCCTTGCGGGCAAGGTCGGTCAATTCGAGCTTCGCGTTGTCCTGCTCGAAGAAGCTGTTCGAGAAAAATTGCTGCGAGAATTTCATGATGTGCTCCGGATGTCGAATTCAGCGAAAAAACAGGCCTGAAATGAAAAAACGCCCGCAACGGGCGTCCGGAACATCGAATCTCGTGCAGCGCGCAGGCGTTCAGCCTTCCTGGCGCGCGATTCGAGCACTCGAGCAGACTCCGGCCGCCGCGGCGGGCATCGGAGGTCGTTGCACGAGATGGCTCGAAAAATCCATGATGGGTGGCGGCTCGTCTGGTTGCCGTTCAGAAGCTGGGGGGACAGGATGGCGTCGCATTTGCGTCGACGATTGACGACCACTCTGCCCGAAACACGACGCGGCCACAACACCTGCTGAACGGGCGCGTCGGACATCGTTACGCCGTCGACATCAGCCGGACGATCTCCCGCAGCAGGTAGTTCGCGGCCGGACCGAGCCGCCTCCCCGCACGGGTGACCACGTAGCGATCGAACGTACGTGCGACCGGGTGGTCGATCGGCACCGCCGTAACCTGCCCCGCGGCGATCCGCTCCTGGGCCGCCCCGCGCGTCATGAATGCGACGGCCAGGTTCTGTGCGGCGATCGCCAGGGCCGTCGAAAACCGGTCGCAGCGGAATGCGGGCACGTATGTCCGCCCGATATCGGCCAGGATCGCGTCGACATGGACCTGCAGCCCGAACTCCGGCGGCATGAAGACCACGCGCTCGTCGGCGAGCGCTTCCATCTTCACCGACTTGCACGACGCCATCGGATGGTCGACCGAGAAGATCGCGCACAACGGCTCGCTCTGGAACAGGCGCGCGTTCAGCGTCGGATCGGTCGACGCGCCGATGGACACGCAGATATCGACCTGATCCTCCCGGATCATCGACAGGAGTTGCGGAAGCGAGCCGGTGCGCAGTTCCACGGTGATGCCGGGATATTTGTCCAGGAAAGGTTTCAGCGCAACCGAGACCAGGCTCGCGACGGTCCCCTCTCCTGCGGCGATCGTGACCTGCCCGCGCTTCAGGCCGCGATATTCGTCGAGCTGTGTGCGGAATCGGCGCGCATTGCGCTCGCAGTCACGAAAATAGTCGACCGCCATCTGACCCGCTTCGGTCAGCTCCATTTTTCGGCCGCGACGCGTCACCAGGGACAGCCGGAGCTCGCGCTCGGCAAGCGCGACCTGTCGGCTGATCGTCGAGACGTTCACGTCGAGGCCAAGTGCGGCCTGGCGCATCCCGCCGTACGTCGCGATCGCGACCAGGTATTGCAGCGTGCGCTCCGAAAGGCTCCGCTCGAAGGTATTCAATGACGACTCCGGTGTTGCATCAAACGCAACATTTTCGCAGCCGATCGAGCAACTTTCCACGCAGGTTTTCGCGGATACTCCGCCCGGAGCCGGTCAGGGCATGCAGACGTTCCCGAACCGGACGCATAACAGAGTGATTGAAAACTCGAAAGTACCGTTGGAGGAGCAACATGAACGACGCCAGCCGGCCAGTTGAAGGCGAGGAGCAACCGCTCCGGCCAGCCCGCGCGATCGGCGGCAAGGAGCCGATCAATCCCTATGTGCTGCTGTTCGCGATGCTGGTCGTGGCCGCGATCGCGACCTGGCTCGTGCCGTCCGGCGAGTTTTCCCGCACGGTCAGCAACGGCATCGGCTTTGTCGTTCCGGGCAGCCTGAAGCCGGTCGCCCAGCGCGGCGTGATGCCCGGCGAGATGTTCGCCGCGCTCGCCAACGGGATGATCGCGTCCGCGCCGATCATCTTTCTCATTCTGTTCACCGGCGGCGCGCTGGCCGTGCTGGAAGCGACGGGCGCCGTCCGCGGCGCGCTCGCGATGGTCGCACCGGGCGAAGGCGCGCAAGCGCGCGTCACCGTCATCGTCGTTTGCACCGTCTTTTCGCTGCTCGGCACGCTGGGCGTGGTAACGAACTCGGTCGTCGCGTTCGTCCCGCTCGGCTTGCTGCTGGCGGAGTCGATGGGGCTGTCGAAGGAAATCGGGGCCGGCCTGATCTACCTGGGCACCTATGCGGGCTTCAACACGGGCATCCTCAACCCGGTGACGACCGGACTGTCGCAACGCCTGGCCGGGCTGCCGGCGTTTTCCGGCATGACGTTCCGGATCGGCATCTACGTCGCCTTCCTGGCGGCCACGATCATTTTTCTCATTGCCAGAATCCGCGCGCATCGCATGCATGCCCCGGCGGAAACCGCATCGCTGCCGACGCATGCCGGAACCGCGCCGCGCCGACTCGACGCCCGCCAGGTCGCGGTCGTCGGCATCGTGCTCACCTGCCTGTCGGTCTTCGTCTACGGTTCGTCCACGCGCCACTGGGGCGAGACGGAGATGATCGCGATGTTCATGATCATGGCGATTGCCAGCGCGATCGTGAGCGGAATCCGGCCGGGCCGGATGGCGGACACCTTCCTTCACGGCTGCGGCGGCCTCGTCAAGGGGGCGCTCGTCGTGGGAATCGCGCGAGCCATCTCGATCGTGCTCAGCGACGGGAAGATCCTGGACCCGATCGTCAACCTGCTCACCGGCATGCTTGCCCCGCTCGATTCCACCATTGCCGCGATCTGCATGTTTCTGAGTAACCGTCTAGCGAGTCAAGCGGAATGAAGCGAACTGTCCCAAGGAGTGCTGGTTCTGACCATGGCGTTGAGCACGGTCAAGAGCTTGCGCATGCAGGCAACCAGTGCAACCTTGGGCGGTTTGCCGGAAGCAATGAGCCGTTGGTAGAAGGCGGTAATGGCGGGGTTGCGTCGCGAAGCGGTGAGCGCAGCCATGTACAGAACGCGGCGGATATCAAAGCGTCCGCCTTGGATTCGCCTGCGTCCGCGGACGGTTCCAGAGTCCCAAGCCATCGGGGCGACACCGACCAAGGCTGCAATCTGGCGCCGATTAAGCCGACCGAGCTCAGGCAATTCCGCGATCAATGTGGCGCTGGCTACCGGACCGATACCGCTTGCGGAGCGAAGCAACACGTCGAGCGCACTGTAGTGCTCGCGAACGTGAGCGACCATTTGGGCATCGACATCATCGAGTTGCTTGCGAATGGCGTCGATCATGGTCTCGATGCTCGGGCGAACGACTGGAATCGCCAGTTGCAGACGCTGTCGCTCCGAGAGCAGCATGCCGAGCAACTGACGACGACGCGTGACCATGGCGGCCAGGGCTTGTTGCTGGGCGTCCGCCAGCGGTCGAATGAAGCTGGCCAGATCCTGGCGGCGAACCAGTACCGATGCGAACTCGGCCAGCATATGGGCATCGATCGTGTCAGTCTTGGCCAGACGTCCCATCGATTTAGCAAAGTCGCGCGCCTGACGCGGATTAACCACGGCAACCGGCAGACCAACCGCTTGCAGCGCGCAGGCAAGCGCTGCTTCGTAGCCGCCAGTGGCCTCCATGACGATCAGGCTAATGTTCAGCGGTTGCAAAGCCGCTGCCAGTGCCGAGTGCGCCTCGGCATCGTTAGCCCATCGCTGAGAAGCCAGTTCAGCGCCCAAGACTTCAATATCGACGTGTTCTTTGGCCACGTCGATGCCGACCACCACTGAGGAAACAGACATGATCTTCAGATCCCTTGCTTGTGCATGCGCTCTCGATCAAATCGGGGCGGGTAACCGTTCGGGTTTCAGGAAGACCAGCACGGCAACCGTGCGTTTTGTACTCAGAAACGGGCTCTCACGCCCAAGCGCGGATCAAACTGCACGGTCATGTCTGGCTGCGCTCAGACTTTACCGTACTGGTCAGGCTTAAACATACAAGCGCCGCGCTGATGCACGTCGGCATCTCGTCCGGTTCGGGCGAATCGGCCGTGCTGATCCCGATCTTCGCGCCGCTTGGCGACACGCTGCACCTGACCCGGCAGGTCACGGTACAGGCGGTGCTGCTCGGCGAAGGCTTCATCAACTGCTTCAACCCGACTTCCGGCGTCCTGATGGCGGTCCTCGCGACCTCCGGCATTCCCTACGTCAAGTGGCTGCGTTTCGTCATGCCGCTGCTGGTTGCGTGGCTCGGCATCTGCATCGCCGCCATCGCGGCCGGCGTCGCCCTCCATTGGGGCCCCTTCTGATCAGCCGCTTCTTCCTGGATCGAACATGCTATTACCCGACCTCAGCGCCATCCCCGACCTCGAGCCGCTCGCCGACGACCTGCGCAAGCTCCGCTATACGCTGCACTGCTGCCCGGAACTCGCGTTCGAGGAAGTGCGGACCGCCGAGCTCGTCGCCGACCGCCTGACGGAATACGGCTTTGCGGTCGAGACGGGAATCGCCGGCACCGGCGTGGTCGGGACGCTTCGGCTCGGTGCGAGCGAGCGCAGCATCGGGATCCGCGCCGACATGGACGGATTGCCGATCGACGAACTGAACACGTTCGGCCACAAGAGCCTCAGTCCGGGACGGATGCATGCGTGCGGCCACGACGGGCATACCGCGATGCTGCTCGGCGCGGCCCGGCACCTGGCGCAACGCCGACGGTTCGACGGCACCGTGCACCTGATCTTCCAGCCGGCCGAGGAGCGCGGCTACGACAGCGGCGCCAAGCGCATGGTGGAGCAAGGGCTCTTCACGCGGTTTCCGTGCGACGCGGTATTCGCGATGCACAACCATCCGGGCGCGCCGGCGGGTACGTTCATGTTCCGCAAGGGCAACTTCATGGCCGCGGGCGACCGCGTGCTGGTGAGAGTCGTCGGCAACGGAGGACATGCCGCCCGCCCGCATCTCGCCAGCGATCCGATCGTCGCGGCAAGCAGCATCGTGATGGCGTTGCAGACCATCGTGTCCCGCAATGTCGATCCGGCCCAGCCGGCAGTCCTGACCGTCGGGAAAATCGCCGGCGGAACGGCCCCGAATGTGATTCCGGGCGAGGTCGAGTTGAGCATCAGCGTTCGATCGTTCGACAAGGCAGTGCGTCGGATGCTGAAAGAGAGAATCACGACGCTCGTGCATGCGCAGGCCGACAGTTACGGCCTTACCGCAGTCGTCGAATACATCGAGGGCTACCCGATGGTGACGAATACCGATGCCGAAACGGAGCTTGCGATACAGGTCGCGAAGGAACTGGTCGGCGCAGACCGCGTGACGGAGCAGATGGCTCCGCTGATGGGCAGCGAGGACTTCGCCTACATGCTGCAGCAACGCCCCGGCGCATTCCTGCGGATCGGCAATGGGCCGACCGATGGCGGGAAGACCCTGCACAGCGCGACCTACGACTTCAACGACGAGAACCTGGTCGTCGGCTCCGCGTTCTGGGCCAGGCTGGTGGAACGCTACCTGCCGGTCCGGTGAGCGGCCGGCGGGCCCGCGGTGGTCCGGCGCTTTCCGCATGCGGGAGGTGGGAAGCGGCGCACCGGGTGGAGTGATACATTGACGAGCGGTGTCGAGCCGGACGCAAGACGCCGCGAATGTTGCTCTTTCCGCACTGAACCCACCGCCGCACGGCGTGGCAGCCCGTCAAACCCCATCACGATTCGAACCGGAGCGACAGCATGAAAATGGACGCTTTTCCATTCAGCACGATCAACTGGGCGGACGTCGAACCGACAGAGCATCGCGGCGAAACCGGAACGGCTTACTGGCGCACGCAGTTCTTCGGTGAAAAGCCGGCCCCGATTCGCGTGCGGATGGTCGAATACACGCCGGGATACCTCGCGGATCACTGGTGCCGGAAAGGACACGTTCTGTTCTGCATGGAAGGCGAGCTGGAAACGACCCTCGAAGACGGACGAACCTTCGTGCTGACGGCCGGGATGAGCTACCAGGTCGGCGATGACGCCGAGCCGCACCGGTCCTGCACCCGGACGGGCGCCAAGCTGTTCATCGTCGACTGAGCCGACGCAATCCGCATGATTGCCGGTCGAACGGTACGCCCCGCGAACGGAAGACCTGCAGTCGCCGCCACCGGGTCGGCTGCCCAAATTCCGGCCTGCCGGCGGCTTAACGCAGCCCCGACGCCGCCATATACCCGCCGAGTGCCATCAACCCGACAAAAAAGCACCGCCGGAACGCCTGCTCGCTCATCACCCGCCGCGCCACCTGCCCGCCGGCCATCCCCGCGAGCGCCGGCACGAGCGCCAGCGCCGACATGCCGAGATCGACGGCCTGCAGCGCGCCGGTGACCCGCAACTGCAGGCCGAGCGCGATCGTCGACGCGGTAAACGACAGCCCGAGCGCCTGGATCAGGTCGTCCTTCGACAGCCGCAGCGCCTGCAGATACGGCACCGCCGGCACGACGAACACCCCGGTCGCGGCCGTCACGACGCCGGTCAGGTAGCCGACCACGGCCGACAGCCACGCCTCGTGGCGTCCCGGCGCAGGCAGCCGCGCGGCCGCGAGCCCCCAGCAGCCGTACGCGACGAGCACGACGCCGAGCGCCGCATGCGTCCACGCGCTGCCGGCCGCGAGCGCCGGCAGCCCGCCTGTCAGCGTGCCGATCGCGAGCCCCGCGATCAGCGGCCACAACCGGCGCAGCAGCGGCCCGAACGACGGGCCGAGCCCCAGTTGCCACACATTGGTGATGAACGACGGCACGAGCAGCAGGCTCGCCGCCGCTGACGGCGGCATCGCGAGCGTGAGCAGCCCCATCGCGATCGTCGGCAGGCCGAGGCCGATCATGCCCTTGACCGCGCCCGCGAGCAGGAAGACCAGCACGATGATCGTCGTCGTTTCGGCTTGCATGCGCGCGCGTTCCGTCCGGATGGGTACCGCGCGATGGTGAACCGGCAGCCCGCCGCGCGCCATCTGGTTTTGCCTGAGGCTGCCTCGGGCGCGCGCGGCGGGCCGTTGGGTCGTTCGGCCGCAGCCGCCCGCTCAACCTTTATGAGTAGCCCCCCGCCCCTGCTCGCTGTCGAGGTGCGCCATTTGCGCCGCCGGATAACGGTCGCCGGCAACCGCCCCGGCGGGCACCGCCGCCTCGATGCGCGCGAGGTCATCGGCCGTTAGTTGCATGTCAAGCGCCGACAGCGCGTCCTGCAGCTGCGTGCGCTTGCGCGCGCCGATCAGCGGCACGATGTCGCCGCCGCGCGTGAGCGCCCACGCGATCGCGACCTGCGCCGGATTGCTGCCCTTCTCGTCCGCGACCGCCCGCAGCGCCTCGACGAGCGCGAGGTTGCGCGTCAAGTTTTCGCCCTGGAACCGCGGGCTCGCCGCGCGGAAATCGCGCCCCACTTCCCGCGTCGCCGACCAGCGCCCGCTCAGCAGCCCGCGCGACAGCACCCCGTACGCGGTCACGCCGATCCCGAGTTCGCGGCAGGCGGGCAGGATCTGCGCCTCGATGTCCCGCGACAGCAGCGAATATTCGATCTGCAGGTCCGCGATCGGCGCGACGGCCGCCGCGCGGCGCACCGTGTCGGCGCCGACTTCCGACAGCCCGATATGCCGCACATACCCTTCCTTGACGAGATCGGCGATCGCACCGACCGTCTCCTCGATCGGCACCGCCGGATCGACGCGCGCCGGCCGGTAGATGTCGATGTAGTCGGTGCCGAGCCGCTTCAGCGAATACGCGACGAAATTCCGGATCGCGGCCGGCCGCGCGTCGTAGCCGACGAACGCGCCCGCCGGATCGCGCAGCGCGCCGAACTTCACGCTGATCACGACCTGCTCGCGCGCATTGCCGCGCAACGCATCGCGGATCAGCATCTCGTTGTCGCCCATTCCGTAGAAATCGCCGGTGTCGAGCAGCGTGACGCCGTGGTCGAGCGCCGCGTGCAGCGTCGCGATGCTCTCCGCGCGATCGGCCGGCCCGTACATGTCCGACATGCCCATGCAGCCCAGCCCGATCGCCGACACCCGCGGGCCCGTACGGCCCAGTTGACGCAGTTCCATGTCCCGTTCCTTGCAGTGGTGAGTGGATGGAGCGGATTCTGGCGGGATCGCGGCGTTCGATAAACGCGAAAGAATCCACCAATCTATTCGACGCTGATTAACAATGGAGCCTGTCCTCATCCGCCAGATCTCCCGCCCCGCATGGACCATCTGCACGCTATGCGCATCTTTGCGCGCGTCGCCCATCTCGGCAGCTTCACCAAAGCGGCCGAGCAACTGCAGTTGCCGCGCCCGACGGTCAGCAATGCCGTCCAGTACCTCGAGAAACATCTGAAGATCCGCCTGCTGCAGCGCACGACGCGGCGCGTCGCGCTGACCGCCGAGGGCGCGACCTACTACGAACGCTGCGCGCGGCTGCTCGCCGACCTCGACGACGTCGAAACACTGTTCGAGGACGCCGGCGCGTCGCCGCGCGGCGTGATCCGCGTCGACTTGCCCGAGCGCTTCGCGCTGAACAAGGTGATTCCGGCGATTCCGTCGTTTCATGCGCGGTACCCGGACCTGCGCATCGTGATGAGCACCACCGACCGCTTCGTCGACCTGATCGCCGACGGGATCGACTGCGCGGTGCGGGTCGGCGCGCTCTCCGACACGTCGCTCGTCGCGCGGCGCATCGGCGAGCTGGCGCAGGTCAACTGCGCGTCGCCGGCCTATCTCGCGCGCCACGGCACGCCCCGCTCGCCCGACGACCTGCCGGAGCACGTCGCGGTCGGCTATTTCTCGAGCCGCACGGGCCGCGAGCTGGACTGGGAATATGCGGACATGGATACCGGCGAGATGCACGCGGTGAAAATGCGCAGCGTCGTGTCGGTCAACAGCTCGCAGGCGTACCTGGCCTGCTGCGTGGCGGGGCTCGGGCTCATCCAGGCGCCGCGCGACGGCCTCGACGCGCCGATCGCGAACGGTTCGCTCGTCGAAGTGCTGTCGGAATGGAATGCGGCGCCGCTGCCGGTATCGGTGGTGTTTCCGCACGGCCGGCACCTCGCGCCGCGCGTGCGGATCTTCGTCGACTGGCTCGCGGACACGCTCAGCCGGCCTCTGCCGGCCGACTAAGCGGCGCCGCAGCGGCGGGTTCAGGCCGATTCAGGCCGGTTGCGCAAGCGCGCCGCCGGCCGCGCCCATCAGAACTTGTGGCGGATCGCCGCGCGCACCGCGAACTGGTTCGACGACGACGACGGACCGTCGGTGCCGACCACGTAGCCGCCATCGGCGGCCGTATTGGTCCGATCGCCGGCGACCTTCTGCCATGCGCCCTGCAGATACACGTCGGTGCGCTTCGACAGGCTGTAGTCGGCCATTAGGCCCACGGTGTGGTACTTCGGCTTGATCGAGCCGGTCGCGGCGTCGAACTTGCCGTCCGTGTACACGTACTGCGCGCCGACGAAGAAATCGGGCGTGAGCTGGTACTTGCCGTTGATCTCGAAGTTCTGGAACTTCGTCGCGGTCAGGCCAAGGCCCGAGAACGTCGCCGCGGGCAGATAGACGGTCGACACCGGGTTCTTCACGTCGGTATTCGTGTAGACGAAGCCGACGGTCGCCGGGCCGAAGGTGTAGTTGATGCCGCCGCCGAAGATGCGCAGGCGGTCGGCGACGAAGTTCGCGTCGTCGGCCGTGATCGCGCCCGCATTGCCGTTGCCCGGGCTGTTCGCCTGCAGGTAGGCCGCGGCGATCTGCAGGCCGGCCAGCGAATACTGCGCGCCGATGCTGTACTGGCGGTTGGTCGAGAAGCCGGTGCTGTTGCTGAAGCTGTAGGTGCCGCCGACCTGCAGGCCGTTCCAGTCCGGGCTCGCGTATTTCACCGTGTTGTTGACGCGGAACGAGTTGTCGGTGTTGTCGTTGTCGAACGGATGCGAGAACAGCGTGCCGCCCCAGTTGCCGTTCGCGGTCAGCGGCGCGAGATAGTCGACGAGCGCGTCGTACTGGCGGCCGAACGTCAGCGTGCCGAAGCGCGACTCGGCGAGGCCGACGTACGCCTGGCGGCCGAACATGCGGCTGCCCTGGCCGAGCCGGCCGTTGTTCACGTCGAAGCCGTTTTCCAGCACGAACACCGCCTTCAGCCCGCCGCCCAGGTCCTCCGAGCCGCGCAGCCCCCAGCGGCTGCCCTGCGCGTAGCCGCTCGCGAGCTGGTAGTTGGTCTTGCCGACGCCGTTCACGCCGACGTTGTTCGTGTAGTTGAAGCCCTCGTCGATCAGGCCGTACAGCGTCACGCTGTTCTGCGCGAGCGCCGGCGCGGTGAAGGCGGTGAAGGTGGCGAAAGCGGCGAGCGCGGCGGTGGAAATGACGGGCTTCTTCATGGCGAATCTCCAGAACCGGATGGCCGGGCGCGCCCGTGAGGCACGCCCGGCGCGAGTCTTGTATGGCCCGCTCGGCGGGCGGCGCGGGGTGGCACGCCGCGCAATATTCAAAATGGTGTCACGTCGGAAACCAATCGTCCACCGGGGGGCGGCTCCGCGTCGGCAAGCGTTGCGCCTGCCCAACTGGCCCCATTGTGCCGATGGCCGGGCAAGCCTTGCGGGCCGCGGGCGGCGACCATGCCATTCGCGTAAACCCGAAAAAAGTCGCATCGATGGCACAATGCGCATCTGTTTGTCACATTTCCTCACGAATTCATGCTTGACCCCGATTCATGCGCGGCGTGTGCCTGCCGCGCACGCGGCGGGCGCCGGGAGCCGGGCCGATGAGCGCCGCCGCCAAGCCCGGCCGCTACGCCGAACTCGATTTCTTCCGCGGACTCGTCCTGCTCGTCATCGTCATCGACCACATCGGCGGCAGCATCCTGTCGCGCGTCACGCTGCACGCGTACGCGCTGTGCGATGCCGCCGAGGTCTTCGTGTTCCTCGGCGGCTTCGCGACCGCGATCGCGTACAACTCGCTCGCCGAGCGTCACGACGAGGCCGCCGCGCGCCAGCGTTTCATCCGGCGCGCGTTCGAGATCTATCGCGCGTTCCTCGTCACGGCCGGCCTGATGCTGCTGATCACCGCCGCGCTGAACGCGCTGGCGATCGACGGCCCGAACATGCCGACCAACGATCTCGACGGCCTGATCCAGAAGCCGCTCGCCGCGCTGCGCGACATCCTGCTGTTCCGGCGCCAGCCGTACCTGGCGTCGGTGCTGCCGATGTATGCGTTCTTCGCGCTGCTCGCCCCGCTCGCGCTGCCGCTCGCGCGCACCCAGCCGTGGCTGCTGCTCGCGTTCAGCGCGTCGCTGTGGTTCGCGGCGCCGCACGCCGCCGGCTACCTGCCGACCGTCGAAGGCACGCCGTGGGACTTCAATCCGTTCGCGTGGCAGTTCCTGTTCGTGCTCGGCGTGATCTCGCGCTGCCAGCCGGTCTACCAGACCCTCGCGCCGAAACCGCAGGGCTGGCTGCTGACGGCCGCGTCGCTCGCGATCGTCGCCGCGGGCGCCTATTACCGGCTGCGCATCGAGCCGTTCCCGACCGATCCGTCGATCAAGCAGAACCTCGGCGCGCTGCGGCTCGTGAACTTCCTCGCGATCGCGTGGCTCGCGGCCAAGCTCGTGCACCTCGGCTGGATGAAGAAGGTCGCGCACGCGATGCCGTGGATCGGCACGATCGGCCGCCAGGGCCTGCTGTGCTTCGTCGCCGGCACCGCCATTTCGCTCGCGGTCGATTCGCTGCTGTACGAGGCGACCGAGGGCTACCTCGACGTGCCGCTCGGGCTGACCGCCGACGTCGTCGCGATGGGCCTGCTGTATCTCGTCGCCAAGCTCTACGCGCCGCTGATGTCGCGGCTGCCGTTCCGCGCGCGGCGCTAAACGTCCGCACGGCCGTCATCCGCCGCTGCTACGATAGGCGGCGATACTCCTCAACCCGCTCGACATGCGCCGATTTTTCCTCCTGCTTGCCGCCGCGCTGACCATCGGCCTCGCCGATTCCGCCGAAGCCACCCCCACCGTCCAGGCGGCCCCGATCAACGACGACAGCATCGTCGTGATGCGCACGTTCCGTTCGGCGTCGCTGCAGCGCGACTGGTCGTACACGGTCTACCTGCCGCCCCGCTACAACCCGGAGGGCGCACGCTACCCGGTGCTGTACCTGCTGCACGGCAACGCGGGCAATGCGAACGACTGGATCACGCAGGGCCGGCTGCAGGTCACCGCGGACACGCTGATCGAGCGGCACGACATCCCGCCGGTCGTGATCGTGATGCCGCAAGGCGGCACCGACTGGTACGTCGATCGCAAGGAGCGGATGCAGAGCGCGTTCCTCAACGATCTGCTGCCGGAGGTCGAGACGCATTTCGCGGTGTCGAACCAGCGCGCGGGCCGCGCGATCGGTGGCGTGTCGATGGGGGGCTTCGGCGCGCTGCGCTTCACGCTGCTCGAGCCGGGCCTGTTCTGCGGCGCGATGCTGCTGAGCCCGGCGATCTATGCGAACGAGCCGCCGCTGAACTCGGCGGCCCGCTATGTGGGCGTGTTCGGCGATAAACAGTTCGACTCGCGCGTCTGGCACGAACTGAATTACCCGGCGCTGCTGCGCACCTATTACGCGCGGAACTGGCGCGTGCCGATGTTCATCGCCGCCGGCGACGACGACCTGACGATCCAGGCCGAATCGAGCGTGCTGTATACGCAGCTGCGCCGCGCGCAGAACCCGGCCGAGCTGCGCATCGTCGACGGCGGCCACACGTGGGACGTGTGGCGCGGCCTGATCGCGCCGGCGCTCAAGTACACGCTCGAGTGCGTCAAGTAACGACGGCGGCAAGCTGCGACAGCGCGACCTTGCGCGCCTGGTCGGGTCGCGCCGGCCGGCCCGACGACGGGCCGGCCAGTGCTTCCGTTGCCTGACGGGATGGCTTCCCGAATCAGGTCACCCCTGATCCATTCGGTGCAACGCCGCCTTGTACGTCGGTCTGCGCACCTCGGCGTAGAAGCCGATATTGGTCCGCAGCCTGGCCACGTCCTCGTCCGTCAGGGTGCGCACGGCCTTGGCGGGTGCGCCGAGAATCAGCGAACGCTCGGGAAAGACCTTGCCCGCCGTGACGACGGCGCCGGCGCCGACCAGGCACTGACGACCGATCACCGCGCCGTCGAGCACCACCGCCTGGATGCCGATCAGCGAGCCCTCGTCGATCGTGCAGCCATGCAATACGGCCTGGTGGCCGACCGTCACATGCGCAGCAATCGTCAAAGGGCACCCTGCATCGGTGTGCAGCACGGCCCCGTCCTGGATGTTGGTCCCGGCCCCGACGACGATCGGCTCGGTATCGCCACGCAATATCGCACCGAACCAGACGCTCGAATCCGCGCCCAACCGGACGTCGCCGACAATCGTCGCCGTGTCCGCCACGAACGCACTCGGATGAACGGTGGGCACGCGATCGCCCAATCGATAGAGGGTCATCGAACGTTCGCTCCGTCATGCGCGCTTCAGATGCGGTTGGCGCGACTTGCCGGCCGGCAGGCCGAGCATGTCCCGCACCTCGGCGGCGGTTTGCACCGTGACGCCCCTGGCGAGCAGGTCTTCGCGCAGCATGCGCACCTGTTCCCATGTGCCGCGCGCCTTGCGGACGCCACCTGGAACTCGGCTGTCCTGCACGTTCAGGCCATCCTCCAGGCCGATCCGAACCCCGTCCAGCTGCAACGCGTGCGCGAGATCCGCCAATAGCGCTTGCAGCGGTCCCGGCAGCAGCAACGAGACGAGCGACGACGGAAAGCCGTCGCGCAGCCGTGCGACAACCGGCCTCAGCTGTTCGACCGCGAGGTCGATCGCACGCTGCCGGTCCTGTGCGTCGCCGGTCGCCACGCAGCGGTTGATTTCCTGCCTGACGGCCGGCGCAATCAACGAATCGTCCTCGACTTCCCCGCTGACCGGGTCGCGACGATACTGGTCGACGGCCGCCACCAGCATGAACAGCACGGGCCGGCCGGTCGCTTCAAGGAACGCCCGGTACAGGGTCGTCGCGTTGTCGATGATCGTGTGATTGAATACCTCGACCTCCGGGCGCGTGCCGACGCGCTGGAAATGCGCGAACTGCTCGGCCAGGAAATCCGGCGCGTTGTCGTAGCCGCCGCCGCCCTGGAAAATCACGGCGGCCGGGCTCAGCGACGCGACTTCGGGCACCGCTGCGTCGCCGTAGGATTTCAGATGGGCGCGCCGCAGCGTGCTGCGCGCGCCGTGACGGTCGCCCCGCACGCTCGTCGACAGGTTCAGGATCGCCGTCGTATCGGCGCGCCTCACGGCCGGCACGATCGCGTCGTAATGATCGACGACGATCTGGTTGCGCTGCGCGCCGACCGTGACGGCGCCCAATCCGGGGATGTCGAGTTGCGCACGGTCGCCGAGTTCACGCGTATGCAAATGCACGACCGCCGCCCCTTCCTTGATCGAGCGGACGGTTTCGTCCACGATCGCATCCGGCGTGATCGGCAATACCGGTGAGCGCCCCTTGCCCGCTTGCCAGTAACCGTCGCCGCACGCTTTCCAGCCGGATTTTTCCAGCTTGGCCAACAGCGCCGGACAGTCGTCGCGAATCGAATCGATCAGCGCGGGCGGGAAATAGCTGTGCAGCTTCGCGTGATCCCAGACCAGGTCGCCGCGCTCGTTGGCCACCCATCCATAGGTCGTCAATTGCAGCACGATCCGCCTGACGAGCTCGACCGACGACAGGCCCATCAGCCATTCACGCGGGATTGAGGCGCTGCCGGACGCCAACACGGGCGGCGCATGCCAGGCCCCATCGCGATGCGTCCATCCGATTTCCTCCAATGCCTGGCGAGCGGCAGGCTTGTTGGATAGTTGTGCTAAAAAATCATCTGAAACAGAAAGACCATGTCCCGATTCGATTAACCATCCGCCGGCCGAAACAGCTTCCCAGCCGTCGGATTTCAATCGGCCGGCGATTTTCTCGGCTTGTGCGGTATCGAATAGCTGGTGAATGAGGCAGGACGGAATGAAAGTCGGCTCGAGCGGATCGAGCCACTTCGGCACGGCCCCAGTGGGTGCGGCAGTGATGTACATACGTGTCATGGGTAATCTTCCGGTTGGTTGAGAAGAAATACATGAAGCAACGTTGCTTACGATCAGCTTATAGAAGCCACCCGAAAATACAAGGCCGTTGAAGTGAAATTGATTGGAAAATGAAAGAAATAATCGGACGTCGCCGAAATGGTCTGATTGATTATTCTCGAAGCGCCGAAATTGTTTAAATCAACTGAAAACTCCGGCAATTTGCAGACACACGTGAGTGAGCCGCGATCGTGGCACGAAAAAACATGCGCCCGGAATGTTCATGCGCTTCTTGTCAGCCGCTACCGGTCTCCATTCGAAATTGATTGGCAGTACATGCTTTGCCGCGATCATTGCGCTGATTGCGTCCGCAACCCCGAGAGCAGCGCCAGCCCACGCCCCTGCTAGTGGTTGGCAGTCGTGCCCTGCAGAAGGCTCATGAACGATGCATTGCCGAAGACGTACGCCATTGACCCGCACACGTGTTCTTGCGGGTGTCCGGCTCGGATTCGAGACGAACTTGCAGCGCGTTGCGAACTTCGAGCGCCGCCTCGGGCGATACCTCCTGTTCCGCGAAGGGCGTGATCTGCACCGGCTTGATAACCACCCGGCCGTAACGGCCGAATTGCGCGCCCTTGGGCGGGATGGCCGTACCGTGGTCGCCGCTTTTCACCAGCCCCTGGTATGAAGGACTTCGTCGCCTCCGGTGTCGCACACGCGCTCAACAGCAGTTTTCCTCAAAAAAGGTGTGCCGTTCGGTGTCATGAAGCCAGAACGTAGGTCCGGAAGAAATCGCCGAGCGCGGCGGCCGTGCGATCGATGTCGATTGATGTTCCCAGGCTCTGGTCGAGCCACAGGCCATTGAACAAGGAAAAAACGATGTTCACCGCGCCTTGCGGGTCCAGCGACTGCCTGACCCAGCCTTCGGCCTGACCGCGTGCCAGCACGTCCGCGAAATCCGTGCGCATCTTGCGGTCAAGCGCAAGGAGATCGGGCCTTCTTTCCGAGTCGCGTGCCAGTTCAAGCCAGCTGTCGACCCCGAGGCCATAGCCGGTCTGCCCGATCTCGACCAGTTGATCCGCCGTCATATCCGCCAGCCGGTTCAGCCCTTCCTTGCTGAGAAGACGATTGAAGTCCTGCATGTAGCGCTCGATGTCGATGATCGCGTTGATCGTCTCGCGCTTGTCGGAGAAATACCTGAACACGGCGCCCGCGCTCATGCCCGCCTGCGCACAGATGTCCTCCGTCCGTGCCCCATGGAACCCCTTTGCCTTGAAGACCTGCGCGGCAGCAAGCAGGATTTGCTCCCGACGCTGTTCGTGGAGCTTCTCATTCCGTGTACGAGCCATTTCCTCAATAAATAGACGGAGTAATTCGTCGCGCCTTGTAGCGTTGCGTCGAAGCGCGTCAAATCGACCTTGCCGGTGGCATGGCAGCGGCGCCCCGCGACCCTGCCCCCCCCGGCTTCCCGCATTGCGGTTGGCCGAGCCTGCCGGTGTCACCGGCGCAACCACGGACGGGACCTGGAACAACGCCTCACGATAGAAAAATATTCCATCAATGGCGCAATTCTCAACCAAATTTGGATCCTTTTTCCGGGTTGCGCCCCGTATCATTTCCTGCATTACAGCGTGGCAAGTAACGGAAATGAGCGAGAACAACATATTGCATTACCTCGACTACGCGGCGACGACGCCTGTCGATCCGCGGGTGATCGAATCGATGGCCGCGTGTCTCGGCGCCGACGGCGTATTCGGCAACCCGGCGTCGAGTTCGCATCGGGCGGGCCGGCTCGCACGTGCAAAGGTGGAACGGGCGCGCGAACAGGTTGCCGCGCTCATTGGCGCGGATGCGGACGAAATCGTCTGGACGTCGGGCGCCACGGAATCAAACAACCTGGCGCTCAAAGGGTATGCGGATGCCGCAACCGGAAAACGCCACCTGATCACGAGCCGCATCGAACACAAGGCCATTCTCGACACGATGGCCAGCCTTGCGAAGCACGGCTTGTCGGTCTCCTACCTCACGCCGACGCGCGACGGCGAAATCACGGCCGACGCCGTGGCCGCGGCGATTGGCCCCGAGACCGGCCTGGTGTCGCTCATGCTCGTGAACAACGAGATCGGCACGCTCACGAACATCGGCGAGATCGCCCGCGTCGTGCACGCCGCCGGCGCCCTGCTCCACGTCGATGCGGCGCAGGCCCTCGGCAAGACCCCGATCGATGTCCGCGCGCTCGGCATCGACCTGATGTCGATGTCCGCGCACAAGGTTTATGGCCCCAAAGGGATCGGCGCACTCTTCGTCCGTCGAGACATTGCGGACAGCATTGCACCTCAGATGCACGGTGGCGGACACGAGCGGGGCTTGCGCTCGGGTACGCTCGCCACCCATCAGATCGTCGGCATGGGGACCGCGTGCGAACTGGCAGCCGATGAACTCGAGGCCGACAGCGCACGGATTTCCGCGCTCAGCATGCGCTTGCGGGACTCGGTGCTCGCGCTCGGCGACGTCGAGCAGAACGCGTCCGCGGCGCGACGCATCCCGCATACGTTGAGCCTGACCGTGAATGCGCCCGGTTTCTTCCCGTTCATGCTGGGCGACGCGCTCGCCGTGTCGTCCACCTCCGCATGCAACTCGGCCGCCGGCACGCCGTCCCACGTCCTGACGGCAATCGGCCTGGATGCGGATTCGGCCGGCCGCACCGTCCGTATCAGCGTCGGACGCTTCACGACGGAACAGGACATCGACTTCGCCATAGCCTGTTTCCGGCAAGCCATCGAGCAATGCCGGTCGACCGCATCAAACGGGTTTGCAGCGTCGCGCCAGATCATGCCGGATGACCTGAAAGCCATTCGCGACGCGGGCTTCCGCTCCGTGATCTGCAACCGGCCCGACGGGGAAAGCGCCGATCAGCCGGCCTTTGACGAGATTGCCGCCGCGGCCCGCGAATTGGGGCTCGACGCGCGATACCTGCCCGTCAAGTCCGATCACATCGGCGACGCGGAAGTCGATGCCTTTGGCGCAATGGTCGACGCATTGCCGAAGCCTGTTCTCGCCTATTGCCGAAGCGGCAATCGCGCCGGAATGCTGTGGAATCGGTTGGCGACTCGGCGTACTGCCTGACTCACCGGTTCGCAATGGAACGGATCTGCCCCCGGTTTTAGTCCGAACCGCCGACGGCAACGCTCCGGTTCGGCCATCGGAATCTCGACGCTTTCCACTTGATGCCCGAGCTTGATGCCAGCCACGGAAGCACCGCCTGTTTCAGGAGGTGCTCCGTGTCCTGAGATTCAGGGGGCTGCCCCGACCAGCGCGCAAGGGAACCCATTTGCGCTTCTCCGCAAGCGGGCGCGCCACGACCATCTTCCGATAACTTGTTGCGTCGCACAACATCATCCAGTACAATTTAGGGTTCCCCATTTTGCGCGCACCAGAATCCGCGAGAGGCACACCAGCCTCGACTGTCCGCGCGCCATCCCACGATTTCGTTCGCACCCCGACGAGCTGACCAGCCTGTCGAGTCCGCAACGATCGTCGGCCCACCTGCGGAGGAGAATGTATTGGCAAATCCAGTTCGCGACGATTCAGCATCCCAAGTGATCACGGTCACGTCGAAGACCGGCCGCCGCACGCCCAAGGGCAAGACCCAGGGCGTCGCAACACCGCTGGACAACGCGTCGACAGCGCGCCAGGACGAGGAGCGCCAACGCCAGATGCGCGCGCTGATCGCGCTTGGCCGTGAGCGCGGCTACCTCACCCACGCCGACATCAACGATCACCTGCCCGACAATTTCACGCAGACCGCTGCGATGGAAACGATCGTCAGCACGTTCAGCGATATGGGCGTGGCCGTATACGAGCAGGCGCCGGACGCGGAGACACTTCTGCTGAACGACGCCACGGCGACCGTTACGTCCGACGATCAGGCGGACGAGGAAGCGGAAGCAGCCCTGTCGACCGTCGATTCCGAATTCGGCCGCACGACCGATCCGGTCCGGATGTACATGCGTGAAATGGGCGCCAGCGAACTGCTGACCCGCGCCGGCGAAATCGAGATCGCAAAGCGCATCGAAGACGGCCTGCAGGACATGATTCAGGCAATCGCCGCGTGCCCGACGGTCGTGGCCACGATTCTCGCCGATGCGGACCGCATCGCTGCCGGTGAACTGCGCATCGACGAACTGGTCGATGGCATCAGCGACGACACGGATGAAAGCGGCACGACGCTTGAAGCCGACGAAGTCGAAGTGGAAGCGGAGGCCTCCGAGGACGACCCGGACGGCGACGACGATGAAACGGATGCCGGGGATTCGGAGAAAGCGGACACGGCCCGCCTCGAAGAACTCACGAAAGACAGCCTTGCGATTTTCGCGCGCGTGCGTGCGCTGTTCGAACAGCTGCCGGATGTGCCCGCTACCGACAAGACGCGTTCCGCAGCCGCCGTGCAAGTGCGCTCGGAGATCCAGCGTGAACTCGCGCCGATCCGCTTCACCGCCAAAACGATCGATCGCCTGTGCGCCAGCGTGCACGACCAGGTTACCGAGGTTCGCACGATCGAGCGCAGCATCCTGGAGATCGCCGTCGACCGTTGCGGCATGGCACGCGAGACGTTCGTCGAGTCGTTCCCGGGCTGCGAGACCGACCTCGAATGGACCAGCCGCATGGCGGCGACTTCGAAACAGTTTGGCGCGGCGCTCGAGCGGCACCTGCCGGCCATCCAGGCCGGACAGCAGAAACTCATCGACATCGAGTCCCGGGTTGCGCTGCCGCTCCAGCAGCTCAAGCAGATCAACCGCCAGATGAGCGCCGCGGAGTCGAAAATGCGGCAGGCCAAGCGGCAGATGATCGAGGCGAACCTTCGCCTTGTCATCTCGATCGCGAAGAAGTACGTGAACCGCGGAATGCAGTTCCTGGACCTGATCCAGGAAGGCAATATCGGCCTGATGAAGGCGGTGGACAAGTTCGAATACCGGCGCGGCTGGAAATTCTCGACGTACGCCACCTGGTGGGTCCGGCAGGCTGTCACGCGTGCGCTGGCCGATCAGGCGCGGACCATTCGCGTGCCGGTCCACATGATCGAGACGATCAACAAGCTGAACCGGATTTCGCGCGAAATCCTGCAGCAGACCGGGCAGGAAGCGCATCCCGCCGTCCTCGCGAAGCGCATGGAGATGTCCGAGGAGAAGGTGCGCAGCATCCTCAAGATCGCCAAGCAACCGGTCTCGCTCGAGACCCCGGTGGGTGACGATGCCGATGCGACGCTCGGCGACATGATCGAGGATGTCTCGGCGAGCTCACCGGCCGAGGCCGCGATTCACGCAAACATGCGCGCTGCGATCGATGAGGCGCTCGACGGGCTGTCGCCGCGCGAGGCCAAGGTCCTGCGGATGCGGTTCGGGCTCGACACGACCTCCGATCACACGCTCGAAGAGGTCGGCAAGCAGTTCGACGTGACCCGCGAGCGGATCCGCCAGATCGAGAGCAAGGCGATGCGCAAGCTGATGCACCCCAGTCGCGCGGACAAGCTGAGGCCCTTCCTCGAGCGCTGAACGAAGGCGGCATTGCGCCGCCCTTTCGACGCGAGGCTCCGGACGCGCAGCGATCAAGCTTCGGCCTGATCGCTGCGCTGACACGCCGCGGTCGCGGCGCGGAAAACTTACAGCGGCTTGATGTTCGCTGCCTGCTTTCCCTTGGGGCCCTGCTTGACGTCAAAGCTGACCTTCTGGCCCTCTTGAAGGGATTTGAAGCCGCTTCCCTGAACCTCGGAGAAGTGCGCGAACAGGTCATCGCCGCCGTCGTCCGGCGTAATGAACCCAAAACCCTTCGTATCGTTAAACCACTTGACGGTACCGGTTGCCATGTTCTGAATATTCCACGGAATGCTTGTTGTAGATAACGCCGCCGGCTTGCGCCAAGCGTGCGGCTACCTTTTATCACAGGTGAGCCGGCGTCGACAATCCAGGTTTATCGACCGACGACTTTGTTCCACCAACGGACATGGCGGGTGCACGGGACAGTTCCCCGTTCTTCGCCCGTCGAAACGACGGTCGACGCGATTCGCGCGCACGTTGCCCAACGTCTGCGGAAGGTCGGCGATTGCATCCCCAAGGAAGCCGAACTCGTGGAGCATCTAATCGCGGCAGCATCGCACAATGCCGCGCTGCAGGCGCTTTACGCCTATTTCGACGAAAGCATTCACTGCGATCTCAGGATCGCCTTTGCCGACACCGTGGTGCCCGAGCCCACGCTTGCGGCGCATCATGATCTGGTTGCGACCAACGTCGCGCAGGACGAGCAGGCAGCGGTAGACGCCGCTGGAAGCCTGCTGGAGCCGCTCATCGAGGCACTTGCCGTGCGGGAATCGCGCCGATAGCCCGCAACCGGCAACGCTGCATCCGGCACTTCCAATGCCTGCACAACAGACACGGAATGATGACTCATCGAATACGCACGACACCAACCCGTTGAATTATTTGCGTTTTATAAAAGACAAAACCCTCAAACATCCGGATCGGGAATCCGCGCCGACTGGATCACGACGAGCGTATCGCCGACCTGGATCCGGCACGGCGGGTCTTCATAGAACGAATGGATCTTGCCGCCGCGGTCGAGCCCGACGACGATCGCACCCGGCACGACGTTCGTCATGCAGCCGATCTCGTGCTTCATCGCCGGCCGCTCGACCAACGTCGCGCGGCCGCGGGTCGACAGCATGTCGTTGACGAACGGCACGATGTAGCGGCTGTGCACCGCATCCGCGAGCAGCAGCGCGCCGATCTTCGTCGACGACACGATCACGTCCGCCCCCGCCTGCCGCAGCTGCCGCTGGTACAGGTTCTCCTGGATGCGCACGACGATCTTCGTGTCGGGCGCGATGCTGCGCACCGACAGCGTCAGCAGGATCGCGGTCGGATCGTCGGTCACCGAGATGATCACCGCCTTCGCGGCGCGCACCTGCGCCTGCTGCAGCAGGTCCTCGTGCGCGGGATCGCCGAGCAGCCCGGTCACGCCGAGCGAGGTCGCGGCCTCGAGCGCCTGCTGCTGCGAGTCGATCACGATCACCGTCGCCGGGTCGACGCCGCTTTCGAGCAGTTCGCGCACGGCGATCGAGCCGGACAGGCCGTAGCCGCACACGACGATGTGATCGGTCAGTTGCTTTTGCAGGCGTTTCATGCGGAATTCCTCGACAACGCGCTGGATCACGAACTGATAGGCCGTGCCCAGGAAGATGAACCAGATGCCGATGCGGATCGGCACGATGAAGAACGCATCGATCAGGCGCGCCCGCGCGGTGACGGGCACGATGTCGCCGTAGCCGACCGTCGCGACCGTGACCATCGTGAAATAGACAAGGTCGGCGATGTTCATCGGCGTGCTCTTCGTCGAGTCGCGCAGGCCGTCGCGATCGAGATACAGCACGAGGAACGCGAGCACGCACAGAAACATGACGAGGCACGCCCGGAACAGCAGCGTGCGCACCGGCGACGTCGCGGGGCGCGTGAACAGCGTGCGGGCGCGCGGCGCCTGCCACGGATTGCGGGCGCGGCGCAGGCGGGAGCGCAACGACCGGCGCTGGGCGGTGGGCGAAGCCAACGGGGCGATCTCCTGAACGATGGGGGTCGATTCTACGATGGGACGCGTGCGATGGGCGCGCGTCGACTGCGCGCCGGTGTCAAAGCACGCTGCGCGGACGCACCATCGTCCCGTCGACGAAAC
Organism: Burkholderia ubonensis subsp. mesacidophila; assembly: GCF_002097715.1. Classification (NCBI taxonomy): domain Bacteria; kingdom Pseudomonadati; phylum Pseudomonadota; class Betaproteobacteria; order Burkholderiales; family Burkholderiaceae; genus Burkholderia; species Burkholderia ubonensis. The sequence goes on from NZ_CP020738.1 coordinate 2,113,561, forward strand.
GCCGCGCGCGGAACGCGGACAGATCGAGCGACGGCGCGCCGGTGTCGACCCATTCGGCGAGCAGGCGGCCGACGATCGGCCCCATCGCGAACCCGTGGCCGCAGAAGCCGGTCGCAATCGCGAGCCCCGCCGGCGTGCCCGGCGCGTCGATCACCGGGATGCCGTCGGGCAGCACGTCGATCAGGCCGGCCCACGCCTCGACGACCTGCGCGTCCTTCAGCGCCGGAAAGATCGCCTTCAGCTTCGCGAGCGCGCGCGGCGCGTGCGCGGGATTCGGCTGCGGCTGCGGATCGCGCGGCTCGATCGGCCCGGGCCCGCCGTTGATCCGCGCGGCCAGGTCGCGCCACGCGGCGCCGTTCAGGTGGAGCCGGAATTTCTCGCGCTGCGACCAGAACTCCGGCCAGAACAGGCTCAGCCCGCGCAGGTGGCCGAGCGTCAGGTCGACGTCCGCCTGCATGTCGTCGGCGAGATTGATCGCGCCGTTGCTGCGCTGGCGGATGCCGAGGCCGTGGCCCCAGAGCGTCGACGCGGAAACGGGCGGCAGCACGTTGGTGCGCATGCAGGTGCCGCGCACCGCCTGCTGCGGCAACCGGATGCCAACGCCGTCGAGCAGCCGGAAGCTCGTCGCGCCGGCCGCGCAGATCACGCGCGACGCGCGGATCGTGCCGCGCTCGGTCGCGACGCCGACGACCACGCCGCCCGCCGTCTCGATGGCCGTCACGCCGCAGCCTTCGAAGAAACGCGCGCCGGCCTCGGTCGCCCGCGCGGCGAACGCGGCGGCCACGCGCCGCGGCTCGGCCTGGCCGTCGCTCGCGGTGTAAAGGCCGCCGAGCGCGGGCGCGGCGAGACCGCTGACCCGCTCGTCGATCTGTGCGCGCGTCAGCGTGCGCGTGTCGAGCCCGTGGTCGCGCGCGACGCTCAGCCACGCCTGGAACGACGCCCAGTCCGTTTCATTGTCCGCAATATAGAGACAGCCGCCCTGCCGCCATTCGAGATCGAAACCGAGCGTGGCCTCCAGTCCTTCCCAGATCCGCATGCCGGCCATCATCAGCGGCACTTCGGGGGCTTCGCGCCCCTGCTGGCGCACGAAGCCCCATGCGCGCGCGGATTGCTGCCCGGCGAGCCGGGACTTGTCGAGCACGACGGCCTTCAGGCCACGCAAGCCCAGGTAGTACGCGGCTGCGCAACCCATGATGCCGGCGCCCGCGATCACCACGTCGGCATCGGCCGGAAATGCCGCGTCGGCACGGGTCAGGTTGGCGTGTAGCGGGTAGGTTGTCGTCATTGTTTCCTGATCGTCTAGTCTTGTCGTGCTCGGGCCGTGCGGCGGCGTCCGGTAACGCCGACTCGTGCAGGGCCAATGATATCGATCGCTTGCCATCGATCAATCCGTATCGGAGCAGGATCGCGCGCGACTCACGACGATCAAGGACGCTCATTCTCTTGCGCGCTTCGCGGAAGACGCCTCCTCCTCGTCCGGGCTAACGCCTCGCGCGGCCTTTGTCTTCATTGCGTCGGTCAGAACAACAGGCGTCGGCGTTTCGCCGGCCTTGGACCTTGATCGAATCTTGTCGACGAAGTTCGGCGTGTTGCTGGGCGACGCCGCTTTATATTCGCCGACCGTGACGCGACGCGCATCCCATAGCGCAGTAATGTTCTCGGCAGGCACGCCGCCCTTGATCAGAACTTCCTGCGACCCCTTGGCCGCATTCAGCCCCGAGCCGCCGTTGGGAAAGATCAGGGCCTGGTCGTGGGGCGTCGTGAGATCGTAGGTTTCCTTGTCCGCCGGCTTCGTGAATTTCGCGACCTGCCCCCCTTCGCTTCTTGCGGCCCAGGCTGCCGCCACTTTCTTGCTGCGGGTTGCGGAAACCCAAGCACTCTTCACCTCTGCCCGGCTACCGGCCTGAACATGCGCAAGCGCCGAAATCGACGGATCGTGGTCTTTGGGCGGAAGCAGCCCGGTTGTGCGTACGTGCCGCTCGTCGCGACGCAATGACCGGTACAAGACGTCCGGGTTCTCGCTATCGGACTCCCCGCTAGACAGATTATGTTCGGCCCGAACGCGAGGGCGAGGCCTGTCGGCGAGCGCCGCGAGCGCTGCCGGAACGTTCGAAGTCGACGAAGATTCGCCATGCCCGCCGACGGCCGGCGTTTCTTCCGGGGAATGCGATGCGCTCGACGAGGCCGCATGGCTGCTGGTATTGACCTTAAACATGTTCGTGGCTTCCTCGCGACTGGTTTCGGAATCGATGGCGGCACAGAAAGCGAACTCTCTGCCCGGCATTCATCCTGCGCCAAGCATCATCGTCTCTCGGCATCGAAAGCGAAGTTTCGTGCATCAACGCGAAAGACGCGCGCGGGCCATCTTCGAGCGCCACGCCGCACCTCGGCCCTACAGGCCCGTTTCGTCTTGCGATGCCTTGTGCCTCGCATAGGCTTTCGCAGCGCCCATGGCTTCATGATGAGTCGCGAATGTCTCGTCGATTTTGTGCGTCATGCCAGGGATGTGCGTCTGCATCGCGGCGTGGTCGCTCTTTCGTTCGAATCGCACCAGTGCACGCCACACGCCCGGAGGCTCCTCATAAGCCTCACAGAAACACCGATAGCCGTTTTCGTCGACAAATGCATGCTCCGACATCTCAACCTCCGCATTGAATGACAAGCAACCCGCGCATGGCGCGTGGTTCGCACATCCGACATGCCGATGAGCCCCCTCCGGCGCCTGCTGCATCGCAGACGCCGAGCGCGAAAGCGTCGGGCTCGACGTTGGTCTCCTTGCGGTTGAGACTAGGCGGTCGCAGCGGATCAAGCAACGAATCGATGCGGGCGGGTCGCAAGCACTCCCCGCTCCTTTCATTGAACCAGAGGGATTCCATGCCATGCGCATCCGGTCGATTCGACAGACGCTCTCGCAGGCGAGCTTGAATGACTCGCTGCAAAACGTTGCTGGCCCTCGTTTCTGGCCCAGACCGAATGACTGGCGCGCGCGATGGCTGCGGAAGTGCAGATGTGACGTTACGCCACAGTCCGTCGAGCGAGATGACGGTCCGATTATGTGCAAATCCGATAGGAATCAAGCCGATACAAATCAGAATCGGCGCTTGACGTTGTGAATAAATTCGAACAGCCCCGCCCAACAAGAGCTGGACGCACACTCAGTGTAACGTTGCGAAACACCTTTCACACAATCGCGTGTTTCACTACAGGGAACCGATGCCATTTTGCGGTAAAGTTATCTTTTCCGCGCGTGGCCGGTCGGCTCGCCACTGGACGTCTCCGAGATTGTCCGACGAGTTCCGCCGCAAGGCGTCGTCCTGAACCGATCCCGCTCCCGTAGCATGACCACTGAAGCAATAACCACGGATTCCCTCGCGGTCGCAGAGCGCGTGCGCGAGCTGATGACCCGCAACGGCATCGGCAAGCGGCAGCAGACCACCGAGCTGTGCCGCATCCTCGACCTCAGCTTTTCCCAGGGCCACCGCAAACTGCGCGGCAGCAGCCCGTGGACGCTCGCGCAGATCAAGAAAGTCGCCGAAGCGTACGGCGAGCCCGCCGCGCAGCTGTTCGGCGCGCAGACGCTCGACCCCGGCATGGTCGGCGCGTATTCGCAGGAAGCCGTGCTGTACGCGGGCGTGGCCGAGATTCCGTGCACCGCCTGGATCGGCGCGCCGCTCGAAGCCGGCGCGCGGCCCGAGTTCGTCGCGTACGAGCAGAACGGCCACTGGCGCGTGCTGCGCCATAGCGGCGTGCTCTACCAGAACGCGTACGACGTGCACAAGATCGAAATCTATCCGCGCCGCGCGGAGAGCGACAAACTGCTCGTCGCCGTGATCGACCCCGATCGCGTCAGCGCGACCGAACTGTGCCGCTATCTCGAACGGCAAGGCTTCGCGACGGCCACGTTCGACGGCCTCACGGCATTCGTCGACGCGCTGCAGGGCCAGGCGTTCGACGCGGTCGTCACCGAATGGCTGTTCGACGACTGCACGGCCGCGACCGGGATCAAGGCGGTGCGCACGTCCGACAACCCCGGCGCGCCGATCTTCGTGCTGACGGGCGACCTGCTCACCGGCCGCGCGAGCGAGGCGGACATCAGCGAAGTGATCCGCGCATTCGACGTGGTCTGCTACGAAAAACCCGCACGCATGGCGATCCTCAGCGCGGATCTCGCGAAACGGCTCGCGCGGAGCTGAGCGCCCCGCCCGCTCCCATCATCGGCCGGATGGCCAGCGCACACGCCGCGCCGCGGCGGCGAACGGGTTCCTCAGTACAATAGCCGCACCCGTTCACGCCCACGCCGGCAACCACCGCGTCCGACCTCATGGCCCGCCTCATCCCCGACGACTGGAAAAGCCTCGCCGCGACCGGCGCGGCGGAACGCGAGCGCGAGACGCTCGCCGCACTCGAACACGCGCTGCCGGACAGCTACACCGTGTACCACGGCGTGCACTGGACCCGCGCCGAACAGGGTTTCTCGGTGTTCGGCGAAGCGGCGTTCGTCGTCGTCAGCCCGGCCGGGCGCGTCCTGCTGATCGAGCAGAAGGCGGGCTTCCTGCGCGAGACGCCGAAGGGGCTCGTCAAGGTCTACCTGCAGACCGAGCGCAACGTGCCGATCCAGCTCGCGCGCACGCAGGAGACGCTGCACCGCCGCCTGACCGCCGCGCTCGGCGCGGGCGTCTACGGCGTGGAGGCTTTGCTCTACTGTCCCGACTACACGATCCGCCAGGCCGCGATCGCGGGCGTCCCGTCCGACCGAATCGTCGACGCGACGCGCAAGGCGCAGCTCGCGCAGGTCATCCAGCAGATCCTGCCCGCCGACGAGCCGCGCGTCGCGAACGCGCCGAAGATCCATCACTTCCTCGCGGACGAGCTGGCGCTCACGCCCGATACGAGCGCGCTCGTCGGGCAGGCCGGCACGCTCGTCACGCGGCTGTCCGGCGGCCTCGCCGAATGGGCCCGCAAGCTCGAGTTCACGCCGTTCCGGCTGCGCGTCATCGGCACCGCGGGCTCGGGCAAGACGCAGCTCGCGGTGCAGGCGATGCGCGACGCGATCGCCGCGGGCCGGCGCGTGCTCTACGTCTGCTTCAACCGGCCGCTCGCCGACTACATCGCGCGCATCGCGCCGCCCGGCGCGAAGATCGCGAACTACCACCAGCTGTGCGACTGGGTAGCGCGCGACGGCGGCTACACGCCGGATTTCGACGCGCCCGACGCGTTCGGGCGGCTCGAAGCGCGCTTCGCGGAAACGCCAGTGCCCGAGCGCTGGCGCGTCGACGTCCTGATCGTCGACGAGGGGCAGGATTTCCATCCGTCATGGGCGACCGCGCTGGAGCGGCTGCTCGCGCCGGACGGCGCGTGGTGGTGGCTGGAGGATCCGTTGCAGAACCTCTATATGCGCGAGCCGGTGGCGCTGCCGGGCTGGGTGTCGCTCAAGGCGCTCACCAACTACCGCAGCCCGCGCGACCTGCTCGATTTCGTGCGCGACGTCGTCGGCCGCGTCGAGCCGCTTGCCGCCGAGCTGCGCTCGGGCAGCCCGTTCGACGGCTCCGATCTCGTCGTGTCCGCCTACGGTGATGCGAACGCGTCGCCCGCCGCGCTGGCCGACGCGTGCATCGACGCGACCAAGCGCGCGATCACGCAGGCGCTGTCGCTCGGATTCCGCAAGCAGGACATCGCGGTGCTGTCGTACCGCGGGCGCGAAGGCTCGGCGCTCGCAGCGCTCGACCAGCTTGGGCCCCACCAGGTCAAGCGCTTTACCGGCAAGTACGACCTGTTCGGCAACCCCGAATACCACGACGGCGACGTGCTGCTCGATTCGATCTATCGCTTCAAGGGGCAATCGGCGCCGTGCGTGATCCTCACCGAGATCGACTTCGACACGCTCGACGCGCGCGCGGCCCGCAAGCTGTTCGTCGGCGCGACCCGCGCGACGATGAAGCTGCTGCTCGTCGCATCGGCGCGCGCGGCTGCGCAGCTCACGGGGGCGTAAGGCGGTTGCCCGGACAGGGCTGGCTGGTGGATGGGCGCCGATCGGGATCGGGCGCGTGTGGGGGAAACCGGCCGGTTGGGCTTGGTTGAACCAGTAAGGTCGACCGCTTGGTCCGGTTCAGTCCGGCCGGCTGGATTCGCCTGACCGGCCATGCACGGCCGGTCAGGCACGGCCGGTCAGGCAGCGTCAGTCGAACCCGCTTACGCGACGCGGAACGCGCCGACCGCGCGGCGCAGGCCATCGGCCTGCTCTTCAAGCGACGCGGCCGCGGCAGCCGCCTCTTCGACGAGCGCCGCGTTCTGCTGCGACACCTGATCCATCTGCGACACCGCGAGGTTCACCTGCTCGATCCCGTCGCGCTGTTCGTTCGACGCCGCCGCGATCTCGGTCATGATGCTGGTCACGCGCGCGATCGCCTGCTGGATGTCCTGCATCGTCGTGCCGGCCACGCCGACGAGCCGCGAGCCGTTCGCGACGCGCTCGACCGATTCGCCGATCAGCGTGCGGATCTCCTTCGCCGCGGTGGCCGAGCGCTGCGCGAGCGTGCGCACCTCGCCCGCGACCACCGCGAAGCCGCGGCCCTGCTCGCCCGCGCGCGCCGCTTCCACGGCGGCATTCAGCGCGAGGATGTTGGTCTGGAACGCGATCCCTTCGATCGTGCCGATGATGTCGGCGACCTTCTGCGAGCTCTGGTCGATCTCGTTCATCGTGCCGATCACCTCGCTGACGACCGTCGCCCCCTTCGACGCGATCTGGGACGCGCTGTCCGCGCACGCCTGCGCTTCGGCCGCGTTATCGGCGTTCTGCTTCACCGTCGCCGTCAGCTGCTCCATGCTCGCGGCCGTCTCCTCGAGTGCGGCGGCCTGCTCCTCGGTGCGCTGCGACAGGTCGGTGTTGCCGGCGGCGATCTGGTGCGTCGCGGTGACGATCGCCTCGGAACCCCGCGTGACCTGGCGCACGGTGTCGGCGAGGCTGGACTGCATGCCCTGCACGCCCTTGACCAGTTCGGCCATCTCGTCGCGCGACGCCCAGCGCACTTCCGAGGTCAGGTCGCCGTCCGACAGGCGGCGGAAGTGCGTCAGCAACCGGGCAAGCGGCTGCGAGATCGCGAAATGCAGGCCGATCGCGCAGCCGAGGCACGCGGCGATGCCGAACGCGATGCCGGCGACCGCGCCGGCGCGCAGCCATGCGTAATACGTCTGCGCGGTGTCGAACACCTCCTTGCCCTGTGCCGCCTGGAAGTTGTCGAGCGCATCGGTCGCCTGCGTGAGCGCGACCGACAGCGGCGGCGCAACCGTCATCAGCAGCCGGTCGGCCTCGTCGCGGCGGCCGGTCCGGATCGCGTCGGCCATCGGCTTGAGCGCCTGCCCGATCAGCGCCTGGCGCGCGGCGTCCGTGCGGCTGGCAAGCGCGCTCTCGTCGCCGTCGTGCGGCATCGCCGCGTAGGTACGCCACGCGGCGTCCGCCTTCGCGAGGTAGTTGTCCGCCTTCGTCAGCAGATCCGGCACTTCGGGCGCCTCGGGATGCAGCATCGCGCGATCGAGCGTCGTGCGCACGATCGTCAGGTTCAGGGTCGACGCGGAAAGCGCGGTCTTCGAGGCCAGCTGGCCGTTATACGCCTCGTCGAGCGCGCGGTTCGAGCTTTGCATGCCGGCAAGGCCGATCAGCCCGGAAATGACGAGCAGGCCGGCAACCAGGCCAAGCGTGGAGAAGATCCGGGTCCGGATCGAGAATCGGGAAAACAGGGCGTTCAGGTTCATGACGGAACGTGGGCGGTAAAAAAAAGTCTCGCGGCGATCGGTGCGCGGCATTTTGTATTACGGATTGCCTGCAGAAAACTTGAGTCCGGCCCCCTTTCATTCCGTGATTTACGTCAAATTCGGCGTCGGGCATCGCCTTCTTGTTACGCCTGAAACAATTCAGGGATAAGCAGAAATTGACTAGGCAACCTTTAGCCCCTATATTTTCGGGCAATTCACTGCCATGGCAGATATCCCCCATGCAAACCGAAACCGTTCCGCGCACGCCGACCGCCGACGCAGCTCGCAGCGACACGCCCGTGGGGCTGATCATCGCCGCGTTGCTGCTTGTGATGCTGCTGTCCGCGCTCGACCAGACCATCGTGTCCACCGCGCTGCCGACGATCGTCGGCGAGCTCGGCGGGCTCGACCAGCTGTCGTGGGTCGTGACCGCGTACCTGCTGTCGTCCACCGTCGTGCTGCCACTGTACGGCAAGCTCGGCGACCTGTACGGCCGCAAGATCGTGCTGCAGGCGGCGATCGTGCTGTTCCTCGCCGGCTCGGTGCTCTGCGGCGTCGCGCAGGACATGACACAGCTGATCCTGCTGCGCGCGCTGCAGGGGCTCGGCGGCGGCGGCCTGATGGTCGTCACGATGGCCGCGATCGGCGACCTGATCCCGCCCGACGAGCGCGGCCGCTACCAGGGGATGTTCGGCGGCGTGTACGGCCTCGCGACGATCATCGGGCCGCTGCTCGGCGGCTTCCTCGTCGAGCACCTGTCGTGGCGCTGGATCTTCTACATCAACCTGCCGCTCGGCTTCGTCGCGCTCGCAGTGATCGGCGTCGCGTTCAAGCCGCACGCCGCGCACGTGAAGCACCGGATCGACTACCTGGGCGCCGCGTTCCTCGCGACCGCCCTCACCTGCATCATCCTGTTCACGAGCGAAGGCGGCTCGCTGCTGCCGTGGTCATCGCCGCAGCTGTGGATGACGCTCGTGCTCGGCGTCGTCGCGATCGGCGGGTTCGTCTATGAGGAGCGGCTCGCCGCTGAGCCGATCATGCCGCTCGCGCTGTTCCGCCATCGCACCTTCGTGCTGTGCAGCCTGATCGGCTTCGTCGTCGGCGTCGCGCTGTTCGGCTCGGTCACGTTCATTCCGCTGTACCTGCAGGTCGTGAAGGGCTCGACACCGTCGCAGGCCGGGATGCAGTTGCTGCCGATGATGGGCGGGATGCTCGCGATGTCGGTGGCGAGCGGTCGCCTGATCTCGCGGTTCGGCCGCTATCGCGCGTTTCCGATCGCGGGGACGCTGGTCGGCGGCGTCGCGATGGCGCTGCTGTCCACGCTGTCGCTCGACACGCCGCTGCACACGATGTACGGCTACATGGCGCTGCTCGGCATCGGGCTCGGGATGGTGATGCCGGTGCTCGTGCTCGCGGTGCAGAACACGATCGATTTCCGCCACATGGGCGTCGCGACGTCGGGCGTCACGCTGTTCCGCTCGATCGGCGGCTCGCTCGGCGTCGCGGCGTTCGGCGCGCTGTTCTCGAACGGGCTGCAGACGCGGCTCGCGAATACGCTGCCGGCCGGCGCCGAGCTGCCGGCATCGCTCGGCCCCGCCGCCGTGCACCGGTTGCCGGACGCGGTGCGCGACGCATACCTGCATGCGTTCGCGGGGTCGCTGCACGTCGTGTATCTCGCGGCGTCGGCGGTGATCGCGATCGCGTTCGTGCTCGCGTGGTTCGTCGAGGATGCGCCGCTGCGCAAGCGCGCGTAAGCGGGTAAGCGGGTAAGCGGGCAGGCGGCCTGCCCCGCGCCCCGTCACGGCACCAGCACTACCGCCCCCGTCGTCGCCCGCGCTTCCAGCATCCGGTGCGCATCGGCCGCCTGTTCGAGCGGCAGCCGCGCGCCGATCTCGACGTGCATCCCGCCCGCCAGCCGCTCGAGCGTCACGCGCGCGGCTTCCCGATAGCCGGCCACGTCCCGCGCGATGAAGCCGAGCACGCTCGGCCGCGCAAGTGCGATCGAACGCGCCGGCCCCAGTTCGTCGAGGTCGAAGGTCTGCCGTGCGCCGATCGCGGCCACCTGCCCGATGCTCGCGACCATTCCGAACGGCCTGACCGCGCCGAGCGTGCGCGTCAGCACGTCGCCGCCGATCCCGTCGATCGCATAATCGACGCCCGCGCCGCCGCCGAACGCGCGCGCGGCCGCGACGAAATCGTCGTCGCGATAGTCGACGACCGCTTCCGCGCCGTGCGCCCGCGCGAGCGCCGCCTTCGCGGCCGACCCGACCGTGCCGATCACCCGCGCGCCAAGCGCGCGCGCCCACTGCGTGGCGAGCAGCCCGACGCCGCCGGCCGCCGCATGCACGAGCACCGTGTCGCCCGCGCGGACCTGCCGGACCCGATGCATCAGCATGTAGACCGTGATCCCTTTCAGCAGCCCGGCAGCAGCCGCCTCGTCGCTCAGCGTGTCGGGCACGGGCAGCACGCGCTCGGCCGACAGCGTGCGAAGGGTCGCGTAGCTGCCGGTCGGCAGTCCCGCGTACGCGACGCGCTGGCCCGGCACGAGATCCGTCACGCCGGGACCGACCGCGTCGATCACGCCGGCCGCCTCGACGCCGAGCGCGTCCGGCAACGCGGGCAGCGCGTGTGCGCCGGTCCGGAAATAGATGTCGACGAAATTCACGCCGACGGCGGTCTGGCGAATCCGCACCTCGCCGGCGCCGGGCAGCGCGACGGGCGCATCCACGCGGCGCAGCACGCCGGCGTCGCCGTAACGATCGATCCCGATCCGGATGGCAGTGGCAGCTTGGGTCATGACGTTCCTCGCAATCGAATGAAGTGATGCGATGATCCCATCGTGCATAATCGAGCGGAATTCACGATTGACGACCAACTACTGTGCAAAATTCGACAGATGATGCGACGACCTCTGCGCCGCCGATGAGCTGGGACGACATCCGCTATTTCCTCGCGGTGATGCGCGGCGGCAGCCTGTCGGCGGCCGCGCGGTCGCTGCAGGTCCAGCATTCGACGGTCGCGCGGCGCATCGACGCGCTGGAAACCGCGCTCGGCATCCGCCTGTTCGACCGGCTGCCGCGCGGCTGGCCGCCGACCGACGAGGGCCTGCACCTCGCCGAGCATGCGGCGCGCCTCGAAGCCGACGCCCATGCGTTCGCGCGCGCCGCGCAGGGGGCAGCAGCGCTCGACGGCGTCGTGCGCGTGTCGGCGTCGCCGGTGTTCGCCAGCCACTTCCTTGCGCCGCGTCTCGCTCGCGCGCAGCGCGCGTGGCCGGCGCTGCGGATCGACCTGATGGGCGAGATGCACGCGGCCAACCTGTATGCGCGCGAAGCCGATCTGGCGGTGCGCCTGTCGCGGCCGAGCGAACCGGGGCTCGCCGCGCGCCGGCTCGGCACGATGCGCTTCGCGCTGTGCGCGTCGTCCGAATGGGCGGCCGCCCCGCCCGACACGTGGCCGTTCCTCGGCTACGACGACGCGCTCGCGCAGACGCCGCAGCAGCAATGGCTCGAACGCTTCGCGGCCGGGCGCCGCTTCGCGTTCATCGCAAACGACCTCGCGGCGCTGCATCGCGCGTGCCTGGCCGGCGCGGGCGTCGCGCTGCTGCCGCGGTTTCTGGTCGATGATCCGGCGATCGATTCCGTGACGGCGGCGCCTGCCCCCGGCAGGCTCGCGCCCGCGGCGCTCGTCGAGCTGACCTCCGCGCCGCGCTGCGACATCGAACGCGAGATCTGGCTCGTCGTGCACCCCGACGTGCGCCGGTCACCGCGCGTGCAGCGCGTTGCGGACGCGATCGCGGATGCGGTGCGCGCGGCGGACGGGCAGCTCTGACGCCGCGGCCCGTCAGAACCGCTGCTGCAGACCGGCCATGATCCCCATCTGGTTCCGCCCCATGCCGGCGGTTCCGCCGGCGGCGACCGCCTTGGCGGCCGTCGCGCTGTTCAGCATGTAGCCGACCGACGTATAGACGCGCGTCCGCTTCGACAGGAGATGGTTCGCGCGCCCGACCAGCAGGGTCGCGTTCGCGTTCGCGTCCGCGTGGCACGCCGGCCCGCGTTGCAGATAGCGCGTGCCTTGCGCGTCGAGCGACACCGTGGGCGTCAGCGTATAGGTGACGCCGGCGAAGAAGATGTCGGTCTGCAAATGGGTGGCCGCCGCAACGTTGTTCCGTATCCATCCCGCGCCGAACTTTGCGCGCCCCATCACCGCGTATCCGTCGACGACGCTGTGCGTACTCGTATACGCGCTGCTGTCGAGCGGCGCCGCTGCGCCCGCCCCGCCGCGCTTCACGTCGTAGGACGCCGCAACACCGAAGCGCGCCGCGTCGTATGCGACCAGCACCGTATATTGCCGGCACGCGAGCGGATTGCCCGGCACCTGCCCCGCGCAGCCGGTGGCCGACGGCCCCGCCGGCCCGGCGGCGTCGCGGCCGAAGCTGTAGGTGCCGCCGATCGTGAATCCCCGGAACTTGCCCAGGTAGCCGATCGCGTTGTCGCTGCGTGCATTCGGCAGATACGCGTCGAAGTTGCTCGGCGAATGAATCGACGGCCCGATGACGTCGGCGTTGGCGAGCGCATAGGCCGTCATGTTCATTTGCCTGCCGAGCGTGAGCGTTCCGTGATCGCTGCTCAGGCCCACGTTCGCCTGCCGGCCGAACAGCCGCCCGCCGTAATTGAACCCGCCCGTGCCGGGCTGGAAGCCGTTTTCCAGCACGAAGAACACCCGGTAGCCGCCGCCGACGTCTTCGGCACCTCTCACGCCCCACCGCGACGGCAATTCGCCGGTCAGATGCGGCATGCCCACCGCCGATCCGCCCTTCGCCGCATGGTTGTAGTACGAAACGCCGGTATCGACGATGCCGTACAGCGTCACACTGCCTTGTGCATGCGCGATGCCGGCTGCCGCCATCAGCGCCATTGCAAGCGCATTCCCCTTCACCATCGCCTTCAACGCCCCTGAATCGATATGCATGACTGAGTTTTTCCATGAGACAAACGACGCAGCGTTGCCGCGCGCGATCGGCCGCCGGCCTCGCGCCGGCGCCCCGCCGATCTGCCGCTCAGGACTGTTGCGCATGCGCCACCTGCCGCTCGCCGCCGGACACCGGGCGGCCGTGGTGCGAAGCCGAGCGCCGATGATCGATCAGTCCGACCGCGACGGCCGCCGCCAGCGCAGGCAGCCCGATCGCCATGAAGTTCTGTTCCAGCGGCAGATCGATGCCCACCAGCGCGCCGATGACGATCGGCGCCAGGATCGCGCCGCTGCGGCCGACGCCCAGCGTCCAGCCGATGCCCGTCGCACGGATCTCCATCGGATAGAACTGCCCCGCATACGCGCAGTTGACGATCTGCGTGCCGATGGTCGACGCGCCGGCCAGGCCGACCAGCACGAACAGCAGCGCGGTGGGCACCTCGTAGCCGAGCAGCGTGATCGACACCGCGGCGAGCAGATACATCGACACGAGCACTGTCTTGATCGGGAATCGATCGGCCAGCCAGCCGCCGCCGATTGCACCGACCATCGCGCCGGCGTTCAGCACCAGCACGAACGTCAGCGCGGAGCCGAGGCTGTAGCCCGCGCTCGCCATCAGCCTGGTCAGCCACGAGCTGAGCGCATACACCATGAACAGGCACATGAAGCACGCGATCCAGAACATGACCGTGCTGAGTCCGCGACCGTCGTCGAACAACCGGCGCACCGGCGCGTTGCCCGCGTTGCCCTCGCGCGGGACGACATAGCAGTCGCCCGCTTGAGGCCGGTACGCCGGATCGAGCCGGCGTGCGATGCGCGCGAGCTCGTCCGTCCTGCCGCGCCGGATCAGGAACGGCAGCGATTCCGGCATCCATTTCACGAGCAGCGGGACGAGCAGCACCGGCGCGCCCGCGGCGACGAACACGGACTGCCATCCGTACGCCTCGATCATCCCCTTGCCCATCACGGCCGCCAGCATGCCGCCGGCCGAATAGCCGCTGAACATGAGCGTCACCAGCGTGTTGCGCACGCGCCGCGGCGCGTACTCGGTCATGTGGGCGATCACGTTCGGCATCACGCCGCCGATGCCGATGCCCGCCAGGAAGCGGGCGGCGCCGAACAGCGCGGGCGTCGGCGCCAGCCCGGCCGCCGCGGTAAACACGCTGAACAGCGTCAGGCAGGCCGCGATGGCCCAGCGGCGCCCGATCCGCTCGGCGACGGTCCCGAACACGATGTTGCCGAACATCATGCCGAACAGCGCCGAGCTGACCATGAAGCCGGCCTGTGCGGGATTGACGCCCATCTCGTTCATGATCGCCGGCAGCGCGATGCCGGCCACCGCCAGGTCGTAGCCGTCGAACACGATGATCAGCGCGCACCAGAAAAGCACGACGCCGTGCAGCGTGCCCAGCCGCGCGTCGTCCGAGAGCGCCTGCAGGTTGATTTGACGCATGTAAATTCCTTCCTCTCTACAGATGGGGTTCAGGGCCGGCGGCAACCGTCGCGCGGCATCCGCCATCGTTCGGCGCATTGATTTCGTAGTTGTACGAAACACAATCGCCAAACGGTTTCCGTCCGGATGCCGGCGCAGTGTAGGAAGCCACAATGATTTCCACTATCCGGAATTTGCAGGCGGCTCGCGAATTTGATCCGCTTTTTTCGCACGCCGCGCGTTATCCGGATTTTTCCTCGGCACGAACGGGACTATCCGTTTCTTGCAATACTTTAGACAATCCCGATGAAGATCAATATCATCCATTCGGGATATCTCCCACGCTAGAGAAGCCGATGTGGCACGACGCGCAGCCGCGGCCAGCCGGATGCGCGGCACGGAAACGCCACACAGGAGACGCCATGCCCCTCACCCCCAATGCGGAAGTGCTGTCCGCGCTGTACCGGAATTGCCTGTTCCGATCCGGATTGCGCATGGATGCGCACGAGCAGGTCTCCTTGGAGCTGGCCGAGCATGCGCTGCGCTGGAAGCGCGGCGTGCCCGACGCGGCGCTTTTCAAGGGGCAGTTGAATCACCTGACCGTCTACGCGCTGCAGTACGGCGCCGAAGTCGAGGTCATCCCGCGCCCGTTCGACGGCTTTTCGCTCGTCCACACGTCGCTCGCGGGCGGCGCCGAGATAGAGTGCGACGGGCACGTGATGCGCGTGTCCGAAGGACGCACCGCCGTGCTGGCGCCCAGGACGCACGTGCGCCTGCGCTGGCGGCCCGGCACCCGGCAACTGATCGTCAAGGTGCCCGATTCGCTGATGCGCGTGGTTTCCGGCCGCCCGCCCGACGACGAGGCGCCCGCCCTCGCGCCAGGATTCCTGCTGCCGACGGCGCTTGCGTCGCAATGGGATCTGATTGCGCAGTCGCTGCTCAATGTCCTCGCCGTTGCCGACGACGGCGGCATACGGGCCGAGTGGCGCGACCACTTCGAACGAAGCCTCGCGCTGTTCCTGCTCGTGCATCGCCCGCCGCCGCCCGCTACCGCGCGTGCCGGCCCGACGCCGGAATCGCGCGGCACGCCGGCGGAATCCGGATCGCAGGGCGGCATCAGGCAGATGGACGCGCTGCTCGAATTCATCGACGCACGGCTCTGCGCGCCGATCTCGCTCGAAGATCTCGCCAGGGCCGCCGGCGTCAGCTTTCGGACGCTGAACGTGCTGTGTCGCCGCTACCACGGCGCGACCCCGATGGAGCTGCTGCGCAACATCCGGCTGGACGCCGCCCGCGCGCAGTTGCTGACCGACCCGATGGCCAGCATCACCGATACGGCGCTGACGTTCGGCTTCGGGCACCTCGGCCGGTTTTCCGGCTACTACTTCGCCCGCTTCAACGAGTTGCCGCGCGACACGCAGAAGAAGCGGCCGCCGGGCTGAACGCCGCGACGCCGGACGCGCGGCCGCCGCTTTACGGGCCCGGCAATCGCCCGCATAGTAGCGATTTCCCCGCATCGCCCCCTGTCGCCCCGCCACCATGTCCGCCACGCCAGCCGCCTGCATCGTCCGCGATTCGACCGATGCCGACCTCGATGCCATCCACGCGATCTACGCGCATCACGTCCGCCACAGCGTCGCGTCGTTCGAGGAAACGCCGCCCGACGTCGCCGAACTGCGCGCGCGCCGCGCCGCCGTGCTGCGCGACGGGCTGCCGTATCTCGTCGCGGAATGCGACGGTCGCGTCGCCGGCTACGCGTACGCGACGCCGTACCGGACGCGCAGCGCGTACCGCCACACGGTCGAGGACTCGATCTATATCGACGACGCGCAGCGCGGGCGCGGCACCGGCCGTGCGCTGCTGGCGGCCCTGATCGCGCGCTGCGAGGCCGGCCCGTGGCGGCAGATGATCGCGGTGATCGCCGACGGCGGCACGGGCGGCTCGACGTCGCTGCATCGTGCGTTCGGCTTCGAGCCGATCGGCCTATTGAAAGCGGTCGGCTTCAAGCACGGCCGCTGGATCGACACCGCGCTGCTGCAGCGCCCGCTCGGCGCGGGTGCGTGCTCACTCCCCCCGTCGCCCGCGCCTTCGCCCGCCGCGTCGCGCTAGAATGCCCGCATGCCCAAACAGACTCATTCCACACCCGACGAGGCCGCTGCGGACACCCGCAACGAGTACACCGTCGACGAGCTCGCGCGCGTGTCCGACACGACCGTGCGCAACGTCCGCGCGTACCAGGATCGCGGCCTGCTCGCGCCGCCCGAGAAGCGCGGGCGCGTCGGCATCTACGACGACACGCACGTCGCCCGGCTGAAGCTGATCAACCACCTGCTCGCGCGCGGCTACACGCTGTCGAACATCCAGGACCTGATCATGGCGATCGACGAAGGCCACGACCTCCGCTCGATCCTCGGTCTCGAGAATGCGATCGGCGGCCGCTGGTCGCACGAGCGGCCGAAGACCTACTCGCTTGCCGCGCTCACGCAGATGTTCGGCCCGCAAACGCCTGCGCAGCTCGCGCGCGTGACCGAGCTCGGCCTGCTCGAGCGGCATGGCCTGTCGTTCGTCGCGAAGAGCCCCGCGCTGCTCGAGGCGGCGGCCGCGATGACGAAGGAAGGCATCCCGCCGCGCGAGCTGCTCGACGTGATCAGCCTCGCACGCCCGCACTTCGACGCGATCGCGCGGCTGCTCGTGGACCTCGTCGTGAAGCGGCTCGATCGTTACGACGAAGGCACGCTGCCGCCGCCGACCGACGTGCCCGCGCTGGTCGACGCGATCTGGCGCCTGCGCCCGCTCGCGGCCGTGTTCGTCGAAGGCGAGACGAACCGCGCGCTCGAGGCCGCGGCGAGCGCGTATCTCGGCGGCCGCGTCGCGACCATCCTCGACAAGAAGCTCAGCGACGAAGCCGCGCGCCAGACCGGCGCGCCGGGCCACGACGGCGACAAAGCATAGGCGCGCCGGCGTCATATTGATATCGGCAATGCTTCGTTGGTCGCCGATATCGCCCATGCGACGATTCTTCCAACCGAGCGGCACGCCCGCCGCTCGCCCGAAGACGTTTCGCATGGAGCCCGTTCGATGATTCGTTTCACCCGCTGGATCACCCGCACCGCCGCCGCGACGCTCGTCGCGGTTTGCGCGGCGCCGGCGTTCGCACAAGGCGGCGCCGACAAGGTCGTGCGCATCGGCTACCAGAAGGCCGGCCTGCTGTCGGTCGTCAAGGCGCAAGGCGCGCTCGAGACGCGGCTCAAGCCGCTCGGCTACCGCGTCCAGTGGTTCGAATTCCCGGCGGGCCCGCAGCTGCTCGAAGCGCTGAACGCGAACAGCATCGACTTCGGCTATACCGGCGCGCCGCCGCCGGTGTTCGCGCAGGCGGCCGGCGTGCGCTTCGTGTACGTCGGCGCGGAGCCGCCGGCGCCGCACAACGAGGCGGTGGTCGTGAAGCCCGATTCGCCGATCCGATCGGTGGCCGACCTGCGCGGCAAGAAGGTCGCGCTGCAGAAAGGCTCCAGCGCGAACTACCTGCTGCTGAAGGCGCTGCAGAAAGCCGGCGTGCGCTACGACGAGATTCGCCCGGTCTACCTGCCGCCCGCCGACGCGCGTGCCGCGTTCGAAAGCGGCAACGTCGATGCGTGGGCGATCTGGGATCCTTACTATGCGGCCGCGCAGGACACGCTGAAGGTCCGCACGCTGTCCGACTACACGGGCCTCGCGCCGACCAACAATTTCTACGAGGCGACGCGGGATTTCACGCAGCGCCATCCGGAGATCGTCGCCGTGACCCTGCAGCAGGCGCGCGCGACCGGCCTGTGGGTCAACCGGCATCCGGCCGAGACCGCCGCGCTGCTCGCGCCGAAGGTCGGCCTGCCCGAGCCGCTGGTCGAAGCGTGGATCAAGCGCGTGCCGTTCGGCGCGGTGCCGATCGACGAGCAGATCGTCGCGACCCAGCAGGGCGTCGCGGATGCGTTTTACGACGCGAAGCTGATTCCGCAGAAGCTGAGCGTCGCCGACAACGCATGGACCGACAAGCGCGTGGCGACTGCGCTCGCGACGAAGTAGTCAACCGGCCGCGTCGTTTGCCGAGCCGGGCATTTCGCCCCCGCAATGCTTGCAAAAACGCGCGTCCCGGTCGTGGTCCCCGGTGAAGCAATGCGGACACTGTCGGGGCGCGGAGCGATTGCCGGCAGGCCCCGGCGGCGTGCTGCGGGCGATTTCCGCGCTGACGATGCCGGTGGGCACCGCAATGATGCCGTAGCCGGTGATCATGACGAAGCTGGCCAGCGCTCGCCCGAGCGGCGTTTGCGGCGTGATGTCGCCGAACCCGACGGTCGTCAGCGTCACGATCGCCCAATAGATGCTGGTCGGAATACTCGTAAAGCCGTGCTCCGGGCCCTCGATCACGAACATCAGCGTGCCCAGCACGACCACCAGCAGAAGGACCGTGACCAGGAACACGGTGATCTTGCGCCGGCTGGCCAGCAGCGCCTTTTGCAACTGGGCTGCTTCACCGAGATGGCGGCTGAGGTTGAGGATGCGAAACACCCTGAGCAGGCGCAGGATGCGGATGTCGGCCAGAACCCGGCTTTCGGGAATGAACAGCCCCAGGTACAGCGGCAGGATGGACAGCAAGTCGATCACGCCGAAAAAGCTCTTCACGTAGCGCAGCGGGTGGCGCGCGCAGAGCAGCCGCACCCCGTACTCGATCGTGAACAGAATGGTGAACAGCCAGTCCAGCGCGGTCAGCAGCGTGCCGTAGCGCTGCTGAATGGAAACGACGCTCTCCAGCATCACGCAGGCGACCGAAACCAGGATGGTGATGGTCAGCGCCAGGTCGAATATGCGGCCGGCGCGCGTATCCGCCTCGCAGACGACGATATACAGCTTGCGGCGCCAGTTGGAGAGCGGGATCGGTTTTTCCTGAGTGGCCATGGGGATATCGGCTCTGTTGGTTGATTTGACCGAGCCGGCTGGAAACGAGGGGAGTCGGGTTCGAGACGCAGGTCGGCCCGGCGAGCCATGAAGCAAGGAACGTTGCCGAGCGGTCGTGTTGTCGGCCGGCCAATGTGCGCTTCTGCCCGAGGCTGACGCTCTCGTCGGAATCGGTGTGTTGCCCGTTGTCTTGACGCGCGAAACGAAGGCCGGGACGAGCAAAAAAACGCGTGCAATATAGCATGCCGACCGGCGGCCGAGCCCGTTGCGCCCGCCACGGCTTGCCGCCGCCACTCATCCGCCCCGGAGGGAACGCACGTTCCACCCCGGTGACGGCAAGCCGAATCGCGGCCCGTGCCGCCTAGAAGGAATCGCCGGTTTTTTGCACGCGCCTTCTTCCGGATAATGGCCGGCAGCCGCGCCCGCACGGGCGCGCCGCCCACAACGACAACAAGCCTCCCGGAGACGCCCGCCATGACCGCCACGCTTCCCGCCGCCTACCGCCGCCTCTGGCCGCTCGCCGTCGCCGCCGCCCTCGCCTACGGCCTCTCGCTTGCCGCCGCGCCCTATCCCGGACAGGCCGCCGCGAAAGCCGCGATGGGCGTGCTGCTGCTCGCGGCGGGCGTGACCTGCGGCGCGCCGCGCGAACGCGCATGGCTGTGCGCGGCGCTCGCGACCGCCGTGCTCGGCGACGTGCTGCTCGCGCTGCCCGGCTGGCCGCCGTCGTTCGTCGGCGGGCTCGGCGCGTTCCTGCTCACGCATCTGGGTTACTGCGCGATCTTCGTCCCGTGGCGCGCGCGACCGCGCGGCTGGCGCGTCGCCGCGCTGGCGGGGCTATGGATTGCGGCGCCGGCGTTCTACGCCGCGTTCTTCCCGCATCTCGGCGAGCTGGCCGCGCCGGTCGCCGTCTACATGCTCGTGCTGTGCGCGATGGCGAGCTTCGCGCTCGCCGCACGCACCCGCGGCCCGCTCGTCGCGCTCGGCAGCCTGATCTTCGTCGGCTCCGACACGCTGATCGGCGTCGGCCGCTTCCTCGGCGGCTTCACCGGCATCGACTACCTGATCTGGGCGCTGTACGCGCTCGCGCAGGTCACGATCGTCGCCGGGGTTTTCCATGAGACGGCCGGCCGATCGTTCCGGCCCTGATTCGATTTCAAACAGACCGCCGCGCACCGGCGGTCTGCGCCATCCCCCGCCAACCCGCGTTCCACGGGCTTCGCCGGACCGCCGGCCGACCTGCCCAGCACCGCGTTCAAACCCGTCTCCGCCTTTTCCCGCAAGGCTTCCGGCCATTAGAGCCCACCGTCTAGCCCCTTGCGGTTTCCAGGTTCACCCTCTATCGTTACATCAACCAATGTAACATTCAAAAATGAGCCATAACGGAGACACCCGGATGAATGCTCGCACGTTGCCTTACGCCCCCCCTGGTCACGACGGCCCCGACGAAACCGTCGACATCGCCATCATCGGCACCGGCTTTGCCGGTCTCGGGATGGCCATTCGCCTGCGGCAGACGGGCGTGACCGATTTCGTCGTCCTCGAGAAGGCGGCGTCGGTCGGCGGCACGTGGCGCGACAACCATTACCCCGGGTGTGCATGCGACGTGCAATCGCACGTCTACTCGTTCTCGTTCGCGCCGAACCCGCGCTGGACGCGCATGTTCGCGCCGCAGCCGGAGATCCGCGCCTATCTCGAAGACTGCGTGCAGCGCTTCGGAATCGGCGCGCACCTGCGCCTGAACCACGCGCTGCAGCGCGCCGAGTACGACGAGACCGCGCAACGCTGGCGCCTCGCGTTCGCGAACGGCAAGCGGCTGTCGGCGCGCGTGCTGGTGTCGGGCATGGGCGGCCTGTCGCGCGCGGCGCTGCCGGCGATCCCGGGCGTCGAGACCTTCAAGGGCCGCGCGTTCCACTCGCAGCAGTGGGACCACGACTATTCGCTCGACGGCAAGCGCGTCGCGGTGATCGGCACCGGCGCGAGCGCGATCCAGTTCGTGCCGCAGATCGCGCCGCGCGTGAAGGAGCTCGCGCTGTTCCAGCGCACGCCGCCGTGGATCATGCCGAAGCCGGACCGCAACGTGACGAAGCTCGAACAGTGGCTGTTCCGCACGCTGCCGTTCACGCAGAAGGCCGTCCGGAGCGGCATCTACTGGATGCTCGAATCGCGCGTGCTCGGCTTCGCGATCCATCCGTCGCTGATGAAGAACGTGCAGAAGCTCGCGCTGCGCCATATCAGGAAGCAGATTCCCGATCCGGACCTGCGCCGCGCCGTGACGCCGGACTACACGCTCGGCTGCAAGCGCGTGCTGATCTCGAACGACTACTACCCGGCGCTGTCGCGCAAGAACGTCGACGTGATCACGACCGGTATCGAGCGGATCGAGGACAACGCGGTCGTCACGACCGACGGCAAGCGCCATGAAGTCGACTGCCTGATCTACGGCACCGGCTTCCAGGTCGCCGATCCGTTTCCGCGCGGCGCGATCGTCGGTCGCGGCGGCCTCGACATCGTCGATGCGTGGCGCGACGGCGCGCATGCGTATCTCGGCACGACGCTGCCCGGCTATCCGAACTTCTTCATGATCGTCGGCCCGAACACCGGCCTCGGCCACAACTCGATGGTGTTCATGATCGAGTCGCAGATCGAGTACATCCTCGGCGCGCTGCAGGCGATGCGCCGCGAGCGCGCGGACGCGATCGAGGTGCGCCCGCTCGTCGAGGCGAAGTTCAATCACGACCTGCAGGGCCGGCTGAAGAAGGCGATCTGGTCGACGGGCGGCTGCAAGAGCTGGTATCTCGACCCGCGCACCGGCAAGAACACGACGCTGTGGCCGGGCTTCACGTGGCGCTTCCGGCAGGCGACCGCGCGCTTCTCGATGGCCGACTACCACGCGTACGGCGTCCCGCAACCCGACACGGCCGCGCGGCCGATCGCCGCTCCCGCCGCTTCCGCCGAAGCGGCCTGAGACCCGAACAGGAGCCAACCGACATGAGAGATTTCGCCAACAAGGTCGCCGCGATCACCGGCGCGGGCTCGGGCATGGGCCGCGCGCTCGCGGTGCAGCTCGCGCAGGCCGGCTGCCACGTCGCGCTCGCCGACAAGAACGCGGTCGGCCTCGCCGAAACCGAACGGATCGCCCGCACGGTCGCGCCGAACGTGCGCGTGACGACGCGCGTGCTGGACGTCGGCGACCGCGCCGCGATGTTCGCGTGGGCCGACGACACCGCGCACGAGCACGGCAAGGTCAACCTGATCTTCAACAACGCGGGCGTCGCGCTGTCGAGCACGATCGACGGGATGGAATACAGCGATCTCGAATGGATCGTGAACATCAACTTCTGGGGCGTCGTGCACGGCACGAAGGCGTTCCTGCCGCACCTGAAGGCGTCCGGCGACGGCCACGTGATCAACACGTCGAGCATCTTCGGGATCTTCGCGCAGCCGGGCATGAGCGCCTACAACGCGACCAAGTTCGCAGTGCGCGGCTTCACCGAATCGCTGCGCCAGGAACTCGACATGATGAACTGCGGCGTATCGGCCACCTGCGTGCATCCGGGCGGCATCCGCACCAACATCGCGCAGTCGAGCCGCGTCGCGAAGAACATGGTCGGCTTCATGGTTCAAAGCGAGCAGCATGGCAAGGACGAGTTCGAGAAGTTCTTCATCACGACCGCCGAAGACGCGGCGCGCACCATCCTCGCCGGCGTGCGCAGGAACAAGCGCCGCGTGCTGATCGGCCGCGATGCGCGCGGCGCCGACTGGATGGCGCGCATCCTGCCGTGCGCATACCAGGCGCTCGTCGTCCTGGCGAGCCGGCGTGAAGCCGCGAAAGCGTGCCGCCTCGCGGCCCGCGCGACGCCCGCGCCGGCCCACGCAACGTACAACAACGCTGGCAATCAGGGAGGAGAACAGTCATGACGACACCGCAGATGATGCCCGTGCGACGCGACATCCGTTTCGCGCTGCCCCCGGAGCGCGCGCGCGACTGGCATGTCCAGGGCGTGCCCGTCACCCACTTCATGAACGCGCTGTCGCTGCTGTTCCCGGCCGGCGAGCGGTTCTTCATGGATTCGGTGCGCAATTACCGCGACCGGATCGACGACCCGCAGCTGAAGAAGCAGGTGATGGGCTTCATCGGCCAGGAGGCGATGCACACGCGCGAACACATCGAGTACAACGACCTGCTGCAGGCGTCGGGGCTGCCCGCGCACAAGCTCGACAAGCGGCTGTGGGCGATCCTCGGCTGGTTCAAGAAGGTGCTGCCGCATTCGATGCAGCTCGCGATCACGATCGCGCTCGAGCACTACACAGCGATTCTCGCGAACCAGCTGCTGTCGGGCCATGAGCACCGGATCGACGGCTCCGTCGAGGGCTACCAGCAGATGTGGATGTGGCACGCGATGGAAGAGACCGAGCACAAGGCGGTTTCGTACGACGTGTGGAACGCCGTGATGAAGCCGGGCCTCGGCAGCTACCTGCTGCGCACCGGCACGATGCTGACGACGACCATCATGTTCTGGACGATCGTGTTCGACTTCCACGTGCGCCTGATGCTCGCGCATCGGCGCCGTCACGGGAAGTTCGGCGGCATGTGGCGGCTCGTGAAGTACCTGTACAGCCCGCGCAATGGCGTGTTCCCGAGCATCGCGCGAGAATGGCTCGACTACTTCCGGCCAGGCTTCCATCCGTGGGACCACGACAACCACCAGTACCTGCAGGGGCTCGACACGCTGCTCGCGAACATCGACGCGACCAACGCGCGCTACGCCGCGCAGGCCGCGCCGCGCCGCGTGCCGCTGCATCCGGCGCCGCAGGCGTGATGCGATGGCGCGCGCAAGCGAGATGCTGACCGTCCAGTCCGGCGACGTGAAGCTCGCCGTCTACGCGAGCGGCTCGCGCCGCGCGCCGCCCGTGATCCTCGTGCACGGCTACCCGGATTCGGCGAGGGTGTGGGAGCCGATCCGCGCGCGGCTCGCGAAGCGCTACCGCGTGATCGCGTACGACGTGCGCGGCGCGGGCGCGTCCGATGCGCCGCGCCGCCGTGCCGATTACACGCTCGCGCGGCTCGCCGACGACCTGAAGGCGGTCGCCGACGCGACCTGCGGCGGCCGCCCGTTCCACCTCGTCGGTCACGACTGGGGGTCGATCCAGTGCTGGGAAGCGGTGACCGATCCGGCGTTGCGCGGGCGCATCGCGTCGTACACGTCGATCTCCGGGCCATGCCTCGACCATGTGTTCCGCGCGAAGATGCGGCTCAGGCAGAGCCTGAAGTCGTGGTACATCGCGTTCTTCCACCTGCCGCTCGTGCCGTCGCTGGTTTGGCGGCTCGGCGGTGCCGCGCTGTGGCCGCGCTGGCTGCAGCTCACCGAGCGCGTCCGCCCCGAGCGCGACCCTGCGCAGCTGAAGAACGCACTGAACGGCATGCAGATGTATCGCGCGAACTTCCTCGCGCGGGCCCGGCGGCCGCGCGAGCGTCACGCGCAGGCGCCGGTGCAGATCCTCGTGCCGGTGCGCGACCGCTACGTGACGCCGGAGATGTCGGCCGGCCTCGACCGCTGGCTCGGCGAGCACGTGCGCGAGGAGATCGCCGGCGCGCACTGGATCGTGTTGCGCGACCCCGACCTGATCGCGGCGCGGATCGACCGCTTCGCCGCCGCGCACGAGAAAAAGGCGGCGTCGCCGCTCAGCGGCCTGCAGGCAGGCGCCTGAACAGCGTCTCGTAGTCGATCACGAGGCCGTCGTCGTCGATGTCCATCTCGGCGGTGAAATCCCGGAAGATGCCTTCGTAGCGATAGCGCCGGCCCGGCTCGATGCACGCGTACGCCTGCTGGACCCGGGTCGCCTTCAGGTCGGGCGTCGACACGTAGACGACGTCGATCGGCTGCCGCTCGCCGCGCGCGAGCCCGAGGCGGCCGATCGGCAGCGAGTTCGTGTACGGCGTCGCCGCGATGTCGATGTCGATGCAGCCGTCCAGCTCGGGCAGCGCCCGCCCGGAGCCGTCGCGCCAGTGGCCTCGGCCGTCGCCGTGCAGCTCGAGCGTGCCGCCGCCCATCACCTTGAGCACCGCGTAGGTCGCGCGCCATTGCGCGTCGCAGACCACCCGGTACGCGAGCCCGTAGGACTTGCCGTACCGCTGGCCGACCACCGCGCTTTCCACGATGATCCCGCCGTCGCTGCGGTCGAACGCCAGATGTTCGATCCCGTCGCCTTCCAGCGACGTCCAACGCACTTCACGCATGTCGTCTCCTTGCCTGTTCTGATGCCGTTCCGAATCCGGATGCGCTGCATCCTCGCACAAATTCCGGGTATCCAGGATTCACTATTCCGGTGCATGCCGATCTGCCCTATCCTCGCGGCTCACCCTGCACCGCCGTCGTCATGCCATCCGTCCAGCCCGCCACGCCGTCGATCGACCTGCGCATCCTGCTGCGCAGCCTCGGGCAGATCGTGCTGCAGGCGAACGCGTTGACCGGCGCACTGCTGCTCGCCGCACTGGCGCTCACCGATACGCGGCTCGCATGCGCGGCGCTGCTCGGCGCGGCGGCGGCCAACATGGCCGCCGTGCTGACGGGCGCCGCGCGCCGCGACGTCGAACCGGGGCTATACGGCTTCAACGGCGCGCTCGCCGCGTTGGCCGCCGTCACGTTCGCGCAGCAGCCGCTCGCGGCCGTCGCGCTCGCGCCGCTCGCCGCAACCGGCGCGGCGCTCGTGCAGCGCGCGTTGCACCGGCCGCTCGAGAAATGGCGCCAGTGCCCGTATTCGAGCCCGTGCCTCGCTGTGACCGCGCTGTGGCTGCCGCTTGTCGCGACGCAACATGTGGGCGCGAGCGCCGCCGGCGTGCCGTTATCGCTCCCCGCGTTCGCATCGGCGCTGCTCACCGGCGTCGCGCAGACCACCTTCGCGCAAGGCGCATGGGCCGGCGTGCTGATCGTCGCCGGGCTGGCCGTCGCGTCGCGCCGCGCGGCCGCGTTCGCGCTCGGCGGCGCGGCGGTATCGTCCGCGCTGCTGATTGCGCTCGGCGCCGACGCCGCGACGTTCGCGGACGGTCTGCTAGGCTTCAATGGCGCGCTCGCCGCGCTTGCGCTGCTGCCGCGCGGCGCGCGCGCCGCGTTGGCGGCCGCGGTGCTCGCCGCGCTGCTGCAGGCGCTCGCGACGCGCGCGGGCGTCACCGTCCTCACCGCGCCGTTCGTGCTGGCGTCATGGCTCACGACCGCGGTCATGCGCCGCTTCACCCTGGGAGACGCCGATGTCGTCATTCGCTCACTGTCCTGACGCCGTCACGCCGGGCGGCCCGATCTCGGACGCCGAACGCCGGCTGCGCGTCGATCTCGCCGCCGCCTATCGGCTCGTCGCGCTGAACGGCTGGGACGACCTGATCTACACGCACCTGTCCGCGACCGTGCCGGGCGAGCCCGGCCGCTTCCTGATCAACCCGTTCGGGCTGACGTTCGACGAGGTATGCGCGTCGAACCTCGTGAAGATCGACCTCGCCGGCAACCGGATCGGCGACGGCGAGCACCCGGTCAACGTGACCGGCTTCGCACTGCACGCGGCCGTGCATGCGGCGCGGCACGACGCGGTGTGCGTGATGCACCTGCACAATACGGCCGGCATCGCGGTGTCGATCCAGCGCGACGGGCTGCTGCCCGCATCGCAGCATGCGTTGCGCTTTTACGGCGATCTCGCGTACCACGACTACGAGACGCTGGCGTTCTCGCCGGCCGAGGGCGCACGGCTGACCGCGAGCCTCGGCGCGAAATCCGCGATGCTGCTGCGCAACCACGGCACGCTGACGGTCGGCCGCACGGTCGCCGAAGCCTACGTGCTGATGGAGACGCTGATCAAGGCGTGCGACATCCAGGTGCGCGCGCAGGCGGGCGGCGGGCCGCTCGTGCTGCCCGAGCCGGCCGTCGCCGCGCGCACCGCCGAACAGCTGCGCGACGGCGGCGCGATCGAAGGCGAACTGGAATGGCCCGCGCTGCTGCGGCGCCTCGACCGCATCGATCCGTCGTATCGCGATTGAATTGTTCCGATCTTTCCGACCTTCCGACCTGACAGGAGACACCCATGCCGACATTCAACATCCAGCTGTTCGAAGGCCGCACCGTCGAGCAGAAGCGCAAGTTCGTCGAAGCGATCACGCGCGTCACCTGCGAGACGCTCGGCTGCGAGCCGGGCTCGGTCGACATCATCCTCACCGACGTGAAGAAGGAGAACTGGTCGACCGGCGGGAAGCTGTGGAGCGACGAAGGCTGAACGCGCCGCGACGGCCGCGCGGCGTCGCCTTTCCGCTGACGTAAGCACGTCTTACCGTTTCTCCGGCGCCGCCGTCCGTGTCTTCCCGATGATGTGCACCCGCACATGGCGCTGTCACGCATTCGGCGCATAATGGCCCACTGACGAAGCAGTCGATGGCCACCCGAGAGGAGAACGCGCCATGGAAGCGAAGAACGAAGAAGTCGTCGCACACCTGCTCTCCGATGTCGTCGAATTCGCGCGCGAGCGCCTGCCCGAGGCGACATTCCGGATCGTCGAACCCTTCCTCCGCCATTACTACGACTTCGTCGACGCCGACGACCTGCAAAGCCGCGGCATCGCCGACCTGTACGGCGCCGCGATGGCGCACTGGCAGACCGCGCAGAAATTCGTGCCCGGCAGCGAGCGGCTGCGCGTATACAACCCGATCCTCGAACAGCACGGCTGGCACTCCGACCACACTGTGATCGAGATCGTCAACGACGACATGCCGTTCCTCGTCGATTCCGTGTCGATGGCCGTCAACCGCCTCGGCCTCGCGCTGCACTCGGCGATGCACCCCGTGTTCCGCATCTGGCGCAGCAAGAACGGCAACATCGAGCGCGTCGACGTGGGCGGCCTCGCGACCGACGACGGCCACTCGCAGCTCGCGTCGTTCATTCATTTCGAAGTCGACCGGTGCGGCGACGCGGCGATGCTCAACACGCTGCGCAACGACATCGCGCGCGTGCTCGGCGACGTGCGCGCGTCGGTCGAGGACTGGCCGAAGATCGTCGACATCGCGCGCAACACGATCAAGGAGCTGAAGGCGCGCGAGACGAGCGCCGAAGACATCGAGGCGCGCGCGTTCCTCGAATGGATGGTGGCCGACCATTTCACTTTCCTCGGGCAGCGCGACTACGCGCTCGTGTCGCACGGCACCGGCTTCGCATTGCGCGGCATCGAAGGCACGGGCGTCGGCATCCTGCGCGAAGCGCTGCGCGCGCCCGGCACGCCCGACGAGACGCCGCTGCCGCCCGCCGCCGCGGAAATCATCCACGGAGCGTGGCCGATCTTCCTGACCAAGGCAAACTCGCGCGCGACCGTGCACCGCCCCGGCTATCTCGACTACGTCGGCGTGAAGCTGGTCGGCCCCGACGGCAAGGTCAACGGCGAGCGGCGTTTCATCGGGCTCTACACGTCGACCGCCTACTTCGTTTCCTGCTCGGAAATTCCGATCGTGCGCCGCAAGTGCGCGAACATCGTGCGGCGCGCGGGCTTCCTGCCGAAGGGGCATCTTGGCAAGTCGCTCGTGACCGTGCTCGAAACCTATCCGCGCGACGAGCTGTTCCAGGCCGACGAAGACCAGCTCTACGACATCGCACTCGGCGTGCTGCGGCTGCAGGAGCACCAGCGCACGCGCCTGTTCGTGCGGCGCGACCGCTTCGACCGCTTCGTGTCGTGCCTCGTCTACGTGCCGCGCGACAAGTACAACACCGACCTGCGCCGGCGCATCGCGCGGCTGCTCGTCGACGCGTTCAAAGGCGTCAACGTCGAATTCACGCCGCTGCTGTCGGAATCCGCGATCGCGCGGATCCACTTCGTCGTGCACGCGGAACCGGGCACGATGCCCGACGTCGATACACGCGAGCTCGAAACGCGCCTCATCCAGGTCTCGCGCCGCTGGCAGGACGACCTGTCGGACGCGCTGCTCGACGCGTTCGGCGAGGAGCAAGGCAACCGCCTGCTGCAACGCTATGGCGATTCGTTCCCGGCCGGCTACCGCGACGACTATCCGGCGCGCACCGCGGTGCGCGACATCGAGCTGATCGAGCGCGTGAACGGCACCGAGCGCCTCGCGATGAACCTGTACCGGCCGATCGAGGCCGAAGCGCGCGCGTTCCGCTTCAAGGTCTACCGCTCCGGCGACCCGATCGCGCTGTCGCGCAGCCTGCCGATGCTCGAACACCTCGGCGTGCGCGTCGACGAGGAACGGCCGTACCGGATTCAGGCGCAGGATGGCACGCCCGCGTGGGTGCACGATTTCGGCCTCGAGCTGGTGGACGACACCGAGTTCGACATCGAGCGCGTGAAGGGGCTGTTCGAGGAAGCATTCGACCGGATCTGGAGCGGCCGGATCGAGAACGACGATTTCAACCGGCTCGTGCTGCGCGCGCACC
The DNA here is from genome assembly GCF_002097715.1 of Burkholderia ubonensis subsp. mesacidophila. Classification (NCBI taxonomy): domain Bacteria; kingdom Pseudomonadati; phylum Pseudomonadota; class Betaproteobacteria; order Burkholderiales; family Burkholderiaceae; genus Burkholderia; species Burkholderia ubonensis. Next base: position 2,143,054 of record NZ_CP020738.1, read on the forward strand.
TGAGCGCGCGCGAAGTCACGATCCTGCGCGCGTATGCGAAGTACCTGCGGCAGGTCGGCTCGACGTTCAGCGACGCGTACATCGAGCGCGCGCTGACCGGCAATCCGGCGATCGCGCGCCAGCTCGTCGAGCTGTTTGTCGTGCGCTTCGATCCGCGCACCGGCAGCACGCGCGACGCGCAGGCCGAGCAGCTGCTGAAGGCGATCGAGACCGCGCTCGACCAGGTGCCGAATCTCGACGAGGACCGGATCCTGCGCCAGTTCCTCGGCGTGATCAACGCGACCGAGCGCACCAACTACTACCGGCACGACGTGGACAGCGAGCCCAAGCCGTACCTGTCGTTCAAGTTCGATCCGGCGAAGGTGCCCGGCCTGCCCGAGCCGAAGCCGATGTTCGAGATCTGGGTGTATTCGCCGCGCGTCGAGGGCGTGCACCTGCGCGGCGGGCGCGTCGCGCGCGGCGGCCTGCGCTGGTCCGACCGCCGCGAGGATTTCCGCACCGAAGTGCTCGGCCTGATGAAGGCGCAGATGGTGAAGAACGTCGTGATCGTGCCGGTCGGCTCGAAAGGCGGCTTCGTCGTGAAAAACCCGCCGCCGCCGAGCGACCGCGAAGCGTGGATGCGTGAAGGCGTCGCGTGCTACCAGACGTTCCTGCGCGGCCTGCTCGACCTGACCGACAACCTCGCCGGCAATGCGATCGTGCCGCCGCCGGACATCGTGCGGCACGATCCCGATGATCCGTATCTGGTCGTCGCGGCCGACAAGGGCACGGCCACCTTCTCCGACTACGCGAACGCGATCTCGCACGAATACGGCTTCTGGCTCGACGATGCGTTCGCGTCGGGCGGCTCGGTCGGCTACGACCACAAGAAAATGGCGATCACCGCGCGCGGCGCGTGGGAATCGGTCAAGCGGCATTTCCGCGAGATGGGCGTCGACACGCAGGCGGCCGACTTCACGGTGGTCGGCGTCGGCGACATGTCGGGCGACGTGTTCGGCAACGGCATGCTGCTGTCGCCGCACATCCGGCTCGTCGCCGCGTTCGACCACCGGCACGTGTTCCTCGACCCAAACCCCGATCCGGCCGCGAGCTTCGCGGAGCGCGCGCGGCTGTTCGCGCTCGAACGGTCGAGCTGGGCCGACTACGATTCGGCTGCGATCTCCGCCGGCGGCGGCGTCTATCCGCGCACCGCGAAGACGATCCCGCTGTCGGCCGCCGTGCAGGCCGCGCTCGGCATCGACGCGGCCGCGCTCGCGCCGAACGAATTGATCCGCGCGATCCTGCAGGCGCCGGTCGACCTGCTGTACAACGGCGGGATCGGCACCTACGTGAAGGCGGCCCGCGAGACCAATGCGCAGGTCGGCGACCGTGCGAACGACGCGGTGCGCGTGAACGGCTCCGACCTGCGCTGCAAGGTGGTCGGAGAAGGCGGCAACCTCGGCTTCACGCAGTTCGGGCGCATCGAGTTCGCGCAGCGCGGCGGGCGCGTCAACACCGACGCGATCGACAACTCGGCCGGCGTCGACTGTTCGGATCACGAAGTCAACATCAAGATCCTGCTCGGGCTGGTGGTCGCGGACGGCGAAATGACCGAAAAGCAGCGCAACGCGCTGCTCGCCGAAATGACCGACGAAGTCGGGCTGCTCGTGCTGCGCGACAACTATTACCAGACCCAGGCGCTGTCGATCGCGGGCCGCTACACCATCGAGCTGCTCGACGCCGAGGCGCGGCTGATGCGCTGGCTCGAACGCGCCGGGCGGCTGAATCGCGTGATCGAGTTCCTGCCGACCGACGACGAGATCGCCGAGCGCCAGGCCGCGAAGCTCGGCCTCACGTCGCCGGAGCGCGCGGTGCTGCTCGCGTACAGCAAGATGTGGCTGTACGACGCGCTGCTCGACTCCGACGTGCCGGAAGACCCGCTCGTCGCCGGGATGCTGGTCGACTATTTCCCGAAGCCGCTGCAGCAGCGCTTCAGCGAGCCGATGCGCCGCCATCCGCTGCGCCGCGAGATTCTTGCAACCCACCTGACGAACGCGCTCGTCAACCGGGTCGGCTGCGCGTTCGTGCACCGGCTGATGGAGGAAACCGATGCGAAACCGGGCGACATCGTGCGCGCGTGCATCATGGCGCGCGACGTGTTCGATCTCGACGCGGTCTGGCGCGACATCGACGCGCTCGACAACCGCGTCGCCGACGACGTGCAGGCGCGCATGTTCGTCGACGTCGCGCGGCTGCTCGAACGCGCGGCGCTGTGGTTCCTGCGGCACCTGCAGGCGGGCGCGATCGGCGACGGCGGCGTCGGCGAACTGCTCGCGCGCTGCCGCGACGCCGCCGAGCGGCTCGCGCCGCAACTGCCGGCGCTGCTGCCGGCCGCCGATCTCGACGCGCTGTCCGAGCGGCAGCGCGTGCTGGTCGACGCGGGCGTCGACGGTGCGCTCGCGGTGCGGGTCGCGAGCGGCGACATCTCGGCCGCGCTGCTCGACATCGCCGAGGTGGCCGCGACCTGCAACCGCAGCCTGGAACTCGTCGCGGGCGTCTACTTCGCGCTCGGCACGCAGCTCAACTACGGCTGGATCAGCGAACGCGCGGCGGCCCTGCCGACGCCGACGCACTGGGACATGATGGCGCGCGCGGCGGCGCTCGCGGACATCGCGCGCCTCAAGCGCGCGCTGACCATCAGCGCGCTCGGCGAAGCCACCGAAGCGGCGACGCCGGAGGCGATCGTCGACGCATGGCGCGGCCGGCGCGAGGCCGCGCTCGAACGCTATGCGCACCTGCTCGCCGACCTGCGCGCGACCGGCGGCGCGAGCCTCGCCGTGCTGCTCGTGATCGTGCGGGAGATGGCGGTGCTCGAACGGGCGTAAACGTTGCGGGCAAAAGCGGGCGCTCTGCCGCGCGGTCCGGCTCGAATACGCGTCGTTGAACCGGACCAACGCAACCCCGCCCCGCGTCCGGCGCCGCTCAACCTTGCCCACGCCATGGGAATCCTGTCGATCCGGGCGACAGCAGGCACAATACGGGGCATTAGTGCCGCCGACGCACCAGCGCTCGACATCCAAACCGCGTGACGGCGCGCCGCCGGAATCCGATCCTTCCCCGCTGTCATGACCCACACAAGCCCCGACCGCGCCGCCGCGCCCGCGCGCCCGACGAACTCACCGCGTTTCCTGCTGCTGGTGATCTGCCTGTTCGCGTCCGCCGGACAGCTCGCGATCGACATCTACGTGCCCGCGCTGCCCGCGATGGCCCGCTATTTCGCGACGTCGCCGCAGGCGATCCAGTCGAGCGTGTCCGCCTACCTGGCCGCCTACGCGTTCAGCCAGCTCGTGTTCGGGCCGATCGCCGACGCCTACGGGCGCAAGCGCGTGCTCGCGTTCGGGCTCGTCGTCTACACGATCGGCTGCCTGCTGTCGCTCGGCGCGCCGAACCTGGAAACGTTCATCCTCGCCCGCTGCCTGCAGGGCTTCGGCATCGCGACCACCAACCTGCTCGCGAAGGCGATCATTACCGATTCGTTCACGGGGCAGGCGCTGATGCATGCGTTCACCTACATGTCGATCGCATGGGGACTCGCGCCGATCGTCGCGCCGGTGATCGGCGCGCACCTGCAGACGTGGTTCGGCTGGCAGGCCTGCCTGGTGTTCCTGCTCGCATACTCGTTCGTCATGTGGGCGCTGCTGTGGCGCTATCGCGAGACGCTGCCGCGCCCTGTGCCCCTCGCGCCGCGCACGCTGATGACGAACGCCGGCAAGGTGCTGTCGAGCCCGGTGTTCCACAGCTGCTTCCTCGCGCAGGGGCTGTGCTACAGCATCCTGCTCGTGTTCAACATCGTCGGGCCGTTCATGGTGCAGACCACGCTGCACAAGCCGCCGACCTTCTTCGGCTATCTCGCGCTCGGCATCGGGATGATGTACTTCCTCGGCGGGCTGTCGAACCGCGTGCACGGCCCGCGCCTGCCGAGCGCCGAGCGGCGGCTGCAGATCGGCGCGCGCGCGATGGCCGGCGCCGCGATCGCGATGCTCGTGCTGGCGCTGACGGTCGGCCTGCGCGTGTGGACGCTCGCGACGCCCGTGCTCGCGATGGGGTTCTGCGCCGGCGCGATGTATCCGACGCTGATGGCGAAGGGCAATTCGCTGTTCCCGCACATCGCGGGCCTGACGAGCGCGATCCTCGGCTGCGCGCTGCTGCTGGTGTCGTCGGCAATGATGGGGCTGGCCGGCTTCGTGTCGGTGCAGGTGCTGACGCCGCTCGCGGTGTTCTTCGTGATCCTCGCGCTCACGGTCGTCGCGATGGTCAGGAAGCTGCTGCGCCATCTCGCGCAGATGCAGCCCGCGGCGGTCGTGCGCGGCGGCGAGGTCGCGTAGGCTTGGGGACGGTTGCGATGCAACCGCCCCCGTCGCCATCAGCGCTCGACAACCCGCCCGTTCGTCACCGGACCGCGGGCGCCCGACGACGCCGCGCTGCGCGCCGCCGCGTGTGCGAACAGCGCGTCGAGATCGAAGCCCGCCGTGTCGATCCCGATCGTATCGCGCAGGCACGCGCTCCACGCGGCCGCGTCGTCGAAGGTGACCGTCGTTTTCACCGCCCCGCTCGTATCGCGCTGCGTGAACACGGCGTTGAGCATCGACGCGCGCCCCTCGGGCTGCACACGGCACGCGATCAGGTCGTTGACGAACAGCGAATCGGGATACGTCGACGTGAACCAGCTCGCGGCCTCGTAATCGATCCATTCGGCCCGCTTCAGCGAGAACCGGTAGGTCGTCTGCCAGCCGTCCGGCGTCTCGCACTGCATGTCGAGCTCGCCCGCGACCGGCGCGTCGACGACGCGGAACGCGCCGTGCGGCGTCAGTTGGCGCTCGCCCGGCAGATGACGCACCGGGGCGGTCAGCGTCGCCGTGCCGAAACCGATGTCCGCGAACCAGGCGGCATCGTCGAGATCGACGCGCAGCAGCATGTGCGTCTGCGCGGTGACGTCTTCCGGCGCGCGCATCCAGCGCACGCGCGCGATCAGCGGCGTGACGCGAAAGCCGATTTGCGTGAGCGCGGTGTAGAACAGCTTGTTCAGTTCGAAGCAGTAGCCGCCGCGCCGCCGCTCGACCAGTTTGTCGACGATTGCGGGCAAGTCGAGCGCGACGCGCGCGCCGGTCAGCGGGTTGAGGTTTTCGAACGGGATCGCCTGCGGATGCAGCAGGTGGAGGCGGCGCAGCACGTCGAGGGTCGGCGTGACGGGGCCGTCGTAGCCGATGCGGGCGAAATAGCGTGAGAGGTCGAACGAGTCAGTCATGAGCCGGCACCGTGAGCAAGGAGGCCACACGATAGCACCGGCCGAAATCCCCATGCCGTGCAAGGTCATCGTAAGCGACGACCCTGCACCCGGGCGGACGGCTGCGTTACGGCAGCAGCTTCAGCGCCGAGGTCGCGACCGACGGCACCGAGATGCCCTGGCTCGTCGCGAACTGGACGGCCTGGCTCAGCGTCGTCGCGAGCGACTGCAACTGGCCGGGCGCGCTTTGCGCGATATACGACGCGGCCTGCGCGTTCTGCGGATTCAGGCCCGCCTGCAGCAGCTCGGCCGGGTTCGTCGAGCTGAGGCTGCCGAGCCCCGACTGCAGCTGCGAATACTGCGTGAGGCCCTGGCCGAGCGACGCGAGGCCGTTGCTGAACGCCTGCTTGTCGACCGGGCCGCGTGCGGCGCCGCCCGACGCGAACGCCTGGCCCAGCGCCTGCGACACCGATTGCTGCGCGCCGCCCATCTGCGACAGCGCGGCCGGCGTCAGCATGGTGCCGCCGCTGCCCAGCAGGCTCGCCGCCTGCTGCGCCTGGCCCGCCGCGCCGGTGAGTCCCATCGCCGACGCGAGCGACGACTGTCCCGCCAGCACCTGCTGATTCGCGCCGACATACGCCTGCAGCAGTTGCCCGATCCCGCCCTGCGCCGGCGTCGCCTGCTGCTGCCCGCCGCCGAGCAGCGATGCGCCCAGCGATTGAAGGTCGAGCTGCGCGTGCGCGGCGCCGCTCAGCAGCGCGCCGCAAACGGCGCCCGCCCACGCCAGACGCTTGCCCGTCGCGCGAATCGTGTTCATGTCCTGTTCTCCCGTGCCGGAATGATGAGGCGGATATTTTCGAAGCCGGCAACGCGACGCCGCAACGATTGATACACATCGATACGAAATCGCGAGCACCGGCCGCTTGAAAATCCGCCGCGATCCGTAACGGGCGTGCGCATTCGCACGCATCCGCTGCGCGATATCAAGGCCGCCTCGCCATTCATTCCTGTTGCGCAGCAATATCCGGCAGGCGGAGTGGCCCACCCGTGCGCACGATTGCCGCTTACGCGGCCATCCAGCCCGGCTGCCGCTGCCCGACCCAGTCGGCCGCCTGCTCGTAGCCGCGCGCGAGCTGCAGCACCGCCAGGTCCGCGCGCGGCCGGCCGATCAGCTGCATCCCCATCGGCAGCCCGGCCGCGTTGAAACCGACCGGCACGCTGATCACCGGGCAGCCCGCGAGCGTCCACGGCATGACCGTCTCCATCCAGCGGTGATAGGTGTCCATCGCGCGGCCCGCGATCTGCTGCGGCCAGCGCGCGTCCACGTCGAACGGGAACACCTGCGCGGTCGGCGCGGCGATGAAGTCGTAGCGCTCGAAAAAGCCGAGCAGCGTCTGGTGCCACGCGGTGCGCTCGACGCTCGCGTCGAAGATCGCCTGCCCCGGCAGCGCGAGCAATCCCTCGACCTCGTAGATCGCCTCCGGCTTCAGCAGCGCGCGCCGCGCCGGATCGCGGTAGTGCGCAAGCAGCCCGCCGCCGGACAGGAAGTGCCGGTGCGCGAGCCAGATCCGCCAGAGCCGTTCCGGCGCGAACGCCGGCAGCGCGGCATCGATGTCGCAGCCGATCTCGCGCAGCGTCGCGAGCCCCGTCTCGCACTGCGCGAGCACGCCGGGCTCGGTCGCCAGATAGCCGTTCCAGTCGCCGACCCACGCGACGCGCTTGCCTTGCAGGTCCGCGTCGAGCGGCTGCGCGAACACGGCCGGATCCTCCGCGAGCGACAGCGGATCGTGCGGGTCGTAGCCGGCCTGGATCGCGAGCAGGTTCGCGACGTCGCCGACGGTGCGCCCCATCGGACCCTCGATCCCGAGCTGCTGCACGAACACGTCGACGCCCGGCCAGCGCGGCACGCGGCCCTGCGACGGCCGGAAGCCGTAGATGTTGCAGAACGCCGCCGGATTGCGCAGCGAGCCGCCGAAATCGCTGCCGTCCGCGACCGGCAGCATTCGCGATGCGAGCGCGGCCGCCGTGCCGCCGCTGCTGCCGCCGGCGCTTTTCGTCAGGTCATACGGATTGCGCGTCGCGCCGTAGATGTCGTTGAACGTATGCGAGCCGAGACCGAATTCCGGCGTGTTGGTCTTGCCGATGAAGATCGCGCCGGCCGCGCGCATCCGCGCGACGCCGACGGAATCGGCCTGCGGCACGTGATGGCGGAAGATCGGCGAACCGAACGTCGTCGCGATGCCCTTCGTCATCGCGAGATCCTTCGGCGCCTGCGGAATGCCGTGCAGCCAGCCGTGATGCTCGCCGCGCGCGAGCGCCGCATCCTTCTGCGCGGCCTCGGCGACGAGCGCGTCCCGGTCGCGCAGCGCGACGATCGCGTTGACCGCGCCGTTTACGCGCCCGATGTGGTCGAGGTACGCGTTCATCGTCTCGACGCACGACACGTCCTTGCGGCGGATCGCCGACGCGAGCTCGCTCGCGGACAGGCGCACGATCGGATCGACGGGAATGGAGGCGGGAGCGAGAAGCGGCGAGGCGCCGTGCGGCATGCGAGGTCTCCTGGAAAAACGGACACGAATGGCGGGCGGCACGGCCGGATGCGTCGCGCCGCCGCCGACGCTCTACTCTACGCGACGCCGCACCGGCGACTTCCGATATTTTCCGTGCGGATTCATTGCGGTTCCGACTGAATCGCCGCGGCCCGGGCGCCGGGGCCGATGAAAACGTTTATGCGCATAAACTTAAATTTCTTATATTTCTAATTAGCAGAACATGGTCGTCTGGCACCGGACGTGTTAACAACATTTTTACGTCACCGCCCGATCTCTTTAGATCGTTCCGGCCGGCCGCGAGCTACGCTGCAAGCATCTCAATCGTCGGACATCACTCATGCTCAAGCTGCTGGTTCCGGTCGGCCACTCGCCCCGCTCGCTGCAGGCGGTGCGCCATGCGACCTTCCTCTACCGGGAACGGTGCGCGTCGGAAATCGTGTTGCTCAACGTCCAGCCGCCGCTGGAGTCGACCCGGCTCGAGGCCTACCATCCGCTGTCGCGGCTCCGCGAGATCGAACAGCATTTCTCGGAAGGCGAGCTGGCGAAGGCCGAGCGGATCCTGAAGGATGCCGACGTCGCGTACCGGGTCGTGATGAAGGTCGGCCCCGTCGCCGACACGATCGCCGCCGTGGCCGCCGAGCACGGCTGCGATGAAATCGTCGTCGTCGCGCCGCGTCGCGATCCATTTCATAGCGTGATGTCGCTGTTCCGCCGCAGTGTGCTCGACCGGCTCGTGCGGATTTCGACTATTCCGGTAACGGCGGTTCAGTAGGCGTAGGATTCGTCGGGATCGACGGCCAGCAGCCGGCAATCGCCGGCACCGTGTCGGCCGTCATCGCGTAGATGCTGGGCGCCGACAGCTTCATCGTGATCGTCCGTCCCTGTCCGTTGCTCGCCTCTCCCCAGAACGCTGTGCGCTTGACGGTTCGAGCTCACGCCGTCGGGCATCCGCGGCGACAAGCAACCGGATTCAAGTGCCGGTGATGGAGCGGCCGAGTATCAGCGCCGTTGCGCACCATACTTCACACGTTCACGCAATCGAAGCGAGATCGTCATAGCGTGGGCAACCGGTCGAAGCCCTCCAGGCGCGCAACCGGCGGCCGCACCTCGGTGATGTCGATTCCGTCGACGAGTGCGGCAGGCATCCCCTCGCTCAGCCACGCACACATCTCGTCGAGCTGCTTCGGCGAGCCCTGCAGCATCGCCTCCACCGAGCCGTCCATGCGATTCCTCACCCAGCCGGTCACGCCCATCACCGTTGCGTGCCGCACGCACGCTTCGCGGTAGCCGATCCCCTGCACCCGTCCGTGCACACGCACCAGCCGGGTTTCGAGCCCAATGTCGTCGGATTCCATGCGTGGTCCTCCCGGTCGTGCCCCGCAATCGCCGTCATGCGGGTTCATTGCAATATCGAGTTCGCGTCTACACGAACCATACTAATAGCTGCACGCAGTATCGCTACCGGAGGATTGCCATGCCGACCTACCAGTATCGTTGCGAAAAGTGCGGCAAAACGTTCGAGAGTGTCGAGCATCTCGCCGAACATCAAACGGCTCATCCGCGCTGCCCCGATTGCGGAAGCGAACAGGTTCAACACGTGCCTACGACCTTCGTTCCGAAGACATCGAGAAAGAGCTGATCCTGCTATGGATGACGATCTGCCGTCGAGACACTGCGCGCCGTGTCGCGGCGGCGTTCCGCCGCTGACGGAAGCACAGGCCGCGGCGTGGCTCGCCCGGACGCAGGGATGGACGCTCGCCGACGGCGGCCAGCGGATCGAGCGCAGGTTCGGCTTCAGGAATTTCACGCAGGCATACGCGTTCGTTGCCGACGTCGCACGCATCGCGGACGAGGAAGGCCACCATCCCGACATCTGTTTCGGCTGGGGCTGGGCCACCGTTTCATGGCAGACCAAGAAGATCAACGGCCTGCATGAAAACGACTTCATCATGGCGGCGAAGACGAACCAGCTTGCCGGGTCGTAAGACGGCGGATGCCCGGTTGCCGGCCGCCGCATCAACGCGAGGTTGGACATGGGTCAAACGAAACTGACTGCTCACCTGCCGACGGTCGACATCGAGATCACGCGGCACGAGCTCCCGGAACGGAACGCGGAGGCAATGACCATCCGCATCACCGCGACGCCGTCGTTCGACGCCGCAGCGCAATGGCTGTTGCAGACGGGCCTGTTCCCGATCGCTCAGCCGTTTGCGCTGTGGGCCGATCTCATGCAGTTCTGGCAACGTGCGTGGTATCCCGCGTGGCAGCCGTGGCTGCCGATCGATTGCCCGCCGGTGCGGCCGCTCGAGGAACCGGACTAGTTTCCCTCTCCGCGAAACAACCGCCGTTAGCGCTCAGTCAGCTCCCCGACACAAAGTATTCACAAAAGATCATTTACCCGTTACAATCCGTCCCCTCTTGCTCAGGTGGCGGAATTGGTAGACGCACTATCTTGAGGGGGTAGCGCCGAGAGGCGTGCGGGTTCGAGTCCCGCCCTGAGCACCAGAACATGTTCCTCCGAATTCCTCCGCGGCCGCGAAGACATCAATAAATCAATGCGCCGAAGGAAATTTCGCTCCTGAGGAGTCCGGCCAAGTTCGTCGAGAGCCCGAGCTACATCGGGGTACTTTCACGAGCATCGCCTCATACTGCCCCGCCATGTCAGATCACCCCCAATAAAGCAGCCTTGAGCGCCGCCTCCGTCTTGTTCTTCGCCCCGAGCTTTCTTATGAGATTTCTTAAATGAAAGTTCACCGTCGACGTGCTCAAGTACAGCTGCCTTGCTATTTCCTTGGCTGTCCGACCATCGGCGGTATGCTTGAGCACTGCTTTTTCCTTCTTGCTTAGCTCGATTCTTGGGAAAAAATCGGGATCGGATGCGAGCGTGCGTGCAAAAATCGAACGCAGCGACAGCTCGATACGCCGCAACTCCGTCGTGATTGCCGCAAGCTCCCCCGCGGAAATCGGAATCTCGTCGCGCGCCAGCGAAAAGACCGAGAAAACACCGTTCATCAGCCTGTTAATCACCGTAAGCCCGATCGAGGCGCCTGCAATTTGCAACTCTCTCCACAAGAGGGGATCGTCGACGAACGCCTTTTCCGACCAGATTACAGGTCGATCCACCGAATCGATGTCGGAGAGGTTGCCGGTATGCACCAAATCGCCCTCGCAATATAGCTGGACCAAATGCGATGGAAGCGTCGAGTACACCGCGAATGTGGGAGCGGTTATCGGTATGCCCGTTCTGAATGCATAGAAAGAAAACTTGAACCGGGAATGAATGGGTGAGCTTTCGAAAACCGCTTGAATCTCTCGCGCGTTTGCGTGGACGAAATTGACGGTGATCTTCTTCGCTGCCGCCATGACCATGGCAATCTCCAGATTCGACGAACCCCAATACGGCTGCGCTCAATGTCGACCGAACCTGTTCCCGTAAACCCTCGTCGAATCGGAACGTGCTGCAGGCCGATGAGTGAAAATCACTGTAGGAGTGGAAAGGCGGTTTTTCCATTACACGTGATTACAGGTGATGGCGTCGTCAACCTGATCGGCAAGCGGGCGAGCGAGGCCAGCGGAAGGGGTAATCGATCATCTTACGCGGCCATACATGCGCACGACGCCTCTTCCCAGGTCGCGATTGGAATTCTTCGCCTGATTGTTCAATATCTTGTACTGCTGATGCTCGATCTTCAGGCGCGGCTCGTCGTTCGCTGCCGCTTCGGGAACCGGCAATACAGCCACCAGGTACGGCTGATAATATCCGGCGGAAATCGGTAATCTCCGAACGCAGCGGGATTCTTTATTCATACCCCATTATATTTATCGACCTTCATGTCAGCCTGACAATACCCTGCAGACCGGCCTAAAAATCAGCAAAGACAGTTTGCATTTTCTTTGCAATTCACTATCCTGAACTAAGCTTGCGCAGAAGCAGACAGCGCTGGCGTTGCCGACCGAAGCCAAGTGCTATTTTGGTCGCTGTCATTTGGTTTGGCTGGCCTTACCAATCGAGGAGGTATCCAATGAACGAGAAACAAATTCCCGTTACCCCCGCCGCTCCCGTCGCTCCCGCTGTGAAGGCTCGTCAAGTTGACGTCAAAACTCGACAAGCACGCGAAAACGCCTACTGGTAATCGCCAACTCAGTGATGCGGGCCGGAACGCATCATTCCCGGCCCGCACCAATCACATATATTAAATCATGAATGCCGCGTCCTATTTAAAAAGGCTAGCTGCACGAGACATCGCTATCGTAGTGGATACGCCAGAGGCTGCCGAAGTGGCGCACCGGCATTCGCTCACGACAATTCATTTTGACGAATACGATTTCTCCAAAGAAGGGGATATCGCATTCATGATAATTTCAACGTATGAGTATCATGCAAAACTGCGACACCTTTGGAACGCCTCACCGGCCATTTTGGCGCATCTTGCAGTCGCCAAGTTTGATAGCTCACCGTCCTCGCTGGACTATTCCCTACGCCAGCTTCTTTCAAGCAATCACGATGCTACAATTCAAACCCGCGCCGACACATATACGCGATTGCTCTCAAATCGACGCGCTCAACTCGAATCAAACAGCGGGCAGATAAGCTGTCAATTCAGCGAGGAAGTAGAGATAGCCAATGACTCCGCAGTCATGCTGGCTGGCTGGTTATACTCCATCGCAGAATTCTTCGAAGCCTCCATCGTCAACCTCAACAAGGACCGACCGAGCTTTGCCGTCGATGGCACATTCTCATTTGACGGCCTCATCTATCTATGCAACAACGCCACTTTAAAGCGCAAATATTATGATTTTTTCAATGAAATGATGTTGGCATGCTCGCATGGAGAGAACAGGATCGATTTTTCCGACAACACTGCACAGACCATCGTAATTGGCGGGTCAGACGTGACGCGTGAATTCAGGGAAATGTTCTGCGGCCTGGAACGGGGCCTGGCGGCAACAGAGTTCGCGTTAGGGTGCGCCGACTATGATCGCCCCGTCGACTGGGGGATCAACTCGCTGCTGAATGAAGGGGTCCGTGGCGCCCATATCGGAATTGGCATGGGCGCAGAAATGCCGCACATCGACTTTATTTCAACGCACGCGAAGCTTCGATAGCTTGCGACCGGCACCGCGAGCGCCGATGCCCGCGTCAACACGGACAGCGCCGCGCACGGTTGAACTTCCGATAGCCGTGCGCCGGAGGTCGTGCGCCGACCTGCACGCCTACAGTTCGAGCACCAGCCGTTCGCCGCCGCACGCGCGCGAACAGCAGGTCATCATGCGGTCGTGTGTTTCGCGCTCCACGCGCGTGAGCACCCTGTCGCGATGATCCACTTTGCCCGCCAGCACCCGCACCTCGCACGAGCCGCACAGGCCTTCCCTGCAATCGCTCTGCACGTCGATGTTCGCATGCTGCAGCGCCGCGAGCACCGTCTGGTCGGCAGCGACCGGAATCACCAGCCCGAAGTCCTTCAGCTCGATCTCGAACGGCAGTTCCTTCGACGGATCGACGGCTGACCTCGTCGCCACGAAATGCTCGGCGCGCAGCGCGTCTTCCGGCCAGTGCGCGCAGCTTGCCTCCAGCGCGTCGAGCATCCGCGCCGGGCCGCACGCATAAATGCGCGTCTGCACGTCGGGTTGCGCGAATAGCAACGTGAAATCGTTCCGCGAGCCCTCTTCCGAGACGTGCACATGAAGACGCTCGCCATGCAGCGCGGCCAGTTCGTCGAGCATCGCCATCGACGCGCGACGCTGCCCGCTATAGTGAATCGCGTAGTCGACGCCGCGGGCCTTTGCGTCACGCGCCATCGCGCTGATCGGCGTGATGCCGATGCCGCCCGCGACGAAGATCGCCCTGCGCACCTCGCCAGCAAAGCGGAAGTGATTGCGCGGGCCGCGAATCTTCAGCACATCGCCTGCGTTGACGCTCGCATGAATCCACGCCGATCCGCCGCGACTCTTCGGCTCTCGCAGCACCGCGATCTCGTACGCACTGCGATCGGCGGGATCGCCGCAAAGCGAATACTGGCGCGACAGCCCCGCGTCGCCGCAGAGTACGTCGATGTGCGCCCCCGGCGCCCAGCGCGGCAACGGCTTGCCGTCGGCGGCGACGAGCCTGAGCCGCACGATCCGCTCCGCGCACGCCGACACGCGCTCGACCGTTACCGCGCGGCTCACCGCATGCGACGACAGCTCGCCGATCCGCACCGCCACGCGCGGCTTGCGCACCGACGAATCGCGGCGCTCGGGATTCTGCGCCGGATCCCATTCGACGAGGAGATGCTTCGGCCCGCGAAACGACGTGTTCGGCACGTACGTGAAGCGCTGCTCGGCCAGCCGCATGTGGGGCAGCCGGCGCGTGAACTCGTCGAGGAAGACCTGCATCTCCATGCGCGCCAGGTACTTGCCCATGCACTGATGCGCGCCGTAACCGAACGTGAGCTGGTCGCCGGCGTTCTCGCGGCGAATGTCGAAGAGATCGGCATCCGCGAACTGGCGCTCGTCGTGATTGGCCGACGACGTCACGATGAGCAGCTTCGAGCCCGCCGGGATGTCGACGCCGCCGATCGTGACGTCCTTCGTCGCGAGCCGGCGCCACGCGGCAACCGACCCGTTGTGCCGCAGGCACTCCTCGACCGCATTCGGAATGAGGCCCGGGTCTTCGCAGAGGTCGTGCCATGCCTGGCGGTGCTGCAGCAGCAGCTTCATCGCGTTGGCGGTGGCGTTGGCGGTCGTCTCGTGCGCGGCGACGATGCCGGCCATCATCATCGAATGCAGATAGGAATCCGTGACGACGTCGGGCAGTTCCTGCTGCTTGCGGATCCCGTATTGCATCCAGCCCGGGCCGGACGGGTCCTCACGCATCTTGTCGAGCACCTTGCCCGCGTACTGCCAGAACTTGCCTACCGCATGCGCGACCGCGACCTGCTCGTCCGGCCGCGGGCGGCCCCAGGTATTCACCGTATGCGCGATCGAATACTCGCGCAGCGTGTCCATGTCCTCTTCCGGCACGCCGAGAAAATGCAGCGCCACCGTCAGCGGGACTTCCCACAGCATCTGGTCGACGAGGTCGGCGCGGCCGTCGTCGATGAAACGGTCCACGTACTCGCGCGCGAGCTGGCGCACCATCGGCTCGTGGTGCTTGAGCGCGTCGGGCGTGAACGGGTCCATCAACGCGCGGCGACGCGGCATGTGCGCGGGCTCGTCTTCGTTCACGAGCGTGCGGCTCATCGCGTAGCCATACGACGCCAGCACCGCGTTCGCTTCGGGGCCGGTCGGCGTGATTTTCTCGAGCGCGATCGACGGGCTGAACGTGAGGTTATCGCGAAAGATCGCCTTGATGTCGGCGTAGCGCGTCACCACCCAATAGCCGAGCAACGGGCTGTAGAACACCGGCTCCTGCTCGCGGGCCCAGCGCACGTATTCGGGCGGGTCCTGCTGGTAGCCGTCACCGAACGGGTCGAATGCGGCGGCACGCGCGCTCACCGGGCAGCCGCCGGGCGCGACCGCCACGGCCGGCGCCGCGTCGTGAAACGGACACTTCGGGACACCGGAATCAGGGCTGCCTGCGGACATGTTCGTCTCCGTTGCCGGCTCGGCGCTGCAGGGCGCGTGCGCGATGCCGCAGTGTCTGTGAAAAGCTTCGGTTCTCTGCAATCACCGCCAGTCGCTCGACAATTTCGCGGTCGAGCGGCAGAACGATCGCGGGTGATTTCATTTCACGGAACGGGTGTTCGGGCGCTTCAGCTACGAGCGACGGGCGTTCATTTTCGGCGATCCATGACATCTTGTCGAACAGCTCGAACTGGCTTGGCCTGGTTCGACAATGCACTCGGCGCTGTGAAGCAAAAACTGCCCGCGAAAACAGCAAAGCTCGCCCCTCGGAGAAGATGCAGTTCGTGGAAAGCAAACAACCAGCCTTACGCTGCCTGGGAATCACGCCCCCTGAACAAGCGGTTCATCGAGGTTTGCCGGAGAACGCGAGGCAGACGTCGGCGTTCGCCACGAGCAGACACTGGATTGGATTGACCTCGATGACCGGTGCAAGCTAGAGAGCGGGCAATCCCGAAGGACGATCGTCAGGCGACGCTGCCGTCCTTCGCCACGCCGTACTGGATGACCTCAACGGGGCGACTACCGCCAACTGCGTGGGACGCATACAGGCCAGTTTCGGTCGCTGGCACGAGTACGCGACCCGACGCTCGAACGTCTGATTTGCTCCCTATGCAGCGTTCGCCCGGTGGTTGCGCTCGTCGCGCCATCGGCTGACGCGCTTGTCGGTTCGCCGAGAAGGCAACTGGCAACTTGAGTGCTCGAGCTGCACTTGGGGGGACAGTTATCGTTTATTGAGCCATTCACCAGACGACTCGAGTGTTTGGCAAGGCCGCTTTGAGCTCATCGACGTTGCTGGCCATGGTGCCATAGAGAACAAGCTCTCGCAGTCCGGTCAGGCCTTTCAGTACTTCGACGTTCTGGACCGGCGTGTTTGCGAGATAGAGCTCTTGCAGACCGGTCAGCCCCTTTAGCGCGTCGATATTCCGAACCCTGGTGCGAAAGAGATTGAGCATCTGGAGGCCCGTCAGGCCCTTCAGCGCATCGATGTTCGTGACTTGCGTGCGCGCAAGAACGAGTGTTTCCAGCTGGACCAATCCCCGCGTCGCAGCGACGTTCTCGACTTTGGAGCCGTCGAGCACGAGCGTGGCCAGCGTGGGCATTTCCCTTAGCAAATCGATGTTCCGGACGGGCGTGTTTGCCAGATAGAGTGCTTGCAGATCGTGCAACTTCTTCAACGCATCGATGCTCTCGACTTGGGTCTCGTTAAGGTCGAGCGTCTTCAGGGTGGTGAGCCGGCTGAGTGGCTCGATGTCGCGGACATTCCTGGCACCGCCCAGTTTGAGTGTTTCCAGGTGAGGCAATTTCCCGAGCGCGTCGAGATCCCGAACCTGCGTGCCGCGAATGTCGAGTTGCCGCAGGTCAGTCAGGTCCTTCAACGCATCGAGATTGGAGACCCGGGTCTCCCAGAGATTGAGCGATTGCAGGCCGGTCAATCCTTTTAGCGCATCGATGTTCTCGACTTTGGTGCGGTGGAGTACAAGATTTTTAAGGGAACGCATTCCCTTCAGCGCCTCGATGTTCCAGACCGGGGTGCCCGTGAGATCGAGAGATTCCAGGCGATCCAGTCCATTCAGCGAGTCGATGCTATCGACCTCGGTGTCTGCCAGACTCAGCTCGAGCCTCAAGCCGAGCTTTCTTAGACGTGGCATCGCGGCCGCGACCTGCACCGCCGTCAATTCCGGCTTTGCCCGCAAAGCCAGGCATCCTGAATCGGGTGTGATACCTGAACCATTGCTGTCATTGCAGGTGCCCCTGGAAAATCCCAGGTCGGTCAGCGCCCGTTCATCCGATTTTTCCCGCAAAGGGCTCAAGATCGCCAGCAAGCTTGCGAGCAGAAGGCCGATGCCGCCGCCGATGGCCCATGGCCTGGCACGACGCCAACCCGATTTGCGCAAGCCTTCCGCAGCCGGCTTTGTGTTCGAGGGTGGGGTTTCGGCCACACCGGCCTCCGCATGTCCAAGGTTGCCTCCTTTATACACGAACAGCGAGGCCGTCCTGCGATGAAGGCATCTACAGGGAGCACCGCACTGCCAGGTCGACGTAGAGGTGGCGCCAAGTCGACGTCCGGCGTGGGGCGACCACGGAAGTCGGCGGTCGAGTCGTCAGCGCACAACCGGCACCCGGCTTCGAGCTTCCGGGTTCGGCCAACAAGAGACAGTTACACTGGATGTCGAAGTCGTTGACAACTTGTGCCAACCCTCGAAATTGCGTTCCCTAATGGAGTTCCGGTCCCTCGTTCTGTTGAGCGACGTTTGTATGCGAAAAATACTCAATATGCTGTCCGCTCGACGCGGAATCGATCATGCGACCCTCAACGCCGAGACTGATGTTCTGAATGCTGCAATTCGGTCGGTCGCAATACCGGTTGACGACCGGGTAGCGTTTGGCATGCGGGCGGCCGAGGTCGCCGGGCAAGTGACTCCGGCCGCGATTGACATGCTTGTATCCCGACTCCACGCGCCCACGTCTCCGATACCGGAAGCGTTCGAGTCTAGCGCGCGAGGTCATGGTGCGTGGTTGGCCGCTTGGCAATTCGCCGTCTTCGAGATCCTGTTCCAGTTCCGAGAATCTGCGCTCGGCGTTCTTCGTGAAATTGCCTGGGGCGAATACGACTGGACGCAAGGTAACGCGCTCGAAATATTGGTTCGCTTGGCAGCGAAAGGCATTGGACGGGAAGACACAATCGCGGATTTCCATCGCGAGTTCGAACGCGTTTCTGATGAAGCAAAGCGGTATGCCATAGGTCCACTATTACATCGCGCAAAGTTCGAATCGGAAGTCGCCGCAATAGTGGGCGAATTGCACAGCGTCCCGGAATGGCGCGAAGTCGTGTGGGAGATGGAGGGCAGGAAGAGTTAAGGCGCGATGCGCCTTCGCCTGGGTAACCCAACAGTCAGGCCAGGGCAACATCGACGTCTGAACGTCCGCTATGCTGCACCGTGAATGACTCAAGGGGGGCGCCACAGCCTTCCACGTCGGGCCGCGACCGGCCGCATCGGGCCTCTCGCACTGGACCAGCAATCCGTGGGGCGGCCTTACTGCCATTCACCGGGATGACAGATCACCCAACCCGGATGGTAGCTATCCATGTCCGTATGCCCCCAGCACCAGTCGTGCTGGTGAATGATTTTCATCAACTGTTCGCGTTGTGCGCAGGCGCTTCCCGGAGCATATTGCCCGTTAGCCAATATTTTCGGTGCCGGGCCGTTCCGGCATTTGTCATCGACCACTTCTTCCTGCTGCATCAGTGCCTGGACGGCAGGTGGAATGGTGCGGGCCAACGTGGCCTTGTATTCGATGCAGGCTGGCGCCTTGGGATCGTTGGACTTGCGGGCACATTTGGACTGAAGTTTGTCGAGGTTTCTCGATACTTCTGGCGGGTACGTCTCGGCGTGCGCTGTAGCAATACATCCAGCCAGCAACAGGCAGGCGGCGGCAAGTGATCTGATCAAAATCATTTCGCGTATGACACGATGCGTCCGGTAGCTCAGGAACGGGCGAATTATGGCATGCGCGCGTTGTACATGTCGCCGGGACATGGTGTCGCTAGCAGGTAGTTGATACAGTCGAGCACATTGCGTTTTTGTGCCGCAAATGCACCTGACGTGGAGCGCCATTTGACCGCGGCGAACGTCAAATACACCCGCGAGTATGTTCCGCTCACAGGTCAACTCCAGTTAGTTTTCAACGACCCGGCCGGCAATGGCGTTAAATTGAACGCTTCATTGTGCCTGTACCAGACCGAC
This sequence comes from Burkholderia ubonensis subsp. mesacidophila, assembly GCF_002097715.1. Classification (NCBI taxonomy): domain Bacteria; kingdom Pseudomonadati; phylum Pseudomonadota; class Betaproteobacteria; order Burkholderiales; family Burkholderiaceae; genus Burkholderia; species Burkholderia ubonensis. Next base: position 2,162,220 of record NZ_CP020738.1, read on the forward strand.
GAGAAGCCCGCGCATCTTCACCTGGCGTTCACGGCCGAGAATCGCCGGCAAGTCGACGCTTTCTATCGCGCGGCGCTGGAGGCGGGCGGCAAAGACAATGGTGCGCCGGGCCTGCGCCCGCACTACCACGCGAACTACTACGCCGCTTTCCTCATTGGTCCGGACGGGCACAACATCGAAGTGGTTTGCCACGCACCCGAGGCCTGACCCTTCCATCGAGCACGATCAATCGAATCAAATTTCGTCGGCGAATTCGTCGAGAAATCGCCGCAATCGATCGTGGCGAAGCTTGGCCAAACGGGCGCCGGTGACGGTTTGAAAACCGGAGGCCAGCTTCAGCAGTTTCGTCCGGAAGTGATCGATTGCGAATCGGGTGTCATCGAGTTCCCGTTCCCGTGCGTGCGGATCGACGGGGTCATACAACGCGCTGCCCATCCGGCCGGCGACATAAAAGCAGCGTGCACCCCCCAGCATTCCGATCGCATCGAGCCGGTCGGCATCCTGTAGCGTCTTTGCTTCCAATGTCATCGGCACGAGGCCGGCCGAAAAACTATGCGCCTCGACGGCATGCGCCACAGCCCGAACCTTCGCGTCCGCCCAACCCAGGGACTTCAACACTTGCGTGGCCCTTTCCGCCGATAGCCGCGATGCCTGCGCTCGAAGCGGAGAATTTTTCTCTACCGCCACGCAGTCGTGCAGCAGTGTCGCCGCAAACAGCACTTCGGCATCTCCGCCCTCCTCGGCATGGATCGCCGCCGCATTCTTCCAGACGCGTTGCACATGCGAAGTGTCGTGGGAGCCGTCGCCATCGGCGTCGTTCCAGTGGGCCAGCAAGGTTTCGGCCAATTCCTGAAATGGTGCAAACACAATCGTAGTCACGGGTGCCGTTGTTGGAGAGCAGGATGCCGATTATCACCCGGCACCCGGCACCCCGCTCGCCGCACCGTGCCTACGCCTCCAGCGCCTCCAGCACCTTCCCCTTCGTCTCGATCCCGACGAAATGCACGGTGACCGCCGCGATCAGCGGCACCACGCCCAGCAGGTAGAACGCCGGACTCAGGTCCCCGCCGATGATGGCATGCGGCACCACCATCGGCGCGACGAACGACGCGATCTTCAGCCACGCGCTGCCGAGGCCGCATCCCGATGCGCGGATGCTCGTCGGGTACTGCTCCGGCGTATACACATACGCGGTAATGAACCCCGACGCCATCAACCCGAGCGACAGCGAGCAGAACGTCGCGACGACATACACCGACGCCGCGTGATAGACGCCCGCCAGCGCAAGCGACAGCGCGCACAGCACGAACGACCAGACGATCACCGGCTTGCGGCCGAGCCGGTCGACGAGCAGCGCGGACGCAAGCGATCCGAGCACGCCCATCACCGAGCCGATCACCGCGAGATTCAGCGCGAGCTGCAGCGGCGCGTGATAGAAGTTCTTGTAGATCGTCGGCAGCCACGTCGACAACCCGTACTGGATGAAGCCGCAGGTCGCCCACAGCGTCGCGACCGCGAGCGTGCGCTTCCGGTACGCGGCGCTGAACAGGTCGATCATGCGGCGCTTCGGATGCTGGCGGACCATCTCGTCGAATGCGGCGGCCTGCATAACGGGCGGGGGCGGCAGCGGCCCCTTCACCGACGCCTCGAACACGCCGAGCGCCTGCCCCGCTTCCGGCAGCCGCCCGCGCGACGCGAGCCAGCGCGGCGATTCCGGCACGAGACGCGTGAGCCCGAGCGCGAGCACGAGCGGCATGCCGCCGACGAAATACATGATCTCCCAGCCGAAGCGCGGCACGAGCCACGCGCCGAGCGCCATCGACACGAGCAGGCCGATCGGGAACACGATCTCGTACAGCAGCACGAAACGGCCGCGGCCGTGCGCGCGCGTGATCTCGTTGATGTAGGTCGCCGCGACCGGCAGCTCGCCGCCGAGGCCGAGACCCTGCAGGATGCGCAGCAGCACGAACACCTCGAACGTCGGCGCGAATCCGCACGCGATGCTCGTCACACCGATCACGGCCGAGCTCCACGCGATCGCCTTCACGCGCCCGTGCTTCTCCGCGAGCGCGGGAAACAGGAACGCGCCGATCAGCTGGCCGATCGCGCCGGACGCGATCAGCAGGCCGATCTGGTTCGGCGACAGCCCCCACTTGTGAATCAGCAGCGGCAGCGTCGCGGCGATCGTGATCACGTCGAAGCCGTCGAAGAACGTCGCGGCGCCGATCAGCACGCGCGCGCGGATCTGCATCGCATTGACGGGAAGCCGCTCCAGCCGCGCGATGATCGCGCCCGGCGTGGCGGCGGCTGCGTCCATCGCGGCCCGGCCGGCCACGACGTTGTCGAAAGTGCTCATGCGGGGTGTCTCCTTTGTCTCGTCGCCCGGTCAGGCCAGTGCCTTGCTCGTGTCTGCCAGGGCTTCCGTGTCCACTGCCCGGCCCTGGTTCATCCACTTGCGCGCGAGCTTCAGCTCGCGCGCGTTGTTGACGGCGATGACACCTCTCACATGCCCGTCGCCCACGAAAAACAGCGTTGCGCGCCGCGCGGCGAGCTCGCCGCGCACGACGAGCTGCGCATCGGCCGGCAGATCGCCGAGGATCTGCAGGTTCACGTCGTACTGATCGGACCAGAACCACGGAATCTCCGCGTATGGCGCGCGCACGCCGAGCACCGCCCTCGCGGCCGCGATCGCCTGGTTCTGCGCGTTCGCCCACGATTCGAGCCGCACGCGGCGCTTGAGCCAAGCGTTGTGGTGGTTCGCAACGTCGCCGCACGCGAACACGGCCGCGTCGCTCGTCATCCCGAATTCGTCGACGACGATGCCGTCGTCGACCGCGAGCCCGGCGTCGGTCGCGAGCGACGCATTCAGCGCGAGGCCGATGCCCGCGACCGCGAAATCGGCGTCGATCGTCGTGCCGTCCGCGAGGGTCGCGCGGACCTTCGACGCGTCGTCGGGCTGCGCGTCGAGCGACGCGAGCGACGCGCCGAGCCGCACGTCGACGCCGTTCGAGCGATGCAGGTCGAGCAGGAAGTCGGACACGAGCTGCGGCACCGAACGCCCGCACAGGCGCGGCGCGCCTTCGACCACGACTGCTTCCACGCCGAGCTTCCGCGCGGTCGCGGCCACTTCGAGTCCGATCCAGCCGCCGCCGATCACGAGCACGCGCCGGCTCGCGCGCAGCTTCTCGCCAAGCGCGGCCGCGTCGTCGAGCGTGCGCAGGTAATGCAGGTTTGCGGTTCTGACCAGCGATGCCGGCAAGCGGCGCGACGTGCCGCCGGTCGCGATCACGAGGCGGTCGTATTCGACCTCGCGGCCGCTTTCGGTGCGCACGACACGGCGTGCGCGGTCGATCGACGCCGCGCGTTCCGGCTGCCACGCCTCGATGTTCAGCGACGCGAATTCATCGGGATGCACGACGCGCACGGTCTCGATGTGCGCGTCGCCGGCGAGCACCGCCTTCGACAGCGGCGGGCGCTCGTACGGCAGGTGCGGCTCGTCGGCGATCATCACGAGCCGGCCCGTGAAGCCTTCCGCCCGCAGCGTCTTCAGCACCCAGCCGGCGGCCTGCCCGCCGCCGATCACGACGACGGTTCGCACCGCGCCGGCTTCGTTCGTTGCGTCAGTCATGATTTGCGCTCCGTCATGAACTTGCCTTCCGGCGCCTTCGCATTTTTCTGGCGGCGCGTGTTGCCGTCGAGGCCGCCGTCGACCGCCCATTCGGCGAACACGGTCGGGCCCGGCTCGAACTCGCGCGGCTGCCAGTCGGGCGTCAGCACGTCTTCGTCCGCGTAGTATTCGATCAGGCCGCCGGCCGGGTTCTGGAAGTACCAGAAGTACGCGGACGACACCGGATGCCGGCCCGGCCCGAGCTGGGTCGCCCAGCCGCAGCGGTCGATGTGCATCCCGCCGCCGAACACCTCGTGGATGTCGCGCACCGTGAACGCGACGTGGTTCAGGCCGCGCTTGCCCGTAGGCAGCGCGAGCAGGAACAGGTCGTGATGGCCGCCGTGCGGCGCGCAGCGCATGAACGCGCCGCGGCCCGGATAGCGGTCCGACGTCTCGAAGCCGAGCAACGCGTGATAGAACTTCTCTTGCGCGTCGAGCGCGTTCGTGAAGAACACGACGTGGCCGACCTCGACCGGCTCCGCGCGTTCGTAGATCGTGCTCGGCGTGTCGACGCGCAGCGTCTCGCCCCATACGTTCGACAGCGAGCCCTTCACGTCGAGCGAGCGCTTGCGCGTGACTTCGATGCGGATCGCCATCCCGTTCGGATCGATGCAGCCGACCGCGTCGTCGTGCGCGTAGTAGCCGGGCTGGCCCGCCAGCTTGCCGCGCAACGCGTCGAGTTCCGCGGCCGTCGCGACGCCCCACGTCACTTCGCGCAGCGTCGGACCCGCCTCGAATGCGGGCGGCAGCGCCGGATCGTCGGCCTTGACGACCAGCACGGTGCAGCCGTTCATCGTCTCGAAGCGCGCGCGCGTGTCGTCGTGCGCGACTTCCTTGAGCCCCCAGTCGGCGAAGAAGCGCCGGCAGGTCGCCAGGTCGTCGACGCCGTACGTGATCTGCTCGATGCCCAAAATGCTCATTGCGTCATTCCCCTTCGCTCAGTTCGCCCACGGCAGCGGCGCGTCGTTCAAGCCCCAGTACATGCTCTTCTGCAGCATGTACTCGCGGATGCCGAGGCGCCCTTTCTCGCGGCCCATCCCGCTGTCCTTCCAGCCGGCGAACGGCGTCGAGATCGAGAACTGCTTGTACGTGTTGATCCACACGGTGCCCGTCTCGAGCGCGCGGCCGATCCGCCATGCGCGCTTGTAGTCGCGGGTCCAGATGCCGGCCGCGAGGCCGAACACGCTGTCGTTCGCTTCAGCGATCAGCGATGCCTCGTCGTCGAACGGCAGCACGACGAGCACCGGGCCGAAAATTTCTTCCTGGCAGATGCGCGCGCGATTGGTCAGGCCGTCGAGGATCGTCGGCAGGTAGAAGAAGCCCTGCTCGCGGCCGTCGCCGGCCGGACGCTCGCCGCCGCACAGCACGCGGCCGCCCTCGTCACGGCCGAGCGCGACGTAGCGCTCGATCGACTCGCGATGCTGGCCGGTGATCAGCGGGCCCATCTGCGTGCGCTCGCTCGACGGATCGCCGACGCGCAGCTTGCGCGCGCCTTCGACGAGCCGCGACACGAACGCGTCGTAGATGCCGCGCTGCACGAACAGCCGCGAACCGGCGATGCACGATTCGCCCGACGAGCTGAAGATCCCGTACAGCACGCCGTTGACCGCGTGATCGAGATCGGCGTCGTCGAACACGATCGTCGGCGACTTGCCGCCGAGCTCGAGCGACAGCGGCATCAGCTTGTCCGCCGCAAGGCGCGCGATCCCGCGGCCGACTTCGGTGCCGCCGGTGAACGACACCTTCTTCACGCGAGGATGGCGCACCAGCGCGTCGCCGACCACCGAGCCCTTGCCCGGGATCACCGATACGACGCCGCGCGGCACGCCGGCCTGCTCGACGAGGCGCGCGAGTGCGAGCGACGCGAGCGGCGTCACCTCGGCCGGCTTCAGCACGACCGCGTTGCCGGCGGCCAGCGCCGGGCCGAGCTTCTGCGCGTCGGACGCGATCGGCGAATTCCACGGCGTGATCGCCGCGACGACGCCGAGCGGCTCATGCACGCTCATCGTCAGGAACTCGCCGCGCGACGGCGTCAGCTCCTCTTCCATCGTCTCCGCGCACGCGGCGAAGTAGCGGAACGTGTTCGCCGCGCTCGTCACGAGCGCGCGCGTCTCGTTGATCGGCTTGCCGTTGTCGCGGCGCTGCAGCTGCGCGAGCCCTTCGTGATTCGCGTTGATCAGGTCGGAAATGCGGTACAGCACCGACGCGCGCTGATGCGGCTTGAGGCCGGCCCAGTCGGCCTTGCGCCATGCGGCGTCGGCAGCCTCGACCGCTTCGTTCGCATCGGCCGCGTCGGCCATGTGGATGTCGGTGTTCAGCGACTGGTCGGCCGGATAGAAGTTCGGCGTCTTGGCGCCGCGGCCGTTGCGCCATTCGCCGCCGACGAGGATCTCGCCGTTCGGCACGAGGGAAGAATCGAATGCAGTCATGTCAGCCTCCGCCGGGCCGCGCCACGCGTAGATGGATTGGCTTTCGGGGGATGGGGGGGCTGCGCCCCCCCAAGCGAACGCAGTGAGCGTGGGGGTCGTTTCATATCGGTTGCGTCCTCAGCCGGTTCAGATCACGCAGCGGGCCGCGCGGTTGCGCAGCGCGCGGATCGCGCTGAACGCCGTCAGCGCGGAAGTCTTCGGGTTGTCGGGCAGCGGCTTGCCGCTCATTTCGAGCGACATCTCGCCGAACGCGCCGCGCGCGATGATCCGGTGCACGTTGCGCGTCACGGCCGGATCGGCGATCAGGCGCACGTGCGTCTGGTCGAGGCCGAGCCCCGCGAGCGCGACGGTCGCCGCGACGTTCGCGTTCTTCGGGTACAGCCGCGCGGCGTCGCGCGCGGTGCCTTCGAAGATCACCTGCTCGTCGGTCATCGCGCGCAGGTCGCACAGTGCCTCGGCGGGCGTGCCGAGCCAGCCGAGCGGCGGCTTGCGGCCGACGTACAGCACCTCGTCGAGGCCGCCCTGCTTCGCGGCGGCCAGCGCGTCGATGCCGCCGATCGCGCCGGACAGCAGCGTCAGCGTCGCGTTGCCTTCGTCGGCGGCCTGCGACAGCGCGTCGAGCAGCGCGAGATCCGACAGCGCGCCGATCGACGCGACCGCGCAATCGGTGCCGGCCTTCAGCAGCGGCACGACGTGATCGACGAGCGCGCTGTGGCCCGCGCATTCGAGCGCGAACTCGGGACGGTGCGCGAGCGCGCCGACCGACGACACGACCTCGACCGCGCCGCCGAGCGCGCTCTGCACCGCGTCGCGCTGATGCTCGGGCACGATCACGTGCGCGACGCGCAGCGACGCGTCGTGCTCGACCGCGTGATAAACGGCCGCGCCGATCGCGCCGAAGCCGATCATCGCGACATCGACGGGCGCATGCCCGTGCGCGTGCGCGTTATGCATATTGACGCTCCTCGGGCGCTTCCTTCTTCACGGGCGGGCCCGCGAACGCCGACGCGAACGAGCCGACCGACAGCATGTCGACCTCGACGAGCACCGGGCCCTCTTTGGCCAGCCCTTCGCGCACGATGCCTTCGGCCTGGTCGAGCGACGTGATCCGGTAGTGCGTGAGGCCGAAGCTCGCGCAAAACTGCGCGAAATCCGGCTGTTGCAGTTCGACGAAGCAGCGGCGGCCGCCGTAGTGCGCGTCCTGGATGTTGCGGATCACGCCGTAGCACTGGTCGTTCATCAGCACGATCATCACGTTCGCGTTTTCCTGCACGGCGGTCACGAGTTCGCCGACGTTGACCATCAGCCCGCCGTCGCCGACGAGGCAGACCGTCTTCGCCGCCGCGCCCGCGAGCGCCGCGCCGATCCCCATCTGCATCCCCTGGCCGATGCCGCCGCCGAGCGCATGCACGCCCGCGCGCGGCTCGAAGATCTTCAGCAGGCGGTTGCCCCACGTGCTGTTCGAGATCGTCACGTCGCGCACCCAGTTGTAGTCGCGGCCGACCGCGGCCTGCAGCGTGTCGACGAGCTGCTTGTAAGGCCCGAGGCCCTTCGCGACGTCGGCGACCGCCTGCTCGCGCGCCGCCGCCAGATCCGCCGCGAATTGCGGATCGACGGCGAGACGCCCTTCGAGACGGTCGGCCAGCTCGGCGAGCACGCGCTTCGAATCGCCGTGGATGAACAGGTCGTTGCGATAGCCGCGGTTGTCCGCGAGCGCTTCGGCATCGACGCGGAACAGCGGCTGCGGCAGCGCGAGCTTGTACTTCAGCGTCTCGTTGCCGCGCAGGCGCGAGCCGACGACGACGAGCGCGTCGCAGGTCTTGTAGAACGCTTCGACCGCCGCATGCACGTTGAACGCGCCGAGCGTCGCCGGATGGTCTTCAGGCAGCACGCCGCGGCCCTGCACGCTCGTCACGACGCCGAAGCCGAGCTTCACGAGGCGTTCGACTTCCGCGCGTGCGTGGCGCGCGCCGCCGCCGAGCCACAGCAACGGGCGGCGCTTGTTCGCGAGCGCGTCGGCGAGCTTCACGACACGCGCGCTGTCGTGCTCGCGCACCGCGACATGGGCGGGCGCGAGGTCTTCGGGCCAGTCGATCTCGGCGGCCTGGATGTCGATCGGAATCTCGACGGACACCGGGCCCGTCGGCGCGGTCTGCGCGATGCGCACCGCTTCGCGGATCGTCGGCAGCACGGTCTCGACCGTGCGCACGCGGAACGCGGCCTTCGAGATCGCGCCCAGCATCGTCAGCTGGTCCGGCGCTTCGTGGATGTACGCGAGATCCTGATCCAGGTACGGCGTCTCGATCTGGCCGGTGACGTGCAAGAGCGCGGTGCCGGCGGTCAGCGCCTCGACCATCGCGCCGGCCGCGTTGCCGGCCGCCGTGCCGGTGCTCGTGAACGCGACGCCGAGGCCGCCCGACACGCGGGCGAGGCCGTCGGCCATATTGACCGCGCCCGCTTCGCCGCGCGCGCCGACGTAGCGGATGTTGCCGCGCGAATTGATCGCGTCGAGGATCGGCATGTTGTGGATCGAGATGACCCCGAACGCGGTCTTCACGCCGCACTGCTCGAGAAAGGCGGCGATCAGCTCGCCAACCGTGATTTTGTTAGACATGGCGTGCAAAGCCTCCAGAAACGTCGATATGGCTGCCCGTCGTGTAGGACGACAGATGCGTTGCGAGATAAAACAGCGCCCAGGCGGCCTCGTCAGGCCGGCCGAAGCGGTTCAGCGGAATGTGCTTGTTGCGGGCGAGCGCGCCTGTCCACGCTTCCCAGCTTTCGCCGGACTGCGCCTGCGCTTCGTAGCGGCGGCGCCACTGACCCGACTCGACGATGCCGATCAGGATCGAGTTGACGCGAATGCGCTGCGGCGCCAGCTCGTTCGCGAGCGACTTCACGAGGCTCAGCACGCCCGCGCGCGCCGACGACGTCGCGACCATGTGCGGCTCCGGCTGCAGCGCGAGCAGCGAGTTCACGCAGGTGATGCTCGGCGCGGCCGCGTCGCGCAGCATCGGCAGGAATGCGCGGGTCGGGCGGATGATGCTGAAGTACTTCAGCTCGAGCTCGTCGCGCCACGCGTCGTCGGTCGTATCGGCGAAGGTCGACACGCGGCCCTGGCCCGCGTTGTTGATCAGCATGTCGGCGCGGCCGAAGCGCGCTGACACGGCCTGCGCGAAGCCGGCGACATCGCCTTCGTCGAGCACGTTGCAGCGCGCGGCGAGCAGCTGCGCGCCCGGGTATTTTTCGCCGAGCATGGCCTCGGCGCGCGCAAGACGCTCGGCGTCACGACCGCAAATCGCGACCGACGCGCCCGCCTGCAGGAACCGTTCGGCCGTCGCGAGCCCGATGCCGGACGAGCCGCCCGTCACCACCGCAACCTGTCCGGTCAAATCGATCTGGATCATCACAACCCCAAAGCCTTCAGAAACGTATGCTCGTCGTCCGAGCGGTAGTTGAGCCGCCGCGACAGTTCGGCCGCCGCGCGCTGCACCTTGTCGACCAGGCCGTCCGCGATCAGCACCGCGTCGATCTCCGGGCGCGGCACCGTCACCGTGATGCACGCGACGATCTTCTGCGTGTCGTTGCGCACCGGCGCGGTGACCACCGAGATGCCGCGCTCGAACGACGAGTTGCTGACGCCGTAGCCGCGCAACGCGTCCTCGCGGATCACGCTGTACAGCGCGTCGACCGTGTCCGGCGTCGCCTGCGTCATCCGCTGCAGCGCGCCTTCCGGATACAGCGCGCGCAGCTCGCCCAGCGACAGGTCGCCCATCAGCACGTGGCCGTGCGTGGTCGCGTGCGCGGGCAGCCGCGTGCCGACGTTCACCCGGATCGAGCTGAACACCGGCGCCTGGCTCTGCGCCTTCGCGACGAACACCACGTCGCGGCCGTCGCGGATCACGATGTGCGTCGTGAAGCCGGTTGCGTCGCGCAGGCTTTCGATCACCGGCAGGCCGAGATCGGTCAGCTCGAGCGAGCTCAGGTATTCGAAGCCGAGCCGCAGCACCGCGATGCCGAGCTTGTAGTTGCGGTCCTTGTCCGCGCGCTCGAGGAAGCCGAGCGATTCGAGCGTCTGCAGCAGGCGGAACACCGTCGTGCGCGGAATGCCGAGCCGCTTCGACAGCTCCGGCGCGCCGAGCACCGGCTCGCGCGGCGAGAACTCCGCGAGAATCCTCAAGCCCCGCTCGAGGCCCGGCACCACGTAGTTCGCTTCGCCCTTCGCGCCTTCGGTTTCGTTCAACAGCGGTTCGCTCATGCCATCCCCCGCTGCGCGTCGCACTGACGGCAGAACCCGTCGATCAGCGCGGAATAGACGGCCGGCGCTTCCACGTAACCCGCATGCCCGACCTGCGGAATCACCTGCAGCCCGACGTGTGCGGCCGCGGCGATCCGCTCGCACGCGGCGGGCGGCGTGATCGCGTCGTTCGCGCCGACGGCCACCGCCGCGCGGCCGCGAAAGCCCGCGAGGTCGGATGCGAGATCGGCGTTCGCGAGCAGATGCGTCGCCTGCGCGTAGCCGGCCGGCACGATGCGCGCCATGTTCCAGCGCACCCAGGCGCGCGCGTCCTCGCACGCGTTGCCGGACAGCATGTTGCCGCTGCGCTGCGCGGCGAGCCCGGCGGGGCCGAGTTCGTCGAGCATCGCGAGCCGCGCGTCGCGGCGCGACGCGCGCGTCTCGGCCGGCGCGCTGCCGTAGCCGCCCGCGGGCGAGATCAGCAGCAGCCCGGCGACGCGCTCCGGCATCACGCGGGCGAAGCCGCCCGCGACGATCGCGCCGAGCGAATGGCCGACCAGCACGCAGCGGTCGACGCCGAGCGCATCGAGCCACGCGCCGAGCGACGCCGCGTAGTCGGCGGCGGCCGGCGATGCGCCGCGCACCGGCGTCGACGCACCGTAGCCGGGTGCGTCCCAGGCGAACACGCGCCGCGAGGCGCCGAGCGCATCGAGCTGACGCACCCACGACGCGGCGCCCGAGCCGATGCCGTGCAGCAGCACGACGGGGTGCGCGCGGCCGGCCAAGGTGCGACCGGCCAAGGTGCGATCCGCATGCTGCGCGCCGGCCGCGCGATAGCCGATCGTGCCGGCCGCGCCGGCCGCGCAGCGCTGCTCGGGAAACCGCTCGAGCAGCGCCGCGAAGCTCGCGATGCGCTCGCGCGCACGTTTGTCGATGACACTCATCGCTTCACCTGTCCGCGCTCAACGCTTGATCTTCGCGAGCGGCGAATCCGGCGGATACGTCGGCGTGATCGGCTTCGGCGAACCGAGCATCACGCACATCAGCGCGTCTTCCTCGCCGATGTTGATCTCCGTGCGGTACACGCCCGGCGGCACCGAAATCAGGTCGCGCTCGCCGAGGATCGCTTCCCAGGTCTCGCCGTCGCGCTCGCAGATCACCTTCATCTTGCCGCGCAGCACGAAGAAGATTTCCTCGACGTCGATGTGGATGTGGCTCGGGCCGATGTTGCCGGCCGGGATCACCATCGTCGAGAACGTGAAGTTGCCGGCCGGCACCGTGTTGACGTCCTTCGCGACGCCCGTGCCGCCCGTGCCGACGTAACGCATCTGCGCACGGCGATACGTCGGGTCGTAGTCGGCCTGGAACTTCAGCGCGTCCCAGTCGTAGCGCCGCGTCGCGTAGCGCGCGACGCGCCCTTCCATCCAGTCGGCAAAGCTCGCGCTTTCCGGTTGATCCCACGACTTGCGTTCGATATCGGCGTCCGCCATCGTCATCTCCTAAAGAGTGGAAACCATCAGTTCATTACGAAGCCGCCGTTGACCGGCAGCAGTTGACCCGTCACGAAGCGCGCGGCGTCGGACAGCAGGAACAGCACCGGGCCCGTCACGTCGTCGGGCACCTGCGCGCGCGTCAGCGCGCGGCCCTGCTGGTAATACGCGTGGCGCTCGGCCGGCACGTAGGCCGTCGCCTCGACTTCGGTGAGGCCCGGCGCGATCGCGTTGACCGTCACGCCGTGCCCGCCGAATTCGCGGGCCTGCGCGTGCGTCATCGCGATCACCGCGCCCTTGCTGGCGACATACGCGAGCAGCTTCGGCGCGCCCCACAGCGCGGTGTCCGACGCGAGATTCACGATCGCGCCGCGCCCCGACTGCGCGAGGTACGGCAGCGCCGCATTGCTCGCGAGCCACAGGCCGCGCACGTTCACGTTCATCACCGCGTCCCAGGTCGCGGCGTCGAGTTCCGTCGACAGCTTGCCGCCCGAGTTCGTGATCGCCGCGTTGTTGATCAGGCCGTCGATGCCGCCGAGCGCCGCCGCGCCCTGCGCGACGAACGCATGAACGCTGGCCGGATCGGCCAGGTCGAGCGCGAAGAAATGCGCGGCGTGGCCCTGCGCCGCGAGCTGTGCGGCGAGCGCGCGACCCTCGTCGGCCAGCACGTCGCCGAACGCGACCTGCGCGCCGGCGGCGACGAGCGCCTTCACGAACGCCGCGCCGAGACCGCGCGCACCGCCGGTGACGAGCACGCGCCGGCCGGCGAGCGACACGACCGGAGCGTGGTCAGCCATGAGCGGACTCCGACGCGGCGTGCGCCGCGCGATGCGCGTCGAGCGCGGACAGATGCTCCTGCGCGCGCTGGCGCAGCATCCGGCGCACGCGCGTGATGCCGACGTCGTGCTGGTACAGGTATTCGTGATCGCGTGCGTTCGGCGCGAGGCTCTCGAGCACGTAACGATCCTGCTCGAGCACGTCCCAGTGCAGGCCTTCGAGGCGGTTGCGGTACATGAAGCGCCACACGTCGCGCTGCCAGCCGCTGACCTTGCGGGTGCGCCAGAAATAGACCTGGCAGTGGTCGTCGTCGACCGGCGTCGCGAAGCCGATGATCCCGAAGTTGCCGCCCGGGCCGAACTTCTGCTTGTACGGAATCGCGAGACGCATCCACAGGCAGCCGGTCTCGCCGAGCTCGACCCAGTCGAAGTTCACGTCGCGCTGGCCGACCTTCTCGAACATCAGGCCCGTTTCCGTCTTGCGCACGCGCATGTCGGCCTGCTTGTCGCCTTCGGCCATCGAGTGCGACGTCGCGTGCAGGTACGCGCCGTGCATCGGGTCCATCACGTTGTCGATCGCGTACTGGTAATTGCACGTCCAGTTCGACACGCAGAGAAAATGCGCGAACTCGCCGGCGACCAGTTCTTCCGGCAGGTTCAGCGGCGCGGCTTGCGCGTGCGCGTCGTCGCCGAACCACAGGAAGATCGCGCCGGCCTGCTCCCGGACCGGATACGACTTCACGCACTTCGTGCCTTCGAGCGGACAGTTCGACACGGCCGGCACGCGATTGACCGTGCCCGAGCCGTCGACCTCGACGCCGTGATACCAGCACGCGAGGTTGCCGCCGAGATTCCAGCCGAGCGACAGGCGCGCGCCGCGGTGCGGGCAGCGATCCTCGAGCGCGTGGACCTGGCCGTCGTGGTCGCGCCACAGCACGATCTGCTCGGACAGGCGCGTGAGGCCGACGGGCGCGTTCGACACCTGCCAGCTCGGCGCGACGGGATACCAGTAGTTCTTGATGCCGCGGTCGAGATAGTCGCGGACCGGGTCGGATTGGGAGGCGTGTTGTGCGGGGGACGTCATCAGTGTGCTCCGGATTCGGTTGTCGTCTTGGCGGGGCGTACGGTTATTCCGCGAGCGAGGCCATCTCGGCGCAGAAGCGCTCGGGTGTCCACGGCGCGCCGTCCGGCGCGCGGAAGCCGAGACGGTTCAGGCCCGCGACGACGTCGTCCAGCTCGGTCGCGCCGGCTTCGAACACGCGTTCGAGCGCGTCGCCGAGATCGTTCTCGTATTGCGTGGGCTCGGCCTTGCGGGTCTGCCAGACGCGGTTCTCGACCTGGCCCGGGATCTCGATCTGCCCCTTGCCCGCGACGTTGTTCGGCTGCGGCGCCACCCACGGCTTCAGGAAGGGATTGAAGTTCACGGTCGCTTCTTTCATTTCATTCCACCTTGATCTGGATTTCCTCGCCGGCAAGCCGCACCGCGTACTGCTTCAGCGCGCGGCCGCCCGGCCCCTTCAGGCACTGGCCCGTCCTGATGTCGAACACGGCTTCGTGCAGCGGGCATTCGACGGTGCCTTCGTCCACAAAGCCCTGCGTCAGCAGCGCATACGCGTGCGGGCACACGTTTTCGAGCGCGTACACCTCGTCGCCGACGCGGTAGATCCCGATCTCGACGCCGTCGGTCCGCTTGAACTCGATCGGCGTGTCTTCCGACAGCGCGCCGGCGTGCCCGGCGCAAATCCATTGTTCAGACATCTCTCACCCTTCCTTCTGATCGACGCTTGGCTTGTTCCATACCCGGAACAGCAGTTTATGGATGGTGATTATAGGAGCGACTTTCCGGGAGAAAAACAAAAAGCTGTGCGTCCTAGGGAAAACACCGACCAACAGGTCGGCGATTGCCGCGACGCGCTTGAAATTTCGAAAATCCGCTTATGTTTCGCGTATTTGCGGGCCATGTCAGGATGCGGCCGGGCGATGACAGCCATCTCCGGCCGCTGCTCAGACCCGATAAATTTATTTTTTTCCGCATTTCCCGCCGCCCTATACTTCATTCCACCAGAGGCACATTGTTCCTTATATGGAACATGAAAGTGTCCATCTTGTGGTGGATGTGCGCAGCAGGCAGGTCGGCCGGTGCGCGCGCCCGCCCCGTATTCATTCGAGCGAGAGCGTCAGGAAGGAGATCAAATGGTCAAGCAAGCGGTAGCGGCGGCGGTCGTCGGGTTCGGCGTCGCGTCCGGCGCATGGGCGCAGAGCAGCGTGACGCTGTACGGCAGCACGGATGCGGGCGTCGCCTATGTGAACAACGTCGGCGGCCACGCGAAGTGGGCGATGATCCAGGGCAATACGCAGCCCGACCGCTGGGGCCTGAAGGGCAAGGAAGACCTGGGCGGCGGCCTGTCGGCGATCTTCCAGCTCGAAAACGGCTTCTATACGAACAACGGCCAGTTCGCGACCGCGAACACGATCTGGAACCGCGCCGCGTGGGTCGGCCTCGATTCCACGCGCTACGGCACGCTGACCCTCGGCCGCCAGACGCCGCTGTCGTTCGACTATCTCGATCCGCTCAGCACCGCGTACCTCGCGGCGAGCTGGTACGCGTTCCATCCGGGCAACATCGACGGCCTCGCCGCGACCGGCAACGTGCCGTACAACAACGCGATCAAGTACCGCTCGCCGAGTTTCGCGGGCTTCAGCGCCGCGGCGGTGATGGCGCTCGGCAACACGACGAACTTCTCGACCGGCAAGTCGGTCGGCGTCGCGCTGAACTATGCGAACGGGCCATTCAAGGCGTCGGCCGTCTATTCGAGCGAGCACGACCGTTCGATCCTGATCGGCCAGACCGGGATCGCGAACTTCCAGGGGCAGAACACCGCGAACGGCTATCTCGCGAGCAAGGTCGAGAACATCGGCGCGGGCGCGTCGTACCAGTTCGGCGACTTCCTCGTGCACGGGCTCTACACGCGCGCGAAGATGCAGTCGAACGGCCATTCGGACACGTTCCAGAGCTACGACGCCGGCGTGAACTACCGCACCAGCCCGTTCAACACGATCGCGGGCGGCGCGGCGACGTCGACGCTGGCGGGCCGGCGCTGGACCCAGCTCGAGCTAGGCGACATCTATGCGCTGTCGAAGCGCACGCAGCTCTATGCGAACGTGCTCGTCGAGCACGCGTCGGGCGGCGCGAAGGCGGCGTTCTTCACGGCCGGCGTGTCGAGCACGGCGAACCAGGTCGTCGTGCTGGCGGGGATCCACCACTCGTTCTGACGCGGTGGCTGTGCCGCGTACGGTCGCGCGCGACGCAGCGGCTGCGGGCCGTCAAAGCTTCGGAATGCGGATCCGGCTGATCATCAGCGAACCCGACAGGCCGAACACCAGCGTCAACGGATGAAAGACCCAGCCGCCCGGCGCGACCTCGCCGAGCCACATGCTCGGGCCGATCCCGCCGCAATAGGTGGCGACGGCCAGCATCAGCACGATGACGATCGAGGTCGGAATCGGCGTGCCCTCGAAGTACGTCACCTTGCCGGCCTCCTGCGACAGCGCTTCCGCCGTCACGTTGTAGCGCGCCAGCCGCGACACGCCGCACGCGACGAAGTAGACGAGCAGGAACCGGTCGACCATGCCCCGCATCCCGCACCCGTAGCCGATGACGGCCGGCGCGACGCCGAACGAAATGACGTCGGCGAGCGAGTCGAGCTCGCGCCCGAGCACCGACGACTTCTGGCGCCAGCGCGCGATCCTGCCGTCGAGGATGTCGAATATCAGCGCCGCGACGATCAGGCCGGCTGCGTAGTAGACGTGCAGCACATCGCCGGTGGCGATGTACGAGATGATCGAGAAAATGGCGCTGGTGCCGCAGACGGCGTTGCCGAGCGTGAACCAGTCGGCCAGGTGGAATTCCCGGATCATCGAAAACCGCCGGACGGGTTTTGTCTTGTTCATGTCTGTCTGTCAGTCGGGTCGAGGACACGCGCGAGGCCGGCGGCGGTGCCTTCGCCTCTTCGTTCGGATTGCGCTTGCCGGCGCGGTATTGTGCCACTCCATCGTCCGGCCCCGGGTCCGGCGGCGACGCGATCCGGCCATCACACGGCGCGGCCGAGCGCGACGCGCGGACAACGCGTAGCATCACCGCATCCCGACGACAGGAGACGACCGTGGCCGTTTACTTGCTGGCGCAGCTTCGCTTCACGCAACGCGACGCGTACGACCGGTATCAGGCGCGCTTCATGGACGTATTCCGCAGGTTCGGCGGCCGCCTGCTGGCCGCCGACGAAGCGCCGGTGGCGCTCGAGGGGGAATGGGACCGGCACAAGGTGGTGCTGATGTCGTTCCCCGACGAGGCGTCGTCGCGCCGGTTCGTCGAATCGCCGGAGTATCAGGAAATTTCCACGGATCGCCATGCCGGCGCCGACACGCTCGCGCTCCTCGTGCACGGCCTGCCCGCGCCGGACGCCTGAACGCGGCGGCGGCCCGGCCGCGCGTCAGAACATCGCGACCTTGTGGCGCGCGTGCGCGAACGTCGGATCGCTTTCGAGCGGACGATAGTTCAGGCGTTGCGACAGGTCGACCGCCGCGCCGCACACGGCTTCGACGAGGCGCTCCTTCTCGCTGGCCTCGCCGATCTCCGAGCGCGGCACCGTCGCGGTGATCGCCGCGACGATCGAGCCCGAATGGTCGCGCACCGGCGCGGTCACGGCCGAGATGCCGGCTTCGAACGCGGCCTCGCTGACCGCGTAGCCGAGCCGCGCGTAGTAGCGCACGCGCTCGTACAGCTCGTCGACCGTGCCCGGCGTGCGCTCGGTGAACTGCTCGAGACGCTTTTCCGGATACAGCTGGCGCAGCGCGTCGCGCGTGAGGTCGCCCATCAGCACGTGGCCGTGCACGGTCGCGTGCGCGGGCAGCCGCGTGCCGACGTGCACCTTCACCGAGCCGAACATCGACGCATGGCTCTGCGCCTTCGCGACGAACACGACATCGCGCTGGTCGCGGATCAGCAGATGCGTCGACAGGCTGGTCGTATCGCGCAGCCGTTCGAGCACCGGCGCGCCGAGATCGGTCAGCTCGAGCGAGTTCAGGTATTCGAAGCCGAGCCGCAGCACGCCGACGCCGAGCCGGAAATGGCGGTCGCCGTTCACGCGCTCGAGAAAGCCGAGCGCTTCGAGCGTCTGCAGCAGGCGGAACGTCGTCGTGCGCGGAATGCCGATGCGCTTCGACAGCTCGGGCGCGCCGAGCACCGGCTCGCGCGCGGAAAACTCGGCCAGGATCCGCAGGCCGCGCTCGAGGCCCGGCACCAGATAGGACGACGCGCCGCCGGCCGACTCGTCGTCGCCGGCCGCGACGGGTTCCGGCGCGTCGTGCTCGGCCGCGGCCCGGCCCGCCGGCCGCGCCTTCGCGGCAGGAGGTTTGGTCGCGCCACTCATCGTTGTCTTGGCCATGTGGACATGGACGGAAGGAAATCGATCACGAAACAGGTCATGGATCAGCGTGGAGATTCAGCCATGCTACCTCAGCGCGCGCCCGGGTTTGCACCCGCGGGCATCGCCGGGGCGCGGCATGCGCATCCACGATCCATTGAATAGTCAGACACGATCGAGAGGATATCAGCGATAGACGGCACGACGCCATGCGGATATCGCCGGACGATGGGTGGGCGCGGTCGCGGCCCTTCGTCGATTCGACGCAGGTTCACCCGGTCGTTTACAGGCGCGACAGGTATACGCGAATGTTCGTCCTGTCATACACGAAGGTTCCGTCATCCCCGGCGGCAAGCACCCGCGTGAGGTCTACCGGATACAACCACCCGTTCCCCAGACGCCCCCCGTTCACGGCCCGGATCCGGGTGCCGCCGACGGCGATCGCCGCATGAAAGGCACTGCCGCCCCGGGAGAAGCCGACTGCGGTTCCCGCCGGAATGCCTGCCCGCCCGTTCCATTGACTGCCGGCCTCGAAATTGAACCGCGGCCGCCAACTCTGAGCGCTCGTGTCGAGCAGCATGCCGGGCGTGATCAGCGAATGACTTTGGAGCAGATACCTGACAAAGGCGGCGGCATCGTAGCAGATGCCCCTGGAAACATACTCGGAGATGTTGGCCATGCCGCACATCAGTGCCTGCGCGTGTTTCTGCTTCTCGGCGAAGCCGGACTGGGCGACATGCGCGCCCAATTGAGTGAGTTGCATGGTCGGATCCTTTTGAGGAAGAGGCGCGTCATCATCCCGTCAACGCATTAACGTCATATCTTATTACGATAAGAGATCGGTTCGAAAAGGCCGCTCGGTACGCCTAAAGATGTTCCAGCAGACGAGCGAACGGCCAGACATTGCGCGGAAGGTACGCTTACCCCGGTCGCTGGTTCTACGCCACGGGTTGGCTCAACGATGATTCGAGATAAGACGTGATCGGGGAGACGTCGGACAGAGAAGAAGACGCGGCGATATACGAATCGGGGCGAACCAGGATCATTTGATTCGCATACGGGCCATTCTCTTCCGGAATCCGAATCACTTTGACGCATGCCGGCAGATCCAGGGCTGCCTTGCAGTCGCCGAAGACGAGAAGCGTGAAAAATCGGTAGTCCAGCAGCGAATAGATGCGCGTATCGGCCTGCTCCCCGGTGTTGCGGACCATGAAGTCGAGCAAGCGCTTGCCGTGAAGCGCGTGCTCGCCGTAGCGAATGCCCATTCCCGTTATGTAGCCGGCTCTTTTCTCGACGATTTTGACGTAGTCATCCGCGTGCGTGCCGTCCTTGGAGTACTTGGTGGAACGCACGAGCTCGCTGGACGTCTCGACCACGCCCATCGCCACCGGCTTGCGCTCTTGCTCGTAGGTGTGCAGCAGCGCCGTCGGTGCGCCAAAGCCCAGCACCATGCCGATCTTCCACATGATGTTGAAGGCATCCGCGAGGCCGGTGTTCAAGCCTTGACCGCCATTCACCGAGTGAATGTGGCAGGCATCACCCGCCAGGAAGATCCGGTCGGCAATTGCATAGTGCTCGGCCACCGATTCCTTCACCGAGAACTGCGAGAACCAGACGAGCTCCTTGAAGCGCAGCGCGTGCGGCTGCATCGCGCGGTTGATCTTGGCGACCGCCTGTTCGACCGTGAATTCCTTGGTATCCATGCGAACATAAAAGCGGTCGAGGTTCCCCTCGCGTGGAATCCATGCCACGTCGGAGGTCTCGGCCTGAAAGACGATGATTTCCGGCACCTTCTCGAAGTCGGTCTCGATGACGCCATCCAGGACCGCCCAGATCAATTGCGGACGCGTCACCTCGAACGGAACCTTGAAGCGGTCACGCACGAACGAACGTGAGCCGTCCGCGCCAATCACGAACCTGGACTTGATGGTCTCGCCGGTCGACAGCGTCGTCGTGCAGCCATCATCGGCGACCTCGATATCCGTGACGGACGTGTTGCGTCGTACCGCGGCATCGACATCCCTGAGCTTCCCGTCCAGCAACTGCTCGACGAACGACTGCCCGAGCATCAGGAAGTGCTTGTGAAAGCAGCCTTCCAGCGCTTCCCACCACGTCGACTGACGCGAAACGAACTTGCCGCCGGCCCACACCGAGCTGGTGTTGCATGGCTTCCCCTTGGGATAGAGATCGTCGAACAGATCGATGATCTCGAGCAGTTGCAAGGTGCGCGCATTGAGCGCGTCGGCCCGCCCTGCCTGAAGCGGCGCCGCCGATTTATCGACGACCACCGTCCGCAGATTGCACAACCGTCCCAGGTACGCGCAGAGAAGCCCCACCGGACCCGCGCCGACGATGACGACGTCTGTTTCCGGCGTGCTCATGCGTATGCCACCAGGTGGGGGTTGTCGAGCGGCGGGTTGCCAAGCACGTGCACACGGCGCAAGTGTCGCGGCGCGCCGCTCGTGAACCCTTCCCGACCATGGAGCAGCGTGTAGTTATCCGAAATCACGACGTCGCCGGTCTGCCATGCGTGCGCATAGAAGTTCTCGGGCGCGTACAGCGCTGCGCGCAAACTGCGATGAAAGTCGTTGATGTCGGCTTCGTCAATGCCCGTGAACGTCAGGGTCGGACGATTGACGAAGCTCTCGTCGCCTTCGACGGATGGCTCGTTGTAGCGGACGACCGGAAAACCGCTCACCGGGTGAGTCGTGACGATCGGCGCAATCGTCTTGCTGTCGTAGAACTCCATCTTGCGATGATAGACGCCAGTCACCTTGTCCCAGAGCGCGCGGGCCTGGGGCGCAGCCCGCTCCAGCACTGCCTTCGTGTTCGAGAACGTGGTGCGTCCGCCCTGCTCGGCCTGCGGAGCACTGACGCAATGGAATATCTGAAACTCCGGCACCTGTTTCCGGTACATGCCATCCCAGTGAAGGGGCACGTAGTTGTTGTCGAAGATGTGGTCAGCGGGTTTTTCGTGTTCGACCAGCTCGAGGACCTTGCCGAACGGCCACTCGCTGATCTCGCCCCAGCCACCGCAATATTCGACGAAGTCCTCGGTGCCATCGAACGTATCGAAACCTCGAAGCACCAGCAAGTGGTGTTGCCGCACCAGCTCGCGCATGCGTTCGGCCGGCAGTTCGCGCACGTCCGCCTTGCCGGACGCCGGCCGCACCATCAATCCGAACGGCGTAACGTTTGTGGTCTCGTAGTTCACCCTCATTCCTCCATGTCGGCAGCGCCGAGTTCTCGATAAGACAACGCCGAACCATCGAGCACGTAATGGCTCGGACGTCCGTTTTGAAAGACGAGCTCGGCGCCCGCCGCTTCGGCCTCACGTCGCTTGAGCAACCTGAAGCTGCCGTTCACCAGTGCCGCGACGCCGTGCCAGGGCGTGAGCCATCCGTCCGCCGTCTCCATCATGTGGATGCCGATCTTCCTGCTGCCGCAGCCCTGCGGGTGGATCGACAGGCGGACCGCATCGGGAAAGATGGTCGCGAGGAGCCCGTCCCATGCCTTGCTGCGCAGCACGACCTGGTACGCGCGCTCGCGGCATTCCTTCTGCAGCGCCGTCTTGCTGATCTCCATATCGGGTCGGGTGGCGTCCTCGACGAGAAATCGCGTGATGCCGCAATACATGCGCTGGGCCTCGCCGCCGGCCCGGACGGCAGCCTGCAGCTCTGCGAGGGGCTGGCCATGGCTTGCCATGAGGCGCGTGCGCATCTCTTCGAAGCCGCTGCCGGGAAAGACGTCATCCAGGTTGAAGGTGCTGAGCGCGCTCGCGCCGAGCTCTTCGATCAACGCCGAGATCCCCTGTTGGTAGGCAGTGACGTCGCTTTCGTTCATCCCGACCGCGTCGCTGAAGACGCGGCCGTCCGAGCACAGAATGATGCGCGCCCCTGGGGCGTA
This sequence comes from Burkholderia ubonensis subsp. mesacidophila, assembly GCF_002097715.1. NCBI lineage: Bacteria > Pseudomonadati > Pseudomonadota > Betaproteobacteria > Burkholderiales > Burkholderiaceae > Burkholderia > Burkholderia ubonensis. Next base: position 2,184,145 of record NZ_CP020738.1, read on the forward strand.
CACGGCGCCGATGCGCTTGCAGAGATCGTTGAGAAACGCGAGCGACTGCCGCTCGGCCATGTCCGGCGTCGGGCCGAGCACCTTGCCCGGGTTTGGCGATTTGGCGGGAAACGATGGCAGGACGAAAACGACGGGCTCGTCGCGCTCGATCGCCTTGATGACTCGGTCGAGATGCGGACCAAGACATGTCGTGCACAGTGGGCCCTCGCAAGGGCTCCGGGCCGCGACACGGCGATGCTTCATCACAAGCCCCAGGATCTCCATCGCTTGTGCGTGGGCAGGTTGATCGGACGGACAGCGGTTCTCGGGGGGCGCGTAAGAAAAGGCAGTGTGCATCAATGATCTCGAGATTGGATCGGGTTGATCGTGATTAAAGGGATGCGGACAGACATGCGCGGATCCGCACTGCGCACTGCATTTAACTCGTCGATATATCAGGAAATGCCGCCGATACTTTTAACATTAAATAATGTTTCAGTCGAGACTATCTCGCCGCTGCCGCGGCGACAAGCATCGTTAGTCGAACGATCCGTTCTTACGTATCTCCCGAAGCCTGATTCATTGGAAATCGCCCCGCCGGCGGGTCATTCAGCGTCACCACACGAAACAATTGGCGAAATCGGTTTATATATTGAAACTCAGATCCATCTCGATCCGACACGATCGGAAACAAAACTTACATCCGAAACACAATGCGAAATCATGTCACACGGATTTTGATCCAATTGTTTTAAATTATCAGATTGATTGTGAGCAAAAACGTGCCGTCATGCTCATTCACCACGCCGACCTTCTCGCCCATGGAATTGAATCCGGTTATCGATCATGCCGAGTATTTTTATTAGATTTCGGCGACGATACTGTTGGTTAATGGTCGCGGCAGGTATGCGACCAGACCGTGCTGATTGCCGAGCACGCAAGCTTCCAACAGTCGCCCGAGGAGAAGCTGACATTCACAAAGCATTTCTGAAGCTTGGCCGTTCGCTCGACTGCCGGACCATCTTCAGGCGTACCAATCAACCTTTTTGAGCTGACCTCCAGGCGCTGACATTGTCTGGACGCCGGCGCGTCGCATCGCCCCGCTCACTTCCCTGCCGCAGCGCCGCACGCAACGCCGCGCCCTCCCGGCGCAAGCGCTCGAGCTGCGCCCGCGCAGGCTGCGGGCCGATCCGGCCGGTCAGCGCGTCCACATGCGCGGCGAATCCGAACAACGCGGCGATCGCCAGCACGACGAGGATCAGCACGATCGTCATCGCGCCACGCCACGCGGCCGCAGCCGCGCCCGCCGCCGGCCGATGCCGGTCACTCGCCGCACAGGATCCCCGCTTCGAGCGTCGCGGCGCGCGCCGCGTGGGACTGCATCGGTTCGAGCTGCGGCGCGTCGGTCTCGCTGTACGGCACGCCGCTGGCCGCCAGGAACGCCTTCACGGCGTCCACCGGCACCGCGATCACGAAGCGCGCCGCGTCCGAGCGCGTCGCCACCGCGCGCGCATCGCCGCCCGCCACCGCCGCGCGGTCCGTGACGATCCCGATCACGAGGCCGGCCGCGTCGAGGACGGCCGAGCCGCTCGCGCCGTTGGCCGCGGTCAGCATCAGCGTCAGGCCGCCCGCTCGCGCGTCCGGCCGCGTGAGGCCGTTGGTGATCGCGCTCGCGGGATCGGGCATCCGCCGCAGCGCCTCGTAGCCCGCGGCGAAGACGGGCCGGGCGTCATGCCATCGCGTGCGCGCGAAGCTGGCGGCGAGCAGCGGCCGGATCCGGCTGCGAACGACCGCGAGATCCCGGTCCGCGCTCATCGCCTTCACGTCGGCCCGCGCGACCTGCGCATCCTTGATCACGAACAGGCTCCGGCACGCGGCGACGACGTGCCGCGCGGTCAGCACGTCGCCGGCGTCGTTCACGAACACGCCCGTCGCGTTCGCCTCGACCAGCAGCACACCGGGCCGCGCACCGGCCGCCGCGTCCCGCTGCTGCGCGAACGCGCCGCCCGCGCCGCCGAGCAGCGCGACCGACATCGCGACGCACATACGGCGACGCCTGCGCGTCCGAACCACCGCCGTCGCGCACGAGTCCGGCCTCGCGCCGCCGTGGCGGGCCGACAGCCCCCGCGGCCGACGCGCGCCGCCCGTCACGGCGCAGTCGCCGTTGCCCCGGAAGCCGCGACCGGCGCGTCGGGATTCGGCGTCAACCGCAGGCGCACGCGCAGCGGCTGGCGCATGTCGGACGGCGGCGGCTCGGCCAGCGGGCCGGCGCTCAGCAGTTGCCGCAACGCGGCATCGGCGTTCGCGTCGCCGAGCGTCGCGAATTCGACGCGCGTGACCGCGCCGCTCGCGCCGATCCACGCGCGCACGACGATCGCGGGCGGCGGCGCATCGGCGCTCGCGTGCAGCACGCGGTCCTCCAGATACCGGTGCAGCCGGTCGGCCGCGTCGCCGTCGGCTTCGAGCCACGCCTGGAACTGCCGCCCGACGAGCTGCGCATAGCTGATCCACGGCTGCGGCACGTCGGCGGTCTGTGCGTACGCCGGCACGCTCGCGACGAGCGCCCATGCGACGGCGAGCGCCGCGCCCCAGCCGCGCGCGCGATACCCCTGGTTTCGCTTCATGAGGATTCCTGTTTGCCTGTCCGCTTACCTGTCCGCTTACCTGTCCGCTTACCTGTCCGCTTACCTGTCCGCTTACCTGTCCGCTTACCTGTCCGCTTACCTGTCCGCTTACCTGTCCGCTTGCCTGTCCGCTTGCCTGTCCGCTTGCCTGTCCGCTTGCCTGTCCGCTTGCCTGTCCGCTTGCCTGTCCGCTTGCCTGTCCGCTTGCCTGTCCGCTTACCTGTCCGTTAGTGCGCCGCGCGCCCACCGTCCCGTTCCCGCCGTCAACCCGGATCGACCGGCACGTACAGCCGCGCGCCGCCGCGCTGCACCAGCAGCGCGATGGCGCCGCGCGCACGCTCGAGTTCGCCGATCAGCGCGCCGGCGTTCGCGAGCGGCGCGCCGTTGACCGACAGCACGACGTCGCCGGCCCGCAGCCCCGCGCGGGCGGCCTGGCCGCCCGCCTGCTCGATCACGAGCCCCTGGCTCACGCCGAGCTGCCGCCGCTCGGGCTCGCTCGCCGGACGCAACGCGAGCCCGAATCGCGCCAGCGCCTGCGCGTCGCCGTTCGACGCGACGCCGCTGTCGAACGCCCCCACCACCGCCTGCAGGTGATTCGCCTGCCCCGCGCGCCACACCAGCAGCTCCGCGCGATGCCCCGGCCGCATGCCCGCGACGGTGCCGAGCAGGTCCGCCGAATCCGCGACCGGCTTGCCGTCGATCGCGATCACCACGTCGCCGGCCTGCAGCCCGGCCTGCGCGCCGGGCCCGCCCGGCTCGACATTCGTGATCAGCGCGCCATCGGGATTCGGCAGGCCGAACGAACGCGCGAGCGCGTCGCTGACTTCCTGCAGCGCGACGCCCAGCCGTCCGCGCGTGACCTTGCCGGTACGCAGCAGCTGGTCCTTCACGTCGAGCGCGAGGTCGATCGGAATCGCGAACGAGAGCCCCTGGTAGCCGCCGGTCTTCGAATAGATCATCGAGTTGATCGCGATCACGCGGCCATCGAGGCTGAACAGCGGCCCGCCCGAATTGCCGGGATTGATCGGCACGTCGGTCTGGATGAACGGGACGTAACGCTCGCCGGGCAGCGAGCGCGACTTCGCGCTGACGATGCCCTGCGTGACCGTGTTCGCGAAGCCGTACGGCGAACCGATCGCCATCACCCAGTCGCCGACCCCGGTGCGCGCCGGATCGCCGGTGACGACCGTCGGCAGGTTGCGCGCGTCGATCCGGATCACCGCGACGTCGGACAGCGGATCGCTGCCGATCACCCGCCCCCGGAACTGCCGCTTGTCGGTCAGCTTCACGTCGACCACGGCCGCGTCGCCGACCACGTGCCGGTTCGTCAGGATCACGCCGTCCGCGCCGACGATGAACCCGGAGCCGAGGCTCACCTCCTCGCGGTTGCCGATCACGCGGCGCGCGAGAAACGGCGCGAGCGGATGGTCCGGCCCGATGCCCGGCGGGAGCTGGATGACCAGCTGCGTCACCTCGCGCGTGACGCTGATGTTGACGACCGCCGCGCCATAGCGCTTGACGAGCGCGGCGAAGTTCGGCGCTGCCGGCTGAGGCAGAGCCGCCGGCGTCGCGGCAAGCTCCGCCTGCACCGGCCGTTCGACTGCGGCGGCTGCGGCGGCCGCACCGGTCAGCGCGATTGCGCCCAGCATCGCGAGCGTCGCGACCGTCCGATTGCAGATACCCGATTCCACGATCCCCGTCCTCGTCGTTTCACGCGCGAACGACGCGCGCGAGCTCATTTCGGCGGCACCGCGACCGGCTGCGCCGGGCGCTGCGGCGTCACCGACTTGCCCCAGTTCGTGCCGAAGCGGTTGCGCTCCGTCGACAGGTTGAACGTGCCGAGCCGGTTCGACGGCGCCGTCGCGAGCCCCTCCGCGGCCGTCTGCGACGCGCCTGCCTGCGGCGTCGCCTTCGGCTTGAGCTGTGCGCTCAGGCAGTCGTACGACAGTGCGCGCTCGCCGTTCACTTCGACATCGACACAAACGGGCTTCGCCGCCGAACCCGGCTGGCTGCCTGCTGCCGCCGCCGGGCGACCGGCCTGCGCATGCACGGCGCCCGCCAGCAACGCACATCCCCATGCCATGCTCCACTTCCGCCATCCGGCCATGCCTGCCTCCTTCGGTGCTCGCGGCCTCGTCGCGGCCGTCGTCAGATTGCGTCGCGCCGCTTCGAGCGGGCGACGAAACGCGCAAACGCCGCCCGCTCGGCCGCCTCGACGGCCGGCACGGGTGCGCCCTGCTGCTGCGCCCATGCGTCGCGCACGCCGCCGATCTGCTGCCAGCCCAGCACCTGTGCGCCGGTCGGAAACGGCGTCGCCTGCGGTTCCCGGTAGTCGACGCGGAAGAACCGCGGCGCATCGGCGCCCGCCGTCCACAGGTCCCCTGCATCCCGCACGCTCGCGTCGAACCAGAACCGCACCCAGCGGGCCGAAACGCCGGCCGGCGCCGGGTCGCCAGTCGCCGGCTCGTGCGCCCCCGGCGTCCGCATGAAGCCGGCCAGCACGAGCAGCACCGACGCCAGGTCGTCGTCGCGCAGCGACGGATACGACCACAGGTCGTGCACGTCCGCGCAGGCCAGCACCGCCGTGAAGCGCGCGATCGTGAACGCCGGCCACATGCGCCGCACCAGCGCGTAATGCCGCTCCCAGTTCGCGACGAAGCGCTCGCGGTGACGCGCCGCCACCCGCGCGTCGCGGCCGCCGCGCACCGCCATCTCGTCCGGCTGGTACTGGCGGGTCGTCAGCACGCATTGGGCCGAGCACCGCGCGCTCCGGTGGCGCGCGCGGCCCGGCATGCCCGGCATCGGCTCGAGCGTGCCGAAACAGAGCGGGCAGTGCGACGGCAGCGCGCCCGGCGCGCCGGGCCACGCGTTGGCGGCGACGGCGCGCGCGGGCGCCGGGCTCGGCGGCCCGGGCGCGCGCGGGTCGGCCACATCGGGTTTCGGTGCGGAACGGGTGACGGTCATGGACGTGCCTATCGGGCGGCCGCGAGCGCCTTCTTCAGCGCGTCTTCATTGATCGGCGCGTCGCCGCCGAGCTTCGCGAGATACGCCAGCGCGTTCTGCTGCGTGCGTTGCGCGCGCAGCATCGTGCGCAAGCGCTCCTTCACGTCCGCGAGCGGACGCGCCGCCGCCGGCCGCGTGTCGACCAGCTTCACGACGTGAAAGCCGGTGGCCGTGCGGATCGGCGCGGACACCTGGCCCGGCTTCAGCGCGTCGGCCGCCTGGCGCACCGCGGGCAGCAGCATCGTCTCGGGCACGAAGCCCATGTCGCCGCCGTTCGCGGCGCTCGCGGCCTCCTGCGAGTTCGCTTTCGCCAGCGCGGCGAAATCGCCGCCGCGCGCGCGGTTCGCGAGGTCCGCCGCCTGCTTGCGCGCCTTGTCGACGGTCGCCGCGGCCGCGTCGGGCGCGACGGCGAGGTAGATCTGCTCGACGCGCAGCGCGCGCGGCACGGTGAACGCCGCGCGGTTCTTGTCGTATGCCGCCTGGATTTCGGCGTCGGACGGATAGTCCGCCGGCGGCGCATTCACCGACGCGAGATAGCTGCGCGCGATGATGTCGCGCCGCGCCTGCTCGATCGCCGACTGCACGTCGGCCTGCTTGTCCCAGCCCTTCGCCTTCGCCTCGGCGAGCACGGCCTTCTGCGCGAGCGTCGCGCGCACCACCTGGTCCATCGCGGCGGGATCGGCCGCGAGCCGCGTGCGCCCTTCGTCGCCCGCCGCCTTGAGCAGCGCGGCAATGTCCGACTGCGTGACCGACGCCTGGGCCGCGCTCGCGATCACGTCGTCCTGCGCGGCTGCCATCAGCGGCACGCTCAGCAGCAAACCGCCCATCATCGTTGCAAAGTTCTTCACGATCGTTCCTGTCCTGTCTGACTGCTGTCCTGAACCGCAACGCGCACCCGCACGACCACCGGCTGCGTCATCCCGCGCGGCGGCGGCGCGCCGACCCGCCGGCCGACCAGCGCCGAGCGCAGGTCCGCGGCGACGTCCGGCGCGAACGCCAGTGCGCTCTCGATCCGCTCGATGCCGCCGCGCCGATCGAGCCATGCCTTCAGCCGCACCACCGGGGGCGCGTCGTCGCCCTCGCCGCGCGCCGCTTCACGTTCGAGATGCCCGCGAAAGCGGGATGCCGCCGCCTCGGTGCCGTCGAGCGCGGCTTCAAGCCGCTGCGCGACGCGCTGCGCATAATCGACCCACGCGGGCGGCGCGTCGCCGACCGCCACCGGGCCATGCTGCGCCGGCCGGCCGCGTGTCAGCAGCGCACGCAGCGCCGCGCCGATCCGGCCGGCACCGGTCATCGCGCGGCGGCTTCCGCCCGACCCTGCCCCGCGTCGTCGGTCCGGGCGTCGCTACCCGTGCGCTGCGCCGGCGCGTCGCCGCCCGCACGCGCGGCGGCTTCCTGCTCGGCGAACGCCGGCCGGTTACGCAGGTGCAGCAGGAATTCCTGGACCATGCGGTCCCACAACTCGATCGTCGAACGCAGGTGGCGCCCGGACACCCCGCCCGCCACGATCACATCCATCTCCAGCGCGAGGAACGGCCCGTGGCTCGCGAGCCGCGCGAAGCGCTTGGTGCGGTTCCAGTCGGCCACCATCTGCGCGGGCAGGTCGCCCTGCACCTGCAGCACGCAGCCGAGCGTGTAGTCGACGTAGCGTGCAACCGACGAACCCGCGTCCTCGCCCTGCGGCGGCGCGGGGTTGCCGAAGCGCACCGCGAAGCCGACGCCCTGGCTCGCGCTCATCAGCTGCACCGCGCCGTTCTGCTCGGTCGCGGTCACGCGATAGCCCGCGTCGCGGAACACGTCCGCGAGCTGCTCGACGCCGATCGCATCGATCAGCGCATCCTGTGCCGGGCGGTCGCCCGACGCTTCCATCTTGCTGTCCAGCATGGCTCTCTTCCTTGTTTCAACGAATCGATCGGGTCGCTCGCGCGACGGAAGGCCCGTTCCGTCACCGAGCGCCGGCGGGCGCCGACGCAGCCGCGGCAGCGCTCGCGCTTGCCGGGTTCGCCGCACGTGCGGCCGGGTCGTACTTGCCCGCATACAACGCATCGCCGTAACGCTGCGCGAGGTCGTCGTACTTCACGCGCGCCGCTGCCGCGAACGGTTGCCGCGATGCGAACAGCGTGCCGATGCCGACATGCTCGTACGCATCGAGGATCTCGCGGCCCACGCGATACAGCTCCGCATTGTGGGCCTCGCAGGTTTTCAGTTGCGTGTCACGCGCGCGGATTTCGCCCTGCTGCTGCGTATGCTGCGCATCGCGCGAACGCGACACGCTCAGCAGGTCCTCGTAGGACGCCTTGTATTTCGCGAGCGCCTGCGCATCCTGCTCGCGCGCGGCCCGCTCCTGCGCGAGCGCGCGCTTCGCGGCCGCCTCGCCGCCCGACTGCCCCTTGGCCGCCGCGAGTTGCGCCTGCGCCGCCTTCAGCTGCGCGAGCGCGTCGTCGCGCTGCTGCTCGGCGGCCGTCTTGTCCGCCTGCAGCTGCGCCTGGCCGTTCTGCAGCTGGCGCAACTCCTGCGCGGTCGAACGCAATTGGCTGCGCAGCTTGTCCTCGATGCTCTGCGCGCCGGCGCCGCCGGCGGCCAGCAGCAGCGCACCGGCGAGGCCGGCCGCGACGATCGCGTGTTGCGTGGTTTTCATCCGCGGCTCCGGTCAGAAACGGGCGTTGAGCTCGAGCTGCAGCACGTCGATCGACACCGGCGGGCCGTACACTTCCTTCGCGCTCAGGTAGCGCGCCGACACCCACGCATCGCGCGCCACCGCGTAGGCCGCGCCGATCACGTAGCCGCGCGCGTTGGTGCCACCCAGGTGGAAATCCGAATCGTTGAACGCGTCGAGCACGGCGTCCGGCTGCAGGTACTTGTACGCGATCGAGAAATTCCACTGTCCCTTCGCGCGCGGCTCCGGCTCGCCGATCGTCGCCTTCGCGAGGAAGCCGTTCGGGCCGCTGCGGTAGTCGGCACGCGTCGCGTTCACCGACGTCGACTCGTAGTTGTTGACCGGCAGCGACGCCGCGCTGAACGCCTTGTTCTCGTTGTACGCGAGGTTGCGCACGTATTCGCCGTCGAGCCGCAGCTTGAAGCGGTCGGCGACCACGGTATCCCACTGCGCCTTCAGGTCGAGCAGCCGGTAGTTGTACGCAAGACCGAACAGCTGCGGCTGCGGCGTCATGCCCGGCGCGAGGTTCGGGTTCTGCACGATGTTGCGCAGCGCGAGCAGCGTGTTGCCGCCCTGCATGAAGGCCGGCGCCTCGTTGTCGGTGCTGCAGCTCGTCGCGCCGAGATACAGCGCGCACGGCGACGACAGCGTGCCGCGCATGTTCTGGAAGTCGTAGTACGCGACCGCGCCCTTCAGCCGGTTCTGCGCGTTGATCTTCCAGTCGGCGCCGAACTGCGCGCCGATCATCCACTTCGTGTCGCTGCCCGCTTTCTCGGTGCTGTTCGACGGGAAGTTCTCGCTCGTGTACTGGATCGGGAACACGCCGAGCGTGCCGAACAGCGTGACGTCCGGGTTCCACGGCAGCGCATGGCGCAGGTTCGCGGCGATGCCGTCCATCATCAGGTCGTCGGAGAACACCAGGTCCGACTTGAAGAACGGATTGTCGAAGCGGCCGGCCGTCAGGTTCAGCCACGACGTCGGCCGGTACGCGAAGAACGCCTTGCTCAGCCAGATGTTCTTCTTCCCGAAGCCGCCGCCTGCGGTGGCCGTCGTCGACACGGGCCCGTTGTCGTTGCCGCTCGCGAGCTGGAGACCTGCCGTCAGCTCGTCGGACAGCGTCGCCGTCACGCCGAGCCGCGCGCGGTAGCGCAGCAGGTTGTTGCGGTTTTGCGTCGTGTTCTGCGTCGGCAGCTGCGTCGTGTTGGTGTTCGGGTTGATGTCGAAGCCGCCGCCCTGGTTGATCGCGGCGAAGTTCGTCACGTTGTTCGCGTTGCCGCTGCCGTAGAAGTGGTATTCGTCGCGCACGCGCATGTCGCCGTCGAGCTTGATGCGCGACACCCAGTCCGGGAACGTGTTCGGCTGCGCCCAGTTCTCGGCCTTCGCCTGCGCGATCACTTCCTGCTTGACCTGGTCGCGGATCTGCTCGCGCACCACCTGCGGCACGTAAGGCACCGCGACGTCGCCCGGCTGCGTCGGCGGCATCGGTACGTTAGCGACCGCCGCCCGCCCGCCGCCGGCGGTCCGCGCGGCCCTCGCCTGCGCGGCTTCCGCGCGCGCCTCGCCGATCAGCTGGGTTGCGTTCTGCTGCGTGAGCACGCCGCGCTTGACGAGCAGGTTGATCAGGTTGATCACCACGCTCTCCGTCGGCGCCGCGCCGCCCGCCGCGGCCTGCGCGTCGAGCGACTGCGCATGTGCGCAGCTCACGCCGAACGCGAGCACCGCCGCGCCGACGCGCGTCAGGCGCGCGGGCATCACGCCGCGCCGGTGCTCGCTCCCCCGTCCATTCATCTTCCGAATCATCAAAGTACCCCGAACAATTGCCGTTCCTCTTCCGGCAGAGCCCGTGCGACGGGCCTGCCCCATGACGCTCACCGGCGCGCCGGGCGCCGCTTCATGCGGGCTTGCGCCCCTGCAGCCTGACGTGCACCGGATAGGTGGCCGCGGGCGGCGGCGGCTCGTCCACCTTGCCGAGCGCCTCGACCGCCGCGACCACGGCCGCGTCGATCCTCGCGTCGCCGGTCGACTGCGCGATCGTCACCTTCACGATGCGTCCGGACGGCTCCAGCCACAGGTTCAGGACGCCCGCGAAGCGCGCGCCGCCCACCTCCTGCACACCCTTGTCCTGCTCGATCGCGCGCTGCAGCACATAGCTCATGTACTGCCCGTAGCCCGCGTTGCCGAAGCGGCCACCGCCGCCGCTGCCGACCATCCCCGAGCCGTCGCCCGCGCCGATGTTGAAGCTGTCCGTGCCGGCCTGCGCCGGCGCGTTCATCGTCATCTGCTTCGGCTGGTTGTCCGACGGCTTCGGCGCTTCCGCAGGCTTTGGCGCGACGGTCGGCTTGTCGACCGGCGTCTTCACCTCCTCCTTCACCTTTTCGGGCGGCGGCTTCTGCTTCGGCGGCGGAGGCGGCGGCGGCAGCGGAATCACGGTCGTCACCTGCGGCGCGCTCGCGCGCTTCACGCCCGCGGTGTCGCTCGCGAAATGCCAGACCAGCGCGACGAGCCCCGCGAGCGCCAGCACGATGACGGCCGGCTTGACGAAGCGGCCCGGCCCCTTGGGCGGCTCGCCGCCGTTGTAGGTCATTTCCATCGCCTAGCCGCCCTGTTTCGCCTTGCCGGTCACGAGACCGACCTGCGACAGGTCGAGGCGCCGCAGCAGGTCGAGCACGTCCATCACGCGCTGGTACTGCACGGCCGCGTCGCCCTTCAGCACGATCGGGAACTCCGGGTGGGTCGCCTTCTCGGTGCGCAGCCGGTTCTCGAGCTCGTCCATCGTCACCGGGTACGCATCGAGGAAGATCTGCCCCGAATCCGCGACCGTGATCGCCTTCGTCTTCGGCTTCGCGAGGCTGGCGGACGAGCTCGCCTTCGGCAGGTCCACCTTGATGCCCTGCACCGACGCGGTCGTCATGATGATGAAGATGATCAGCAGCACGTACGCGAGGTCGAGCATCGGCGTGATGTTGATGTCGTCGTACGGCTTGTCGTCGTCCTGAACCTGCATGGTGGTCTCCCCGCGTCCGTTCAGTCGGCCAGCACCGCGTGATCCGGCGAGCGATGCGCTTCGGCCAGGCGCGTGACGAATTCGTCGACGAACACCTGCATGTTCGCGGTCACGTTCTTGTTGCGGATCAGCAGGTAGTTGTAGCCGAACAGCGCCGGAATCGCGACGAACAGGCCCGTGACCGTCGCGAGCAGCGCGGCCGCGATACCCGGCGCGATCGCGTTGACGTTCACGTCGCCTGCGGCCGCGATCGCCGCGAAGGTGATCATCACGCCGACCACCGTGCCGAGCAGGCCGAGGAACGGGCCGCCCGAGATCGCGATCGTCAGCAGCACCATCGACTTCGACAGCCGCTGGTTCTCGCGCACGAGCGTCGCGTCCATCGACGCGCGGATCGCCTCGATCGATTCGGTCGTGATCACCGTGCGGCCGTTGTCGTCGACGCGGCTGTGGATTTCATGCACGCCGGCCCGGTACAGGCGGTACAGCGACGACTGGTTCAGGCGGCGGCCGTCGTCGCTGCGTTCGTCGACGTGCGCGAGGCCGACCAGGTGCTTGCCCGCGACTTCGCGAAAGCGCTGCACGAAGTAGTGGTTGGCCTTGTCGACCATGCCGACGTAGCGCGCCTTCGTCCACATCACCGCCCACGACACGACTGCCATCGCCATCAGGATCGTGATCACCACCCACGCGTCGACCGTCACCGACTGCACGATCACGCCGAAGTAGCCGAAGCCGAAGCCCGACTGCTTCTCGTCGTTGCCGTACGCGACGAGCTTCGATTCGGAGCCCTGCGACAGCGCGTCGACCACGAGCGCGGCGGCCGGGCGCGCGACCTTCGACAGGCGCAGCTCGTCGAGCGCGCCCGAGTAGCCCGCGAAGCCGGCCGGCGCACCCGCGACGTCCGCGCCGACCGCCGCCGCGCCCGTCAGGGCCGGCAGCGCCGCGGCGACCTGCGCGACCTGCTTGCCGTTCGCGTAGACGGTCAGGTTGCGGCCGTCGGCCGTCACCGCCAGATGCGTCCACTGGTTCGCGGCGACCGGCGCGGCGGCCGGCGTGCGCACCGGCGCCGAACTGCTGGAGGCGCCGTCGACCTGCGCGAACGGCACGCCGTTGTCGAGGCCGATCAGCAGTGCGTTCGCGCCGTCGCGGCGGCTGTAGAGCAGCGCGTTCGGCGCGAGCGCCGACGGCTTGACCCACGCGCTGAACGTGAAGCCGCCGCCCGCGGCGACGTTCAGCGACGGGCTGGCCGGCAGGGTCAGCGCCGCGTTGCCGTCGAACTGCGCGCCCTTGCCGACGATGCCGTCCTCGACGCTGCGGAACGGCGCGTTCTGCGCGTTGTTCGCATACGCGGTCGCGTCCTTCGGCGGCGCGCCCGCCGCGCCGTTGAAGTGATAGACGAGCGTGTAGTCGGCGTCGAACGTCTCGGCCGGCTTGCCGCCGTCCGGCGCCTTCTTGTTGCCGTAGTACATCCAGATCGACTCCGCCGCGCCCGCCGGCAGCTTCGGAATGTCGACCCAGACCAGCGCGACGCCGAGCATCGCGTCGTACTGCTCGATGTGATGGTTGAGCGGCGTCTTGTCGTCGGCGGCGACGAAGCGGATGTCCGCGCCGTTGTCGGCCGGCCCGTCGAACTGGAAATTGCCCGAATGCAGGCGGATCAGCAGCGGCACGCGGCCCGCCGATTCCGTCAGGTTCGCGCCCTTGCCGCTGGCATCGATCGTGATCGCCTTGCGGTACGACCAGTCGTTCTGCCACCACGCATGCGCGATGCCGGGCAGCACGCCCAGCATCGCCGCCAACAGTAACCCCATCACTCGCTTCACGATCCACTCCCCGAATGCGCCGCCCCGCTCCACGGATGCGCGGCACGATCAAAAAAACCGTCAGAACCCCAGTCGCACGTAGAAATCGAACCGGGGGCTGTATTGCTTCGTATAGACGCCCGCCTTGAGCGGCCAGCCCGCCTCGAAGTCGGCGCTCGCGTACTTGGCCAGCTGCAGCCGCGTGCCGACGCCGACGCTGAGCAGGTTGAAGCTCGACGTCTGCTCGGGCAGCGGGCTCAGCAGCCACAGATGCGCGGCGTCGACGAACGCATGGAAGCGCCATTCGTTGATGACGCTGCCGATCGCGCCGCCGAGGAACTTCGCGAGCGACGGGGTGCGCAGCTCGAGCGAACCGATCACGCCGTTGTCGGCCGTGTCCTCGGCCTGCAGGTAGCCGCGCACGCTGTTCATCCCGCCGGCGGCGAACTGCTCGCTCGACACGAGCGGCGAGTTCGAGATCTGCGCGCTGACGTGCGCGTTGGCCTGCATGTCGTTCTTGAAGCGCTGCGTATGGTTCACGTCGAACTTGCCGTAGACGAAGTCCGGCGTCGCCTTGTAGCGCTTGCTGTCCCACGCGCCCCAGTCGCTGCCGATGCCGCGGATGTTGGTCACGAGCGCGGCGGAGAACGACGTCTGCGACGCCTTCAGGCTGAGCTGGCCGTTGTACGAGAACGTCACCGGCACGTAGGTCAGCGGCACCGTCGACGCCTGTCCGGCGAGGCTCACCTTTTCGTCGTAATGCTTGCGGTCGATCTCGATGCTCACCGACTGCGCATAGGTGTCGGACGCCGGCAGCGCATAGATCGCCGTGAACCCGTAGGTCGTGCCCTTGCCGAGCACGTTGGTGCCGCCGACCGACGCGACGTTGCTGTCCGAGTGAACGACGGTCGCGAGGAAGCTCCAGCGCGAATCCCTGATCGGCGCGAGATACGAGAACGCATAGACGCGCGCGTCGTTCGGATGCTGCGGCGCGAGCACGTACGTGCCGGAAATCACGTGGCCGAGCTGCCACAGGTTCGAATAGCTGAGGGTCGCCGTCGTGCGCAGCGACGACGTGCCGGGGCTGTGGTCGTTGTTCAGGTCGAGCGAGCCGTGCAGCGGGCTGTGGTCGTCGACCTTCAGGTCGACGTCGACCGTCTGCGGCAGCGTGCCGGGCTTCAGCACCGGAATCACCTGGCGGTCCGCCGAGCGGTTCAGGTCGGTGAGCTGCAGCTGCGCCTGGTTGAAATCCGGCACGACGCCTTCCGCGAGCGCCGGCACCGCGTCGCGGATGTTCTGCGGCGAGTAGTATTTCGCGCCGTCGACACGAAGCCGCCCGACCTTCGCCTCGACCACCTGCAGCAGGATCACGCCGTCCTTCACCTGCTGCTGCGGCAGCTCGACCACGACGGACTGGTAGCCGTGGTCCTGATACGCCTTCTGCAGCGCATCGCGCGCCGCGTTCACGTCGGCCAGCGTGCGGCCGGGCCCTTCGAACGGATACACCGCCTTCTCGATCTCGATGCTCGGCAACGTCGTATTGCCGCGCACGATGAATGCGTTCACGTCGAACGTCTGCGGCACGCCGCTCGCCGGCTTCGCCGCCGGCGCCGCCGCGCCCGCCTCCTGCGCGCGGACGCCGGGCGCGAGGCTCAGCCCCCCGACCAGCGCGACGCCGGCCAGGCACCGGCGTCGCAGCCGCCGCGGTTCGCGTGATTTACGGTCTGCTCTTGGCGGCATGCGCCATTCCCCTTTCTGTTGCGGATCATCCTCGCGCTGACGGGGACATCCGGCACGTCCCGCTATCAAAGCGTTGTTTCAGATTGATGACTCGATGTCAGTCATCCTTATCAAATTTCTCAGGCTCCCGCCCTGTTCGTTTCCGCCGTCGTCAGCCGGTCTTGCGCGCGACCGGCTGCGGGTCGGCACTGCGGCCGAACTGCTGCAACGCAAAGCCCAGCAGCGCGTTCAGGCAGTGCGCAAGCGACCGGCTGCCGGTCTCCAGCACGAGGTCCGCGGCACACGGCGCCTCATAAGGCGACGACACACCCGTGAATTCGCGCAGCTCGCTGCGGCGCGCCTTCCGGTACAGCCCTTTCGGATCGCGCGCCTCGCACACGTCGAGCGATGCGGCGACGTGCACTTCGCGAAAGCCCGCGCCGACGATGCGCCGCGCGTCCTCGCGCATCGCCGTGCGCGGCGAGATCGCCGCGACGATCGCGATGACGCCCGCATCCGCGAACAGCGATGCCACTTCCGCGATCCGCCGCACGTTCTCGAAGCGATCGTGCTCGGCGTATCCGAGATCGCGATTCAGCCCCGCGCGCAGCCGGTCGCCGTCGAGCACCGTGGCCCGCAGGCCCCGGCGCTGCAGCATGTCGGCCAGCGCATCCGCCAGCGTGGTCTTGCCCGCGCCCGACAGCCCCGTGAGCCACAGCACGCCGCCCGCGCCCCTCGCGTCGCTGCGATCGCACGCGTCTACCGGTAATGACGAAACGGGCGCGGAAAACCCGCAGCGATCGACGTTCATCGGCGCCTCACCTGTCACGATTCGCGGGCTCGTCCTGCTCGCGCGGACGCGTCTGCCAGAAGCCGCCCTGCATCGTCACGATCGACGGCGTCTCGCTCCACTGGTGCGGGCTCAGGATCTCGCCGCGCAGCACGTTCGGCACCACCTGCACGTCGAAGATCTCGTCGACGCCGTTGAAGAACTGCAGGATTCCCAGCACCTCGCCGCTGCCCGCATCGAGCGCCGCGACGCCCGCGACGAGCGCGTCCGCCTCGCGTTCGATCGGCAGGCCCTGCGGCCCGCGCTTCTCGCGCAGCTTCGACAGCCCGACGAACAGCACGCCGCCGTATTCGGCGAGACCGTGCGTGAAGCCGGGCAGCGTCGCGAGCACGCGCTTCGCGCCCGTTTGCGGATCGATCTGCAGCACCCGGCCGCGGCCGCCCTCGAGCACGTGCAGGCGGCCGCCGATCACGCGCGGCGAATGCGGCATCGACAGGCCGGACGCGACGATGCGCCCCGACGGCACTTCCATCACGATGCCGCCGTCGGCCATCCCGGCGCGCCAGCCAAACGGCGTGTCGGTCTGCCCGAGCGCGGTCGCATAGCGGACCTTGCCGTCGCTGAACGCCATCCCGTTCAGGTGGCAGCGGTCGTCGGGCGCCATCGCGGTCACGAACGGCGGCCGCCAGATCGACGTGAAATTGAAGTAACCGTCAATCACGCAGATGGACGAATAGCGCGTGTTGACCGCGAGCACGACCTGCTTGTCGAACGCCATGTCGTGCAGGTCGAGATCGCCGGTGTAATACGAGATGCGCGGCACGAACACCGCGTCGTAATGCGCGGGACGGGCCGGATAGTGCGGCGCGAGCGTCGACACGTTGGCGAACACCATCAGCTCGTGAATCGTCGCGACCGCGAGCCGGTTGCCGGCCACCGCCATCCCCATCGAGCGCGGCAACCGGCACGCGGACAGCGTCGGGACGCCGTCGCCGTCGACGCCGATCAGCGCGACGCCGGACGGACGGCGGCTCACCGCGAGCGAGCACTTGAGCGCGGCGAGCACCTGCAGGAACCGCCCCGTATCGCGCAGGTTGATGACCGGCGACACGGCGTCCGCGTCGGGCGACGCCGTGTCGCTGGTCAATCGGCTCTCGTCGAACTGTTCCACGTTCATGATCCTGTCGGCTGTGCGCCGCCCGATGAAAAAATGCACGTGACCGCGACCGGATGTACCCGGTCGCCGCTCACACCTACCTAGACGGAACGAGACGCGCATTGCCGCAGTCTTTTTGCACGCTGCCCGCCGACCCGTCGTTGCAGCCGCGCCGGCGAACGACATGCGCAATGCGTGTTCGATGGCAATTCGGCCGCGCGACGCAACGAAAGCGGCCGACGATGCGCGCGCAACGAGGTTCGCGCCGGCTTCGCGCGGCACGTTGCGCATGAATGTGCGTGGCCCCCGTTTCGTGTGCTTGTCGTTTTGCCCGGCGCTGGCAACGCGTCGGCTGCCGCGTTCGCGCGCGGCTCGACAATCGTCGTGTCTCACCGGGAAGTTTTTGTGACATTCCGCTGAAGATTCGCACGAGCTTGTGCGCGCGTCCCGCTTATCCGGGTCCCCCATGCGACGAAATCCTGCGGCTTGCGGCCGGCCATTACGTCCTAGCTATTGAGAAAAACGTCAACGATGGGGAACGCCCATGTGGCTCGCTACGATGCTCGTGCGGTGGCTCACGGCACGCCTGCCCGGCGCCGCCGCGCTTCCCGGCGGCGGGCGCCCGTTCGCCGCGCGCTTCGCGCCACGCCCGCTGCGCTGGCGCGCGCCGTGGCTCGCGTGGCAACTGCTGTCGTGGGTGGCGCTCACGCTGCTCGCGCCGCCGTTCTGGACCATCGGCGCGCTGCTGCTGATCAATCCGTCCAGCGACCAGCCGTTCTTCTGGGCCGCGGCGATGGCGATCGTGCCGGTTGCGAACGGGGTCGCGATCGTCGCGACGAACCAGCGCCATCACCGCGCGCCGTTCGTGCGCCGAGCGGCGGTCGCGCTTCACGCGTTCGGCGTCGCGACGGCGGTCGGCGGCGCGCTGTTCGTGCTGCTGCTGTGGCAGTCGCACGCGATTGCCGGGCTGGTCGGCCCGCTGGCGGCGTCGGCCGACGGCACGCGGCGCGCGCCGCTCGCGCTGTGGGTCGCCGGCTTGGCCGCGGCGTTCGGCATGGCGTCATCCGCGCATGCGAGCATCGCGCACGCATGGCTGGCGTTCGAGGATTGACGGCCGGCCGCACCGGCTCCGCAGGCAAGGTAGGGATACGCGTATGCATCGATACGAACGGGTACGGACGGCAGCCGCGCGGCGCGAACGGGGCATCGCGATCGTGACGGTGCTGCTCGTCGTCGCGCTGGCGGCCACGCTCGCGGCGAGCGTGCTGTGGCGCCAGCAGGTCGCGACGCGCGACGTCGAGAACCAGCGGCTCGCCACGCAGACGATGTGGGTCGAACGCGCGGCCGTCGAATGGGCGCGGGCGACGCTGCGCGCGCAGAGCGCGACGTCGAACGTGACCTTCGCCGGCCAGACGTGGTCGCAGCCGGTCGGCGACGTGCCGCTCGCGGACCTGCTGCCGCCGGGCGCCGCGACGGTCAACGCCGAGCTCGCGCGCGCACGGATCTCCGGCCACATCGAGGACGCGCAGGCGCGCTTCAACCTGATGAATCTCGTGTCGCGGGTCGCGCCCGGCAAGCCGTGGCAGACCCACGGCGAGGGCCTGCTCGCGTATCGCCGGCTGCTCGGCGAGCTGTCGCTCGATCCGGCGCTCGCGCAGCAGACGGCCGACTTCATGCTGCGCTCGCTGCGCGACGCGAACGGTCCCGGCGGCTGGCCGCTGCAGCTCGTGTCGGTCGACGACCTCTCGCGCATTCCGGGCTACGACGCCCGCGCGATCGGCGCGCTCGCGCCGTTCGTGACGATCCTGCCCGACCTGACCACCGTCAACGTCAATACCGCGGACGAGCCGGTGCTCGTCGCCGCAATCCCGACGCTGTCGCGCAGCCAGGCGCGCCGCCTCGTCGAGCGGCGCCACACCGCGTATTTCGTCGGCACGGGCGAGATCGCCGAGTATCTCGCGCCGGTCCAGGGCAGCGCGACGCTGCCGGACGGCTCGGCCGTCGGCGTGAACAGCGGCTATTTCATCGTGCATTGCCGCGTGCAGTCCGCGCGGATCAATGTGCGCATCGACACGCTGATCGCCCGCTACGGCAGCGGCAACTTCAGCTGGACGTCGGTGATCTGGGTGCGCCGCCTCACGAGCTGAGCGCGGCCACGACAGGCACGCCGGCCGCGCGCGCTTCCTGGTTCAGCGACGTATCGCCGAGCGCGGCCGGGCGCAGGTTCTGCGTCGCGCCCGCATAGTCGAACGACAGCCGCGTCATGCTCGTTTCGCGCACCTCGCCGAGCAGCCGGTTCCAGTCGTCGATCGACACCAGCAGCGCGATCGGCCGGTTGTATTTCGTGACCATCACGAGCGCTTCGCTCGCATGCCGGAGCGCCTTCGACGGGTTGCTGCTGAAATCGCGCGTTGCCATCGCGATCGTGCGCAGGCTGAACACGTTCGTCGCGGCATCGTCGCCGTCGTCGTGCAGCAGGCGCTCCAGCGTCGCCGCGCGCAGCAGCGCCTGCGATTTCGCGGACAGCCGGTTGTCGCGACGCTTCCGGCGCTCGCTGCGCGGATCGACGTGCGCGGCGAGCAGCCGCACGATCTGGCCGAGCGTCGTCGCCGGCAGCTGGTCGTAGCGCCGCCACCAGTCGGGCGGCAGCGCGATCATCATCCCCGCGTAGGTCGCCGCGACGCCGTCGGCGATGTGCGACGGCAGGCGCTCGACGTCGCGCGCGTCGAGATCGAGCGCCGCGCCGACGACGCCCGTCATCGCACCGAACGCGTTGTACGCCATCGCGACGATGCCGTGCGCGAGCAGCGACGCGCGCGCCGGCACCTCGCCGAACAGCGCGCCGTCGAACACCGGCCCGAGCGGCAGCGCGTCGCGCCACGGCCGGCACGCGAGCTGCACGATCTGCCGCGCATCGAACTGCGCCGCCGGCAAGTCGGTCAGCAGCGTCGCCACGGCGTCCGTGGCGCTGCGCCATTCGATGCGGCGCAGCGCGGCCGACGCATCGCGCTCGCCGGCCAGGCCGACCGCCTGCTCGCGCACCACGCCGCCGTCGTGCGTCCCCGCGTCGCGCCAGTCGCCGAGTGCGCGGCACGTGGCCGCGCGGCCATGTTCGCGCACGATGAACGCACCGCCGCGGCGCGGCCAGCCGGACAGGATCGCGTCCGTCTCGAAGCGGCCGTCGATGAGCCACAGCTCGCCCGGCTGCACCGCTTCCAGCAGCGCGCCGGCGAATGCGCGCTCGTGCATCCGGCCGCGCTCGTGCTGCAGCAGATCGACGATCATGCCGAGATCCGGGTCGTAGACAGGCAACACCCGCGCATGCGCGGCGGCCTCGCGGCCGGGATTGCCGCAGCCGCAACCGCAGCCGGCGGCGTCGTGCCCGCATCCCGCGCCTGCGAACGGCATGCCGCCGTCCAGCACGCGCAGCCGCATGCCGCCGGTGGATCGGGACCATTCGCGAGCCCATTCGCGCGGGCGCGGCGCCGTCGCGGGCAGCAGCAGGTCGACGCTGTCCTTCACGAGCGCGCGGCCCCAGCCCGCGCGCAGCCGGCTCATGCAGTCGTGCAGCGCCGCGACGGCCGGGCCGAACCCGGTTGCCGCGCCGCCGTCGAACGCGTTCGGTGACCGGACCGAACCCGATTGCCGCGCAGCGATCGTCACGATCGCGTCGACCGCCAGCGCAAACAGCGCTTCGCGGATCGCCTCGCCGTCCGGCTCGTCCTCCGTACCGGCCGCGCCGTCGATCCAGTCGTCATGCAGCGCGCATTGCAGGACGAGCCGCGTCAGGATCGTCATCGGACTCTGTTCGACAAAGCGTTCCACGACCGTGCGCATCACCTGATCACCTCGTCTGGGTTGGGTTGGACGCGGGCGCGACACGCTCGGGCCCGCCGCACTTGACGCGCCGCTTGCGACGCAGCAGCATCGTGAGCGACCGGATGCGCGCGACGACGTCGCGTCGCGGCGCTCCGCCCGCAATCGATGCACGAGACCCCGGCATGTACGTAGACCCCCGCGTGGCGCACGGCCGCGCCCGGTTCGACCTGAGCCGCTCGCCCCGCCTGTTCGCCGAAGAACGCCGCTGGGAGATTAGCGACGTCGTCACGCGCGGCATCGACGGCTTCACCGGCGTGCGCACCCGCCGCAACCTGATGCGGCTCCTCGAACGGCAGATCGCGCCGAAGCTCGCGCGGCTCGGGCTCGAGCCCTACGTGGGCGCGCTCGGCCAGCTCGAAGGCCTGTTCGTCAATTTCTCGACGATGAGCGCCGAGCGCGGCCTGCGCGAATTCCAGCTGCAGCTCACGGTGCCCGATCTCGTGCTGCGCAGCTTCGCGTCGAACGCGATCCGGCCGCACGCGGTGGCACGCTGCATGCAGCGCAATGGCGTGATGTCGCTGGCCGAGATCGAACACGAAACGCGCATCGCGTTCGTGTGCGCGCGCGTGATCCGCTCGCTCGCGCTCGCGGAAGGCTGGCGGCAGGTCGGCGTGCCGACCTCGCTCGGGCTGTTCGTCGGCGTGCTGTCCGACACCCGCGACGTGTCGATGAATACTTACCTGCGGCCCGGCGACAACGACCGGCCGTCCCGCTGGAGCGGATTCGCCGAGCTGTTCGCCGCGATGCCGCACTGGCGGCCGGGCCAGGTCCGGCACGGCGGCGAGCTGCTGCAATGGATGGTCAACCATATCGTGGCCCTGCAAGAATCCGCACCGCTCGTCGAACGCTTTCCGTTTCTGCGCGAGCCCCTGCGCGACACCGACGACCCGCTCGATGCCGCCTGGACGAGCGCACGCGCCGGTGCGCAGGACGATCCGGCCGCGCGCTGATGCCGCCGGCGCACAGCTCGGCCCCTGACTTCTCTTGCCCTGCAATTGCTCTATACCTGCTCTCTCTCGGTGGCGGCCATCCGGGGGCCGGTTTAGTCCGGCCCCCGGTCCCGCTTCACTGCCCGCTTCACTGCCCTCTTCACGGCCCCTCGCTCTCGTTTACTAGGTCGTAGCGGGATCGCGTAACCCGCAGACTTTCTTGCGACACGGATGGCGATGCATCCGCATCACCCGCTGCAACGAATGCATGCGTCATGCACGCGGGCGCACCCGTGCCTGCATCCGCATGCATCGAATCCATCGCCAAAGCGGCGACGTTACGGTAGTGTTGTCGCGTCACGCCGCCGTCACAATCGCCACACTTCAACGGACCTGCGACATGCCCTTGCCCAGCATTTACCTCACTGCACCGATGGCGTCGACTGAATCGGAAATCTGGTTTTCGGCGTACGGATTCGGATGGGGCTATGCCGCCTACGCGCTGACGCCCGACACGCTGCGCCTGCATCTCGGCGCGGCGGACGCAAGCCATCGGCAGTTGCTGCTCGCATTCGAGCTGAACCGGCAGCGAATCCTGCGCGCGGTCGCGCTGTGTCCGATGCCGCTCGACGGCGAGCGCGTCACGCTGCTGCCCTCGGATCTCTGATCGTGCCAGCGGATGCATCAATGCATCTGCGTCGACCCGCCCGGTTCCGTTTGCCCGAGCATGCCGAGCACCGCCCATAGCCAGATCAGTTCGTGGGCGGTGCGCGCATGCTCGGCGCTGCGCATTCGCCAGCGCCGGAAAGCGTCGAGCTCGCGCGCGCTCGCATCGCCGGCGCGCAGCCAGAGCAGCCAGCGAATGGCGCCCTCGCGAATCTCGTCGGCGAGCGCCTGCGCGTCGCCGGAATAGTCATCCCGTTGCGATATGGTCATGGTCACGCCACCGCCCGAAGCCAAATGAACGCGTTCTTCCCGCGCAACGCAGCGATGCGCTGCACGGGGCGCTTTGCCACACACGCCTCGGGTCCGACGACGCTCCACCGGGCAGCCGCGAACGGCCGTCCGGCGTTTGCCGGCCCTCATGGATGAGGTCGTATCGAAGACGCGTAACCCGCAGGACACGGGACGCGATGATGGAACCGCCGCGCGTCGGCGCTCAGCTCAGCAGCACGAGGTTGCCGGGCAGCCGGGTGATGTGCGCGCCGTACAGGCGGCCGACCATATCGATCACGTCGTCGAGCCGCGTGATCGGGAATTGCGCCTGCATGCGATTCGCGCCGAGCGCGGCGCTGCGCAGGATGACCTTGCCGGGCCGATACCGGTTGATCTCGTCGACGACCTCCGCGAGCGGCACGCCGTTGAACACGAGCATCCCGCGCCGCCATGCGCTGACGGCGCCCGGATCGGCGCGCGACACCGGCTGCACGCCGCGGTCGTCGTAGGTCACCTGGTCGTCGGCGCGCAGCGTGCGCGCACCGCGCGGATGCTGGAGCGCGACCGTGCCCGACAGGCAGGTCACGCACACTTGCGCGCCGGTGCGGCGCACGTTGAATTTCGCGACCGTCGCCTGCATGCGGCCGCCGCCCGCGACCACGACGACCGGCTGCATCGCCGCCGCGCGGCCTGCGCCCGGCGTCGCGTCGATTTCCGCTTCGCCGGCCACCACCTCGACGCCGCGCGCGGCGACGCTCGCGGGCAGCACATCGACTCGCGTCTGGGTATTCAGCTCGACCGTCACGTCCTCCGCCAGCGCGACCTGGCGCTGCTCGCCGGTGCCCGTGCGGAAGTCGGCCGCGAGCTCAGCCAGCGACGGCCACAGCGCCATCGGCGGCCGCAGCGCGAGCCACGACGCGCCCGCCGCGACCGCGAAGCCGACGAACGCGCGCCGGCCCGTGCGCATCGCTCTTTCACGCTTTGCAACGTTTGCCCACGCGGCGGCCGTGCGCTCCTCCTGCGCGAGTTCCGCCGACGCGGTGCGCAGCGTGCCCCACGTGTCGCGCAGCAGCTGCGCGGCCTGCGGGCGATCGGCGCACCAGCGCTCGAACGCGTCGACGTCGTCCCGGGTCGCGCCGCCGGAGCGCAGACGCAGCAGCCACGCGCTCGCTTCGTCGAGCGCGTCGTGTGCGGAATCGGCCTGGGCTTTCGTCATCGTCCGGATGCTCAAAATTTACGTGGCCCGCCGCGCGAACCCGTGTACGACTCACCCTCTTCCTGCATGCGCTGCAGGCAGTACTTCATCGCCGCGCTCAGCTCGCTTTCGACGAGCCGCAGCGAAATGCCGAAGCGCTCGGCGATCTCGCGGTTCAGCAGCCCGTCGACGCGGGCGGCCAGCAGGATCGCCCGGCGCCGCGGCGGCAGCCCGCGCAGCACGTCCTTCAGCGCATCGACCTTGCGCCGCGCGGCGACGATACGCTCGGGATCGGCCACCTCGTCGGGCAGCTCGAGCAGCGTCTCGACGTCGTCGTCGTGCAGGTGTCGCCGCTCGCGGCGATGCTGGTCGATCGCGACATTGTTCGCCATCCCGAGAATATAGGCGTCGGCGTTGGTCACCTGCGTGGACACGTTCGCGTTCTCGAGGCGCAGCCAGGTCTCGTGCAGCGCGTCGGCGGCGCCGTCCTTCGATCCCGTCACGCGTTCGAGACGCCTGACCAGGTACGCGTAGCGCGACGCCAGCAGCTTCCTGAGCCCGGCGCGGGTGGTGTCGGACATGACCGCCTAGTTCCGTTCGGCTGTCTGCGGACAGCGGAAATGCACGCCGTTGCCGACCGGCCGCAGCAGGATCGTCACCGGCTGCGGCAGCGCCGCCGGCGGCGCCGCGTCGAGCTTCAGCGTGCGCAGCGCGCGCAGGACCGCCGCGTCGCGCGAGGCAAAACCACTCGATGCCACCATGTTGACCGCCACCACCGCCCCCTTGTTATCTATGCGCACTTGCGCGACGAGTCGATAGCTTCCCGGAACCGCCGCCGGCTGCGCGCACAGCGCATCGATCAGATGCGTCTGCAACAGCCCCGCGAACGTGCGCAGCTCGTCCGATACGCCGACGCCGTCGATCGGCAGCGCCGCGTCCGCCGGCGTCTCGACCGCGGCCGGCGCCGTGTCGGCGGCCGGCCGCGCGACGATGATCGCCTCGTCCGGTCGCGCGAATTCCGCGCGCAACCCCGTTCCCGCGAGCACCCTCTCCAGTGCGTCGCGCGGCAGGAATTCGCCCTTGACCGATGCGCTCGTGCGCCCGTCGAGCAGCGGCGCGGGCGCCAGCACGATCAGCTCGGTGATCCGCGCGAAATCCTGCAAGGCCTTCGCGAGCGGCTGCGCGGGCAGATCGAAGTGCGCCGTGGTACCCGGCTGACGTGCGGCGGTTCCGGTCTCCTGCGCCTGCACGACACGCATGAACAACGCGGCAAGGGTGAACCACGCGACGATCGCCAGGACGCCGGCCGGCGCCCGTGAACGAATCATGAATTCCTGGACGGAAGTGGAGTTGCACGCCGCCGGCGAATCCCCCGCACCCCCGTGAGCGGCTTCGCGGCAAGCGAAGGACAGATTGTGAGCGGAGCATGTGACAGTCAGGTGAATTGTGTCGGCAGGCGGCAAAACAGCGAGCCTTTCGTATGCCGGGCGCGCGCAGGCTGCGCCGCAGCTTCACACCGGTCGCGAGCGGCACCGGCACGTCGACCAGCAGCGTGTCGCGCGCCGACAGCACAAGCGCCGTCGAACGTGCCGACCGACGGCAGCAGCACGATCAGGCTGGACAGGGTCCGCCTCGCGCGGGCCGCATGAGAAGCGTCGCGCTGCCGCTCATGGCTGTTGCACGACGAAGTTGCCGATCCCCGTGCCGACGACGAGGAGCCGCGTCGAACCGGACGACAGCGTGATCGTCACCGGCACGTCGATGCTTTCGTCGCCGAGCACGATGCGCTGGATCGCTTCGCCGCCGCCCGTATAACGGACCGACACGCCGGTCACTGCGGCGCCCCAGCGGCGCGCGCGGAACAGGTCGTCGGTCATCGGCGACCACGCGCCGCTCTCCGTGCGCTGCACGAACCGGTAGCCGCCGCCCACCGGCTGCCACGCGATCGCCATCGACCGCACCTGCGCCTCGTCGCCGGCCGATTCGAGCAGGCTCGCGAGCCGCTGCGCCTCCTCGGCCAGATCCGTGCGCCGGTTGCGCGACGGCGCGAGCGTCACGACCGCGACCAGCAGCCCGACGATCACGAGCACGACGAGCATCTCGAGCAGCGTGAAGCCCGCCGAGCGCCGCGCGGCGCCCACACGCCTATTGCCACGAGCCGATGTCCGCATCGTTTCCGTCTCCGCCCGCCTTGCCGTCCGCGCCGTAGCTGAACACGTCGATCGCGCCGTGCGCGCCGGGATTCAGGTATTGGTACGCATTGCCCCACGGATCGCTGGGCAGCCGCTCGAGATAGCCGCCGTCCTTCCAGTTGTTCGGCGCGGGCTCGGCGGTCGGCTTCTGGATCAGCGCGTGCAGGCCCTGCTCCTGCGACGGGTAGCGGCCGTTGTCGAGACGGTACAGGTTCAGCGACTGCATGATCGTGCCGATGTCCTGCTTCGCCGCGATGCGGCGCGCCTCGTCCGGACGGCTCATGATCTTCGGCACGATCAGCGCGGCGAGGATGCCGAGGATCGCGACCACCACCATGATCTCGATCAGCGTGAAGCCGCGCTGCGCACCGCATCCGTGACGGCTTCGGCTCGTCGCGCCGTGCACGGGTTCGGTCTCGTTGTCTCGCGTCATCATGTCTTCACTCTCGCGTCAAAGAATGGGGTTACTTCGCCCGATGCCGGACCGCCGGCATCCCGGTTGACCTACAGGCCGATCGCCATGACCTCCATTGCCCTGCTCCGCCCGCTCGCGAACCGCGCCAACCTCGCGCCCGCGCTTGCCACGCTCGCCGCCGCAGCGGCCTTCGTCGCGGTGTCGCTGTGGTCCGCGCGCCTGATGAACGCACCCGCCGCGCCCGCGCCGGCCCGAGTCGCGCCGCCGGCGCCGTTCGACGTGTCCGCGGGCGCGCAACTGTTCGGCGCGAAGCCCGGCGACGGCGCGCAGCACGCGATCCAGTTGTTCGGCATCCTGTCGTTCGATGCGCGCCACGCGGCCGCGATCGTCAGCGTCGGCGGCGATGCCGCGCGCGTCGTGCGGCTCGGCGGCGCGCTCGGCGACGCTGTGAAGCTCGCCGAGGTCCGCGCCCGCTCGATCGTCGTCGAGACGGCCGGCCTGCAACGCGAGATCGCGCTGCCCGCCGCGCAGAACCCGAATGCGTTCGTGCGCTGACCGGTTCATCACTGCACCATGTTGTTCAACTCGATGATCGGCATCATCACCGCCAGCACGATCACGAGCACCACGCCGCCCATCGCGAGAATCAAGAGCGGTTCGAGCAGGCTCGTCAGGAACATCGTGCGGCGTTCGAGCTCGCGCGCCTCGCCTTCGGCCGCGCGATCGAGCATCGTCGTCACGTCGCCCGTCGCTTCGCCCGAACGGATCAGGTGCACCAGCACCGGCGGAAACGTCTTCACGTTGTTCAGCGCGCGCGACAGCGCGGAGCCTTCGCGCACGCGCACGATCGCGTCGTCGATGTTCGCGCGCATCGCGCGGTTCGACAGCGTTTCGCCGGCCGCCTGCAGCGCGCGCAGGATCGGCACGCCGGCCGCCGTGAGAATGCCGAGCGTGCTCGCGAAGCGCACCGTGTTGTAACCGCGCACCAGCTTGCCGGCGAGCGGCGCGGTCAGCAGCCGGCGGTCGAATGCAAGCCGCGGGCCCGTCTGCGACAGCACCTTGCGGATCGCAAAGACCACCGCCGCGAACGCGGCGAGCGATGCCCACCACCAGTGCCGCACGAAATCCGACAGCGCCATCATCACGACCGTCAGCATCGGCAACTGCTGCTTGGTGCTCGTGAACACGTTCGCGACCTGTGGCACCACGTAGCTCAGCAGGAACGTGACGATGCCGAACGCGATCAGCGTGACGATCCCCGGATACGTGAACGCAAGCAGGATCTTCTGCTTCAGCGCGTTGCTCTGCTCGATGTAGTCGGCGAGGCGCGACAGCACGATGCCGAGCTTGCCCGTGTGCTCGCCCGCCGCGACGAGCGCCCGGTAGATTTCCGGGAAATCGCGCGGATGCTGCGTGAGCGCATTGGCAAACGAATGGCCGCCGACGACCTCGGCGCGGATCGACGCCATCAGCTCGCGCACGTATTCGCGCTCGGCCTGCTCGCTCAGCACCGACAGCGATTCGTCGAGCGGCAGCCCGGCGACCAGCAGGCTCGCGAGCTGGCGCGTGATGATCGCCTGCTCGCGCTGCGACAGCTTGCGGCCGATCGACAGACGCTGGTTGCGCTCGCCGTGCAGCCGCGACGCGGCCAGTTCGACGACGAGCGGCGTGAGCCCCTGCGTGCGCAGCTGGCCGCGCCCCGCGCGCGCGCTGTCGGCTTCCAGCACGCCCCTCAGCGTCTTGCCGGCGCGATCGATCGCTTCATAGCGGAATGCAGACATATCGGTGATCTCCTGTCACGCGCATCACTTCCTCGAGCGACGTCGCGCCCGCCGCGAGCCAGCGCTCGGCGTCGTCGCGCAGCGTGCGGATCGACTCGTCGACGATCGGAACGCCCGAATGCTCACTGCAGGCTGCGTACGGTTGTCGGGTCCGCCGACGGCGGTCATGCCCGGCGGATTCGCGGGCAAAGACTAAGGAGTGAACCGGCGCAAATTTGTGACGGATGTTGGGCTACCTTTTTGGGCGGCAGCGATTATGCGGCTCGATTCTTTTCTTATCGTCATTGATGATTTTCATTGCCTTCCGACGCACCCCTTCTCCATTCCTTAAATGAATTAAGGAAATCTCCATTTAGAATCCGCGCTCTTCTCGTCCATTCAAACGCGAAACGCAATGAACAGCTCGCGCACGCGCCGAGCGACGGAAAGGTCCGTAACATCTGCCATGAAAATGACTCGGGGCCGCGCTAGCGCGATTCGCGGCGACGGCCGCTGCGCTCCGCCGCACCCAATATCCGGGAATTGCGATTCGGTCTGATTTTCGCTGATTCGATCGTTTATCAGACGGAGCAAGGCAATCGGCCATTCATCGAAAATGTTACGGACCATTCTTTATGAAAAGTTCACACGCGCATTTCGAATTTCATCCTACAGTTACTCCGCGGCCGATATCGCATTCAGGCCGCGGCAGCAGGCTCCCCGTCGTTTATCTTCGTTCAAGGGAATTTTCATGAAATCCAGCAAGCGCAAGATCTGTCAGGTCCTGGCACTTCTCGTTTCGAGCATGGGCGCAACGGCCGCGATGGCCGCTCCGAACGTGCAAGGCGGCGGCTCGTCGCTCGTCGCGCCGACCATCGGCTCGATCGGCAACAGCGCCTCCGAAATCGGCCTGTTCGGCACGTCCCAAGGCTCGTTCACGTATTACTCGGTCGGCTCGGGCGCCGGCATGAACGCGTTCCTGAACAACCAGCCGACGTTCTTCGGCGCGGGCGTCACGGGCACGGTCCACTTCGCGAACAGCGACGCGGCGCTGTCGACCGCGCAACTCACGGCGTACAAGGCTGGCCTCGGCGCGACCAGCGGCCCGCTGATCCAGATCCCGTACATCGTCACGCCGATCACGGTGCCGGTCGTCAACGGCCCGGCCGTGACCAGCACGACGACGCCGCAAACGACGCCGGGTCAGGCGCACAGCATCGCGCTGAATGATGACGACCTGTGCGGCATCTTCTCGGGCAAGCTGACGAACTGGAACCAGGTCACCAACCCGGAAACCAGCTCGGCCTACGCGCTGAACGCGCCGATCAAGGTGATCTACCGTTCGGATGGCAGCGGCACGACCGAACTGCTGACCCGCCACCTCGCAGCCGTCTGTACGACGCTCAACACGCAGGCAAACGTCGCGTTCGTCGATTCGCTGACGTTCACGGCTTCGTTCCCGGGCGGCGTCGTGCCGGCGAACTTCGTCCCGGCATCGGGTAGCGGCGGCGTGCGTACCCAACTGGTGAATCTGTCGTCGGCCGGCACCGCCGCCGTTGCGTACCTGAGCCCGGACTACACGAACACGTTCCTCGCACCGTCGAGCACGGTCGTGACGGCGGCCGGCGCGGTGCAACTGCCGCTGGCAAGCCTCGTGAACGCCAAGAACGGCGCCACCTATGCGCCGACGTACGCAAACGCGACGACGGCCGTGGGCACGACGTCGGCCCCCAGCACCCCGGCACGTGCGGCCAATCAGGTCAACTGGGTGCCGAACGCCGCCACCCCGGCGGCAGGCTATCCGGTTTCCGGCACCAGCCAGATCATCCTGAGCCAGTGCTACAGCGATCCCGCCGTCAAGACCGCGGTGCATGATTTCCTGAACGCTCACTACACGAACGCCAGCTTCGCGTCGATCGTTCACGGCAACGGCTTCGACACCGTGTCGTCGAACTTCCAGACGGCCATTTCGGCTGACTTCCTGAGCAACACGAGCGGCTACAACCTCGACATCGGCAACGCGAGCGCCTGCACGGGCTCGGTCACCGGCCGTTAAGCGGCGGCGGACTGCCCGTCCGCAGCAAGCGCGACTGCGCCCCCGGGTCAACGGGGGCGCAGTTTTTGTTTTCGCGGTCAATTCGTGTTGCACGTTCGATTGGGTTCGATCGGACGCGCCCCTGACGAAGCGCGACAACAGCGATCGCAACACCTCCACGCGGCGAAACCCGGACACGAGCGCCGGCGGATCGAGACACGTCGTCCTGCCGACCCGTTGGGTGCCCGACATCGGCCGGCCCGGTTCCGGGTATCCGATTACCGGCACGTACCGGCACGAGCGAGATCATCCTGAGTCAATGCCATGCAGCCCCCGCCGTCACGGCGGCCGTCCATGACGTCCTGAGCAACGCAAGCGGCTTCAACCTCGACACCGGCAATCCGGGCGTCTGCACGGGCACGATCACCGGTCGTTGAACAAACGGACCGCCGGTCACCCTGGCGGCCCGCCCCGTCGAATCAGATCTTGCCCAGCTTCCCCCGCTCCTCCGCCGTCAACGCCGCCCGCTGCGCCGGCCCCGCCTGCCCGAATCCGAGAATCGACACCGCGCTCGACGGGTCGTAGCCGACCTGCTCGCGCTTGTGCTTCCTCGAGCCGTCGCCGTCCGCATCGCCGAAGCCCTCGACCTGCACCGAAATCGTCCAGCGCCGCGCCGGCGCGCCGGACGCGTTGTTCTTCGCGATGTCCTGCGCGACCTGGCTCGCTGCCGACGCCGCCGCGCCCGCCGCCGTCAACGCGCCCGTATTCACCGCCTGCACGAGCGGAATGCCGGACACCGCGCCGGTCGCCTGGATGTTGTCCGCGTTCACCACGTGCAGCGCCGCGACATTCAGGTTGCCGGCGCGAATGCCGGCGTCGCCCGCATCGACCGTGCCGCGCGGCGCGACCAGGTTGATGGTGCCGAGCGGCACGCCCGGCACGCTCTGCAACGTCGCGATGCCGGCGCCCGTGACCTGCCCGCGCGCGTCGACCGTGCAGTAGTGGTTCGCGTCGCACGCGTATTGCGGCGCCGGCGTATCGGCCGACGACTTCGCGCCCTTGCCCGCGTTGATGTCGCCGTTCGAGCTCCAGATCGTCATGTCGCCGCCCTGCTCGGTGAAGATCCGGCTCTGCGCGAGCAGCACGCTGCGATCCGCGAAGATATCGATGTCGCCCTTCTCGAGCGTTAGGATGCCCATCGTTCCCGGTCCCGCGATCACCGTGCCGTCGCCGGCAACGATCTGCGGCGGCGCGGACGTACTGCCGACGAGCGCCTGCCCGCCCGGCCCGAGAATCGACACGTTGCCGCCCTGCTGCGTCTGGATGGTCGTGCTGCGGATATCCAGGTCGCCCGTGCCGACCGCCTTGTTCGCGCCGTTGCCGCCGCCGCCGAGATGGTTCGCCGTGTAGCCGAACGAGGCGGGGAACATCGTGTTGAGCGCCTCGTAGCCGCGCGCATACTTCTGGTAATACGGGCTCGCCGGATTGTTGTAGTCCTCCCCGACCCGGGTCAGCACGTTGAACAGCACCTGTTCCGCAAAGAGCTGCTGGACGTACTGCGGCAGCGCCTTGAATTTCGACCACGCTTGCTCGACGCTCAGCGGCTTGACGGCCGGCTGGTCGTTGACCAGCCCGGTATCGACCGAGCGGCCCGCCTCGTACTGCTGCATGAACGTGACGAGCGCGGACGCGCTGCCGGGGACGCCCGGCACGGCGCTCGCCGGATCGATGTACGTGGAGACGAACGACGCGGTATCGATACCCGGCCCGATACCGAACAGCACGTTGACGTTCGCGCTTTCATGGGGCAGGTACGGGTTGTTCGCGTTGCCGATCGCGTTGATGCCGGTCGCCATGCCGACCGGGTTCAAGAAGACCGAGGACACTTCCAGCTGGCTGGTCAGCGGGCCGATGTTCCGGCCCGCCTCGACGTCGAACGTCCCGGGGCCGCCGAGCTTCAGCACCGGCACGATGCCGTTGGCGTTATACAGCAGCGGCGTGTCGTAGATATCGCGCCCCGCCACGATACGCGTCACGTCGGACTTGCGCAGGTTTTGCCCCAGGAACGACAGGTTCACGATGTCTCGCCCTGCCTGAATCAACGCAGGCTTGTCGATCGCCACGGGGATCAGGTTGTCGTAGAACCCCGCGCTGCTGCCCGACGTCTGCAGCACGCCGTCGACGATGTCGCCGTTCAGGCTGTAGATTCTCGCCGGCACGGCGTCGTCGCGGTGCAGCGCGACGGCATGGTGCGCCGCCGCCGACGCAAGGGTCGGCGACGCGACGTTCACGTACGGTCTGGCCGGCGCGGGCATCGCGGACGGGTCGACGTCGAGCATGCCGAATACCGGCGCGACATCCCTGGAATTCATGCCCGACAGATTGATCGACTGGTCGGCGATCAGGCTCAGATTGCCCGACGGCGACGGGTAGAGTGCACCGCTGGCCGCCACCGTGATGCCGCCGGTGAACGCGCTCAGGCTCACCGACGCGGGCAGGACGAACGACAGGTCGTTCAAGCCGGGCGTCGGCGTGTAGGTCGCGCCGCCACCGATCAGGTCGACGGCGGAGAGCGTGCCGATCGCCACGTCGCCTGTCGTCGACGCGATATTGACGGCGGACGCCGTCGAATAGCCCTGCATGTCCGCGCGCTGCTGGTACGCATTCAACAGCGATCTGCCCTGCGTGTACGACGGATCGAACACGCGCGCGATGCTGACGCCTTGCCGGGCATTCACGTCGAGCACGCCGTCCTGCGTCGCCAGCAGCGTATCCACCGTCACGGGCGGCTGGCCGACGAACTGCGAAGGCACCGCGACGTCCGACCCGATCTTCCCCCCCGCCGTGATCGTCCCCGTTCCCTTCGCGACGAAGTAGCCGCCGCTCAGGATGTCGCCGCCGGCGCGCACCGTCAGGTTGCCGCCGCCGACCGTGTTGACGGTCGGACTATCCGTATTGGCGCCGGTCAGCCACCACGTCGTCGGCAACGACACCGACAGATCGGCGATATTCCCGCCCGCCGACACGGAGACGTTCCCGCCCGCGCTCAGCACGCCCTGATCGAACGCGCCGAAGTTGATCGACGTCTGGATGGTCTGTGTAACGGGATGGGTCGCACCCACCGTCCCGGTCGGATTGCCGATCTGCATCCACTGCCACCAGAACGGGCTGATGTTGGCGCCGCGCTGCCCGGTCACCGCCCCGCTCACGTCGGCCAGGTATTCGGCGCCGGTGATGTCGCCCTGGGCGTGGATCGTGATGTCGCCGGCGGAATCCGGACTGACGGTCGGAGTGACCAGTATGTCCTGATAGCCGTTTCCCGCATGCACGATCGCCAGGCTGTTGCCGCCTGCGGGCGCGGCCGCCGCGGGCGCGCCGCCCGTATAGATCACGCCCGGAACGAGCACGTCCGTGCGGTTCGCGCGCGCGGCGTCCACGTCGAACAACGCGATGCCGTTCCCCGCCGCCACGTCGATCGACCCGGTGCCGGTGCGGATCGCCGTCGGCGCAAGCAGCGTCTGGCCGTTGGCGTCCACGTACGCGGAATGGCCGTCGAAGGTCACGCTCCGCACGTTCGACGCGGTGCCCGGCGTCAACGCCTGAACGGCCAGCGGGTTCGTGCTGCCCAGGTCCGAGCCGGCCACCACCCTGAAGGAGCTGCTCGCCCCCCCGGCGAGCGACGCAGCCTGGAGCGGGATGGGATTCGCCGCCGTCGCCACCGGCGACGGCGTGTTGTCCGTCACGGCCGGCAGGCTGATCGTCGGCGTCGTGATCACCGCGACCGGCTGGACAGTTGGCGGCGTGACGATGTCCACGAGCGGCCGTTGCGTCGGATGCTGCGCGAAGAATTGCGCCGCCGCAAGCAAGTACGTGCTGTATTGGCTGAGGTAAATCAGATAGGCGCCCGGATTGACGGCCTGCTCCGCCGCGGAGGGCGCGCGCGGCGCAGCCGGTTGTCCAGGCCACACGCTGCCGCCGAGCCGAAGGGTCTTGACGATGCCGATGTTGTTGTAGGCCGAGTTCATGCCCAGCATCGACGAAATGCTGGTCGCCGTTTCATCGAGATAATTCGCGTACGCCATGTACAGCGCGTAATACTCCGCAACCTCGTCCGGCGTCCCGCCGACCGGCGTCCCCGGGGCAAACGCGAGATTCTTGGTCGCGTAGTACCAGATACCGTATTGGTAGTTCGCGTTGTAGCCGGACGGCAGCTTGAAGATTGCCTGAGCCGCGTCGAGCGTCGAGAGCGGCGGCACCGGCAGCGTCCCGCCTCCGCCGAGCGGGTTCGCGATCTGGAAGAAGCCGTCGGTCAGGCTCGCCTTCACCGACACGTTGTTCTCGGCGCGCAGCGTCACGATCGGCGCCTGCCCCTGGAAGCGGAACGCGAGGTCCGTCGGCGACGTGCCGGCGCCGAGGTTCCAGTTGGTCAGCACCTGGATGTCGCCGCCGTTGATCGCGTGGCTCGGGTTGTCCAGCTCGATGCCCGGCGCCACATGCGCATTCGCGATGTTCTTTCCGGCGAACGGATCCGCCAGCGCGTCCAGCCCGTGCCGCACGAACCCCATCAGCGTGCCCGGCGCGGCGGTCGACGCATCGCCGTTCTGATACCCGTAGAACGTCTGGTGATCCGTATTCGCACCGCCGCTTGCCGGCGCGAAGACCATGTTGTTCAGCCCGCCGAAGCCGATCGCCGAATTGCCGCCCTGCAGTTGTGCCTGCGTCACGGCCGCCGTCGCGCCCGTCGCCTGGTTCGTCAGCGTGCCGCCGCCCGTGCCGTCAGGCGTGAAGGAAAATTTCGCGGGCGTACCGGACGCCCCCTGCGCGGTAAACGTGCCGGCCAGCAAGTGACCGCTGCGGTCGTACCAGCCCGCCGGATCGACGACGCCGTCGAAATGCTTCGCACCCGTCGTCGCGTCCGTCGTGCTCCACACCCCGTAGGCCTCGAGCGTGGTCGCGCGCGACCCGGCAATGCCCTTGCCGTCGTTGAACGCATCCGGCAGGCTGACCTGCACGCCGTTGTCCATCAGCAGCGGCGCGCGGAAGTTCACGGTGCCGCCCGACAGTCCGCCCGCCGTTCCGCCCGATACGTCGATCAGCGCGTTCGCGCCCAGCGTG
This sequence comes from Burkholderia ubonensis subsp. mesacidophila, assembly GCF_002097715.1. NCBI lineage: Bacteria > Pseudomonadati > Pseudomonadota > Betaproteobacteria > Burkholderiales > Burkholderiaceae > Burkholderia > Burkholderia ubonensis. The sequence goes on from NZ_CP020738.1 coordinate 2,219,337, forward strand.
ATCGCGCCGGCGTTCGCGCGCAGGAAATGCTCGTAACCGTACGTCGCGTTGTTCGCGATCGAGTTGCCGTTCGCATCGACGATCGTCGGATCGAACAGCGCGCTCGTGCCGATATTGACCTTGCCGCCGCGCTGCTTCGGATCGGAGCCGCGCGCCAGCAGTGAACCCTCGATATCCACGCCGTTGCGGCCGTACAGGTCGATCTGGCCGCCCGCCTTGCCCGACGCGTCGATCGTGCCGAGCACGTTCACGTTGCCGTGCGCCGCATCGGGCGCACGGCCCGCGCCGCCGTCGGCCGTGAGCTGCACCGCATGCGCGGTCAGCGTGTTGCCCGGCGACAGCGTCAGGTTGCCCGTCTTCGTATGGATCGCGATCGACTGGTTCACGCCGCTCGACGCGAGGGTCGTCGACAGCGCGTCGAGATCGGCCGCGCCGCCCGTGTCGAGCGAGAACGAGCCGCCCGCGTAGCCGCTCGCCGCGCGGCCCTTGAGCGTGCCGTTCAGGTTCACGACCTGCCGCGGCGCCGACAGCGTGACGCTGCCGGCCGCGCCGCCGCCATGGGCCCCGGAAAAATCGAGCGTCGAGCCGGCCTGGACGTTCACCGTCCCTGCGTCGGCCGTCAGCGTGATCGAGCCGGCCGGCGCGTAGCGCGTCACGTCGAAGAACTGCTTGGACACGCCCGCCGAACTGACCGTCGATCCGCCGCCGATCGTCAGGTCGCCGCTCGTCGCTTCGAGCGTCACGTTGCCCGCCGGCGCGCGGATCGTCGCGCCATTGTCGGCCACGGTCCCGCCGACGAACGTCCACGCGCCGCCGACCGCGCTGCGCGTCAAGGGTGTGCCCGTCGCGCCGTTCAGCGTCAGCGCGCCGGTCGTCTTCGCGGTCGATGCCGAACGCGTGTCGGCAAGATAGACCGGCGCATCGAGCGTCACCGGCAGTGCGCCGAAGTCGAACGTGCCCGTGCCCTGCCCGACGATGCCGCCGGTCGCGTTCATGATCGCGGCCCCGAATCCGCTCACGTTCTTGCTGCCCGCGCCGAAGTCGATCTCCTTCGCGTTGACCGTCAGCATGCCGCTGCCCGGCGTGGCCGCGCTGCCGGTCGCCGCCATCTCGTTCGTGAACGCGATCTGCTGCGCATTCAACGTCACCTGGCCGCCGTCGCTCGTGAACGTGCCCGCGCTCAGGTCCACGCTGTTGCCGAACGTCGCGTTCACGTCGCCGACGAAACCCATCGCGCCGTAACTGCGCAGCGTCACCTGCTGCGCGTTGGCAAGCTGCGCAAGCCCCGCCGGATCGATCACGAAACCCGGCAGGGCCGAAGCGGCGGCGCCGCTCGCGTTCGTGAACGTGATGGCCGAGCCGTCCGCCGTGATCGACCTGGCCGACAGCGCCGCGCTCGGATCAACCTTCAGGTTGCCGGACGAATCGAGCATCAGCGCTTGTCCGCCCGTGAGCGTCGCGCCCGCGCCGACCGTCAGCAAACCGGTGCCCGTGCCGCCGGTGCGCGCGAGCGGCGCCATCGCGCCGTTCGACACGCGCAGCAGCGCGCCGTCGCCCGCAATCGCGATCGGCTGATCCTTCGCCGCCGGGTAATCGCCGGTTGCCGCGATCGATGCGCCGGCGTCGACGCGCAGGCCGTTCGCCGCATTCGGATCCGTGCCGCCGCCATCGGTCTTCGTCACGAGCAGGATTTCCGGCCCCTTGAGCGCCGTGCTCCCGTCGTTCGACACGACCACGCTGTTCGCGATCGGCGTGATCGTGACGCCGCGCGTCGTCGCCGCGCGCGTGCCGCCGATCAGCAGGCTGCCCGCGTTCAGCGAACCGAGCGCATCGCTGCCGATCTGCAGATAGCCGGGCAGCGATGCGCTGCCGTTGCCGGTGATCTGGATGTCCTGCGATGCGATGTCGACCTCGGCCGGCGCGCCGCCGGCGCCGGCGGCCGCATTCAACGTTGCGCCGAGCGCGAGCGCCTTCGTCGCCGCGAGCACCAGCTGACCGCCATCCACCGGCAACTGCGGGGTCACGTTGCCCTTGGTTGCGGCAAGCTTCGTGAAGTACGCGTTCGCGCCTGTCAGCATGTATTGCGAGTACTGCTGCCAGACCTGGCCGGACTGCACGCTGAACAGCGTCGGCGTCGCGCTGCGGCCGCCCGTCAGCGCGTTGGCGAAGTAGCCGGCCGTCACGACCGTGCCGTCCGGCAGCACCTTGCTCGCGCCAGGCGCGACGTTGCCGGTCGTGCCTGAAACCGTGACGCGGAACGCGCCCGGCACCGTCGCGTACTTGCCCGGCAGCAGCGTGTAGTAACCGGCCGCCAGCCCCGGCACGCCCGACAGGTAAACGGCCTTGCCGACCGGATCGGTCACGCCGGCCTGACCGATGCCGAGCGTCGCCGTCGTGGTCGTCGCCTGGCCGTCCTGACCGGTCGACGGCTGCAGCGTTTGCGCGAACGTCGGGTCATACGCGGCGACGGGCGACTGCGCGCCCGGCAGGATCGCATAGACGTTGCCGGCCCCGGCGTTGACCGGCGCCGCGGCCGCGCCCTTCCCGCCCGCATAGCTCACGTTGTACTGCGACAGCACGTCCCGCGTGCCGCCCGTGCCCGGCACCCATTCGGCCGCCCGCAGGTCGCCGCCGCCCGACAGGTCGATCGTCGCGCCCTTGTCGAGCGCGACGTTGCCGCCGTTCACGCCCACATACTTCGCGGGCGGCGCGCTCAGGTCGGTCGTCGTCGCGCCGAGGACCGGATTGAACTGCCATTCGACGCCGTCGATCGTCGCGCCGTAAGGGATGATCGCATCGCCGTTCGAGACCGATGTCACGCTGCCGTTCGCCAGCCTGACCGAATCCGTCGCGACGAGCGGCAGGCCCGCGAACTGCGCGAGCGTTGCGGCGTTCGCCGGATCGCCGACACCGAACACGAGCGTGCCCGACGGCGCACGCACCGTGCCGCCCTGCACGATGTTCGTCGCGTCCACCAGCAGCGTGCCGCCCGCGGACAGCGGCGTGCCCGACGCGCCGTTCGACGCGAACGTGACCGTCGTCGGCGCCGGCTTGCCGGTCGCCGGATCGGTCGGGCCGACCGCGTCGATGACGAACTTGCTGCCGGTCGCCGGATACAGGTCGGCCGCCTTGAACGTCACGTCGCCGGGCGTGTAGAGGACGCCCGGCGCCAGCTTCGAGTTGGACTGGTCGGCGGTGGTCGAGCTCAGGCGGATATCGCCGCCGCTCGCGAAGTTCGCGTGACCGAAATTGTTCAGCTGGAGCTGGTTCTTCAGGTCGATGAACGACGCATTCACGTTCAGCGTCGCATCGGACAGCGTCGCGACCGGCGTGAACAACGGCGACTGCGACGTGATGCCCGGCCCCGACAACGCGACGTACGGCGCGCCGATCGCGACCGTCGTGCCGAGCGGCGCTTGCGGCGGCTGCGCCAGCAACGCATCGACGGCCGATGTGATCGTCCCGTCCGGCCGGCGCGCAGGCGTCGACAGCAACGTCGACAACTGCCCCGTGTCGATGGCCGCGATACGCCCCGTGTTCAGCGTCACCGATTCCGGGAGCGCCATCGCGACATTGCCGGCAAACAGGATCGGCGGCGCCTGCACGCCGTTGAGACCGGACGGCACGCCGCTGCCCAGCACGAGGTTCGCGATCCCGGACCCGCCCAACCGGTCGACGGCGAACTGAATGACGCCGCTCGGCTGGCCGATCGGCAGACCGGTCGTCGGATCGATCGCCGCCGCGAAGCCCTGTCCCGGCGCCAGCCCGGCGGGCGCGAAGGTTCCGCCTTGCCGCACGACGAGCGCCGTACCGGTCGCGCCGTCGTTCTGGTGCGGCAGTATCGTCAGCGTGCCGCCCCGCGCCTGCGCGGCGCCCGCATGCGCCGCGAGCGTCGCATCCGCGAACAGGCCGTTCGCCGCCGACAGCGTGATCGAGCCCGCGTCGCTCCACACCGGTTGCGATGCAACCATGCCGTTCGCCTGCAACTGATCGAAATTCGCCGACGTGCCCGATACGTCGATCCTCGATCCCGCCTGCGCGACCACGTAGCCGGTATCGCTCGACAGCGTCACCGCGCCGCCGGGCAACACCTTGCCGGTATTCGGCACGACGGCCGTTCCGCCGATCCTGACCGGTGCGGCGAGCGGATTGGCCAATGCCGTGCCCGATACGTCGAGCGCCGCGGCCGCGCCGAGCCAGACCGACTGGCTCGCGCTCGTGAAACGGGTGTTGAACTGCCCCGCCTGCGCAAAGGTGCCGTTCCCGTCCGCGCTCAGCGTGATCGACCCGCCCGGCGCGACGATCGAGCCGAGCACCGTGACTTGCGCCGGCGAACCGAGGCCGATGCTCGCGCCGGCGTCCGCGTGAATCGACGCGCCTTCCGACAACGTGACCGCGCCGGTCACGCCCGGATACGACGGCAACGTGCCGGACGATCCGTCCAGCCAGGACGTGAAATTACCGCCCGTCAGGACCAGATTCGTCGCCTGCCGGTGAAAGGCATCGAGCTGGCCGATCGTCGTCAGGCCGCCCGCCGACAGGTTCGCGCCCGTGCCGGCCTGCCGAAGCGCCACCGCGTCCGGGATGCGGTTCAGTTGCGTGACGCCGACCGATGCGCCCGGCGCGACCGTCGTGTCGTAATACGCGTTCAGCACGTACTTGCCGAATCCCTGCCGTGCGAAGAAGCGCTCGGGGAGATAGACGTCCCACGGCGACGCGGCGGCCGCATCGCCGCCGATCCGGAACCCGAGCGCCTGGAGCGTCAGCGTGCCGCCGCCCGAAAACCCTTCGCTGAGGATCGTGCCGCCCAGCGCGAGCGTGCCGGCCGTCGGCTGCGCGGTGGGCAAGGACGTGCCGCCATCGGCGCGGTGGCCGAACTGCTTCGTCTGGGATGCGGCATACGTCTGCAGCGAGACATTGCCGCCGCGTCCGACCGGCACCCCGTTCTGCATCAGCATCTGGCCGTTCGCCAGCATCTCGCCGCCGCTCGACACGTCCAGCACGCTGCCGGGCTGCAACAGCACCGAACCCGTCGCGTCGGCGATCTGGCCGCCGTCGCCGATCAGCGCCCCCTGCACCGCCGACAGCGAGATGCTGCCGCCGTTGATGAACTGGCTGTTGCCAGGCGTCGTGCCGGGCGCGGCCTGCACGTCGTTGTTGACCCACTGTCCGGCCGCGCCGATCACCGCCTGCGGCCCCACGACGACATTGCCGCCGCTCGCGATCGAGATCGAACCCGACGGCACGATCAGCTTGCCTGCCACGTTGACGTCGGCGCCGGGACGCACGCTGCTGAGCGAAATGGAGCCGCCCGGCTGCAAGGCCAGTTGCGTGCCTTGCGGAACCACGATCCCCATGCCGCCAACCTTGTCCTCGGTCACGTTCAGGTTCGCGAAGCCGCCGTTGTTCAACGTCGCGACCGGCACCACCGTGGTCGACAGCACGTTGCGCGGGTCGGTGGCGGGCAGCGCCTGCAGCGTCTTCGCATCGAGCGGGGTATCGATCGAGAAGCCCGGCGCGACTTCGTCGAGCCTGGGCGCGTTGTCCTGCAGCACGACCAGGCCGGTCGTGCCGTTCCCGGTTTCGTGGTTGTTCGACGTCAGGCCCGCCAGTGCCGTGCCGCCGAGCTTCGGATCGGCGCCGAGGTTGAACGTCCCGCCGGTCGGCAGGCTGTTGCCCTGCATCTGCTTCGCGCCGCCGAACGCCTGCGCGCTGATGTCGCCGTCGAGCACCAGCGCCTGCGTCGCATAGACGTCGAGCGTGCCCGCGTTGCCGCCGACGAGATAGTCCGGCTGATAGATTCCGCCCGTCAGCAGCGGATTGAACCACGACTTCGTCACGCCCCAGCGCGGGTGGGATTCGATGAACTGGCCCGCGACGCCGACGTAGCGCTCGTACGGGCTGGCCTTCCCGATCGGCACGATCGCGCCGTTCGCATCGACGAGGCGCGTCGTATCGACCACCCCGCCGTCGTAATGCACGTAGCCGCCGTTCAGGTTCATCGACGAGCCCGCCGCGGTCATCACCTCGTTGCCGGACAGCGTGATCGAGCCGCCGTTGGTCAGCAACTGGTTGACCGTGCGCGGGATCAGGTTCACGTAGCCCGACAGGTTGAGGATCGGACTGCCGACCCACTGCACGCCGTCGCTGCGCGTGCCGGTCAGCGTGCTGTCGACGACGACGTTCTTGAGCCCGAACAGGAAGCCGTTGCGCAGCAGCGGCGAATCGGCGAGTTCGTTCTGGCCGATCCGGTCGACCGTCACGAGCGTCTGCGAGATCGGCGCCGCGACATTCGCGAGACCGGAAACGTCGATCGTCGCGCCGTTGTCCACGTAGATGCGGCCGGGCACGGCGGTCTGGCCCGCGGGCGTCCGGGCATTCGACGTGGACGGCGTCAGCGCGGCGACGGAAACGGTCGAGCCGGGCGCTTCGATCAGCGAGCCGCCCTGGAACCAGACCGATCCGGCCGTCATGCCGATGCTGCCCGGCGTGAACGTCGCGCCGGGCGTCGACGGCGTCGTCTGGCCGTTGCCGTCCGGCATCACCGTCGTCACCGAATCGGGGCCGAAGCTCAGCAGGCCGGCGCGATGCGTGTCGCTGCCGGTGCTTTGCTGGCTCGTCGTCACGAGCGCCTGCCCGAGATACGCGGCGCCGGCCGGATTGTTGGACTGGTATTCGTCGACCGTGGAGATCGTGATCGTGCCGGGCGCATTGACGCTCGTCGTCACGCCGACCACCCCGTTCTGCGCCACCCGGCTGCCGAGCAGGTTCACGTTGCCGCGCGCCGCCTCGACGATCCCGGTATTGGTCAGCGTGCCGGCCGGCGTGATGTCGGTCGCCTGGCCGTTCGGCCCGAGCAGCGCGATCTGTCCGCTCAATTCCGGCAGCAGCACCTGCGGATTGGCCTTGCCGAACCCGTTCGGCCGCAGGCTCACGCCGACGCCGGCCGCCAGCACGACCTGGCCGTCCGTCGCCGTGATGCGCCCCGCGTTCGTCACGTTCGGCGCGGCGATCATCACGAAGCCGCCGTCGCTGACGTTGCCGTTCGCATGCGTGGTAATCGACGCGCCCTGTTCGATGCTGACGTCGCCCCACGGCTGATACTGGCTGGCCGACGTGAGGTTGACCTGGTTGCCGAGGCCGAGCACCTCGTTCGGGATTCCGTTGCTGCCGTTCACCCCGGTCGAGCTGCCCGACTCCGGAAACGCGAGCCCGCCCGTCGTCCCGGCCGGCAGGCTCAGGAACTGCCTGTTGCTCGCGACGATCCCGGCGGCATCCTGCGCGAGATTGCCCGTCACAACCGGAACCTTGTTGATCACGGTCTGGTTGGTGTTGTTCATGTTCAGCAGGTCGAGCGACGACGCCACCAGCGAATGCACGTTGACCTGCGACCCCGCCCCGAACAGCACGCCGTTGCGGTTGATCACGTACACCGCCCCCTGCGCGGTGATGCTCCCCAGAATCTGGCTCGGCCGCCCGCTCGGGTCGTTGACGCGGTTCAGCACCGCCCAGTTGTTCGCGCCGTTCGTCTGCGTGCCGGCCGACTGGTCGAAATTGAGCGTCGTCTGCCGGCCGACGTTCATCGTCTCCCACGTCAGCACGGCGTTCTGCCCGGTCTGCCTGACGTCGACGTTCACGTGCCCGTTCGCGTCGACGCTCTGCTGCGGCGCGTTCGCGTTGAACCACAGCACAGGGTTGTTCGGGTCGCTGGTCGCGCCCGCCGCGACCTGCAGGCCGCCCGGCGCGAGCCCGTTCGGCACGCTCGACGGCAGCCTGGCGGCGGCCGCGGCCGCATTCTGCTGCGCGGCGATCTGCGCGGCGATCGCATGCGCCGCATAGCCGAGGTTGCGGATCGACGGCTGGCTCGCCTGCAGCGCCTGCTGCGGCGACACGCCGAGATTCGGCACGCCCGGCAAACTGCCGGCGCCGCCCGCGCCGCCGCCGGCCGCGCGCGCGGTCGCTTGCCCGAGGTTCACGATGCCCGCCGCTTGCGCATGCGCGGTGACGCCCGCCGCCAGCATCAGGGCGACCGCCCGGCATAGCGGACGCAGGTCCGATCTCAGGACGGACCGCGAACGAATCGGGTCATGTTGTCGTAGTGCGCGTGCTGCCATTCTTCACCCCGAACCCTGGAAAATTGCGCGTTGCCGCGATCGCGCCGAGGCCGGCGCCGATCCGTAGCCGCGCGTGTCGATGCGCCCTGAACAGGCCACTGGAAACCGGAGACCATACGAAGCCCGCGTGGCAGCGGCATGGCGGGTGCTACGGACCATTCCGGCCGCGCTGAAAAGGTCCGTAGCTTTTGTCATATGCGCCGGATTACGCCGGATTACGCCGGCGCGCGGTGCGACCGCGCGAGCGCGGCGAGCGCCGCGCCGACGCGCGCGACGACTGCGGGCCAGTCGCCGGGCCGCGCCTGCCGGAACAGCGTCGCGGACGGATACCACGGGCTGTCGTCACGCTCGAGCAGCCAGCGCCAGTCCGGCACGCGCGGCAGCAGCACCCACACCGGCCGCCCGAGCGCGCCGGCCAGGTGCGCGACCGACGTGTCGACGCTGATCACGAGATCGAGCGTGTCGACGAGCGCGGCCGTCTCCGCGAAATCCGTCAGCGCGTCGTCGAACGACACGACGCCGCTTGCCGCGAACGCAGCCGCATCGCGCGTGCGCACCTGCGGCTGCAGGCTCACGAACGTCGCGTCGAGCGCCAGCAGCGGCGCGAGCTCGGCAAACGGCAGCGAGCGGTTCTCGTCGTTCGCATGGCGCGGGTTGCCGGACCACGCGAGCCCGACCCGCAAGCGGCGCGGCGGCGCGAGCGCATCGAGCCGGCCGGCCCACGCGGCGCGCCGCCGCGCATCGGCGCGCAGGTACGGCACGTCGGCCGGCACCGTGTCGAGCGTGGTGCGGAATGCATAAGGCAGGCTCAGCAGCGGACAGTGCAGGTCGAACGCCGGCGTCGGCTGACCTTCGGTGACGACGCGGCTCACGCCGCGCAACGTGCCGAGCAGCTCGCCGAGCGCGGCCGGCGCTTCGACCAGCACGGTCGCGCCCCGGTCGTGGACGAGGCTCGCGTAGCGGCAGAACTGCAGCGTGTCGCCGTAGCCCTGCTCCGCGTGCAGCAGCACGGTCCGGCCCGCGACCGATGCGTCGCCGTTCCACAGCGGCCGGTCCGCGTGACGCCGGTGCAGCATCACGTCGGCGGCCTGCCAGCGCGCTTCGTGCTGCCGCCAGCCGGTGTCGAAGTCGCCCATCAGCAGGCGGCAGAACGCCTCGGAGCGGCGCGCCGCGCCGTGATGCGGATCGCGTTCGCATGCGCGCACGAAGTCGTCGAGCGCCGCGTCGTGCTCGCCGAGCTGCTGGCGCGCGACCGCACGCGTGAACAGCGCCTGCGCGGCGTCCGCGGGTGCGGCGGCCGCCGCCGTGTGGCTAGCGAGCGCATCGTCGTAGCGGCCGAGCTGCTGCAGCGTCAGCGCGCGGTGATAAAGGAGTTCAGCCTGCGGCCCGGTCGTCGCGAGCGCCCGGTCGTAGTGGACGAGCGCGTCGTCGAATGCGCCGAGCGCGCGCAGCGCGGCCGCGCGGTTGCGCAGCGCATCGACGTCGTCGGGCACGCGCGACAGCGCTTCGCCATACGCATGCACGGCGTCCGCGTGCCGCTCGAGCCCGAGCAGCGCATTGCCGCGGCCGCCCCACGCGGCGGCGTTGCCGCGATTCAGCGCGATCAGCCGGTCGCAGCGCTTCAGCAGTTCGTCGCGCGCATGCAGCAGGTCGAGCGCGACGCAGCTCGCGAACAGCAATTGCACGTCGTCCGGCGTGCGCGCCAGCCCTTCGTCGAGGCACGCCAGCGCGTCGGCCGGACGCCCGAGCTCGGTCAGCACGACGCCGCATGCATGCGCGAGGTCCGGCGTCTTGCCGCGCACGACCATCGCGAGCTGATAACAATGCAGCGCCTCGTCGCGACGCCCCAGCGCGCGCAGCGCATGGCCGCGTTCGGCGTGCGCGGCCGGATCGTTCGGATCGATCCGCAACGCGCGTTCGACGCTGATCAGCGCATCGGCGGGCCGGCCCAGCACCCGCAGCGTCTCGCCGCGCTTGCGCCACGCGAGCGCATGCCCCGGCTCGCGGCCGAGCGCGCGATCGTAGGCGGCGAGCGCGGCGTCGCCTTCCCCGAGCGCCAGCAGCGCGTCGCCGCGCACCGCGTGTGCCTCCGCATGGTCCGGGTCCTGTGCAAGCGCGCGCTCGCATGACGCGAGCGCGTCGCGATGGCGGCCGACGCCCGTGAGCGCCGCCGCGTGGTTCGCGAGATTCCACGGCTGGCTCAGGCCGGCCCGCATCGAACGCGCGATCAGCGGCTCCGCGCGCGCCGGGTCGCCGACGCGCAGGTACGCGAAGCCGAGCAGGTGCAGCGCTTCGACGTGTTCGGGCGCGATCGCCAGCACGCCCTCGTACAGCCGCGCGGCGCCCGCGAAGTCGCGCTGTTCGAACCGCGCGCGCGCGTTGCGCAGCGCATCGTCGAGCGCCGCCCGCACCACGCCGAGGCCCGCGCCCGGCGCGAATTCCGGCGTCGTTCCCGGCCGCGCGGCCTGCGCGTTCATCGCGCGACTTCCCTGACGCGCGCTCATCGCGCGACGCCTTCGAGCAGCGCCGGCAGCGCGTCCCGGATGCGTTCGACGACGGGCGTCCACTGGCCGCCTTCCGGCTGCCGGAACAGCCGCGCGGTCGGATACCACGGGCTGTCGTCGCGATCGAGCAGCCAGCGGAAATCGGGCGTATGCGGCAGCATCACCGCAAGCGGCCGCCCGAGCGCGCCGGCGAGGTGCGCGACCGACGTATCGACGCTGATCACGCAGTCCATCAGCGCGGTCAGCGCGGCCGTATCCGCGAAATCCCCGAGTTCGTCGCCGACGAAGCGGACCGGCCCGCCTTCAAGCAGCAGGCGGTCCTCGTCGCGGATCACCTTCTGCAGGCTCACCCATTCGTAGCGGTCGTCGAACAGCGGCAGCAGGTCGGTCAGCGTCATCGAGCGGTTGCGGTCGTTCAGGTGCAGCGGGTTGCCGGACCAGACGAGGCCGATGCGCGGCCGCGCGGATTCACCGAGCCGCTCGCGCCAGCGGGCGACGCGCGCCGGGTCCGCGTGTAGGTACGGCGCGCCGGACGGAATCGACGCAAGATCGGTGCGGAATTCGAGCGGCAGGCTCAGCAGCGGGCAATGCAGGTCGAACGGCGGCAGCGGCGCGCCGCGCGCGACCAGCGCGTCGACGCCGTCGAGCGTCGCGAAGAGCGCCGTCAGCTCGACCGGCGATTCGAGCACCACGCGCGCGCCGAGCGCCTTCACGAGCGGCACGTAGCGGCAGAACTGCAGCGTGTCGCCGAGCCCCTGCTCCGGATACAGCAGGATCGTCCGCCCGTCGAGCGGCATCCCGTGCGTCCAGCGCGGCTGCGCGAACGCGCGTCGGCTCGCGTCGAGCTGGCTGTCGCGCCAGCGCCATTCGTATTCGGCCCAGCCGGCTTCGAAATCGCCGATCGACAGGCACAGGAACGCGCGCATGCAGTGCGCGAGCACGTAGTCGGGATCGATGCCGATCGCGTCCGCATAGGCCTGCTGCGCGTCGTCGTGGCGCCGCAGCGCGCGCAGCGCATTGCCGCGATGGAACTGCGCGAACTTGTCGCGCGGCGTCGCCGCGATCACGCGCGTGAAGTCGTCGAGCGCGTCGTCGTAGCGGTGCGTCTCGAGCCGCACGCGTCCCCGCGTGAACCACGCGGGCGAGTAGTCCGGCTCGGCCGCCAGCGCGCGGTCGCACGCGTCGTGCGCGTCGTCGTGGCGCTCGATGCGCATCAGCGCGCTCGCGTAGTTGCACAGCACGCCGGGATTGTCCGGCTCGACGTCGAGCGCATGCGCATAGCTGTCGGCCGCATCGCGGTAGCGCTCCAGGTGGCTCGCCGCGTTGCCGCGATTGGCGAGCGAGCGCGCGTGCCGCGGCTCGATCGCGAGCACGCGGTCGCAGCGCACGAGCGCCTCGTCGTGCCGCCCGAGCTGTTCGAGCGCGATCGAGCTGTTGAAGATCGCGTCGACGAAACCCGGGCTCGCGGCGATCGCCGCGTTGAAATCGGCGAGCGCGAGCGCCGGCTCGCCGAGATCCAGGTGCGCGACGCCGCGCAGGAACAACACCTCGGCGCTGCCCGGCACGAGCGCCAGCGCGTGACCGTAGCTGTCCGCCGCGTCGCGGAAGCGCCCGAGCCCGCGCAGCGCGAGGCCGCGCGCGCGGCACGCGTCGAACGATCGCCCGGCGAGCGCGAGCGCGCGATCGCAATCGGCCAGCGCCGCGTCGCAGCGGCCGAGCGCCAGCAGCGTCTCGCTGCGCTTCACGAAGCCGTCGGCGAACTGCGGCGCGCATTCGAGCAGGCGGTCGTAGGCCGCGCGCGCGTCGTCGTGACGCGCAAGCTGCGCGAGCAGGCCCGCGCGCTGGAACAGCGCACGCTGGTGCGCGGGGTTGATCGCGAGCGCGTCGTCGAGGCGCGCCAGCGCGTCCTGCTCGCGCCCGAGCCCGGCGAGCACCGCCGCGTGGTTCGCGAGCGCGAGCGGCGCCGGCTGCCGCTCGATCGACTTCCGCATCAGCGTGTCGGCCTCGGCCAGCCGCCCTTGCTGGAAGCGCACCGCGCCGAGCAGATGCAGCCCTTCCGGATGCTCGGGCGCAAGCGCCAGCAGCTCCGCGTAGGCCTTTTCGGCATGGTGCAGCGCGCCCTCCTGATGCGCCTTGCGCGCCCGCGCCAGCAGCCGGTCGAGCTGCGCGGCGTCGGGCTGACGGATCGCGGGCGGCGGCTCCGGAATCGTTGCTGTCGCGAGCGGCGTCCCTGCCCCGTTCGATGTCATTGAATGGCCCCCGGTTGTCGCATCGTGTTGTCTTCTAACGTGTGATCCGATCGAGCGCGGCGCACACCGCGTCGATCACGCTCGCCCAGCGGCCCGCAACAGCCTGGCGGAACAGGCGCGCGTTCGGATACCAGCGGCTGTCGTCCCGGTCGCGCAGCCAGCGCCATTCGGGCGGATCGGGCAGCAGCACCCACACCGGATGGCCGAGCGCGCCGGCCAGGTGCGCGACCGCCGTATCGACGGAAATCACGAGGTCGAGCGAGCGGACCAGCGCCGCCGTATCCGCGAAATCGCCGAGCTCGTCGTCGAAGCGCCGCACCGGCGCGTTCGCCAGCAATGCGTCGTCGCGCTCGTTCACGGCCTTCTGCAGGCTGACCCATTCGACGTCGAGCGCGAACAGCGGCGCGAGCAGCGCGAAGTCGATCGAGCGGTTGTGGTCGTTGCGGTGTTCCGGATTGCCGGCCCACGCGAGCCCGATGCGCGGACGGCGCGCTTCGCCGAGCCACTCCGCCCACTGCCGGACGCGTTGCGGGTCCGCATGGAGATAAGGGGTCTGGCGCGGCATGTCGGGCAGCGTCGCGCGCAGTGCGAACGGCAGGCTCGGCAGCGGGCAGTGGCAGTCGAACGGCGGCAGCGATTCGCCGCGCGCGATCACCTGCGCCGGCCCTTGCAGCGACGCGATCAGCGTGCGCAGCGGCGGCTGTACTTCGAACACGACACGCGCGCCTTGCGCGGCAAGATGCGGCACGTACCGGCAGAACTGCAGCGTGTCGCCGAAGCCCTGTTCCGCATGGATCAGGATCGTCCGGCCGTCGAGCGGCGCGTCGCCGCGCCACGACGGCTGCACGAACGGACGGTCGTGGCGCGCCAGCGCAGGATCGCGCAACCGCCATTCGTATTCCGCCCAGCCGCGCGCAAAATCGCCTTCGGCGAGGCACAGCGACGCCCGCGCGAAATGCGCGTCCACGTAGTCCGCGTCCAGCGCGATCGCGCGATCGTAGGCCGCCAGCGCGTCGTCCGCGCGCCCGGTCGCGTAGTGGAGATTGCCGCGATTGAGCCAGTTCGCCGCATGGTCCGGACGCAGTTCGAACGCGCGGTCGAGCGCGCGCTGTGCGTCGTCGTAGCGGTGCAGGTCCTGCAACACGCTGCTGCGATGGGTCCAGGCCTCGCCGAAGCGCTCGTCGTTCGCGAGCGCGGCGTCGTAGCTTTGCAGCGCTTCGTCGAAGCGTTTCAGGAAACGCAATGCGGTGCCCTGATTGCAGCGGACCTCGTGCGCGCCCGGGTCGATGTCGAGCGCGAGCGCATAGCTGTCGAGCGCGGCGTCGTGGCGCTTCAGCTGCAGCAGCGCGTTGCCGCGGCACGCGAGCGCGCGCGCATGCCGCGGTTCGAGCGCGAGCACGCGTTCGCAGCGCGCGCGCGCCTCGTCGGCACGGCCCAGCCGTTCGAGCGCGACCGCGCTGTTGTAGAGCGCCTCGACCAGCGAAGGGTCGGCCGCGATCGCTTCGTTGAAGGCGGCCAGCGCTTCGTTCAGGCGGCCGAGATCGACGAGCGCCTGGCCGCGCATCGACAGCATCACCGCGATGCCGGGCCGGATCTCGATCGCGCGGTCGAAGCAATGCAGCGCGTCGGCCGGGCGCTGCAGCGCGCGCAGCACGAGCGCGCGGTTGAACCATGATTCGAACGAGCGCGGCTCGACCATCAGCGCGCGGTCGTAGGTGTCGAGCGCTTCCTGATGGCGCCCGAGCGCGCGCAGCGCGCTGCCGCGATTGCACAGCGCGTCGAGCACGAGCGGCGACACGGCGAGCGCCCGGTCGAACGCGGCGAGCGCGGGCGCGTAGCGGCGCAGCCCGATCAGCGTGTTGCCCTGCCGCACCAGCGTCTGCACGTCGCGCGGATCGACGCGCAGCGCCGCGTCGAACTGCGCGAGCGCTTCGTCGACGCGCCCGCTGTCGCCCAGGATCGCACCGAGATCCGACCGCGCACGCACGCCCGCGTCGATCGCGATCGACTGCCGCAGCAGCGCTTCCGCCTCGGCGACCGCGCCGCGCTGGTATTGCAGCACGCCGTACAGGTGCAGCGCCTGCGGATTGTCCGGCTCGTTCGCGAGCACCGCGAGATATTCGCGCGCGGCGTCGTCGAACCGCCCCGCGCTGTGCCAGTTCTGCGCGCGCGACAGGATCGCCGCCGGCGCGCGCGGCCCGGACGCATCGCGCGCGGATGCGCGTGCGTGTGCACCATGTGAGTACTCGCCCGCCACGTTGGCCCCCTTGCCGTCTTGCGGAATCCGTTGCCGATCGGCCGTCCATAGCGGCGGGTCGCGGCAATCGCTGTCGAAGCGAGACTAGCGGACGAGCGGTAACACGCGTATGACGAATGTTACGGACCATTTTGACGGGCAGGCCGGACGTGCCGCCCCGTGGCCGATGCGCGCACCGCACGCGTGCGGTGCACGGCCGTGCTTACTGCCCGATCGGAATCGTCCGTTCGTATTCGACGGACGGCGTGCCGAGCGCGACCGCGAAGCGAATGCCGCGCGGCAGCGGCATCCCGAGCGACGTGACGTTGCTGATGCCGTGCTGCGCGAGAAACTGCGCGTAGGCCTGCTCGACGACAGCCTGGCTGGCGGTCCAGCCGCCCGGCGCAATCCACACCGCCAGCTGCATCGCGCGCGCGTCGCGACTGACGACCACCTTCGCGAAACCGTCCATGTGATGCAGCGCGTCCTCGAGCTCGGCGAGCGACGCGAGCGGCTGCGACGCGCTGCGCGCCAGCTCGCGCCCCTTCAGCTGGTAGCGGACCACCTGGACGTGCGTCGGCCCGCCGCCGACGCCCACGTGCCGGACGAGCACCAGTTCGTTCGAACGGAGCCGCAGCGGCGGCCCGAACACCTCGTCGGCCGTCACGAGATTCAGCAGGTCGAATTGCAGTTGCGAAAAATAGCGGCCGAGCAGACGCGTTTGCGCCAGATTCGACGCGATATCGTCGCGGCCGCGGATCGTCGCGTCGAGACCGCGCCACGACAGCAGTGCGATCACCGCAAGCAGCGCGATCGCGACCAGCATCTCGATCAGCGTGAAGCCGCGTGCGCGCCGCGTGGCGCGCGGGTCAGTGCCGCGCTTCATCCTGCACCACGGTGACGACTTCGGCGAGCACCGTCCGGCTCGACGCCGACGGATGGACGCTCACCGTCACCTGACGCACGAGCGGGCTGGGCAGCGCCGTCACGGACTGGCGGCACACGAACCGGTACGGCCCTTGCGGGCACGCGAACGTGCTGGCGCCGACCGGCGGCCAGCTCGCGGCGATGCGGATCGCGCCGAGCGCGTTGTCGGCGCTCCACAGCGCGAGCAGCCGCATGCGTGCCGTGTCGGTGTCCGACGCGAGCGCGCCGATCGCGCGCATCACCGCGCCCAGCGCGACCGCGACGATCGCGAGCGCGATCAGCACCTCGATCAGCGTGAAACCCGTTTGCGGCCCCCGCGCCGCCGACGCCCCGCCGCGGACCGGGCGATCGTCATAGCCTGTTTTGTCGTCGCACATGACCCACGTCCGTCGGTTGTCCGTCATGCCGGCCGGCTCGCGCCGCGCGCAGCGCGCGTCCAGCCGGATGCGGGCCTACGTTAAGCAAAACCTGTGGCAGTCGCGTGTCGAAAGATACGGACCATTTTGGACGGGGTGGGAACACCGAAGATGGAGAAAGACAGAAGACCCGGCCGTCACGGCAACGCGCAACGGTCGGCCCGCGCGGCAGCGTGCGGGAAACGGATGGGATACGGACGGAAAAGGGACGGGAAACGTCAGGCGAGCACCGCGCCGTCGAGCGACGCACGCGCGCGTTCGCCGGCGGCATGCGCGTCGGCCTCGCGAAGGAAACCTTCCCGGCTGAACGCGACCACCTTCACGCCGACGCCCGCCGTCCGCTTCACCGTCAGCGCCCATTGCCATTCGCCGTCCTGTTCGAAGACGTGCAGCAAGGGTTCGAGGGATGCTATCAGTCCGGTCACGCGAAGTTCTCCCGCCGCCCGTCGTCCGGCGCTGGCCGGCCCTCGGGGATGCGATGCAATCATTCCGGCAGCAATCGGTACGCGCCGGCCCATAAGTCAGTCTACACGGGGAATGTTGCGTCGCACCATCAGCGGTTTCACTGGGCTATTCGAAAATAAAATCGATAGCTGGAGCACATTGACCATCGCCATTCGCGCGCCGCGCTTGCGTCAGGCCGCGTCCGCCGGTCCCGCGACGACCCGCCGGAACGTCAGGTTGACGCGCTCGCCCTGCACCGACGGCGCCTTCGGCACGCGATGCTGCCACTCGGCCTGGGTCCGCCCGCGCATCACGAGCAGGCTGCCGTGCGTCAGCCGATACGCGTGCGTGACGCCCGTCGCGCGGTGCCGCAGGTCGAACACGCGCATCGCGCCGAGGCTCACCGACGCGATCACCGGCGCGTCGCCGAGCTCGGGCTCCTTGTCCGCGTGCCAGCCCATGCTGTCCTGCCCGTTGCGGTAGCGGTTCAGCAGCACGCTGTTGAAGCGCGCGCCGCACGTCGCCTCGACCGCGCGCTTCAGGTCGAGCACGGCCGGCGTCCACGGCGCGGGCACGTTGCGGATGCCCGAATACACGTAGACCGCGTCCGGCTCGCCCTGCCACGCGGTGAGGCGCGGCAGCGGGATGCGCCCGCGCGGCGTGCGGATCGCATCCTGGCGCCACGCGACCTCGCCGATCAGCGCGGCCAGCGCGCGATCGGCGTCGGCCGGCGCGAGCCAGTCCGGGTACCAGTCCACGTCGGGCGCGGGGGTGTCATCGAAGAGATCGAACGTGGACATGTCGGGCAAGGCAGGCGGAAAACATCGACGGGCGACGCATGATTGCATGTTAGCGAACCGCGCACGCCGCTGCCATGCTCGCTCATTCGCGACGTCGGGTCGTCCGGTGCGCGTCCGGTGCGCGTCCGACGCGCAGCCGCTGCGCGGCCCTGCCGGGCCGATCGGCTGCCGGGCGCGCGCCGGCGCGTCACGCTATCATCGCGCCATGTCGCGCCGCCCCGGCGGCGCCACGCTCCCGTTCAACCCGGCCGACGCGATTCGTCGGCCCTTTTCCGGACCTCTTCATCATGACGCTTTCCGACTCCGCGCTCGACCAGCTGTTCCTCACCGCGCGCTCGCACAACACCTGGCAGGACAAGCCGGTCGACGACGCACTGCTCCATCGGCTGGTCGACGTGGCGAAATTCGGCCCGACGTCGGCGAACTCGAGCCCGGCGCGCTTCGTGTTCGTCAAGTCGCCGGAAGCGAAGGCCCGCCTGAAGCCGGCGCTGTCCGAAGGCAATCTCGCGAAGACGCTGGCCGCGCCCGTCACGGTGATCGTCGGCATGGACATGGCGTTCTACGAGCAGTTGCCGCGCCTGTTCCCGCACGCGGACGCACGCAGCTGGTTCGCGGGCAACGACGCGCTGATCCAGGCCACCGCGTTCCGCAACTCGTCGCTGCAGGGCGCCTACCTGATCATGGCCGCCCGCGCGCTCGGCCTCGACGCCGGTCCGATGTCCGGCTTCGACAACGCGGCGGTCGACGCCGCGTTCTTTGCCGGCACCACGGTGAAGAGCAATTTCCTCGTCAACCTCGGCTACGGCGATCCGGCCGGGCTGTTCCCGCGCAGCCCGCGCTTCGACTTCGACGACATCGCCCGCATCGCGTGACGCTCGCGCGGCGCGCGTGAACGCGCGCGCCGCGGCAAGCACGTCATGTCGGCGCGGGGCGCCGCCTACGCGCCCCGCGTCAGCCGGATCAGCGTGATCTCGGACGGCACGCCGAACCGGTTCGGCGGCCCCCAATATCCGGTTCCCCGGCTCGTATAGACCCACAAATCGCCGAATTTGCGCAGCCCGGCGATGACCGGCTGCTGCAGCCGCACGAACGGCGGCCACGGCAGGAACTGCCCGCCGTGCGTATGGCCCGAGATCTGCAGCGAGAACCCGGCCCGGCTCGCCTGTTCCGCGCTCCGCGGCTGATGCGCGAGCAGGATCCGCGTCCCGACGTCGCGCGGCGCGCCCGCCAGCGCGCGCGCCGGGTCGCTGCGGTGTGCCGGGTCGAACGCCCCGGCCGTAAAGTCGGTGACGCCCGCGACCACCGCGCGCGCGCCGTCGTGCTCGACCACCACGTGCTCGTTCAGCAGCACCGTCAGGCCGATGCGCCGGAACTCCGCGATCCACGCATGCGCGCCGGCGTAATACTCGTGATTGCCCGTCACCAGGAAACTGCCGTGCCGGGATTTCATGCGCCCTAGCGGCGCCGTGTGTTCGCGCAGCCGCTCGACGGACCCGTCCACCACGTCGCCCGTGACCGCGACGATGTCGGCATCGAGCGCATTGACCGCGCCGACGATGCGCTCGACATACGCGCGCTTGATGGTCGGCCCGACGTGGATGTCCGACAGCTGCACGATCTTCAGGCCGTCGAGCGCGGCGGGCAGGTCCGCCACCGGAACCGACACGTGCTTGACCGCCGCGGTGCGCCGCGCGTTCGCGAACCCGATACCCGTGATCAGCAGTGCGCCGGCCAGCACGCCCGACGCGCTGTCCGCCGCCGCCCCGCTCCACGCGCCGGCGTGTCCGAGCGCACGCCACGCGGCCACGCCGAGCAGCATCAGGTCGCGCAGGAACGTCAGCGCGAGCAGCGACGAAAAGAACCCCATCGCGATCGCGCCGGTCCAGCCGAACAGCGTCGCCGCCCAGCCTTCGTCGAAACGACGCGCGAACATCCCGACCGGAATCAGCACGCAGAAGCTCGCGAGCGCGAGCGCCGCGACGACGCGCACGGTGGTCGACGCGAACGCGTCGGGAATGATCCGCATCCCGACGTACAGATGAAACAGCAAGCCGATCGCAATGAACCGGACAAAGAAACTTCGCATGGAGCGCTCACCGACGTTGCGGCACGACAAGCCAGCGAGGCCCGCACCGTACGCTCGATGGTACACACATCCCGCCGAACCCGACGTCGACGATCAAGCGGCGCCGGTCGCCCGCCCCCAACCAGCTTGCCCCATCGCCGCGAACATGCGGCGTCTTGCGGCTTCGCGCGATAAGCGCCTCATCCATCCCCCGATTCCGTCGTCCGCTTCGATCTGGTCGACCTCGATCTCTTCACGCACATCGCCGAGGCGAACAGCCTGACGCGCGGCGCGGAACGCGCGCACCTGTCGGTGCCCACCGCCAGCATGCGCATCAAGAATCTCGAGGAACAGGTCGGCGTGAAGCTGCTGCGCCGCAATTTCCACAAGCGCGCGGCCGCGGACTTGCAGCGCACGCTGCGCTGGCGCATCCAAGTCAGCAGCTTCAAGACCGCGTGCCGGATGATCGAGGCGAACGTCGGCGTGCTGCCCGAAGGCACCGCGCGCCGGCTGCAGATCTGCGTCGCGGACCTCGACGCGCTGCCGCGGTTCGCGCGCACGCTGGTCGACCTGCTCGTCGAGGACGGGCTCGGCCGGCAGGATCGAGCGGATTCACGCCCGCTCACGCGGGAATGCGCCGGTCGCGCGCCGATTCGATCGCGGCAGCACGTCAACGGCGTCGACTCGTTTTGCCTTCGGCGACCTTGCCGTCATTAGCAACCCTACACGTCCTTGCGTCAGCGGAATCGCCTGCGTCGCGCGGGCAACGCCGCCCGCCATCAGGGATGCCGAACAAGTCCCGGCTGGCCGTCGGCGTCGCGCTGATTTATTATCGGCACCGTATCGCGGAACCGTCGTCGCGGCGGCGCCGGCCGCGCCGCGCCCGGCACCCAACCTCATCCGTCAAGCTCGTCCCATCATGAGAAAAACAACGTCACGCGCGTCCCTGCGCGTCGCCGCCCTGACGCCGGCCCTGCCGCTCGCGGGCTGCGCGGCGCGCGGCGCGCCGTCCTACGTGCTGTTCGGCGCCTACTTCCCGCTCTGGCTCGTCAGCGCGGTGATCGGCGTCGTCGCCGCAATCGTCGCGCACCGCGTGTTCGTCTCGACCGGCTGGGCAGCCACGGTGCCTTATCAGCTGGCCGTCTGCACCGCGATCGGGCTCGTGATCGCGGTACTCGTCTGGCTCTCCGGCACGGGGCCCTTCGCATGAAACTCGCCGGCATCAGCCAACCCTCGACCAAAGGCCGCGCGATCGCGCTCGCGATCGTCGCGCTCGGCATCGCCGCCCTCGCCTACGCGTATCACCGCACGACCGCCTATCCGTCGACCGACGACGCGTCGATCGACGCGGACATCGTGCATGTCGCGTCGCCCGTCGGCGGGCGCATCGTGAAGCTTGCCGTGCACGAGAACCAGCGCGTCGCGAAAGGCGACCTGCTGTACGAGATCGATCCGGTGCCGTACCGGCTGACGGTCGCGCAGGCGCAGGCCGACGTCGAGCTCGCGCGCGCGTCGCTCGACACGCGTCGCAAGACCCTGATCGGCGAGCGCTCGAATGCGTCGGTCGCCGCCGAGCAGGTAAAGCGCGCGACGCAGAACTACGGCCTCGCGACGCGCGACGTGAACCGGCTCGCGCCGCTCGCCGCCCAGGGTTATGTCAGCGCGCAGCAATTCGACCAGGCGAAGGTCAGGCAGCACGACGCGGCCGTATCCCTCGCGCAGGCGCAGGAACAGCAGCGCTCGTCCGCGCAGACCATCGGCGACGACGCCGACGCGATCGCGACGCTGCATGCGCGCGAAGCCGCGCTCGCCCGCGCGCAGCACGCGCTCGACGACACCGTCGTGCGCGCGCCGCACGACGGGCTCGTGACCGGCCTGTCGATCCTCGTCGGCGAGACCCTCGCGCCGAACCAGTCGATCTTCACGCTGATCGATGCACGCGAATGGTTCGCCGTCGGCAATTTCCGCGAGACGGCGTTGAAGCACATCGAAGTCGGCGACTGCGCGACCGTCTATTCGATGATCGACCGCGGCCGCGCGATGACGGGCAAGGTCGTCGGCATCGGCGCGGGGATCGCGGACAGCGACCGCGTCAACCTGCCGCGAACGCTGCCGATCGTGCAGCGCTCGGTGAACTGGGTGCACGTGGCGCAGCGCTTCCCGGTGCGCGTGAAGCTCGACGAACCCGACGGCAAGCTCGTGCGCGTCGGCGCGAGCGCGATCGTCGAGGTCCGGCATGGCTCAGCCTGCCGCTGAAGTCCGGTCGCCCGGCCTGCGCGAAGTCCTGCGTCTGCTCGCGCCGTTTCCGGGCCGTGCGTCGATGGCCGTGCGGGTCGCGCTGATCTGCACCTTGACCGTGCTCGTGACGAGCGCGTACGGCACGCCGGAAGCCGCGATCTCCGCTTACGTGGTGTTCTTCCTGAACCGCGCCGACCGCGTGACGAGCGTCGTGCTCGCCACGGCGATGATGCTGATCATCACGGTCGTGATCGCGCTCGTGCTCGGCGTCGCGATCTTCAGCATCGAGTATTCGGTGCTGCGGGTCGCGTGCATGGCCGTGCTGTCGGTCGGGCTGCTCTACCTGACGTCCGCCAGCAAGCTGCGCCCCGTCGGCGCGATCCTCGCGATGATCGTCGGCTTCGGGCTCGACGAGCTCGGCCTCGTGCCGGTCGGCGAAGCCGCGACGCGCGCGCTGCTCTACACGTGGCTGATGGTCGCGATCCCGGTCGGCATCGCGATCGTCGTCAACCTGCTGATCGCGCCGTCGCCGCGCCGGCTCGCGCTCGCGCAGCTCGCGAAGCGGCTGCGGCTCGCCGCGCAACGGCTGCGCGGCGACGACGACGGCGCGCGCGCCGCGTTCGACGCGAGCCTGCGCGAAGGCGACCATCAGCTCCTGACCTGGCTCAAGCTGTCGAAGCTCGAAGGCACGTCGTCCGGCGCCGACGTCGCCGCGCTGCGGCAGGCCATCGCGTCGAGCACCGCGATCCTGGTCGCGGTCGCGCTGGCGGACCGCGAGCCCGGCGCGCGGCTGCCCGACGCGTTCGCCGCGCCGGTCGCGGCGACGCTCAACGAGATGGCCGGCATGCTCGAGCAAGGCGGCTATCCGGTCGACGTGACGCTCGCGCTGCCGCCGGCCGATGCGCTGCCGCCGCTCGCGCGCGTGGTCGCGACGGACCTGCACGCGGCGCTCACCCGCTTCGCGGAACCCGGCGCGACGGCCGACGCGCCGCCCGTCGACGCGAACGCGCCCGCCGCGCCACCCGCCCCGCGCGGCGGCTTCTTCCTGCCGGACGCGCGCACCAACCCCGATCACATCCGCTACGCGCTGAAGACGACGGTCGCGGCGATGTTCTGCTACCTGCTGTACTCGCAGCTCGACTGGTCGGGCATCCATACGTGCTTCATCACCTGCTACATGGTGTCGCTCGGCTCGACCGCCGAGACGGTCGAGAAGCTCACGCTGCGGATCGCCGGCTGCATCGTCGGCGCGCTGGTCGGCACCGCGGCGCTGGTGTTCGTGGTGCCGTCGCTGTCGTCGATCGGCCATCTGATGGCGCTCGTGTTCGTCGGCGCGGGGCTGGCCGCATGGGTCGCGTTCGGCTCGCCGCGGATCGCGTATGCGGGTTTCCAGATCGCCTTCGCGTTCTTCCTGTGCGTGATCCAGGGCGCGGGCCCCGGCTTCGACCTGACGCTCGCGCGCGATCGCACGATCGGCATCCTGCTCGGCAACGTCGTCGTGTATCTCGTGTTCACGCGCGTCTGGCCGGTCAGCATCGGCAAGCAGGTCGACGCGGCGCTCGCCGCGCTGGTCGACCAGTGGCGGCGGCTCGCGCAGGTCGCTCAGCCGGCCGAACGGCGCGCCCAGGCGGCCGAAGCGTTCGCGCGCCACGGCGCGATCGCGCAGGATCTCGGCCTGATCCATTACGAACCGTCGTGGGTGCGGCCCGCGCCCGCGTGGATCGCCACGCGGCGGCGCGCGCTCGCGGAACTGGGCGCGCTCGAAGGCCCGCTGTTCCTGCTCGCCGAACGCGCACCGGGCGATGCGGCGATCGGCGCGCGGCTTGCGCGCGTGGCCGAGCTGCGCGACGCAGAAAGCGGAACGGACGCCGAACCTGATGCGACCGCCGCGTCACACCCCGCCGCCGCCCGCACGGCGGACGACGCGCCACCGACATCGCAACCGGCCGGCGACCGCGCCGACCCCGCACGCGACGCACTGCTGAACCTGATCGACGCGCGGCTCGCCCGCATCGCCGCTGCCGCCCGTCAAGCCACATCGAAGGAGCTTCACCCCCATGCGCCTACCTGAACCGCCGGCCGCCTCGATCGCCGCAGCCGCCCTCGCGACCGCCGTCGCGCTGGCCGGCTGCGCGACGTCGTCGCTCGATCTGGCGCCGGAGGCGTCCGACCGCCCGTGGCAGCCGCCAACGTCGGCAGCGGGCGAGATCGTGCCGGGCGCGGCGCCTGCACACGCGCCGCGCGCGCCGCACGACTACACGCTGCCCGCCACGCCCGCGCTCGCGGCCGTGCCGCCGCCCGCTGCGCTCGACGCGGCGCACGCGTACACGCTGCCCGAACTGATCGACCTCGCCGAATCGACGAACCCGTTGACCCGCATCGCATGGAACGACGCGCGCAACGCCGCGCTCGCGGTCGGCATCGCGAAGACCGCGTACCTGCCGCAGCTGTCCGCGACCGCGATGGGCGCCTACCAGAGCAGCCACGGCTCGACCTCGACGCCGCTCGGCAGCGGCTCGAGCGACACGACCGTGCACGGCACGATCTCGGCGCTGTCGCTGCAATGGCTGCTGTTCGACTTCGGCGGCCGGGCCGCGCGCGTCGAAGCGGCGGAACAGGCGTCGATCGTGTCGAACGTCGCGTTCACGGCCGTCCACCAGCAGGTGATCCACGACGTGACCGTCGCGTACTACCGGTACGAAGCCTCGCGATCGCGCGCGCGCAGCGCGCGGCAGAGCCTCGCCAACGCCGAGACGATCGTCGCGGCCGCCCGCGCGCGGCTCAAGCAGGGCGTCGGCACCGTCGTCGAAGTCGCGCAGGCGACGCAGAACCGTGCGCAGGCCAATCTCGCGCTCGTCGAGGCGAGCGGCGCCGAGAGCGACGGCTACCTGGGCCTCGTCTCCGCGCTCGGCATTTCGCCGCTGTCGAAGCCGACGATCGCGGCTCTGCCGCCGCGGCCGCTGCCGCCGGCGCTGCGCACGTCGGTCGACTCGATCGTCGCGGACGCGATCGCGCGCCGCCCCGACCTGCAGAGCGCGTATGCGCTCGAAAACGCCGACCGCGCGAAGGTGAAGGCGGCGCAGGCCGAGTTCATGCCGAAGGTATTCATGTCCGCATCGACCTCGTACAGCAGCGGCGGCACGGCGATCACCGCGCTGCCGGCGATCGGCCAGCAGGCGCCGACCGTCAACCTGAACGGTAGCCGCTACGGCGGCGGCGTGTTCGTCGGCGTGACGATCCCGCTGTACGACGGCGGCCTGCGCTCGGCGGTGCTGATGCAGGCGCGCAACGACGCCGAGAGCGCGTCGGCGCGGCTGACGCGCACGAAGGAGGAAGCGGTCCGGCAGGTCGTCGCCGCGCAGAACGCGCTGCAGACGAGCCTTGCGTCGCACGAGGCCGCGACGGCGCTCGTCGCCGCCGCGCAGACGACCTACGACGCCGCGCTGACCGCGTACCGCAACGGCGTCGGCTCGGTGACCGACGCGACGCTCGCGCAGAGCCAGCTGCTCGCGGCGAAGAATGCGGACGTCGACAGCTACTGCGGCGCGTTGTCGGCCGCCGCCACGCTCGCGCTCGCCACGGGGACGATCGGGTCCGCGCAATGACCGGCGCGGGAGGCGGCGGCTGGCGCTGCGCCGCCTCCCGAACGCCGCCGAACCGGTTGACGCGCCCGAGCGCCGCCCACTAGAATGCCGCCCGTTCTTCCTTCAGGAACCATCGTGGACAGTTGCAGCACTCCGTTGCGTGCGCTTCTCGCCGCCTGAACGCCTGCCCCCGCAGTTCTCCTGCCCCGGCTCGCGTTCCCGCGAGTCCGCACGCCGCCCCGTTTCACACTTGATGACGCATTCGCGCGGTACAGTACCGCTCGATGGCCCCGCCATTGCGCCGCCGCCCGGCAGGGTGTCGACGCAATGTCCGGCTGCATGCGCGCCCGTACGGCAGGACAACCCATGACTTTCGATTTCGCACTTCGTCTTTTCACCGCGTTCGCCTGTGGCGTCGCGATCGGCCTCGAACGCCAGATGCGCCAGCGCACCGCGGGCCTGCGCACGATCACGCTGGTCGCGAGCGGCGCCTGCCTGTTCGTGACGCTCGGCGTGCTGACCGGCAACGGCGTCGCGGGCGTCACGCAGATCGCCGCATACGTCGTGTCGGGCGTCGGCTTCCTGGGCGGCGGCGTGATCATGCGCGACAAGGGCTCGATCCAGGGCATCAACACGGCCGCGACGCTGTGGTGCTCGGCCGCCGTCGGCGTGCTGTCGGGCTCCGGCCATTACGTGCCCGCGCTGGCCGGCACGGGCGTCGTGCTGCTCACCAACACGGTGCTGCGCGGCGTCAGCCAGGCGATCAACGCGACGCCCGTGTCGAACGCCGACCTGGTGCGCGAATACCAGATCACCGTGATCTGCCTCGCGACGGACGAGGTGCACATCCGCACGCTGCTGTCGAATTCGATGTATGCGAAGCCGCTGTCGTTCCAGAGCCTGACGAGCGAGGACGTGCCCGACCAGCCGGACCGGCTGAAGGTCACCGCGACGCTGAAGCTGCATCCGAAGGATCAGCAGAAGCTCGAGCAGATCGCGAGCCGGATGAGCATGGAGAAGAGCATTTCCAGCGTGAGCTGGACCGCGAAGGAAGCGGAACCGCTGATGGAGTGACGCGGCCGCGCTGCGCCGGCCGCCCTCCGCCCACTGCACCCGTGAG
This sequence comes from Burkholderia ubonensis subsp. mesacidophila, assembly GCF_002097715.1. NCBI lineage: Bacteria > Pseudomonadati > Pseudomonadota > Betaproteobacteria > Burkholderiales > Burkholderiaceae > Burkholderia > Burkholderia ubonensis. Next base: position 2,246,034 of record NZ_CP020738.1, read on the forward strand.
CGCCAGACCGGCGGGCGCCCCGGGCAGCGCCGCGCCGCCCGTCAGGGCGTATCGATGAGCCCGGCCGAGATGGCCTTGACGACCGCCTGCACCTTGTTGGTCGCGCCGAGCTTCTCGAGAATGTTGTTGACGTGGAAGTTGACCGTCCGCTCGGAGATGTTGAGGATCTGGCCGATCTCGCACGCGGTCTTGCCTTCGGCCGTCCAGCACAGCACTTCGCGCTCACGCGCGGTCAGCGCGACGTTGGCCTCCGGCGCCAGCTTCGGCACCATGAAGCCGCTCATCAGCGAATGCGACAGGTTCGCGAGCCAGTTGGTCTGCAGCGTCAGCATGTTGATCTCGGCGGGCGTGAGCCGGTCGGCATGGCGCGCGATGCTCAACAGGCCGAACGCGCCGCGCGCCGCCCAGCTCGACTGCGCGACGCCGACCGCGAGGCCGGATGCGCGCGCATCCGCCCACAGCGGCGACGCCCCGGCCTTGTCGGCGTCCGGCCAGACGATCAGGTTGGTGCTGAGCGCGCCTTCGCGAACCGTCGAATCGATGTCGATGTAGTTCTGCTCCTGGTAGTGCGCCATCCAGCCGTCCGGATAGGTATCGAAGATCGCGACGGCCGGCTTCGACACCGGCAGCGGCACCCGAATCCCGTAACAGCAGTACTCGAAGCCCAGGCGCTTCGAATACGCGGCGATCCGCTGGAAGAGTTGCTGCTCATCTTCAGCGGCGCTGAATTGATGGTAGGCATCCTGCCAACGCAGTTCCATTCGTTCTCCGACAGGTCACGCTGTCATACTTATCAGGTTTCAGCATCAGGTGGGGCTGATACATTCCGCGCATGACTTCACCTTTGCTGCAACCCATCCATGGTCCGTCCCCGGACGGTTACGTGCGTCTTTCCGAAAGCGCAGTGGCCGAACTTGCGCTCGATCATGTCGCGAGCGGCCTGGATCCGGCGCTGCTCGCAGAGCTGCAAAACGGTGCGATCGATGCCCGCCTCGCCGGCTACACCGAGTGGCAACGCCCCGCCCGCGCCGGCGCCGCCTACGTGACGCTCGGCTGGGACTGGTATCTCGAGCGCGCGTCGGGCGCGTTCGTGATCGCCGGCGGCGACGTCCGCAGCAACGTCATGGCCGTCGACGGCACCGGCGCCGACCTCGGCATGTTCCGCACCGCCGCCGCGCTCGTGGCCCGCCTCGCCCACCTCGACTGGTCCGCCGCCGTCGCGTCCGCCGTCTTCGCGCATCACGACGCGCATCATGCCCGGCCGACGCTCCAGTGACAACCCGACGCACGCATTCGTCCGACGATTGACCGCCTAGCCGCTCTTTATAAGCAAATCCGCGCCGGTTTTCAATCCCGTCGTTCAAGAAACCGATACCACGTCGCGGCTGGTTCTTTCCGTCCGTCACCCTGTAAGAGTTACCAGTTACCGCCCCCTCGGGACGCGCGCTGTAATGCACGCACTTCAAGCAAAGACCCGAGGACACCATGCGGACCTTCGTTCACGAGGAAGGGCGGTTGCCACACGAACTGGCAGCGGATATCGGTCGCTACCGGCGCCGTGTATTCGTCGAACAGCTCGGATGGGCGCTCCCGTCGGCGAACGAATGTTGCGAGCGCGACCAGTTCGACCGCGACGATACCGTCTACGTGTTCGCGCGGAACGGCAGCGGAGAAATGTGCGGCTGCGCGCGCCTGCTGCCGACGACCCGCCCCTACCTGCTGGATACCTTGTTCGCAGATCTGCTTGCGGAAGGCCTGGCGCCGCCGCAGTCGGCCGTGGTGTGGGAGCTGTCGCGCTTTGCCGCGACGGGCGAGGCCGGCTCGGCGGAAGCCGCCGCGTGGGCGGTGCGACCGATGCTGGCCGCGGTCGTCGAGTGCGCGGCGCAGCTCGGCGCGCGGCAGCTGATCGGCGTGACGTTCGCCAGCATGGAGCGCCTGTTCCGCCGCATCGGCGTGCACGCGCACCGGGCCGGCCCGCCGAAGATGATCGACGGTCGGATGGTGGTCGCCTGCTGGATCGATATCGACCCGCAAACGTTTGCAGCGCTTGGAATCGTCCCGGGAAGCGGCGCCCGGCAAGCCATCGCCGCCTGAGCGCATCCATTGCGCCCGGGCGCTATCGAATTCGAAGGAGAATCAACGTGGACCATTCAACGGTCTTTCGCTCGATGATGCCGGAGCTGACGCGCGCCGACGGCGCGCGCATCGCCGTCGCATACCCGTCGTTTCCCGAGCCGCTGCCGCTCGTGCGGCTCGACCGCCACGGGCTCGTGTTCCGCACCGGAGGCCCCGCGCCGCTCGTCTGCGGACTGCCGCGCGCGGCCACGCTGCTGGCCCGGGACGAACCGCTCTGCTCGCTGCGCCTTGTGATTCGCGAGGTCGCCGCGACCGGCGACGGCCACCATGACCTGACGATGCAGCCGTCGTGCGCCGCCGGCGACGAATTGCTGTGGCACACGCTGCGCGACCGCGAGCCTTACCGGCACATCCGGCACCCGCTCGCGCCCGTCGCCGATGCGGCCGCCGGCCCGGAAGACGATCCGCGCGACCCGGCGCCCGCGCCGCTCGCCGGCGCCGACGGCACCGCGCGCCTGTCGCGCAGCGCAGCGTTCCGCCTGTCGTGCCGCACCGACGCGCTGTTCTTCGTGGACTGGCTCGAGTATCACTTCGACGAGCTTCGCGCGCTTGCGCAACGGCACACGCCGCAACTGCAGCTCAATCAGCTCGAGCGGCAGCTCGCCGACGACGAGGTCGACGTGCGCTTCGTCTACGACATCGACGGGCACGCGACCCGGCACGAACTGAACGACTGCGCGCGCGAGGCCTGCGCGTGGATCGAGACGGAAATGCGCGACAAGTTCGCGCTGCCGATCGCCCACGAACGGTTCGGCAGCAATCGGGCGCGCGGCTTGGACATGCGTGCGCACCGAGCCCCTTGAGTTGCTGGAATACAACATTCGGTCAATTGCCTGTTGCCGAATCTAGGGTTTTCCCTTAAATTTGCGTCTGTCTCCTCCATGTCTCCAAACATGGTTTCGGCCCGCTCAAGCAGCGGGCTTTTTTATTGCCTGCGCGCCGGATGCACTACTTGCCGGCGACATGCGCCCTGCCCGGCTCCAGGAAGTAAAGCGCGGCAAAGACGATCGCAATCACTGCCGCCAGCGCGAGCAGCAAGCGCAACCATCCCTTTTTCGTCGTCGGCAACAGACCGACGAGTTCGAGCCCATCGCCGCCAAAGATCGCAAGAACCACCACGATCAACGCGGCCAGCGCCATCGTGCCCTTCGCGACGAAACCGAACAGGCTTTCCAGCACGGCCGCCCATCGAGACTGGCGGTATGGCCCTGCGACGGGCCGACGAAGATCCGGATTACGATCGTTCACGTTGTTTGTTGGCAACCGGGTTCGTCGGAAGGTGCGGCAGACGCCTCATCGGCGCGCGCACGAGCGAAACACCCGTCATCGTGTCGGCGCCGAACCTGCGTCGACGGTCATGCGCTCCAGCTGACGGACGATTTCCGTCCGCAGTTCGGCCGGCATGTCCTGGCAGCCGAGCAGATCCCAGAGCCACAGGCCGTCGGCCGCGAGCCGGCAAATCATCAGCGTCGCAGCCTGCTCAAGCGGCACCGGATCGGGACGGCTCAATTCGCTGATCGGCACCGACCAGCGTTCGCGCGCCTCCGGCTCACTCACCATCGACGCAACCAGCACGCGCAGTACATCCGTGCTGGCCGCCGGGTTCTTCTGGTCGAGCATCGTGTGCATATAGGCGCGCGAGGCCGCGCCGGCCGGCTCCGGATCCGCGGCGATCCGTTCCGCCACCTGCCCGGAAAACCGCGCGACCGTTTGCTCGAAGAGCGCGTCGAGCAATCCTTGCTTGTTGGCGAAGTGATATTGCAGCGCCCCCTTCGTCACGCCGGCGCGCTCGGCCACCGCGTCCAGCGTCAGCGCCTGCACCCCATGCCGGGTGGCAAGGTCGGACGCGGCGGCGAGGAGCTGCGCGCGCACCTGCTCCGGCGCCTTCTTGCGCCGCACGCCGGAAGCGGCCGAGGCGGCGTGCGTCGACGCGCGTTCTGCCGCGTGCGCGCTGGCGGCCTTCGCCGCTCCGGCCTGCATGGACGCGTCGCTCGGGGCTGTGTCGGGGCGTTTTTTCATACGCGGATCTTATCATCGCCTCTCTCTCCGGAAAACATTCCATCTGGATGGTATTATCCGCGCCATGAAACCGAACCCGTCCTTCTCCCCGTCCGCGCTCGACGCCGCCATCCTCCGCGGACGCGACGCCCTCTCAGGCCTCCAGCAGCCGGACGGCAGCTGGTGTTTCGAACTCGAATCCGACGCGACGATCACCGCGGAATACATCCTGATGATGCATTTCATGGACAAGATCGACGACGCCCGCCAGGCGCAGATGGCGCACTACCTGCGCGCGATCCAGCGGCTCGAAACGCATGGCGCATGGGACCTGTACGTCGACGGCGCTCCGGACATCTCGTGCAGCGTGAAAGCGTATTTCGCATTGAAGGCAGCGGGCGATTCCGAGCACGCGCCGCACATGGTCCGCGCGCGGGAAGCCATCCTGAAGCTCGGCGGCGCGGCCCGCTCGAACGTGTTCACGCGCATCCTGCTCGCGACGTTCGGCCAGGTGCCGTGGCGCGCGGCGCCGTTCATGCCCGTCGAGTTCGTGCTGTTCCCGAAGTGGGTGCCGATCTCGATGTACAAGGTCGCCTACTGGGCGCGCACGACGATGGTGCCGCTGCTCGTGCTGTGTTCGCTACGGGCGCGCGCGCGCAATCCGCGCAACGTGTCGATCGCCGAACTGTTCGTCACGCCGCCCGACGAGGAGCGCCACTACTTCCCGCCCGCCAAGGGCATGCGCCGGCTCTTCCTCGCGCTGGATCGCACGGTCCGGCATCTCGAGCCGCTGCTGCCGCGCCGCCTGCGGCAACGCGCGATCCGGCACGCCGAAGCGTGGTGCGCGGAGCGCATGAACGGCGAAGACGGGCTCGGCGGCATCTTTCCGCCGATCGTGTACAGCTACCAGATGATGGAAGTGCTGGGCTACCCGGAAGACCACCCGCTGCGGCGCGACTGCGAAGACGCGCTCGAGAAGCTGCTGGTCACGCGGGCGGACGGCAGCATGTATTGCCAGCCCTGCCTCTCCCCGGTGTGGGACACCGCGTGGAGCACGATGGCGCTCGAACAGGCCCGCGGCACGACGTCCGCGGCGCCGGACTCGCAGACCGCCGATCGCGAGCTGGACGAGCGCATTGCGCGCGCATACGACTGGCTGGCGACGCGCCAGGTGAACGACCTGGAAGGCGACTGGCGCGAAAACGTGCGTCCCGGCACGCAACCGGGCGGATGGGCGTTTCAGTACGCGAACCCGTACTACCCCGATATCGACGACAGCGCGGTCGTCGCCGCGATGCTCGACCGCCGGGGCCGCGCGCAAGCGCGGGCATCGGGCAAGAATCCTTACGCGGAACGCGTCGCGCGCGCGCTCGACTGGATGCGCGGGCTGCAATCGCGCAATGGCGGATTCGGCGCCTTCGATGCCGATTGCGATCGCCTGTATCTCAACGCGATTCCGTTCGCCGATCACGGCGCGCTGCTCGATCCGCCGACCGAGGATGTGTCCGGCCGCGTGCTGCTGTGCTTCGGCGTCACGAACCGCCCGGCAGACCGTGCGGCCGTCGCGCGCACCATCGAGTACGTCAAGCGCACGCAGCAGCCCGATGGAAGCTGGTGGGGCCGCTGGGGCACGAACTACCTGTACGGCACGTGGAGCGTGCTGGCCGGCCTCGCACTCTCCGGCGAGGACAAGTCGCAGCCCTACATCGCGCGCGCGCTCGACTGGTTGCGCGCGCACCAGCATGCGGACGGCGGCTGGGGCGAAACGAACGACAGCTACGCGGACCCGCAGCTCCGCGCGACCAACTACGGCGAGAGCACGTCGAACTGCACCGCGTGGGCGCTGCTCGCGCAGATGGCGTTCGGCGACTGGCAATCCGATTCCGTGCGCCGCGGCGTTGCCTACCTGCTGTCGGTCCAGCAGGACGACGGTTTCTGGTGGCATCGCTCGCACAACGCGCCGGGATTTCCGCGCATCTTCTACCTCAAGTATCACGGCTACACCGCGTACTTCCCGTTGTGGGCGCTCGCGCGCTATCGACGCCTCGCCGGTGCGCAGGCCGCGCCGTCCGTGCCCAGCCCCGATACCGCTGCATCGAGCGCCGATACGGCTATCGCGTAACCGCGCGGCCCGGTCAACGCACGCGGCATCGCGCGAATGCCGCGTGTGCTGTGCGCCGACCGGCCGCCTATCATGGATAGCATCGTCAACCGCGTTATCCCCGCCCATGCAAGCCCATCTGCGCATCGCCCGCCCCGTCAGCGATCTCGCCACAACCGAGCGCATGTATTGCGATGCGTTCGGCCTCGCGGTACTCGCCCGGTTTCAGGACCACGACGGCTTCGACGGCGTGATGCTCGGGCGCGAAGGCATGGACTACCACTTCGAGTTCACGCACTGCCGAACGCACCCTGTCGCGCCGGCCCCGACACCCGAGGACCTGATCGCCTTCTATCTGCCGGACAGCGAAACCTGGAAGGCCGCATGCGCCTGCGCGACGGCGCACGGGTTCGTCCGCGTGACGGCGTTCAATCCGTATTGGGACGTGTCCGGCCAGACGTTCGAAGATCTCGACGGATACCGGATCGTCCTGCAAAACGCCGCGTGGCCTCGATAAGTCAACGCATCGATACGCGGGGCGATCAGCGGGAAGTCGCGTGCGGCCGCGCGACGTACACGACGTGCCGGCGCAACGGATGCCCGTCCGCAAGCGCCGGATGATCGAAATCCAGCATGGGTTGCCGCTGCATGCCGATACGCTGCATCAGCCGTTGCGACCGATGATTGGCATCCGCCGTCCACGCGAAGATATCGGTAAGCCCGATCCGCTGAAACCCGTCGGCCAGTGCGGCCGACGCCGCTTCGCTCATGTACCCGCGCCCCCACGCGGCACGCGCTTGCCGCCATGCGATCTCCACGCAAGGCGCCAACGGATGGCCGTCGCGGTTCTCCTGATGCAGGCCGCAGAGGCCGATCAAAACGCGGTCGACCTTGCGCTCGACCGCCAACAGGCCAAAACCGTGCGCGTCGAAATGCACGTCGAACCGGTCGATGTCGGCGCGCGCGTCTGCCACCGTCATGGGGCCGCGCGCGAGCCACGCCGTCACCTCGGCATCGGCGTGCATCGCCGCAAATGCGTCGGCATCATCCGGCCGCCACCGGCGCAGCGTCAGGCGTTCCGTTGCAATTTCCAATGAAGCGCTCATTCGTTGCCCTGATTGCTTCATCGACCGCACCGCCACCGCGAAACGTTGCGCACGCGACCATCTCGCCACGCGTCACCGTCGGCATGACGCCTGAAAAAAGCCGGACGAACCGGCTTCGATTGAGTACCGTGACGATCGGAAACCCCGCATCGAGATGGAGGCCTCGGCGACACGCCGATACGCGTCACTCGTTTTCCTCGAAGTAGTGACTTCACCTTACTCCACAAGCCGAGAACCATAAACCTACGCCACAACCTACGCTCATAATTTTCGTGAATAGCGGTCGCCGCCCCTTCTAAGACGCTCGTTGCACCGCACCGCGACCGGTCCCGGGGCACAAGAGCCGTTTGCTATGCCCGCTTTATACTACGGTAAAAATCAAAGCCGGGGATATCCATGCTAAGAGTCATCATGATCAGCCTTGCCGCTTGCGCGCTGTCCGACGCCGCCATTGCGGAAACCATCAAGCTCGCATGCAAATTCACCGAGACTGTCAGCTTTTCGTCCGGCAACGAGGAGAAGCATAGCGGCAGGATTGTCCTACAGATCGACACGGAGAACGGGGCAACGATGATCAGCGGGACTGGCGCAGACTTAAGCATCGCCGTTTCGACACTCAAGGTCGGACCGATTGTGGACCTCGTAGACGACAGCGACAAAGGAAAATGGGATATCACGAATAAGACGACCTCCGCAGATCAGTCCACGTGGCTCACTCAGCTTGTGATCGACAGGAATACCGGTGACTTCAACTATTACAGGTCCAAAGAAGGTGGCATTTCCATCATCGCGACTGGGGCATGCGAGAAGATAAAACTGTCGGCTCGGAAATTCTAAACCGAAACCGAGCGATGATCCGAGGCGATTTTTTGACATGTGCAGTGTGAAGGCAGCGATCGCCCCCACTCAGACGTTCATATCACACGATCAACGACCGGCTCATAATCGATGACGGACGTCGGATCAACGCCCGATCGCGAATGCGAACTTGCCGGCGAGGAACACATTGTTCCATCCGGCATTCAGTGCTTGTATTCTTGAACATTGCTGAATAAATCGGAGAGAAAGGCATGGCGGGTATAAAACTGATTGCGGCACGCAAAGAAATTGCACTTGCGAGGAAGGCGCTTGATGGACTGAAGGCGGCGTCCAGCCCCGACGAAGAAGAGACACACTGGAAGGAGTTTATTGGTCGCCTCACTCGTTTCTGGAACAAGACTGAATCCGCCTTGAAAGGTGATCCCAAGTTCTTCAATTCGCCACACGTGAAGCGCGTAAAGACCGCTTTAAAGTCCGATGAGTTAGTTCGATACCTTTCCCAGGCTCGTCATGCGGACGAACATCGACATGAAGAAACGACTGGCGTCATGCCAGGCGGTTTCGAGAACGTCGCGACTAGCGACGCCAGAATGCGTGTGCGCAACCCGAAAATCACGATAAACGGTGTCACGATGGAAGTGCCTCCACCACCGGGCTATCAGAGAAGGACCGTAAGGGCCGAACTTCGTCTGAAGGCGGTTAAAAATCGCGACCAGACCTATGATGTGCCGCGCACACATGCGGGCCAAGATATCACGCTGGCATCAGTCCAAACCTACGCAGAATTGGGGTTGGCGTTTTATGAATCCGTTCTGGACGGTCTTGAGAAAGACGGATGGGACGCGTGACGTTGCACGTAGCCGAAGTGCCGCGCGGCAATTCGATAGTTCCTGACCGCGCTATCGAGATGGCCGCTTCGAGTCCGAAAACGGTCATCCGACTTTAAAGCGCAAGTGGCCGCTCATGGCCCATTCCTGTCGGGGGGACCAGAGACCACCGCACCAAGCCTTACCCAGCAAGGCATCCTGTCGAATTTGGCGTAATTTTGGCGTAGCGCCGATTCACTTGGGGCCGGCCGCCATCTCGTCGGCCGGGTACAGCTGCAGCATCGCACGGGCGGCTTCAACGTTCGACGTCGTCAGCCACTCCTCCCAGTCATCAGGGCGCAGGATCACGACCGCCCGCTTTTCGTCGCTCGGCTTGTGCATCTGGGAAAAGATCGGATGCCCCTCTCCGTTCACGGTAATCATCGCCATCGTGTGATGGTCGGTCCCGTCCGGATTCTTCAGCGTACGCCAAATTCCGGCGACGCACATAGGCCGCCAGTCGGCCAGGCCGATGCGGTGCCATACATTTTTCCCGGTCTCATAACAGGGTTCGTAGATCCACTCCGCGACGATCAGGCAACGTCGGCCGGCGCGCCATGACGGGCCGTACAGCGGCGACTTCCCGAGGTTGTCGTCGCGCACGTTCATCGTGGTTCGCATGATCGGCAGCTTCCGGCCCTCTTCCTTCGCTTTCTCGATGCTGGCGTTCTGCAGAGCGCGCGGCCAGAAACCGAACCCGGCCGCCAATGGCATCAACCTCCCGTCGACGTTTGCGACGATCGGCGCTAGATAGTCCTGGTAGATTTCGGGTTTCCACGGGAACCGGCGGTATAGGTCGCTGAACGGCTCAATCCGTAGCTCGCGGAGCTCGAAGTCCTCATGCGGCGCCCGGTAGTTCGTGCACATATCCCGCCCCCATTTTTGAGACTTGACGGGGATAGCTTATCGCGAAATATACTGTGTTTTTATACAGTGTTTCAACCGTGATCAAACCTCAGTGGGCTTACATCTGGGAGTACAAACCCGCTGGTAGCGCGGAGTGGACGCGCACGCCTATCGAGCTTACGGAACGCGAACTCGAATGGTGGCTCGATGATGTATTAGGCGCCTTCGACATGCCGACGACCAGGCCGATCGAAAGCACACGAGTCGACCGGAACCGCGTACCTCTCCGGGATCGACGCATCAAGCTCAAGCCTGTGATGCCGGAGTTTGACGCTCCGACAGATGCAGAGCTGCGCGCGCTGTGGCGCGACTACACGGACCTTCAGGTGCGATGGCTGATCCTCGAAATCCTCGCCCTTCGGAAATCGCTCGAGCACCTCCAGGCATGGTTCGACTACGTCGACAAAAACGTCGACGACAAGGGGGCGCTCAGCGGCGGTCAGGGAGAATTTCAGCGCTTGCGTCATCTCCTACGCGCCGAGAAGAGGCGCGCAGGGATGATCTAATCGTAACGGCTGGCCGGGAACGTACTTCCCTCCTCGGCTAGATGCCCTTGCACCCTTCCGGATGATTTTCCGGATGGGCGCGGCAGTCATTCACGTACTCATTGACCGCCTTGTAGCTTGCGACGATCGGAGTGACAACGGCGTCCAAATGGGCATCGAGAGTGGCCTGGTCAGGAGTGCGGCAGTCAACACCCATATGCTCCTTGCTAGGGGCGTCCCACAAGCCCATCAGGTAGCCGTTTCCGGGGACGCTGTTCAGGGTATCGATCAAGCCGTCGGCCGCCGTTTCTCCGGGGGGAAGCTCGCACGTCCGAATCGGGATGACTTTACGAAGGCTTTTCCCTTCAAGGTACAGCCGATTCTGAAAGACAAGCAAATCCTTCCTGAACTGTTCCAGCGCCGCGACCTGAGCAGGGTCGTTACGCCCGGTTCGCATATCGTCGAGCTGGAAATTGACGACGACCCACTCCGACATGACGGCCGGGACCTGTGCTTTCCGCATCTCGTCCTCCGTCGGACCAATGCCGTTATTGACCGACATGACGATCTGATGCAGCGACGTACCGTCGACCACACCCGGATAAACGGTAATCCCGGTGCCGGCAGCCGTGAATTTCTTCTGAAGGGCATCCACCGTCGCCTGCCCGTCAGACGGCGCTTGAGACGCGCCGTCCATCTGCGCCATACGTGACGTCTTCTGCTGCGTCACAAGCGGCACTCCGGAAAACGTCAGCTTCACGGCGAACTTACTGGGCGCTGCCGGCGCGGCCCCGTCGTCGCCACCGCATGCGGAAAGAGAGATACAAAGCGGGAATGTCAGTGCTGCAAGGATTTTTTTCATTTTCTGTCTCAGGCGCTAGTTGATATCTTTCACTTCGTGGTCGCGAATTTTACAAATTAATTTCTTGTCGCGGTAGCTTCTGCCGTCAGCGCCTCGTAGTCTCTTTGACATTGCTGGCCGGCGATGCCGCGCTCGTCAGCGATTCTTGCCAGCTCGCCCGCTCGCGCGTCAATGCGGCCGAGCACGTCGGCGAGCAGATCGAGGGCGTCGCTGGCTGGCGCGCCTCCGGTCGTAGCAGCTGGATGGCGGGCGCCTGCGACAAGCGCGGCGACTTGCTTGCGCAGGCCGTCAGCAGCAGAAGCAGCAGCAGCAGCATCAGCGCGCGCCTGATCGCGGTCTTTCGCAGCATGTTCAGCGTTCTCCTGTTGCGCCGCGGTGCGGCGTTGTTCTTCGGCGCGCGCGTCACTCACGGCCTTGATCTGGTCTTTTTGAGCGTCGACCGTTGTGACAAGCACGCCGTCGGCGTGCCCCTTGAAGTAACCGCCAGCCAGGCCGGCGACGGCCGCAACGATGACGGCGAGCCAGATACGCGGATCGATCCAGGTCATGTACCGCTCCGCATCATCGCGGCAAGGCGCGTCGCGCGCGCGCCCACCTGCCGAGCCCACAGGCTGTCTAGCATTTCAGCGGCCGCCGTGTTCCAATCGCGACGTTGCGCGGCCGCAAGGAAATTGCGAAACCCGAGCAGCTTCGCCTGCATGTTGAACGCCATGTTCATCATCACGCGCTGGCGCACGGGGTCGAGGGAACGCCACCATGGCAGGCTGCGATCGAGCCACGCCTCGGTTTCCGCGATGTCGTTCTGGTACATCAGATCGATCTCGTTGTCGCGAAAGCCCTTGTCCGTCAGGTTGCGGCCGATGCCGCCCGACACCTTGCCGACCGTGTCGGTATAGATCCGATTGCGCCGGTCCTCGTCGCGAGTCAGTTCAACCTTTAGGATCGCTGCGTCGTAGTTGCCCATAATCACTTCTCCCCGAACAGTCTCTTCGCGTTCCGACGCAACAGCACCTCGACGTACTGCGATCCGACGATGCCAAGCGCACTTCCGATGCCGAGCAGCGCCATCGGCGGCAGATCCGGGATCTGCAGGAGCGCAATGCCGGCGACCATTGAAGTTGCCGAACCCAACATTGCCCGACCGGCAACGAGTCGAAACGTCAGTTGCTCGCTGCCGACCAGGACCTTGGCGATGCCAATCAGTCCACCCATGATGACCAGCTCCAGAATCGTTTTTTCGTGTTCTTGCATTACTGCTCCCAGATTCCTTACCCCGTAAAAAAAAAGCCACCCGAAGGTGGCTCACTACACAATTCCCGTTCCATCCAGCACCATGAAGCGGGAGTGGTATTGCTCCCTGAATCCGACGTAGTTCGGCGCCCTTCCCCCGCCGTAAAGCGTCGTCCCCCAAGATACGTTCCCTCCATCAACTCGAATCGATGTGAGCTCAACTTTCGGTGGATCGTTGTAGCTCCACGCCTTATGTACCGAGTAAATGGCAGAAATGAGAACCGGCACGCCGTACGATTTCGCGTGCCACGGTGGATTCGGCGCACCCTCAACTGTCCATCCGGCATCGCCGATGTACTTTTCATAGATGACATCGAGCACGCGCAGAAACGGCCTCGATGAATCAGCAATGAGTGCCCCGCTCTCGTTAAACACCTGCAGCCCAAAATTCCCGCTCGCCGGCGGCACCTGATCGAAGAGGAAGAGACGCACGGTGCACGGCCGCTCGGTGACGAACGTGAGCGAATAGACATTGCCGTTGCGATCGGTGCTCCAATGCGTGATCCCTACGCCACCCGACGCGTGCACTCCGTACATTGGCCCTGCCTGGGCCGCGAACGTGAACGTCACACTCGGGAGAGTTATTCCGAACGCGATATGGGCATCGTTATATGCAAGATGCAAACCCCGGTCAGCCGAATCCGCCGACATCGCCTGCACCAACTGATAGTTCGGCGTCGATCCGTCAATCTGGTAAATGCCAGTATCGGTGAATGCCTGAAAACCTGCCGTCACTAGTACACTCCAAAAACGATCCAGCCCGGCACGCGGGTATAGGCATTCGACCCGGCATAGTTTGGGCTGTAGGACCAGCTGACTCCACCGGCATTTATCGCGACAATCGGGGAAGGCTCGGCACCCGACACGCGGTAAAAAATCCGCTCCGGCATAAAGGCCCAGAACGGCTCACCGCCGGACATATTTGCGGTAACACTCCCATCCGCTCCGCCGGTATGGACGATGCCAACCACGCGTCCTGCACGCGATTTCGCGTCAAGGATGAGACGGCCCGCGCCGTCGAAAATCTGCAGTCCGGCCATCATCCTTCCCATACCCCCCATCGCACTCGAATCTGCCCGTTCGCGTCATACGTACGCCCGCCGTTACTATCGACAACCGTTCGATTGCCACGTCCGTCCGTCGAGTTGATCTCGAACCAACCGCTCTTGTCGATCCGCCAACCCTGTCTCCCGGGGATGTAGTTGTCCGACTGGATGTAGCTGCCGATCATCGCGTTCGTGATCCAGCCTGCGCCGATGAGCGCCTGGCGCAAGAACACCTGTCCGCCCTGGACCACGAAAGGCACGCCGAGTACTCCGCCGTTGTTCGGATCGATGACTGCAAATCGGCTCGCCGACACCAGCACCTGAGATTCGACAACCCCACTGCTGTTGTCGACGCCGATACCGATTCCGGCTACATACGTCCGGCCATCAGACGTAATTTGCGTCTTGATCTGGTAGGACGCCGCAACACGCCCATTCAAATTCGCGTACGACTGCGCGACCGTCTGTACAGCTGCCGCGTTCTCGTCGGCCTTGGCCTGTACGGTTGTGATCTCCTGCGCCATCGCACTGTCGGCGTCCACGCGCGCATGTGTCTCCCGCTGCACCGCCGCAGTCAACGTGCCCGACGCGGATTGCAATTTGGCCGCAACGGTATCGACTTTCTTTGCCACCGCCATATCGCCTTCGGCGATCGCCGACTGCAACGACCACACTCCTGCATGCATCGTTTCGTCGCCGGCATAGATATCCGCGTCACCGGCCATCGGCGGCGTAATCGACTCGATCGGTTCAAGCAGGTCTTGCCCAAGCGCGCCCTTGGTGATTTGCCCACGAAAATACTCTTCGTAAGCGCTCTCATCGGTGCTCGGTTGCCCTTGAATTCCCGGTCCCTTTGATGGATACCACGGGCCGATATTGCCCGACGTGTCGACGAGCCGTGCCCAGAAATAGAACACCTGCCCGACAGCGAGTCCCTGATACGACGTCGATGCCTGCGGATACGCGAAGTCCGACATCTTGATTGCGTCGTCACGACTCGGCGTGCGGCTGTACCAGGTCTCAGTGCGCTGCGTGTCGCCAGCGGAGCCGTCACCCGGAAACGTCCATTTCAGGTCTATCCCGTACACCACACCGGTAGCCTTGAGCGATGTGACCGCCGGCGGCGGACTCGTCTTTCCTGTCAGGATTGTGTCGACGCCGTAGGCAGGAATCGACGTAATGTTGAGCGCGTTTTGTGCCCGGACGCGGGCCAAGTACGCTCCCTGATAGATCCCCGGAACCTCGACCTGCAGGCCGCCCGTCGCGGCAACGCTCACCCATTCGCCGTTGTCCTTCCGCCATTCCGGAAGGTAGCTGACCGACTTGTCGGCGGCATCCCATGCGATCACCATGATCGTTTTCGAAATGCCCTGATCGACAACGGAGTACGTCGACAAGCGCACATTCGCGGGCGGCGGCTGCACGGACGGCGGAACGATCGTAATCGGGCGTTGCTGAATTTGCGCACCATCGTCGATCGCCGCGTATTTCCCCGGCTCGTGCTGTGTGGCGTTGATCGTGTAGGCGATCTGTCCGTCATCGTCGCTTTCCTGAACACTGACGACACGATAGAGCTGCGCCACCAGTTCGCTGGACTCGATCATCCACACCGCGCCCGGCACGGGATCGGCATCGAAGCGCGAAACCAGCGTGAGCGTGTCGCCATCCACGGACTTCACATCTCGCGCCTGCGCCACTCCGGACGGAAGGATCGCGGTGAATCGGTCGCCCGGCGCTACCGTCGGGGCCTTGTCGAGCACGATCTTTTCGCCGGTCGCCGATCGGATGCGGCCGCCAATTCTGCGGCCGGCTTTCCGCGGATCGGCGATCGCGATGACCTGCCCCGGAGCACAAAGCGTTCCGTCGAGGCCGACCTGGAATGACACAGTGCCGGTTTCGTACCGAGACGTCAGCAAAAGCCAGCGCCCGAGCCGGTGCGCCTGGGCTTGCGACGTGCAACCGAACGCCGTTACCTGCGTTTTGACCACGCCATATCGCGCGATTCCGTCCTCGTCCGGCACATACTCGACTGCCTGCTTGTACTGGTTCGCCGGATCGTTGTAGCTGACGAGCGCCACCGTATAACGCGTTTTCCGCTCGCTGCCGACGTATTTGAAAGCGCCACCGATCACGTTGGCCGCGGTGTACAGGTAGACCGGATCGGACGGCATGTCCGCCGAGGCCACGACGACGCCCGGGCCCCAGTACGCGATACCGCGAAACACGCCGGCCAAGTCCTGCAGGACCTTGAATGCATCGGCCGCTGTCTGTATCACGCAGTTGCAGGTAAAGCGCGGTTCGCTTCCTCCCTTCCCATCGGGCACCATGACATCGCAATATCGCGCGATCTCGTACAGCCCCCACTTGTCGACCATCGATGCGTCGACCTGCTTGCCGAGCCCGTAGCGATCATTCAGTAGCAGGTCATAAAACACCCACGCAGGATTGTTCGACCACGCCATCTTGAACGTGCCATCCCACGTCCCCGAATACGAGCGCGTCTCCGGGTCATAGTTCGACGGCACGCGGATAATCAGCCCCCTTACGCGATACGATCGAGTCGGCACCTGCGAAAATGATCGCGCATCGAAAGTCATCCCGACGAGCGCCGTCATCGGATAGCGCAGCTTGCGATCGATGACTTCGGTAATCGCCTCGATGTTGACCGTGTCGGCGACCGTCGAACTATGCCTGTTCGGCGTGATTCGCCGCACCCGGACAAGCCATCCGGTCTTCGCCCGCGGCAGTTCGATCCGGTGCGCACGCTCATAGAGCGACGTCGTCTTGCCGTCGAATGCACCGGTCAGCACCTGCGCGTACGATCCACCATCGACCGACAGGTCAATCGCATATTCAATGCGGTAGCCAGTGATATTCCCGGTCGACGTATCCGAACGCTGAAGCGCGGGCACGCCGAAACGGATTCGGACTGCAGTGAGCTGCGTGTTCTGGATCTGCCGGACCCACGGCGCATCCGACGTCAGCGGCACACCAACTGCAGCTTCGCGCTCGACCGCCGGAAACCCGGGCAAATGGTCCTGGTCCTGCGTGCCGGTGCGAACGTCGACGCTGTAATTCTGGAAGTTGATCGAGCCGTCCGCGTTTTGGATCGGCGTGCCGTCGAGATACACCGACTGCATGCCGTTGACCAGTCCGACGATGTGCCCCTCAGAAATGACGTCCAGCACCTTCGCACGAGCAACGGAATGAAGGCTGTCCGGGGATTCGCTCCCACCGCCACCTCCACCGCCGCCCTTGGAACCGCTCAGTCGCATCGGGCCGGTTTCTGCGTACAGCCTTCTCATACCTGATCTTCCGCGAAAATTCCCGAACTGACGACTTTCGAACCGACGATCATCTCGCCATACACCAGCGGCACCGGTTCGCCTTGTGCCGCACTGTTCACGGGGCCGTTGAAGTAATACGACGTGCCGTTATTGGCCGCGCCAGCGAGCCCGACCTGCTGCGGACTGAGCATCTGTACGATGCCGCCCAGCGCCATCGACGCGCCCAATCCCATCAGTTGCGCGCCCCACGGTTGCCCATAGAACGAGGCAATGGCGCCGACCGCCATCAGCGCTGCTCCGAAAATGGTCTGGAACAGCCCGCCGCTCTTGCTCCCGATGATCATCGGCGCGATTCGGATCTCGTCGTCACCTACCGGACCATTCAGCTCGTCTTCAGCGAGATTGCGCCGCCCATTGAATACAGCGAATGTCAGGCCGTCGTCGCGAGCGCGCGTCAGGAACGCCCCAAACCCCGGGATCAGCACGGAAAGAGCGCGCACGGCCTCTCCCGCCGATGACACGGCGAGCCGATGAATCCGTCCGAATCTCGCCCCCAGAACGCCATACAGCTTGATCGTTCGCAGCTTCTCGCTCACCACTACCTCCCCACGTAACGCAGCACCGTCGTACAGCAGTCCCGCCACATCGATCCCCAAACCGCTCGACACGACAGCCGCCCGTACATGTGATGCAGGAACATCCCGTCGCCCAGATACACGCCCGAATGATTCGGCACGCCGTTCTTGCTTCGAACCTGCATGAGCAGCACGTCGCCGACTTCGAGGTTCACGCTCGGCCCCACGTCGAGAAACCCGGCGTCCTGACAGTGCGCGATATAGAGGTTCGAGTGACCGTCGTCCCACCAGCCATCTGTGCGCTCGAAATCCGGCAATACGATTCCGCGCTCGGCCAGATACCAGTCGCGTACCAGCGCGTAGCAATCCAGCACGCCATGCACGTACTCCCGACCGAACAGGGGGGCGACATAGCCGCTCGGACCAAACTCGCACCAGTCGTCAATGCCGATCGATCCATCGCCCTGCACACCGAGCGACACGATGATCCACGCGGGTATGCCGACGCGCTCGCACTTCACGCGGTCGTCCATGCTCGGCTGTGCCGATGCGCCGGGATGCGAATGCACGAGCGCGATGATCTCCCCGGCCTCTTCCGCCTCGGCATAGTCTTCCGGCGCGAGCGCGAAATGCTCCTTCGGCGCCGACGCGACATTCCGGCAACGCAGGTATGCGTCGCCCGTCGCCGACCGCACGATCAGCCCGCAGCACTCGCGCGGATACTCGGCGAGCGCATGATCTGCAACCGCTTGCTTGATTCGTTCGTCCATAAAAAAACCCGCCGATTGGCGGGTCCATGAAGTGAGTGAAATCGGGTGTTACGACAGCGTGTCGCACAGGAAACCGCCGTACGGCAACGGATTGTTCACGCCGAATCGGCACTCGCATCCGCTGATCTTCTGGCTGCATCGGTCGAGCGCCGGGTCGCTTACCGGATTGTCGTTCTTGTCGAAGTAGGCGGAGCCGGCGTACCCGCAATTTGGGCCGCGGTATTCCGACTGGCACGTCGATACGATCTGTCGTTTCGGGAGCTGCTGGCCGCCGAAATCGAGCGGTGACGAAAGGGTGAATTCGACCTGCTGCCCCGGCTGCTCGTCGCTTTTCTGCTCAATACGCCACTGCTCGACCGGAAACTGCTCGTTTGGATCCGCAGACGGATTTCCCCCGGGGAAATTCGCGGCGTCAAGATACTGTGCCAACGTCCGACGCCGGAACACCTTTGCGCCGACCAGGTCCCCAAGCGCCACACAGAGCGCAGAAATCGTTCCGTTGATGTCACCGACCGTGAGTGTTGGCGACGGCTGCCGAGCATCCGACGTGCGTTCGAATCCTGCAGCAGCGATGGGCCATGCGCGGTACTTCTCGCCTTGCCAAACGATCGTGGCAGACTGCAGATGCCCGTGGAAGCGCAGAACATCACCGCCGATTTCCAAGCAATTCACCTCAAACCCTTCGAAGATCCGACCCGGCTCGAGGGACTGAATATCGCTGTTGATGCTCATGCTCGTATTCCGTACAGGCGGAATACCCCTTTGCCAGGAGCCGCCCCGTTCCCCAGGACTAATCTGACTCCATCAACAGGCATCCCAACCCCGCCGACATAGGCGCCACCGCCCCAGTACATCGCCATGCCGGAGCCGTTGTTTCCAACCGCCTCCCAAGTGACACGGCGATATGCGACCAATCCCATCGGATTGTATATTCTGATACGCCCGGACGATCCAAACGGATACCCTCCCGCTTGGCCGTTATATATTTGAAATGCCACTCCCCCGGAGGCACTACTAGGCGGTATTGCCATTTGCGCGAGTGAGTTCATAAACGACCATGCAAATTGATAATTTGGTGACGCGTCGTACCCATTGAACGATCCCCCTACGTGCACTTGCATCCACAATTGATCCGAACCGCTCACGACATTGTTTGGATGCACCACATCCTCCCACTCGACCTCGTAATTCTTAAATTCATCCGAAAACAAATAAACGAATTCCGGGGTTGTCTTCCCGTCGCAAACAATCTTTCCAAGAAGAACATGGCTTACGCCAAGATTCCCGCGCGCAATCGCCTTGTTTTCAAGTGATTTAAGGTTGTCGTGCGCCACCAGTGGATCGGCCAAATTTCCGGAATCCCAGACGGTCGCTCCATTGACTGAAGGTCGCTGAGCGAAATTGGCAGATCCCCCGACGTTCAAATTTCCGACTACCGATTCGTTATCGCCGGCAGCACGCCCACGCAACAGCACTCGCCACGTGTGAACACCGTCCGTGTCTACGAGCGCTGACTCACCGGCGCTCAACCCGGTCAGCGCCAGCGCATCACCGGAGTTATCGTCAACGGCTAGCGCGACGCGCTTCACCCCAACGTTCACGAGCAATACAACCGAATCAGGCAGGCAAGTTGATGCGCGCTTCAGCTTGATGAAGCCGCCGTCTGTCAGGAAACTCAAATTCACTCGCTTCCCGATGTGGTCGTCGGTCAGCACTTGAGATGCCGCAATGAGCGGTGCCGACGTGAGTGCAGCCTGCGCATTCAGCACATCTACGTTGGCATTTGCCTTGATATGTGCAACGCGGCTGCTATCTCCATCAGCCCCCTTCGGGGCCGTGCCAAGCAAAATTTTCTGGAGCCAACCCATAACCTTCCCTCACGGTGCAAACGTCTCTTCAAACTGCGCCGTCATCGTGTACACGTCGCCATCCTTCGCCGGCTCGGTGTACTTCTCACATACAAACAGCCCCTGCGGCCGGAGCGGCGGCGTCCAATAGAACGAAGTCGCCCCGGCATGCGCGTCGAGGAACGCGGAGATCGCGGCAATCTTGTCCGCCCTCCCCACGAACCGCAGGTTGTATGTCGATTGCCGATTGTTCAGTCCGTCGGCCGCACGCTGCGTGTACCCATCGCCAAACGGGGCTTTACGTACACGTAGCGTCGTGTCGCCACCGAAGCCCTGAACGGTCGGCGACCAGATAAATGTGTCGGTCATCACCCGATCCTGTTTCTGAGTTTCCAGAGCGATCCGCCTTGACGACTCTCGGCCGCGATCAACCCCTGCACCATCTGCGTGAGCCGCTTCACGAATTCAGCACTCGCCATGGCCTGCGATGCGTCGCCCGAACCGCCCTCGATCGTCACCGGAATATTCAGCGACATACTGCCGCCCTGCTGATTGAAGGTAGATGCAGAGGCAGAGCCTACTGCGCCGCCAGTAGCGAAATGCGCCGCTGAATGCACTGCGCGCCCGCTATTGATCGCATCGAGCGCCGGGACGCCAATCTGCTGCACGGCGGATTCCTTGATGACGTATTCGCCGTTCGACAGCATCGCCGGGATCGAGTCGGATGTTCCCGTGCCCGGGCCACGAATTGCGCCGCCGTCTGCGTGAAAGCCGAACACATTTCCGCCAGCAATTCCAGAAGTTGAACCTGCGACGCTTCCCGCGATCGTGTCACCACCAATCCCGGTCAGCGCACTCGTCCCGCCCGCTGCACCACCAAAGAATGACGAAACCGCACCGATCGCGAAGTTGAACAGCCCCGACACAGCTGCACGCGCCTGCATACGCGCGATGTCCGCAATGATCGATGTAGCCAGAGACTTGAAATCTAGCTTCCCGGTCTCGCAGAATTTAGCGAACGCGTCAGACATTCCGTTCGTCGCGTTGTTGACGATGCTCGCCGTTTGCTGGAACACGTTTTGTTGCTGATCAACGTAGTCTGCCCATCCCTGTTTCAGCCCGAGCACCCAATCGCCCTGCTTCTCTTTCAACGCCGCGTAGTAAGCGTCATAGTCAGCAAGCGACTGTTGCAGCCCAGCCTGAATTTTCGCCAGCGCCGCCTGGTGCTCAGTTCCGCCGATCAACTCGGGGGCCGTCTCTTTGTTCAGCCTCTCGGTTTCGCGCTGGTATTGCTTGTAAATCGCCTTCTGCGCCTCGACGCGTTGCTGCTGTTCCTTGCCCATGCCGAGCGCACCAAGCTGGCGGTCGTACTGCTCGCGGTTGCTTTGCTGGTAGCTGGCGATATCCGCATCAAGCTGCGCCGACCGCTCTTTCACTTTGTTGAGCTTTTCCTGCGACTGCACCTCGCGCTCTTTGGCAACGGCAGCGTCGAGACTCGCCATGACCGCAGCTTTGTTGAGCAAAAGCGCCTTTTCATCGGCTGTCCGCTTGCCCTCCGACTTCGCTTGGATGCCTGCAATCTGCTGCTCGAATTCAGCACGCTTCTTCGCCCACTCCCCAAGCTTCTCCTGCGTTTTGAGTTGCAGCTCGAGCGCCGCAGTTGCCTTTTCAGCGTCGATGATCATCCGCTGCGAGGCGTCATTCGTTACGGCTTTCTCGTGCTTTGGTTTCGGTGTCTTCGGGTCCTTAAAATCGTGCTCGGCGGCTGCGATCGTCGCATCGCGAAGCTCCTGTGCGGCCTTCAGATTCGATGCGTAATCGGGCGAGGTCTTATCGAGTGCTGCGCTACGGGTCTTGAACGTAGCATTCGCGTCATCGATTTTCTTCTTGCGCTTCGCAGCGTTATCGGCAACCCGGAACGATTCGTTCGTCGCGGCAATGTGGTCGAGTGCCGCCTGGTCGCGCTCAGCTTTCTGTTGCGCTGCTCTCTGCGCCTTCCCCGCCTCTTCCTGATGCTTGGCCAGGTCCGCTTTCATCGCAGCCAAGCGCTCTTCCTGAGCTTTCTGGCCGGGCCACTTGTACCCGCTCTTGCTTTGCCCCGCCCACTCGGTGTTGATCTTCTTCTGCAGATCATCGATGTCTTTCTGGAGCTTCTTGCCAACCTCTTCGACGGTATCCGTCTTGCCCCAATCGACCATCGCACGCCAAAAACCGTTGGCCTGCTCTTTGACCCACTTCCACGCCTGCCCCAGATAGCCGAGCTGCGTCGTCTGCGACGTGATGCTCGCGTCCATCGCATCCATCGCGACTTTCAGCGCGCCCGCCTTGTCGCCGTGATCCTGCATCGCCTTGATCTGATCGTATTGCGCGATCGTCAAGAAATGCATCGTCTCGTTGAGCTTTGCCGCACCCTTGGTCGGGTCTTCGAACATCGGCTGCATCAGCGATGTGACTTTGTCGGCGGACTCACCCGAGACGCGAGCAAAGTCCATGACTGCACGGCCCGCCGACTCCATAGCCGCACCGCCAACCTGGCCGGTTTTTACGAGCGCCGTGAGCACGTCAATTGCTGCGCCTTCGCCGCCTTTCAGCGAGGACAGCGACTGCGCCGTCACGTTGATCTGGCCTGCCGTAACGCCCGCATAGCCGCCAGACAGCGCGAGCGCTGAGTTGAGCTTTTTTGTTTCGTCGTGCGCTACATACATCGCAGCGCCGACCGCAACCAGACCGCCGATTACCGCGGCGACGCCGATCGTGACAGGATTGAATAGCCCGACCAAATACGAGCCCATGCCTTTGGCGGCTTCCTTAATCCCGCCAAACATATCCTTGATCTGCCCGCCCTGTTGCAGCATCACCGTCAAGGGGTTCGCGCCACCCTGCAACTGCACAACGATATCGGTGAATTGCGCCGGCATCATCCGCATAGCAGCTGCACGTTGCGCATCGCTAATCCCGCCGTTGGGATTCGCCCCGCCACCAGCGCCGCCAAGCGCTTGCTGACGCGCGCGTGCCGCTGCATCAGCTACCGCCTGTTGATCTGCGATCTGCCTGGACGCCGCTGCCTGAGACGCAGCCTGTTGCGCAGCCGATGACGATGCGGCCGCCGCAGCGATCGCCGCCTGAGCGCGTTGCGCGGCGGATGCAGCCGCTTGTTGAGCGGAAGCCTGCTGAGCCGCGGTGCCCGTTGCCAGCGCTCGCTGCAGATCCGCGTTTGCCTTGGCCGCTGCTGACTTCGCAAACTCGGCAGCACGTGCGTCTGCAACCTCTTTTGCTTTCGCCGCGTCAAGAGCGGCCGCATCGTTCGCCGCATTCAATCGCATCTGAGCCGACGCAGCTTGAGCATCAGCGGCCTGTTGAGCGGCCGCTGCAGCAGCCGATGCCCGCAGCAGCTGATCACGTTGCGCGCCCGTCGCGACCTGAGCCTGCGCCGCCAGATCAGCAGCAGCAGTCTGCTGCGCCAGCGAGTTTGCTTGCGCCGCCGTCAGTTCCCGTTGCGCCGACATTTGAGCAGCAGCCGACGCCTGAGCAGCTGCAGCCTGCGCCTGCATTGCTTCGCGCGCAGCCTTGGCCTGAGCAATCAGCGGTGCCGCGCTATCTGCAACACCAAGCTGGGCAGCGCGCAGCTGCAGCATCTGCTCGCTCGTCATCCCGGCTGTTGCGGCCTGCTGGACGAGCGATTCCATGAACGACTTAACCGAGCGCTGCGCTCGCACCGTTTCGGCAGCCCCGTTTCGCGTCGCTTCTTCAAGCCCCTTCTGCGACGCGATCGCTTTTTGCCCCGCAAGATCGACCGCAACCGAGAATTTTTCCCAGCTATTCTGCGCCCGCTCGAGGGCAGTCGAAACGCCATCAGCGTTGACTGTGATGTTGTATTGCGTTCCGTTCGCCATCCTCTATTCCTCGTGCTGCCGCACTACGTAATCACGCCGGCCTTGCGCAATTCTTCCTCGATTACGTTATCGATTCGCGTATTCACCAGTCCGTGCGTCGCCTCAATTGCAGGGCGAAAAAACGGGCGCGCTGCCATCTGGCTGGTACCGTATTCGTAGAAGCGCAAGTAATACGCGTCCTTCGCAAACGTCACCATGTAAGTCGCCATCTTCCCGCCAACAGACTTTTCCTCGTTGAAAGCTACGATGATGTTGTCGGCGCCGAAACCAATCGGGAATTTCTGCGGCCCTTGATGGTGAGGCAGGGGGCCGCGAGGGGCGTGAAACTTCGCCTCTTCTTTCACGACTGTCGCACCGGCAGCCGCCGCTTTACGCAAAGTTGATTCGCCAAACGCCCTACCCATGCCGTTTAGCAATTGGCGAAAGCCATCTTTATTCTGATATTCGATCTTGAGGGACACGTTTCAACCTCGAACCAAATAGCGCACCGATTTCCAACACGTATTCGTCGGTGTCTTCGATCACTCGCGGCTCTTCTCTCGGCTGTTCCATCCATCCGAAAATATCCGCTGGACCGAATGCATCCGGACGCGTCTCTGTGTCACGGTTGACGTTGTAAATCGCCGCCGCCACGTTGCCCATCCGCAAATCGTCCATCTGCGGGCCGAACCGCTCGATCTGCGAATAGGCCATCCACTCTGTGAATTCAGCGCTGCTCACCTCTTGCTGGCAGCGCCGCACGCTCATTCCGAGCTCGCGGGCGAGCCGGAACCAGAAGAGGCGTTCGTGGCGGCTTCGGAGTTTTTTTCTTCGGCCTCCACTGCACCAGCACCGATCTTGTTGATTCGCATCGCAACGTCAACCAGTCGGCCCAACACTTCCGGGTTTTTGCGCGCGATCGCCACGAGATCGGATTCGCTGAAGATCGGCGCGCCACTCTCGTCAACGAGCGTGCCGGCCAGCATGAGCGCGTGGAATTCAGACACCTTGCGCGGCTCGGAAAGTGCATCCATCAACTTTTCGCGTGCCGATCCGCCCATGACGCCCACGCGAACCTTACCGCCCCACTCAGGAACAGGGACCACTTCCGAGTCGAGGTCGCGCGCGGCAAGGATCATTTCACGGGTAAGCATTTTGTAGTCCTCTTAAATCTATTGGCGGCACGCAATTCGAATCGCGCCTCAGATTGTCTATATTTGGCGATCAGGTGTTACGGGCCGACCGTTTCGATCACGTCACCGCTGATCGTCAGCTTGATGGTCGCTGTCGCTGCCGCATCCACGCCCAGCGACTGGCCGAAGCTGGCGACGAAGGCCTTGAACGTGTGAATCGTTTTGTTGCCGTCGTTGAACTCGATTTTGAAAGTGCGAGTCTCCTGCGTACCCTGCATCTTTTTGACGGCGACCTGGCCCGGGTCCT
Organism: Burkholderia ubonensis subsp. mesacidophila; assembly: GCF_002097715.1. Taxonomy (NCBI): domain Bacteria; kingdom Pseudomonadati; phylum Pseudomonadota; class Betaproteobacteria; order Burkholderiales; family Burkholderiaceae; genus Burkholderia; species Burkholderia ubonensis. The sequence continues at coordinate 2,271,440 of NZ_CP020738.1, forward strand.
TGAAGTTTCGGTTGACCTCGAGTTGGCAATCGCCATTGTCCTGCAGACCCTGCATCTTCTCTTTCGCGGTCGAATCGAGGTCGGAGATATCGATCACGTTGGCGGCCCCATCAAATCCGCCAATCGATTTCACGCCTTTAATCTGAGTCCATACCGGCGCATCGCCAGTCGGAACCGCCTGCGAATCAACAGAAATCCTGGACTTCTGCGCGTTAAACGCAATGCTTGCCATATGGCTTACTCCCTATACCAAATTGAAAAATCGAGACGACGGCCGTACATCTTCGTCCCGGCCTCGTACTCGGAGACAGGCGCGCCAATCGGAATTCCACCGGCAGCCATCATCGCCCTGCGCACCGCCTGCATTACCGTCACCGATTCGCCCTTGATCGGACTCCACACGGCAATCTGCATGCGGCAGTTTTGTAGGTCGTCCGACTCGTTTTCGAGCGTAGAAATCGCTTTCCCGCCGACCGCCTGATAGACGACATACGGCGCGATCGCCCCGGCAGGAGCCACGTCCGGATATACCTTGATCGGCGAGAGTTCGGCCAGTGCCGCTGTCGTGAATGTTTCTGCACTAGCCACGATCAACCCCCAGACACACCAAATCGGTGTGCTTCCGCTTGGCGTGATCGACCAGCACCGCATCGACCTTGAATTGCGCGACGTCTACCGGCTGGCCGTTGACGTGTGCAACCAACGTCACGCGCATGCCTTCGTGTAGGTCGGTGCGGTAGCGAACTCGGATCGACACCTTCGTTTCGCCAACCTCCGCACTTCCGCTGATCGTTGCCAATCCGGACTTTTGCGCGATCGACGCCCAGACTGTGCCGAGCGATTTCCACGCGGGCACAGCCTGGCCGTACTCGTCCTGCGCATCAGGATCGAGGCGATCGATACGGACACGTCTGTTGAGTTTTCCGGTTCGCATAGCTAGATCGAATAAATCCGCACACCGTCGAGCAGCCCGTCGACAAAGCGTCCCGGAATTTCATATGTCTGGACGCTATCGACAGCAGACCGGTTATCGTAGATCGCGCCAACCTGCAGCAACATCCACTCGACCACGCTCTCCGGCACCGAATCTGCGGTGAAAGCCCCGCACTTGAACCGTACGACCACCTCGCGGGCTGCCGGCGCTTGCGCGACGAGTTTCAGAAAGCTCGAGCCGGCGACGAAATACGACATCGGTTCGAGCAGCTGCTCGACGCCGCCGTCGTCGACGTATTTAACCGATTCAACCCCGGTGACGTCGCACCACAAATACATGCGGCGATCGAATTTCTCGAATCGCTTTTCGCATGTCTGCGGCAACAGCGGCCGCCCAAGCTCGTGCTCGGCACGTCGACGCGCGGAACGGATCGCACGCTGGATCAGCGAATCCTCCGGCCCCATATCGGCCCTCAGATGTTCGCAAGCATCCGCCAGCGAGATCGCCTCGGCATCCGGCGGGACAACCACATTCGCGGCCATTCCTACCCCCGATCAGCGACGGAGTGCGCGCGCAAAGACCACGGACGCGGGTTGGTCGCACACCTGGCCGGCCCGCGTCGCGATCTGCGCCTCGACTTCGGGCAGATCGACGACGTCATTCGGCATGCCATAGACACACTTCACCAGGACGCGCACCGGAACTACCGCCTCGACATCGACGTCTTGCTGCGAATCGTTCGGCAATGCGTCCGCGGGCGCGAGATCGAGCACGGGAGACTCGATGGTCACCTGCGCATCCACCACCGGCGGCGATGCCACTACAGCCGGCACCCCTGCATCCCGTGCTGGCGACGTTGCCTGCGCCGGTTTCTTGCTTGCCGCGCGGGGCGGCACATCTCCAAGCAATCCATTCGGATCCATAACTCGACACTCCGTTTATTTAGAAATGAGGGGCAGCATGCCGCCCCGCCGACCGGCAATTACGCTGCAGCGCCGTTCTGGTATGCCTTCACTGCCCCGCCGACGTCGATCAGGTTGCCGCCCTGGCGGTTGAACGCGACGAAGCCGATTTGACCGTTCAGGATGAAATTCGAATCGGCCATGCGGAACAGCGTCAGGTCCATCACGCGGCGAATCAGATATTTCGACAGGTCGCCGAACAGGATCGATTTCGCGCCGGCCGCCATCGTCGGCATTTCCTGCGAGATCGTCACCGGACGATTGAGCACACGGTCGGGTGCGCCGCCCGGGTTGCCTTGCTCGTAGCCGGGCACGAAGATCGGGCGCCCCTGTGCGTCCTTGATCTTCCGCACCACTTTCAGGGAATCGTCGTGCATCATCCAGCCGACGGCCTGCCCGGCGCGATAGGCCGGATCGACGCTATGCTCGAGATCGACGAAATCGTCGTAGCCGACCGTTGCGTTCGTACCAGCGGCGCCGACCTTGCCGACCTTGGACGCGGTTACGGCACCGGTCGGCTGGTTCACACCCGTGCCGACCGTGTAGTGGCGCGACGTGATCCGGCCGATACGCAATGCCAGCAGGCCGTTGATGTAACCCTCGATGTCGAACATGCTGTCTTGGAGCAGCTCGAACGGCACCGCGATCTTCTTCGACGAGTACTTGAACACGTCCATCGAGAGGTTCTGGAACTGCGTATCGCCAGCCGAGACCGGTGCGTTCTGGCCGACGATTTCGCCCTCTTCGGTGGTCGCATCGGCTGCCGGGAAGTTCATCGACGCCCCGGTGCTGCTGGTAAATTGCGACGCGACGGTCAGAATCCCCCCGAACTGCTTGAGCGCTTGCGTCAGCTGCGAGTAATACTCGGTCGCCACGGTATAACCGCCCTCCGCAGGCGTCGTCGTCGACATCGCATTTTGCGGCGCCACGCGCATCGCATTTTGAATGTCCGGGTTCAGACGAGTGCGCATGCGCTGGATGTCTTCCGGCGCCATTGCCGAGATGCCGCCCGTCAGGTACGCGCGCATGGCACGCGATTCTTCGCTTTGGCCACCATTCTTCACATGTTGGCCGGCGTAGTCGGTCGTGTCGCCATTGAGCGCGTTCGCTGCAACCTGGGCGATCAGCGCTTCATGCCGTTTCACCTCGGCTGTGATGCGTTCGATCTCGGCCATGCCTTCGTCGTACGCTTTTTGCTGATCAGCACCCCACTTGTCGCCCTGGTGGTTGTCCATCAGCGCGCTGAGATTTTTCGCGGTCGCGTCGCGACGCTCCCGCAGTTCCTTGAGATTGACGGCCATATCGTTTCCTGTAGGAAATAAAAAAGCCGCCCTGTAAAGGCGGCCTGGATTGAGACGCGGGAAGTGTCAGAGGTACGAACTCAGTTCGAGACGCCTGCGCAGCGCGGAGACATCCACTACTTCACGCTGCTGCGGAGCCGGCGGTTCCGGTTTCGGATTCGGCGCCGGATTCGGCGGTTGAGGCTTCGGCGCGGGCTCGGTTCGAGCCTTCGGGTGATTCGCGTATGCCGATAGATTCCAGCGGCTCGAATTCTCCGGCCCATCCGCGCCGGCAAGCTCATCAGCGAAACCGAACTCGACGGCCTCATCAGCAGAGAACCAAGTTTCTGCCTCCATCCACGCAATAATGTCCTCATCGGATTGCCCCGTTTTCTTCGCATACGATGCGACGAGCGACGCGTCGACCTTGTCGAGCAATTCAGCCGTCGCGCGCAGATCGTCACCAGTTCCCCACGCCAGGCACGAGCCACGATGGATCATGAACATCGACCCTTCGGCCATAATCACTTTCTCGCACGCGATCGCGAGAAAAGTTGCAGCGCTCGCCGCGTAGCCGTCGACATGCGCGATGATGTCCGATGCATGCTCGCGGATCGCCTGCGCCATCGCGCGCGCCTCGAAAACGTCGCCGCCCGGCGAGTTGATGCGCAAGTGGATGGTCGGCGCACTGATCGCAGCAAGCTGCTGGACAAACGACGCAGCAGAGATTCCTCCCCACCAGTCATCCGCAGCGATCACGTCGTACAGATAGACTGTCGCGTCACCATTCGCATCGTTGCGGACCTCAAACTTACGAGGCGCCGCACGGTTGTCATTCAGCAGCTTGAGTAGCTGGTTCTGCATTCTTTGCCCCGTTGAAAAGAGTGTCGCCGTCCGCGACCGGAGGGAGGTTTTCCGCCCTCCGCACTTCGTTTTTCGACATCCAACCCGGTTCGCCGGCCCGGCCGAGCGCCGATCGATACGCGTCGTATCGCGATTTCGTATCGCCCCGCAACAACGGCGTCGCGTCGTAGGCAACCTTCGATTTCCCGCGAACCGCCGTTTTCCGATTGAATTCCTGCTCGATCTTCGTCATGTGACGGCCGAGCGTGTACCGAACGAATCCGGTGCCGAGTTGCTCCAGCCCGTTACCGAAACTGGTTTGCTTTTCCAGCTGGCCGACCATGTACGGCGGCACACCGAAGATGCGGGCAACCTCTTCGACCGACAGTTTTTCGCGCTCCAGCAATTGCGCGTCCGCCGCGGTCATACTGATCTGCGACACCTTCAATCCACCACCGATTACAACCGGCGCATTGGAATTGTCGAGGCCGCTGTATCGCTCGCGCCATTGCTCGCGAATCAAATCGACCTGATCGCGGTCGACCTTCGCATCCGTCGACAACACGATGTCAGGCCGCAGGCCGTCCGTCAGGATGTTCTCGGCAACTTCGTTCGACGCGAGCGCCGTGCTGACCGGCTGTCGCAATACGTGCTGGATCTGCGACATGCCGCGCAGGCCGTCGAACCCCGGGCCGGGCACGTGAATCATGTCGTCCTGGTCCACCGTCTCCGTCGTGCCGTCGACGTTGACGATTTGATAAATCAGGCGATCGTCGTGAAGCATCGGCGAGACGTTGAGCGGGTGAAGAGGCTCAATCGACTCAATCTGAGCAGAGAAAATCGACGGTCGATGCAGACGCATGTACAGATTTCCGCGAAGCAGCAACGCCTGTGCTGAAAATTCCCACGCGAGCGCCGCCGACCACCGCGGATGCATCTCTTCGTTCAACATGTGCCACATGTCGCCACGCACCGGCGTCGACAGATCACCGTTGACGGTATAGGTCTGCAACACAAGCTGGCCGAGCGCCCCGCCGATCAAGCTCACGCACGCGTACACGGCACCGATTGCCATCGCACTGCGCTCGCTCACCGACCGGCCTCGCGGCAATCCGCCCGCTAGCCACCCGTACCCCTCCGTTCCAGCGACCATTTCCGAGATCGGGATCGACTTCCCCGTCGACGCCTGCACCTCGCGTTCAGCCTGACGCTTCGCACGCCATTCATTTAGGATCGACGACCCTGCGTTATTCGGGATGCTCATATCACAATAATTTCCGGCGTCGGGTCCGGCTGGTGAACAAGCGCGCGCGTCATTGCCATACAGGTCGCAACGATCGGATCGATGCGGCCCTCAGACGTTTTCTTGTTCGGCCGAATGTTTTCGTTCGTGTCGAGAAGCAGCGACACATTGCTTGCGCACCACCGATAGACCGGGTTCGCGTTATGACGAAAGCGGTTGCTGTATACAAGTCGCTCGAGCAGCTTTGATCCGGGCGTCAACCCGCTGAAGTTCTGCGGCACCTGAACCATCGGCACGTCGTCTTCCATCAGCTCGTTTGCCAGATGCGTCGCGTTCCATACGTCAAACGCAACCTCCTGCACGTCGAATACACTGCATGCAGCCTTGATCGTCTTGCGCACGGCGGCATAGTCGAGCACGTTGCCTTCCGTTACCGTCAACCAGCCCGCGTCTTTCCACTTCGCGTATGGCGCCGCGTCGCTATGCGACTGTTCGTCGACCTTCGCCTGCGGGCAGAAGATCCACACGAGCACAAACCATTCGCCGCTATCGAGATCGTCGGGCGGAAACACGAGCGCGAACGATGTCAGGTCGCGCGTGCTCGAGAGGTCGAGGCCGCCGAAGCACGTCCGACCACGCAGCTCGCGCGGATCGAACGGCACACCACCGAGATCCCAGATACGAATATCGAACCAGCTCATCGCACCGTTAACCCAGATATTCAGGTCTTTGGTGAGATAGTTCGCCTTCGCGCTCGGTAGCGTCGCAGCCTTGGTCGCCTGAGCCACCATATATTCGTGCGTCTTGGCGCTCCCCAGGCTTGGGTTTGCCTTGCGCCAGACAGCCGGATCGAACGGATCGTCGCCGTCGTCGAGCGTGAAAATCACGCCGAAAAACGTATCGTCGACGATGTCTCCGCGCAAAATCTGCACGAGATAGCTGCGGATCTCCGTACAGATACCGTCGAGGATGTAACCGGCCGTCGTAATCGCGCCGATCAACGGCTGCTCCCGGGCACCGAGCGCAGACTCCATCACATCCCACACTTCACGCGTGCGATGCGCGTGCAGCTCGTCAACCACGATCGCGCTCGGATTCAGCCCGTCAAGCGATTCGGCGTTCGCCGGCAGCGGCTTGAATACACCTCCGCCGGCCGCGATGCGCTCCTGGTTTGTGCCGTCGTAAATCTTGACCGACCGCGAAAACCGCGGCGAGCGCTTCGCCCGCCGCTTGTAATTTTCGAGCGCTGGCTTGAACACGCTCATTGCCTGCTCGCGCGTCGTCGCGATCGTGTAAACCTCGGCCCCGATCTCCCGATCCATCAGGAACAAGTAGTCGGCTTCGCCCGCCTTCCACGTCGACTTGCCGTTCTTCCGCGCAACCTCTTCGTAGCTCGTGCGAAAGCGGCGCAACCCTGAACTACGGCGACGCCACCCCATTCGAACGGCAGTCGAGAACAACTGCCATGCGTCGAGCTTGAGCGGAGTCCGCGCCAATTTCCCCTTGATGTGTTGAAACTGCGTCTCGATCCAGTCGATGCAGTGCCATGCATGCGACGGACTGAAAACATAGCCGCGCGATGGCGCGTCGATCAAATCCTCGTAATGCCGAAGCACCGCGAGAAATTCGAATTCGCCCGCGACGATCTCGCCGCGCAGCATCGGCAGGCCGTATTCAACGTCCCACCGTTCAAGCGCAGCCGGCGTCAGGCGTGCGAGACGCTCGGATGTGACTGCGCGTGCTCCAGAATTTGATCGAACAAATCGTCCTGCGGATCGTCCGGCTCCATCTTGGATTTCGCGATCAGCATCGACGGTAACGTCAGGCAGGCTTCCGGCAGACATTTCAGCAATCCGTCCTTCAGCGCCTTCGCCGCGTAGTACAACTGGTGCGGCTGAACATGGCCGTTCGGCGTCGTCACCATGAACGAGCCATTGTTGAGTTTTTCGAAATCGCGCAGCTGCAGCTCGGCTTTCACCCAGCGCACGAAGTCAATGCACACGATCGCGAGCACGACGCCCGCAGTCTTGTGCGGCACGCCTTCGTCGCGCAGTGCCATGCACAAGTAGTCCCACACCTTGCGATGCGACGACTCGAAGTGCACGCCGGGCGGCGGTGACGGCGACTCGATTCGCTTTCCGACACGATTCGAGGCGGTAGAAGGTTCGACGCCCGCGCCGGGCGTCACATTCGAATCAATCGGCCCCATGAGGCGCTCCCGTTGTAATCGAGACTCGAAACGAGTCACGACTCGTTTTAGCCTCTCTATGGGTGAGATTCTTTAACCCCCCCCTCTCTGAAAAGTGCTCGCCGAAAATCTGGCCCTGAACGGGCGGTCCCGGCTGGTTTCGGCCCAAGAAAAACACCCCCCGCCCGCACCATGGCGGTGCACCGGGAAGGCGGGCAGAAAAATCGTGAAATCGCCGAAGATGCGCGAAGATGTCTCGCGAGCGCCGGGCCTAGCCCTTGGGACCGCCGTGCGACTCGCGGCCGGTCTTCAACTGATGGCACGCGCGACAGATCGCCTCGAGATTCGACTCGTCGTCGGTCCCGCCGCTCGCCTTGTTCACCTTGTGGTCGACCATGCTCGCTGCACGCAACCGACCGGCACGCTTGCACGGCTGGCACATCCCGTTGTCACGCTTGAGAATCGTCTTTCGCAGCTTGTCCCACCGCGCGCCGTATCCACGTTGATGACGATTGCCGCGCTCACGATCGGACTGCCATCCGATCGACTCGCGCGCATGCTCTTCGCAGTAACCCGGCTCGTCGAGCAGTCGACCACATCCGAAGTGCCGGCATGATGTTGGCGCTTTCTTCGGCATTCATAACTCGCGAGATTGTGCTGCGAATTTCGCCGACAAGGCCGCATCGGCGATTTGACGCGCAGCGCGCTCGTTGTCGATTCGCGCCGACAGCGCGTCGAGTTGCGCCACGGTCGGTGCCCGTTCGTTGCTTCGAAGTTCGAGCGCGGGCTGTACCAGCCACAACACCAGGCGCGCGTAGAGTCGTTTCATGGTCCCCCCTCGGACATCGCGCATCGGCGAGCCCAATGCAAAAAGCCCCGACGCTTTCGCAGTCGAGGCTTCGTGATTCTTCCGGGCGAGCGACGGTCCGGCAAAGGCCGCACGCACTCGGTAAAACTCACCGGATCAAATTGTGGAACGAAGTGTAGAACAGCTATTTCGATTCCGCAACACCTTCCGTCAACTTGTCGATCACCGCCTGCATCGACACATACCGAGGCGCCGGCACTTTCAGCTTCTCATCAACGGCGCGCTTGGCATGCGTGAGCGCGAAATCGAAGATCGACGTCGGCCGCACCTTAAGGCCAAGACGCCGGCAGATCACGAAAGGCGGCTTGCTCCACACGTAATGCATCTGCAGTAGCTTTCGGTCGAGCGGCATCACCTTGCGCACCGCGACCTCTACCCTGTTCGCATCCTCAAGATCGATGGTCGAGTCGATCGCACGACCGCCCACTGACGGAAAGTAGATATTCGCGACAAGCGAATCGCCGCCACTGTCGCCACCGCCACCGTTCCGCTGCGCGCGGGCCCAATTTTCCAATCGCTTCTCAATCGACATGTATCCCCCGCATCAATTTTCGTAAAGGCCGACGTGCAGCCGGCAGTAGCCGCGGCGCGCCGAGCCCGCTCCGAGAATGGATGTCGCCGCGTTGCTACACCGCTCACCGTTTTCGCCAACGTGCGCACAGCGTCGATCGTCCTGCGCCCGCTGTTTCGTCGGATCGTGTTGACGCGCCAACGCATGATTTCGCTTCGTGCGCAGCTGCTCCCAGTGCTTTTTCAGCCGAGCCGGATCGAGAATCACCGTGCGCCAAAAGCCGTCCTGCAATGCCCACGTCCACAGCTTTACGATCTGAGACTCTTCGAATCCGTCAGTCAGCATTTCGTCGACAACGGCAGCCCATTCAACGAGGTTCGGCGCGGCCGCACCCGGATCGCTGTCGTGAAGCCGACGCGCCATCCATGCCGCAAGCTTTGCCACTGCCTCTTGACGATCTTCCTCTCTGCCCGTACCCTCGCCCCCCAGGTATACCGACGTCGTTTGAGAGAGAGATAACGCTTCGTAATTTCTATTCATTGGGTTGTTAGTTGGAACGTGGTTCCTGTAACTCCCCGATTCCCCCGCCGAATTGCCTAATCCGTGAGCATCTAGTGAACCACGTTCCAGCAACTCACCCGAGTTACCGGAACGTGGTCCCGAATTGCCTACTTTTTGAGCATCTTCGGAACGTAGTTCATCAAACTGCCCGGAGTTACCAGAACGTCGTTCCGATTCGTCCGCCTGTACGCCCGCAATGTCGAGGCTAAGATCATCGCGTGCACGCCGGGCAACATCCCCCGGCACCGTAAGACGGTAGTGGCCGTGCGCCCACTTCCGCCCACTTTTCCGCGACTTCCACCGCCTAATCCAGCCCTCGGCCTCTGCCACATCGAGGTGCTTCGTGACGGCCCGCGTCGAAAGCGTCGCGCGATCTGCAATCTGATCGATCGACGGCCAGCACGTGTCGTCAATCGAACTGGCGTACTCTGCAATGACGAACAATACGAGCTTTGTCGTGCTCGGCAGGTCGCTCGCAGTCATCGCGCGTCGCCAAGTAAACGATGTTGGCACTCCCGCCATCAATATTCCCCTGTAGGTTCTGCAAAATTCTCGAATCTTGCTAATTCATTTCGGAATGCCAATCTCACCGTAGCAAGTGGCCCATTCCGTTGCTTCGCGATAATTAGCTCTGCGGTTCCCCGGTCCGCGCTGTCCGGGTTGTACACCTCGTCTCGGTAAATGAACTGAATAACGTCAGCGTCCTGCTCGATCGCACCCGACTCGCGAAGATCGGACATCATCGGTCGCTTGTTCGGTCGCTGCTCGAGCCCGCGATTTAGCTGCGACAGCGCAATTACAGGCGCGTCGAATTCCTTAGCCGTCTTTTTCAACTCACGCGATATCTGCGATACCTCGGTGGTCCGGTTTTCGCCCGATGCGCCGTCCCCGGACATCAACTGCAGATAATCGACGATGATCAAGCCGAGCTTGCTGCCAATTTGCCTCTGCAGGCGACGGAGCTTTGCCTTGAACTGCAATGGGGTGATCGATGAGCTATCGAGCACATAAACTGGCGCGTCAACCAAGACCTGCGTTCCGTGCGTCAATCTCGACCAGTCGTCGTCGCGGAGACTCGCCGTTCGCAGCTTGTGCTGATTAATGCGAGACGTGCCGGCTAGCATCCGTGTCGCCAGCTGTTCGTCCGGCATTTCCAACGACAGCACCGCAACAGGCATTCGCAATTCGACTGCTACGTGCTCGGCGATGTTCATCGCGTACGAGGTTTTCCCCATTGAGGGGCGACCGGCAACGATGATTAGCTCACCACCGTGCATCCCGTCGGTATGGCGATCGAGGTCGACAAATCCTGTTGCGGTTCCGCCGATTTGCGCAGCGCCGCCTGCGTGATAACGCTCGTCGATTTGCTGAATCACGGACGTCAGCGCAGCCGAGATCGGGCGAAATTCGTCATCGGCCGAACTACTCGTATCCGCGATCTTTAGCAGCTCGCCCTGCACAAGATCCAACAGTTCAACGGGCGATTTGCCACCGGGCTTCAAAACGGCATCGCGCAGGCGTTCAGACACGCGCAGCATCCGCCTCGAAATCGAGCGGTTGCGAACAATCTCCGCGTAATGCCGGACACCAGCTGCGCTAGGCGTTGCGTGCACCAGGTCATTCAAGAATGCGAGCGGCTGATCGACCCTTGCATCAATGGAATGCAGCCGCTCAAACACCGTCACAACGTCCGCGATCGCGCCACGCTGAATGAGCTCGCGAATTGCTTTGAACACAAGCGCATGCTCGGCGATAGTGAAATCCACCTCGGAGACGATGCCCGCTATTTCCTCAAGCGCTCCGTTATCGAGCAACAGCGCGCCGAGGATGCTTTGTTCGGCTTCGGGCGCCGACGTACGGGCGTGCGCATCCAATGGGTCGTGTGCGCCCATTTGGAAAACCTCCGGGAATTTACTGATTACGAACCGCGACGGCGACGCGAACTGTTCGCCGCATTCTTTGCAATGGCGATCGTTTGCTCGATCTGCTGTTGTGCAGCTCGGCCGGATCGCTCGATTGCCTCGGCTTCGCGTCGATCGATCACGCCATCGTCCGACGCACGCCGAACATCTTCAGCAAGGCTGCCCGCCTTCGCGCTCACCGTGAGCGCCGAGTCGAGCAGTGCACGCACGGTGTCGGTCCCCGTTGCAGTCGGCGTCTCCGCCGAAATGAGGCCGAATCGCGCATTAAACGCATGCACCGCGTCGAGCGCATGTGGCTGGTTTTTGTCGAGCATCCACTCGACCAGAAGCTCGAACATTTCCCCGGAAAGTCGAGTGTCGCAAGCTTCGCGCAACCTGAGACGGAGTGATTCGCCGGTAATTCGGATGCCGCGCCGATCCGTCAAATAGCGGGCGGCATCCTCTACCTTTCCCGGTGTCTTCAGGACCGACGCGTAGAGCACGTCGATCCAAGCCGTTTGGCTGTTTTGGTGAGTCACAATTTCCCCTTGAATTTCACCGAATTTCATCCTGTTAACGTGCCAGCGTTTTCGAGAGAATTGCCCCATCGCCAAACGGAGCACCATCATGAAAATGCAGAAATTCAGAATTCAGCACGCAACAGCGACCCCGAAGCCACAACTCAAACGACACATGCGCGACGCGATCCAGCGCGCCGTGAACGAGGCGAAGACCTCACGCTCGTTTGCGGCATTTATGCGACGGACCTGCGACGCGACTCCGACTGAATGCGTGCACGATTGCGTGACACGTTCCCGGCTACGCCACTCCGATCCGAGCGATCGCACGGCCCTAGGCCAACGAGCACGTCCGGCCGTGCAACAGAAATGAACTGCATCCTTGGCTTCGGGATACCGTTCCGCCGCCACTGAGACACGGCCGCGTCATCGATCTCGAAGAGATCAGCGACAGCCCCGGTCCCGCCCAATCGATCGATGATTTCGCTCGCGTACGCGATGCGCAGGTCGTTTTCCATGGACGGAATTTAAGCACACTTAATTTCAAAAGTGAAGTGCTCTTACTCGTCAAGGTTTAGCCTGCTGAAATGAACGACCTAGACACCTTCGTAGGACGACTCCGGTACGCCAAGACGCTTCGCGAGGCGGAACTGGGGGCGTCGATTGACGACAAGGAAATCGCCGCTAAGGCGGGAGTTTCTCCGTCAGCCGTCTCGCAGTGGACGAGCGGCAAAGTGAACGTTGAGAACTTGAAGGCCGCGCCGGTATTTCGCGTTGCGCGGTTTCTCCGCGTTCGCTCCGACTGGCTTTGGGAGAAGCGCGGGCCGATGAAGGATGCCCAAGACGACCTGCCGCTAGAAGCGCAGGCGTTTTATGCCGACCTCAAGAAGGCGATCGCGCTTGGCATGACGGAACTGGCCGTCACTGCCGTACACGCTCCGCTAAAGGCCGTGCTCGCTATGCATGAGCGAGCTCGCGGCGATCTGCTTGACTTGAATGCGCCGACTCCGCCAGACGACTCAGATTCCAATCGAAAACCGCCGCGCACCTGAACACCCCCACGCGGTCATGCCTGGCCGCGTAGCCCTTCACGGGCATCCCTAGCAACTCGACGTCCCAATCGTATTCGGGCGTCCCGTGCACTCCCATTACCCGCACCACAAGCCCGATGTGCGCCTTGTTGGCACATCGGCTAATCACGGCCAGATCCCCTGGATTGATACGGCCCTCTCCCATCTGTTCGTCCAAATTCATCGACGCGCACCCTCAGTCTTTTTCTACAAAACGCTTTCGATACTGTATGGATATACAGTATGCCCGTAGTCTAGATTTCGCGTCAACTTAAGCACGCTAAATTTTCGTTGTCGTTCGAAATTAAGTGTGCTTAAATTCGCCTCACCGCAGCGCTATCGCTGCGCATCTACGAGGCGAGGTTTCGATGCTTACCATCCTGTTCCGGCGCAGCGAATTCATGCGGCTTAAGTCGCGTTCACTGCAGGCGCGCGACTGGCACCCGCTCGTCGCGCTCGCGGCGCTCTACCTGATCGCCAGTGCGATCGCCCCGGCATTCGGAATCTGAGGCGCGCTATGGATAGCCGCGCACCCAAGCCCATGCCCCTCTGGAAAATCGTGTTGCTCTGGCTCGCCGTCGGCATCGGTTGCGTCGCGTGGACGTACATCGATGAAGCTCCCGACGCCTCGGACGCAGCGAGCTACGACGCGTGAGCAGGCCATGCAGAAAGCACACATGCCAACCCATCTGCTCCGCGTCGAGTGGCAATTGCTGCGTATGCGCGGCGATTTCGACAGCGCGATCCAACGCGAGAGCGTGCGCAAGTCGCTCGAATCATCGGCGCGAGCCCGCGAAATTCGCGAACAAAGACGCGCAGCAACTCGCGCAGACATCAAGCGCCTGCAGGCCGGCGATGCGGAGGATTGATCGATGCCTCGCTGCCACGTCCGATGCACGCACTGCGCTGCGCGTCGATGCCTGCGCCGACATCCCGACCGATACACGCGCCTGCCGGCATGCCGCACCTGCAACCGCAGGAACTACCGCGTCGACCGCTGGATGAATCGCCGGAACACGACGCGCATGCGCTGCGACTGCGCCGGCTACTGGTTTCCACACCGGCGCGGCTCCCTTTTTTGCTGGCACCGAGCCGACGGCTCGAACCGCTATCCCGGCGATACCGATTTCGCCGATCGCAATTACGACGGCCTCGCGGCCTGACTTCACCTGAGAGGTAATCGCATGTCCCTGTTCACGTCACTGCACGCGCTCGCTCAGACAACGAGCATCAATATTCTGATCACTGCGGAAGGCGCTGAAAACCTGCGCGTCAACGTGACGCCTATGCCGAACGGCAAAGGCGAAAAGCAGCGCTGGCCGCTGTCGCTCGTCGCGACGCCAGCTGAACTCGATGCGGAGTTTGCCGCTGCGGTCGAGGTGTACGAACCCGGCGCGACGTCGCTGCTCGACCAAGCGCGCGCGTGCGCCGCTGCGAATCAAGCCGATTCCGCGCCCGCGCTTCCCGCACCGAGCAGCAACCAATCGGCACTCCCGGCACCGAAACGCGGACGCGGGCGACCGCTGAAGTCCGCAACTGCCGGCGACGCCAACACCCCGCCCGCTGACGACGGCGCGAACGCTAACACGAACGCCGCCGACCCGCGCCAGTTGCGCATCGACGATGGCGCTCAACCGGGCGCCGAGAGCGAGACGCCCGCCGCAGAAGCACCTGCAGCCGCCGAACCCGCAAGCGCTACGCCGCCGGCCGCGGCCGACGCTGGCGTCGACATGTACTGATCGACGGGAGACAACATAATGAAAATCGAAACGCTCGCTCGCGAATTCTCGTACAACGGCGCCAAGCTCGCCGATCCGGCCCCGACGTTCACGCTCCACCAGGTCCGCGACTTCTATTCGCAGACCTATCCCGAGCTCACGAACGCGGAGATCGAGGGACCGGTCGTCAAAGGCAATCGCAACGTCTACACGTTCCGTCGCGCCGTCGGCACGAAGGGCAATCGCGCCCTGCCGCACGGCGGCTACACACTCAAACTGTCCACCAGCGCAGACGGACGAACCTACATCGCGGGCATCGAGATCGTGAACCATGTCAACTCCGACGACGCGCGCAAGAAGCTCGACGAGATACGTGCTGTCGACTGCATCGTTCCGCGCCCCGTCCAAGCGTACCTTGCCGAGCTCGACCGGTTCAGCACTGCGCACGTGTGCCCGCTGCTCGACGAAGAAGTCGCGTTCATCAATGCGCTGCATGCGCGCTACTGCCCGCAACCGAAATGACGCTGCGCGAACTTCGAAAGCACCTGCGCGAAAACACGTTCGCGGGCGAGGCGACTCCGCGTGCGCGCGCGAAGCACGTCAACAGCCGACTCGCCCGCCACGTAGAGCTTGTGACTCAGCACGCCGACCACACGTCTCCGCGCCTGCGCCTGCCCTCGCCCATCATGCCGCTACTGCCATGATCGCGGCCGCACTCACCATCCCGGTCATTGCCGCCGGCGTGCCGACGCGGTACGTCACCGGGACCAATCACGGCAGCGACAGCAATTTCGCGCACGAACTCGCGCTCGCGCTGATGCGTGGCAAGTTGCTTACGGACGACGATGCCGCGAATGCTGACAATCACCGCGAAGAAACTGAACTCGCGCGCCACGCGATTACCCGCGAGTGGCTGGACCGCACCGACGGGCTCACAATTTTCGAGTGGAATTTGCGCGTCAGCGAAGAGCGCTATTCGCCAACGCCTTACGCCTCTGGCAGCACTCAATGCGCATGGTTCTCAATTCACTCCAACCAAGGAGCAGGATCGGCGCCATGCCGGTATCTGAGCGCCGGCATTAACCATCTCGAAAGCGTGATGGCCGGCCTCGGCCAAACCGTGCTCGCCGTGCTGTACGAGGCATGCCACCACTACCTGCCGAGCGTGTGTACGCCGCGCGAGACGATCTACATCGCCGAGTACCAGTACTGGCAATGTCACGAGAACGAAATCGCCGCGCTCGAAGAGTTGATGATCACTTACGGCGTGAATCCCGAAACAACGACCGCGGATAAATTCTTCGCGGAGTATTCGGTTCCGCGCCGTTCCGAGTTTTTCCGCGGTGCGCCTGAGTGGATCGTAAAGCCCGAGCAAGTGCTGAGCACTGCCGACGTGGGATACGCGTCTCTAATTGACGATACCGCCGCGGCCGTCGCCGACGCCTGCGACGAAATTCACCGCCTCATCGTCAACGGGGGGCCATTTGCCCGAGTCGACTGCCGCGACGCCGGCCGCGGCCCCGTCGATTATTCGCTGTACCTCCTCTGGAATCAGCAGGACGGCACCGATCGCATCCTCGACGATTTCCTCGAAAACGAACTCCAGGCCGATCCGCTCGATGTCTCGTGCGCGGTCCAGTTGTCGCTCACTGGCAGCGAGATCGGCAACTGGTTCGCGCGGATGCGCAACACAGCGCAGCTTGCGCGCGCGGTCGAAACCCTGCTCGACCTGCTCGCGCTTCGCACCTCCGAAAATGTCACCGTACAGGTACGCGTATGACGACCGTCGACATCTACTGCGAAGGCAGCACACACCTCGAACTGGATTCGGCGCTGCTGCTGTACCGAAACAAATCAGATACGCACGTCTATGTGACGCGGCACGCCGCTCGCGTCGTCGACGGCGTGCCCACGCTACTCGCCGGCGAGCCGGTCACTGAGCGACAACTCGCGACCTTCGCTGCCGCAGCGGCGAAACACGTCGGTCAACAAGGCTTCGTGCACGAGCGCGTGATCTTCGCCGGTTCCGGCGTTGTCGCGTGGTGGATGCCGGCAGGCGTGCGGCACGTCTGGTTCAAATCCGACACGCCGCTCGGCACTCGCGCGGGCCCGGCACTTCAACCCGCATTGCTGTTCATCGCACAAGGCGACCGCCGACACGTATTCGCGCTCGCAGAGAATGCGCGGCCGCAACGCGGGACAGCCCTGTTTCAGGCGCCGTACTACAACGTCTATTCCTCCGGTTCCGTGTGCACTGGCAACGTCGAAATCGCGAAGCAGCCAAACGCGGCCGACGTCGAGCACTACGAAGAGGAATTCTTTCGCAGCCGCTTCACGCACCCGAATGCCGCAAAGCTGATTCAGGGCGGCAGCATTTCCACGCTCTGGCGCCAGTTGCTCGACGGCGCCGAATTTCCCACCGAAAGACTGGTCGCGGTCGACCTGACCGTCGAGTCCGCAATTCAACGCCTCACGCAACGGAGCTAACCACATGTCCACCAAAATCGAAGAAATCAAGGCAACGTTCGAAGCAGCAACGACCGACACGCTGCGCACGCTCGGCGACGCACTCAAGATTTTCAGTGAAGCAGTCGCGGCCGAAGTGCAAGCCGGCCGGTCGCGCCCGATCGCCGCCGACGGCACCGACGCGAACATCGGCCTGGACGAAGCGCTGTTCGACAGCGCCCCGGTCGCCACTGTTCCGCGCCACGCCGAATTTGCGCCGCTGCTCGACGTCGGCCACCGATTCCTGCTCGCAGCCGAAGGCCTGTTCGTCGAGATTCGCCGCCCGTGGCTGCACCTGATTCAACCGGTCGCGCCGATCGAAGGTGCCTGCCCGCATCCGCCGTATGGTTCGGTCGACGCGAAAATCGAATTCGCGTTCGGGCGCATTAGCGCCGCCGAACCGCACCTCCGCCGGTTCGCAACTGACGCCGCCGAGGCGGCGCCGAACGAGCATGCCGCATGGATTGTCTGGAACGAAACGAGCAAGGAACTGGTGTACCGCGAGGTCGAAGTGACCAGCTCCACGCCGACCGAGATCACCATCAATCGCCCGGTCCTCGCAGACGACGAAAGCCTCGCATTCGATCTGCACAGCCACGGCGCCGGCCCGGCAGGCTTCAGCTCGACCGACGATGCAGACGACGCGGGCGAAGTGAAGATCGCTGGCGTGATCGGCGGCGTTGGCACGGCCAATCCGAGCGTTGCGTTCCGCCTGTGCGCGCTCGGCAAGATGATCACGCTGCGCGTTCCGGTGCAGGCGTTTTTCCCGTCCACGGAGAAGGCCGCGTGAACCAACTCGACATGCTCGAACTTGCTGCCCGTGCCGCCGGATGGGAATCGAAGCGCCACACGGTACGCGACCTCACCGCGATCCACGTCAGACCGCACACAACGGCGGCATGGCGTGCGTTTGATTCGATCGGCTCGCGCGCCGATGCGTTCGAACTGTCGAGCGCAGCGCGCATCGACGTGACGCATTTCGCCGATTACGTGACCGCACATGCTGGCGCAGGCGCATTCCGCCACTTCATCCACGACGACATCGATGCGCGATACGACGTCGGTGCGCAGCAGGTGGAGCGCGAGCGCGCCACGCGCCGCGCGATCACCGAATGCGCCGCACTGATCGGGCGCGACGTCGGTGCGCCCTGGTGGAGGACGGTATGACCCAACACAAGACACCGGCACGCTTTCTCAGCGATCGACGCGTAACGGTCGCGTTGATCGGTTGTGGCGGCACCGGCTCGCAAATGCTGACCGGGCTGGCGCGCCTCAATCATGCACTCGTCGAGCTCGGCCACCCGGGCCTGCACGTGACCGCGTTTGACGCGGACACCATCAGCGCCGCGAATGTCGGCCGGCAAATGTTCAGCCCGGCCGACGTCGGCCAGCGCAAAAGCGTAGTGCTCGTGCATCGCCTCAACGCGTTCTTCGGGCTCGACTGGTGCGGCCGACCGGTACATGCCGGCGCCGACGCGATCGTACGTGGAGCCCCGGACCTTGTCGTGATGTGCGTCGACAGTGCAGCGGCACGGGCAAAGCTCGCGCCGTCCTTGAAAAAAACGGGCGGCTACGTGATGGATCTCGGCAACCGCGCGAGCGACGGCCAGGTAATTTTAGGCGCGTCGCCTTCCGCTTCAGGAAACACCGCAACCGCGGATAGCACGCCGCTGCGCTGGCCGTACGACGTGCTGCCCGAGCTGGTCGACACCTCGATCCCCGAAGACGACACCCCGAGCTGCAGCCTCGCCGAAGCGCTCGAGCGGCAAGAGCTGTTCATCAACCAGGCTGTCGTGACGCAAGGGCTCGCGATTCTGTGGGAGTTTTTCCGGCATGCGCGCCTGACCTGGTGCGGTGCGTTCATCAACCTCAAGACCGGCAACGTGCGGCCGATGATCGTACAGGCACATCAGCCCACCACCAAGGCAGACAAATAATATGGCGAAGAATTCAGTTGACGCCTACGGCGCAAAAGGAAAAGGCAACCTGCTCGACTTCGATCCGGATGACCTGACACTCGTGACCGACGAAACGCATCCGCTGTATGACGAGCGCGTTCACTTACCACTGGACGAGGCGATGGTTCGCAACATCGACTTTCAGGGAATCATCCAACCGATCGAAGTCACGAAGAACCCCGAGACGGGCGCCACCGAAGTGGTGACCGGCCGCCAGCGCGTGAAGAACTGCCGCGAGGCGAATCGCCGACGACGCGAGCGCGGCGAAAAACCTTGGTTAATCCCCGCCTTCGTCCGCCGCATCGCACCGAAAGACCGAAGCAAGAAGCTGTCGGCCGCAATCGCCAGCGAAAACGCTATCCGCCAGCAGGAGACGCCGATGACGCGCGCGGCGAAGATGGCGCGCCAACTCGGGCATCACACCGAGGAAGAAGTCGCGATTTTGTTCGGCTGCAAAGTCGCGACCGTGCGGTCAACGCTTGCCCTGCTCGACTGCTGCGCCGACGTACAGAAAGCCGTCGACGCCGGCAAGGTGCCCGTCGCACACGCAACGAGGCTGGCGCGAATGAAGCCGGACGTCCAGCGCACCAAGGTCCGCGAACTGGTCACCGCGGCGGACACGAAGCAAGGCCACGAACGCGCCCGCGCTCAGCGTGAGGTGATGGGCGATTCGTCGGCTCGGATGAAAACTCGGAAGCAGATCGCGGACGAACTCTCGAAGTGCTCAGGCGAACGCGCAGACGCACTCCGATGGGTTCTCGGCATCGAGAACACCAACAGCTAATTGCGAGGACAATGCCATGACCACCGAATATGAAAAGAGCCGCGCTGATGCGCTGACGGACTCGCTGCCGTGCCCGTTCCGTGGGGGCACCGATGTTTTCGTCGAACGCCTTGATTACACTGCCTGCTTTGTCCAGTGCAACAGCATCGTGAATGCGGGCGAGGCTTGCGGAATGCGCGGCCCCATAGGCATTCAGGATAGCGATGACGAGGAAATGCCCGGACGGAGCGCAGCTCTTCGCGAGTGGAATCGTCGCGCCGCATCCCGTGTCGAGCAGCCCGCAGCAGCGCCGATCCATTCCGACGACCTAGCCGTCGATCGCTTCGCGGCCGAGATGAAATCGAAACTGGCGGGCGCCCGCGCGAAGGGGCGCGGCGGCTGGGAGCTATGCCCGCCGGCAGCACTGTCGCGGATGCTTCGCGAGCACGTGGAGAAAGGTGACCCGTGCGACGTGGCGAATTTCTGCGCGTTCCTCTGGAACCTGCGCGCGCCGATCGTCGCAGCAGCGCCGGCCGACGAGCTGGCGGCGATGACAGCAAGGGCCATGCATTAGGAAAACAAACAAATATGAAACCAATCTATCTTGACCTGCTCGCCGTAGCAGAGGCGGTGACGCTCTCCGAAGCGACCATTCAGAAACTTGTGCGAGAGAAAAAATTCCCGAAGCCTCGCATTTTGTCGGATCGCCGCGTGGCTTGGCTGACGCGCGAGATTGAAACATGGGCTGAAGGCTGCCCTGTCTCAGACCTCGCTCCGCCGCCCAACACCGGCCACAGCAATCGACGCAGAAAAGCTACTTCTTCGGATAACGGAGCGCGAGCTCTTCAAGGAACAGCGATAGGCGCGCGAGCCATTCGCGCCGCTCACGGTCGTAATGGTGCCGGTTGTATACGCCGGCCACGCCTGGCGGTATATGGCCAAGTACAGCCTCGGCAACGTCGTGCGGACAACCAAGCGCAGCGAGGAAGGTCCGCGTAGTTCGACGAAGGTCATGTGGCGACCAATGCGTTACGGCTAGCCGAGGACGCTCATGCTTCGGCGCCTGCTTGCAGTATGGTTGATGGTAATAGACGCCCGCCTTAATCACGGTCTGCTTCATCATTTCGCCAGTCGACGTCGGAAATAGATAGCCGTTGACGGCTTGATCGAGGCGTCGCCGAACCACCGCTTCTGCCCGACCGATGAGTGGCACACGCAGGTCGCCAGCATTCGAACGCCACGAGTTCTTCGTCTTTTCCTTCGGCACAGTCCACCAGAGTCCGTCACCCTCTTCAGCGATTTCGTGCTTCTCCATGGAAATGATCTCGCCGCCGCGGGCGCCGGTCCAAAGGTAAAGGGCAATTGCGTCCGAAACCGTTAGGCTAAAATTCGGCATCCAACGCAGCAACGTTCCGGTTTCTTCCTCGCTCAGCACGCGCTTTTTCGTGCCCATCGCAACGCCATCGATCACGCGGCCCTTGCTGCGCAGCTTGCCACGCAGAATCATGCGCCACCAGTTCGGCGTGCCATCAGGCAGCCGGCCAGCGTCCATTGCATAGTCCCAGGCACCACCCAGCTCCATACGTAACCGGGCTGCAAGCGCAGGCGTTGCGCGATACGCGTCGAGGAATTCGAAAGCCTGTGCGCGCGTAATCGATGCTGCCGGCAGACTGGCAATCGGCGTCAGCATCGCCTTAAACATGCGGCGCACCTCGAGCACACCCTTCTCTTTACGATTCGGCTCGAGATAGCCCCCCATGTAATCGAAGCACACCTGCTTGACCGTATAGGCATCGATGGCACGCGTCGTCGCGACGGACTGGCGTTTTTCCCTTTTCTCGGCCGCAGGATCGACCCCGCCATCCCGCGCCGAACGTTTCTGCTCCCACTCGGCGATCGCCGAAGGAAATCCCATCGTCGGCCACTCACCCAGCTTCACCTGACGCATGCGGTCGTCTATAGGCGACTTGTATCGGTAGATCCACGAGCGACGGCTTTCGCTCGCCTGCAGGCGCAGGCCTGGGAAGCCGTCAAAGGTCAGGTGTTGGCCCGCGGGCAGCTTGCTCGCGGTACGTGCGTCGAATCTCATTGGAAGTAGGCGTAAGTTTTCTTCGATAACCAGTCGGAAAGCGTAACTTTTTTGCCCGACCAGTAAAAATCCTACGCCAGAGTGCCAAGTTTTACCGTGTTTCGTCAAGTGACGATGAGGCTAGTTGAAAACGCAACTTTCCGCTCTCAGCCTTTATTCACGGGGGTTTCCGGCTCAACACCCTTATAAAACAAGGGGCCCTGCAGGGCCCCTTGTTTCCGTCACTCGTTTTCCTCGAAGTAGTGGCCAAACTTGGCCTGCTTGGTGCGGATATAGCGCTCGTTTTCCTCGCGCACCGGCACCGCCAGCGCGACCCGCTCGCATACGGGGATGCCGTGCTTCACGAGCGTGTCGAATTTCTTCGGATTGTTGCTCATCAGGCGCACCGAGGTCACGCCGAGGATACGCAGGATCGCGGCGGCGGAATCGTATTCGCGCGCGTCGTCGGGCAGGCCGAGGTCGAGATTCGCCTCGACGGTATCCCGCCCCTGCTCCTGCAGCGCATACGCGCGGATCTTGTTGCTCAGGCCGATGCCGCGCCCTTCGTGGCCGCGCAGGTACAGCAGCACGCCGCGATCTTCCGCGGCGATGTAGCGCAACGCGAGATCGAGCTGCTCGCCGCAGTCGCAGCGATACGAGCCGAACACATCGCCGGTCAGGCATTCGGAATGCAGCCGCGTCAGCACGGACTGCTCGCCGGCAACATCGCCCATGACGAGCGCGAGATGTTCGGCGTCGCTACCTGCGACACGGAAGGCATACGACGTGAACGTGCCGTAGCGCGTGGGCAGCGACGCGGTTGCCACGAGCGTCACGCACTCGTCGGCCCGGTCATTGCCCTGCGTGGGCGATTGGGGACGCGAAGACATCATGAAATCAATCGAACGATCAGGAATATAGGAATTTTCTGGATGGCACGTGACGGCAGTTTACCGCTAATCTGCAATCTGTCACGCGCCGCTGCCGCGCACCCGGCTATACTGGACCAATCGGGTGCCGCGCATCACGCCCAGCCTTCCCTGCATTGTCCTGCACACGGAGAAAGCGTATGAGCACGACTGTCGCGCAGATTCTCAAGGCCAAGCCGGATTCCGGCCGCACCATCTACACCGTCAGGAAAACCGACCTCGTCTACGACGCCATCAAGCTGATGGCTGAAAAAGGCATCGGCGCGCTGCTGGTCATGGATGGCGACGACATATCCGGCATCGTCACCGAGCGCGACTACGCGCGCAAGATCGTGCTGCAGGACCGCTCGTCGAAGGCCACGCGCGTCGAGGAGATCATGACCGCGAAGGTCCGCTACGTCGAACCCTCGCAATCCAGCGACGAATGCATGGCGCTGATGACCGAGCACCGGATGCGCCACCTGCCTGTCCTCGACGACGGCAAGCTGATCGGCCTCATCTCGATCGGCGACCTCGTCAAGAGCGTGATTGCCGACCAGCAGTTCACGATCAGCCAGCTCGAGCACTACATTCACGGAACCCCGGCCGTCACGTCCGTCTGACGGCGCTCCCAGCAAAAAAGGCCCAAACGCGCGAGCGTCTGGGCGGGAAAGCCGCCGGAATGCGGCGACGGAGGTTCTGCTCCTGCGTGCGAGCGATGCGCGCGTCAGGCGCGCGCCGCTCGGCGGTATTGGATGCGTGCGGGCAGACCCGGGCTGTTCAATTCAGTTGCCGAAGTAGACCGAATTCACAGGATTCGGCGCTTCCCGCATCGGGCGGCCCGACTGGGCTGCGCCGATCGCCACGGCGCCGTAGCCGCTCGTATCGGCGTGCGCGAGCAGCGGCTGGCTCGGCTGGATCCGCTGCTCGGCGGCCTGGATGTTGGCCGGATACTGCGAATCGGCAGCCTGGGGCTTGTACCCGTTCTGCTCGAGCTGGACGAGTTCCGCCTTGACCTGGTCGCGGGTCAAGCCCTGCTCCGACTGCGCGAACGACGCGATCGGGGTGGCGAGGACGGAAGCGGCAATCGCTGCGTAGATGATCGACTTCATAATGACTTACCTCCGAGTGCGTTCTGTTTTTCACGTCGCTTCCGGCAGGGTTGTCTGAAGCGATTGAGATCAGTCTAGTCGCCGGATGACCGAGGGGAAACCCTTAGCTTGAACATACTGTGTTGCGTTTTTGACAACTATCGGACGCCACCAAGCGGTTTAATCCCACCCACTTACGCCATTCCGACAACAATCCCTGACAAATCGCTGACATGTCGATCAACGGCTTTCCGGGGTGTTGTACAATCGTAAGGTCTTATACGACTGACGAATCCTCACCACCATGCGCGCACGCCTGCTTTCCGTTGTTTCGCCGTCCCGTCCGGACGGCGTGCGCGCGTTCGCCGGCAACCCGGCGCATCCCCTCGCTCGACGCGCGGCCCAGGCTCCGCTCGCCCCTGCCCGGCGCTTGATCTGACCAGCCAGCCTCCTCCCGGAGCCAAGTCAGACAGGCTCCGGGCGATCCACGTAGGTAAGCCCCGCCTGCCCCTGCCGATCATTTGGAGAACTGCCATGAAACAACGCCTTTATCAGCTGACCGAACTCGACGTCGCACGCCTCGAGAAGCATGCCGAACACAACCCGCGCTTCCAGGCGATGCTCGACGCATTGCTCGAACGCGCCGACATCGTCCAGCCCGACGCCATCAAGGCGAACGTCGTCACGATGAACTCGCAGATCACGCTGCTCGACGAGACGAGCCACGAGAAGACGACCTGGACGATTGTTTATCCGGAGGAAGCCAATCTCGAGCAAGGGCGCCTGAACGTCTTTTCGCCGGTCGGCATGGCGCTGCTGGGCTCGCAACGCGGCCAACTGGTGAAGGTGATGCAGCCGAGCGGCACGGAAAAGCTGATGAAGGTCGTGGAAATCGTGTTCCAGCCGGAGGCCAACGGCGAATACACGCGTTGAGGCGGCGGCTTCGCCGCCTGCCGCAAATGGAAAAGCGAGGCATCCTGACTGGATGCCTCGCTTTTTTCTATCCGGGTCAACGGACGAAAAAAAGGCGCCCGAAGGCGCCTTTTTCAGAGCTGGTTACCCAGCTGTCACGCTTAGAAGCGGTGACGCAGACCAACCGTTGCTGCGGTTTGGTTGATCGACGTGCTCGCTGCCACGCTGTCGCCGCTGTAGATCGACGCGCCGCCTGCGTTCTTCGCCGCACGCTGGTACACAGCCTGTGCGTACACGTCGGTGCGCTTCGACAGTGCGTAGTCAGCTTGCAGACCGAACTGGTTCCAGTGCGTGCTCGCGCCGGCGGCCTTCGCGTTCGTGTACGTGTAAGCAGCACCCAGGCCGAGAGCCGGCGTCAGGTTGTACTTTGCGTTGACTTCGTAGTTGTCGAAGCGAACCGACGGCGAGCCATCAGCTTGGTTGTCGAGACGCGCTTGCGTCCATGCTGCACCGACTTGTGCCGGGCCAAATGCGTACGCAGCAGCAACGCCGTACGAACGGGTACGGCCGCCGGTGCCGATCGCGTTGCCGAACGCGTCGAATTCCGTCGCGCTAACTGCACCGGTCTTGTTGCCACCTGCGTTGTTCGCTTGCGCGTACGCTGCACCCAGCTTCAGGCCTTGGAACTGGTACGACACACCCGCGCTGTATGCACGGTTGTTGCCGAAGTTCGTGTCGTTCGAGAACGAGTACGTGCCGCCGAATTGCAGGCCAGCGTAGTTTGCGCTCGTGAACTTGACGGTGTTGTTCAGCGAAACG
This sequence comes from Burkholderia ubonensis subsp. mesacidophila, assembly GCF_002097715.1. Classification (NCBI taxonomy): domain Bacteria; kingdom Pseudomonadati; phylum Pseudomonadota; class Betaproteobacteria; order Burkholderiales; family Burkholderiaceae; genus Burkholderia; species Burkholderia ubonensis. The sequence continues at coordinate 2,297,061 of NZ_CP020738.1, forward strand.
TCGCCGTTCGTGCTCAGGCGGTCGACGTTGCCGACGTGCGCGAAGTACGTGCCACCCCAGCTGCCCGTTGCGGTCAGCGGTGCCAGGTAGTCTTGAACTGCGTCATACTGCTTGCCCAGCGTGACCGTGCCGTACTGGCTCGACAGGCCAACGAACGCCTGACGGTTGAACATGCCGTTGTTGTTGCGGAACTTGCCGTCGCCGATGCCGAAGCCGCTTTCCAACGTGAAGATTGCCTTCAGGCCGCCACCGAGGTCTTCCGAACCACGCAGGCCGAAGCGGCTTTGGTCAATGCCGCTGCCCATCGAAAACAGCGACTTGCCATTGCCGGCAGCGTTGCTGACGTTGCTCTTGTAGGTGATGCCTGCGTCCAGCACGCCGTACAGCGTGACGCTGCTTTGCGCGTGAGCGACGGTTGCGAACGATGCTGCAGCTGCTGCAACGATCAGAGTCTTGTTCATTCGTGGAGCTCCCTTCTATAAAAAGAGGCAGGTCTCGCGACCTTGTTCATAAACGGTCTGCAACCGCCCGGAAACGCCATCGGTCCTGCAGGCTGCGTCCGGATAGTTGCCCGTTTGGGAACCGTGAGTTTAGGGGTGTACCCTAGGGCCGCCATTCGCAAATAAAGAAATAAGCTTTTCCATAAATAGAAATAATGAAAATGGGGATGCGTCATAAGTATTTGTTTTGACTATTCTTTTTGGCGTCTTGACAGGGGTTTTTTGGTTGCATTCATCCCAACAATCGTCCGTGTCACCGTCTTGACGGTTGCATAGAAACAACAAGCAGAATCGTACAAATGACACAAATTCGGTAATTTTTACCTGAATCAGTCTCGAATATTGAGCTTCCGGCGGCCGGAACGGGCGCACGGACGGCAAACTTCCGATGAATGGCCGGCGACGCCGGTGATTCCGCCCGTCCTCGACCCGCGGCGTCATCGGGCAGATCGCTGCAGCCGTGACACGCCGTAACAGCCTTGACCGGACGCGTAACCCGGCCGTTGCGCAGACAGGCTAAGGTGTGACGAACCCGACAGCAGAACAGGACACACGATGAATCGACGCTCGTTGTTGCGCGCCCTCGGACTGACTGCCGCCTTTGCCGGCGCCACCGCATGGCTGCGCGCCGCCTCGGCCCAGCCCGCTCCGCCCGTCTACCGGCCGTCCGGCCCCCACCGCGTGCCCGGCGGCCCGCCCTACGACAACCGCCCGAGCGTCGCGCCGCCGCCGCTGCGTCATGACCGCCGCCCGCCGCCGCCACGGGCGCACGGCTATCTCTGGACGGACGGCTACTGGCGCTGGCAAGGCGGGCAATATAGATGGGTCCCCGGCCGCTGGATCGCGCGACGCCCCGGACATCGCTGGATTCCCGGCTACTGGCGACGGCAGGGGCCGGCATGGGTGTACGTCGACGGGTATTGGCGCTAGCTGTGAAGCCGCGCGCTCGCGTCGCCCAGCCCGCCGACAGGCCGCAGGCAAGAACCACGCGAAACGGCAACGTCGATCGAGCCGGCGCCCGCGCGCCGCGCAAAACGTTCGGATGACGAAACCAGTCTGCGTGGCCCGCGCAGAATGCCGAGCATGACCGGACACGCCGGTCGAACGCGCGGCCCCCGGAATTGCCGCTAACGCACGTCGCCGTCGCGCTCACGCGTGTGACGGCGCGCGTCGCAGATCGCGCGATGGTTCTCGTCCGCCCACTGGATCAGCGTACGCATGGGCACGAGAAACGACCGGCCAAGCGCGGTCAGCGCATATTCGACGCGAGGCGGCACTTCGGCGAACAGCGTGCGGCTGACGAAGCCGTCCTGCTCCAGCCGCTTGAGCGTGCGCGACAGCATCTGCCTCGAAATGTCGCCGATCGCACGGCCGAGCTCATTGAAGCGCAAGGTTCCATCGGCGAGCGCCTCGAGCACGAGCAAGCTCCACTGGTCGCCGATCCGGTCGAGCACGTCGCGGATCGGGCACGGCTGGTCGAACGCGAGCGGATCGTCGGCGGAGGATGTCGGCAATGCCTGAGTGTCTTTCACGGGAATGAATGCGGTCACCGCGACGTGACCTGCTCACGCGGCGGTGACTTCTTGTGACGGTTGTGCGGCCACTGTACCATCCCGGCGACTCGCATCCGGCCTGGTTCGACTGTTCTACGAAGCATGTCGACAACGCCCGGATGGCGCATCCCGCCCGTATCTGATCCGCCGGAAACCACGACGCCCACGGTTTCATCAGGAAACCTTCGCGTCGATGCGCCGGGTCGACGACAGCACCCGCATACAAGGAACACGCTCATGGCATCATCCCGCTCGCCCCTTCGCTCCCTCGCCATCGCCATCGTCCTGCTGGCCGGCGCCACGGCAGCGCTGGCCAATCCGCCGACGCCACCGCGCAACCCGGCAGCCGAGGAAGCGAACCGCCAGCTCGTGCTGACGTTCTACGACCGCTTCTTCAACAAGCACGAGATCGCCGCGGCCGCGACCGTCGTGGCGGACGACTATAAGCAGCACAATCCCTACGTGCCCGACGGCAAGCAGCCGTTCGTCTCGTATTTCACCGGCGCCTTCAAGGACAATCCGCGGTCGCGCGCGCAGATCGTGCGCAGCGCGGCCGACGGCGATCTCGTCTACCTGCACGTCCATTCGACCGAGCACCCCGGCGATCGCGGGCAAGCGGTCATCGACATTTTCCGCGTGAAGGACGGCAAGATCGTCGAGCACTGGGACGTGATCCAACCGGTGCCGGAACAATCCGCGAACGCGAATACGATGTTCTGACCGTTATCGGATCAGGTCGAGCTTCAGCACCTGTTCCGTCGTCAGGACATCGCCAAAGGTATCGTCGAGCGCGGCCAGCGTCGCGCGATGCAGCACATCGTGCGGCACCACGCTGCCGTCCGCCGCGTCGAGGGCGCGCGTCGCGCACGCGTCGTCGACGACGATGACCGCATAGCCGAGCGGCACCGCATCGCGCGCCGCGCCGGCCACGCACGCATGCGTCATCAGCCCGGTCACGATCAGCGTGTCGATGCCCGCTGCCTTGACGCGCACGTCGAGATCGGTCGTCGGGAACACGCTGACGGACGTCTTCCTCACCACCGCATGATGCGGCGCCGGCTGCAGGTCGGCGTGCAGCCGGATGCCGTCGCTTGCGTCGGCGAAGATCGGGCTGCCGGCCGCCGCGACGTGCTGGACGTGAAATACCGGCATGCCCGCACGATCCGCAAGCGCAACCAGGCGTTGCGCGTTGCGCAGCGCGCGCAGGCCGTCCGGGATCGGAAGCCGGCCGCTGAAGTATTCGTTCTGGAAATCGATGGCCAGCAGCGCCGTGGAGGCGGCCCGGATCGACCGGGGCGCGGTCGCGCCGGCCAGGGTGCGGATGGTGGGATGTTGCATGCGTCGCTCTCTCGATGTGGATGGGAAACGGGACGGCATCGCCCGGCCTGCGCCGGCCGCGCCGCTCACGGCGCAGGCCGCGAGGCGCCAGTGTCGGGCCGCGCGGCGGCACGCGACAGCGGCCCGCGGAACAACATCGGAAAGGATCGGGCCAATCGGACGACGGGGGTGCCGGGGACGCCGGGGACGACGGCCCGCACAGCGCCAGCCTGCCCCGTGTTTTCAAGCAAGCGACGCGCAACGGGAACGCGTCGCCGGCGCGGCGATCGAGCGCGCTTCGCAGACCGCTTCGCAGGCCGCTGCGAGCACCCGCCCGCAGCGGCCCGGCACCCCGCCCAGCGTCACCGCCGCGCAAGCGGCGCATCCGGCCCCGCGCCCGACGGCCAGCCGCCCGCGAGCGCCTTGTACAGCGCGACCGTCGCGTCCGCGCTGCGCATCCGGCCGTCGGCCGCCGCGTCCTGCGCCTGCAGCAGCGTGCGTTCCGCATCGAGCACCTCGTAGTAGTCGATCGCCCCCGCGGTGAACCGCGCATGCGCGAGCTGCGCGGCGCGCGCGCTGTCGGTCGCCGCACGCTCCAGATGCACGGTCTCGTCGCGCGTGCGCGCGGCGCGCAGCAGTGCGTTCTCCGTTTCCTCGAGCGCGCCGAGCACCGTCTGCCGGTATTGCGCGAGCTGGCCGGCCGCATCCGCGTTGCTCGCCGCGAGCCGCGCGCGCACCCGGCCGACGTCGAGGAACGACCAGTCGACGCCGAGCGCGACCAGGTTCGTGTCGCTGCCCGAGCGGAAGAAACCGTAGCTGCTCGTCATGCTGCCGAGCAGGCCCGTCAGCGTGAAGCGCGGGAACAGGTCCGCGGTCGCGACGCCGACCCGCGCGGTCGCCGCGTGCAGGCGCGCCTCGGCCGCCGCGACATCCGGACGCCGGCGGAGCAGGTCGCCCGGCGTGCCGGGATCGATGTCCGCGACGAGCGCGGGCAGCGGCGCGGGCGCGTCGAGCTCGCCGATCAGCGCGCCCGGCGGCTGGCCCGTCAGCACCGCGAGCCGGTGCTCGTCGACGCCGATCGCCGCCTCGTAGACGGCGATCCGCGACGTCGTCGATTCGACCTGCGCGCGAGCGCGCGCGGCGTCCAGCTCCGAGCCGCGCCCCGCGCCGACGCGCGCGTCGATCAGCGCAAGCGTCTGCCGCTGGTTGTCGGCGTTCTCGCGCGCGATCCGCAGCCGTTCCTGCGAACCGCGCAGGTCGACGTAGGTGCGCGCGACCTCGCCCGCGATCGCGATCCGCACCGCGCGGACGTCCGCCGCGCTCGCGGCCGTTTCCGCGCGCTGCGCTTCGACCCCGCGCCGCACGCGGCCGAACAGGTCGAGTTCCCACGCGGCGTTGATGCCGACGCTCGACGTCGGCTTGTCGCGCTGATCGCGCGGCGCGCCGAACGCCTGGTCCTTGCTCATCAGCCGGTGGCCGATCTGCCCGCTCGCGGTGAGCGTCGGAATCTGGTCGAAGCGGGTCTCGCGCAGCAGCGCGCTCGACGCGTCGTAGCGCGACACCGCGAGTTGCAGATCCTGGTTCGCGGCGAGCGCCGCGTCGATCAGGCGGGTCAGCGCGGGATCGCCGAAGCCGCGCCAGAACGCGGCGTCCGCGTCCGCAGACGTGCCGGCCGGCACAGCGTCACGCTGCGTCGCCGGCAATTCGTCGCGCGCGAACCGCGCGGAAACCGCCGACGCGGGCCGCTCGTAGTCGGGACCGACCGCGCACGCGGCAAGCGCCAGCGACGTCGCGAGCGCGGAAAGACGAAACACTGCGCTCATCGGTTTTCTCCTTCGAGGGTGCCATGCTGCTCGCTCCAGACGGCCGGCGTGCCGCCCGCGAGCTTGCGGATCGCAACGTAGAACACCGGCGTCAGGAACAGCCCGAACAACGTGACGCCGAGCATCCCCGCGAACACGGTGACGCCGGTGGCCGCGCGCACTTCGCTGCCCGCGCCGCTGCCGATCAGCAGCGGCACCGAGCCGGCGATGAACGCAACCGACGTCATCACGATCGGGCGCAGCCGCAGCCGGCACGCTTCAAGTGCGGCCTCGACGGTCCCCTGCCCCTGGATCTCGAGCTCGCGCGCGAACTCGACGATCAGGATCGCGTTCTTGCACGCCAGCCCCATCAGCACGACGAGACCGACCTGCACGAACACGTTGTTGTCGCCGCCGGACAGCCACACGCCGAACAGCGCCGCGCACATGCACACCGGCACGATCAGGATCACCGCGAGCGGCAGCGTCCAGCTTTCGTACAACGATGCGAGCACGAGGAACACCAGCATCACCGCGAGCGGGAACACGACGATCGCCGCGTTGCTCTGCGTGACCTGCTGGTAGCTGAGGTCGGTCCATTCGAGCGTGATGCCGGGCGGCAGCACGTCCTTCGCGATCTGCTCGAGCTTCGCGATCGCCTGCGCGGACGACATCACCTTCGGGTCCGCGTCGCCGATCAGGTCCGCGGCCGGATAGCCGTTGTAGCGGACCACCGGATCCGGCCCGTAGGTCGGCTCGACGGTCACCATCGAGCCGATCGGCACCATCTCGCCTTTCGCGTTGCGCGTGCGCAGGTTCGCGATGTCCTCCGCGGTCTGCCGATGACCGGCGTCCGCCTGCGCCATCACGCGGTAGACGCGGCCGAACAGGTTGAAGTCGTTCACGTAGATCGAGCCGAGATAGACCTGCAGCGTGCTGAACAGGTCGGTCAGCGCGACGCCCTGCGCCTTCGCTTTCAGCCGGTCGACCTTCACTTCGAGCTGCGGGATGTTCGCCTGGTACGAGCTGACCGGATAGCGCATCCCCGGCGTCTTCGCGACGGCGGCCTGGAACGCGGTCAGCGCGTTCTGCAGCGCGCCGTAGCCGAGCCCCGCGCGATCCTCCAGGTACAGCGAATACCCCGACCCGTTGCCCAGCCCCTGGATCGGCGGCGGCATCATCGCGTAGGCGATGCCGCCATGGATCGCCGCGAACCGCGCACCCAGTTCGGCGTTGATCTGCGCGGCGCTGCGCTTGCGCTGGTCGAACGGCTTGAGGATCACGTACGAGTTCGTGATGTTCGGCGTGTTCACGCCCTGCAGCGCGTTCAGGCCCGAGAAGCCCGCCACCATTTCGACGCCTTCGGTGCTGCGCGCGATCCGCGCCATCTCCTCCGCCACCGCGTTCGTGCGCGACAGCGACGCGCCTTCGGGCAGCTTCGCGCCGGCGAACAGGTACAGCTTGTCCTGGACCGGGATGAAGCCGCCGGGCACCGTGTTGAACAGCAGCGCCGTCGCCGCGAGCAGCGCCGCATAGACCGCGAACACCGCGCCGCGCCGCTTCAGCGTGCGGCCGACGACGCCGTGATAGCGGTCCGAGCTGCGCTCGAAGAAGCGGTTGAACGGACGGAACAGCCAGCCGAACGCACGGTCGAGCGCGCGCGCGAGTGCGTCCGGCGGCGCGCCGTGCGGCCGCAGCAGCTTCGCGGCGAGCGCGGGCGACAGCGTCAGCGAGTTGATCGCGGAGATCACCGTCGAGATCGCGATCGTCACCGCGAACTGCTTGTAGAACTGGCCGGTGACGCCCGACAGGAACGCCATCGGCACGAATACCGCGCACAGCACCAGCGCGATCGCGACGATCGGGCCCGACACCTCCTTCATCGCCTGGTGCGCGGCATCACGCGGGCTCAGCCCCTGCGCGATGTTGCGCTCCACGTTCTCGACCACGACGATCGCGTCGTCGACGACGATCCCGATCGCCAGCACGAGCCCGAACAGCGTCAGCGTATTGATCGAATAGCCGAGCAGCAGCAGCAGCCACGCGAACGTGCCGACCACCGACACCGGCACCGCGACGAGCGGAATGATCGAGGCGCGCCACGTCTGCAGGAACAGGATCACGACGAACACGACCAGCACGACCGCCTCGATCAGCGTGTGCTGCACCGCGCGGATCGATTCGCGCACGAACACCGTCGGGTCCCACACGGGCCGGTACGCGATGCCGGGCGGGAAGCGCTTCGACAGCTCGTCGAGCTTCGCGTACACCGCCTTCGCGACGTCGAGCGCGTTCGCGCCCGGCGACAGGAACACGCCGACCACCGCCGATTGCTTGTCGTTGAAGAACGACCGCAACGTGTAGTCGCCGGCGCCCAGTTCGAGCCGCGCGACGTCGGACAGCTTGACGACCTGGCCGTCGTCGCCGTTGCGCAGCACGATGTCGCCGAATTCCTGCACCGTGCGCAGCCGGCCGCGCACGTTGATCGACACGAGGAAGTCGGTCGCCTTCGGCGACGGCTCCGCGCCGAGCTGGCCCGCCGATACCTGCACGTTCTGCTCGCGCACCGCGGCAATCGCGTCGCTCGCGGTCAGCCCGCGCGACGCGAGCCGGTTCGGGTCGAGCCAGATCCGCATCGCATAGTCGCCGGAGCCGTATACGCCGACGTCGCCGATGCCGGTGATCCGCGACAGCTCGTCCTTCACGTTCAGCGTCAGGTAATTGCGCAGGTACAGCGAATCGCGGCTGCTGTCGGGCGAGTAGAGGCTCACGTACATCAGCGGCGTCGGCGACTGCTTCTGCGTCGTCACGCCGTACTGGCGCACCTCGTCGGGCAGTCGCGACAGCGCCTGGCTCACGCGGTTCTGCACGCGCACCGCGGCCGTGTCCGGATCGACGCCCGGCACGAACGTGACGACCACCTGCAGGCTGCCGTCGGAGCCGGCCACCGACTTCATGTACATGATCCCTTCGACGCCGTTGATCGCTTCCTCGAGCGGTTCGGCGACCGATTCGGCGATGGCCTTCGGGTTCGCGCCCGGATACGTCGCGCGCACCACGACGCTCGGCGGCACCACTTCCGGATACTCGCCCGCGGGCAGCATCGGAACCGCGATCAGCCCGAGCGCGAAGATGACGATCGACAGCACGACCGCGAAGATCGGCCGGTCGATGAAGAAACGGGAGAAATCCATGCTGCGGCCTCCCGTTACCGCGCCGCGGGCGCGGCGGCTTCGACGGACGCGGCCAGCGTCTTCGGCTTCACCGGCGCGCCCGGATAGAAGACCCGCTGCACGCCGTCGACGATCACGCGATCGCCCGCCTTCAGCCCCTTCTCGACGATCCGCTCGCCGTCCAGCGCGCGGCCGATCGTCACGTCGCGGCGCAGCGCCTTGTCGCCCGGGCCGACCACATAGACGTACTTGCGGTCCTGATCGGTCAGCACCGCCTTGTCGTCGACCAGCAGCGCGCCCTCGGCCCGGCCGCCGACGAGCTGCACGCGCGCATAGAGGCCCGGCGTGAACGTGCGGTCGGCATTGGCCAGGCGCACGCGCGCGCGGATCGTGCCGGTCGTCGAATCGAGCCGGTTATCGAGGAAGTCGACCGTGCCCGCGTGCGGGAAGCCCGTCTCGTTCGCGAGCCCGACGCGCACCGGATCGGCGCCGATCGCGCGATGCTTCGGATCGGTGCGCCGCGCGTTGTAGCGCAGGTAGCTCTGCTCGTCGCAATCGAAATACACATAGACAGGATCCTGCGATACGACCGTCGTGAGCAGCGTGTCGTCGGCGCGGGCGAGGTTGCCGACCGTCGCCATCGCGCGGCCGACGCGGCCGGAGATCGGCGCGCGCACCTCGGTAAAGCCGAGATTCAGCTGCGCATCGGCGACGGCGGCGTCGGCCGCCTGCAGGTCGGCGCGCGCCTGCGCGTCGGCGGCACGCGCGTTGTCGAGCTCCTCCTGCGACGTCGCGTGCGAATCGATCAGCGTCTGCACGCGCTTGAGCTGCACCTGTGCGAGACCGGCCGCCGCGCGGGCGCGCTGCCGCTGCGCGATCGCGCGGTCGAGCGCGATCCGGTACGGGCGCGGATCGATCACGAACAGCACCGCGCCTTGCGGCACGAGGTCGCCCTCCTTGTAGGCGACGCGCTGCAGGTAGCCGCTCACGCGCGGCCTGAGCTCGACCGCGTCGACCGCCTCGACGCGGCCGTTGAATTCATCGGCAAGACGCACGGTGCGCGGCGCGATCGTCGCGACGCCGACTTCGGGGGGAGATTGGGCCGGCCGATCGCCGTTGCCGTCATGACAGCCGGACAACGCCAGCAGCAGCGCGCAGACGGCGCCCAGCGGCGCCGTCCTGGGTACGGGAAAAGAGAGCATGGAGCCTCGCGGTACGTTAAACTGCCGCGTAGCTTAAAAGTTGAAGTTAACTTTAAGTCAAGTTTTCCAGGAGGACGTCATGGGTACTGCGGAAGAGTCGAAAGGGCCGTTGCTGTCGATCCGCGAAGTCGCCGCGCGCAGCGGCGTGCCGGCATCGACGCTGCGCTTCTACGAATCGCGCGGCCTCATCAAGTCGCACCGCAGCGGCTCGAGCCATCGCCAGTATTCGCGCTCGGTGCTGCGCCTGATCGCGTTCATCGTGTTTGCGCAGAAGATCGGCTATTCGCTCGACGAGATCGCCGAACAGCTCGTGAGCCTGCCGGAAGACACGGCACCGACCAACAAGGACTGGCAACGGCTGTCGCGCGGGTGGAAGCAGCGGGTTGCGAACCGGATCGAGGAACTGCAGCGGCTCTACATCAACCTCGACGAATGCATCGGGTGCGGCTGCCTGTCGCTGAAGCACTGCAAGCTGACCAACCCCGAGGATCGCGCAGGCCGCAACGGGCCCGGCGCGCGACGCTGGCTCGGCGACCCGCCGCCCACCGACCTCGACTGACGCGCTGCGCGAACCCGAGCGCAACGCAGTCCGCGAACCGGGGCTCGCGCTGGCGACGTGACCGCATGCGCGGCGCTCAGTCGCCGAGGATGTTGAGCGCGACGGCAAGCACGGCCTGCTTGAACTCGAGCTGCCGCGTGGGCAGCGACGTGAATTCCAGCATCATGTGGCTGTACGAGACCGTCGTGCCGATCGCGCTCGCGAGCATGAAGAACAACACATTGGGGTCCGCGGCGCGAATCTCGCCGGCCTCCACCGCCTCCGCCAGCAGCGGAAACATCGCCTCGTGAAACGGGCGCACGAGCCGCTCCTGCAGCCGGTCGAGCCGCCCACCCTCCTCGGTCGCCGCCGTCGAGAAGAACATGCCCATGTCGGGCTCGCCGAACTCGTGCTCGACGCACAGCTCGATCGCGCGCCGCACGCGGTCGCGGTGCGCCAGCGACGACGTGCGCAGCGCGTGCATCGCGTCGAACATCGGCTCGGCCAGCTCGACGATCTGCTCGACGACGGCCAGCCACAACGTTTCCTTCGTGCCGAAATGATGGGCGATCAGCGCCGCGTCGACGCTCAGTTCCCGCGCGACTTCCCGCACGCTCGTCGCGTCGTAGCCGCGCTTCGCGAACGTGCGGCGCGCGGCCCGCAATATCACGTCCGGACCGACGGACGCACCCGCCAGCGGCCGCCCGCGCGTACGCCGCGACGGTGCGCGCTCAGTGACTTCAGCCACGTTTTCCTGCTCCCATTGAATGCTTCGCATGCCCGTATTCAGGCCCCGATTTTGCGTCATCGGAACCGGCTGGCCTGCCCGGCTGCGTTGACACGCAAGGCGGGGAAGCGCTAGGATCATACCTTATTCATCACGTGATGATTTAACAATGTTTACACTATCCGACCCCGTCCGTATCGTCATCGTCGGCGGCGGCATCGCCGGATTGCAGCTCGCGACCCGCCTGGGCGAGCGGCTCGGCAAGTCCGGACGCGCGCAGGTCACGGTCATCGACCGCAGCCCGACGCACGTGTGGAAGCCGATGCTGCACACGATCGCGGCCGGCACGCGCGATGTCCAGCAACAGCAGGTGATCTTCCTCGCCCACGCCCGCGAGCACGGCTACGCGTACCAGCCTGGCGAACTTCAGGGGCTCGATCGCGCGCGGCAGCGCGTGCGGCTCGGCGAGATCCGCTCGCAGGACGGGGCATTGGTGCTCGAAGCGCGCGAACTCGAATACGACGTGCTGATCCTCGCGCTCGGCAGCCAGGCCAACGATTTCGGCGTGCCGGGCGTGCGCGAGCACTGCTACTTCATCGACAGTCAGCGGCAGGCCGAAACCTTCAACGAAGCGTTGCGGATGCGCGTATTCCGCAGCGTCGCGCGCGACGAGCCGTTCCGTGTCGCGATCGTCGGCGCGGGCGCGACGGGCGTGGAACTCGCGGCGGAACTGAGCCGGCTGCTGGAAGTGGCGCAAGCATACGGCGACGCGACGGTGCGCGAGCGGCTGCGGCTCACGCTGCTCGAAAGCGGCCCGCGCATCCTCGCCGCATTTCCGCCGAGGATTTCCGCGTCCGCGCAGCGGCGGCTCGAACAGATCGGCTTTCATGTGCTGACGTCGACGCGCGTGACGTCGGCCGACGCGCACGGCTTCCACCATGGCGACGGTGCGTTCGCGAAAGCGGACCTGATGGTCTGGGCGGCCGGCGTGAAGGCGCCCGATTTCATGCAGGCGCTGGGCGGGCTCGACACGAACCGCGCGAACCAGATCGTCGTCGGGCCCACGCTGCAGGCGACGGGCGACGCGCGCGTGTTCGCGATCGGCGATTGCGCGAGCCTGCTGCCCGACGGCCACGAGCGGCCGCTGCCGCCCACCGCGCAGGTCGCGACGCAGCAAGCCGAGCATCTTGCGAAGCACCTGCCCGCGTGGCTCGACGGCAAGCCGATGCCCGCCTTCGCGTTCCACGATTTCGGCGCGCTCGTGTCGATCAGCGACTACGACGCGTTCGGCACGCTCGGGCAATTCGGCTTCTTCCGCGGCGGCTTCATCCAGGGGCGGCTCGCGCAGTTCAGCCACCTGATGCTGTACCGCCGTCACCAGCAGGCGCTGCACGGTTTCTCCAAGGCCACGCTGCTGTGGATCGCGGAACGGATCAACGGCTGCGTGCAGCCTCGCATCCGCCTGTCGTGATGCCGCGCGTCGCGGCATCGCGTAACGTTTCGAGGAAATCAGACATGAACGACAGCGCAGCGCCCTGGCTCAGGACCGTCGCCGCGATCGGCAGCTTCGACATGCCGGGCGCGCCCCGCCGACGCAGCACCACGCGCGACCGGCTGCCGTCGTGGGACGCGGCGAGCCGGCCGACGATCAGCGTGCTCGAACGTCCGACGCCCGACACCGTGATGATTTCGTGGTGCGACGCATGCACCGGGCACTACGGCTACCAGAAGTGGCGGCTGCTCACGACGCGGCGGCGCGGCACCTGTGCGCTGTCGGGACGGCCGATCGAGATCGGCGACAGCGTGTATTCGCCGCAACTGCTGGGATCGACGCCGGGCAACGCCGCCGCGATGGTGCTGGCGACGTGCATCGATGCGGCCCGGGCCGCCGAGGCGGCCTGAGTTCAGGCAGCGGTGACACGATCGGCGTCACGAGCCGGCTCGTTCATCTGCTTTTCGGCTTCGGCATCCAGCCGCGCCGCATTCGCTTCGGCCTCGGCTTCCGACATCAGCGCACCTTCCCACTTCGCGACCACCGCGCTGGCGATCGAGTTGCCCACCGCGTTCGTGGCCGAGCGCCCCATGTCGAGGAACGCGTCGACGCCGAGGATCAGCAGCAGCCCCGCTTCCGGAATGTCGAACTGGTGCAGGGTCGCCGCGATCACGACGAGCGACGCGCGCGGCACGCCGGCCATCCCCTTCGACGTCAGCATCAGGATCAGCAGCATCGTGACCTGCGTGCCGAGCGACAAGTGAATGCCGTATGCCTGCGCGATGAACAGCGACGCGAACGTGCAGTACATCATCGAGCCATCGAGGTTGAACGAATAACCCATCGGCATCACGAAGCTCGAGATCTTGCGCCGGACGCCGAAACGGTCGAGCGCGTCGAGGATCTTCGGATACGCGGCTTCCGAGCTCGCGGTTGCGAACGACAGCATGAACGCTTCCTTGATCAGCACGAGCAGCCTGAACACGCGACGGCCGAGGAACAACAGCCCGGCGGCGACGAGCGCGCTCCACAGCAGGAACAGGCTCACGTAGAAGTCCCCCATGAACACCGCGAATTTCAGCAGGATCGACAGGCCGTTGATCGCGACGGTCGACGCCATCGCCGCCAGCACCGCGAGCGGCGCAAGCTTCATCACATAGCCGGTGATCCTGAGCATCACGTGCGCGAGCTGGTCGATCGCCGCGACGAGGATCCTGGCGCGTTCGCCGAGCCCCGCGAGCGCGACGCCGAAGAACATCGAGAACACGACGATCTGCAGGATCTCGTTGTTCGCCATCGCCTCGGCGAACGACTTCGGCACCATGTGACCCACGAAATCCTTCAACGTGAACCTGGAGGTCGCGAGATGCGCGGACGCACCGATATCCGGCAGCGGCAGCCCGAGGCTCTCGCCGGGCCGCAGCAGGTTCGCCATCAGCAGCCCGAGCAGCAGCGAAATCAGCGACGCGGTGACGAACCAGCCCAGCGCCTTCACGAACACGCGCCCCACGGACGACGCGTCGCCCATGTGCGCGATGCCGACGACCAGCGTCGAGAACACCAGCGGACCGATCACCATCTTGATCAGACGCAGGAACACGTCGGACACCAGCGAGATGTAGCCGGCGATCTCCTCCGCGGACTGCTTGTCCGGGAACTGCGTATGGATCATGTAGCCGATCAGGATGCCGGCCGCCATCGCGAGCAGGATCCAGCCTGCCGCGGACATTCGTTTGTTCATGGCGAGATTCGGCGCACGTGACGGCGCCGCAAGGATGAAGATGAAATGGCGCGCCCCATGCCGTGCGATGGGACGCGCGTTGCGAACGGGTTGAGCCGTCGTGAACGGCGCGCGCCGAACCGGCGGTCCGGCGCCGGGCGCCTGGGTCAGTAGCCGATCGCCGAGCCGGCCGGGCGGCGCGGGTCGTTGGAGCCGTAGACGAAGCCGACCCGGACGTTGCCGGATACCGACGAGTCGTTCCCGGAACTCTGCCGGCTCGCCGCTTCGGTGCCGGGCAAGCCGACCATGATCAGCTCGGCCGCGCCCCACGGCGTCTGCTCGACCATCTTGTAGCCCATGTTGCGCAGGATCGCGCGCGTATCGGGCGACAGGCCATAGGTTTCGTAATAGACCTCGTCGGGCAGCCACTGATGGTGGATGCGGGGCGCATCGACCGCATCCTGCGGCGCCATCCCGTAGTCGATCACGTTCAGCACCGTCTGCAGCGTGATCGTGATGATGCGCGAGCCGCCCGGCGAACCGACCACCATGAACACCTTGCCGTCCTTCGTCACGATGGTCGGCGCCATCGACGACAGCGGGCGCTTGCCCGGCGCGATCGAATTGCGGGTGCCCTGCACCAGGCCGAACAGGTTCTGCGCGCCGACCTTCACGGTGAAATCGTCCATCTCGTCGTTCAGGAAGAAGCCCGTCCCCGGCGGAATGACCACGGCGCCGAAGCGGCCGTTCACCGTATAAGTCGTCGACACCGCGTTGCCGTCCCGGTCGATGATCGAATAGTGCGTGGTCTCCGGCTTCTCGTGCACGCCGACGCCAGGCTGCACGTCGACCGACGGCGTCGCCGTATCGGCGTGGATGCTCTTGCGGATGTCCGCCGCGTATGCCTTGCTCGTCAGCTTCGCGACCGGATTGTCGATGAAGTTCGGATCGCCGAGCAGCGTATTGCGATCCTCGTACGCATGCCGCATCGCTTCGGTCATGTAGTGGATCGACGCCGCTGAGTGATAGCCCAGCTTGCGCAGGTCATACCCTTCGAGGATGTTCAGCGTCTCGCACATCGTCACGCCGCCGGAACTCGGGGGCGGCGCCGACACGAATTCATAGCCGCGATACGTGCATTTCAGCGGCGCCATGTCTTCCGCGCGATAGGACGCGAAATCGCTCGCCGCGATCACGCCGCCGGCGCGCTTCGACGCCGCCGCGACGATCTTCGGAATCTCGCCGTGATAGAACGCATCGGGCCCCTGCGCCGCGATGCGCTCCAGCGTGCGGGCCAGATCCTTCTGCACCAGGCGATCGCCCGGCTGCAGCGGCGTGCCGTCGGGGCGGAGGAAGATGCGGGCCGCTTCCGGGTCCGTCTTGAAGCGCTGGATCGTCGTGTCGAGGATGTCCGTGTCGCCGCGCGTCAGGATGAAGCCGTCGCGCGCGAGCCGGATCGCGGGCGCCATCACCTGCTTGCGCGTCAGCTTCCCGTATTTGCGCAGCGCGAGATCGAGGCCGGCGACCGTGCCCGGCACGCCGACGGCGCGATAACCGTACAGGCTTTCATCCGGGCGGACATTGCCCGACGCATCGAGATACATGTTCGCGGATGCCGCGGCCGGCGCGGTCTCGCGGAAATTGATGAACCGGTCCCGGCCATCGGCCATGTGGAGGGTCATGAAACCGCCGCCGCCGATATTGCCGCAGCACGGGTTGGTCACCGCCTGCGCATAGCCGACCGCCACGGCGGCGTCCACCGCGTTGCCGCCTTCCTTCAGGATGTCGATGCCGATTTGCGATGCGAGGTGCTGCGACGAGACGACCATGCCGTTCGTCGCTTCGACCGCGGGCTCCGAAGCGGCGAACGCGCACACGTGCAATGCCGACAACAGGGTGAGTACAACAAGCCGCCTCATGACGGAATCCTCCAGAGAAATTACCGGGCCAGACCGGGATGCACAGCTGCCGGTCGGTACGCCGACGCTGCTAATTTTTTGATGTAATAAACAGTACATCCAAGCGAGGGCGCGATCATAGCACGCGGGATTTCACATCAAATACCTAGGGTTATCACCGAATATCAGCGAAATTGACGACAAAAGGTGAAGCGCAGAATGTTTGATTCATTACATTCACGAATCAGGATGCCGCCAGTCGATGCGTCCCTCAAATTTTGGCCGACGGCCCGATTCCCGTCCGCCGATGGGCTAACATGCGTGGGTTCACCGGCGGACGCAGGTCTGCCGTTTGTCATTCGAATCTGAAGTGGGAGTGCCCGATGGGGACGAGCATCAGGGCGTTGCTGTTATCCCAGATGGATAGCTATACGCCGTCGGAACAGAAGGTCGCGCACGCGCTGCTGGATCGCTATCCCAGTCTCGGGCTGGGGCCCATCGCACACTTTGCGAAGCAGGCCGAGGTCAGCGACCCGACCGTCTTTCGCTTCGTCGTCAGGATCGGCTTTCCCAATTACTCGTCGTTCCAGCAGGCGCTGTACGACGAAATCGACACCGCGATGAACTCGCCGCTCGCGCGAATGGATGCGTTCCACTGCGCCTCCGGCATGCGCGACAGTCATTCGGCGATCTTTCAACGGCTCTCCCGGTCGCTGGCCACCACGATCGAAGGGCTCGACGCGGCCGCATTCGACGAAGCGGTGACGCTGCTGGCGAAACCGGACGTCCGCATCTTCTGCGGCGGCGGGCGCTACACGGCGCCGCTCGCTTCGCTGTTTTCCTTTACCCTCGCCTACGCGCGCCCGCATGTTCAGTATGTCGAACCGAACGTCAACCTGGCCTCGGTCTCGCTGGCGGACATGGGCGCCAGCGATGTGCTCGTCATCTTCGATTTCCGCCGTTACCAGAAAGACAGCATCCGGTTCGCGCAAGCCGCGCACCGGCTCGGCACCCGGATCCTGCTGATCACCGACGAATGGAACTCGCCGATCAGCGCGTTCGCCGAGATCGTGCTGCGGATCCAGGGGCGCCCTTTCGCGATGCTGCAGACCAACGTGCCCGCGCTTGCGCTTGCCGAAGCACTCGTGATCGGCGTGACGAACCAGCATCCGGAACTGGCGCGGCAGCGGATGGAGAAGATCGAATATCTCAACACGGGGGGCATCGAACAGGATACGAACCAGCGGGATTTGCCCGAGTGATCGTCATCTGACGCGATTGCACCGCCTCGCAGGCCGCCGGCTCCGGCGGCCGACCTCGCCTTACCTCGCCATTCGCGGGAATAAATCCGCCGCTTCGCCGGTATCGCACGCGAAAGCGCCGGTTTATTCCCGGACGATCCGGCCGTCCGGTTCCGTCATACGATTGCGAGGCTGACATGTCTTCATCGAACCCTACCCGCCCGTCGCGCCGCAGGGCCCTGCAGTGCATGGCCTTCGGCGGTCTCGGCACGCTGTTCACGCTGTCGGGCGGCATCCTGACGCCGTTCGACCTCGCGCTCGCGCAGGACAGCGGCGCCCGCCCGGCCGATGCGGGGCGACCGCTGTTCCTGCAGATCAGCGACACGCACATCGGCTTCAACAAGGACGCGAATCCCGACGTCGCGGCCACACTGCAGCAGACCATCGACCTCGTCAACGGCATGTCGGCCAAACCCGCGCTGGCCATCCACACGGGCGACATCACGCACCTGTCCAAGGCCGCGGAGTTCGACCGCGCGTCGCAGCTGCTGTCCGGGCTGCGCGTGCCGGAGCTGCACACGGTGCCCGGCGAGCACGACGTGACCGATGGTTCGGGCGCCGAGTATTTCAGCCGGTTCGGCAAGGCGTCGGACAACCGTGGCTATTACAGCTTCGACCATGACGGCGTGCATTTCGTCGGGCTCGTCAACGTGATGCATTTCAAGCCCAACGGGCTCGGCAGCTTCGGCGAGGACCAGCTCGCGTGGCTGGAACAGGATCTCAAGGGCAAATCGTCGAGCACGCCGATCGTGGTGTTCTCGCACATGCCGATGTGGACGATCTACGAACCGTGGGGCTGGGGAACCGGCGACGCGCCGCAGGTCGTCGGCATGCTGCGGCGCTTCGGCTCGGTCACCGTGCTGAACGGGCATATCCACCAGATCGTCTCCAAGGTGGAAGGCAACATCACGTTCCATACCGCACGCTCCACCGCCTTCCCGCAGCCGACCGCCGGCAACGGCCCCGGCCCGGTGCCGCTCACGGTGCCGCATGATCAGCTCGCGAAGATGCTGGGCGTGACGACCGTCGCGTTCGCCGGCCATCCCGTGGCGTCGGCGCTTCACGACGCCACGCTCGGCTAAGCGGCAAGGAGGCCATCATGAAGAATCGTGCATTGCCCCGCACCCTCGTCGCACTCGCGCTCTGCGCGGCCGCGTCCGTGTCGCCCGGCGCGGCGTTCGCGCAGAGCGCGGGCGGTCCGCTCGTGACCATCAAGAACTTCATGTTTTCGCCGATGTCGACCACGATCAAGGCCGGCACGACGCTCACCTGGAAGAACCTCGATGCGGAACCGCACACCATCGTCAACGACGCGGGCATCTTTCATTCGAATGCACTCGACCAGGATGAAACGTACTCCTATAAGTTCGACAAGCCCGGAGTCTACAAGGTCTTCTGCGGGATTCACCCGTTCATGAAGGAAACGATCACGGTGCAGTAAGCCGGATCGCCGCGCTCCATGCCGGACGATGCATGCCGCAACCGGGCATGCGTCGCTGCGCAAGTCTCGTGCGCCCGCGAACGCCTACGATCCGGCCACCGCGCGCAACCGTTCGACAAACCCGCCGAGCTCGCCGGCGCCCGCATCGGTGACGGCCCAGTAGTTCATTCGCCCGGCCGACCAGCGCGCGACGTGATAGCCCTGTTGCTCGTAGACGCGCGGTTGCCCGCCGGCGCCGTTCCCCGGCCACACGTAGACGTTGATCGGATGGCGCTGGTACCGATACACGAGCACCGCGACGGTCCGCCCGCCGACGTAATCGAGCCGTCCGCCGACGAGCGGATAGCCGTCCCGCGCCAGATCCCGCACCGGCGGCGCAAAATCGATCTTGCCGTCGAACCACGGCTTGACCGTATGCCGGTCGGTCGACACGACGTCGGTCAGGTGATCCAGCTGAAGCGAGCGCACATGGCTGTCGACGAGTTCCGTCCTGAGCTGCTCGTCGGCCGTCGGAACGGACAGCCAGAGCGCGCCGCTCCACGCCAGCGCCAGCGCGCTGACGGCCAGCGCGCCCGCCGGCGCCCAGATCGGCATGCCGATCGCCCTCCGCGGCCTCAGCCAGCCGGACAGGCGCCGGCGCACGGATCGGCGGGCACGCAGATCCGCCGCGATCCGCGCGCGCAGTGCGTCAGGCGCGACGAACCGGAGGTCGGCCGACTTCAGCAGCGCACTCACCTGCTGCTGGGTCGCGAGTGCGCGCCGGCATGCGTTGCAGCGGGCCAGGTGACGCTCGAGCGCCGCACTCTCAGTGAGACTCAACTCGTTGTCGACGTATGCCGCGAGCACGTCGCATGCTTGCTGATGATCCATCACGCCTCCTGCCCCATGTTCACGAGAATCGCGGCGAGCTGCCGGCGCCCGCGCCCGAGGCGCGACATGACCGTGCCGATCGGCACGCCGACGATGCTCGCAATTTCCTTGTACGACAGCCCTTCGATCTCCCGCAGCACGACGACCTCGCGGTGCTCGACGCTCAGGCTCTCCAGCGCCTTGACGACCTGCCTGCGGTCCTGCGCGCGCATCAGCAGGGTCTCGGGACTGAGGCAGCCTTCGTCGCTCAATACCGGCGCGGCGTCGTCATCGTCGAGCGACAGCGATTCGGCCGTGCGGCGCCGGTTCTGCCGATACCACGTGAAGAACACGTTGCGGACGATGCTCAGCAACCACGCGCGCGCATCGTCGCCGTCGAACCTGTCGATGAACCTGAAGGCGCGGACATACGCTTCCTGAACGATGTCCTGCGCATCCTGGTCGTTGCGGGCAAGCCAGCGGGCGACGTTGTACGCGGCATGCATGTGAGGCGACATCAGCGCATCGAAGCGCCTGACAGGAGTCTGCTCGTCCATTCCGCACCCGGATCGTCACTTGATCGAAACCACACCGCACAAGTGATAACTCCCGACACGCGGGTTCTATTCCCGTCGTGCGCATGCCACGACGACGCCGAGGATTTTTTCAAGGATTCCGGATGAGCGGAATAAACGCGCCCGCCGCGAAGTTGGAACGATTGCAGCACGCACCGTTTTCACTTTCGAAGGAGCTGGACATGAACAAGCCTCTGCGGGTAGGCGTTTCCATCGCGATGCTTTGCGTCGCCGGTTTTGCAACGCAGGCGTCGGCGCAAGGCAGGACGCGCGCGGAAGTCCGTCAGGAGTTGATCGACGCGGAAAACCACGGCCTGCGTTTCGTGACCGATACGTCGTACCCCGGTGTGAGCCCGCTGTTCCAAACGCAGGCGGACCGGATGCAGGCCGCGCCCGAGCGCAGCGGAACCGGTAGTCAGGCCGCGGGTTCGACCGATGCGGGCAAGCGCGCGCTCGCGCCCGCGACGCCGGGCGACGCGGCATGCGTCGGCCCCGTCAGTTTCTGCACGCCGTATTTCGGCAGCTGAGACGCGCGCATCGTCCGTCGCCTGCTCGCCATTGCATTCACGGTTTCCGGAGCACCATCATGAAGCACCCGATCGGTTTGCTGATCGTCGCCGCGCTGTTCGCCGGCGATGCGGCATCGGCCCAGACCTCCGCGCCGCTCACGCGCGCGCAGGTGCTGGAGGAACTCTATCGACTTGAAGCCGCCGGCTACAATCCGTCCGCCGGCGACCAGGGCACGTATCCCGCGGACATTCAGGCGGCGGAAGCGAAAGTCGCCGCCGCGCAGCAGGCAGCGAAATCGGCGGCGGCCGACGCAGGTACGCCGTCAGCCGGCCTGCCCGCGCAAGCCGGCAGGTAGCGGCACGCGATGCCGGCGGCGGAGATTCGCAGGTCCGACCCGGCCAATCCGCCGGGTCGAGGCCTGCTCACGGAGGTGTCTCCCCGAGCGGCCGGCATGCGGCGCTCGACGAGATCGGTATAAAAGACGCGCGCTTCCCCCGAGGAGAAGAAGCGCGCGGTAAAGCCACCTGACGAATCCGAGGCGCCAACCGGGCAGTAAACGCCGTCAGGTGGGACACGAGACTAGGGGCCCGTGCCGAGTGAGAACCGTTGAAACTCGCTGAAGTCGCGAATTGCGCAGCCGGTTCGCTGCGCACTCCACGCCGCCATGCGCGCGTGTCGACCTCCGTCAACCCGCCGTGTTCGGCACGGTCGACATTGCTGTGTACAGCCGCGGCATCGAGCCGCGACGCAAAAACTGTGATCGCAGATGGTAACGTCGTGGCCGCGTCGATACGGCTGGTGCGCGCGCTCCCGACAATCTGCAATGATCCGGGGGCTGCCGCCCAACAGGCGCATGTCCGACGGCACCGAGGTTGCCGTCGAATACGGCCAGCCATAGGTGGTCTCTGTCCAATGCTTCCGATGGTCGGGCCGATGCCGGTGTTCGCAACACCGCCGTCGGCCGTTTCACTTCCGGTCATCGCCTGCCTCGCAACACGAGCGACGACCGCCCTGCCTCTCTACATCCTTCCTGCTTCGTGCATCCGGTTGTTCATCACGACGTGAACGTCACGCATGCTGCCGATTCGGCTGCCGCAACTCGGCCTCGCCCTGCTCATGGTCCGGGCCCGCGAGCCGCACGGCGACGGTCGCGGCCGCGGTGCTCGCATAGACGTTCAGCGCGGTGCGTCCCATGTCGAAGAAAGCATCGACGCCGAGGATCAGCAGCACCGCGTCCGCCGGCAGGCCGATCGACGTGAGGATCACGGTGATCGCGACGATCGCGCCGGACGGGACGTTTGCCGCGCCGTCGATCGTGACGATCGTCAGGATCACGATCATCATCACGACCGGCCACGTCCAGACGATGTGGTACGCATCGCCGAGGTAAGCGACCGCGAGCGCCGTATAGAGCACCGCGCCGTCGCGGTTGAAGATGTACGCGAGCGGCAGGATCGTCGACGCGACGCCGCGCGGCACGCCCATCTCGGTCAGCTTCTTCAGGTGCAGCGGGAACGTGATCTCCGACGAACGCGTCGTGAAGCCCAGGATCAGCGGCTCCCGCACCTTCCGGAGCACGGCGAGCGGCGAATGGCCCGTGGCCTTGATGACCGCCGTCAGGATGATCGCAAGCATCGCCATGCCGAGGTACGCGACACCCAGCAGCTTGACGAGCGGATGAAGCGCGGCGACGCCCTTGGTCGAGAACAGCAGCGCGAGCGCCGCGAAGATCGCGAGCGGCGACCACGCGATCACCCACTCGACCATCTTGAACAGGCCGGCCAGCAACGCCTCGAACACCGCGATCGCCGGTTCCGCGCGATCCGCGACCGCGGCCAGCGAGGACCCGAGCAGCACGCCGAACACCAGCACCGGCAGCGAGTTGCCCGCGGCGAGCGCGGCGACGACGTTGGCGGGAATCAGGTCGACCACGAATTGCAGCCAGTCGATCGACGACGCCAGATGCGCGGGCATCGTGCCCGTCTGGGTCAGGCTCGCGCCGAGCCCGGGGCGGAACGCCCAGTTGAGCAGCAGTCCGAGCGCCGCCGCCAGCGCGGTCATCACGACGAAGAACACGATGCTGAGCGTCGCGACGGTGCCGAGCCGGCCGCGCTGCTGCCTCGCGCGAAACACGCCGACCGTCACCGACAGGAAGATCAGCGGCATGACGACCATCTTGATCGCATGCCCGAAAATCGCGGTGACGAATCCCAGCTTCGAACCCACGTCCGGCAGGAATACGCCGCAAGCGCCCCCGAGCACCAGGCCGGCGAACATCTTGATCGGAAGCAAGGATTTATTGGTCTCGTTATTCATTGTTGTGCCCGGATTAGTTTGATACGCGCGGGCGTTCCGTCGATGATGTGATTCCACATATGCCGCCGAGCGAGTTCGCAGTCTTTATCGACGATCGCCTGATAAATCCTGAGATGCTCTATCGTGCCGCGACGCACCGTTTCAGCGTCGCCACGCGGCAATTCATTGAGTGCGAGGGTCTGGCCGCGCAATAATTCGTATGCCGTCGAGATTCTCGGGTTCTTCGCCGCCGCGAACAGCTCCTGATGGAATACCCATCCCACGCGCTGCTCGAGCATGATGTCGCCGGTATCCGCTTCGAGAATCCGGCTCATTCGCTCGGCCGACTCCCTGAGCCCGTCGGTCACCCCGCGCTGGGCGGCCAGATAGGCCGCGGTGCTCTCGAGCGCCAGCCGCATTTCGTAAATTTCCCGGAGGTCGTCGTTGGTGGGCGACGTGACGTACGTCCCGCTCTTGCCCACCACCGTGACGAGCCCTTCGGCCTCGAGCAGATGAAGCGCGCTGCGAACCGGCATCTGACCGAAACCGAGTTCGTCCGCAAGGCCGCGATGAGAGATCTTTTGTCCAGGCGTGAGCCGGCCGTCAAAGATTCGCGTGCGAATCTCCTCGTAGGCGCTCTCGGCATTGGTCAATATTTTCCCCGTCATCTGCGATCACAGTTTCACTGGTTGTTTTAAATGATTCGGCCGGGTGTGAGATTATCCTTCCGCTCGAATTCCGGCAACTGTAATTTATGCGAGTGCGGTAAATTTCGTACTGTGGATTTTGTAGTGTGGTTAAAAACCAGTGCCGAAAAAGGAAAAACCCCATGCCCCCAAAAGGAGCATTGTTCACTATTGCAGAGATTCAGGCGGAACAGACCTACCCGCTTCGGGCTGCAGTTTTGCTGGTCGGAAATGAACACGCGTGCCCGTTACCGGGAGATCAGGATCCGACGACCTTGCATTTCGCCGTCCGCGATGACGCGGACATCGTTGCGGTCGCATCGATCTGCGAGGAACGCTTGAAGGACGACCCGGCACCGCGCGCGTGGCGCCTTCGCGGGATGGCGGTCACCCCGCCGATGCGCGGGCTCGGCTTCGGCCAGCTCCTGGTGCGCCTGAGCATCCGCCGGGCCCGGCAGGCCGGCGCGGAGCTGGTCTGGTGCACGGCGCGTGAATCCGCGCGCGACTTCTACCGCGCGCTGGGCTTCGTCACGGATTCGCCGCCGTTCTCGATGCCGACTCGCCCGGACTTGAAGTTCTATCTGATGAAGTATCCCGTGGCGCGTTGACGCGGGGACGAAGCGGCGACGACGTGGCGCGTGCGCCGATCCGCGTCGCCCCCCTTCCGGGCGAGCGCCGGCACGTTCCGGCGAAAGGTATGCATCCGTGATAATTTGACCATGCCGATGATCATTTGACGGACCGTTTCCGGGAGGGCACACCGCCATGCGCCTCGAGCACCTCGTCACTGAACAGCCCAACGGGCAAAGCGCGAATCTCGATGCGCTCGGCATCGGCGAAGCACTCGCGCTGATGAATCGGGAGGACGCGCGCGTCGCGTCGTGCGTCGCGCATGCGCTGCCCGCGATCGCGTCCGGCGTGGCCGCAATTGCCGACGCGCTGCGGGCGGGCGGAAGGCTGATCTACATCGGGGCCGGCAACAGCGGGCGCATCGGCTATCTCGATGCGCTCGAGTGCCAGCCGACGTTCGGCACGCGGCCCGGCGACATCGTCGGCATCGTCGCGGGCGGCTTCGCGGGCATCACCGAATCCGCCGAGGATTCGGACGCGCTCGGGCGCCGCGATCTCGAAGCGATCGGCCTCACGCGGAACGACGTGGTCGTGGGGCTGACCGCCAGCGGACGCACGCCGTACGTGATCGGCGCGCTCCGCCATGCGCGGGGCACCGGATGCCGCACCGTCTGCGTCGCGTGCAACGTCGGCAGCGAGGCGGGCAAGCTGTCCGACGTCGCGATCGAGGTGGACTGCGGCCCGGAAGTGCTGACGGGCTCGACGCGCCTGAAGGCCGGCACCGCGCAGAAGATGATCTGCAACATGCTGTCGACGATCTCGATGGTCGCGCTCGGCAAGACGTACGGCAACCTGATGGTCGACGTCCAGGCGCACAACCACAAGCTCCGGCAACGGGCGATCCGCATCGTGTCGCAGGCGGCCCGCGTACCGACCGACGCGGCCGAGCGTGCGCTCGAACAGGCGGGCAACCGCCCGCGCATCGCGATCCTGATGCTCGCCGCGGGCATCGACCGCGCCAGCGCCGAGCGGCTCGCCGGCGCGGCCGGCGGCTCGATCCGCAACGCGCTCGCGTCGCTCCCGCAAACCGGGCCCGCTTGACGGGCGCCGGAACGCGACCTCGCCGAGCGCTTCCAGGTGTCGCGCGACACGGTCCGGCGCGCGATCGACAAGCTGACGCGACAGGGCCTGATCGAATCCCGGCGCGGGCTCCATCCCGGTTCGCAGTGGCTGCGCCGCGAGCTCGACCGGCCGTCGCCCGACGAATTGCTCGCGCTCGGGCTCGCGCCGGACGCGCGCGCGATCCGCCTGGAACGCGTCAGAACGGCCGATGCGGCGCCGATGGCCATCGAACGCGCGACGCTGCCCGCCAATCTGCTGAGCGCCGCTCGTTCTCGAGCGACGGATGCCCGCTCGAACTGACGCGCTCGCTGTATCGCGGCGACCGCTACGACAACGTCGCGGTGCTCGGCCAGGGGTGAGGAGCGGGGGCGCGACGCACGCGCGAACCCTGATGGGACATGCCCTAGCATGCGGCCCGATTCGCCGACGCCATAGTAGGATTCAAAGATTACCCGCACAATGCGCCGCACCGGCTCACGGTCCGGCCCAGACGGAGGACACGGAGACTGCCATGCATTCCGACAGGCCCTTGTCGCACGACGCCGGCACGCGGTCGCGCAATGGTCCGCACGGTGTCGACGCTGCACGCCCGAAGCCGCCCCGGCGCAAGCGGGCGCAAAGCGACGCGACGGTCACGCCGCTGGCACGCGGCCTCGCGATCCTGTGCGCGTTCGGGCCGGACAAGGGCTGGCTCGGCAACCGGGAAATCGCGCTGGAGACCGGCATTCCCGCGCCGACCGTGTCGCGGCTGCTGCAGTCGCTGGTCGCGCTCGGCTACCTGCATCACGACGACGCGAGCCGAAAGTACGCGCTCGCGCCCGCCGCACTGTCGCTCGGCTACGCAGCCATCGCCGATCCCGGCATCCAGCAGGCCGCCCGCGACGAAATGCGCACACTCGCCGAGGCAACCGATACCTGCGTGCTGCTCGGCGCGCGCGACCAGCTCGACGTGCTCATCCTGGATACGCAGGCCGGCAGCCGCGCGGCGCCCGACTCGCGGCGGCTGCCGGGCATGCGCATGCCGCTCGCGGATTCGCTGATGGGATGGACGCTGCTGGCGTCCCTTCCCGAATCGGAGCGCCTCAATCTGCAGGGCGAGATCGAACGGAAGGCGGGCCGCGAATGGCCGTCGATTCTGCCTCGCATGACCGAAAAGATCGCGCAGGTGCACGAACTCGGCTTCGGCATGCTGCACGACGAGCGGGAGCCGGAACGCGCGTGCATCGCCGCGCCGCTCCCTATCCGCGGCCGGCCGCCGCTGGTGCTCGGCTGCATCGGCCGCGCCGTCAGCATCGAACAGGAACTCGGGGCCCGGCTCGTCGCGCTCGCGCACGCGCTGCAGGCACGCCTCGCAACAGGCGATTGAGCGCCAGCCAGGCATCGCCATGTCCACATCCAGCCCCGTCACGCTGACCCTCGATCGCGGGCTTCAGGTGCTGCGCGCGTTTCATGCCGACCGTGCGCCGCTGACGAACGACGAGCTGGCGTCCCGGACCGGCTTGCCGACATCGGCCGTGTCGGACCTGACGTCGACGCTGATCGACCTCGGCTTCATTCACCGCATCGCGGGCGGCTCGCGTTACGCGCTATGCCCGGGCGTGTTCGGCATCGGACAGGCCTACCTCGCGACCAATCCGGTCACGCCGCTCGCGCATCCGTTCATGCAGCAATTGGCCGACCGGCTCGACGTCTCCGTCACACTCGCCGTGCCCGACCACCTCGACATGCTGGTTGTCGCGCACCGCTCCTCCGCGCGGATCGCCACGCCGCGGATAGGCGTCGGCTCGCTCGCGCCGATGGGCGCGACGGCGATCGGGCGCGCGTGGCTGTGGGGCCTGCCCGACCCGTTGCGGCGCCGCCAGATCGCGCAACTGACCGACGCGGCCGGCATCGAAGCGGCCTTCGCGGATCTGCGCGCGACCGGCGTCTGCATGTCGCTCGGCGAAAATCGGCATGATGCGTGGGGCATTGCGTTGCCGGTCCGCGTCGGGGTGTCGAAGACGCTGATGGCGCTGAGCTGCGGCGCGGTCGAACCGGAGCCGGATGTCGGCGCGATCCGGCGCCGCATCGTGCCGGCGCTCAAGCAGGCCGCGCTCGAACTGGCCACGCTGCTGCGCGACGTTCGTCCCGGGCCGTAATCGCGCCGCGGGCCGCGCCCGACGGCGGCCATCGCGCTCCCCTGCGAAAAACTATCACCCCCATTGAGAACAATGTCTTCGAACATATCGCTAGATTCCGATATAAGATTCGGCCATCGACGATGCTCATTTGCCTGAACAAACCTCACCCATGCCGACCGACCTCGACATCGACGCGATCCTCAAGGCGCTCGCCAACCCCGTCCGCCGGGAAATCCTCGACTGGCTGAAAACGCCGGCCGCGCATTTTCCGAACCAGACCCTGTCGTACGACGACGGCGTCTGCGCGGGGCAGATCGACGCGCGTTGCGGCCTGTCGCAGTCCACGGTTTCCGCGCACCTTGCCACGCTGCAGCGCGCGGGGCTCGTGACGTCGACCCGGGTCGGCCAGTGGGCGTTCTTCAAGCGCAACGAAGCAGTCATCGACGCCTTTCTCGACGCCATGCGCCGCGAACTCTGAGCGCGCGCCGGCCCCCGTCCCGTCTTCCGTGAAAAGGAAATCGCCATGCCCACCCTGTTCGACCCCGTCACCCTCGGCGACCTGACCCTGCCGAACCGCATCGTGATGGCGCCGCTCACCCGCGCCCGCGCGGGCGACGTGCGCGTCCCCAACGACCTGATGGCCCGCTACTACGCCGAACGCGCGTCGGCCGGCCTGATCATCAGCGAAGCGACGTCGGTGACGCCGCAAGGCGTCGGCTATGCCGACACGCCGGGCATCTGGTCCGACGAGCAGGTCGAGGGCTGGAAGCGCGTGACGCGCGCCGTGCACGACGCGGGCGGCCGCATCCTGCTGCAGCTCTGGCACGTCGGCCGGATCTCCGACCCGATCTTCCTCGACGGCGCGCTGCCGGTCGCGCCGAGTGCGATCGCCGCGGGCGGCCACGTGAGCCTCGTGCGGCCGCAGCGTCCGTTCGTGACGCCGCGCGCGCTCGAGCTCGACGAGATTCCAGGCATCGTCGCCGCGTACCGCAAGGGCGCGGAAAACGCGAAGGCGGCCGGCTTCGACGGCGTCGAGATCCACGGCGCGAACGGCTACCTGCTCGACCAGTTCCTGCAGGACAGCACCAACCGCCGCACCGATGCGTACGGCGGCCCGGTCGAGAACCGCGCGCGCCTGCTGCTCGAAGTGGTCGACGCGGCGATCGACGTGTGGGGCGCCGGACGCGTCGGCGTGCACCTCGCGCCGCGCGGCGACGCGCACACGATGGGCGACTCCGACCCGGCTGCGACGTTCGGCTATGTCGCGCGCGAGCTCGGCCGCCGCAAGATTGCGTTCATTTTCACGCGGGAGTCGTACACGGGCGACCACCTGAGTCCGCAACTGAAGAAAGCGTTCGGCGGCCCGCTGATCGCGAACGAGAAATTCACGCTCGACAGCGCGCAGCAGGTGCTCGAACGCGGCGACGCCGATGCGATCGCGTGGGGCCAGCTGTTCATCGCGAACCCCGACCTGCCGCGCCGGTTCGAACTCGACGCACCGCTCAACAAGCCGGTGCCGGAAACGTACTACGCGGAAGGCGAGACGGGCTACACCGACTACCCGGCGCTCAGCGACGCGGCCTGACGGCCGCCCGCCGCGTGTTCATCGCGCAGGTCGCGGCGCATGAACACGCGCTGCGTCTCGTCGAGGCCAAGCGCGACGTGGTGCGCGCGAATCTGGCTCAGCGTCTCGTCGAGCGCGGCCTCGTCGATGTCCGCAAACCCGAGGCGCCGGTAATACGGCGCGTTCCACGGCGGCGCGCGGAACGTCGACAGCACGATCTGCGCGACGCCGTCCGCGGCCGCGCGCGCCGTCACCTGGTCGATCAGGCGCACGCCGATCCGCTGTCCCGCGTGCGACGGCGCGACATCCAGTTCCTCGAGATACAGCCGGTGCGCATCCAGCAGCCGGTAGAACGCGAAGCCGACGCACGCGCCGTGCGCGTCGATCGCGACGTATGCGCGGCCCGCGTCGATGCGGACGAGCGCGTCGGCTGTGGCGGTGGGATCGGCGTCGGCGATGTGCGCCATGCCGATGTCGCGAAAGCGCTGCGCGGCGGCGATTTCCACCGCGGCCATCGCGGCGGCGTCGTCGCGCGTCGCGACGCGGATCCTGACAGGAACGGTCATGAGTTCGGGGCGGGGTTCGAAGGGCCCTCACTATAATCGAAACTTCATATGTTTCGAACGGCCGGCGCGCGACGATGTTTGCGAGACGCGCGTGCATCAATTCGTCGGCCAGCCTGCCCCTCCCGCCGCATTGCCCCCGTTTCCAATGTCTTGCCGGCAGTTCCTATACTTTCTGTAACCGCAGCGCCCAGAGCCACGACCGACGATGCACAACGGCCCGTGCAGCCGTTTCGCTGCCGCGCGACAGAATCCGGAGGGACAGATGGGACATTCCGCATCCGCCGCGTCCGACGCCGACCGGCTCGGCATGCCCGGTCCACACAAGCCGGCCCTCCCGGCGCTCGCGCTTGCCGCGCTCGGCGTCGTCTACGGCGACATCGGCACGAGCCCGCTCTACACGCTGTCGACCGTGTTCGATCCGGTCAACGGGCTGGCGCTCAACGCATTCAATCTCGTCGGGATCGTGTCGCTGATCTTCTGGTCGCTGATGGTGGTCGTCTCGCTCAAGTACGTGGTGCTGATCCTGCGCGCGAACAACCATGGCGAAGGCGGCATCATGGCGCTGCTCGCACTCGCGGCGTCGTCGGTCGTGACGCGTCCGCGGCTGCGCCGCGCGCTGCTCGTCGTCGGCGTGATGGGCGCGTCGCTCTTCTTCGGCGACAGCGTGATCACGCCGGCCATCTCGGTGCTGAGCGCCGTCGAAGGCCTCGAGGTCGTGGCGCCGGTGCTGAAAACCTATGTGATTCCGGTCACATTGGCGGCGCTCATCGCACTCTTCATCATGCAGAAGCATGGCACGAGCGGGATCGGCGCCGTGTTCGGACCGGTGATGGTGGCATGGTTCGTCGTGATCGGCATCGCGGGCCTCGTCAATATCGCCGACGCGCCGGCCATCCTGGCCGCGCTCGATCCGCTGCGTGGTCTCGCCTTCTGCCTGCATCACCGCTGGCTCGCGTTCGTCGCGCTCGGCGCCGTCGTGCTGTCGCTGACGGGGGCCGAAGCGCTGTATGCGGACATGGGGCATTTCGGCAAACGGCCGATTCGCGTCACATGGTTCGGCGTCGTGTTCCCCTCACTCGCGCTCAATTACCTCGGCCAGGGCGCGCTCCTGCTCGCCCATCCCGGCGCGCTGCAGAACCCGTTCTATCGACTCTTTCCGCAATGGGCGATTCTCCCGATGATCGTGCTTGCGACAATCTCGACGGTCGTCGCATCGCAGGCCGTGATCTCCGGCACCTATTCGATGACGAAGCAGGCGATGCAGCTCGGCTTCCTGCCGCGGATGAACATCGTCTACACGTCGGGGCAGGAAATGGGCCAGATCTACGTGCCCGGCATCAACTGGACACTGCTCGCCGCGGTGGTTGCGGCGGTGCTCGGCTTCGGCTCGTCCACCGCGCTCGGCTCCGCCTACGGCATCGCGGTCACCGGCACGATGCTGATCACGACTTTCCTCACGTTCTTCGTCGTCCGCTACGCATGGCATTACAACTGGCTGCTCTGCGTGCTCGCGACCGCGTTCTTCTTCGCGATCGACGCGATGTTCTTCTCCGCGAACCTGCTGAAGATCGTCGAGGGCGGCTGGTTCCCGCTCGCGATCGGCACGGTGGTGTTCACGATCATGGCGACCTGGGGCCGCGGCTGGGAAATGCTGATGGCCGAAGCGCGCGTGCGCGCCGGCACGACGCCGCTCAAGCCCTACCTGAACGCGCTGCTCGCGCGCTCGCCGGCCCGCGTGGGCGGCACCGCGATTTTCCTGACGCCGACCCCCGAGGCGGTACCGCATGCGCTGGTCAACAACCTGATGCATAACCGGGTGCTGCATGAGCGCGTGGTGTTCGTGACGGTGATCACCGCGGAGGTGCCATGGGTGCCCGACAGCGAGCGCGTGCGGGTGCAGTTGCTCTGCCCCGGCTGTCATCAGGTGACGATCATGTACGGATTCAAGGACGAAGTGGATCTGCCGAAGGCGCTCAGCGAGAGCAAGGCGGCGGGGCTCACATTCGAACCGGCGGAGACCTCATGGTTCCTGAGCCGCGCGTCGGTCGTGCCGACGCCAGGCCATGGGATGGCGCTATGGCGCGAACGCCTGTTCGCGGTGATGCTGCACAACGTCGGCAATATCGCCGCATTCTTCAAGTTGCCGGCCAACCGCGTGATCGAAGTCGGCGCGCGGGTCGAGATCTAGCGCCGCGCGCGCAGCGGGCACGGCTACCCGTTCCGGGCCGCCAGCGCGCGCACGAGCGCCCAGTCGTCGTCGTCGCAGAAATCGAGCAGTACGATCCCGCACGGCCCGTGATGCGTGCGCAGCCGTTCCCCGAGCCGCGTGTGGATGCCTTTCACGATGCCGCTGCCGTGCGCGACGACCGACGGATTCGCGCCCATCCCCGTGCCGCTGCAAAAATTGATCGCCCAGCGCCCGCTGTCGGCGGACGGCATATGCGTGAGCAGCGCGTCGATCGCCTGCCATTTGTGTTCGATCGACGCCGCCACCGGCACCCGGTATTCGTCCTGGATCACGAACGCGGCATCCGGATGGTCGATCGTGAACGTCATGTTGTCCGGCCACGCGGTCAGGTCGATCCCGAGCGGGCGGCTGCTGCGAAAGCGCCGCAACAGAACGATCGCGCCGCGCACGTCGCCGAGCGCGGGAATCGCGCCGCCCGCATGCCAGCGCAGCCCCGGATGCCGCGCGCGATGCGCGTCGAACGTCGCGTCGAAGCCGCGGCGGCACGCGTGCGCCGGCCATTCGTCCTTCACCGACATCACGATGCACTCGCCCGGATGCGCGGCGAGAAAATCCGCACAGGTCGCGAGCACGTCGTCGAACGTCATGCCGAGCGCGATCCCGCCGTGATGAATCTCGAATTCGTCGCGCACGTGCCGGCAGCGGATGTCGAGCATCCGCACGCCGTGCATCAGCTGCGCGTCGAGCGGCGCGCATTGCGTGCGGGCGAGCGCATCGTCGACGGTATACGCACAGGTGTCATGACTGCCCGGTACGGTCAGGGTATGCAGCGATCGCCCGTCGTCGAGCTTCGACATCCAGTCGGCGAGCGGCAGGCGTGGGTCGTGGTGCGAATGGATCATTGAGTCGATGGCAGACAGACAGAAAAAACAGTGGGTCACCGCGTCCGACGTCGCGGCGCGGGCCGGCGTATCGCGCTCGGCGGTGTCGCGCGCGTTCTCGCCTTCCGCGAGCATCGCGCCCGAAACGCGCGAGCGCGTGATGAGCGCGGCGCGCGCGCTCGGCTACCAGGTCAACCTGATCGCGCGCGACATGATCACGCAGCGCAGCAGCATGATCGGCGTCGTCACCGCGGGCTTCGAGAATCCGTTTCGCGCGCGGCTGCTGTCGGACCTGATGGCCGCGCTCGGGCATCGCGGGCTCACGCCGCTCGTGACGAACGCGGAGGACCCGCGCCAGATCCGCCAGTCGCTCGAACGGCTGCTCAGCTACCGGATCGCCGGGCTCGTGATGACGTCCGCGTCGCCGCCGCTGTCGGTCGCGCGCCAGTACCTCGCGCACCGGATTCCCGTCGTGATGATCAACCGCGCGGCAAGCCTGCCGGGCGCGGACGTCGTCGTCAGCGACAACGCGGAAGGCGCCGGCCGCGCCGCGCGCCTGCTCGCGCAGGCGGGCGCACGCCGGCTCGCGTTCGTCGGGCCGCGCGACACGAGCTACAGCGCGCAATCGCGCGCCGACGCCTTCGCGGACGCACTCCGTCGCGGCGAACCCGGCGGCCCCGCGCTGGCGCACATTCACGGCACATCGTCCGACACCTATGCGTGCGGTGTCGAAGCCGCGCAACACCTGCTCGCCGGCGACAGCCGCCCGGACGGCGTGTTCTGCTCGTCCGACCTGCTCGCGCTCGGCGTGATCGACACCGCGCGGCAACGCTTCGGCCTGCGCGTGCCGGACGACTTGCGCGTGATCGGCTTCGACGACATCCCCGCCGCCGCCTTCGACGGCTATGCGCTGACGACGCTCCGGCAGGACACGCAGGGCCTCGCGAACGCCGCGGTCGACATGCTCGCCGAGCGGATGCAGGCGCCTGCCGGCGCGTCGCGCACGCAAGTCGTGCCGGTCGCGACCGTGATCCGTCACAGCTGCGGCTGAGGTCCGGCGCAACGCTGCAACAGGTTCGAACCGGCCCTGCCCGTCACTTCAACCCGCCCGCGAAGCCGCGCAGCAGATAGCGCTGCACATACCCCGCGACCGCGAGCGTCGGCAGCGACGCGATCAGCCCCGCGCTCATCAGGTCGCCCCAGTCGATCCCGTTCTCGGTCACGTAGCCCGCGATCGCGAGCGGCAGCGTGAAGCGGCTCGGCGTCGACACGAACAGCAGCGCGAGCAGGAATTCGTTCCAGGCGGCGATGAACACGAAGATCGCGGTCGCGATCATCCCCGGCGCGCACAGCGGCAGTACGATCTGCACGAGCCGCCGGGCCAGCCCCGCGCCGTCGATGCACGCGGCTTCCTCGTATTCGATGGGGACGTCGCGCACGAACGCGAGCAGCATCCAGATCGCCATCGGCAACGCATAGATCTGGTACGCGAGCATCAGCCCGAGCGTCGAATCGAGCAGATGGAGCCGCTTCGCGAGCGCGAACAGCGGCACCGCGATCGTGATCGGCGGCATCAGCTTCAGCGCCAGCACGAGCACGAGGAACAGCAGGTCGAGCCGCGCGGGAAAGCGCAGGCGCACGAGCGCATAGGCGGCCGGAAACGCGAGCGCCAGCGCGAGCAGCGTCGTGCCGAAGCCGACCAGCAGCGAGTTCAGCAGCGGGCCGCCGAGGCCGTTCGTCCACACCGACGCGAAATGCTCGAACGTCGGCGCGGCCGGCCAGATCCGCAGCGGGTGGTCGAGCCGTTCGAGCGCCGGCATGAACGCCGCGCCCGCCATCCACAGGCACGGCAGCAGCAGCACCGCGAGCGCGACGGCGCGCAGCGCCCACGGCACCGACCGTGCGAAACCTGCGCGACCGCGCGCGGGCCGACGCTGCGTGCGTCCGGCGCGCGCCGTCACGCGCGCCGCTTGCGAACCGTTTGCCATACGTACCCCGAGACCAGCAGCGCGGACGCCGCGAGCATCAGCACCGACGCGGCGCTCGCCGGCCCGACGTTGAAGAAGCGGAAGCCCGTGTCGTAGATGTAGGTCGACAGCGTCTGCGTCGCGTTGCCGGGGCCGCCGCCCGTCAGCGCATAGACCTTGTCGAACAGCTTGAACGTGTCGATCGAGCGCAGCAGCAGCGCGAGCCCGATCTGCGGCGCGGCGAGCGGCAGCGTGATGTCGCGCAGGCATTGCCATTCGCTCGCGCCGTCGGTCCGCGCGGCTTCGTACAGCTCCTGCGGAATCGACTGCAGCCCGGCGAGCACGATCAGGAACGCCATCGGCGTCCACTGCCACACGTCGACGAGCATCAGCGACCACAACGCCAGATGCGGATCCGACAGCCAGCGCACCCCTTCCACGCCGAGCGCCGCGAGCAGCGCGTTCAGGAAGCCGTCGAAGTTCAGCCAGTTGCGCCAGATCGCCGAGCACACGAGCGTCGACAGCATCATCGGCAGGATCGCGAGCGGCAGCGCGATGCGGCGGCCCGGAAACGCGCGCACGAACAGCAGCGCAAGGCCGAAGCCGAGCGCGACCTCGGCGAGCGACGCCGCGATCGTGAAGCGCAGCGTGTTGCCGAAGCCGGCCGTGAACGCGTCGTCGGCGAGCACCGCGCGGTAGTTCGCGAGGCCCGCGAACGCACGGCGGCCCGCCGTGTAGTCGACGTGGCAGAACGAATCGATCAGCACCTGCACGACCGGGTACAGCGCGAGGCCGGCCAGCACCAGCAGCGCGGGCCCGAGCAGCGCGACGAACGGCAGGCTGCGCGAGAACGCCTTCATGCTCGGCGCTCCCGCTGCGAACGGGCGCGCGTGGTCACTTGCCCGCCGCCGCGATCGCCTGCGCGATCTTCTGCTGCGCCTGGCGCAGCGCCGCGTCGGGCGCGGCCTGCCCCGTCAGCGCGAGCTGCAGCTGGTCGCCGAGAATGCTCTCGATCTGCTGCCAGTCCTTCACGCGCGGCCGCGCACGACCCGCTTCGAGCGCCTTCAGCTGATCCGGATACCAGCGGTACTGGCGAACCAGCGCCGGGTCGGCGAACACGCTGCGGCGAGTCGGCGGGATGCCGAGCGCGGCGAGGCGCGCCTGCGTGTCGCGTGCGGTCAGGTATGCGAGAAAATCCTGCGCGAGCTTCGCGTGCGGCGCGTCCTTCGGAATCGCCATCTGCCAGATGCCGAGCATCGGCGCGGGGCCGGCCGTCTGCCCCGGCGGCGCCTGCAGCGCGATCTGGCCGGCGACGCGCGACTGCTTCGGATCGTCGAGCGCCGGAATCCACGCCGGCCACACCTCGATCGCCTGCGCGGCGGCGCCGCGCTGCAGCGCATCGCGCACTTCCGCCGCGCCATACACGTCGACGTCCTTCGGCGCGGACGCCTTCAGCGCCAGAAAGGTCTTGAGCGCCGCCTGCGCCTCGCGCGAATCGATCGTCACGTTGCCCGCACGGTCGAGCACGTCGCCGCCGTACGCCCACAGGATCGGCAGGAAGCCCGTCACGACCGGATTGCCCTTGGTGCCGCGGAACACG
This sequence comes from Burkholderia ubonensis subsp. mesacidophila, assembly GCF_002097715.1. Taxonomy (NCBI): domain Bacteria; kingdom Pseudomonadati; phylum Pseudomonadota; class Betaproteobacteria; order Burkholderiales; family Burkholderiaceae; genus Burkholderia; species Burkholderia ubonensis. The sequence continues at coordinate 2,333,218 of NZ_CP020738.1, forward strand.
ACGCCGGACACGCTCTTGTCCGCGCCGCCGACCGTCTGCGCGATCTTCAGCACGTCGTCCCAGTTGCGCGGCGGCTGCAGCTTGTACTTCGCGAGCAGATCCTTTCGGTACGCGAACATCTCGACGTTGCCGACCACCGGCAGCGCGAACAGCGCGCCCGCCGCGTTGCGGCCGAGCGCGACCGTCGACGGCACCAGGTCCGCGTCGGCGAGCGTCGCCGGCAGCGGCTTCAGCCAGCCGTTGCCGATGAATTCCGGCGACCACGTGTCGTCCATCATCACGAGGTCGTACGCGCCGGTGCCCTCGCGCATCGACAGCTTGAGCTTCTGGTAGAGGTTCGCGTTCGGCAGCTTCAGCAGCTCGATCTCGATGCCGGGATGCAGCTTCGTGAAGCCGGCGACGGCGTCGGCCAGCCCCTTGCCGTAGATGTCGTCGCGGCCGGCGATGACGAGGTCCGCGGCGACGGCATGCGACGCGAAGACGGAAAGCGCAACGGCGGCGGACAGCGCGCGCAGGCGGCTCAGCAGGGTCATGGGGTCTCTCTCACGATCAGCGTGGTGGCGAAACGGCAATCCGTTGCACACGTGTGCAACGCGGGCGGCGAATCGAGCCGCCCGATGCGAACGCCATTGTTCACGCCGATCGTTAAGGATTTGTGGCAGGCGGCCGCGTGCCGCCGCCGCACCCGGTCAGAAGTTCACGCGGATCCCGCCCATCACCGCGAGCTGCCGGTTCGAATTGCTGTTGCCGAGCACCGGAATCTGCGCGTAGTTCACCGCATGGCCGTTCGCGTCGGTGCCGAGCCCCGTGCCGCTCGCGAGCTGCCCGATCGCGACCGCGTACAGCGCGGTGCGCTTCGACAGCTGGTAGTTCGTGCCGAGGTTCAGCTGATGGAAACGCGTCGTGCCGCGCCCGTCGGTATGCGCCGCGTTGAAGATGTAGGCGACGGCGCCCTGCCACACCGGCGAGAACATGTACGACACGTTCAGCTCGCCGACGTCGAACGTGAACGCCTGCGCGCGCGGCTGCGCGGGCGTCGAGAAATAGCGGCTGTCGCCGAGGCGCGTATGCGTATACGTCAGCGCGACCGTCGCGTCGCCGAGCGCCACCGCCCCGCCCGCGCCGAACGCGCGCATCGACACGGCGTCCTGCAGCAGGCAGTACATCGCGCCCGGGTTGCTGCACGCGAAGTCGCCGATATAGCCGTTCGCGCCGCCGAGCGCCGCATCGAGCGGCTGGCGCAGGTTCAGGTAGCCGAGCGCGAGCGACACGGGCGCGCGGTTGTACGACACGGCCAGCGCATAGCCGCGCTTCGCGGAGAAGTCGCCCGCCTGCCCGCCGAAGCTGAACGTGCCGCCGAACGTGAAGCCGTTGAAATCGGCGCTCGTGAACTTGACCGCGTTGTTGAAGTTGAACGCGGCGTTCAGGTTGTCGACGTCGCCGAGATGCGAGCCGTACGGCGTCGCCCAGTTGTTGCTCGACACGTACGCGCCGAGCATGTCCGTATACGAGTCGTATTGCCGGCCGAGACCGAGCGTGCCGAGCCCGTCCTGGCGCAGGCCGGCCCACGCCTGGCGGCTGAACGCCGCGCCGCCCTGCAGCGCCTGCCCGCTCGCGGACAGGAACTGCTGCTCGAGCGTGAACACCGCGTTCAGCCCGCCGCCGAGCGGCTCCGCGCCCTGGAAGCCGAACCGCGACGGCACGAGGTTGCCGCCGCCCATCTGCCACGCATGACCGCCGCCGACGCTGCCGTCCGCGCGCGTGAACTGCTGGTTCGTCGAGTAGATGATGCCGGTGTCCACGGTGCCGTAGAGCGTCACGCTGCCCGAGGTCTGTGCCTGCGCGTGCATGCACGAAACTGCGGCCGCCACGGCGGCGGCGGCCAGTCTTGTTCCGATCGTCATGTCCCGTCCCCTGTCGTCCATCGCTTCGCTCTACGAATCGATGGGGTTGATGATGTGGTGACGGGACTCTATCCAGCGAAAATTCCGGACCTTTATCGCAAATCGGCAAACGGATGCGACAGGCGGCGGGCCCGGCTCACACGGGGCGCAGCGTCTGCGACGGCAGCTCGCCGAACAGGTCGCGGTACTCGCTCGCGAAATAGCCGAGGTGCGTGAAGCCCCAGCTCGCGGCCGCCTCGCCGACGCCGAGCTGCTGCGCGGACGTCGTGCGCAGCAGGCGCCGCACCGCGTTCAGGCGGATCGTGCGCAGGTAGGCGACGGGCGTCACGTCGGCGACGCGCTGGAAGCTCGTCTGCAGCGTGCGGCGGCTGCAGCGCAGCGCGCGGCACAGTTCGAGCACCGTGACGGGCTCTTCCGGCCGCTCGCGCAGATGCTTCTCGCAACGGCGCACGATGTCGCTGTAGGTCGCGTGCGTGATGTCGCGGCGCTCCGCGCCGATCCCCTGGTCGAGCGCATCGAGGAACATGCCGAGCATCGCGTCGCGGAACATCCGGCGCGTCGCCGCGTAGTCGAGGCAGCCGGGGTTGCGCTGCGCGGCGTCGATCAGCGCCGACAGCCGCTCGCCGAGCGCGACGCCCTGCGCGTCGGACAGCCGCGTCACGTGGTGCAGCCTGCGCGCGCCGGTCGCGCCTGAAGCGCCCGCGCCTGAGCCAGCCGCGCCGAACTCGGCGTCGCACAGCTCGTCGATCATGTCCGACGCGGCGCTGATACCGACGAGCCCCATCCCTTCCGGCGTATGGAATTCGAAATCCTCGTCGGCGCGCAGCGCGAGCAGCGCATAGCCGTCGACCGGCTGGCCCTGGAAGGTGCCGACGAGCGGCACCGACAGCGGCACCGCGAGCGACGTGCGGTCGGCGGGCGCGACGCCGGTCTGCGCGACGCGCCGGTTGGTCGTCTCGCGGAAGAAATGGAAATCGTCGTAGAGCACCTGCGTGACCGTGCCCTTGAAGCGGCCGGGCGTCATCTGGCGGTAGACCTGGCGCCAGCCCGCGATGGCAAGCCCGTGCTCGTGGACGTCTTCATGTGAGCCTGACTGGAACAGCATCGGCGCCTCCGCTAAAACCCTGATCCCTGTGCGCGCGGCCGCCGGCATCGTGCGGCGGCACGCGACGCCACAGCTTACCTGCGCAAAAACCCGCGCAGTGCGCGCTCGAACGCCATCACGGCCGCCGACAGCGCGGCGGCCTGCTCGCCGGTCAGCCGGACATAGCGGCGAAACGACGGCATCCGGCTCACGACCTCGCTGCCGCCGAACGGCACGATGGCCAACGTCCAGCGTCCGTCATGCGCGTCGAGCGTGCAATCCGTCAAATGCAGGGGGCGCAGCGCGTCGGCGAGCGACGGCTCGGCGACCAGCGCCGCGACCGTGCGCGCGAAACCGGCGTCGCAACCGTGCCGAAGCGCGGCCCGCACGCCGGTGCGCCGCAGCCAGCCGGCCTGCGCGACGCGCGCGCCGCCGTGTGCGGCCGGGCCGCGCACCGTCACCGCGATCCGCACGCTCACCGTGTGCATCAGGAACTGCCGCTCGACTTGCTCGGCGACGCGCACCCGCACGCCGTTGGGCAGCCTCGCCCCCCCACTCACCCCGCCGTCGCCGTCGCGCGCGGCGCGCAGGTCGGCCAGCACGCGCGCGGCGGTCGCGCCGGGCCGGTAGCCGGGCGGCGGCGCAGCGGGCGCGGCGCGCCACCGGGCGAGCGCGGCCTTCATCCCGCGACGTGCTCGTTGCGCAGCACGTCCTCGACCGGCACCGGCTTGAACGGGTGCCGGCGCTGCACGACGACGGTCCAGAACAGCGCATACAGCGCGGTCAGCCCGAGCATCGCGCCGAACGGCACGTAGATGTCGCGCGGGTTCATCCCCGGCGGCGTGATGTACCAGATCGCGAGCACGATGCCGACGCTCGACACGATCTGCGGCAGCGGGAACCACGGCGAGCGGTACGGGCGCGGCAGGTCCGGCCGGCGGATCCGCAGCATCACGACCGACGCGGTGACGAGCAGGTACGCGGTGCCCCATGCGCAGGTCGCCGCGAGCACGAGGTGCAGGATGCTGTCGAGGTTGCCGTTGATCAGCCACGCATGGGCGATCGGCACGACCGCCGCCGCGACGATGCCGACCACCGGCGTCCTGAAGCGCGGATGCAGGTACGCGAAGCAGCGCGGCAGCGCGCCGTCGATCGCCATCCCGTACAGGATGCGCGGCAGGCCCGCCATCAGCGTGTTGATCGTCGCGGCGCCGGCGAACAGGAATGCAACGCCGAACCACACGCGACCGAACGGCCCGAGCACCTGCAGGGCGAACGCGGGGATCGCGCCCGGCGTGTCGAGCAGGTGCGTGAGGCCGTCCGCGCCGACCGGCACGTTCGGCACCTGGCGGCGGATCGCCGCGCCGTACAGGAACATGCAGATCGCGACGCCGACGAGGCCGAGCGCCATCGCGCGCGGGATCGTCCGGCCCGGCGCCTTCATTTCCGGCGCGAGCGGCGTGACGAACTCGCAGCCGACGAACATGAACATCGCCATCCCGACGAGCGACAGCACCGCCGGCAGCGACGTGCCGACTTCCGAGCGGCCGAACCAGCCGTCGAGCTGCACGGCCGGCGCGGCGGCGATGCCGAGGATGCCGAAGATCATCAGCGACAGCCACATGCCGGCCGTCAGCACGATCTCGAGCTTGCTGAACACCTTGATGCCGATGATGTTGGTGATCGCGAACGTGATCACGAGACCGACGCCGACGAGCCACGCGCTGTTGTGCTGCTCGAACGCGGCGTTCAGCGATTCGAAGTTGACGAGCGCCATGATGCCGCTCAGGATCGTCTCCGCCGTGCCGGCGAACACGTGGACGAGGAAGTACGCGGAAATCGTGCCGGTGATCGCCCAGAAGCGGCCGAGCCCGCATGACAGGTAATCGTAAACCGAGCCCGCGGTCGGCAGCATCGCGGCGGCTTCGGCGAACGTCGTCGCCTGCGCCTGCATCATCACGAACGCGATGAGCATCGCGACCGCGAACGCCCAGCCGCCCATCCCGAAGCCCGACGTCGCGGTGAGAATCACCGGGCTCGCCATGATGAGCCCGACGGCGCTTGCGAGCGCGGTCGGGAAGCCGACCGCGCCCGCCTTCAGCGCCGTGCCGCCCGCCCCCGCCGCCGGCGTGCCGGCCGATGCCTCGGCGGCCGCGCTGGTAAACCCTGACGATCCCGACATCCTTGTCTCCTGTTCAATCATTCGATGTCGAAAAAATACGCAGGCAAAAAAACCTTGAGATAGCGCAAATCGGCAAACCGGCGGGCGGCGCTCGCACCGCCCGCCCCGGCGACCGGCGCCGTTACGCGAACGGCACGGTTTCGAAGCCGGCCGCGAGCGCATCGACGATCCGGTCGAGCTGCTCGCGCTGGATCACGAGCGGCGGCGACAGGATGATCTTCGTGCCGACCGGACGCACCAGTACGCCGTGCTCGCGCGCGACTTCGGCCACCGCGTTCGCGTAGCCGGACAGCGGGTCGATCGGCTCGCGGGTCTGCTTGTCAGCGACGAGGTCGAGCGCGAGCATCAGCCCCTTGCCGCGCACCTCGCCGACCGCGGCGAAGCGCCCGGCGAACGGCTGCAACGCTTCCAGCAGGGTCGCGCCCTGCTTCGCCGCGTTGGCCGGCAGGTCTTCCTTCAGCACGATGTCGAGGCTCGCGATCGCGGCCGCGCACGCGACCGGATGGCCCGCGTACGTGTAGCCGTGCATGACCGCGCCGCCGAAATCGGCGTTCTGCGCGAACGCGTCCTCGATCCGCGCGTTGATGGCGGTCGCGCCGAGCGGCACGTAGCCGGACGAGATGCCCTTGGCGAGACACATGATGTCCGGACGGACGCCCCAGCCCCGGCTGCCGAACAGGCTGCCGCTGCGGCCGAAGCCGGTCACCACTTCGTCGGCGATCAGCAGCACGCCGTAGCGGTCGCACACCTCGCGCACCAGCGGCCAGTAGTTGGCCGGCGGCACGATCACGCCGCCCGCGCCCTGGATCGGCTCGGCGATGAACGCGGCGACCGTGTCGGGGCTCTGGAACAGGATCTCGCGCTCCAGCAGCTCCGCGCAGATCCGGCCGAGCGCTTCGGGGTCCTGCGTGAACGGGTTGCGGTACAGCCACGGCGTCTCGACGTGAAAGCAGCCCGGCAGGTTCGGCTCGTAGTTGCGGCGGAACACCGTGTTGCCGTTCACCGACGCGCCGCCGAAATGCGTGCCGTGGTAGCCCTGCTTCAGCGAGATGAACTTCGTGCGGTCGGCCTGGCCGCGCACCTTCCAGTACTGGCGCGCGATCTTCAGCGCGGTCTCGATCGAATCGGAGCCGCCCGAGCTGTACAGCACGCGGCGCATCCCTTCCGGTTCGAGCATGTCGATCAGCAGCTTCGACAGCTCTTCCGCGCGCGGGTGGCTGATCCCGTCGAACAGCTGGAAGTATTCGAGCTCGTCGAGCTGGCGCACGATCGCGTCCTTCACTTCCTTGCGGTTGTGGCCGACGTTGACGTTCCACAGGCCCGCGACGCCGTCGACGAGCCGCTTGCCGGTTTCGTCGTATACGTAGCAGCCGTCGCCGCGGACGATGCGGATCGGCGCGCGCCGCTTCATTTCGTTCGGGTGCAGCATCGGGTGCCAGAACTTCGCTTCGTTGTAGCTCATTGCAGTCTCCGCTTTGGGATGGGTGTGCAGGGCCGCGCCGCGCGTCAGTGCGCGATGCAGACGGATTTGGTTTCGGTGAAGCCGTCGATCGCGTACTGGCCGAACTCGCGGCCGATGCCCGACTGCTTGTAGCCGCCGAACGGCATCGACGGGTCGAGCGGGATGTGGCAGTTCACCCAAACCGTGCCGGCCTCGATTTGCGGCACGAGGTTCATCACGCGCGTCAGGTCGTTGCTCCAGATGCTCGCGGCGAGCCCATACGGCGACGCGTTCGCGAGCCGCACCGCGTCGGCCGCGTCGTCGAACGGCAGCACGACGACGACCGGGCCGAACACCTCGTCGCGCACGATCGCGCTGTCGGAGCGCGGGTCGGCGATCACGGCCGGCTTCACGAAATAGCCGGGCAGGTCGTCGGCTGGCGTGCCGCCGGCGAGAAACGTAAGGCCGTCGCGGCGCGCCTGCTCGATGTGCTGGACGACCTTGTCGCGGTGGTGCGCGGACACGAGCGGATTGACCTGCGCGGCCGTGTCGAGCCCCGGCCCGAGCTTCATCGACTGCGCGATGCCCGCGAGGCCGTCCGCGAGCTGCGCGAACTTGCTGCGGTGCACGTAGATCCGCGACGCGGCCGCGCACACCTGCCCCTGGTTGAAGAACGCACCGGCCGCGACGCCGTCGAGCGCCTGCTGCACGTCGACGTCGTCGAGCATCACGATCGGGTTCTTGCCGCCGAGTTCGAGCGAGAAGCGCGTCATGTTCTGCACGGCCGCCGTGCCGACCAGCTTGCCGGTTGCGGTCGAGCCGGTGAACGAGATCTTCGCGATCGACGGATGGCGCGCGAGCGCCGCGCCGCACACGCGGCCGCCCGTGACGACGTTGAACACGCCCGGCGGCACGCCCGCTTCCGATGCGAGCTCAGCGAGGCGCAGCGCGGTGAGCGGCGTTTCCGGCGACGGCTTCAGCACGATCGTGCAGCCGGCCGCGAGCGCGGGCACGAGCTTCCACACCGCGATCATCAGCGGGAAATTCCACGGCACGATCGCGGCGACCACGCCGACCGGCTCCTTGCGCGTGTAGGCCGTGTAGCGCGCGCCGGGCGGGAACGGGATCGACACGTCGAGCGTCTGGCCGGTGATCTTGGTTGCCCAGCCGGCCATGTAGCGCACGTATTCGACGCTCGCGCCGACCTCCAACGCGCGCGCGACGTGGATCGACTTGCCCTGGTTCAGCGTTTCGAGCTGCGCGAGGGTTTCGGCGTCGCGCTCGATCAGGTCGGCGAGCTTCAGCAGAATGCGTTCGCGGTCCGCCGGGCGCAGGCCGCTCCACACGCGCGCGTCGAACGCGTGTTTTGCGCTGGCAACCGCGCGCTCGACATCGTGCTCGTCGGCATCCGCGACCGTCGCGAGCCGGTCGCCGGTCGCGGGGTCGTGCACGTCGAGCCGCGCCGACGCGTGCGCGGGCTGCATGCCGCCGTCGATGAAAAGGCCGAAGTCGCGCGCGACGAAGCGGCGCACGGTGTCGCTGACGGCGACGAAGGTCGATGAGGTCATGGGCGTCTCGATAAGGGTCCTGGCGAGGCCGCGTGCCGGGGCACGCGGGCGTCGGACCACTGTATCGGGCGCGTCGGGAGCGCCGTGAGCGCAAATTGGCAAGCGCGTGCCTTGCGTCGCGTGCGAATGTTCAGACAGACGATCGCATCCGACGCGTGCCGATACCCGCCTGGTTTCTGAAGATCAGGATCGGGACGATGACAGGAACAGCGCGCCGACCAGTTCGGTGCGGTTCGATACGCCGAGCTTGCGGTACATGCGCATCAGGTGAGTCTTGATCGTCGGCTGGCCGAGCGCGAGATCGCGCGCGATCTCCTTGTTCGAGCAGCCGTCGCGCACGAGGCGCGCGATCTGCTCCTCGCGGTAGGTCAGGCGTTCCTCGCAACCGATCCGGTGGATGCCGCGCCGCGCGCGCAGCAGCGGGCTCAGCGCGGCTTCGGCGACCGGTTGCAGGCGCGCGAGCGCATCGATCTCGCCCGGCGCGAATCGGCCGGTCGCGCCTTCGCCGGTCGCACCTTCGCCGGCCGCGCCGACGCGCAGCAGCGAGAACGCGCCGACCGTGACGCCCGCATCGCGCAGCCAGATTTCGACCACGTCGGCGACGTCATGCCGCCTTAGAAAGCGAGTCCAGTACGCGGACGCGTCGCGGCATGCGTCAGGCAGTTGCGACGCGAGCGTGACGACCGCGCCCTCGCCCGCCGCGCAGCGGGACGGATGCAGCGGATCGAGCATCCGGTAGCGGGCGACGTAGGTGCGGTGCATCGATTCCGGCATCCCGAACAGCTCGAAGTCGGCGGGCTCGCCGCTCGCGTCGAGCCGGTAGAACACGATCGCCGATGGGCTCGCGAATGCGTCGAATGCCGCCACGCACGCGCGCAGCGCGCGGCGCCAGTCGGCGGCGTCGGGATCGGACGGAGCGGATAAGGTCGGCATGATGGATATCGGCAGGCGGACAGACGCGTCGAACGTCAGCGCAGCCTACGGGCGGCGGCAAGCGGCGCATGAGCGCAAATCGGCAATTCGTCGCGGTGACGATATGCGCCTTGCTGACGCGACAAGGCACCGGCCTCCGCCCGCATACGCCGGCGCGCCCCAGGATCAGAAATCCAGGGCCATCACAATCGCCCGAGCTTTCCCTCGTTCGAGGGTTTCCTGCACATTGGCGTCCCAGGTGTGTTCCACCACAAGGCTTCTAACGTCTTCCACACCGAAGAACTTCAACCAGAATTCGATGTAATCGGCTTGATATTTGAACCCGGGATTGCCGATACCCGCACCGGTATCGTGACTCTGTCCACGAACATGGATGACCAAGGCCCCTGGAACCTTCAGCAGCGGGCCGTATGCGTCACCGCTGACATTGCACTGCTCGATCATCCACTGGCGCATGCCGCCCCTGTCAAACACGGAGGCGCATCACCTGTGATGCGCCTGCGCCACCCGCGCACGGTCAGGGGCCGGACCGCGCCATCCTGCGCGCCATCGCGGGGCTTCCCGCATGCATGGGATCGAAGCCGAAGAACGCAAGCACCTGACGCGCGACTTCGTCGCGGTCGTTGTCCGCGCAGATCATATGATAGCTGTTCTCGAGCACAACCCCACGCGCGTCGGGGAGCGCCGAGCGAAGGAATTCGGCGGAGCGCAGGCTGGTCAGCTCGTCCTCGCGCGCATGCAGGATGAGCGTCGGGCAGCGTGTCTCGGGCGCGGCCGCGCGCACCCAGGCGCGCATCCGGTCCACTTGGCGGATGCATGCGAGCGGCACCCACGGATAATGAAAATTGTCCTGGCGCTCGAACTTCTTTTTCACAATCGCTCGGATCGTGGGATTCTTGATCCCGAACGGCTCACCCTCCTCGACCCGCAGCCGCTCCGACACCCCCGGCACGCGGTACAGCACGTGCCGCAGCGCGCTATACCACGGCGTCGACCAGCCGTCGATGAACACCGGCGCGGCCAGCAGCGCGAGCCGGCCGCGCGCGTGCCCGACGCGATGACACAGCAGCAGCGCGACGAGCGCACCCATGCACATGCCGGCGACGTGCAGCGTATCGTATTCGGCCGCGAGCGCATGGTACTGTGCGGCGACGGCGTCGAGCCATGCTTCCGCACGCACTCCCGCGAGATCCTCGGGGCACGTTCCGTGTCCCGGAAGCGTGATGATGTGTGCATCTCCGCCCGCTCGCCGCACGGCCTTGTGCAGCGAACCGAGGTCATATTGCGTGCCACCGAGTCCGTGGACCAGCAGGACACCTATGCGGTCGGCCATGATGATCGCCCGCTCCGACTCATTCATCGGCGGGATAGTGGCGCTCGATCTGCCACACGCCCGCGACCACCGTCACGTCGACATTCGAATCGAGCAGCGGCGCCCCGTGATCGGTGACCGCCTGCGTGCCGCCGTCCGGACGCACGACCCGCAGCGTTATCGCGGCGCGGTCCTCGCCCGCGATCTCCGCACGCCAGTAGCTGCGCAGCGTGTCGCGGTCGGTCGGATGCACGCGCTCGAACACGAGCGGTACGCTCGCGATCTGCGTGGCGTCGACGCCGAGGCCGAACACGCGCTCCACGTCGCCGCTCCATTCGATCCGACCGGATTCCGGATCGAGCACGTAAGCGATCTGGCCAGCGCTCGCGAGCGCGAGCTCCATGTTGTTCTGCAGAACCGCCGCGTGTTCGTGCACGCGTTCGCGGGTGGTCTTGAGCGTGCTTACAGTCAGCACCAGCAGCGACGCGATCGCGAGATACAGCTGCGCCTCGAGTAGCGAGCGGCCGTGATGTTCGTCAATCAGCACGAACGGGCCGCCGCCCAGCGCGGTCTGCAGGATAACGATCAGCGCGAGCACCAGCACCGACAACGAGCCGGCGCGGCCGCCCAGCAACACCGTGATCGCCACCGTCAGGAACAGCGGAATGTAGGTCATTGTGAAACCGACACCCGTGCCGAATTTCCGCGCGACGTCGCCATCGAAGATCGCGAGCGCGCCGATCGCCAGCAGCATGAACGACACGATACCGAGCGTCATGTCGAAGTGTTCTTGATCGCCTGAGCGATGCGCGCGAAAGCGCGACCACGACGCGAGCACGGGCGTGATCAGCAAGACGCCGACGAAGTCGGACGCCGCCCACACGAAGCCGACGTCGATGAACGACGCGCCCTTATTGATCGTGTACCACGCCGCCCCGCCAAGCGCGCCAAGCATGCCCGCGATCAGCCCGGCCAAGATCACCGAGCGCAGGAAGTACAGCCCGTCGAGCGAGAAGCGGATGCGCCGCACGAGCCAAACCGCGAGAGCGGCTGCGCCGACCTCATCAATCGTAAACAGCAACGCGTTGAACAGATTGCCTTGCTCGATGCTCGTCAGGGCGAGCTGCGCGACGAGAAACGCGCCGAAGAGCGCGAGCCATTCGCGCAGCGGCCGCAGCATGAATGCACCGACCACAACGCCCGCGGGCAGCCAGATATAGCCGGTCATCCTGACCGGGCCGTTGAAGAGATGCGAGATATAACCACTCGCGAGATACAGTGCCGCCCAGAGTAGCGCGGCAACGAATCCGGGCCGGGAGCGTGTGGTGTTCATCGAGAGATCCTCAAGTGCTGCGCCGCGTGGGTGCATGCGCCGCCCGGTCAGGTGGAGCGCGCCCGCGCCCTGTCTGCGCGTGGCCCGTACCATAGGCGCTGGTCGCGTCAAGATGCCGGAGCCGGGCGGGCGAAAATCCGAATTCTAGCGGATGAGAACTGTGCCTGTCGGTGCATTGCGCGCGGGCGTCGCGTACGGTCGCGATGTCCGACGGTGCTTGGCCGGGCATGCGACCGTGCAGCGATCGCGTTACTTCCACAGGCGCGACGGGACAAACCGCTCGCCACCTACGGCGTGTGGCAGGTGACCTGAGCGGAATTTTGTGCCCAATCAGGCAGTGAGCCTTGCGTCGATATTCTCGGAATCCAGCCAGGCTCGACGGATCGAGGCCGGAGGTTGATAGCGACGTGCGCTGTAAGGCCGGCGCTCGTTGTAGAACTGCCGCCAGCGTTCGATGATCACCTTGGCCTCGGCACTACTGCTGAGCCCTTGCCGGTTCAGCAATTCGTCACGCAGCTTGACGTTATAGCTCTTGACGAACCCGTTGTTCCGGCGGGCCACAGATTCATCACCCGTAGTGTGAGGCCGTGTCCGGGACGACAGGGCTAACGCCCCGTTTTCGTTGATGGCAACGGTGGCTCACCTGCCGTCGTCGCGCCGCGCGCCCAATCAACGAACTCGCTGTCGTAGCGGTTTCCAATGTACGCGACATAGTTCGCGTAGCCGTCGTAATCGCCCACGCGGAAACGTGACACGATCGTATCGACGTCAGCACGATGACGTTCAAACATGAAGCGCGTCGCCATGTAGCCCCATCGATACGCGCGCGCGACGTAGTCGCTGGACGAATAAAGCGTCTGAAACACGTCCGAGAGCCGATATGCAGCCGTGCGCGCGGCGTCGATCGATTCCTGGTCGTCATTCTTCCTGGAGATATACTCGGCAAGACCCTCGATCCACCATACGGTCGGCTTCGCGGTGCTTGCCGTGAAGTCGCCCTCCATGTCGTAACGGCCGTCGAGATAGTGCGTGAACTCGTGTTCGAGGTTCCAGACCTTGAACTCCGGCCGCAGCCACGAGGCTTCGTGCGCGATGAAGCGCGCCTGATTACCGGGCGCCGACGGATCGCCTTCAACGTACATGCCACCGTTATCGGTGCTGATTCCGTAGATTACCGAAGCATATTTTCGATAATTGTCGTAATCGCCGAATACGACGATTTCGATCGTGTCATTGTGATCGTTCGCGACCGGCACATGTCCCGTCTTCATCATCCGGTGGAAATAGTCCTCCTCCTGCGCGACCGCCATGCATGCCGACTGAAATTGCGGCACCGTCATGTCCTGCGCGAGAATGCGCACGCTCGCATTGCATGAGTACCGATGCGTGAGCACCGCATCGATGAGCCGTTTCTGATAGTCACACGTGCCGTAGTCCGCGCAGTTTCCCGGATCGCCGTAATCGACCGCTTCCGCTGCCGCGAGCCATAGGTCGTTGTCCGTGCCCGTCATGGTCGTCGACGCGAGCATGTCTTGAATCATCCTCTTCACACGCGGCTTCTGCGACGGATAGCGGAGAAAACGATACGTTTCGCGCGCCGCGTCGGCGAGCTGATAGGCGGCACTGGTGTTCGACAAGTACGCGCGATTCGCCGTGACGAAGAGATTGAGCGTCTCCGGCAGCGTCGCATCGCTGTCGAGCATCTGCTGCGCGCCGCTGCGCTGATGCGCATAGAAGAACACGCTCAGCAAGCCGGTGAAGCCACCCGCCGCGCTTCGCTGCAGCAGTGGTGCCGCAGCCTGCGGGTTGGTTGCGCTCGCGGTGTAGAACGCGACCCGGTCCTTCAGCGCCGGCAGGTAGTACGCCTCGTCCTTCATGTTCGTGATGAGGTTCATCAGCTCGTTAGCGGTACTCGGCGCGCGCGAATTTTCGCGATAAAGCGCGTCGCCGGCGAGGCTCTGCAAAATATACGAACGCAGCCAGACCACGAGACCTGGAACCGGATCAGAAAGTCCGGATGCATCATATTGGAAATAAGCAGATCTCAGATAAATCAGCAAATTTACCAAAATCAGGTTGCTTGCATCATAACGATTTATTTCTTGAGCGAAACGGCTCGCAACGGCCTGCACATTTTCCGCATTGAAAATCTGCGCGGCCATCACTCTATCAACCGAGAATAGCCCATAATGACATTCATAATCCGGGAGATTGGCTATGTAATCGGCAAGCGCTGCACCGTGATATTGGGTCATTATTGACATGTCGCGACAATCGGCTCCAGGCTGAGTGCGCTTGTTGGGCTTCACTGATTGCTTCTGCCGCAACGGCTCCATCAGTGTTGCGCGATCATACTTGCTGAGCGGCAGGTTGTATTTGGCCTGGTCCGGCGACAGTGGGAGATTCTGCGGTGTGCGTGGCATACGCGCCTGCTTTGCGTGCATAGGCTGCGAATTCGCCCAGGCGGCACCAGCAAAAACCACCCCCATTAGAACCGAAGCGGTCACAATAAAACGATTGGCGACATTACGAAGATTTTCCATGTTAGGTATGGTTACCGTTTAATTTATCGATAACTATGTATAGTAAATCTCTTAAGAAATTCAAGATCGATTTATAAAATTTCCAGGATGCAAACGATCGACTTTATAATTTAAAATTTCGGACACTTGCAATCCTTGAGCCCGAGATAGTAGCCAAATGGCTCGTTTGGATTGATTTCGATTGCAAATGTCAACCAACGCACCGTAAGCCAATTCGTGCCGCAACGATTCGAATGGTGCGAAGGTCGGTTGCACTGTGTCGATCGGCCGGATGGCCGTTTGCATCACGGTCTTCTGCGCCAGCGGCTTCAACGGCTAATAAGACGTTCGCGCCCGCGTCTCGACCGGCTCGACGTCGCACGAAAACAGATTGATCACCGGCGTGCGAAACAGGCACGCGTATTCAGCCGAAGCGCCAGCCCGCGCCGCACCACTCCGAACTGCTGCGCCCGGGCATAGCCGACTCAATACGTGCGGCCGCGCTGGAAATAGATGTTGCGCCAGCCGCCGGGTGCGAGCGCGACGCCGACGTCCACGGGCCCAAATGCGGTCGTGAGGCTGGTGAATAACGAGTAGCTCTGCTCGAGTGAACCACCGCCGATTCGTGAATCGCCAATGGTTAGCGCGTTGAGTGTCCACACGTTGCCTGCCTCTGCGCTCGCGCCGACGTAGAGAGCCTTGATCGGCGACGCATTAAACGTCATCAACTGGTTCATGCAGGTGACCTATCGGTGTAGAACGGAATGTTGTAGGTCGCCGAGCCGGTACCGTGCGCGTACGCGAGGCCGATCCGGAAGTCGCCGAGGCGGCTGATCGACAAGCCGAAGTCGATGCCAACCCGCTGCGTCTTCAGCCTGTACTGCGTGATCTTGATGTCGACGCTGGGATCGTAAGCGTTCGCGTAGCGTCGCACGAATTCCGCGTACGGCGCGATGTAGTAGTCGATCGTGTTCGACGGCTGCTGGCGCAACGCGACAGGCGCCGACTGCATGTCACTGCCGAGCGTCGTGTCCGCGCGGAATCCGAGGCCGGACAGCGTGAGCCACGGCCGACGGTAGCCGACGCGCAGCCTAAAGCCTCCTTCGTCGCTCGAACTGCTCGACATTCCGAGCCCGAGCAGCAGGAAGTTCGGCCCCCAGTACTTCTCCCGCGCGTCGATCACGAGCCGGTGCTGGTCGCCTTCGCTAACGATTTGCTGCGTGACGTTATTCCCCGCTTCACATTCACCCATTCGGCTGATACCCGCGCGGCCTCGCGCCGCCTACAGTAACCGGGATCGACACCCAACCGGAGAATGACATGACCCACGCGCCTCCCCGCACGATCGTGATCACCGGCGCGGGCACCGGCATCGGCGCCGCGTGCGCGCGGCGCTTCGCCGGCCACGACGACCGGGTCGTGCTGATCGGCCGGCGTCAAGCGCCGCTCGACGCGCTGGCGGCCGAAACCGGCGGCCTCGCGCTCGCCGGCGACGCCGCGAGCACGGCCGACTGGCTCCGCTTCATGCCGCGTATCGCCGAGCGCTTCGGCCGCATCGACGCGCTCGTCGCCTGCGCGGGCGGGCACGGCCTCGGCCGCGCGGACGAAACCGGCGATGCGCAGTGGCGCGACGCGCTGCAAGCGAACCTCGACACCGCGTTCGTCAGCGCCCGCGCGTGCCTGCCCGACCTGATCGCGCAACGCGGCAGCATCGTGCTGGTCGCGTCGATCGCGGCGCTCGCGGCCGGGCCCGGCGTGTGCGGCTACACGGTCGGCAAGCATGCGCTGCTCGGGCTCGCGCGCTCGCTTGCGCGGGACTACGGGCCGCACGGCGTGCGCGCGAACGCGGTATGTCCGGGATGGGTGCGCACGCCGATGGCCGACGCGGAAATGGAACCGTTGATGGCGCGGCACCGCGAATCGCTCGACGCTGCCTATGCGCGCGTCAGCGCCGACGTGCCGCTGCGGCGCGCGGCCGAGCCGGACGAAATCGCAGCGGTGTGCGCGTTCCTCGCGTCGCCGGACGCGTCGTTCGTCACCGGCGCGACGCTCGTCGCCGACGGCGGCGCGATGGTCGTCGACGTGCCGACGCTGGCATTCGCCGGTCTGTGATGCGGCGACGTGCAACGCCGGCCTCCGTCACGCCTTGAACGTGATCCACGGCTTGAGCCGCACCGCGCTGCGAATCAGGCCGGCCTGTTCCTGCGCGTCGATCACCGGTCCGATCGGCTTGTACGCTTCCGGCGCTTCCTCGATGCGACGCTCCTCGCGCAGCGTGACGCACGTCCATGCGCCCGGCGCCCGCTCCGTGCGCAGCCGCCTGACGGCCTGCCGGCGCACGCTCCGGCCGGCGCCGTGGCTGCAGGACCACAGCCAGTCCGGATGACCGAGCCCCGTCACCAGGAACGACGCGTCGCCCATTGACCCCGGGATCAACGCGAGGTCGCCTTCGCGGGCCGGCGTGGCGCCCTTGCGATGGATATTCATCCCGTCCTCCCGAAGCACGACGTTGTGCGGAACGTCCACGACCAGTGTCGAATTCGCCGCGCCCGTCAGCTCGGCGAGTTCCTTGCGCACCATCTCGGCGAGCACCACGCGATTCAGCCACGCATAACGCGCGGCCGTGCCCATTGCGGCCAGATACTCGCGCGCCAGCTCCCCGGAGAGTCCATACAGGCCGCTCTCCGGATGCTTCAAGCCCGCCGGCCAGGCCGCACGCGCACGATCCATCCAGCGCCGCCCGACGTAGAAGCCGACATCGCGCGAGCCGCTGTGGATCATCACGACGACGTCGTCACGCGCGAGCCCGGCGCGATAGGCCGCATGCCGGTCGAGCACCTCGTCGACGACCTGCAGCTCGACGAAATGATTGCCCGAACCCGGCGTGCCGAGGCACGGATCGCGAAACGTTTCCCGGGCCCCGACGTGCGCGTCCGGCGCGTACTTCGAGCTGCCGTCGAACCGGTCGAGACCGATGCACGCAGACAGCTCGCGCACGAGCCGGTCGCGATCGACCTGCTGCCAGATGCCCTGCGGCGCGACACGATCGACGAACGCCTCCGGGCCCGTGTCGAACAGCGCCCGGAATGCGGCGCCGTTGACCGGCACATCCCGGTGGTCCGCCAGGATCGCGCGGGTCAGGCGCTCGACGATGCGCGATTCGAGCGGCGCGAGCGACGACCGCTTGAGTCCGGTCGTCAGCAGGCGCATCCCGCAGTTGATGTCGGTGCCGACCGCGGCGGGAATCACGAACGCGTCGTCGGTCGCGACGATCGATCCGACGGGCGCGATGCCGCCCGGATGAAAGTCCGGCGTCGCGCACGCCTTGCAGACGCCGTGGCGATGATCGGGCGAACGCACCGCCGCGAAGGACAGCAGTTGCCGCACCGCCTTCTCCTCGAGCGGCAAGGCGGCGGGCAACAGCACGGAGGCCTGCGACTGTTCGTTGCGCAGGTGGTAGACGCCGGCCTGGTAGTCGACGCGGATGCCTTGCCGTTGCAAGGCTTTTTTCAAGCGGGGAAAAGTAGACATCGCTGCTTGGCATGAAAAAGGTACGACGCGACCTCCGGCAAACCGGTGGTCTCGAGTACCTTCCCGCAGCAGCGTCAAGGAAGGGAGCGCGGATCTTAGCAGAAGCGCATCGCGGACGGGAAGGCGGTGATGTACGTCCTGTCGCGAGCCGCCAACACGCCGGCGCTTCCTCGTCCGATCGGCGCGCCGTTCACCGCAAACACCCCAGCCCCAACAGCGTCGCCTCGACAGCCACGTCGAGCGGCGTATGCGGCTCCCGCCCCAGCACCGCGGTCAGCCGCGCGTTGTCCAGGCGAACCTGTTCGCGCCACAGGTAGCGCATCTCGAGCAGCTCGCGCAGCGTCAGCACGAACGGCGACGCCGCGCGCACGAGCCACCACGGGAAACGCCGCAATGCCGGACGCACCCCGTGCCGCTGCGCGACGCGGCAGATCGCCTGCGCCATTTCCGTCCCGTCCGCGTCCCAGTGCCCGGCCAGGTGGAAGCGCGCGAACGGCGCCAGCGTCTCCCGCCGCGCGATCAGCTCCACCATCGCGCGGGCGACGTCCGGCAGGTACGCCCATTGATGGCCGACGCCGCGCCGCCCCGGCAGGCTCACGGTCCTGAGCGGCTGCCCGGGCTTCACCAGCCCCTGCGAAAACCAGTTGTTGCCGGCCCGCGGCCCGAAGAAATCGCCCGCACGCACGACGATCGTCCTGACGCCACGCCCGGCCGCGTCCTGCAGCCGGCGCTCCAGTTCGACCCGGATCGCCCCCTTGCGGGTGGACGGATGCTGCGGCGCATCTTCATGCAGGACCGGAAACGCGTCGGCGCCGTAGTTGTAGACCGTGCCCGGCAGCACGACGGTCGCGCCCGCCGCCGCCGCGGCCGCCGCGATCGTGTTGTCGATCATCGGCAGCACCCATTCGGACCAGCGGCGATAGCCCGGCGGATTGACCGCATGCACGATCACCGCGCAGCCGCGCGCCGCCCGCATCACGGCGTCGCGGTCGAGCGCGTCGCCGCGCACCCAGGTCAGCCCGTCGAGCTGCGCCGTCTCGTCCGCCAGCCCGCGCCGCAGCGCCCGCACCTGCCAGCCCGCGTCACGCAGCTGCCGCGCGACTTCCCCGCCGATGCCCCCTGTCGCGCCGAGCACCAGCGCCTGCCGTTCCTTTCGATGACCTTCCGCCGCCATTGCCGCTCTCCTGAAATGCATCCGTCGTGAGCGCATTCTGGGCTGCATCGGGATAACAAGGAATTGGAGAACATAGTCGATCCGCTATACATTTCCGTATGGCCTCTGATCTCAATTGGGAACTGTATCGAACCTTCCTCGCGGTGCTGACCGAAGGGTCGCTGTCGGGCGCGGCGCGCGCGCTCGGCATCACGCAGCCGACGGCGGGCCGGCACGTCGCCGCGCTCGAAGCGGCGTTCGGCCAGACCTTGTTCACCCGCTCGCCGTCCGGGCTGCTGCCGACCGAGGCCGCGCTGGCGCTGCGCGGCCATGCCGAGACGCTGCGCAGCGCGGCCGCCGCGTTCGAACGCGCGGCGGCGAGTCACGGCGCCGGGGTCAGCGGCGTCGTGCGGATTTCGGCAAGCGACGTGATCGGCGTCGAAGTGTTGCCGCCGATGCTGACGCAGTTGCGGCGCGACCATCCCGGGCTCGTCGTGGAACTGGTGCCGACCGACCGCATCCAGGACGTGCTGAACCGCGAAGCCGACATCGCGGTCCGCATGGCGCCGCCCGCGCAGGATGCGCTCGTCGCGCGGCGCATCGGGAACATCGGCCTGGGGCTGTATGCGCGCGACGACTACCTCGCCGAGCACGGCACGCCGGCGACGACGGCCGAGCTCGCGCGGCACGCATTGATCGGGTTCGACGCAATGACGCCGTTCGTGCGCGCGGCGGCGCGCGCGCTGCCCATCTGGAATCGCGACGCGTTCGCGCTGCGCACGGACAACAACCTGGCCCAACTGGCGCTGATCCGCGCGGGATTTGGAATCGGCATCTGCCAGACGGCGCTCGCGAAACGCGATGCGCGGCTCGTGCGCGTGCTGCCGGAACAGGTCGCGCTGACGCTGGAAACGTGGGTCGTCATGCACGAAGACTTGCGCGCGAGCCCGCGCTGCCGGGCGACGTTCGATGCGCTGGTGCGGGGGTTGCTTGCGTATGTCGGCGACGAGACTGAACGTCACCCCGGAGACCGATAGACGGCAGCGAGGCATCCGCTCGCGCCGAACCTTGCGTTGCGCTCAGAGCGCTTGCAACTCAAACCAATCGGGAACGTATTGCTCGCAGATGAAGAAATCGTCGATATAGGCGAGCCCGAGTCGTTCCAGCGATCTCGTGCACGCGTCCGCGGCATCGCCCCCGAAGAATGGTCCGAGCGACACCATCGTGTCGGACTCGTCGAAACAGCGTGAGAAATTGAATTCGGCGTAGATCGCCGAGAGGTCGATGGCCTTGTCGACGAGGGCCGCACGTCGAATCACGATCCCGAAGTCTCTCGATATTTTCATCTTTGTCCACTCGAATCGAGCCGGCATCCCGCCGCGCCGGTTTCCCGTCGCACCAGCAACTGTCTTGCCAGCACCTCGTGCGCCCGCGTCACCACGTCCCTTTCTTCGGGCATCGGCGGCTGCACGCGACCGCGTGAGCTTGCGGCTCACCGGCGCCGCTTGCGTTTCGCCTGTCGCGCGTCCCATTCGGCCAGCTCGACGCGATAGCGCTCCATCGCATCGTCGTACAGATCGAAGATGCACGGCGAGCAGCCGCTGTTGCAGCAGTCTTCCAGTTCCGGTTGCTGAGGCGGGGTCGGACGCGGATCGTCGGCGGACGGCTCCGCAGACGCCGGAGAAGCAGGCTTGGGCACGGCGCGGATCGGGTGACGGGGAACGCCCAGTATAAGTGGATGCCGCGCGACCTGCCGGCAACGCCGTGACGTCAGATCCCGAGTATCGTCACCCTGTCGTGCAGCGTGCGGACGTCGCGCGTCCATGCGTCGATCTCGGCAATGACATTCGCAAGCGCATCGCAGCAGGCATCCAGACGATCGACGAACGCCTGCCGCGAACCGCGGAAGACGAAACCGAGCCGGTCGAGCGCCTCGGTTCGCTGCGCGGCGTCACCGAGCATCCGGCGCGTGTCGTTCAGTTCGGCGACGATCAACAGCCAGTAGGTCATGCCGATTCCGGTGAACGCGAAATGGTCGTAGTCGGGAATCTGTCGCTCAATCGCCGGCTCGAGCAGGCCGAAGACTTCCTCCTCGAAGAACAGCGAGCCGGCATTCCAGCTTTTCTGCGCATACGGCCCGCCCATGAGCTCGATGTACGCGGTGCCCTCGAGCTCTGCGAGATCCCTGATGATCCGGATATCGTCCATGTGTCGTTGTCGCCACGACGCTGCGTCGTCGCGCATTCATCCATAACGGCGCGATTGTCGGCGAACCGGGCGGCGCTGTCGACAGCCTGACGATCGAGATCGCGGCGAGCGCCGAAATCCCGCGCGCCCATTTCTCCGAGTGTCGTCGCTGAGGCACGCCGGCCGGGAGCATCCCGGCCGGCCACCTCCGTCAATTGCGCGCGATCACCGCGCCGGCGCGTCCGGCTTCGCCGCCCCCGTATCCGGCTTGTCGGCCAGCGGCTGCCACGCCGCGCCGACCGAATACCAGTCGATACGCCGGGTGAGCGTCATGATGCCGGCGAGGATCGCGAACAGCAGCAGCGAACCGAGCATCAGCGCATTGTCTTCCGACAGCAGCAGCCCATAGAGCGCCGCGTACAGCGTCGCCAGCAGCCCCGCAAACGCGGCCCCGCGCTTCGCGCTGTCCAGCACGAACGACAGGTAGAAACCGAGCAGGCCGATGCACGCGCCGCTCGCCGCGAGATACGCGTAGCAGAACGCGATGTGCTCGGACAGGCTCAGCAGCAGCAGGAAGAACAGCGCGAGCGACAGGCCCACCAGCAGGTACTGGATCGGGTGAATGCGCAGCCGCTTCACGAGCTCGAACATGAAGAAGCTCGCGAAGGTGAGCATCACGAACAGCGCCCCGTACTTCGTCGCGCGCTCGGCTTCGAGATAGACGTTGACCGGCTCGATCAGCGAGACCGATGCGGCTTCGAGCACCTCGTCCCCGCTGCCCGCCGCGATCTGCTCGCGCACCTTCGTGTTGAAGGACGTCAGGCTCCACGCGCTCGTGAAGCCGCCGGCATCGACGGTGCGGGTGCGCGGCAGGAGCGCGCCATCGAAACTCGGATGCGGCCACGCGGATTTCAGCGAGAAATCGTTCTGGTCGGCGATCGGCGCGAACGCGACGGATTGGGCCCCCGACAGCGGCAGCTCGATGCTGAACGGTACGACGTTTTCGGCGGATGCGACGGTGGACGCGGCGGGGAACGCCCCGAGGTCGACGTCCGCATGCACGCCCTGACGCAGGCTCGCGAGCTGCGCACCCTGCGCCATCGACAGGCGCTTGCCGCCGAGCACCAGCACCGGCTGCGCCATCAGGCCGCGAATGTCGCTGATGCCGACCGCGAGGTACGGATTGCCGATCGCGAAGCTCACGTGGCCGGCCGACTGCCCCAGCTGCTTCAGGTCCGGCAACGCGAGCGTGCCCTCCCAGCGGCTCTGCAGGTCGTACACCAGCGCCTTGTGAATGCCGCGATAGCGGACGCTGGTCGCAAGACCGCCCTTGACGTTCAGGGTCTTCGGGAACACCAGCAGGCGTTTCTCTTCGGTCTGCAGGCGCTCGCTCGCCGGCTGGCCGGGCGCCGCGTCGGTCCGCACGCGGGTGATTTCCTTGTACGGCACGACCAGGATCGGCCCGGTCACCGTCTGCGGCCCCGCAAAGCTGGACCAGATGCTTTTCAACGCGTCTTCGCGGTACGACGCGCGCTCCCGCACGATGCTGCTCACCAGTTGCAGCGGAATCAGGATGAGCAGCACGAGGGATGCAGTGATCAGGGACTTGAACAACAGGACTCGATTCATGTGAGCGGATACCGGAGTGGAACAGTCCGGTAAGCATGATCGTGCCGGGTGAAGCGCCGCCGAAGCGGGGGTGAAGCGAATGTGTGGCGAACGTGAAGCGGGCTCCGGGGCTCAGCCCGCCGACGGCAGCGTCAGCGTCGCGCAGGCACCGCCCTCCTCGCGATTGGCGAGCGCGATGCCGCCGTGGTGCAGCATCGCGACCTCGCGCACGAAGCACAGGCCAAGGCCCGTGCTGCGATCGCGGCCGTCCGGCCGCGGCAGCGAATAGAACCGCTCGAACACCCGAGCCATCGCGTAGTCGGGAATGCCCGGGCCGTCGTCCGTCACGCGGATCGCGGTGACGTGCGTCCTGCCCGCCGCCTGCCGCTCCACCGCGACCTTGACGACGCTGCCGCGCGGCGCGAAATCCAGCGCGTTCTCCAGCAGGTTGCCGAGCGCCTGGCGCAGCAGGAATGCATCGCCTGCCACGACCGCGGCGTCCCCGCGCGCCGCCGGCCGCTCCAGTTGCAGCGTCACCCCGCGCTGCCGCGCGCGCGGCTCGGCATCCTCCAGCAGCTGTTCGAGCAGCGGCGTCAACGCGACCGTTTCGTGCACCGACAGGCGCTGCTTCTGCTCGACCTCGGCCAGCGCCAGCAGCTTGCGGATCATGTGCTCGAGACGGCCGGCCTGGTGACGGATGTTGTCCGTGAAGCGCCGGCGGTGCGCGACGGGCATCTCTTCCTGCAGCAGCTCGGCCGCGCCGCTGATGGCCGCGAGCGGGCTCTTCATCTCGTGCGTGAGCGTGTGGATGTAGTTCTCGACGTACTGCCGGTCCTCGAGGCGCTGGTGCATGCTCTCCACCGCGCGCCCGAGTTCCGCGAGCTCGTTGGCGCCCTGCAGCGGCATGACCGCGCGCTCGCCCGACGCGATCGTGCGCGCATAGCGCTGCAGCCGGCGCAGGCCGAGCACCAGCCACCACGTGCACGCGACGCCGATCAGGATCGCGCCGCCCATCAGCAGCGCCCCGTACAGCATGATCTTGCGCTGGCTGCGCGCGATGAACGGCGCGACGGCCTGGTTCGGCTTCGCGATGGTCAGCACGCCGATGATCGCGTTGCCCTTGCGGATCGGCGCGGCGACGTGCATCACGGTGCTGCCTTCGTCGTTCGGGTCCACGCGCGTGCTGCGCGCGCCGTACTCGCCGCGCAGCGTCCGGTAGACGTCGTTCCAGCGCGAATAGTCCTGGCCGAGCGCCTCGCCCGCCGAGTCGTAACGCACGATCCCGTGCGCGTCGGTGACGTAGATGCGGTAGCTGATCGTGTCCTTGCGCATGCCCCAGACATCCGCGCGCACCGGGCTCGCATGCAGCTTTTCGAGCTGCCGGGCAAAGGCGCCGTCGCCGATGTGGCCGCTCGCCATGTCGTCGGCGGCGAGCGTGGCGAGCACCTGGGCCGTGTCGACCAGCGTGTCCTCCATCGCTTCGCGCACGCCCGGTTTGACTTCCTGGACGAACACCCGCAGCGTGATCAGCGCCGCGAGGCCGACGATCAGGAAGAAGCCGAAAAAGATCCGCAGTCCGATATGCATGTGGAGTGGCCCGCGTTACGGTTGCAGCGAATAGCCCATCCCGCGATGGGTGCGGATCGGGTCGCGCGCCGGATCGATCGCACGCAGCTTCGCGCGCAGCGTCTTGATGTGGGTGTCGACCGTGCGGTCGGTCGTGTCGATCGCGTCGCGCCACACGAGGTCCATCAGCTGGTCGCGCGAATAGATGCGCCCGGGGTGCCGGACCAGCAGCGCCAGCAGGCCGAATTCGTAGCGCGTCAGGTTCAGCGTCTGGCCGAGCCACGCAAGCCGCGCGCCGTCCACGTCCAGCGCGAAGCCCGGCGCCACGTCCGGCGCGCTCGGCCCCTGCGCGGGCGGCGGCACGGCCGGCCGGCTGAGCCGGCGCAGGATCACCCGCACCCGCGCAGCCAGCTCGCGCGGGGAAAACGGCTTGACCACGTAGTCGTCCGCGCCGATTTCCAGTCCGACGATCCGGTCGATCTCGTCGTGCCTGGCGGTGAGGAAGATCACCGGCACGTCCGTGAACGTGCGCAGCGTCCGGCAGACTTCGAAGCCGCTGATGTCGGGCAGGCCGACGTCGAGCACGACGAGATCGAAGCGCGCTTCGCGCAGGCGTTCGAGCGCGGCATGCCCGAGCGTGCAGTGCACGGTCTGCATGCCGTCCGTGCCGAGCGCGTAGACGATCGTGTCCGCGATGGCCATTTCGTCTTCGACCACCAGGATATTGGGTTGAGTCATTGTTTTTGGGTCTGCTCGCACTATGCGGTCCGATATTTTACGCACGGCACCGGCAGGCCCATCGAAAAACGCCGGCCGCGGATGTCCGCCCCGGCGTTGCGCCGGTCGCGCGGCGCGGCGCCAGCCTACTCGACCCGGCCGGTCACCGGAATCCACGCGCCGCGGATCGCCTGCGCATCCGCGGACAGCAGGAACCCGATCGTCGCCGCGATCTGGTGCGGCTGGACCCAGCGCGTGAAATCCGCATCGGGCATGTCCTTGCGGTTCTGCGGCGTGTCGATGATGCTCGGCGCGATCGCGTTGACCGTCACGCCCGTGTCGCGCAGCTCCGCCGCGAGCGCTTCGGTCAGCCGCGCGACGCCCGACTTCGCGGCCGCATACGCGCCCATGCCGGGCCCCGCCTTGAGCGCCGCGCCCGCGCCGATGTTGACGATCCGGCCCGACGGACGTTGCAGCAGATGCGGCAGCGCCGCCTTCGACGCGTTCAGCGCCGTCTTCACGTTGAGCGCATACATCCGGTCCCAGGTGGCGACGTCGCCGTCGGCCACCGTTTCCCATGCGAACGCGCCCGCGATGTTGAGCAGCGCATCGAGCCGGCCGAACTCGCGCTGCACGGCATCGAGCGCCTGCACGGCGGCCTGCTCGTCGACCAGGTCCACGCCGCCGACGCGGTACGCGCCGTCAAGCCCGGCGGGCAGCGTTTCCGCGGCCGGCGCCGCGCCCCGGCCGATCAGCGCGATGCGCGCACCTCGCGCGCCCAGCCACGCCGCCGTCGCGAGGCCGAGATGACCGAAGCCGCCGGTGATCGCCACCACCGATCCGTTGATGCCGGTTTCCATCGATTCCACCTCCTGGTTGGTCGATTGCGGTGCGCATGCGATGTGCGGTGTACGCGCCGCCCTCGGCCATTCTGGCATGCATGCGCGCCGCCGGCCGGCGCGCGCGCCGATGTCCGGGCATAATGCGTCCGGCAAATCGGGGCGCTGGCGCATCGAACCGTTTCATCCGTCAACGCAACGGTGCGCGAAACGCCCGAATCGTTTCATCGAATCTCATCCAGTCAATCACATGCAAGTCGTCGTCGTTGGTTCAGGCAAGCTGGCAACCGAGCTGCTCCGCTCGCACAACCTGGACACCCCTTATCAGGTCGTATCGTGGTCGGACAGCGCGCGAGCGGACGTCGCGTCGATCGTCGTACACGCGGGGTCCGGCCGGGAACTCCCCGCCGTGATCGCGTTCTGCAACGCGACCGGTTCGCCGCTCGTCGAGCTTTCCACGGGCTCCGATCTCGAAACCGGGTCTCACGATTTCCCGGTCGTGCTCTGTCCGAACACGAATATCCTGATGCTCAAGTTCATGAGCATGCTGGAAACGAGCGGCCATCTGTTTCGCAACTGCGATATCAGCCTCGTCGAATCGCATCAGGCAACGAAGACGTCCGTGCCCGGCACCGCGGTCGGCATCGGCCGATCGCTCGGCTTGCAGCCGCAGGACATCCAGTCGGTGCGGGACCCCGACGTGCAGCGCCGCGAGCTGCACATCCCCGACGACGAACTCGGCCGCCACGCGTATCATCGGGTCCGCATCGAAGACGGCGCCTGCAGCCTGCAGCTCGAATCGCGCGTCTACGGTGCGTCGCCCTACGCGGACGGCGTGTCGCGCATCGTCGAAGCGGTGGGCCGCCACGCGCTCGAAAAGCGCCGCTATCCGGTGATGGAGTTCGTGCGCAACGGCTGGCTGTAGCCGCGCCTCGTCCTCGGCCGTCACGCGAGGACCGCCCCGCTCTCCGGCAACGTCGCGCCGCCGTCGACGACGATCGTCTGTCCGGTCACATACGACGCATCCGCGGACGCGAGAAACAGCATTGCATTCGCGACATCCTCCGGCTCGCCCATCCTCGCGAGCGGAATGTCGCGCGCGATCTGCGCGGCGACCGACGCACCGCCGAGATTGTCCGCCGCCGGCGTCCGGATCATCCCCGGCTCGACGCCATTGACCGTCACGTTGCTGCGCGCGAGTTCCAGCGCCGCCGCCCGAATGAAGCCGTTCACGCCCGCCTTCGATGCCGCGTAATGCGCGAGCCCCGGATACGCGACGCGCGGCCCCGTGACCGACGACGTGACGAGCAGCCGCCCCGCCCCCGCGCGGACGAACGCCGGCAGCGCCGCCTGCGCGAGCCAGAACAGCGCGGACAGGTTGACGGACAGCGTCCGCTCGAGCAGCGCTTCGTCGATCCGTGCGAACGGCGTCAGCGGAAAGTACGCGGCGTTATGGACGACGACGTCGAGCCGCCCGCCGTCCCGCTCGACCGCCGCGACGAGCGCGTTCAGTTCGTCGCGGCTCGCCGCATCGACGCGATACGCGCGCGCCGTTCCGCCCGCGTCGGCGATCGCCGCCGCCTGCGCGGCGGCGGCTTCCTGCTTCAGGTCAGCGAGCGCCACGGCCGCGCCGGCCTGCGCGAAGCGCCGCGCGATCGCCGCGCCGATGCCCTGCGCGGCGCCCGTGACCAGCACGACCCGTCCGGCGAAATCCGCGTTCAGCCGGCCGCTGCCGAGCGCGGCGCTCATTGCCCGGCCTCGCCGTCGCGCGGATGCACGGTTTCGTTCAGCACGCGCGCATGCGCGCCGACCGGGAAATTCGACAGCGACCCGAAATCGCCGCCCCGATAGCCGAAGATCTTGCCGTCCGTCTTGCGCTGTGCGAGATCGATCAGCACGACGCCGAGCGTCGGCACCACCTTCTCGCGCCACACGAACAGGTACAGCGCGTCCGCGAGCTTGAAACAGTGGCAGCGGTCCACGTCGGCCAGCCCGCGCTCGACGCCTTCCAGGCATTGCCACGCATAGAAGTGCTCGTTCAGGTAGATGTGCTCGTAGCATTCGGTCGGACTGTAGCGATACATCGTCCGCTTGCCGATCAGCTCGCGGGTCGGCGCGTGCAGCGGCCCCGGCTGCGCATGGCCGCCGATGGTGCCGTGCCGGAATGCGACGCCGACACCGGTCAGCGGCAGCCCGTGCGCGACGCGCGTGAAGGCGTCGATGCGCGTGTCCGCCTCGGTCGGCAGCGTCCCGGTCACCGACGTCCACACGCCGCGCTCCGTGTCGATCACGAGGCTCACCGACGTCGCGCGCGCGGTCGAATCGACATAGTCGACGAAGACCAGCCCGCCGCGCAGTTGCGTCACGCGGCACGGCTCGCAGCCCTCTTCACCGGTTGCCGCATCACGCCACTGCAGCATGCGCGGCCCGAACGTATAGACGCGCGATGCGCCGGATGCGTCGTCGAGCGCGAGGGTCTGTCCCGCGAGCGCATCGGCGGGCGCAACGAGGTTCGCGTCCGGCGCGAAGCCGTCCGCGAGCGCGCCCACCTGGATGAATACCGGATCCTGTCGTTCCACTGCCGTCTCCCGCGCAGCTTCAGGCCCGGCGGGCCGTGTACGCTGCTCTTTCGACATGGTGCTTGCAGTGCGCGGCGCGCGGTATCGGCCAAATGGATGAACTGCGCGCGCCGGCCGAACGCGCTAAAGTGCGTCTGATCCGCGCCGGCCCGGCGCGCGAGGAGCACACATGCATCGCGTCACGCATTACCGCCGCACCTGTGAAGGCGTCGAGGCGATCAGCCTCGATTCCGACCGCGCGTTCCCGCGACACGCGCATGACGAATTCGGCGTCGGCTTGATCGTCAGCGGCGCGCACCGGTCGTGGAGCGGCCGCGGGCAGGTCGACGCGCAGGCCGGCGACGCGATCATGGTCAACCCGGGCGAAGTGCACGACGGCGCGCCGCTCGGCAGCGACGCAGGCCGAAGCTGGCGAATGCTGTACCTCGCGCCCGCGCTCGTCGCGCGCGTCGCGGCCGAAGAAGGGCTCGGCGAAGTCGAGCTCGCGCATCCTTCGGTGCGCGACGCGCGGCTGGCCGCCGCCGTGAGCCGGCTCTACGCGCGCATCGTCGGCGACGAGGACGGCACGCCGCTCGCCCGCGACGAAGCGCTCGTGATGCTCGTCGCGGGGCTGCTCGCGCGGCATGCGAACCGCGCGCTGCCCGCGCCCGGCGCCACGCCCGCGATCCGCGCCGCGCGGGAACGGCTCGATGCGGCCCCCGCCGCGCCGGTCTCGCTCGCGGAACTGGCGGGCTTGAGCGGCATCAGCCGCTTCCAGTTGCTGCGCGGCTTTGCGCGCGAGCTCGGCATTACGCCGCATGCGTACCTGATCCAGGCGCGTGCGCGCCTTGCCCGTGCGTTGCTCGCGCGCGGCCACCCGATCGCCAACGCCGCGGCCGAAGCGGGATTCGCCGACCAGAGCCACCTGACGCGCGCGTTTGCGCGCCAGTTCGGGATCACGCCCGGACAGTTCGCGCAGGCGACGCGATAGCCGATGCGGCGCGCGCCGTCATGCGCACCATTACGCTGCAATTTCGTTCAAGACGCGCGCCGCCCCGTCACGCGACGATGCGGCGCATGAAGACACGACTGATCGGTTATCTCTATCTCGCCGCCGCGATGACGGGCGTCGGCAGCACCGTCATCGCGAGCCGCCTCGCCGCCGGCGGCTTGCCGCCGTTCACCGCGACCGCGCTGCGCTTCCTGATCGCGACACCGTTGCTGTTCGCGTTGATGCGCGCGCAACGATTGCGCTGGCCGCGCCTGTCGCGACGCGACGCGGGGCTGCTCGTCGTGCAGGCGGCGGCGGGCGGCGTCGGCTACACGGTGCTGCTGATCTGCGGCACGCGGTTGTCGTCGCCGCTCGACGCAGGCGTGATGCTCGGCACGCTGCCCGCGATGTCGACGCTGATCGCCGCCGTGCTGCTCCGCGAGCGGCAGACGCCGCGCGACTGGGCCGCCGCCGCGCTGGCAACGTGCGGCGTGCTGCTCGTCACGTTCACGCCCGGCCACGCAGCGCCGTCGATGCGGGCGCTGGCCGGCGACGCGCTCGTGCTGGCAGCCGTCGCATGCGAAGCCGTGTTCATCCTGCTCAACCGGCGGCTCGCGGTTCCGCTCGCGCCGCTGGCGCTGTCGACGACGATGTCCGGGCTCGGCTTCGCGCTCGCGCTCGTACCGGCGGCATTCGAATGGCACGCGGCCACGACCGGCTGGACCTCGGGCGCGATCGCGGCAGTCGTCTACTACGCGCTGGTGCCGACCGTGCTCGGCTACCTGTGCTGGTATGCGGGTTCGGCACGCACGAGCGGAACCGAAGCGGCGCTGTTCACCGCCTTCGCGCCGGTCTCTGCGGTGCTGTTCGCCGTGACGCTGTTCGGAGAGACGCTGAACGCCGCGCGGCTTGCCGGCATCGCGCTGGTCGTCGCAGGCGTGCTGGTCGGCGCGCTGCGGCGCCGCACGACGACGTCGCACACGCGGCGCTCGATCCGCTCGTCCGCGTGACTCGCGTCACACGCCCCGTCGCATGAAAAACCGGCATCCCTGTTCATCCGTATGCCGCTCGCCAGGCGAGCATGACATGCTCACGCATGCACTTAAGGAATGTGTCCGCCCGGCGCAAAACCGTTGCGCGCCATCGCGCAAGATGCAATATTCGCGTCTCTGAGCGCATCGAAAACAACACGGAAAGCCATGAACAGGAAAGAAGCCAGGACCAAACTCGCGGCCATGCTGTCGGCGGGCTCGACGAAGGGCGACGCGTTTGCCGCCCTCTCCGGACAAGGCCTCAAGGATCGCGTGCTGGCGAGCCTGATCGCGTCCCGCCCGGACCCGGAACGCTGCCGGCGCAACAAGCTGCATGTCCGCATCCTGGTCGGGCTCGGCATCCTGCAACTGCTGTTCAGCCTGTGGGTTGCCGTCACGCTTGCAATCGACGCCGCGACGGTCGGCCCGGTGACCGCGAGCGACTGGGCGGTGATCGGGCTTTTCCTCGCGATCACGGTGCCGATCTCGCTGCTGTTCATCTGGGGGTTCGCGACGCACCGGGTCGGCGCCTATCACGCGTACATCGCGCTGCTGATCGTGCAGATGCCAAAGCTGATCGGGCGCCTTGCCGCCGACCTCACCCCTTCGCTGGCCGGCCTTGCGATCTCGATCGCGCTCGTGGCCTATGTCTATTTCGTCCGCAACCGGCTGTTTCCCGATTACGTGTGGTTCTGGCCGCGCAAGGTGGACAACCGCTACGCGTTCGTGGAGCACGCCTGAGGCCGCCTGCGCCCGCCCCGACGCAAACAAACGGCGCCGTGCCGCCCCGCCATCGCGGGAGCGGCACGGCGCTCGTCATTTCCCGACGCGGTTCGCGGCTTACTTCGCCTTTTCCGCGGTGTCGCTGATCGCCTGCCCACCCTTCGAAATATCCTGACCCACACCGGCAACCGTGTTGCAACCGGCGAGCGCGGCGGTCACCACCAGCAGCATTGCAGCAATCGTACGCGTCATGCTCAATCTCCTTCGAGTCGAAAAGCCCGAGCGGGCGAAGCGTGAATCGTCTGCGGCGCGGCGTCCTGCGGCGCGCGGGACGCGGGGCCTGACCTGATTATACGAGGCCCGCCGGCGCACGCCAGTGGGCCTCGCCCCGCGCGACGCGTGCCGTCGCGCAAGTTTTCCTTGACTTCAGCCATCGCCGAACTAATATACGCACCGCGTATATTTTCCCGTGAGGTGCCGCCGATGACCGTTCCCCAGCAAGCCTTCCTCCGCGACGCGATGCGCCGCCTCAACATGACCCGCGAAACGTTCGCGAACCGCATCGGCGTCAGCCGCCGCGCGCTTGATACATGGCTGTTGCCAGACGATTCGCAGGAGTCGCGCGGGATGCCGGAGATCGTCGAGCGCTTCGTGTCGGAGATCGTCGGCCGCCCCGCGCCGGAAAACGGCAACCATACGCAAAGCGTAGATCATCACGGGCTCGCGAAGCAGTTCCTGTTCGAGGGCAAGCCGCAGTTGCTGTCGGTCGACCAGTTCTCGCGGGATTCGGTCGAGGCGCTGTTCCGCGTCGCCGACGTGATGCAGCCGATCGCGCGCCGCCGCAAGATCTCGCGCGTGCTCGAGGGCGCGGTGCTCGGCAACCTGTTCTTCGAGGCCAGCACGCGCACCCGCGTCTCGTTCGGCGCGGCGTTCTGCCGGCTCGGCGGCTCGGTGTGCGACACGACCGGCTTCACGTTCTCGTCGATGGCGAAAGGCGAATCGATCTACGACACGAGCCGCGTGATGTCCGGCTACGTCGACGCGCTGGTGATCCGCCATCCGGAGAAAGGCTCGGTCGCCGAATTCGCGCGCGCGACCAACCTGCCGGTGATCAACGGCGGCGACGGCCCCGGCGAGCACCCGAGCCAGGCGCTGCTCGACCTGTACACGATCCAGCGCGAATTCTCGCGGCTCGGCAAGATCGTCGACGGCGCGCACGTCGCGCTCGTCGGCGACCTCAAGTACGGCCGCACCGTGCATTCGCTCGTCAAGCTGCTCGCGCTGTATCGCGGGCTCAAGTTCACGCTCGTGTCGCCGCCGACGCTCGAAATGCCCGCGTACATCGTCGACCAGATTTCGAAGAACGGTCACGTGATCGAGCAGACGCACGATCTCGCGGCAGGGCTGAAGGGCGCGGACGTCGTCTATGCGACGCGCATCCAGAAGGAGCGCTTCACCGACGAATCGTTCGAGGGCTACACGCCCGATTTCCAGATCAACCAGGCGCTCGTCGACGCCGTCTGCGGGCCCGACACGCTGATCATGCACCCGCTGCCACGCGACAGCCGGCCCGGCGCGAACGACCTGTCGGTCGACCTGAACCGCGACCCGCGACTTGCGATCTTCCGGCAGACGGACAACGGGATTCCGGTGCGGATGGCGATCTTCGCGGTGCTGCTCGGCGTGGAGAACCTCGTCCAGCACTCGATGCGCGACGCGACGTGGCGTCCGCCCGCGTACCTCGGGCCGGAGGATGCGGTGTTTCACGGGATCGATTGAGCAGAGCGAGCGGCACGACGACGCACGCGATTGACCCAATCGCCGGCAGCCATTCGATTCATCAGGCAAAATGCCCGGCGCATCTTACGTATCGCTTTCGGCGCATGCCGCTCCACCCTTTCCGATTCCGTCCACATGAAACTCAAAGCCGCGATGACGCTCGCGCTGCTGCTGGCTCCGTGCCTGGCCAGCGCGGGCAAGCTCGACAAAAGCTGCACGTACAAGGGCATTCACCTGCAAGGCAGGGTCAAGGTCGTGAAGTTTCACCCCGATCTGAAAGTGCGGATCAACAAGTACTTTCCCGATCTCTTCGTCCAGCGCGTTGATATCCATCCATCCGAATGCGGCAGATGGAAGTTTGTCGACTCGGACTACGATTTCACGATCCAGTATGTCGATAGCTTCGAGGACATTGAAGTGAAGTGGACCGACTCCTTTCCGGGCGTGAGGTAACTCCGCACTTGTGGTGCCATGCGCCGGCCCCCGCCCCATCCGCACCACCGACGCACTAAACCCCACTAGACCGCCCACGGATCGATCGCCCTCAGGCCAGCCGCCTCGAATGGCGCGATGTCGCGCGTCGCCACGATCAATCCGTTCGCTTCGGCGGTCGCGGCGATATAGCCATCGGCAGGCGCGATCGCGCTGCCGGCCGCCCGCGCGCGTGCGCGAAGCCTGGCATAGGCCTCGCTCGCAGCCGTGTCGAACGGCAAAATCCGGCCGCGGAATACCGGCACCACTCTTTGTTCAATGCTTCGATGCAGCCAGTCTCGCCGCTTGCCTTCAGGCATCGCGGCGACGCCGAATCTCATCTCGGCCAGACTGATCGCCGCCAGAAACAAGGTTTCGACATTCTGGGCGTCGAGCCACTCCAGCACTGACGCATTCGGCGCAGGCCGAAGCGGCTCGGATATGACGTTGGTATCGACAAGAATCATTCGAAGTTCATCGGCTCGGTTGGGGTTTTGTCGCGCGGAATGTCGAGATCGACACCCCCGATTTCCCGCCCGATTTCCGCCAGCAACGTTCCCAATTTGAGACGCCCTTCCGGCTGGACCGCTTTCTCGAGGATGTCACGCACCTCCGCTTCGGTGCTGCGTCCATGCTCCGCCGCGCGAATCCGAAGCGCGCGATGGACTTCGTCAGGCAAGTTCCGAACGGTTATCACTGGCATGATGCATTCTCAGACATTGATTTCAATGCAGTCATCCTAGCACTTTGCTGTCACCGGGAGAAAGCCACACCAAGAAGAATCTACCGCCGCCGCGCGCCGCTTCCCAGCTAGCCATCCGGACAGCCGCCCCGTAACCCCTGCCCGCAACACTTGTCAACACTTCCGCAACAACTCAAACAAGAACGCTTCTCATTCAATGAAAAATTACATAGAATGCCGCCTGAAAACAAATCGTAATAATTCCCGGCGGCATTCCCGCTTTTGCAGCGTTCGCTTCCGGGGCCACACCAGTCGAGGTCGTTGCGTTGATGAAGTCCCGCCCTGACGAGCTGAAGCTCGGAAAACTCACCACCCTGTGCAGCATGCTCGCGGCAGGCCCCGCGTTCGCCGACGGCGCGCCGCCACCCGCACCCGCGAACAACGACGGCCATCTCGCGCCGATCGAGATCAAGGGCAAGACCGAGCACAGCTACAAGGCGGACTTCTCCGCTTCCGCGAAATTCACCGCGCCGCTCGTCGACACGCCGAAGTCCGTCACCGTAATCCCGCAGGAATTGATCCAGAACAGCGGCGCGGCCACGCTGACCGAGGCGCTGCGCACCGTGCCCGGCATCACGTTCGGCGCCGGCGAAGGCGGCAACCCGCTTGGCGACCGGCCGTTCATCCGCGGCTACGACACGCAGGGCAGCATGTTCGCCGACGGCATGCGCGACACGGGCGCGACCACCCGCGAGATCTTCAACACCGAGCGCGTCGAGATCACCAAGGGCTCGGACGGCGCATTCGGCGGCCGCGGCGGCGCGGGCGGCAGCATCAACCTGATCACGAAGGCGCCGCACCTCGGCACGACGGCGGCGGCCAGCGCGGGCCTCGGCACCGACCGCTACCGCCGCTTCACCGCCGACGGCAACTGGCAGTTCGCGGATCACGCGGCGTTCCGCCTGAACCTGATGAGCCACAACAACGACGTCGCGGGCCGCGACGCGGTCAACAACGAGCGCTGGGGCGTCGCGCCGTCGATCGCGTTCGGCCTCGGCACGCCGACCCGCGTCGTCGCGAGCTACTACCACCTGGCCACCGACGACCTGCCCGACAGCGGCATCCCGTACGTCTATGGCTTCAACATCCCGAAGGGCGTCACCGACGGCCCGGCGAACGTCGACCGCCACAACTTCTACGGGCTGCGCGACCGCGATTTCCGCAAGACGACGTCGGACATCAGCACGCTGAAGATCGAGCACGACATCACGTCGTCGCTGACGATCCGCAACACCACGCGCTACACCGAGTCCACGCAGGACTACATCTGGACGCAGCCCGACGACAGCTCGGGCAACGTCATCAACGGCAAGGTCTGGCGCCGCAACAACAACCGCAACAGCTCGGTCAACAGCATCGCGAACCAGACCGAGCTGTTCGGCGAATTCCGTACCGGCCCGTTCAAGCACAGCTTCACGACTGGCATCGAGCTGTCGCGCGAATGGGGCAAGCGCGACACCTACAACGTCGCCGCCGCGAACGGCAAGATCTGCCAGAACGGCATCGGCGCGGCGTCGGGCTACAACTGCACGAGCCTGTGGTCGCCTAACCCCAACGATCCGTGGGCCGGGTCGATCACGCGCAACAACGACTACGCGCGCGCACGCACCGTGACAAAGTCGATCTACGGCTTCGATACGATCGAGCTGACGCCGCGCTGGCAGGTGAACGGCGGGCTGCGCATCGACGACTACTCGACGCGCTTCACCGACACCCGCGCGAACGGCGGCAAGACCACCACGCGTGACGACACGCTCGTGAACTGGCAGGCCGGCCTCGTGTTCAAGCCCGCGCAGAACGGCAGCATCTACGCGTCGTACGCGACGTCGTCGACGCCGGCCGGCATGTTGCTCGGCGAAGGCAGCGAAACGCAGTCGCTGACGCCGGGCCGCGGCGGCGTCGGCTCGAACGCCGACCAGCTTGCCCCCGAGAAGAACCGCAGCATCGAGCTCGGCACCAAGTGGAACGTGCTTAACGACAAGCTCGCGCTCACCGCCGCGCTGTTCCAGATCGATACGACGAACGCACGCGTGACGCTGCCGAACAACCAGTACGCGATGGTCGGCAACAAGCGCGTGCAGGGCCTCGAGCTCGGCGTCGCCGGTCAGATCACGAAGCAGTGGCAGGTGTTCGGCGGCTACACGTACATGAAGAGCGAGCTGCGCGACAACGGCAAGGACACGGCGAACAACGGCAACCGGTTCCCGAACACGCCGAAGCACAGCTTCACGATGTGGTCGAACTACGACGTGACGCCGAAATTCACCGTCGGCGGCGGCGCGTTCTACATGTCCGAAGTGTTCGGCGACCCGGCGAACCAGCGCGCGGTGCCGTCGTACTGGCGCTTCGACGCGATGGCGCAGTACCGGATCAACAAGAAGCTCGACCTGCAGCTGAACGTGAACAACCTGTTCAACCGCACGTACTTCGATCAGGCGTATCCGGCGCACTACGCGTCGATCGCACCGGGCCGCTCGGCGTTCGTCACGCTGAACGCGCGCTACTGATCGATGGAAGCCGTGTCGCTGAAGGCGCTCGCGTCGGTGTCGCCGCGCGGGTTCGCCGCGATCCTGGCCGGGCCGCCCGAGCGCGCCGCCGCGTGGGTCGCGGCGGCGGCCGGCCACGGCATCGTCGACGCGCAGGCCGTCTACGGGCAGTACCTGCTCGACGGCCACGGCGTGCCGCGCGATCCCGCCGCTGCGCTGACGTGGTTCCGGCATGCCGCGCACGCGAATCATCCGATGGCGATGAACATGCTCGGCCGCTGCTACGAGTTCGGCTGGGGCACCGCCGCGTGCGCGCCGGTCGCCGTGTACTGGTACCGGCTCGCCGCGCAGGCGGGGCTCGACTGGGGCATGTACAACTACGCGACCGCGCTCGCGCTCGGCAACGGCGTCGACGAGAACCGCGCCGACGCGCTCGACTGGTTCCGGCGCGCGGCCGCGCTCGGTCATGCGAAGTCGATCAACCTGATCGGCGGGTTCTACGAGGACGGCTGGGTCGTGGCCGCCGACGCCGATCTCGCGTTCGACCACTACCGCCGTGCAGCCGAAGCCGGCGATTTCCGCGGCCAATTCAACTATGCGCGGCTGCTCGCGGAGCGCGGCCAGCTCGACGACGCGCTCGCGTGGCTCGCGCGCGTGCCGGCCACCGCGACGCCGGCGTTCGTCGCGAAGATGCGCGCGTATCTCGCCGCGTCGCCGTTCGACGCGTTCCGGCAGGCAGCCGCGCGGCTGCAGCCGGACGATCTGGAGTTCGCATCATGATGCTGCATGTTCCCGGGGTATTGACCAAGGCGCAGGTCGCGCAATGCCGCGAGGTGCTCGACCAGGCCGAATGGACCGACGGCAACGCGACGTCGGGCGCGCAGTCCGCGCTCGCGAAACGCAATCGACAATTGCCCGAGGAGTCGCCCGCGGCACGCGCGGTGGGCGACGCGATCCAGGATGCGCTGGCGCGCAACGCGCTGTTCTTTTCGGCGGCGCTGCCGCTCAAGGTGTTTCCGCCGCTGTTCAACCGTTACGAGGGCGGAGAAGCGTTCGGCACGCACGTCGACAACGCGATCCGCCTGCTGCGCGGCACCGATTTCCGGGTGCGCAGCGACCTGTCGGCGACGCTGTTTCTCGAGGAGCCCGAGGCTTACGACGGCGGCGAGCTGTGTGTCGAAGACACGTTCGGCGTGCATCGCGCAAAGCTGCCGGCCGGCGATCTCGTGCTGTATCCGGCGTCGAGCCTGCATCACGTGACGCCGGTCACGCGCGGCGCGCGAGTGGCGTCGTTCTTCTGGATCCAGAGCATGGTGCGCGATGACGCGGATCGCACGCTGCTGTTCCAGCTCGATACGCAGATCCAGACGCTGTCGGCAGAGAAAGGCGCGCAGGATGCGGGCGTGATCGCGCTCACGGGGATCTATCACAACCTGTTGCGGCGCTGGGCGGACGCGTGACCGTTGATCATGCGCGTCAACGCCCGGGCGCCCTTCAGCGCGCCAAGCCTGGAACGGAAACTGGACGCGTTCTTAGAGGACGCACACTTCGCCATCCTCAGGAACGCGCAGCCGATCCGTCATCCCCTTCTCTGCCGAGAAATCACGCAGTTCGTTCCTGGTCAGCATTGCATGGTTGACCGCCTCCATATGGGTTGCAACCAGCGTGGCCTGGGGCGCGGCCTGATGGACCTTGTGCACATCTTCCTTGCCCATAATGATTGGGCCCAGTCCGGGAACCTGCGCATCGCCGCAATTCAGGATGACCGCATCCGGCCGATGGGCTTTCAGGTTGTCTTCCACGAACGTGTTCCAGACGGTATCGCCGGCAAGGTACAGGGTCTTTTCCGCGGCGTGCTTGAACACGACGCCGCTCACCTGGCCCATCAGATCGCCAATCGCGTGCATGACTTTGTCCGACCCGTGCTGACCAGGCGTCTTGATAAGCGTCAGCCCGTTGAATGACGTGTTGTCCGTGAGCACGCGCACATCCGTGAATCCCGCCCCCTTCACGATCGCGGCATCCTGTCCATGCTGGACGAACACCGGCAGGCTTTTCGGGATCAGGGATTGGGCCGCATCGTCCCAATGATCGAGATGGGTGTGGGTCACGATGACGGCGTTCACATCGAGGATCTGTTCGACCGGCAGAGGCAGCTCGACGGTCGGCCATTTCAGGTGGCTGTTCGCCGTGCCTTCGAATCCGGGATAGGCGCCCTTCGGCGCGAGCACGGGATCGACGAGGAACCGCGTGCCGGCGATTTCGATGATGACGGTTGCATTGCGGATCTGCTGGACCTTCATGGGGACACTCCTTCTACGCGGGATTTTTAAGTACCGATCGTTACAAAATCAGGTAAAAAAAGTGCATGCGGATGGCATGCACGCCTTCGAACTTCTTCAATCGAGATTCAGGAACAGCAGTCGCAAAGCGTCGTCGAGCCGCTCGTTGCCGTAACCGGCTCGCACCATCACCTGAAGCCCCGGGAACGCGACAACGAGGAGCCTCGCCACGTCTCGCGCAGGCCGGGTGCCGTTCACCGAACCCTCTCCCTGACCGCGTTCGATCACGCGCGTCAGCGCGTCCTCGATGTATTGAAAGTCGCTCTGCACCCGCTCTCGCACCTCCGGGTCGTGCGGCGCCATTTCAACCGCTTGATTGATGCTCATGCATCCGTTCGCGAACTTCGGCGCATGGGCATCCCTGACGATCATGCGGAAAAAAGTCTCGATCGCGTCGCGAGCCGGCCCGTGGTCGAGGATCCGGTGCATGTCGCGTGCGCGGTCGCTCCGGTACGCGTCGAATGCCGCGAGAAAGAGCTCGCGCTTTCCGCCGAATGCACCGTAGAGGCTGCTCTTGCCCAGCCCCGTCGCGTCGACCAGGTCGACAACGGAAGTCGCTTCATATCCCTTGCGCCAGAAGACTTCCATCGCCTTGTGCAAAACCTCTGCGGCATCGAATTCCCGCGGCCGCGCCATCATCGCCCTCCACTTGGCCGTATTACCAGTGGCGGCGATTATGAAACGACCGGTACGAAACGTCAACCGGCCTTCGTCCGGATCGGGCGCCAAGGGGTCGATTGGGCGGCATCAACGCGCCGCGGGTTCGCGTTCGACAAAGCGCGCGCCCCATCCGGTCGAGTCATGATGTCAGCGCCCCTGCCTCGACCATCCGGCGCGAACCCCTCACGCCCGCTGCAGGATGTCGATGGCTTTCTCGGCATCGCCCAGCGAGTCGACCGCGATGTACGCGATGAACTGGGTGCCCAGCACGGCAGCCGACACGCCGCGCAGATTGATTCCCCCGTCAGCGAGCGCCTGGGTCAATTGCGCGATGACGCCCATTTGATCCAGACCCATCACACGGACGGAGTGAAGACTCGGGGTCACGTTGAATCCCACCTGCGTGGCGGCGCGAATCACCGCGTCTCCCTGCAGCGGCGCGACAAACACGACGCCCTTGCCCGCCGCCTCCGACGTGCGGCGCGCGACGATGAACTGCAAATCCGCGCCGGCATCCCGCAGCGCGCTCAATACGTTGGCGAGGCCGCCCGGTTTGTCTTCGATGGTGGCGGCCCAGACATCGACACGTTCTACGCTCAGTTCCATGGCAGTCCCTCCTGCCTGTTGCACCTCGATAAAAAAAATCTACTTCACCGACGGCACACCGGCAAGGCGAGTAGCGTATCGATCGGACCTGTCGTCGCAAATGACGTCGTGCAGGGCATGCGAGTTCGACGCGCCCGGTTCATGGGAAGGCCGGAACGTCACCAGGACGCCCAACCATCACGTCGAAACTCTGGCATATTGCCGAATCGATGCCGCATATCGGCAATGGTTTCCTGTTCGGCTCGACACGTTGCGCCGGTGCGCGTTGTCAGACGCGTGACCGGCGATTTTCCATTTCACCGTTTCCTCCAGCCATCGTGATCTCTCTTTCCGATCCCGTCGTTCGCGCGGTCGGCCTGATCGAATCGCATGAACGGTTCGTCGACCTCGCGACCTTCCATCATCGCGTGGCGGTCGATCTCACCCGCAGCATCGTGCCGGGCGACAGCGAACATTTCCTGAAGGTCCGCCGCGGCGTGGCCGACCGGCTCGTCATCGCCGCGAGCACCCTGCCGGACAACTTGCGCCTGCTGGTGAAAGAAGGCTACCGGCCGCTGGCGCTGCAACGCACGTACTTCGAAAAGCATCTCGCCGATTTGCGCCGCACGCTGCCGTCCGCCACCCCGGAGGAAACGCTGTTCGAACTGGCAAGCCGTTATGTCGCGCCGCCCGACGTCGCCGCGCATCCGACGGGCGCGGCGGTCGACCTGACGTTGATCTCGGCGGACGGAAGCGAAGCGGACCTGGGCTGCGTGCTCGACGCGACGGACGAGGAGTCGTCGGGCGCCTGCTACACCGACAGCCAATTCATCAGCCGGGACGCGGTACGCAATCGGCACCGCCTGTCGGCAGCGATGACGACCGCGGGCTTCGTCAACTATCCGTCCGAATGGTGGCACTGGTCGTTCGGCGACAAATACTGGGCCGTCGTGCAACGCCAGCCGAACGCCATCTATGGTCCCGTCGACGAACACGTCGTTCAGGAATGGACCCTTTGACGCGAGCCACACGCCCCTCCTGCACGAAACCGGTGCACTGCCCCGCTACAGCGCGCGCACACGCGGGCGAACCCGCACTTGCCCATCGCAGCCCGGTCCCGCACAATTCCAGCACCTGCTTCTCGTCCCCGCTTCGCCGATGTCCTATGCGTCGCTCGCCACCGGCGTTCTCCTGGCCGCCGGCCTCGGTCAGCGCTTCGATCCCAGCGGCCTGCACAGCAAGCTGCTCGCCCTGCTTCCCGACGGCACGCCGGTCGCGGTCGCGGCCGCCCGCAGGCTCGCGACGGCCACCGCCGACGTGGTCGCCGTCGTGCGCCCCGGCGCCGAAAAACTCGCCTTTCTGCTGAACGAAGCCGGCTGCCGGGTCGTGTTCGCGCCCGACGCGGTGCGCGGCATGGGCGCGAGCCTCGCCGCCGGCGTGCGCGCGAGCGCCGATGCGAGCGGCTGGCTCGTCGCGCTCGGCGACATGCCGTGGATCGCGCCGGCCACCTACGAGATCGTCACCCGCACGCTCGACACCGGCGATACGTCGATCGTCGCGCCGGTCCACCGCGACATGCGCGGCCATCCGGTCGGGTTCGCGTCGCGCCATTACGACGCGCTCGCCGCGCTCGACGGCGACACCGGCGCCCGCGCGCTGTTCGCGCGCGAGCGGATCACGCTGCTCGACGTCGACGATCCGGCCATCCTGCGCGACGTCGACACGCCCGCGGACCTCGCGCACGGACGCGGCGACCGCTGACG
This sequence comes from Burkholderia ubonensis subsp. mesacidophila, assembly GCF_002097715.1. NCBI lineage: Bacteria > Pseudomonadati > Pseudomonadota > Betaproteobacteria > Burkholderiales > Burkholderiaceae > Burkholderia > Burkholderia ubonensis. Next base: position 2,375,229 of record NZ_CP020738.1, read on the forward strand.
AATCCGGGTGCAAACGCGGGCCCGATTGCCTATAAATGAGACGAGGTGCCGGCGCACCACGCGGCGGCCGTCACGACTCGCGAGCGCTCCATGACCGACGATCACACGACTCCGCTGCCCGAACCCCCGGCAGACCCGACCCGCGATCCGGAAGGCGATCCGCTCGTGCCGCCGTCGCCCGGACATCATCCGGACAATCCTCAGCAGCCGGAGGGGCCGCCCAGCAAGGACCCGGTCTAGGCGTCGGTCCACGCGCAGCCTGTTCCCGCACGCGTCGTCGGACGCACCGGCTTGGTGCGGGGCGGCTCGCGGTGGGTGGTCCGCATCGCCGATGCGTCACGCATCGGCTCCTCACTTCGCTTCACCGCTTCGCTCCGTGACACCGGCCCGTCACGTCGCCCGATCCTCTCCACCGACGCCCCGTTCGAGCGCGAACCTTGCACCGCGCGACCGACGCCACGCGCCCATCCCGTTGCGCAAACCTTGATCGGCGTCGTCACCTAGGGATTTCCCGCCTACGGTCACCCGCCGCTTGCGCCGACAAGAAAGTTATCCCGTCACGCCGCGAGCGGCGCGTTTCTCCGATCGACCGACCGAACCGACCATGCGCAATCTCTCCCTGAATCAGAAACTCGCTTCGATGATCGTCATCCTTTGGCTCGGCCTGCTTGTGATCGCAGGGCTCGGTGCGTGGCAGACGCGCGCGTCGATGATCGAAGGCCGCCGCGACCAGCTCTCGACGCTGGTGTCGCAGGCCGCGAGCGTCACCGATCACTTCTACAAGCTGTCACAGCAGAACGCGATGCCGGAAGCCGATGCGAAGCAGAAGGCGCTGGAAGCGATCGCCGCGATGCGCTACGGCGCCGACGGCTACATCTCGATCAACGATTCGAAGGCGGTGATCGTGATGCATCCGATCAAGCCTGAAATCAACGGGAAGGACATGTCCGGCTTCACCGATCCGGGCGGCAGGCACCTGTTCGTCGACATCGTGAAAGCCGCGGACCAGGCCGGCGGCAAGGGCTTCGTCGAATACCAGTGGCCGAAGCCGGGCGCGGACAGGCCGCAGGACAAGACGAGCATCGTGCAGCGCTTCGCGCCGTGGGACTGGTATCTCGTGACCGGCATGTACATGAACGACGTGCATACGGCGGTGCTCGCGAGCGTCGGCCGCTGGTGCGCGATGACCGCCGTGCTCGGCGCGATCGCCACGTTCGTGATGGTGCTCGTGCTGAAGAGCGTGCGCGCGAATCTCGGCGGCGCGCTCGAGGACGCGCTGACGGCCGCGCAGCGCATCGCGCAGGGCGACCTGACCGCGCGCGTCGACTTGCGGCCGAACGATCGCGGCAGCCTGCTGCACGCGCTGCACACGATGCAGGGCGGGCTGATCGACATGGTGTCGCGCGTGCGCATGGGCACCGAGAACATCAACGTCGGCGCGGGCGAGATCGCCGCCGGCAACACCGACCTGTCGCAGCGCACCGAGGAACAGGCGGCCGCGCTCGTGCAGACCGCGTCGAGCATGGACCAGATGACCGCGAACGTGAAGCAGAACGCGGACAGCGCCGCGCAGGCCGCCACGCTCGCCGACCAGGCCGCGCAGGTCGCGACGCGCGGCAGCGAAGTCGTCGACGACGTCGTGCGCACGATGGCCGAGATCACCGACCGCTCGCACAAGATCGGCGACATCATCGGCGTGATCGACGGCATCGCGTTCCAGACCAACATCCTCGCGCTGAACGCGGCCGTCGAAGCCGCGCGCGCGGGCGAACAGGGCCGCGGCTTCGCGGTCGTCGCTGCCGAAGTGCGCTCGCTCGCGCAACGCTCGGCCACCGCGGCGAAGGAGATCAAGTCGCTGATCGTGTCGTCGAACGAAACCGTCGACCACGGCGCGGCACTCGTCACGCAGGCGGGCGAGACGATGGGCGAGATCGTGCAGTCGGTGCGGCGCGTGAACGAGATCCTCGACGAGATCAGCCACGCGTCGCGCGAACAGAGCGCCGGGATCGAACAGGTCAATCGCGCGGTCGGCGAGATGGACCAGGTGACGCAGCAGAACGCGGCGCTCGTCGAACAAGCGGCGGCCGCCGCGCATTCGCTGCGCGATCAGGCCGAAGCGCTGCGCGACGCGGTCACGCGCTTCGCGTTGCCGGCCTGACGCGGTTCGCGGCCCCCCTCCGGACGGGCGGCCGCGCGCTGCGCCGCCCCGCTCCGGTCCTTCATTCACGCCGATGCTGCACCGTTTTCGGTCGCGTTCGCGTCGTGACGCAGGCCGAGCGTCGCCGCGCGCCGGATCAGCTCGACGTCGCTTTTCACGCCGAGCTTCTTCATCGCGCTGATCTTCTGCGCGCTGACCGTCTGCTTGCCCTTGTTCAGGCGCTCGGCGATCGCCTTGATCGACACGCCCGACAGGTAAAGACGGATCACCTCGATCTCGCGCTGCGACAGCTTCGGCGCACCCTCGCTGCCGTCGTCGGCTGAAGCGAGCGTGTGCTTGACCGTCGGCGACAGATAGCTGCCGCCGCCATAGCTCGAATGGATCGCGGTCACGATGTGGCCGACGTCGTCGAGCTTGCTGACGACGCTCTGCGCGCCCCGCGCGAGGATCGAGCGGATGATCACCGGACTCTCGTGCGTGACCAGCACGACAATGCCGACGCCCGGGCGCGCGCCCCGCAGGCAGTCGAGCAGCTTCAGCAACTCCATCTGCCCGTCGCCGTGCATCGCGTAATCAATGAGCGCAATGTCGCAGTCGACGTCGCCGATCGACGCGACCATGTCGCCGGCGCGCTGGTAGACGCCGACCAGATCGATCGCGCAGGCGCTGCCCGCAATATGTTCCATGCCGGCCAGCGTCAGCGGCCAGTCATAGGCGAAGACGATACGGACACTGAATTTCCCCATACGCGTTTCCATTGGTTCCGGCGGATTCGGCAAGCGGCATCGGCGCCGCCCCCCGCCGGTCCGGTTCGGCTTTCCCGATCAGGCTATTTATAGCCCGATCGTCATTCTATGGATCCGGCGGCGCGGGAGATATCGGACAGGAACTTAAATGCACCGCCGAGCGGTGATACGAGTTTTATATTTGGCCGCGCGCGGCTCGCGCGGCCCGTCAATGCGCCGACGCGGGCGTGTGGGCGTGTTCGCGCAGCTCGCCCGGGATCGTGCTGTCCGACAGTCCGCCACGGTCGATCCATAGGCGCGTCCGGTGGGCGGCCTGGTCGATCAGCTGCGCGCACTGCGTGTAATCGTAGGACGACACGTCGAGCGGGCACAGCGGCGGCACGACGTGGATCTGCGCGCGAGCCGCGTACTGCTCCAGATCGCGCACCAGTTGCCGGGCGATCACGAGCGTCAGCGCATGCGTCGCGTGGGCGATCGCGCTGCGCGGGGGCGCGTGCAGCGCGCACGCGAACCCGGCCGGCAGAACGACGATCCGCTTGACGCCGAGCGCGACCGCCACCGAGATCGGCGTGTTGTTGGCGACACCGCCGTCGACGAGCGCCACCCCGCCGATCCGCACCGGCGGAAACACGCCGGGAATCGCCGCGCTGGCCTGCACGGCGTCCACGACCGGTCCGGCGGACAGCACGACTTCGGTGCCGTTCAGCATGTCGGTCGCGACGATGTGCAGCGGCAGCGCGGCCTGCTCGATCCGGCGGTACGGGAGGTGTTTTTCCAGCAGCAGGCGGAATGCGTCGGCTTCGACGAGATGCGGCCGGCTGCGCAGGATCATCGCGAGCAGGCTGCGCATCGACAGCGGCATGATGTCCTGCCGCCGGATCTTGCACCAGAGCGCGGCGAGCATCGCGACGCCGTCCGCGTCCGGACGGCCCGCGAAATACGCGGCGTTGATTGCGCCCGCCGATGCGCCGATCACGCAATCGGGCCGTTCGCCGCTCGCGACCAGCTCGCGAAGCATGCCGACTTCGATCGCGCCGAGGCTGCCGCCGCCGGCGAAGACGAACGCGGTTGACGGGATGGGGTCGGGCGGCACGATCGGACTCCGTGCGGGTGGATGCGGCGCGGGGCGCCGGGCCTGTCATTCGTGATGATGGACCGGGCCGGCGCAATCCGGTGTTGCTGAAAACCCTGCCGGGCGGGGCGCGCGGCCGGCCGTTCGGCCAACGTGAAGGCCGGCGCGCTGCGGCGGGCGGCGCTACGGGTAAAATTGCGGCCTTCGAATGCCAATCCGGGCGACGCGCCGTTCACGTGCCGCATGCGCCCTCGCCTGTTTTCTCCGACCGATTCATGACCGATTCCGACCTCCACGCCGACGACACCACGATCCACGAAGACACCCTCTGGCGCGACACCGGCTGGACCGCCCGCATCATCAAGAACGAAGACGACGACGGCTGGGCCGTCGAGATGATCAAGGACGGGGAAGCCGAGCCGGCGCTGGTCGGGCCCTGGACGATGGGGCGCGACAAGAAGAACCCGAAGCCGATGGACGCGAACGCGTTCCGGACGCTGGTCAAGACGGCGACCGAGGTGCTGATGCGGCACGCGCAGCAGCGGCGCGCGATGCTCCACAAGGAAGCGACGGTCTGGGCCGGCGAGGACGAGGTGACGGTGACGCTCGATATCGTGCCGGACGAGTTCGAGCCCTATGCGGAACTCAAGGCGCTCGACCGCTTCGGCGAGCTGCTCGGCGAAGCGAAGGTGTCGGCGGCGTTCAAGCTCACAAAGGCGAGCGCTGAGCGCTGGGTCGAGTCGGGGTTCGGGCGGCCGGCCTGAGCCCGGTCGCTCGAGCGCCCAGCAGGCAGCGCAAGCGCTCCGCCCCCATCATCAAAAGGAGGATCTGCCTGACCGACTTCGCGAGCCCCAACCTGCCGTCGCGCGATTTCGAAGCGACGTCGCTGTTCTACGCTACGGGAAGCTGGGCTTCGTGCAAGCGTGGCGCGACGAAGGCTGGATGATTCTCAAGCGCGGCGGCCTGATGCTGGAATTCTTCCCGCATCCCGATCTCGATCCGGCCACGAGCTGGTTCAGCTGCTGCTTCAGGCTCGATGACGTCGCCACCTTCTTCGACGCCGTGCTCGCCGCCGGCGTGCCGGAGGCGACCAGCGGCTGGCCGCGCGCGCACCGCCCGCGGCGGGAGGCGTGGGGCGGCACGGTCGGTGCGCTGATCGATCCGGACGGGACCCTGATCCGGCTCATCCAGACGTCGGGCTGAATCCGGTTTTTTCACGGATTGGCGTGAAAGCGGCGCCCGAACGCATGGACGGGTTGTCCGGCCAAGCAGACGATTCCAACGGCCGCCGCTTTCATGGCCGATCATGCGCCATCGCGACTCGAGGATCTCCGGCAGCCGACGACCGCGAAGCGCGTGGTCTACGGCTACCGCAACAGCGCCTGCTTCTTCGTCGGGATCAAGGCTGCCTATCCCGGTACCCGGGGAAGAACCTTATTTTCCTGCCGTTTCAGGGCGCTCCCCTCCTTGGTCTCGGGCATGATCCCCAACAGCCACGAAAAATCCTGGTCATACCAACCCTTTGGTACGGGAAACGGATTGCCGGTGCCCGCATAGCCCGGGAATGGTCCGAAATTCGGATTTTCAAGTATCGGCGTCGTATCTTTGGTAAACAGCGTATAGAAATGGCAGGTCATGCACGAGGCATGCTCCCTGCGCACTTGCGCATTGAATTCAGTAAACGAATTCGATAGAACCTGAGGCGAATAATATTGGCTTTGGGCGCCAACCAATCGATAGTTCTTGAACTTCGGATCGATGTTTGCCGCCTTCATCAGATCCAACAGCGCTTGCGATGGCTCGGTCTTCTGGCCTTTTCCGGTCGACCCGTTCTTTGAGCCCCACGGATCCTTGCAATTGGAGTAAAGCTCCGGATCGCAGCCATTGGGATTGGTCATCGTGCTTTGCGCCTCGAAAGTCGCCCAGACCCATTTCGGCTCAAGTTTCGAGGAAATATGCATGGCAACCAGCGCATAGCAGTTATTTTCTATGGTCTGCACGATCAAATCGGCAGGCGGATTTTTGCAATCAAACGTCTTTCCCGATTGAATCGAGGCTGCCGGAATCCAGTCGGCCTTTATTTCAAGAGACTCCTTCGGGAAACTGATAAAATTCCCGTCTCTAATGAAAGCCTTCTGGCCCGCGAGGGTTTGCAGATTGTGCACGGCAGAACCCTTCCCTTTTGGCGATATGATGTAGTCCGCCTCCGTCTTGTTGACATGCACTTCCTCGCAAAACAACGGATTGTCCGTCAGGTTCGTCGGGATAAATTTCTCATAACCCTTGTAACCCGGCCCGAGACCGGAAATATTGTCTATCGTCGTCATCGGCTGACATAACTTCGGGAGATCGCTCCCCTTGGAAGCAAGCACGCTCGCATGCAGACGCTGGGCGCCCGTTACATTCGCGCAGTCCTTTCCCCCCGAGGCCAGACACGTCTGCTCAGGCCATGTCTGCCACGCGAACGGCAAGTCAGGATTTCCAGTATTACAGTTGGCGGCGACAAAAAACTGCCATGCCAGCTGTTCATATCGGGTGCTGCCTGTCGGGACTGTCGTCGGCAGCTTGCAGGCAGCGGGAGGTGGTGCCGATTTGGCCGTCTGCGCGTACCCCGGGGTTCCGGACAACAGTGCTGCAGCGCAAAGCAATAGAAGCGATGAAACAAAATAGTGCTTTTTCATTTTTTCGCCCTCATTTTGGTCTCGCACCAGGAGTCAACCACTTCATTCACTCTCAAATAAATTCGAGGCATAATTTACGCCAGCGAAACACCAAGGCAGATTTCGAATAAATACAGCACGACCACCCACCTTCAATAATCCCAGTGTAGGAACATTAATCCGCGCATACTAGTTTTGGCCGCGCCCCCTCATTCCGGCTGACGTGAAAGAACGCAAAGAGGTGAAGGGCATAGCTGAAATCGACCGCCGCGAATCGCATGCGATTTCCCATCCGCGGCAGACGCTGTCTATTTCCTCTGTTCCGCCCCTGCCAGGAAAATCCGCACGGCCTGGCGCGCAAGACGGGCGCGCGCCGCCGCATTGGGGCGCCGGGCGGCCCCGAGCAGCAACCGGGTCCGGATGCCGCCGAGCACCAGGTAGACGAACTGCTCGGTCGCAACGGACACGTCGTCGATCGCCAGTTCGCCCGCGTCGACCGCCGCGCGCAGGTAATCGGCGAGCGGCTCCATCCCGCTCAGGCCGCCCTGCTTGTCGTAGTACCCGCCGATCAGCCCGGGGACGCGATGCGCGTCGAGCAGCAGCAGCCGATACAGCTCGATCATGTCGGCCCGCGTGCCGACTTCGAGAAGATGCAGCGCGACCGTCTCGAGCACCGTTTCGGGACGATCCGATTCGAGCACGAGGCCGCGCAGTTCCTCGATCCATTTGCGCCGCAGCGTGTCGCAGATCGTCGTGAACAGGCCGGCTTTGCTGCCGAATCGGCTATAGAGGGTTTTCTTCGCGACGCCGGCCTCGCGCGCGAGGCTTTCCATGCTCGTCTCGCGATAGCCCGCGCTCAGGAATTGCCGTCGGGCGACGTCGAGCAGGCGTTGCAGGCGGTCCGCCGATTCCTGCTGCGTCGGGCGACCGCCGGCTTTCGTCTTAGGAATCTGGACTGTTCGCATTCCGATCGATCCTATTGACATCCGGGATGCGCGGCGGAAACTATACCGTTGCGTTTCCTGTTCCACGCACGGCAAACCTACCCGACCCACAGGGGCGCGGTCAATGGTCGACTTCTTCATTGAGCGTCCGGTCTTCGCGTCATCGATCGCCATCGTCATGGTGCTCGCGGGCCTCATTGCGTGGTTCAACCTGCCGGTCGAGCGCTTTCCGCAAATCACGCCGCCCCAGGTGCTCGTCAAGTCGACCTATACGGGCGCCAGCGCGCAAGTCGTCGCGGACACCGTGACCACTCCGCTGGAAGCGCAGATCAACGGCGTCGAGGGCATGAGCTACATCTCGTCGGTCAGCGCGAACGACGGCAGCTCGACGATCACGGTCACGTTCGACGTCGGCTACGACATCAACATCGGCGCGGTCGACGTGCAGAACCGCGTGTCGCAGGCCACCGCGCAACTGCCCGGCATCGTCACGCAGACCGGCATCACGATCCAGAAGCAGAACCCGAACTTCGTGCTGGCCGTGAACCTCTATTCGCCCGATCGTTCGATCGACCCGGTCACGCTCAGCAACTTCGCGTACCTGCAGGTCGTCGATGCGCTCAAGCGCCTGCCCGGCGTCAGCGACGTCACGATCTTCGGCGAGCGCCGCTATTCGATGCGCATCTGGCTCGACCCGGACAAGCTCGCCGCGCTCGGCATGACCGCCACCGACATCCAGAACGCGATCCTCGACCAGAACGTGCAGGTCGCGGCCGGCAAGTTCGGCGAAGCGCCGTCGCCGCCCGGCACGCCGTTCCAGTATCAGATCAACACGCAGGGCCAGCTCGCCGATGCGCGGCAATTCGGCGGCATCGTGCTGCGCGCCGGCACCGCGAACGACGCCGCCGTGCACCTGCGCGACGTCGCGCGCACCGACCTGGGCGCGCAGCAATACACGTCGAGCGCGTCCGTCAACGAAAACCCGGCCGTGCTGATCGCCGTGTTCCAGCTGCCGACCGCGAATGCGCTGGATCTCGACCGGCGCGTGAAGGCAACGATGCAATCGCTCGCGCGGCGGTTTCCGAAGGGCATGGCGTGGGGCATCACCTACGACACCACGATGTTCGTGTCCGCGTCGATGACCGAAGTGGCGAAGACGCTCGGCTTCGCGCTGCTGCTCGTGCTCGGCGTCGTGTACCTGTTCCTGCAGAGCTGGCGCACGACGGTGATTCCGATGATCGCGATTCCGGTGGCGCTCGTCGGCACCCTCGCGATCATGCTGGTGCTGCGCTTCTCGCTGAACACCGTCAGCCTGCTCGGCATGGTGCTCGCGATCGGTCTCGTCGTCGACGACGCGATCGTCGTGGTCGAGAACGTCGAGCGCCAGCTCCAGGGCGGGCTGGCGCCGATGGCGGCCGCCAAGCAGGCGATGCGCGAAGTGACGGGGCCGATCGTCGCGACCTCGGCGGTGCTCGGCGCGGTGTTCGTGCCGATCGCGTTCCTGCCGGGCATCACGGGCCGCCTGTACAACCAGTTCGCGCTGACGATCGCGATCTCCGTGATGCTGTCGGCGTTCAATTCGCTGACGCTCAGCCCGGCCCTGTGCGCGGTGCTGCTGCGCCAGGGGGAAACGCGGCGGTTCGTGCTGTTCCGCGTGTTCAACCGCGGCTTCGACTGGACGCGGCAGCACTACGCCGGCTCGGTGCGCCGGCTGATCGGCGCGCGCTGGCTCGCGCTCGCGCTGTTCGCGGGCGGGCTCGCCGTCACCTGGCTGCTGAATGCGACGATTCCGCATGCGTTCCTGCCGGTCGAGGACCCGGGCTATTTCTACGTGATCACGCAGCTGCCGAACGGCGCGTCGCTGCAACGCACCGAAGCCGTGATCGAGAAGACCCGCGCGCTGCTGCGCGCGACGCCGGGCGTCGCCAACGTGCTGTCGATCAGCGGCCTCAATTTCGTGACGCGCGCGACCGCGTCGAACAGCGCCGCCCAGTTCGTGATCCTGAAGCCGTGGGACGAGCGCGGCGAGCGGCAAAGCGTCGCCCGCCTGATTGCGCAGGTGCAGCCCAGGCTCGCGCGGATTCCCGAAGCCCTGTCGCTCGCGCTGAACCCGCCGGCGATTTCCGGGCTCGGCACCTTCGGCGGCTTCGATTTCGAGATCGAGGACCTGACGGGCCGCGGCAGCGTCGCGCTCGACGAGGCGACGCATGCGTTTCTCGCGGAAGCGCGCCGGCAGCCCGAGCTCGACGCGCGCACGCTGCTGACCAGCTTCAACACGTCGACGCCGCAATTCGATTTCCGGCTCGATCGCGACAAGGCGAAGCTGCTGGGCCTGAACGTCGACGACGTGTTCCGCACGATGCAGATCTATCTCGGCTCGCTGTTCGTCAACAACGTCACGCTGTTCGGCCGCAATTTCCAGGTCGTCGTGCAGGCGGACAGCCGCGCGCGCGGCAGCAAGGACGACCTGTCGCGACTCTACGTGCGCAATGCCGCGGGCGGCATGGTGCCGCTCGCGACCCTCGGGCAGCTCCGGCCGATGGTCGGACCGGAGACGGTGCCGCGCTACGACGTGTACGGCGCTGCCGAGGTCACCGGCAGCGCGGCGCCCGGCTACAGCTCGGGCCAGGCGATCGCCGCGATGCAGCGCGCCGCCCGCGTGCTGCCCGCGGATTTCGGCTACGACTGGACCGGCATCACCTATCAGGAGCTGCAGGCCGGCTCGGTCGCCGGCATCGTGTTCGCGCTCGCGATCGTGTTCGTGTTCCTGTTCCTGGCGGCGCAGTACGAGAGCTGGTCGCTGCCGTTCACGATCATCCTCACGGTGCCGCTCGCGCTGTTCGGCGCGCTGGGGCTGCTGTGGCTGCGCCGCATGCAGGTCGACATCTACGCGCAGATCGGCTTCGTGCTGCTGATCGGGCTCGCCGCGAAGAACGCGATCCTGATCGTCGAGTTCGCGAAACGGCGCCGCGAGGCCGGCCTCGACATCGTCGACGCGGTGACCGAGGCGGCGCGCCTGCGGCTGCGTCCGATCCTGATGACGGCGTTCGCGTTCATCTTCGGCGCGCTCCCGCTGATGGTCGCCACGGGCGCCGGCGCCGCGAGCCGGCAGTCGATCGGCACCACGGTGGTCGGCGGCATGCTCGCGGCGACGCTGCTGTCGCTCGGCTTCGTGCCGATCTTCTACTCGGTGATCGAGCGGCTGCGCGAATCGATACGCGAGAAGCTCGCACGCGCCCACGGGCAGCACGGCCCGCCGCCCGCGGCATGACCGGCGCGCGAGGCGATGATGAAAGCCCACCGATTCGCGCTGCTTGCCGCCGCCGCGATTGCCGTCGCGCTGGGCGCGGCGCTGCTCGTTCCGCGCGGCGCGCAGCGCGCCGCCGTCGACCCGCCGCCGGCCCGCCCCGCCGTCGCGATCGACGTGCCCGTGACGCAGGTCGTCACGCGCACGGTGCCCGTCTATCTCGAGTATGTCGGCACCACCGATGCGATTCGCACCGTCACGCTCCAGGCGCAAGTCACCGGCTATCTGTTGAAGCAGGCCGCGCCGGACGGCGCCGACGTGGCTGCCCGCGCGCTGCTGTACCGGATCGACCCGCGCACCTATCAGGCGACGCTCGACGCGGCGACCGCGCAGGCGGCAAAGGACGCGGCCGCGCTCGACTACGCGAGCGCGAGCCATCGCCGCAATGCGGTCCTGAACGAGAGCGGCGACGTCTCGACCGACACGCTGCAGCAATCCGCGAGCACCGAGCAGCAGGACCGCGCGGCCGTCGCGGCGGACCGCGCGCAGATCGAAACGGCGCGGATCAATTTGCAATTCACCGAAATCCGCGCGCCGTTCGCCGGCCGTCTCGGCCTGAGCCTCGTCCACGAAGGCGCGCTGATCAGCACGGCGGGCACGCAGCTGAACACCCTCGTGCAGCTCGACCCGATCTACGCGACCTTCAATCCGCCGGACACCGACCTGCCCACGATCCAGGCGCGCCAGGCGCAGGGCGCGATTCCGGCGGAGGTCGCCGTCGGCCAGGCGCGCGCGCCGCAATACCACGGCAGGCTGACCCTGCTCGACAACAGCATCGTGCGCGGCACCGGCACGATCACCGCGCGCGCGACGATCGACAACCCCCGCCATACGCTGCTGCCGGGGCAGTTCATCCACGTGCGCCTGCATGTCGCCGACCAGCCCGCCACCCTGCTGGTGCCGCAGGTCGCCGTCGGCTCGAACCAGCTCGGCCAGTACGTGTACGTCGTCGGCCCCGGCAACCGTGTCGAACAGCGTTATGTCGCGCTCGGCGCCGACTACCCGCCGCTCGTCGCGGTCCGCCAGGGCGTGGCCGACGGCGAAACGGTCGTCGTCGGCAACCTGCTGAAGCTCGGCCCGGGCACGCTGGTGCGGCCGACGCCGGCCGGGAGCCGCGCGCCATGACCGCCCGTCGCGCCCGCCCGCGTTGCGTCGGCGCCGGCTCCGGCCTCGCCGGCGTCGCCCTTGCGACCGCGCTGCTTGCCGGCTGCGCGGTCGGGCCCGACTTCGTTCGGCCGGCGCCGCCTCGAGCCGGCGGCTATGCGCGCGAGCCGCTGCCGGCGCAGACGGTCGCGTCCGATATCCACGGCGGCGAAGCGCAGCAATTCGTGCCGGGGCTCGACCTGCCCGGCGACTGGTGGACGCTGTTCCGCTCACCCGCGCTCAACGCGATCATCGAGCGCGCGCTGGCGGCCAACCCGAGCCTGCAAGCCGCACAGGCAGCGCTGCGCGAGGCGAACGAAACGCGTCTCGCGGCCGAAGGCGCCCTCTTTCCGACGCTCAGCGCCGGCGCGTCGGTCACGCGCGAAAAGACGGCGTCCGCTACGGTCGGCAACGGCAACGCGATCCCGCCCTTCACGCTCAAGAGCGCGTCGGTGAACGTGACCTATCTGCTCGACGTCTGGGGCGGCACGCGCAGACAGGTCGAAGCGCTGGCGGCGCAGGCCGAATTCCAGCGGTTCGAACTCGAGGCCAGCTACCTGACGCTGATCTCGAACGTCGTGCTGGCCGCGCTGCAGGACGCGTCGCTGCGCGCGCAGATCGCCGCGACGCAGGAGATCGTCGGCATCGAGACGCAGCAGCTCGCCGGGCTGCAGCGCGAATTCGCGATCGGCGCCGCGGCCAATACCGCGGTGCTGGCGCAGGACGCCGCGCTGGCGCAGGCGCGCGCCACGCTGCCGCCGCTGCAGAAGCAGCTCGCGCAAACGCGCAACCAGCTCGCCGCCTATCTCGGCCGCTTCCCGAACGACGCGCCGACGGAAACATTCGAGCTCGACGCGTTGCAGTTGCCCGCTACGCTGCCCGTCAGCCTGCCGTCGCAACTCGTCGAACAGCGCCCCGACGTGCGTGCGTCGGAAGCGCTGCTGCATGCCGCGAGCGCCGAGATCGGCGTCGCCACCGCCAACCTGCTGCCGCAACTGACGCTCAGCGCCGCCTACGGCAGCGAGACCGCGCAGACGCTGTTCGGACCGGGAACGGCGGTCTGGAACATCGGCGCCGGGCTGCTGCAACCGCTCTTCGAGGGCGGCACGCTGCTGCATCGCCGGCGCGCGGCGATCGCCGCTTACGACGCAGCGGCGGCGCAGTACCGCGTCACGGTCGTCACCGCCTTCCAGAACGTCGCGGATGCGCTGCGCGCGCTGCAATCGGACGCTGACGCGGTCAACGCCCAGGTGGCCGCCGAACGCGCCGCCGCGGACAGCCTCGCCGCGTCGCAACGCCAGTTCCGCATCGGCGTGATCAGCCATCTCGCGCTGCTCGACGCGCAACGGACCTACCAGCAGGCCCGCCTCGGCGAGATCCAGGCGCGGGTCGCGCGCTACTCGGATGTCGTCGCGCTGTTCCAGGCGCTGGGCGGCGGGTGGTGGAACCGTGCCGACGTACGGGAAGGCGGCGGCAGCGCCGTCGCCCGCTAGCGAATTCGATGCCATCCGGCTCCGCTTTGCGCGATGCGGCCTACACTTAAGTTGGACCGCGCAGGGCGGCATGAGGCTGCGTCACGAAAGGGGTCAAACGCATATTCCGAGCCAGCAGCCATCGATAGCGAGCACCGCACGGTCGCGTTCGGCGGCGACCGAGGCATTCGTATCGTCTCCGGATTCGTTTCGAGGGCAAACCACCACGGAGGCGGTTATGAACAGTAAGCTTTCCAACCCGGCGCCGCTCGGACTGGCCGGGTTCGCACTCACGACCTGGCTGCTCAGCATGGTGAACGCCGGCTGGTACAGCGCGGACGCGCTGGGCCTCGTGCTGGCGGTCGCGTTCGCTTTCGGCGGCACCGCGCAAATGATCGCGGGCGTGATGGAGTTTCCGCGCGGCAACACGCTGGGCACCGTGGCGTTCCTCAGTTATGGCGCCTTCTGGTGGTCCTTCGCGCTGTTCGTCGCGTTCCTGGGCACGAAGGTGCCGGAGTCGTTCGTCGGCTGGTACCTGATGGCGTGGGGCGTCTTCACGTTCTACATGTGGATCGGCTCGCTGCACACGAGCACGTCCGTGCAACTCGTATTCCTGTCGTTGTGGATCACGTTCCTGATGCTGGCGATCGGCGCCTGGACCGGGTCGAGCCTGGCCACGCAGATCGGCGGCTACACGGGCCTCGTGACCGCGCTGCTGGCGTTCTACGCATCGGCGGCCATGATCATCAACGAAGCCTTCGGCCATACCGTGCTCCCGACGCACGACTGGTCGCAAGGCCATCCGCGAGCGGCGTGACCCACCGGCGGACCGGCGGGCGCGCATCGGACGCGCCGGCCGGCGCCGCCGGCCATCGCATCGGTCCTGAACCGGATTTCGTCATGTAGCTCACGCACCCCATCGCACCTGGTGCCTCGACCCGTGAAAGACGGACCCATGACGCGCCGCCGCCGGCAGCACGTCCGCTTCGTGCTCCAGGCACCTGGGAGAAAGGAGGATCTGTCATGTCACGAGACAAGTCGTCGCACCGCGCTGCCGCCGAATCGCACGCGGCCGACGTTTCCGAGGCGCAAATCGCCGTCCACTGGCCCGAGGAGGATTACTTCCTGCCGCCCGCCTCGTTCATCGGCCAGGCCAACCTGACCGACCCGGGCGTGTTCGAGCGCTTCTCCCTCGACAAGTTTCCCGAATGCTTCAAGGAGTTCGCGGACCTGCTCGACTGGTACAAGTATTGGGAGACGACCTTCGACGCGAGCCATCCGCCGTTCTGGCGCTGGTTCGTCGGCGGCAAGCTCAACGCGTGCTACAACTGCGTGGATCGCCATCTGCCGAAGTACCGCAACAAGACCGCGATCCATTTCGTGCCCGAACTCGAAGCCGAGGCGGTCCAGCACGTGACGTACCAGGAGCTCTACGTCCGCGTCAACGAATTCGCCGCGCTGTTGCGTGACGTGTTCGGCCTGAAGGCCGGCGATCGCGTCACGCTGCACATGCCGATGGTGGCCGAATTGCCGATCACGATGCTCGCCTGCGCGCGGCTCGGGGTGATTCATTCGCAGGTGTTCAGCGGCTTCAGCGGCGCGGCGTGCGCCGACCGCATCCTGGATTCGGAAAGCCGCCTGCTGATCACGATGGATGCCTACTACCGCGGCGGCAAGCTGCTCGATCACAAGGAAAAGGCGGACATCGCGTTCGCCGAGGCGGCCGCGAAAGGCCACAAGGCCGAGAAGGTGCTGGTCTGGCAGCGCTATCCGGACCGGTACTCGAGCCCGACGCCGCTCGTCGAAGGCCGCGACGTGATCGTCAACGACGCCCTCAAGCCGTTCCGCGGCAAGACGGTCGACCCCGTCGAGATGCCGGCGGAAGCGCCGCTGTTCCTCATGTACTCGAGCGGCACCACCGGACGCCCGAAGGGCTGCCAGCACTCCACCGGCGGCTTCCTGTCGTACGTGGCGTGGACCTCGAAATACATCCAGGACATCCATCCCGAGGACGTGTACTGGTGCATGGCCGACATCGGCTGGATCACCGGGCATTCGTACATCGTCTACGGCCCGCTCGCGCTCGCGACCTCGACGGTCATCTACGAAGGCGTGCCGGTCTACCCCGACCCCGGCCGGCCGTGGCGCATTGCCGAGCAGCTCGGGGTCAACATCTTCCACACGTCGCCGACGGCGATCCGCGCACTGCGGCGCGCCGGGCCGGACGAGCCCGCGAAGTACCACTATCGCTTCAAGCACATGACGACCGTCGGCGAGCCGATCGAGCCGGAAGTGTGGAAGTGGTATCACCGGACGGTCGGCAAGGGCGAGGCCGTGATCGTCGATACGTGGTGGCAGACGGAAACCGGCGGCTTCCTGTGCAGCACCGTGCCGGCGCTGCACAAGATGAAACCGGGCAGCGCCGGCCCGGGGATTCCCGGCATTCATCCGGTGATCTACGACGATGACGGCAACGAGCTGCCGCAGGGGTCCGGCAAGGCCGGCAACATCTGCATCCGCAACCCGTGGCCCGGCGCGTTCCAGACCATCTGGAAAGCCCCGGAGCGCTTCGTGTCGACGTACTACAGCCGCTACTGCCGTAACCCGAAGAGCAAGGACTGGCGCGACTGGCCGTACATGGCGGGCGACGGCGCCGTCGATGCCGCGGACGGCTATTTCCGGATCCTCGGCCGCATCGACGACGTGATCAACGTCGCGGGCCACCGGCTCGGCACCAAGGAGATCGAGTCGGCGGCGCTGCTGGTGCCTGACGTAGTCGAAGCGGCGGTCGTGCCGGTCACCGACGAGATCAAGGGCAAGGTGCCGGAACTGTACGTGTCGTTGAAGCCCGGCGTGGAAGCGTCGAAGGAAGTGGCAAAGCAGGTGTCGGAATCGGTGGTCGAGCGGATCGGATCGATCGCGAAGCCGCATCGCGTGCTGATCGTCCCGGACATGCCGAAGACCCGGTCGGGGAAGATCATGCGGCGCGTGCTCGCGGCGCTGTCGAACCATCAGGACCCTGGCGACGTATCGACGCTCGCCAACCCGGAAATCGTCGATAGCCTGAGGGCGCTCGTGAAGTAACGGCAATCGGGAGGACTTCGATCGATCGGCATCTCGTCGTGCGGGCACGGCGGGATGCCGTCATACCATCTCCGGACTCGGACTCGGCTCGGCGGCATGCTGCGCGCGCCGCAGATGATGCGCGGCCAGCCTGCGCCGCACGGTCAGCTCGAATTGCTGCGTCGCTGTGGCGGGCTCGCGTCGCGCGAAACCGAGGACGTTGCGCACGATCTGAATCGGCGTCAACACGACGCCCCACGGCAGCCCCCACCATCCCCACAATGCGGACGTGAGAATCGCCATCGCCTGCTTCTTGCGGCCGCAGCGCCGGCAGCAGACGTGCCGGCGCGTCGCCCATTGCGTGACGAACACCAGCGACACGACCCGATGGACCGCGTGGACGTCGATGGGGCCGTCCTCGCGCTTGCAGATCGGGCACGGGCCGTGCCGGCAGTCGTCGACGTATTGATGCACCGTGACGGCGGGCAGGCGCTCGGCGATGACGAGCACCGAGTGCGCTTGCGCGCATTGCGCGCCGCAATAGCGGTGGCGGTCGATCGTCTGGCCGCCGATGAAGAATGTCTTGCCGCAATTGCTGCACTCTGCCACGTTACCCCCGGATGCGTTTTTTTATGTCGTGCGTGTCGGGTCGATCCGGTGGAGTCGTGGAGTGGCCGGTTTGTCCGGCCAGTCTGTCGTCGTTGACTCGACTCGTGATGAAACGGAATCGACACCTGACTTATCGGCATGCGGCGGGTCGTCTTGAGCAAATATTTGATGACAGCGGGATGCGCCGACTCAGCGGGCGGTCGGATTGCCAGGTCTGATCAGTCGGCCTCCAGATCGCTCAGTTGCCGGAGGCTGGTGGAGTAAACATCGCGATCCGACCGGTCATAGATAAGGCGATTGACAAAATTCACCGCCGCAATATCCGACCGTCCAATCTCGATTGCTCTTTTTTTCCCGGCGCCCTTCGAAATGCTCATCGAGAGACCCGGGCTCAACGCCATGAAACCGTAAAGACCGTCGTTGAACCCGGACGCATTCGTCCCGCCTGGAAGAAGGATGGTTGGCGCACTCGATGTCAGCAGGTCCACCCCCGACGCATTGAAATTCAGCGAAATAGTGACATCCTGCCGGCGCAGATTTTCCACGAGACGTAAAGACTCGACGAACATGATCGCCTTGACAGTCGTCTCCATTTGCTCATCGGTCAGCGGCACCGTCTCCCCGTCTCGCTCAAGGACCATCCCCTTGATATTCGAAAGCATGTTCGCGCGCGCCCTCAAAGTCCTGAAATGCTGCGTGCAGAACAACCCGAGCAAGTCAGAGTAGTACCCGACCAAATCTTGCTGCAGGACCTCGACGATCTTTTCTTTTGCATCGACGATGTTCGTCAGCGCCAACGCGATCTTGTTCTCGATTTCACAATAGCGATCCTCAATGAAATTGTTTCCGAGAACGCCGAGCTTTTCATGCTTCGGCAGCTTTCTCGACATGTAGGAATCGACCCTTCGCAAGGCATCGAAGCACGCCATCATTTCGCCGACTACCGGCTCATCCAGCAAATGCCCATACTTATAATCGAGCATGCCGTACACCACCTCATCAACATCAATCTTATAAAAATCTCTCTTTTGACATACCGAGCTCAAATTTGTAATCGAGTATGTTTTATTTTCCTCCTTGCTCTTGACCCACATTCTTTTCTTCCTACCCTCCGCCTGCCAGCGCTTCAGGTAGAATCTCGCAACATAATGCTGCCTTGCTTTCCGCTCCAGATGCATATATTTCTCTTTTTTTAAATGATCATCAATCCGGCCAATTCGCCCCCGCCCAATTCACTCGCCTCGAATCGGTAACAATCGTCTGGCGCAGCGACAGATCAAATCAGGCACTGTTGAATTTTTTAAGGCGCCGACATGCGGAGCAGAAATCGCGAGCCAGTTCACGGCCGCTGATTGCGACCCTGGCGGCAAACGCATCGATTTCCGGGATTTCCTTGGATTCGTCGGCCATCGCGTGCATCAGTTCGTTGCGTTGCTCTTTCCACGCGTCCAGCTTGCTGAGCATGTCACCGAAAAATGCTTTCCGCAGATTGAGCGTTTCCTGCCTGCGCGCCTCGAGCGCGACTAGCTTTGGCCCCAGCATCCGGATTGGCTTTCCATTCGCGGTCACCGCACCGCCCGTCTCGTCGAGAGCGGAAACCAACCGGTCCTCGAGAATCGCATAGACGAGCCAGCTTGCCTCCAGATAGAATTCCTGCTTGATCGATTCATCAATTCTCGATAGCAGCACTGTGTAGTTCCAGTCTTTTGCCACGTTTATCCCCGAGTAGCTGGTTTGTGTGTTATTGGAAAATGCACGAACGAAAAACGACGCGATTTATACAGAACGAAATACTCATGAAAGTTTCGATCGCGCAATGTGGCTGGCCGGCGTGTAGACAACCAGGGTATCGGTGTTGACCCGCTGTTCGACTTCGGTCGGCTGCAAGAATTTCGAATGGGCGAGCAACTCATTCTCGCTGCTCGCCGCGATCCAGCGTCGCGCGCGGTGCAATGCAAATGTGTTGCACATCTCAGCCAGCTTATCCGGCAGCGGCCCCTCAACGAGACGGGTTTCGATGCCCAGAACGTCTGGATCGAAACGGTCGAACCAGTGCAATACCGGGATCTCGGGGAGTTTGCGTTCCGATTTCCAGGCAACGACCGCACCGCGCGGGCCTAATGGCATCAGACAACATCTGCTATCCATGCCATCCATTCGATCTGCCGCGGCTCGCAGGTCGAACAACGGCGAATCGCAAATCAGCAGCCGCGTTTTCGAATCCTTGAAGAAAAGGAAGTCCCAGCCGGCGAATGACCGCGCCGCCGCGGTGAATTGTTCGTTGAGGTACTCAAGCCGTGCCTGATCGGACAGGGAAAGAAAACTGCTCGTACCCAATACCGACCAAGCACCGCGATTCACATAACCGAAAATCCCGAGAAGGGCCCTTTTCATCACGCCTTGGCCAGCATCCCCAGCAAGCAGGGTTTTGTCCCATAGTGCGCGAGCCAGGCGCACCAGATCGCTTTCATATCTGGCGAGTCGATTTTCAATCGTCACGTCGAGCGGCCGGCCGCCAACGTCTCCCACATAAAGCGAGTCAACACCCGCAAATTTCGCGCGCCTGCCCTCTTCGAATTCGGGAGCGACGCCTGCGCCTGCCAAGTCCCAGTACCATATGCCGGGATCGCGGCGTTCATTTGCTGTGGCCCAGCCTGCAAGCAACCCTCTGGTCACTTCGTGATTGAATTTTTTTCCCGTGGTCTCACTCATCGAACCCTCGTGCAATTCGAAGCCACGCAATCTTACGACAAGTCATTTGGGTTTCGCGTGCACATCAAGTCTGTGAATGATCCAGAGCCGATACGACACGGTGTGGTTGGCGATCCAGGCGTGACAGACTCGGCCTCTTCGGGTCCATGCTGGAATTGAACTCACCCGTACCGTCGATCCGGACCCGGGTCATTTCTTCTGCAACATCGGTTGCAGTGATTTTGTCAGGCATATCTGCGCTTGTTTTCCGATAGCCCGTAGCGGCGGCCATCGACGAGAAGGACGCCAGGTTCCCGAGCGCTTTTTTGTGAGCGCAATTATCGCGCTCAAGCTGCCCCCGATAGCGACCTCATCAGCCTGCCGCGGGGTTCATCCCAACCACTCCTTGCGCCGCAACTGCACGACATCCCGCAACGGCGGCGCGCCGAACAGCCGGCTGTATTCGCGGCTGAACTGCGACGCGCTCTCATACCCGACGCTCGCGGCCACCGACCCGACGTCCCCGCCCTGCCGCAACAGCAGCCTGCGCGCCTCGTGCAGCCGCAGCTGCTTCTGATACTGCAGCGGACTCAGCGTCGTCACGTTCTTGAAGTGATGATGCAGCGACGACACGCTCATGTTGACGACCTGCGCCAGCGCCTCCACCCGCATCGGCTCCGCGAAGTGATCGCGGATCCACTCGATCGCGCGCGCGATCCGGTGCGTCTGGCTCCCCGCCACCGCCATGTGTCGCAGCCGCGTGCCCTGCTCGCTCGTCATCAGCCGGTAGATCAGCTCCTTCTCGATCAGCGGCGCCATCACCGGAATGTCGGCCGGCGCATCGAGCAGCCGCACCAGCCGCAACGCGACATCGAGCAACGGCGGCGTCAGCTCGGCCAGCGCGATCCCCTCGCCTTCCGGCCCGGGCTGCGCGTCGGGCAGCCGCATCTCCGCCGCCAGCTCGACGACCCGCTGCGGATCGAGCGCGAACGACAGGCACAGATACGGCGCGTCCGGCGACGCCTTCGTCACCCGCGAGAGGATCGGCAAGTCGATCGACGTAATCAGGCAATGCTGCGCGTCGTATTCATAGGCCTGGTCGGCGACCACCACGCGCTTCGCGCCCTGCGCGGCAAGCACGAACGCGGCGCGCGACACGCCGCAGCCGAGATCGACCGGATGGGTATGCTTGTGAAACGCCAGCGCCGAGATCGCCGTCGCATGCGAGCCGTCGACCGGCGCAAAGCGGCTGATCAGCGCCGCCAGTTCGCGCCGCCCGGATTCACGCGACGCAGCCATATCGGTCATGTCCATCAGGATTCCCTCGGTTCATCCATTTCCCCGTGTCGCGGGAGCTTAGCGAAGCCCACGCGGTCGCGACGGGGATTTGCAGGATCGTTCAAGAAATTTGCAGAATTAGGTAGACGAAAAAACCGCACCGTCGCGCACACTGCCGCCTATCCGGGCTTCGCACCGGGTTTTCCCCACGGAGACACACCCCATGTCCACATCGTTTGTCCTCAACGGCAAGAACGTCACGCTCGATGTCGATCCGACGACGCCCGTCCTCTGGGCGATCCGCGAACACGCCGGCCTCACGGGCACCAAGTTCGGCTGCGGAATGGCGCAGTGCGGCGCGTGCACGATCCATCTCGAAGGCCAGGCCGTGCGCTCGTGCGTGCTGCCGCTCGCCGGCATCGCGGGCAAGCACGTCACGACGATCGAAGGACTTCAGAGCAAGCCCGCCCAGGCCGTGCAGGCCGCGTGGGTCAAGCTGCAGGTGCCGCAATGCGGCTATTGTCAGTCCGGGCAGATCATGTCCGCAACCGCCCTCCTCGAACAGAACCCGAAGCCGACCGATGCCGACATCGACGCCGCGATGAACGGCAACATCTGCCGCTGCGCGACCTATGCCCGCATCCGCGCCGCGATCCACGACGCCGCGGCAACCCTGGGGGCATGATCATGACGACCGGAATCGATTCCCCGAACGCAGCCCGCCGCACCTTCCTGAAGGCCGCCGGCGCCACCGCTGTCAGCCTGACGATCGGCTTCGAATGGTTCGGCCTGGGCCGCCGCGCGCTCGCCGCGACGGCGCCTGCCGCCGAATTTGCGCCGAACGCGTTCCTGCGCATCACGCCCGACGGCATCGTCACCGTCGTCGCCAAGCACGTCGAGATGGGCCAGGGCGCATACACCGGCATCGCGACGATCGTCGCCGAAGAGCTGGACGCCGACTGGTCGAGCGTGCGCGTCGAGAGCGCGCCTGCCGACGCGAAACGCTACGCGAACCTTGCGTTCGGCACGATGCAGGGCACGGGCGGCAGCTCGGCGATGGCGAACTCGTGGCAGCAGTTGCGCGAAGCCGGCGGGAAGGCCCGCGCGATGCTCGTGTCGGCCGCCGCGGCACGCTGGGGAGTGCCGGCCGGCGAGCTGACGACGAAGGACGGCTTCGTCACGCATGCGAAGACCGGCAAGCAGGCCAGCTACGGCGCGCTCGTCGCGCAAGCCGCGAAGCTGCCGGTCCCGGCGAACGTGACGCTGAAGCAGCCCGCCGAGTTTCGCCTGATCGGCCACCGGATTCCGCGCGTCGACGCCGCGCCGAAGTCGAACGGCACCGCGCAGTTCACGCTCGACGTCGCGTTTCCGGGGATGCTGGTCGCGCTGCTGCAGCGGCCGCCGCGCTTCGGCGCCACCGTCAAGTCGTTCGACGCGTCGGGCGCGACGGCGGTGCCGGGCGTCGTGTCGGTCGTGCAGGTGCCGCGCGGCGTCGCAGTGGTCGCAACGGGCTTCTGGCCCGCGAAACAGGGCCGCGACGCGCTGAAGGTCGAATGGGACGAGACGCACGCCGAGAAGCGCAGCTCGGACGCGATCCTGCACGAATACCGGCAGCTTGCGAACCAGCCCGGCGCGCCGGCCCGCAAGGACGGCGACGCCAATGCCGCGATCGCCGGCGCGGCGCGCAAGCTCAGCGCGTCGTACGAATTCCCGTACCTCGCGCACGCGCCGATGGAGCCGCTCGACGCGGTGGTCAAGCTGACGCCCGACGGCTGCGAGATCTGGGCCGGCGACCAGTTCCAGACCGTCGACCAGGCCAATGCCGCGCAGGTCGCGGGCCTGAAGCCCGAGCAGGTGAA
The DNA here is from genome assembly GCF_002097715.1 of Burkholderia ubonensis subsp. mesacidophila. Taxonomy (NCBI): domain Bacteria; kingdom Pseudomonadati; phylum Pseudomonadota; class Betaproteobacteria; order Burkholderiales; family Burkholderiaceae; genus Burkholderia; species Burkholderia ubonensis. The sequence goes on from NZ_CP020738.1 coordinate 2,398,231, forward strand.
GATCCACACGATGTACGCGGGCGGCAGCTTCGGCCGGCGCGCGAACGCGTGGTCGGACTACGTGGTCGAGGCCGTGTCGATCGCGAAGGCGCTCGGCGCGAACGGCAAGCCGGTCAAGCTGCAGTGGACGCGCGAGGACGACATCCAGGGCGGCCTCTACCGACCGATGTACGTCCACAAGCTCGACGCGGGGCTGACCGCGGACGGCAAGCTGGTCGGCTGGCGGCACCGGATCGTCGGCCAGTCGATCCTCACCGGCACGCCGTTCGAGCCGTTCATGGTCAAGAACGGGATCGACGCGACGTCGGTCGAGGGCGCGGCGAACCTGCCGTACGCCGTGCCGAACGTGTCGGTCGAGCTGACCACCACGAAGGCCGGCGTGCCGGTGCTGTGGTGGCGCGTCGTCGGCAGCTCGCACACGGCGTATGCGGTCGAGGCGTTCATCGACGAAGCCGCGCACGCCGCGGGCAAGGACCCGTACGCGTTCCGCCGCGACCTGCTCGCGAAGGAGCCGCGCATGCGCGCGGTGCTCGAGCTGGCGGCCGAGAAGGCCGGCTGGGATCCGGCGAAGCCGCTGCCGAAGGGTCGCGGGCGCGGGATCGCGGTGGCCGAGGCGTTCAAGAGCTACGTCGCGCAGGTCGCCGAGGTGTCGGTCGGCGCGGACGGCAAGGTGAAGGTGGAGCGCATCGTCTGCGCGGTCGACTGCGGGATCGCGATCAACCCCGACATCGTCGCCGCGCAGATGGAAGGCGGCATCGGCTTCGGGCTCGGCGCGGTGATGCACAGCGCGATCACGCTGAAGGACGGCCGGGTCGAGCAGCGCAACTTCGACGGCTACCAGGTGCTGCGCATCGCCGAGATGCCGAAGGTCGAGGTCTACATCGTGCCGTCGGCCGAGGCGCCGACCGGCGTCGGCGAGCCCGGCGTCGCGCCGGTCGGGCCGGCCGTCGCGAACGCGATCTTCGCGGCGACGGGCAAGCGGCATTACACGCTGCCGTTCGATGCGGGGGATGCGGCGAAGGCGTGACGGTGCGGCGCGCCGGTTCCCCTAAGCGTCTCGCGCGGGGCGGACCGGCGCGCTGTTCCGGCATGCGCACCGGCTGGCTCCACCGCTCGGCTTCGGCGCAGCCGCTGTCGACGGCCCGTCACCGTCCCCCGGCGTTACGTCCGACGTAACGCCCGTAACGTCCCCCGCCGATGCTACGTAACAATCCTTCAGCGGCGCATCGCCCGCGCCCATCCGCGCCGCGTTAAAAATTCTTTTAGATTCAACAGCGACGCGGCTTACCGCCACCCGGCGCAACGTCGCGCCGCGCGCGTCGATCTGCATGGCCCGGAATTTGCAGTAATCCATCGGCAAACACTCCTTTAACGGACATACGAGGGCCGACATGGATTGCAAATACCTGTACATCGACAACATCAAGATCAACTTCGTGCGCCGCACGATCGAGATCGACGACAAACTGGTCGACGTCACGCCGCGCGAATTCGACGTGGTCGAATTCCTGCTCGACAACATGAACAAGATCGTGCCGCGCCAGGCGATCCAGGAAGCGGTCTGGGGCCGCGAGCTCGGCGTGTCGTCGCGCACGCTCGACACGCACATCTCGCGCATCCGCGCGAAGCTGCGCCTCGACCATGACAAGAACCTGCGGATCATCCCGATCTACGCGGTCGGCTATCGGCTCGTGCTGTTCGGCGCGGCGATGACGCACGCCGAGCGCCACGAACCGGCGCCCGTCGTGCGCGCCGTGTCGCAGCACGACA